>JAEUHI010000015.1 GCA_016795385.1 Verrucomicrobiales bacterium | reverse complement strand
GAATGCCGACGGTCTCGTCCGCGAATGGCCTACCCAGTGGGGCGGTGATGCGATCCGCACCGAGCCGATGGAACTCACCGGAGCGACCCCGTGGATTTCCCTGCACGAAGCCGTTTCCCGATCGAAGCCGGATGAAAAAGGCGCCTGGGCCAACCGCGGGCTTGTCATCCGCGAGTGGAAGGCCCGCCTCGGCGGCAAGGAGGCCGCGCCCTGGCTCGTCGAGCGCGGCACTCACTCACGCGGAGCCGACACCTCCACCGCCGATCTTGTGCCGCCGCCGGACGTGACGACGCTGCGAGCAGGCGATTTCGTGGAGGCCGTGATCGAGTTCCTCATCCTGCCGCAGCAGGCCGATGATTACTACGGTCCCAACGCCGCCCTGCGCGAGGCGCTCCAGCGCGACGGCAACACGTGGAAACTGGTCCACCGCGAGGCCGTGGGGAATCGCCGTTCCGTCACCGTCGAAAAGGGCTCGCTGCATTCTCTGCATCCCGCGGTCCATCTCGCCGCGGAGAATGACGAAGCCGCCTTTACGCTCGCGGGTGGTCTCGCCTGGGTTCCCGTCACCGTTTCCGGATTGTCGCGTCCCGAGGGTCACCGGCTCGTGATTGATGGCCGGGCGCTCGATCAGAGCGTGCATGGCAACGACTTCTGGCAGACCGATTTCGATCCCGCCTCCCGCACCTGGAGCCTCACCTGGCAGGTGCCCGCGCCTCCATCCGGGAACTTGCGGATCGAATTGCAACGATGACCTTTCCCTTCCCATGATCGTTCCCAAAATCTTCCTTTCCTCTCTGGCGACCGCCTTGCTGGTGTCCTGTTCCATCTCTGATCTCCGCGCCGCCGATGATGCCGCTTGGCTCACGAAGCAGGGCACGCTGATCTTTCACGACGCCTTCGAGCGCGAGGAGGACGGCAATCTCGCCAAGGCCATCGGCAACGGCTGGAACAGCGCCACCGCCGACCGCGTCCCGCACATCAAAATGGCCGACCTCGATGAGGGCATCCTCAAGGTTGCGAGCGCGTCAAAGGAAGCCGGTCACGCCGCCCACATTCATCACGAGGCCGGCTTCACCGATGGCGGCGTCATCGTGCGCTTTCGATTTCCCGGTGAGAACAAGGACGAGTCGCTCCAGTTCGGCTTTGTCGATCGCGAGACGAAGGGCATTCACGCGGGCCATCTCTGTTACGCGATGCTTTACCGCACCAACCTCATGCTCGCCGATTACAAGACAGGCGTGATGGATCTTGCGATCCGCGCCCGCCGCCAGCCCTACCTCGACCGCAAGGAACCGCTCCCCAAAGATCTCGAAGCCCTCCTCAAAACGAAGCAGATCAGCCTGCCGTGGAAGTCCGACGACGAATGGCACGAGCTCGTCCTCGTCACCGAGGGCGACGAGATGCGCCTGACGATCGATGGCAAGGCGATCGCCGCGCACCGGTCCGAGGGTTTCGCCCATCCCATGAAACGCTGGTTCAGTTTTCTGATTCCCAGCACGGTCTGGATCGACGACGTGAAGATCTACCGGGTCAAGTGATCCGTGGCGGTCCCGGGACGTGCACCGGCTGCGTCAGCCGCCGGTGCCGGGCTTCGAGGGAGCGTTCGAAACTGACCAGCTCGCGCAGCAGCGCGTTGTATCGGCTGTGCGCCTCGTTGCCGTGCTCGCGACCGAGCAGTTCATAAAGTTCGTGGTCCGCGTTCAGCGCCTCTTCTTCGGAGGTGGAGACGACGATCCCGCAACGGCCGAGCTTTGGGCTCGCGATCTTGACGAGGAGCGAGGCGACCGTGTGCCGTCCCGCCGAGACGTCATCGAGGCCCTCGCGGATAAGGTCGTTGGCAGGGAGGTCGTCGAGAATCATGGCTCCGGTAGCATAGTCCGGTCATCCCGGGATTTCCATGATCCGTTTTCTCAAGGCGGCGCCGTCGATGGAAGGATAGCGGATCAGGAGGGGTTCCACGGTTTCAAAAAGTTCGACGAGGCGTTCAGGGATGACGAGACCGTCCCGGATCATGGAGGCGACGTCCACCCGGTCGCGGGGATGGTCTCGTTCCACCTTCGCGAGAGCTTGACCGTAGAAATCGTAATGATGGAAATCGAGGCGGCCATATCGCGCGATAAAGGGGCTGCGCGTCTGCCATCCCGGCAATGCAGGCACGAACTGATCGGGGGAAGCGAGTTCGATGTTGATGTCCAATCGATCCTTCAGTCGTGGCAGACACTCGAAAAATCCTTTTGGCTCGGGTTCCGCTTTGAGATCGACATCGATGGTCATTTCCCGCCACCCCATCAGCACTGCCGAAACGCCACCGGTGAAGTAGATGCATCCTTCCGAGGTGACAGATGCACCGAGGCTGCGCATGAGACTCTCGATCCGTTCTTTTGTCGTATGAGATCGCATTTCCCGCATCATGATGCCGACGGCGAAGATACCCAACTGATTTTTGAAATGCGGCGGACTATGGGCCGAAGCGGCTGCTCCCTCACTCCATCACCGCCCCCGCATACCCCACGACCCGGCTCGTGTCTCCGGTGACGCGGGCGCTGGTTTCGTAGCCGGTGATCTCGATGGAGTGATGGCGTTCCGATTCGAGCGCCCGCAGCACCGCGACGGCGGGACGCATCCCGCACATGCTGATGCGGTGATTCAGGCAGGTGTCGTAGAGGCCGCGCGCATCGCCGGCCTCGAGCGGATCGAGGGCGAGGGCATCGAGTCGACGGTTTTCCTCGTCGTCGGCGAAGTGATTCATGTCGCTGGAAATGACGAGGAGCAGCCGGTCCCCCAATTCTTCACGCAAGGCCGCGAGCGCTTCGGCAAGCGGGGCGAGATCCTCGTAGCTCGCCGCGCCGATCGCGATGGGGACGATGCGGACGAAGGGATTGCGGCGGTGCAGGAAGGGCAACAGCACCTCGCAGCCATGCTCGTCCCGGTGGGCCTCGTCTTCGCGGACGAGGCGCGGGCAACGGGCGACGAGGAAATCGGCCCATTCCCCCGCGACCTCGAGCTTCCCTCCCGGCCATTCCCAGGCTCCGGCGGCGCTGACCGACCATTCGGGGCCGGCGGCGGTGTGTTTGGGTCCGAGGACCACGGCGATTTCCGGAACCTGGACCCGGGCGAGGGTGACGGCGACAAGGTCGCCACAGAAACGCCATCCGGCGTGCGGCAACATCACGGCGCGGGCGGGATCGGGACCAAAAAGTCGTGTCGGCGCGTAGCAACGGTCGAGCTCGGCTTTGATCCCGGCGGCGGTCGCCGGATAAAACTGACCGGCCTTGGCGGCGGGACGGACCGCGCCCCTTTCTCCCCGCACCGAGGCGAGCGCCGCTTCATTCGGCGAGAGTTCCTCGGCAAAGGGCTCGCCCTCGAAAGTGATCACTTCGGCGTGAGGCCAGGTCCAGGCCTCGGAGGGCAGGCCGGCTTTTTGGCAGACCTTTTCGAGAAAGGTGGTGACATCCCAGCGATTCTCCGTGGCGACCTGTGGGAGGAAGAGGCCGCGCTTTCCATCGGCCCTGACAATGACCCCATGCTTCCCCAGCACAATGGCTCGGACCCGGTCGCGACCCGTCGCCTCGACGGATCGGAAGGAATGAAGCGGTGTCAGTTCGATGGTGAGGAGCCCGGTCTCGGCGGGTCCGACGGGAGGAAAGCGCGGATCCTTCACCGCGGCGGCGGGAGCGGCTTGGGCGAGGAGGAGCCCCACGGGATTCGTTTGATCGACGCGGTAATTGCCGATGCAGCCGCGCAATTTGTCGCCGCGGCGCAGGGTGACGAAGAGACCGAAGCAGGGAATGGCCGCGATCTCGGGCGGCAGGGAATCGGTTGCCGTGAAACCCCGCGCCGCCCCCTCGACAAGACGTCGGGACTGCGAAAGCAGCGCGCGTTGCACGGCGGGATCTTGGAAGGAGATCATGGCTGAGAGAGGTGCCTACGGAACACGCGGAATACCCCGAAAGGCAATCGCAAATGGGTTGGAGGCAGGGGCGTCATGTTTGGTTGTTCGGGGAGCCGCTTCCAGTTTCCTTCCGTGTTTTCCGAGTATTTTGATGCCTGCCGCATCTATCTCGGTCTTCAACAATTCCGTGTTTTCCGCGTATTCCGTAGGCCGCCCCTTCTTCGCTCGATGTTAGGCCGCTCCAATTCCCGCGCGTTCATTTCTCCTGAAACGATCTCAAATCCACGGGCAATCGTTTCCTTCCCCAATCGCCGCAGGTGTCTTCGAAGATACCCGGGATGATCGTGCCGCAGGTGGTGCAGGCCCCGTCGCGGATGCGGTAGGCGCCGATCTCGTAGTGAACCCGCTCGATCACGACCGTGCCGCAACCGGGACAAAGGGTGCTCTGCCGTTCGCCATCGAGGACGTTGCCGAGGTAGACGTATTTCAGGCCACGACGCACCGCGATCTCGCGGGCGGCGATGAGGGTCTCGTGCGGGGTGCGGCCCCTGTCGCGCATTTTGAAATCGGGATGAAAGGCGGTGAAATGGAGGGGCACGGAGTCGCCGAGATGCTCCGCGATCCAGTCGCAGAGCCGCGCGGTCTCGTCGGGTGAATCGTTCTCGCCGGGAATCATCAGGTTCGTGATCTCGAACCAGACCGAAGACTCTTCCTTCAACCACCGGAGGGTATCGAGGACCGGCTCGAGATGCGAGAGCGTCTGGCTGCGGTAGAACTCCTCGGTGAAGGCCTTGAGATCGACGTTCGCGGCATCGATGTGTTCGTAGAACTCGGGACGGGCCAGCGCGGTGATGTACCCGGCGGTCACGGCGACGGTCTTGATGCCCTCGGCCCGGGCGAGTTTCGCGGTGTCGATGGCGTATTCGGCCCAGATCACGGGATCATTGTAGGTGAAGGCGATGCTGCGGCATCCGTGCGCTTTGGCGGCGCGCACGATCGCCTCCGGAGCGGCCTCGGCGCTGAGGATCTCGATCTCGCGCGATTTCGAGATGTCCCAGTTCTGGCAGAATTTGCAGCCGAGATTGCAACCGGCCGTGCCGAAGGAAAGGACGGGCGTGCCGGGGAGGAAGTGATTGAGCGGTTTTTTCTCGATCGGATCGATGCAGAAGCCGGTGCTGCGGCCGTAGGTGGTCAGGACCATTTCCCCGCCGAGATTCTGACGTACAAAACAGAAGCCGCGCTGTCCTTCGCCGAGGCGGCATTCGCGGGGGCAGAGGTCGCAGACGAGGCGGTCTCCTTCCCTGTGCCACCAACGGGCCGCTGTTTCGGGAGTGGGAGCGGAGGGGATCATCGCAAAGGCAAGATCGCATGGATCGGACCCCGGGTCCACCGGGGGCACGGGATTTCCGCGCAATTCGGGACTTGTCCCGCCGCCCGGCATCGGGGAAAAAGGCGATCGTCATGACCCTGCCGCTCCTCGCCTCGCTCGCCCTTGTCGTCGCGCCTTCGGAAGAGCGTGGTCTCGCCGCGATGTGGGAGGGGGAAACGCTTCAGATCACGGGTGAAGCTCTCGTGGCCCGTGGTCCGGCCGATCGCTATGCCTGGGTCACGCTGCCCGCGCCGGGTGGTGTCTGGGATCTCTCCGGATATGCCACGGTCGAGGCCGAAGTGACGAATACCTCCAAGCAAGCGGTCGATCTCCTCCTCTGGGTCGTGGGCGACCGCGGCTGGGATGCCGTGCCGGCTCCGGCCACGCTCGCGCCCGGGGAGACGCGTCTGCTCTCCTGTGACCTCCGCGAAACCTGGCCTGACAAAACACCCAAGATCGATCCGCATCAGGTGAAGCAGGTCCAGATGATGATTCTGAGACGCGGCAACAAACCGGTCGCGCTCTCCGTGCGACATCTCCGCGCTGCCGGTGAGGCTCCGGCCTGGACGATGCCGGCGGGTCGTCTCGAGGTACCTCCGGTCGAGGACGCGGCACCCGCACCGGGAAAACGGGTCCGATTCCGCCTGCCCGGAGAGGAGGGAAAAGCGGTCTATTCCATTCTCCACCTGCCCGAGGATTGGAAAGCGGGCGGCACCTACCCCGTGATCGCCGAGTATCCGGGAAACATCTTTTTCATTCCCGGCTGCTACTCCACGGGACTCCCCGACCAATGCGTCATCGGCTACGGTATGACGAAAGGCCGCGGTTCGATCTGTGTCGGACTACCCTTCATCGATCCCGCGACAGGCACCATCGCCGAGCACGGCTGGGGTGATCCGGACGCCACCGCCGACCACGCCGTGAGGATGATGGAGGAGGTCTGTGCGAAGTTCGGCGGTGATCGGGCCAATCTCGTCCTCACCGGCTTCTCGCGCGGGGCCCTCGCCTGCGGCTACATCGGCCTGCGGAACGACCGCATCGCGGCGCTCTGGAAAGGATTCCACGCCTGTCAGCACTACGATGGCGACGGCTGGAACGGCGCGACGATGGAGGGTGCCCTGGAGCGGGCGAAACGTTTCCGCGGCCGCGCCGTCTTCCAGACCGACAACTCTCCCGCCGCGTTCCAGGCGGTGATGGACGCGATGAAGACCGAGGTGACCTGGGCGAATTCCCGGCTCGGAGCCCATGCCACGGCGATGTTTCTCGATGAAAGGGATTCGACGAAACAACTTCGCGAGTGGTATCTTCGGCTTCTTTCGACTCCCTGACCGATCTCCATGAAATCCGCCCCCCTTGCCTCTCTCCTCTCCATTCTTTTCCTCGCGAATGTTTCCGCCGGCGAACGCTTTGATCTCAGCAAACGCGCCAGCGAGATCGATCCGCGTGCCAAGGAACATCCCTCGATCGACTTCGTCTTCACCGACGACAAGGGCAAGCCGCGCGACCTCCAGCACGCCTCCGTCGATACCGATGTGAAATCCGAGGGCAAGCTCGTCATCTGGCTGATGGATCACAACGCCGGTCTCGCCGAGCGCGTCAACAGCTACGGCATGCACTACCTCCAGGTCAGCTACGCGAACCGCTGGTTCTCCAAGCTCACCAAGGAGCAGCTCAACGACGGCGACACTCTCGGCAAGATCCGTCTGGAAGCCGCCACGGGCGAGGATCACAGCCCGATCGTCGAAATCCCGCATCCCGACGGGTTGAAGGAGCGGGCCTTCCAGTTCGTGAAGTGGCTCGACCAGGAAAACCGGCAGGGTGACTGGGATCAGTTCATCGCCCGCGGCGGCAAGGAACTCGACTGGGAAAAGGTGGTGTTGGCAGGGATCTCGCACGGCAGCACCACCGCGGCCCGGTTCGCGATCCATCAGAAGGTCGACCGCGTCGTGATGTTCTCCGGTCCGCGCGACAACACCGAGGAATGGCAGGGCATGAAATCCGCGACTCCGGCGAACCGCTACTTCGGCTTCACCCACGTCCTCGACGGCGGCTGGACGGCCGATCACTACTGCCGCTCGTGGATCCTTCTCGGTTTGAACGATTTCGGTCCGCTCGTCGATGTCGATGCGGTGAAAGCGCCCTATGAGAACTCGCGCCGACTCATCACCAATGCGGATGTGAAAAACGACGCCAACCGCGCCCACAACGCCTCCGTCCCCGGCGGGGCGGCGGTGAAGGATGCGGAAGGCAAGCTCATCCACGAGGAGGTCTGGCGCTATCTCTTCACTCATCCCGTCGACAAAACCGGAGAACGCGTCCGGGCCGAGGAGGATTGCGAGCTGGAGGCACAGCGCTGAGCGCTTTTCCGCCGCCGCGATGCCGATCTCACTCGCGTCGCTGTTGGAAAATCCACTCGTGCACGGCGTCGTCGTTGAAAATCGTGCCGGCAATGCCGTGTCCTCCGGTCGGGTATTCGGTATATTTCATCGTCTCCGACCGTTTCAAGGCTTCGGCGAGGTCGCGCGAGTAGCGGACCTCCACGGTCGGATCATCCGCCGCGTGATGGAGCCACAAAGGAAGGCGCTTGAAGACATCGGCCGAATCCACGCCCGTGCAACCGGCGCCCGCGACGACCGCGGCGAATCGCTTTGGTTCGGTGACGGCGAAGTGACAGGCGCCAAACCCACCCATCGAATATCCGACGACGTAGATGCGGTTTTCATCAATGGGCAGGCTCTCGATCAGTTTTTCGATGAGGGCGAGCGTTTTCGTGCCGGGTTCGTTGCTCCAAGCGGTGCCTTGGCCGCCGAAGGGTTGATAGCCGAGGGGTGCCAGGATGATGCAGGGATTCTTTTCGTAGCGGCCCGGTTCGGAGAAGGATTTCGAGAATGGACCAAGCTGCTTGCCATTCTCCGCATTCTGACTGCGTCCGTGAAGTCCGACGACGAGAGGATACTTCTTCGACGCATCGAGATCCTTGGCGCCAAAGAGGGCGAAGGGCAGGCCGTCGTCTTCGGATAAGGCCCATTCGCCCGTCAGGAGTGTGGCGTAGGGTCCCTCGACCGGTTTGGCATTTTTCGCCATCTCTTCCTTCACCCAGGTTTGGTCAGCGTCGGAGAGGCCTTTCAACGGCAGGGTGAAGCTGCGCCCATCCGCGGCGCGCTTGACGATGACCGAATCCCCGGTAGCGGAAACAAAATCGGCTTCGAGCTTTCGGCCGTCGGTGGAGGTCCACTCACGGGAACGGGCCTCCGGGAAAACGAGGAAGACGCATCCGAGAAGAAGTGGGCCGAGCTTCATGGGGAGCGATGTGAAGGAATTGGTGCGGTTTGGCAAGATCATTTATGGCACTACATTTGTAGTTGACTTACGGCACTACAACTGTAATGATGCACCCGGATGAACGCACCGAGTATTTCAGAAGCCGAGTGGACCTTGATGGAGGCGCTCTGGGAACGGGCCCCGCAGACCGCTTCGGAGGTTGCCAAAGTCCTGCAACCATCGACGGGTTGGGCGGTGAATACGGTTCGCACCATGCTGAGCCGTCTCGTTGAAAAGGGCGCGATCCTCTCCGGCGAGAACGAGGCGGGGGTGCGCGAGTTTTCTCCGGCCTTTGCGCGCGACGCGATGGTCCGGGCGGAGAGCGAGTCCTTCCTGAAACGCGTTTTCCAAGGGGCCGCGCAACCCCTGCTGGTCCATTTCGCGACGCGGTCGAATCTCAGTGCCGAAGAAATCGACCAACTCAAACAACTCCTCGACGAATCCGTGAAGAAGAACCCCCGCCGGAAATCCTGACATGCACACCATCGATGCTCTCTTTGACTGGTTTCTCTCCGCCACGACGCGGGGATCCCTCCTCATTCTCGCCGTTCTGCTCGTGCAGGTCGCCTTGGGCAAAAGAATGCCGGCCGGGTGGCGACACGCGCTGTGGTTGCCGGTGTTGTTTGTTCTCGGCTCTCCCGTCCTGCCTCCGAGCCCGCTGAGCATCGAGAATGGATGGACCGCGCCCGGCCCGGTCGCGGTCTCCTTTGCGACCGACCTGATTCCGGCGGAAGCCGCGGCTCCCGCCCTGCCGATGGATTCCGCACCTGAACGTCAGCCGGTTCCCTGGACCACGGTGGCCGGATGGATCTGGATGTCGGGAGCGATCCTCGCGATGCTCATCGGGGTGATCTCCTGTGCCGCGGCCCTGGCTGGTTTCCGGCGTCGATCGCGGCCTCTTCCGGTGGAACTCCATCGCGAGATTCAGGATGCGGCGCGAGCGTGCGGCTTGCGACGCGTCCCGCGGGTTCTGCTTTCGGCTGCGGTGCCAGGGCCGGCAATGACCGGCCTGGTGCGCCCACTCCTGCTGCTGCCGGCATCCTTCGAGGAGACCTTCGACCGGGAGGAGCGGCGACTGATCCTCCTGCACGAATTCAACCACGTGAAACGCGGCGATCTGGTGGTGAACGGGCTCGTCGTATGCCTGCAGGCGCTGCATTGGTGCAATCCGATGGTGTGGTTTGCCTTCCGTCGTTTCCGCGCCGACCGTGAACTGGCCTGTGATAGCGCCGTGCTCGCGGGCTGCCCGGGGGACGATCGTTCGCGATACGGTCACGCGCTGCTCAAGGTGGAACGGGCGGCGCATCCCGTGGCGTGGCGCCTCGGATTCCTCGGACTGGTGGGACTTTTCGGGAGGGGATGCCTTCTCGCCTCGCGCATCCATGCGATCGCCGGGCACCGTCGCGCTCACTCGCTCTGGACTCTCGCGGGTCCCGCGCTGCTGCTGGCGATCGGCCTCACGGGAGCGACGCGCGCCCAGAATGAAGCGGCGGCGGCAGCGGGTCCGCAGATGGTGATCGAGTCGAGATTTGTCGAGGTGCCGGTGGATCGACCGGTCACCCTTGAGGCAGTAAGGTCGACCCTCGATTCGAAAAATGGCATTACCGTTTTCCAGGGAGATCCAGGTGTGATGGAGCAAGTCCTGTCGATCCCGGATGCCGATGTGCTGAGTTCCCCGACCTTGGTCACCCAATCGGGGACAAAAGGGACGATCGAGATTGGGACACCTGTGCCGAATGCGCCGGAAAAGCCGAAGTTCGTCGGAACGCGCCTCGAGGTGCTGCCAACGCTGGCGGGCGAAAAGGTGCGGCTCGAACTGCGGGTTCATCGGACGAAACAGAACACGACCGGGGGCAGCACCACCTTCTCCGAGAGTGAGATCAAGACCGATCTCACCGTGGATCTTGGCGATACGCTGGTGATCACTTCGCTCCATGCAAAGGCCGATCCGCCATCACCTTCCGACAAACAACTCATGGTGATGGTCAGTGTGCGATTGGCCGACAATGGAGCTTTGGTCGAGGACCGGCTGGAGAAGATCATCATCCCCACGATCGAACTAAGAGATACGCCGCTCACCGAGGCCCTCGCGTTTCTGCGGCAACAGGCGCGGGACCTCGATCCGGAGAAACGCGGGATCAACTTGCTCCATATCCCCACGGAGGGCGTTCCGGATCCCCTCATTACCGTCTCATTCAAGGAAATCCCTCTGTCGGAAGCGTTGAAGTATCTCGCCGTACTCTCGGGTCTCGAAGTGGAATTCGGCGACCCTGCCGTCGTGTTCCGGACACCCGCGCCGAAGCCGGTGCTTTCTCCGGATGCGGCGGTCGAAACGGCGAAGGTGCCTATGACGGTGAAGCCCTCGGGTAAATCCGCCGATCTCGCCGCCTCGATCACTCTTCCCGAATTCGTGGTCGAGGAGGCGTCGTTGCCATCCGTTCTTCAGTTCCTCCAACAGAAATCCCTCGAACTCGATCCGGCGAAGAAGGGGCTCAATCTCATCCTCAACGCGCCCGGCGATCCCGCACCCGGGGAGATCTCCATCACGCTCACCTTGCGCAGCGTCCCGCTCTCCGAGGCCCTGCGTTATGTGGCCGAGCTCTCCAATCTGAAATTGCGCTACGACGAGGATGCGGTGGTGCTTTTCCGGGAGTGAAACCGCGCCGGGAATAGCGGAAATCCGCAGTCGTCACACGGCCTCTTTTCCACTACAGTCCCGTCATGTCCGAAACTTCCCCTCTTTCCCGCCGCACCTTCGTCTCCACCACGAGCGCTGCCACCGTCGCCGCGGTGGCCGCCTCGATGCAGGAACGGTTCGCCCTCGCCGAAGAAGCCGCCGCCAAGGCCGGTGTTGCCGGCAAGATCAACCACTCGGCCTGCAAGTGGTGCTACAAGGACATCTCGCTCGACGACCTCTGCACCGCGGGCAAGGAGTTCGGGCTCGAGGCGATCGACCTGCTCGATCCCGCCGATTTCCCGACGATGAAAAAACACGGGATGCATTGTCCCATGGTCAGTTTTCCTTCGGCCGAGGTCGAGATCGGCGGCGTGAAAAAGAAAGTCGGCTCCATCCCCCACGCGTTCAACCGTCTCGAGCACCACGACACCCTTTTCGCCCTCTACGAAAAGCTCATCGCCGAAAGCGCGGCGGCCGGATTCACCAACGTGATCTGTTTCTCGGGCAACCGTGATGGCATGGACGACGAGCAGGGACTCGAAAACTGCGCGGTCGGATTGAAACGGCTCATGCCCCTGTGTGAAAAACACGGCGTGACCCTGACGATGGAACTGCTCAACTCGAAGGTGAACCACAAGGACTACATGTGCGACCTCTCCTCGTGGGGCGCCGCCCTCTGTGACAAGGTCGGATCGGAGCATTTCAAGCTTCTCTACGACATCTACCACATGCAGATCATGGAAGGCGACATCATCGCCACGATCCAGGCGCGCCATCAGTATTTCAGCCACTATCACACCGGCGGCGTGCCGGGCCGTGCCGAGATCGACGAAACGCAGGAGCTCTTCTACCCGGCGATCATGAAGGCGATCGTCGCGACCGGCTACACCGGCTGGGTCGCCCAGGAATTCATTCCCAAGCGCGAAGACAAGATCGCTTCGCTGAAGCAGGCCGTGGAAATCTGCACGGTGTGAGGTCGCCCGCGGCGATCCTGACATTCCCCTCACGATCCACCCGGCCAACCCGGCACCGTCTCGGCGAGGATCTCGCGGAGGCGGGCCTTTTCGTCGGGGCGGAGATGGGCGAACTCCGCGTCGGCGGGGCTCGCGGCGAGGGCGCGGGACATGCGGTCGTAGATGCGGCGGCGGAAGCCCTCGGGCAGCGACTGGAAGAGCGGCGTGTAGATCATGTAGCTGCAGCGATTGCGGAAGAGGTGGGTTTTCAGGTCGAAGTCGCGCAGGGATTCCCCGTTCGCGGCGGGACGGCGGTTGGCAAGGAATTCCTCCTTCAATTGCGGGTCTCCGGCGATCCCGCCTTCGGGAAGGGTGGCTTCGTCGGCAAAGAGAAGGTAGCGGGTGAGTTCGCCGACTTGGCGCTCCATGTCGGCGCGATCGGCTTCGAGGAAGCGGCCTTTTCCATTGGCGAGGGCGGTGCGGAGCCGGTAGTGGGTCTCGACGACGCGGTTCACAAAGCCCGCCTGGTGCTCGTGGAGGAGATGGGCAAGGACATCGCTCGTGGCGACGGGAAAGATCGACCAGTCGAACTGCGTGCCCGGAGGCAGGGGCGTCGTTTGCATTCCCTCCGGACTGAGCCGCCCCGTGAGATTGCCCCAGTGTTTGCCGAGATTGTCGCCGCCCGTGACGTGCCAGCCGCCAAAGCGGTCCGAGAGCGGGATCTCATGACCGGTCAGACCGCGCCGGTAGGATTCGAGGCTGCCACCCGAAGGACCGGGGACGACCGACTTGATGACGATGCCCGGCACCTCGCGGGTGTCTTCGTCTGAGTGGCAGTTCATGCAGCGCTGCGAGCGCTCCGCGACGGGACGGGCACCGCCCTTGGGGATGTCGAAGATGTAAAAGATCGCCCCGAGTTCCGGATCGATCGAGACAATCTCGATCTTGCCGCCGGGCACGTAGCCGAGATAGATCTCCTCGTTGAAGTAAATGGCCCGCGGGCTGCGCGGCGAGATGAGGCGGAGCTGCAGGCTCGTCGTCGAGTAGACCAGGGTCTGGGTCGAGGCGGGGATTTTCAGCGCCTTCAACAGGCTCGTCAGATAGGCTTTCTCCGAGGATTCATCGAGAGCGAGGCGACCGGACTCGAGATCGCCGATGAGCCGGGTGAAGGGATCCTTCGGCGTGCGATTCCAGTAATCATGCTCGGGCCGTTCGAGGTCGGCAAAGGCGAAGGCATCGGTCTCTTCAGCCATGAGCCCGGCACTCCCGAAAGCGAGAGTCACGACGAGACAGGAAAGCAAGCAAAGGCCCTTCGGCATGGCGGAAAGGATACGCCGGAAGCGGGCGATAGGGCAAGGGGCGGAATCGGGGACGGTCAGTAGACTTCCGTCATGCCCCCGTCGATGAGGAGATTCTGTCCGGTGACATAGCCGTTCGCCCCCGAGCAGAGCCAGACCACGGCGCGGGCGAAATCGGCCGGTTCGCCGTATTTACCGAGCGGAATGGAGGCCTGCGACTTGGCGCGCTGCTCTTCCAGCGAGATGCCGGTTTTCCCCGCCCACATCGTGTCGAGGGCGGTGATCCGGTCGGTGTCAATGCGTCCCGCGCCCACCGTGTTCACGAGGATGCCGTCGCGGCCGAGCTCACGGGCGAGGCTTTTCCCGAGCCCGACGAGGCCGGTGCGGAAGACATTCGAGAGAAGTAGTCCGTCGATCGCCTGCTTTGTCGAGACGGAGGTGTTGTTCACGATGCGCCCCCCGCCTCCGGCGCGGAGATGCGGCAGGGCCGCGCGGATCGCACGCACGTAGCCGAGCACGGTCAGCTCGAAGGCCGACTGCCAGGCCGCGTCATCGAAGGAATCGAAGCCACCGGCGGGCGGACCGCCCGTATTGTTGAAGAGCGCCCAGAGCCCGCCGAACTCGGCGACGGTGCGATCGATCACCCCCTTCACCGAGGCCGCGTCGGTGAGATCGCCGACGGTGTAGAGCGGCCGGTTCCCCGTCTCCGCGGCGATGGCTTCGGCGGTGGCGGCGAGTTTGTCCTCGGAGCGGGCGAAGAGCATGACCTTCGCCCCTTCCCGGGCGAATTCGGTGGCGACGCCGCGACCGATGCCACCGCTGGAGGCGAAAACGAGCACGGCCTTGTCCTGGAGATGGAGATTCATGGGGAATGGGGGGGAGAGGATTCGGCGGGCAACTTGGCAAAGATCGCGGGGTTTGTCGATGGCGGGCTTGGACGGGCTTTTCTCTCGACCGGGCCTGCCCGTTTTGACACGGTCAAGTCCGCCATCGCACCCTCTCATGTCCTTCCCGAAAGCCCCCGCCCTCGTTCTGCTTCTCCTTGCCGCCGTCCTCCCGGTATCGGCAGCGGAGGAGAAGAAGCCCAACGTCCTCTTCATCGCCATCGACGATCTCAATCACTGGGTCGGCCACCTCGGGCGCAACCCCCAGACGAAAACGCCCAACATTGATCGCCTTGCGGCACAGGGCCTTTCCTTCACGAACGCCTATTGCACCGCCCCTGCCTGCAATCCCTCGCGGGCTTCGCTGATGTCGGGAATGCGGCCAAGCACGACGGGCTGCTACACGAACGCGCAAAACTGGCGTCCCGGGATCAGCGAGGACAAGCTGATGAACTCGCACTTTTTCAAAAACGGATACCGCGTCTACGGGGCGGGCAAGATCTACCACGGGGCCGGTGATCGCGGTGGCGAGTGGACGGAGTATTTCGACGGCAAAGGAGGAAAGCTCACGCCGCATCCCTCGGCTCCGGACAAAGGGGTCGGCGGCATCGAGTTTTATCCGCTTGCCAATACGAACGAGGAAATGCCCGACCACACGGTCGTCGACTGGTGCATCGAACGGATGAAGGAAGAGGGCGACCAACCCTTTTTCATCGCCTGCGGTCTCGTGAAACCGCACATGCCCTTCAGCGTGCCGAAGGAGTGGTTCGATCTTTTCCCTCTCGATTCCATCGAGCTGCCTCCGCATCGCGAGGACGATCTCGACGACGTTCCGCCGGCCGGAGTGAAAATGGCGGGCCCCGAGGGGGACCACGCGAAGATCGTGGCCTCCGGCCGCTGGAAGGAGGCGGTGCAGGCCTACCTCGCCACGATCGCCTACTGTGATTACGAGATCGGTCGCCTCCTCGACGCGCTGGAGAGTTCGCCGAAAAAGGATGACACCCTCATCTGCCTCTGGAGCGACCACGGCTGGAGCCTCGGGGAAAAATCGCATTGGCGGAAGTTCGCCCTTTGGGAGGAGCCGACCCGCACCGTCCACATTTGGAAAGTCCCGGGCATCACGCCCGTGGGGAAAACCTGCGAATGGCCGGTCGAATACCTCAATGTCTATCCGACGCTCGCGTCTCTCGCCGGACTGTCGCGTCCCGAACATCTCGAGGGCTTCGACATGAGCCCCATCCTCGAGGATCCCACCCTCGACTGGGATCAGCCCGCCATCACGACCCATGGTCGTGGCAATCACAGCCTCCGTTTCGGCGACTGGCGCTACATCCGCTACGCCGACGGCAGCGAGGAACTCTACGATCACGCGAGCGATCCGCTCGAATACACCAATCTCGCGGCCGATCCGAAACTCGCGGAGACGAAGAAGGAACTCGCGACCTACCTGCCGCAAACAGAGGCGGAAGATCTGCCCGGAGGTGGTGGGAACGGATCGAAGAAAAAAGCCAAGGGCGAGGGGAAAGGGAAGAACAAGGGCAAAGGCAAAGCAAAGCCGTGATGCGTCCCGATCTGATGAAATTTCTTTTCACGCTTTTGTTAGGATTCGTGGTTCCCGATTTGTTGGTCGCGGACGATTCGAAACCCAACGTCCTCCTCATCATCAGCGACGACCAAGGCTGGCCGGATCTTGGGTGCCTCGGATTGAAGCCGGTGAAAACGCCATCGCTCGACCGTCTCGCCGCGGAGGGAACGCGGGCGACAAACTTCTACGTCACCTGGCCCGCCTGCACGCCCTCGCGTGGCAGCTTGCTCACCGGACGCTATCCTCAGCGCAACGGACTCTACGACATGGTCCGCAACGACCTCGTCAATTACGGCCACCGTTTCACGCGTGATGAATACGCCGTCTCGCCCGAGATGACCCTCGGTCTCGACCCGCGGGAGCTCACCCTCGGCGACCACCTGAAACGATCCGGCTACGTCAACGGCGTCGTCGGAAAATGGGACATGGGCCAGGCGAAACGTTACCTGCCGCTGCAGCGCGGTTTCGATTTCTTCTATGGGCACGGGAACAACGGGATCGATTATCACACCCACGAACGTTACGGCATCCCTTCGCTCTTCCGCGGCAACGAGCGCACCGAGGAAGACAAGGGCACCTACGTCACCGAGGTCTTCGAGCGCGAGTCCGTCGCTTTTGTCAAGGAACACGCCGGGAAGGATCCCTTTTTTCTCTACCTCGCTTTCAATGCCCCGCACAGCGCCTCGACCCTCGCGGAAGACAACGGCGGGCAGAAACCCGGGGTGCAGGCGCCGGAAGAGGAGGTCGCGAAATACCGCGGTCTCGTGAAGGAGGAAAAGCTCGCCCGTTACTTCGCCGCGGTCACACGCATGGACACGGCGATCGGACGCGTCCTCGAGGCGATCGAGGTGGCGGGTGAAACGGAGGAGACGATCGTGATTTTTTTCTCGGACAACGGCGGCAGCGGCAACGGTGGCAATGCCCCGCTGCGCGGTTCCAAGTCGACGATGTGGGAGGGCGGCCTGCGAGTGCCTTTTCTCATGAAGTGGCCCGGCAAGGTTCCGGCTGGCAAGGTCACCGATGAATTTCTGACCTCCCTCGAGATCCTCCCGACTTTGCTCGCGGCGACAGGCACGCCGGCACCGGATGGGCTGAAGCTCGACGGTTTCGATCTGCTGCCGGTGCTGCGCGGAGAGCTGCCTTCGCCACGCAGCGAAATGTTCTGGCAGCGGCGCAGTGACGTGGCCGCGCGCGTAGGGCCATACAAGTGGGTTCAGTCGTCGAAAGGGAGTGGACTGTTCGACCTCTCGACTGACCTCGGTGAGGAGCACGATCTTTCTACCGAAAAGCCAGAGGTGTTGGAGCGGTTGAAGGCCTGCTTTGCCGCGTGGCAGGCGGAGATGGAGGCGTCCGAGCCGCGCGGGCCGTTCCGGGATTACTGAGGACGGCTCCCGGCTTGACGTGGCGGAGTTGGTAATACATCGTATTACCATGATCAAAACCATCTCCAAAATTGGCAACTCGCGTGGACTCATCTTCGACAGCGCGCTGCTCCAGCTCGCGCGTCTCAAGGAAGGTGACCAGGTGAATGTGGAGGTCCATTCCGGCGGGACCATCACGATCACGGCGGTGGATCGGGAATGGATCGAGCCTGATGAAGCGGCTGACGCGGCAGCGGAGATCATCTCCCAGAACAGCGAACTCTTCCGGCGACTTTCATGAGGCATCCCACGGTAGAGGCGGTCAAGGCGATACATCGTCAGGTGCTCGCGGCTCACGGCGGCGGCGATGGCCTGCGCTCGATTGAGTTGCTGGAGTCAGCCGTGGCGGCTCCACAGGCCACGATCATGGGGGAACCGCTCATCAAGGATCCGGTCGAAGTGGCGGCGGCCTACCTGTTCTATCTGTGCTCGAACCATCCCTTCGTCGATGGGAACAAGCGGGTTGCCCTCGCCACCTGTCTGGTCTTTCTCCGTCAAAACGGCATTTTCGAGCCGGGCACGCTCGATGTCGATGCTTGGGAAACTCTCACCCTCGACGTCGCCGCCGGAAAAATCGGGCGCGAGGAGACGACGGTGAGATTGCGGGATTTGGTCGAAAAGTAGTCCTGGGCTTCAGCCCGCGGGAAGGTCGTTGCGGGCTGAAGCCCAAGAATACCTTGCCTGACAAAACCGCGTCACTACCGATCCGCCGCCTTCAACAGCTCCGCCTGCTTCTCCGGCGGCAGCGAACTGTTGGCGATCCAGCGTTTCGCTTTTTCGGGAGAAGTCCGAAGATATTGTTGCGCGAAGCTCTGCATCTGGCTGATGCGATTCTCCTCGTTCCCGATCGATCCGGCCCAGGCGAGGGCGGCCTCGGGATCGGTCTCGAAGACCTGGGAGGCGTATCGCTGCGCCGCTTCATCCCGCGACTCGCCTTTGGGAAGCTGTTTGATCCACTCGCCCGTCGCGACCAGATCGCTGTTGGCCCAACTCGAGACCAGATTGGAGACCGATCGGTTGCGCAATTTGCCCTCGGGCAGGGCGGCAACCCATTCGGACGCGGCTTTTGCATCCTGATCGACCCATTGATAGAGAAGCGATTGGGGGATGAGGGTTTCCTGATCTTCTTTCGCGAGGTTCTCCACGGCCCAGGTCATGGCATCAACGGCATCTTGATAGGCCCATGAACCCAGTGCGTTGCCGAGACTGCGCTGGCGCACCTTTGCATCTTCGATCTTGAGTCCACGGTTCACGGCCTGAAGCGGGTCCTCACGTCCCCATTCCGAAAAGATGCTGGAGAGAGCGTTTCCCTGGAGGTCTCCCTCGGGAAGCGCCTCGGCCCAGGCGAGCGCGCCTTCGCGGTCCTGCCGCGCCAGGGCATTGGCCGCCGAGTAGGCGATATTCTCCAGATCCTTGCCCTCGAGTTTTTCCAGCATTTCCCGGGCGAGCGCGGGGTCGCGGTTGGCGACCTCGGTGATGACGGATTGGAGGGCGTTGCGCCGTGCGTTGCCGGGCTCGAGTTCGTCCAGCGCGATCTCGAAGGCCTTGGCGGGATCGGCCTTCGCCCACTGCTGGAGCACATTCGAGACCGCCTGCCGGTCGCGGTCGTTCACCGCGTGCTCCATCACGAAGGCGAAGGCCTCCTCGGGATCGGAATTGGCGAGAACGGAGGCGACCTGCTGCATCGCCTCACTGCGCCCCTGGCCGGGAGGAAGGGAATCGAGGAACGCGATCGCCTGACTTGTGTCCCCGTCGTTTGTGACCGCGGTGATGATATTCCGGAAGACCGCGTTGCGGTCGCCGGCCCGTTCTAGGGTGAGACCCCAATCCCAGGCAGCCGCCGGATCCGCCTGCGCCCACGCCGAGGCGAGCGACCAGAGCGCGCCGCTCCGCTCCTGGGAATTCGGGATCGCGAGGGCCTTGGTTGCCGCGGCACGGGGATCGGTCTCCGCCCAGATCGCATAGAGGTAGCCGGTGCTGATATTCATCCTCCCGTTCGAATAGTTGGAGTTGCGCTCGGCGAGGGCGATGGCCTCTTCCGGATCCGTCTGCGCGATCGTGCGGAACACGTTGTAGAGGGCTGACCGGGTTTCGTCGTTTTTGTCATGTTCTTCAATCCAGGCGAGTGTCTCATAGGGCTCCTTGGCCGCCCAAGCGGTCAGAACCGCTGTGAGCGCCGTCTTGCGGTCCTTGCCCTTGAGACCCAGCGCATGGTTGAGCGCGGCCGGGCGATCCTTTTCAACCCACTTTTGATAGAGGCCTTCGATCAGCTCGTAGCCTTGGTTGCCCTTGCGCCGGGCCAAGGCCTCGTTGAGGCGGGCTTCATATTCGCCGGGCTTGAGGGCATCGACGAAGGCCAGCACGTTCCGGGTTTGTTCGATGCCTACGGTGCGTCCGGTCTCGAGCAGCCGGGACATTGTGTCGGAGGCGGGGCCTTTCGAGGTGTCGGAAGCACCCGCAAAGGTGACCGCGTTTTCTTCGGCTGACTCCTCGGGATCAGGTGTCGCGCTTCGCGAGAGCCAGGCTCCGCCGAGCGCGACTCCCATCGCCGTACCGGCGAGAAACCCGGCGAGGACGAAAAACAGCGGTCGTTTTCCTGCCGTTTGGGTTGGGTTTCGCGGATCGCTCATCGCCTCGTTTGATTCGGGCGAGCATGACGATTTTCCGCGGCCGTGTCGAGTCCCGGACCAACTTTCCTCAATCCAATTCCCCGAACAACTCCTTGAACGCCGCGATCATTTTCACCGAGGCCTCGACTTCGAGGTAGCTCGACTTCGCCCGCCAGGTCTCGTAGCCGCCCCAGCCGTGCTGCTGCGGAGTCGGCAGGTAGCCGTTGTAGCCGTTGGCCAGTTCGATCACCATGGTCGTGCCGAAGGGACTGAGTTTCTTGAGCTCGAGCCCGATCTCGACGAAGGTCTCGCAGGGCGTCGTGAGGATGCAGAGATCGCCGAGGCGATAGGCCTGCAGGCGCACTGGCACGGTGTCGGGATACTCACGCAGTTGCAGGGTCTCGCGGGCGTAGATGGCCTCGACCGGCTTGAGGTTGCCGTTGATGAGCTGCTCGGGGCTGCTCAGGATCTCGTGGGCGCGGGCAAGATCGGTCGCGTCGGGCTTGCGCACGCCGAGATCGAGTTCGCGCGCGGCAACGGCGATGGGGAGATCGGTCCGGTATTCGATCTTTGCAAAGGCCGTGTAAGCGGAGTCGGCGACGGACTTCGCGACCTCCATCATCTTTTCGCCGGGTTCGTACTTTTTCTCCGGCGCCGGTTCGGCGAAATTGTTGTTGTTGATGTCACCGCTGGTGCCGTTCGACAGGATCGCGACATAGTCCTCGCGTCCGGGCGCGACCTTTTCGGCCATGACCTTGGCGAAGCGGTCGAAGTAATCCCCCGAGAGTTGGGCTTTTCCATCCGCGGTACGCGGAGGATTGCCGACGTAGTGGAGGGCGTAGTTGGCGAGGAGACCGATGGGCTTCTTTTCGCCTTGTGAGGATCGCACCGCAAGCAGGGGAATCGTCGGATCGACGGGGCCCGCCGGTTTCGAGACCTTGCCGCCACCCTTGTTGTAGCCGGGATTCATGCGCACCTCGTCGGTCGTGTCGCCGAAGGGATTGGCGTAGGGCTCGGTGACGAACCAACGGCGGTTGAAGACCTGTTCGCGGTTTTCCCCGACCGCCCAGCCCGCTTCGGCGGGTTCGAGTTTCGCGAAGGCCGCGGCGATGGAATGGGCGATCTGCTCGGCAAGGTAGATCTGATAGGCGACCGAGGGATTCGATTGGAAAGCCGGCGTGGCGGTCGGGGCGGAATGGGTGTGGGTCGCGGCGATGGTGAAGTGCTCCGCCGGGATCCCCGTTTTCTCCGAGGCGATCCGTTTGGCCGAGTCGGCGAGCTCGCGGGGGATCAGGCAGGAATCGACCAAGGTGAAACTGACGAGGGTTTTTTCGTCGCCGAGCATGAGGGTGCGGCAGTGGATGCGCTCCTCGGTCGAGTCGTAGAAAGTCGCGGCCATCGATCCGGCCGTGGAGATCGGGAAATGCTCGGGCAGCGGGGTGATGTCCGTGACGTCGGCACCGGCGCGGAGCGGTCCTGCGTCGGCGGGAACGATCGTGAAGCCAAAGAGGAAGAGGAGACAGAAAACGAACACGCGATTCATGGAGAGAGTTTACCGGAGCAAGGAAATCTCCGGCAAGGGTTCCCCATGGCGGGAATCCGCCGCAATGGGAGGATCGATGACCTAAATTGGAGCTTCCCGCGTTGGCTCGGATCCGATAGAACTTCGGGCATGGATGCGCCTTCTCTTTCTTATGCGTATTCCCAAGAGGCGGTCAGCGCTGCCGTCGTTGATCAATTGAGGCGTACCCGGGGCTGGGTATTGTTTCTTTCGGTGCTCCTCTGGGTGGGGGCGGTGTTTCTCTCCCTCGGGGGTCTCATCATGATCGGCCTGGGGGTTTTCTCCGGTTCGGTCGGGATGTACGGCAAGAATCACTTAAATCAGGTAGCGGGCGTGGGCAGCTTTGTCGTGTTTGGTGCCTTGTATGTTGCGATGGCGATTTTCTACTTTTACCCCGCGATCAAGCTGGGGAAATTCGCTGCCCGGATCCGAGACCTCTCGGCGGCACCGTCGGAACGGAATCTCGTCGCGGCCCTCAATGAGCAGCGCGGATTCTGGAAGTACGTCGGAATCGTGATGCTTCTGCTTCTTGTCCTCTACGTCGTCATCATCATTGTTGGCATTGCCGTAGGGATCCTGGGATCGGCGGCGGGAAACCTGAATTGACGGCCCTCCGATCCCGGAGCACAAAAAAACTCCGCGCCCGGTGAGGACGCGGAGTTGGGAAAAAGGGACTCTTGGTGAGGGTCCGATTACTGGTTGGCAGGAGCCGGTGCGGGAGCCGGAGCCGGTGCGGGAGCAGCAGGAGCGGGTGCAGGGGCCGGAGCAGCGGGAGCGGTGGCCGCTTCGACGGCCTTGGCGGCCTCGTTCACGGTTTCCTTGACGGCTTCCTTGGCTTCTTCAGCCTTCTCGGTCACCGCTTCGGTGGCCTTTTCGGCTTCCTTCTTCACTTCTTCGACCTTCTCATTGACGGCCTCGGTGGCTTTTTCAGCCTCCTTCTTCGCCTCTTCGACGGCCTTGTTGGCGTCTTCGGAGACACCTTCCATGGTCTTCTCGCAGCTGGTGAGGGCGAGGGCGGCACCGACGAGAGCGACGGCGAACAGTTTTTCGATGACTTGGGTCATTTTCATGATGGTTCAGTAGTTGGTTTTTGCCTTGGGAGGCAGATCTCTCCTACACCGGTTTTCCGGTGAATTCAACGATCCGACGGCCTTTTTAGACCCGGATGCCCCCCGGTTGTTGAAAAGATTCCGTTACCGTTCCGCGAAGTGCTATGCTAGCTTCCCGCCCTAAAATCTCCGAATAGGTCCCAAGCATGAGTCAAAGTTTGTTCGAAAAAGTCTGGAACGCGCACGCGGTGAGGCAGCTCGCCAATGGTCAAACGCAGCTGCTCATCGGCACGCATCTCATCCACGAGGTGACTAGCCCTCAGGCGTTCGGCATGCTCCGGGATCTCGGGCTGAAGGTGAAATACCCGCACCGGACGTTCGCCACGGTCGATCACATCGTGCCGACGAAGAACCAGGTGGAGCCCTTCGAGGATGTCCTCGCCCAGGAGATGATCCAGGCGCTGCGGAAGAACTGCGCCGAGTTCGGTGTGAAATTCTTCGACATCGGCAGCGGCGGCCAGGGCATCGTGCACGTCGTCGGGCCGGAGCAGGGCATCACCCAGCCGGGCACCACGATCGCCTGCGGCGACTCGCACACCGCCACCCACGGGGCTTTCGGCGCGATCGCCTTTGGCATCGGCACGACGCAGATCCGCGACGTGCTGGCCACCCAGACGATGGCGCTCAGCAAACTCAAGGTCCGCCGCATCAATGTGGACGGCAGCCTCCGTCCCGGCGTCTACGCGAAGGATGTGATCCTCCACATCATCAAATTGCTCGGGGCCAAGGGCGGGATCGGCTACGCCTACGAATATGGCGGCAGTGTTTTTGACAACTTCTCGGTCGAAGAACGGATGACGGTCTGCAACATGTCGATCGAGGGTGGCGCGCGCTGCGGCTACGTGAATCCCGACGAGAAAACCTTCGCCTATCTCAAGGATCGTCCCTACTCGCCGAAGGGCGCGGAGTGGGATGCCGCCGTCGCCTCTTGGAAAGCGGTGGCGTCGGACCCCGGCTGCCACTACGACGATGTCGTGAACATCCGGGCCGAAGAAATCGCTCCTTCCGTGACGTGGGGCATCTCTCCGGATCACGGCATTTTCGTGAACGAGACGATTCCTTCGCCCGCCGATGCCACCGACGAAGAGTCGCGGAAGAGCATCGAGGAGGCCCTCGAATACATGAAGCTCGAAGGGGGTGCTCCCATCGCCGGCACGCCGGTGGACGTCTGTTTCATCGGCAGCTGCACGAATGGACGCCTTTCCGACTTCCGCGAGGCGGCGAAATACCTCAAGGGGCACAAGGTGGCGAGCGGGGTCACTGCGATCGCCGTGCCGGGCTCCGAGATTGTCGATCATCTTTGCCGTCAGGAAGGGATCGATAAGATTTTCTCCGAAGCCGGCTTCGAATGGCGTGGCGCGGGCTGTTCCATGTGCCTCGCCATGAATCCCGACAAACTTGTCGGCGACCAGCTCTGCGCGAGCTCCAGCAATCGGAACTTCAAAGGACGCCAGGGCAGTCCGGTCGGTCGCACCGTCCTCATGTCGCCGGTGATGGTCGCGGCCGCGGCCGTGACCGGAGTGATCAGCGACGCCCGCGAGGTCTTCCACCTGGAAGAAGTCGCGGCGGCGTAAAAGAAAAATGCCAGAGAACTGCGGCAATGAAGGACGAGCGACCGTTGCTGCCTTCCGGCCCTGGCGGGGTTGACCCGCCTTCACTCCGCAGCCTCTGACGGGGGAGGATACACCTCTCCCGGGAAATTGCGAGCCACGAAACACTTCTCCTCCTCAACGCGTAACTCCATTTCATGAGCACGGCGACTCTCTCCCAGGCCCTCCCCGATGCGAGCGGCCACTTCGGCACCTTTGGCGGGCGTTTTGTCCCCGAGACGCTCGTGGCGGCGCTCGACACGCTCACGGCCGAGTATTTCCAGGCCAAGGAAGATCCGGAGTTCCAAGAGGAACTCTCCCGTCTCCTCGCCGAGTTCTGCGGTCGCGAGACGCCGCTTTACTTCGCGGAGCGCTGGACGGAGAAACTCGGCGGTGCCCGCATCTACTTGAAGCGCGAGGACCTGCTCCACACCGGGGCGCACAAGATCAACAATGCCCTCGGCCAGATCCTTCTCGCGAAACGCCTCGGTAAAAAGCGCATCATCGCCGAGACCGGAGCTGGACAGCACGGGGTCGCGACGGCGACGGTGGCGGCCCGTTTCGGGATGGAGTGTGTGGTTTACATGGGCGCGACAGACATGGAGCGCCAGCGTCTCAACGTCATCCGCATGCGTCTCCTCGGTGCCGAAGTGCGCGGAGTCGAGGCCGGGCAAAAGACCCTCAAGGAAGCGGTCAACGAGGCCCTCCGCGACTGGGTCACCAATGTTCGCACGACCCACTACATCCTCGGCAGCGCCCTTGGGCCGCATCCTTATCCGATGATGGTGCGCGATTTCCACCGGGTCATCGGAGTCGAGGCGCGCCGCCAGATTCTCGAGCGGGAAGAGCGCCTGCCCGATCTCCTCGTCGCCTGTGTCGGCGGCGGGAGCAATGCGATCGGCCTTTTCCATCCTTTCCTTGGCGACGAAGGCGTGAAGATGATGGGGGTGGAGGCGGGTGGCCACGGGATCAAGCACGGGGAACACGCCGCGCGCTTCCAGGGAGGGAAGCTCGGTGTCCTTCAGGGCACGAAGACGTGGCTCCTCGCCGATGCGGACGGCCAGATCGAATTAACCCATTCCGTCTCGGCCGGGCTCGATTACGCGGCGGTGGGGCCGGAACATGCTTTCCTCCAGAGTGAAGGACGGGTCGATTACACCTACGCGACCGATGACGAGGCCCTCGATGCCTTTTCCGAGCTCGCCCGCACCGAGGGAATCATCCCTGCGCTGGAGACCTCGCACGCCCTTGCCCATGTGAAGAAGGCGGCTCCCACGATGCGGCCGGATCAAATCATCGTGGTGAGTTTGTCGGGTCGCGGCGACAAGGATGTCGATCAGGCGGCGAAGTATCTCCTGCCCGGCGTGTGATCAGAGTTGGTCTTTGCCGATCTCGTCGGTGACAAAACTTCCGCCCTTGGTATCGACGCCGAAGGTGATCCCCCCGGTGGCGTTGTCGCGATTGACGAAGGCCGCGTGGATGAGGGCGGTTTTGGCGTCCTTTTCCACGACGACGGAGAGTTCGAGATAGGATTTGTCGATGTGGTCCCATTTGGCGTCGGTCTCGTGCCAGCGCGAAAAGCGGTTCAGTTTCCAATCGGCCTGGTCGAAGACAACGGCGATCACGCGATCGGCGGGATGGGCCTCCCTCCAGGCGGCGGCGACACCGGCACGGAGGGTTTCGAGGTCTTTGCCGGGATAGATTTCCTCCGGCGCCTTCACAACACGGGCCGTCGCGCGGATCAGGGCGGCTTCCTTCGTTTCATAGCTTGAACGCAGCTCGAGGATCCCCTTGGCGCATTGTTTCGCGATGGGGTCCGCTTCGCCGTTGAAGGCCACGAGCACGGTCACCATCCACTCGGCACGGTCGAGGGTATCGAGAGCGGCGCGGTAGTGGCCAGGCGTTTTCTCCGACTCGGCCAAGGCGGCGTCGCCCTTGGCCTTCTCGATGAGCCCCTTGAAACGTCCGGGATAGGCGGCGGCAAACTCGCCGGCCGTTGCGAGGAACGTATCGATCCCGGTTTTGGCCCCTTTCGCAGCGGAAAACACCGTCCTGCCAAGATCGGTTTTGGCTTCGGTCTCGGCCCGGTATTTGGCGTAGGTTTCCTGATACCACCTGGCTTTCGCGGGATAGCCCCGGACCAGGGCGATGAACTCTTCGGGTGCGGACTCGGACTTGTCCCACGCGGTGAGGTAGGTGTTTCCGATGGCGCGGAATTCGGCGAGTTCTTCGTCGAGGGTCATGGCTTGGAGGGAGCTTGCCCCGGCGCAGGCCAAGGCAAAGATCAGAGGGCGGAGTTTCATTAGGGTGCTTGGATTCACGTGAACGGGAAGGATCCCGTCCGGTGATGCACCGAAACTGCGGCCGCGTTACAGTCCTCCGGCAAAAAAACGTTCCTCGGATCGGCGAAGGAGACGCGAGGCCCCGCTGCGGGGAGTCGGCGTCACTCCGGCACCTCGCCCGAGATCACACCGCCGGTCGCGGCGGGCGTTTTCACCGGCGCGGGTTTGGTCGGCTTCGGGTCACCCGTGTTTTGGGTGGTCTTGAGCATGCGTTCGCTGCCGCTGATCTGATCGACGAGCTCCTCGACCATCGTGCTGAGCTGGGTCACTTCCTCCTCGGAAAGGATCTGCCCCTCGGGGAGATCGACGGTTTTCTGCATCTCGAGCAAGCGCGTGCGGATGCGGCCGACGAGCTGGTTTTTCTGGATGCGGGGCTCGAGCGTCTCGAGATTCAGCACGAAATACTCGACGATCTCGGGTTTGGTGAGGAGGGCCGCTTTCGCCGGATCGTAGGGATTGAGGGAGGCGGCACAGGCGATCTCGAGGGCGCGGAGCCAACCGCCGAGGCTGATGAGGTTCGCCGCGTCGACGTCGCGGATCAGGACCATTTCCTTTTCCACATCCTTCTGGGTCTGATAGAGCTCCTCCTTCAGGGCGTCCCATTGACCGACGGCCCCTTTCTCGAGCATGCTTTTCATGTGGCTCGAGATCCGCGTGCCGGATCCGAGGATCTTCCCGTGGTTGAGAAGGGAGCGACCGATCGGTTCCAGGTCGAAAAACTGTTCCGCCTCCACCGCGAAAAACCCATCGGCCAGAAGCGAACCCATGATGAGGGCCAGCTTGGTCCGATCCTGTGGCGGCTGTTCCGGGAGCGGGCGCTTCAGCTCGTCGTAGGGGAGCGGGCGGAGCTTCCGGAGATCCTCGAAGATCTTGCGGATCGAGGGGGCGGTGAAGTCGTTCACCCCCATTTCTTCACGAAGATGTTCGTCTTCAAGAAGTTCCTCGGGGATCTGGGGGGACTCCGGATCCTCCTGCGCGCCGACCGGGAAAGCCGCGAAAAGAGAGGAAAGGAGCAGGAGAAGGAGACAACGGGGGAGGGACATGGCCGGATTCCCGAAGAACGGGGGAGGGTGGAGAAACTTTAGATCGTGAAAAAAAGTTTGCTAGAAATTTGTCTTTTCTTAAGGAAAGTTTATATTAAATTTGAGAGCAATCTCATTCCGGCCACTCACTCACTGGAATCAACGACATCGGGAAGTGTAACGGGGTCCTCTAAGAGAACACCTGAATCCTCGTTATATCTGTAACTCCCCCTATGAACCTCCCTACTCGTGTGTTGAAGTGTGCCGGGTCGATCCTGGTCCTTGGACTCTCCTTGTCCCTCAGCAGCTGCGCGGTGCAGACGGCCGCGAAGCGCGACAGCCTCCATGTCATGGAGGTCTCCGTGCCGATGCAGAAAATGGCGCTCTATCGTCAGGGCGAGCTGGTGAAAACCTATCCCGTTTCCACCTCCAAATTCGGCCTCGGCGATGAAAAGGGGAGCTATCGCACCCCGGCGGGCAAGCTGGAGGTCGCGGAAAAGATCGGTGCCGGCAAGCCGGCCGGAGCGGTCTTCAAGAGCCGGAAGTGGACCGGTGAAGTGATCAAGCCCGATGCGCCGGGGCGCGACCCGATCGTTTCTCGGATCCTTTGGCTGAACGGCCTCGAGCCCTCCAACAAAAACGCCTACGCCCGCTGCATCTACATCCACGGGACCGCCGCGGAGCGCGACATCGGCACCCCGGCGAGCTATGGCTGTGTGCGCATGAAGTCGAAGGACGTCATCGACTTGCACGATCGTGTCGGCGAGGGCTCGAAGGTGTTCGTCGTCCGCAAGGGTCTTTGGCGTGATGCCGAGACGGCCAAGGAAATGGGAGAACCGATCGAGGTGATCCCTCCGGTCGAGCCGGTCGCCCTCGCGACGGCATTGAATCCCGTCGAGCCGCCCGCGGTGAAGCCGGTTTGGAATGAGGTGAGCATCTTCAAGTCCGGTGCCGATGTGCTCCAGGAGAGCGGATTCGACACCTCCTACCTCAACTCCGCGCCGCCCGCTGTCATCGGCAACGCGACGGCGACGGAGGTTGCCCCTTGACGGATCGGATTTCCGGAGTATGCTCCGCGCCCTTTTAGTTTTTTCGAAACACCAGAATCCGATGGCCAACACCAAGTCCGCCCTCAAACGCGTCCGTCAGACGAAAGTTCGTACGGCCCAGAATCGTGCGATCAAATCCAACGTCAAGTCGGCCCGCAAGAGTGCCCTCGCGGCGATCAGCACCGGAGATGCGACCGCCTCCCAGGCCGCTTACAATTCCTTTGCCTCCGCCGCCGACAAGGCCGCCAAGCGTGGCACGATCCACAAGCGCACGGCTGATCGCCTCAAGGCCCGCATGGCAGCCAAGCTGAAGCCGGCCGCCCAAGCCTGATCCAGGCAGCACGCTCCCGGGCGCTCCCTTTCAACAGGGTCTGCCCTCCGAATGAACCCTGTCATGTGCGACAGGGTTTTTTCGTTTCGCCGCGGAGCGTTTGGAAAAGCGGGTGATCCGGGTTGCGCTTTTCGGGGAGTGCCCGGGCTCTTCGCGCGAAGGAATCGCCCACAAAAAAACCTTCCTCCTTGCGGGAGGAAGGTTTTCGGAAAAGGCGGGTAAAAGCCGCGCGTTCGTCCGATCAGAACGAGACGGTCAGGGAAACCCCGCCGTGGAGGATGTCGGATTGCGGTCCGAGACCCACGTCGATGCCGTCGGCGATCATGCCGCTGGTGGCTCCGTTGTAGCCGATGTAGGGAGTAAGGGTGGTGCGGCAGTTCAGCTCGATCGGCATGGAGGCTTTCACGTAATAGTGATTCCAGCCGGAATCGGAAGCCAGGCCGAAGGTGGCGCTGTCGTAGTAGCCGTCGCTGTAGCCGACGCCGGCTCCGAGGACGATGGCGGCGCTGTCGCAGAGTTCGAAGGTTTTCTCCACTCCGAACTCATGGAACCAACCGGCCGCGGTGCCCCGTCCGCCGAAGGATTGGATCGCGCTGTAGGCGAGATCGATGAATCCGAGGCTCCGGGAAATGTCGAGGTAAGCTTCGCCGTATCCGCCCGAGGGGGTGACGTTGCTGCGGAACTCGGGGAAGGCGTAGTGGTAATAACCGAGATTGAAATCGAAACCGGCGAAGGTGCCGAGCTCGAAGTCGACGTAGAGGTCCACTTCGTCGTATCCGGCGCCACCGCCGTTGATTCCGTTGAGATACCAAGCGCCGACGGTGACGGGGACGGCGAGGTTGTCGAAGGTGTAGTTCACATCGGTCCAGACGCTGTCGCGGGCGAAACGCACGCCGTAGAAGACGTAATCGGTCTCATAGCCGACGCTGAGTTCACCACCGAGGTCGACGCACTCTTCGATCGGGGTTTTGTCCACGGGGGCTTTGCCCCAGTCTCCCGCGAAGAGATCCGGCGTGGAAACGCCGAAGGCCATCGCGCCGATGCTTGCCATGAGGGTAGCGGTTTTCATAAGAAATGGATTCAGAGTTAAGCGAGCATCCTCCATGCCAGAGGAAGGGTGGGTGCTGCAAGAGAAAAGCAGTGCTTGGGGAAAAGTAAAACCGGAAACGGTTAACACAACAGAAATATTATATTTTCTATAATTTAAACCGAAAGCCATCTGTCCTTTTCACACCAACCCGGCGGCCATGGCCGAGCTGCCGAGAATGCCGGCGGTGTTTCCATAGCGAGCGTGGACGAGGCGCAAGTCGTTGAAACACTCGGAAGTGAGGGAGTTCTGCAGGGTCTCCCGCAAGGGCTTGAAGAGCAGATCGCCGGCCTCGGAGACGCCGCCACCGATGACGATCGCTTCGGGATTGAGAAGGTAAATCACGCTCATGAGACAGAATCCGAGGCAATGGGCGACTTTTTCCCAGACTTTGAGGGCGAGAGGGTCTCCGGCGGTGGCGGCGGTCGCGAGCGACTCCGGGCTCAGTCCGGCGGGGGGCTCGACACCGCTTTCACGGTAAATGGCTTCAGCCATCTCGACGATCTGTCGATTCCCGATATACCGCTCGAGCGCACCGGTATTGCCGTAGGGTCCAGGCACGCCATGCAGGTCGATGCTCATCTGACCGATCTCTCCGGCGGCACAGGCGGCGCCCCGGAAGAGCCCTCCGTTGAGGATGAGACCGCCGCCGACGCCGGTGCCGAGGGTGACGCAGACGGCGTGTTGGCAGCCTTTGGCAGCACCATACTTCCATTCGGCGTAGGCCATGCAGTTGGCGTCATTTTCGATGACGGTGGGGAGGCCGGTCTTTTCGGCGACGATGTCGCGCAGAGGCACGGCGGTCCAGCCTTTCACATTCGTGAGATTGTAGGTCATCCCGGTGTAAAAGTTCACCGCGCCCGGGACGCCGATACCGACGGCGGCGATGTCGGGATGAGAGAGGCGGACGGCGGCGATGGCATCGACGATGGCCTCGATAAGGAGATCCGGATGATCGAAGTCCTGCGTGGGAATGCGCTGGATCCCGGTGAGAAGGTTTTCGCCGGCAACCACGGCCAGCTTGACCGAAGTGCCGCCGAAATCGATGCCGATGACTGGGGGAGTCGTCATGAAAAGAAATTGAGTTCCGCGACGCGGAGGAGGCCTTGCATGGTGAGGTGAGGCTCGACCGACCCGATGGCCGGCAGACCGTCGGCTATCAAAGCCGCATATCCTCCTGTGGCAATCGTTTTCGAGGGCGCGCCGATCTCCTCGTCGATACGGGCGAGGATTTCGAGGACGAGTCCGCGGTATCCATGGTAGGCCCCCGACTGCATCGCGTGGATGGTGGATTTGCCGATGGCGGAAGGGGGGCGGGCGATCTCGATCTCGGGAAGGAGCGCGGTGCGTTCGTGCAGGTAATGGCGCATTGCATCGAGACCGGGCGCGATGACGCCGCCGATGTAGGCGGGTCGCGCATCGATGATGTCGAAGGTGACGGCAGTGCCGAAATCCACCACGACGACGGGCCCGGCGAGCGGACGCGCGGCGACGGCCACGGCGTTGGCGAGGCGGTCGGCACCGATCTTCGAGGGATCGGGGAAATCGACGATGACCCCGAGGTCGATCCGGTGGGACACTTCGACGAGGGGACGACCGGCCTGGGCGGCGACGAGCGCGGGGACGTTCGCTGGCACGACCGAGGCGAGGACGACCTTGTCATATTCCCAATCGGCGAGCAGGGTGCGCACGCTCTCTTCGGTGACTTCACGCGAAGGAATAGCCCGGTGCTCGAAGACTTCCGATCTTGAGGCGAGGGCGAATTTGGTGCGCGTGTTGTTGTTATTGATGAGAAGGAACTCGGCCTGACGGGAGGACATGCGGCAACAAGGGGTGAAAGCTCTGAGGGAAGGGCCGGTGAGATTTGGTCACGGCAGCTCGGCCTGGATCCTCTCACCGCCGATCTCGATCCAGAGCGAGTCGGTGGGAGCCGGCAGCCACCAACGGAGCGAGGCGGTGCCATCGCCCGAAGTCAGCAGGACGGGCGTTGTCTGGAAGGGCTCGAAAAATCGATTCACGGGCTGTCCGTCGCCGGTGGTGGCGCGGACTTGATCGTCGGTGAGCGACAGGTCTTTGTCGCGTCCCGATCCGCCGGCGATGAGGGTCTCGACGATGAAACCTGGGGACGAGGGGATCATCTTCACTTCGCGGACCACCAGGGACGGGGATGGTGCGGGAGTCCCGGTGGCGGGATTGGCGGGGTCTTTGGAAACGGGTTCGGCGTCTGCAGCGTCTATGACCGAGGTCGCGGTGCTCGATCCAGGCAAGGGGGGCGGCGGTTGAAAGGCGTAGACGACGAGTGCGATGACGATGGCGAGCAGCAGCCACACTTCGAAACGCTTCAGGATGACGAGGAAAGTCATGTGGAATCAGGGCTGGCGTTTCAATCCGGGGAACCCTTTGCGATCCGATTCTTCTCCGTCTTCCGGACCGGGGATGGAGTCGCGCAGGGCACTTCCCTCCCTCGGATAGAAAAGGAATCCGTAGCGGTTGAGTTTGTCGATGACCTCTTCAAACTGACGTTTCAGCTTGGGATCGTTGAGAAGGGCGGCGGTGAGGCCCTCGCCCTTTTCGATTTCGTTCAGCAGACGATCGGTCGTGGCGATGGTTTTGCGGAGTTCGTCGAGGGTGCCGTCGAATTCCTGAAAGACGGGATCGACACCATCGAGGGTCTTGCCGAATTTGGCGACACTGTCGTCGACGCCGGCGAAAGTGGCCTTGGCGGAGACGGCTGTCTCCCCGACGCTTTTCATGGCAGCGCTGCTCTCGTCGAGCAAAGCCGGCAACCGCTCGGATACCGTGTGGAGAGTCTCGGAAGTGGCGCGCATCTCGGAGAGGAGGACGCGGAGATTCTCGAGATTCTCGTCCGTCAGCAGCTTGTCTTCGATGCGGGAGGCGAGCTGTTCGAATCGCTCCGCGGCGGATCGCATTTCCACCGAGGCATCGGCGACACCGTCGAAGGCTTCGCCAGCTTCCCCGGCGAGATCGGTGAGGCTGCTTGCGGGCTGGGCGAGGATGCGGTGGCCTTCGGGAAGAAATCCGCCGGTCGGTCGCTCGGGGGGCAGGATGCGCACGTAGCTGTCTCCCATGAGCCCGCTCGTCCCGACTTTTACCGTCGATCCGGCGGGGATGCGAATGCCGGAGTTGATGTGGAGCGGCACCGAGAGCATGACAAAATCGGCGTTCAACACGGGATCGGAGGCGACGCGGCCGATATCGACGCCGCCGAGCCGCACGGGGACCCCGGCGCGGATTCCGGTCGCGTCCTTGACCTCCACGGTGATGGGATAACCCGCCGACGACCCCGTCCCGGGCCGGCTGAAGCGCAGGACGAGGCCACCCACGAGCGCGGCACCGATCAGCACGAAGAGGCCGACCTGGATCTCGGCACGATGGGAGGAAGACGACATCGGATGACAGACGGCAGTATGGCCGATAACGGCGGCGGTGACAATGGCGAACGCGGTCACGAGATGCCCATCGCATCAGCGGCGAGGAACTCCCGGATGGCGGGATCCGCGGACCGGTCAAGTCCGCCCGGAGAGCCCGCGTAGCGCACCACGCCGTCTTTCAGAAAGATGACCTGATCGGCGACGGTGCGCATCGCGCCGAGGTGGTGCGTCACCATCACGGAGGTGAGATGGAACTCGGTTTTCAGATCGCCGATGAGACGGGTGATGTTTTCCGAAAGGATCGGATCCAATCCGGCGGTGGGCTCGTCGTAGAGGAGACAGTCGGGCCGGGCGGCCATGGCGCGGGCGAGGGAGACGCGCTTTCGCATCCCGCCCGAGAGGGTATCGGGTCGTTTGTGCTCCTGTCCTTTCAGTCCGACCAGGGTGAGGACTTCATCGACGCGTCTGGCGATGGCCCCTCGATCGCGTTCGCCCTGTTCCCGCAGCGGAAAAGCGACGTTGTCGCCGACGCTCATGGAATCAAAAAGGGCGCCGTCCTGGAAGAGCACGCCGATGCGGCGACGGATCGGGCGCAAGTCATTTTCCGAGAGTGGACCCAGATCGACGCCCTGTACCCGCACGGTCCCGGACTGCGGTTTCATCAGGCCGTTGAGGTGACGCAGGAGGACGCTCTTGCCCGCTCCGCTCCCCCCGAGAATGACCGTGGTGAGGCCTTGCGGCACTACGAGGGAAACGCCCCGGAGCACTTCATGCCCACCGAGCGTCTGGCGCAGGTCCGAGACCTCGAAAAAGGGAGGAATGTCAGGATCTCCGGTCATCTGGGCTCAAAGATCGATCGAGCTGGTCGGGAACCAGCGGTTGAAGACGAGGGAAAGAAAGAAATTCACCACGAGAATCGCCAGGGAGGAGTCAACCACCGCGCGAGTCGTGGCGCGCCCGACCCCGACGGCGCCATCGCTCGCGTGCAGGCCGCGGTGGCAGGAGATGAGCACGATGAGCAGCCCGAAGACGAGGCCCTTGAGCAATCCGGAAATCACATCGGACGCCTGGGTGTGGGCGATGAGTTGCTCCCGGAACCACGGGGCGGGCACGCCGAAGATTTCCACGGTGAGGACCTCCGCCGCGATCATGCCGAACCAGATGGCCTCGGCCACGAGCACGGGCATCGAAACGAGGATGGCGAGAAAGCGCGGTACGACGAGGTAATCGACGGGATCGACTCCGAAAGCGCGAAGGGCGTCGATCTGCTGGGTCACCCGCATCGTGCCGATCTCGGCCGCCATCGCCGCGCCCATGCGCCCCGCGACCATGAGCGCGGCGAGAACGGGGCCCAGTTCACGGCACATCGCGATGGAGACGACCGGCCCCGTGGCGGAGCCCAGTCCGAGTTCGTTGAACTTGTAGTAGGCCTGCGCCGCAAAGACCGCGCCGGTAAAGGCGCCCGTGACGATCACCACCACCTGCGATCCGATGCCGATCGAGACCACCTGCGAGCAGGCCGACCGCAGGCGCAGGCCGGCGGTGACGAGCGACGCGAGCGAACCGGCCGCGAGCAGCACCAGCTGTCCGAGGTGGGAGAGCGTGCTCCGGATCGCGTCCTTCATCCCTCCAGCAAACACGAAGCAGGTGCTCCGTTCAACCCGTCCTTGCGAAAAGGAAGGGGCGGCGTTGATTCCCCTCCATGGAAACGGAAGAATCGAAAACCCTCGAACCCGTGGGCGTGATCGGACAGGGGATCATCGGCAGCCGCGTCGCGGAATGTCTGCGGAAGGCCGGTCACCAGGTCTACGTTTGGAATCGCACGGCGAAGCCCTTGCCCGGTTTTGTCGCTTCGCCCGGCGAGGTGGCGGATCTGGCGGATGTCATCCAGATCTTCGTCGGCGACAGCGAGGCTCTGCGCTCGGTGATCGCGGCCATGAAAAGCCGTCTCGAATCCCGCCACGTCATCATCGCCAACGGCACTTTTGATCCGGAAACGGTCGCATCGGTCTATCAGGAGGTCCGTGATGCCGGCGCCGCTTTTCTGGATGCGCCCTTTACCGGCAGCCGGCTGGCCGCCGAGGCTGGATCGCTGGTCTATTATATAGGAGGCGATCACCGCCTCCTCGACCGGGTGCGTCCCGTTCTGGAGGCGAGTTCCAAGTCGATTCTCCATCTTGGACGGGTGGGGGAAGCTTCACTCATCAAGATCGCGACGAACATGATCTCGGCGGCGACGGTGGGGATCCTTTCCGAAGCCTATGGATTGGTCGCGGCGGCAGGGGTCAAGCCGGATCGTCTGGCCGAGGCCCTCCAGGGGAATGCCTGTTGCTCCCCGCTCGTGTCGATGAAGCTACCGGGCATCCTCGCCCGGGATTACGAGCCGCATTTTTCCCTGAAGAACATGTTCAAGGACGCCCAATATGCCTTGAGTCTCGGAAAACAGCTCGGGGTGTCACAGCCTGTCCTCTCGACGACAGCGAACGTGATGTACCGGTCCATCCAGGAAGGGAAAGGCGAGCGCGATTATTCCGTGATCGCCTCCACCTACCAGAAAGATCAACCCGCAGCCGGTGCGGAGGCGAAACCATCATGAGCGACCTGCCTCGACTCGAAGGGCGGTGGCGGGAGCTGAAAGATCGTGCCGTCTTCCGGCTTACCGGTGCGGATCGCATCCGCTATCTGAACGGCCAAGTCACCAATGATGTCGCCAAGGTCTCCGAGGGACGGGCGCTCCCGGCCTGCCTATGCACCATCAAAGGCAAAGTCGAGGCGCTCGTGTGGATCAGGGCGCAGGGAGACGGCATCTTCGTCGATGGAGAGGGAATCCAGCGCGAAGCTCTCGCGGCGCGGCTCGAGCGATACCTCATCGCGGATGATTGCGAAATCGAGGATGTCACCGGGCAGGTGCGGCTCTTCCACCATTTTGCCGGTGAGTCCGTCGGCGGGGCGGTCAGCACGCGCCTTGGAGAGCCCGGCCACGACTGGATCGGAGAGAATGGAAGCACCCTGCCTTTTGCGGCCGGAGGCGAGATCTCCGACGCGGACTGGGAGCTGCGTGAAATCCTCTCGATGGTCCCGCGATCCGGAACCGAGATCCATTCCGACGAGTTTCCCGCCGAGCTGGGCCTCGATGCCACGGCAGTCGATTTTCACAAGGGATGTTATCTGGGCCAGGAGGTCATCTCCCGCATCCGCAGCGTGGGTCGCGTCAAACGGTTCCTTCGCATCGTCGAGGCTGGTCGTCCTCTTGAATCGGGCGAGGAGGTGATCGCCCCATCGGGAGAGAAGGGAAAAGTGACGCGCCCTTCCCAGCCGTGGACGGCGGGGCGCAGCCTCACCCTGGCGTTTTTCCAGGTTCCATCGCTTGAATCACCCTTGCTTGGAGCGGACGTCGTCAAGATCGCCTGAACTCCGGCGAAACATCCGTCTTAAGAAGGATTTGCAATTTTTTGGTTGCGCCGTTGCGATGTGCTGCTAAAAATCGCCTCTCTACCTCGGAATCATCGGCTTAGGCGGATGTTTTTGCAGGAGAACACGAACAAACTGTTCAAAACCCGGTCCGCAAAGACCACATCTCAAACCAAGGGAAAACAAAACGATTATGAAAAAAGCCATTCTGGTTGCAACCATCAGCGCGTTGACGCTCGGCGTGAACGCAGGCGACTGGGGCAAAGCCCCCGTCGGTAAGGAAGTCGTGGAAGAGTGCGTCGATCTCGGCGGCACCATCACCACCCTCTATGCCACCGACTACGTCTTCAAGGGCGTGCGCTGGGGTCGTGACACCGCGGTCGTCGACGTGAACTACACCATCGACGGCCTTGCCGTTCCGGTCACCATCGGTGCCGGCTACTACAACGTGATCAACGGCGACGGCATCCTCAACGGTGGCTTCGACAAGCTCGACCTCTACGCGAAAGCCGACCTTGGCACCTTCGCTGGATTCGACGTGGCCCTCGGCTACACCCATTACACCTTCCCCGAATTCCGCAGCAACGTCTCGTCGAGCGGTCTCGGTTACGGCGAACTCGGTCTTGAAGTGTCGCGCAGCCTCGGCTTCGTCGATCTCGCCTACTCGAACGCCTACGCCATGGGTGGTCTTGCCAACGGCTGGTACCACCAGCTCGGTGTGACCAAGTCCATCGGCCTCACCGACAACGTGAGCCTGGCCCTTGGTGCCGGCGTCGCTTACAGCGACAACTACTGGGGTGACCTCACCGGAAACGACAGCGACTGGAACCACTACTACGCGACCGCTTCACTCCCGATTCAACTCAACTGCCGCACCACCCTTACTCCCTACATCGGATACGTGGGTGCTCCCGACAGCTTCGTTGTCGATGGCATCAACCCGCTCGGCGAAGGTGCCCAGTCCGACATCCTTCACGGTGGTGTGTCTCTGAGCGTTTCGTTCTGAGAATCGCACGGCCCGGAAAATCCCTTTTCCAAACCTTGGTGAAAACCGTCCTCCCTCGCGGGAGGGCGGTTTTTTCGTTCCGAGGCAGGACCAGACCCAGGGCGAAACAAGAAAAAGAGCGTTCCGATGAGTTTCCTCGGGACACTGCAAGGCGCCGGGCGCTGAAAAAACGATGAAGTGCCCCGGCTTTGAAGAAGCCACCGCAAGAATCAAAGAATCTGCGTAACTCTCTCGAAATCAACGCCAAGATCGCGGAGGAGAACGTCGGCCCAACTCTCAAAAACGGCCATTTGGTTCCTTTCTTAGAGGAAAATGAAGATTTTTCTCTTGCGAGAAGGGGAAACCTCGGGCAACCTCTCGCGGTTCCACTTTCCGACCCCCGTGTGTCAGGCCATTGCTTGATGGGGAGAGGATTTTGGAATTTCGGGTGCGAGCCCGGACGAAAATCAGGTTATTACGACCACATCTCAAACCAAGGGAAACAAAACACTTATGAAAAAAACCATTCTGGTTGCAACTATTGGCGCGCTCACGCTCGGCGTGAACGCGGGTGACTGGGGCAAGGCCCCCGTTGGCAAGGCTCCGATCGAGGAGTGTGTCGATCTCGGCGGTAAGATCTCCGCCGGCTACATGACGGACTACATCTTCTACGGTGTCCGTTTCGCCGGTGACAGCGCTTGGACCGACGTGAACTACACCTTCGACGGTCTCGCCGTTCCGATCACGGTCGGTGCCTGGTACCTCAACGGTATCAACGAAGACGGTATTGGTGGTGCTTACGATGAGCTCGACCTCTACGTCAGCGCTGCTCTTGGTACCTTCGCCGGTATCGACACCTCGCTCGGCTACACCCACTTCATCTTCCCCGAAGCTCGCGGCAACCTTCCCGGTGGCACGACCTCCGGCTACGGTGAGCTTGGCCTCAACCTCAAGAAGAGCCTTGGCTTCGTCGACGTGCTTTTCGAGTCCAACTACGCCATGGGCGGTTTCGCCAACGGCTGGTACCACCAGCTTGGTGTTGAGAAGTCCTTCGGCCTTACCGACAGCATCAGCCTCGTGCTTGGTGCCGGCGTGGGTTACTCCGACAACTACTTCTCCGCTCTTACCGCGAACGACAGCGACTGGAACCACTACTACGTGACCGCTTCGCTTCCGATCCAGCTTAACTGCCGCACGACGCTTACCCCCTACATTGGTTACAATGGTAACGGTGGTGCTGCCGGTAGCTGGGTGACCAGCGGTGTCAACCCCACTGGCGTTGATCCCCAAGGTGACATCCTCCACGGTGGTGTCTCCCTCAGCGTTTCTTTCTGAGATCCGCTGACGCAAAGGGCTTAAGTTTTACTTAGAACCTTGGTGTAAACCGCCTCTCCTTCGGGAGGGGCGGTTTCTTTTTGTACCCTGCTCTCTCCCGTATCCGCTGCCCGGGAGAGTAATGAAGTCTCTCCCCTTTCCACACCCGAAAGAGGCGTTGTGGAGAAAAAAGATTCCCTGTTCGAGAAGGTTGGCCTGGGAATTGCTTTTTCTCTGTCGTGTGCGGTCCGTGAGTGACTGCTTCAATCAAACCGGAAATTACGACCACCTCTCAAACCAAGGGAATCAAGACACTTATGAAACAAACCATTCTGATGGCAGCGATTGGCGCGATGACGCTCGGCGTTCAAGCGGGAGACTGGGGCAAAGCGCCCGTTGGCAAAGAGCCTATCGAAGAATGCGTGGATCTTGGCGGCAAGATCAGCGCCGGCTACATGTCCGACTACATCTTCTACGGTGTTCGTTTCGCGGGTGACAGTGCCTGGACGGATGTGAATTACACCTTTGATGGCCTCGCGGTCCCGATCACCGTCGGAGCGTGGTATCTCAACGGCATCAACGAAGACGGAATCGCCGGCGCTTATGACGAGCTCGACCTCTACGTGAGCGCCGCCATCGGTAGCTTCGCCGGGTTTGATGTGTCGGTGGGATACACCCACTTCGTCTTTCCCGAGGCGCGCGGCAATCTCCCCGGTGGCACCACCTCGGGCTACGGTGAGGCCGGCCTCAACGTGAAGAAAAGCCTCGGCTTTGTCGATGTGCTTTACGAATCCAACTACGCGTTCGGCGGTTTCGCGAACGGTTGGTATCATCAGCTGGGAGTCGAGAAGTCGTTCTCCATCACCGATAGCGTCAGTCTCGTCGTCGGTGCCGGGATCGGCTATTCGGACAATTATTTCTCCGTCCTCACGGCCAACGACAGCGACTGGAACCACTACTACGCCACCGTGTCTCTTCCGATCACGCTCAATTGCCGGACGACCCTCACGCCCTACATCGGTTACAATGGCTCCCCCGGTGGCTTCGTGACTGATGGGGTGAATCCCACGCTCCTCGATCCGCAAAGCGACATCCTCCACGGAGGTGTCTCTCTGAGCGTCTCCTTCTGAGAGAACGATTGAGCCGGGTGCCGCGCTCCGCTGCATCGCCGGATCCGACTTGGGAACCGTCCTGAAAAGGGCGGTTCTTTTTTTGGCAGATTCGTCGGTGGGGAATGAATCGCATTTCCGGGGGTGGTGATGCGGGTTGACCGTGGGCCGCTTTTCCCGCAAAGTTCGCTCATGAAAAGCCTCGCCATCGCCCTGACGTTTGCCGGTATCCTCTGTCCGACCTTTCTCAAGTCAGCCGATTGGATCATTGAAACGATCGCAGGAACGGGGAAACAGGGCTTCAGCGGTGACGGTGGGCCAGCCATCAAGGCGGAACTCGACAATCCGTTCGGAATCGTGCGAGGGCCCGATGGCGCTTTCTATTATTGTGAATACACCGGCCAGCGCATCCGGCGGATCGGGAAGGATGGTGTGATCACCACCATTGCCGGGACGGGTGCCGTAGGGTTTTCCGGCGACGGAGGTCCGGCTTTGCAGGCCACCTTCAACAAGCCGCACGAACTCCGCTTCGACGCCGCGGGCGACCTCTACATCGTCGACATGGTCAATCATGCGGTGCGCAAGATCGACATGAAGAGCGGCATCCTCACCACGATCGCAGGGACCGGGCAACCCGGATACAGCGGCGACGGTGGTCCTGCGGTGAAGGCCCAATTCAAGCAGCCGCACAGTATCCAGTTTGGTCCTGAAGGCGATCTCTACGTCTGTGACATCGGCAACCACGTCATTCGCCGGATCGACATGAAAACCGGCACGATCTCCACGTTCGCCGGCACGGGCAAGGCGGGGGACACACCTGATGGTTCGCCCATCGAGGGGCCGCCGCTGAAGGGGCCTCGTTCGCTCGATTTCGACAAGGACGGCAATCTCTGGCTCGCGACGCGCGAGGGGAATCAAGTGTTCAAGTTCGACCTCAAGGCCGGTAAGATCCATCACATCGCCGGCACCGGAAAAAGTGGGTTCACCGGACATGGAGGTCCTGCCCTTGAAGCCACTCTCAGCGGACCCAAAGGCATCAGTGTCGACACGGACGGAAACGTCTGGCTCGCCGATTGCGAGAGCCACTCCATCCGGATGATTGATGCCAAAACCGGAAAGATCGAACTGATCGCCGGAACCGGGAAAAAGGGAGACGGGGCCGACGGAGATCCCTTGAAGTGCGAGATGGCTCGGCCCCACGGGGTCTACGCCGATGCCGACGGCGGGATCTACATCGGCGATAGTGAAGCCCACAAGATCCGGGTGCTGCGGAAAAAATGAAAGCTCTTGCCTGTGTTGTGGCAGCTGTGGTGATTACCTCGATGGGAGCGGTATTGGGGCAGGGAAAGTTTGTGGGTATCTCAGAGAACCCCGATCGTACGATTGACGCCGGGAGAGAAGAGGCGGTCGAAGATCTTCTCGAAAAGACGATTCTTTTGGATTTGGAGATCGATGAGGTCGATTACTTGGACGCTCTCTCGATCATCCAATCATCTGCGGAACGGCTTTATTTTGGAAAGTTGCCCTTCGAGCGCCAAGGCCTCAGCTTTTCGGTGGAAGGGCCCAGGCCCGGACCCAAGGTGACGCTTCGTGGCAAACGGGTTTCTCTGGGGCTCGCCCTCGACGAACTGTGCCGCCAGGCGGGCATGTTGTGGACCAACAAAGCCTACACGATCTCCCTCAAGCCCGGCCAGCGCCTTACCCAACGGAGATCCCCTTTCCCCGGTGCGCTTGAGTCTGCTGCAATGCGCCAATAAAAAAGGTTCCGCCCTTGCGGAACGGAACCCAAGTGGTTCGAGACTCGGTTCCCGAAGCAAGTTAGTTGGTCGCCTTGTCCACCGCCTTGTCGATGGCTTCGCCGACTTTTTCACCGGGACCTTTGGGGTCGACGGCATCTCCGACGGCTTTGATCGCCTCATCGACTTTTTCGCCGGCCTTTTCGGCGGGTCCCTTCTTTTCACAAGAGATAAGCGTCAACGAGGCGGAGAGGGCAAGGAACAGAAACGAGGTGGTGATTTTCATGGTAAAATGAGGCGTTTTGTAGCCTTCGCCATTTTGTGCTCGAAAACCGGGTGATTGGCAAGAGCAATGCTCACAACTTGCTGATTTTCATGCGCCTTCTCTTCGTCGCCGACCTCCACTATTCGCTCAAGCAGTTCGACTGGCTCCTGGCTGAAGCCCCGCGCTACGATCTCGTCGTGATTGGCGGAGACCTTCTCGACCTGGGTTCGCCACTGGACCTCGATGTGCAGATTGCGATCATCGAGAAGTATCTGATTTTGATTTCGCAGAAAGTCTCTCTCGTCGTCTGTTCGGGAAATCACGATGGGGACAGCCGCAACGCGGCGGATGAATCGGTCGCCGCCTGGGTCCGCGAGGCACGGCACGAACGGCTCCACACGGACGGTGATGGCTTCGACTTTGGAGATGTCCGGATCACGGTGTGTCCTTGGTGGGATGGCGAGGTGACCCGCTCCGAAGTGGATGCCCTGCTCCAGCGTGAAGACGCGCGGCGTGGAGAGCGCTGGATCTGGATCTACCATGCACCGCCCGAGGGAGCGCGCACGAGTTGGTCCGGGAAACGCTTCATCGGAGATGAATTCCTCACCGCCTGGATCGAAAGGTATCGTCCCGACATGGTCTTCAGCGGACACATTCACAATTCGCCATTCTACGGCGAAGGATCCTGGATCGACCGGATCGGCGGAACCTGGGTTTTCAATCCGGGAAGACAGCTCGGACCCGAGCCGACGACCATCGTTCTCGACCTCGACGCACTCACCGCCGAGTGGCGCAGTGTGGAAGGGCAATCACTCCGCGAACTCGGCGTCGCGCAGGGTTAGGCGCGGAGGCCTGACGCGCTCGCGCGGATGGCGGTGCATGAGCAGGTCGATCATGCCGTCGACCATTCCGAGGTGATCGTGCCCTTCGAATTGCTGTTTCAGGTCGACAAGATAGCGGTTCACTCCATCCAGCCGCCTTGCGAGGAGACGGCACAGGTGCAAGCTGATCGATGGATTCGCCTCGAGCATCGCCACGGGATCCTCCACGACACGGAAACGACTCGGTTCGATGGTGCGCACCTCGGCGGTGTGAGGTACGCCGAGGAGGGCGGAGAGGTCGCCAAAGACCGCGCCCGGTTCATTGGTGCGGGTCACCGCGACTCCGCCTTTCGTGACCTCGACGACTCCCTCGACGAGGAAATAAAGCAGCCCGGTGGAGGCCCCTTCGGCGATGACCGCCTCCCCTGCGTCAAAGCAGCACAGAGGTTCATGTTGGAGCAGATCGAGGAGTGCGCTCATGCCAATAGTGGTTGGATGCGGTGGGAAACACCGGGAGAATAGAGCAGTTTCGATGCCCCGGCGCGTCGGGATTCCGGAAGTGCGGGAATGAGCCACGAAAAAAGCGTTCCCGCGGACCGCAGGAACGCCTTTCGCGAAAGTCTTCCGTTGATCCGGAAGACAGGGGATCAGCTGCCTTTCTCGGCTTTCTCGGTGGTCTTGCCGGCTTGGAGCCAGCCGGAGATACCGGCGGAGAGGTGTTTGATGTTCTTGAAGCCGGCTTCTTCAGCGGCCTTGGCACCGGCTTGGTAGGCGGAGCAGGAAGGACCGCCGCAGTAGGCCACGACGAGCTTCTCCTTGTTGTCGCCGAGAAGGGATGCGATTTTGTCCTTGTTCGCACGGAAATCGATCGCGCCGGGGATGTGTCCTTTCTCGTAGGAGGAAGATCCGTTCACATCGAGAAGGATGACGTCGCCCTTCTTGATGGCCTCTTCGAGTTCGCTGATGCTGATGTCGGGGTATTCACCGGCGAAGGAGACCGCGGCAACGAGGGAGAGGGCGAGGGTGGCAAGGAGTTTCTTCATGATTTCAGATCTGGTGGGATTTGGTTTTGGATTTCGGATGTAGATCGGCGGTTCCTTCCGGAGACCGCCTTCACGGCAGGGAAGATAAACAATCCGCCCATGCCGCTCAATACGATCATGGGACGTGATCGGGGCGAAAACCTTAGAAAGTTTCGGTCACACTTTCGAGCCGGTGCCGGATGGGGAGAGGGTCACTCGTCGCCCCCGCCCTTCAACTCGGCCATCTTCGCGGTCCGGTCGGTCGCGCGCATGAGAGCCTCGCCCACGAGGATCGCGTCGGCTCCCCACGAGCGGATCCGTTTCGTGTCGGTGCCGGTGTAGATCCCGCTCTCGCTCACGAGAATGTGATCGGGGCCGACCTCCTCGCTCAGACGTTCGGTGGTGCCCAGATCGACTTCGAAAGTGCGGAGATTCCGATTGTTGATGCCGATGATGCGCGCCCCTGTTTCCAAAGCCCGCTCCATTTCCCCGAGGTCGTGCACTTCGACGAGGACGTCCAGTTGATAGTTGGCCGCGACATCGAGGAGATGCACCAATTGTTCCTGCTCCAGGGCGGCGACGATCAAAAGGATGGCGTCCGCCCCCGCGACGACGGATTCGTAGATCTGGACTTCATCGATGATGAAATCCTTCCTCAGGATGGGCAGATCGACCCGCTCGCGGATCTTGGCGAGGTAGGAGAGGTGACCTTGGAAATACTTCTCGTCCGTGAGGATGGAGAGTGCATCCGCCCCGGCCGCGGCATACGATTCGGCGATGGCCAGAGGATCGAAGTCATGGGAAATCGTGCCGGCCGAGGGTGAGGCACGCTTCACTTCAGCGATCACGGCGAGATCCGAGAGGCCGTAGCCCTCGTCTTCGCTGTGATCCCGGATCCCTCCGCCGAGGGCGGTTTCAAACGAGCGGAAATCTTCCCTCGCCTGGGCGGCGAACTGGAGTTTCTCGCGCACTGGCATGAGGCGCCGCACTTCCTCGGCTTTGTCGGCGAGGATTTCGTCGAGTTTGTTCCCGAATTTCTTCATCTCTGGAGGGCAGGGGAGGCACCCTTACCCCGCCATTTCCGGCCTGCCAATGAATTCTAAAATTTTTGCCTTGAAAAACGCACGAACCCCGGCATCTTACCGTCCGCTCCGCCGAAAGGCGGGTGAAAAAGCGGGTGTAGCTCAGGGGTAGAGCGCAACCTTGCCAAGGTTGATGTCGTGAGTTCGAATCTCATCACCCGCTCCAAGTTTCTCTTTTCATCACAAGGTTTTGCGGAGGGTCTGCCTTGGAGACGTTGTATCGCTGGTCGAAGTTCATCGAAGAAGACCGGCTCGAAGAGTGGGAGAACCGCTTGATCGCCGAGGAGATCTCCTACGTTTTGGAGAAGGCGGAAAAACGGCGGCGTTGGCTCCTGTCCGTCTACACCGTGACACGCGGGGAAGCCGACGACCTCCTCACCCGGTTCGGGGGTGCCATCGAACCTCTCGCCCCTTTCCAATGGCAACCGGCACCGGGATCGGGCGAAGGCATGCTCCTGCGTGTGCGGGACGTGCTCATCGTGACCGGCTCGGAGGATCCGGAAGAGATCCGTCGTCTCGCCTCCACCCACCCGGGGCGGCACGTGCTGAGCTTTCCGCCGCAACTCGCGTTTGGCACGGGTGCCCATCCCACCACCGCGGGCTGTCTGCGCTTCCTCGTCGATATCGCGAAGACCCGCCGGGGTCGCTCCTGGAGCGTTCTTGACCTCGGCTGCGGCAGTGGCATCCTCGCGATCGCGGCTGCCAGGCTCGGCGCCGACCGCGTCGTCGCCGTGGAAAACGACGGTATGGCCCTGATCTATGCCCGGGAAAACGCGGAACGTCATGGCGTCGCCGACCGGATCGAGTTCATCGAGGGCGATGCCATCGCGTTGATGGAGGCCGCCGCGGAGTCACCCTACGATCTCATCGCCGCCAATCTTTTCAGCGATTTGCTCGAGGTCCTCTTGCCACTCTTTCCCCCCCATCTCGCTCCGGGCGGGGACCTCATCGTTTCCGGCTTCCTCGTGGCCCAGAGCGATTCCGTGCTGCGCCATGCCGCGAATGCCGGCTTGCCGTTGAATTCGACCATGCGCCGCGGCAAGTGGATGGCCGGGCGCACCATGCGGTGATCCCGGAAAAAATGCGGCTTCGCAAATCCGGCGATACCCGATATACTTCACGCGCCCTGCCGCCCAAGCGGCGAACCGAGCGCCCCACTTGTTTCATGAGCCAATACGCCCTCCTCAATGTGATCCGGATGCTTTTCCTCCTTCTCGCGGGGTTCATCGGGGCGCTTGTGGCGATGGGAGAGAATGCCGGGATCTGGTGGTTCGGCTCGATTCTGGGATTGGGCTTCGCCTCGCTGGTGATCGTGTTCGACATCATGTTGCGGCACCTCACCTTCCGATCGTTCTCACATGGGACATTCGGACTCCTCATCGGCCTGCTCTGCGCCTGGCTTGTGACCCGGATCGGATTCTTTGAGACCGATCTCGCCCAGCAGTTCCCCCTCGCCGGCAGCATTTTCAATCTCGCAGTGTTTCTGGGATTCGGGTTCATCGGCGTGATGCTGGCCTTGCGGAGCAAGCGCGAGGAATTCTCCCTGCTCATCCCCTACGTGCGTTTCCGTCAGGATTCCCTGCAGGATTTGCCGACGCTGCTGGATACCAACATCATCATCGATGGCCGTATCCCCGGCATCTGTGCCGCCGGCTTTCTCGGAGGCGCCCTCGTCGTGCCACGATTCGTGCTCGATGAGCTGCAAAAGATGGCCGATTCGTCCGATGAGTTGAAGCGCGGGCGGGGGCGACGCGGGCTCGACACCCTCAATGCGATGAAGTCGACCGCGGGCATCGATATCACGATCCGCGACGAATCCTTCGAGAACGGTCTCACCTCCGAGGCAAAGATGCTGCAGCTCGCCGACCTCCTTGATGCCCGGATTCTCACCAACGATGCCAATCTCGGCAAGGTCGCCCGTCTCAAGGGCATCTCCGTCTTGAATCTGAATGAGCTTTCACTCGCCCTGAAGCCGATCGTGTCCCCGGGCGACGAGCTCGCCCTCGAACTCGTCAAGGAAGGCCGGGACGATCACCAGGCGGTCGGATACCTCCCCGACGGCACCATGATCGTCGTCAATCATGCGAAACGACATATCGGCACGCTGCAGAATGTCGTGGTTGCCGGGGCGGTGCAGACGAGTGCCGGTCGCCTCATTTTCGCCGAGCTCAGGAAGTAGGTCCCGCCTCCGCGATGGCAGGGGTATGGCGCGATCGCGTTAAGAACCCGGTGAAGGGGACGGGGTCTAAAAACGTGGAAACGTTCTTTGCCATGATCTCTTCGATTTTCCGCGCCGCCTTTGCGGCGCTTCTGCTCTCCGGACTCGCCTCTTCCATCGAAGCCGCCCCGGATTCCAAGACCCCGATCGATCCCACCGCGGCCGCCGCGCGGGTCGATGCGCTCGTCCTCGAGGGTTTGAAGAAAGAAAAACTCGAGCCGAATGCCGATGCGAGTGATGAAGTCTTCGTCCGCCGGGCGTACCTCGACCTCATCGGACGCACCCCGACAAAGGCCGAGACCGTCGCCTTCTTCCAGTCGCAGGATCCTGACAAACGCGCCACCCTCATCGACGCTCTCATCGGGTCCGACGGGTACGTTTCGCATCAGTACAATTGGTTCGCCGACCTCCTCAGGTCCCGCACTTCGATTTCGGGCAACGGACAGAGTGTCGGTGCCGGGATGGCTTACGAGAAGTGGATCAAAGACTCGATCCGCGCGAACAAACCCTACGATGAGTTTGTCCGCGAACTCGTCACCGCCTCCGGCAGCAGTTGGGAGAATGCGGCGACCGGATATTACCTGAGGGATTTCGGCATGCCGCTCGACAATCTTGCCATCACCACCCAGGTCTTCCTTGGCACCCAGATCGTCTGCGCCCAATGCCACAACCATCCCTTCGACTCATGGACGCAGATGGACTACTACCACCTCGCCGCATTCACCTACGGCATGAACGGCACCAACGGTCATCCCGTGCAGCAGGCCGCCATGGAGGAGCTGGCCGCCGAGCGCGCGAAAGCGGCTGAAGACTCCGGGAGCGATGTCGCCGAGGGCAAAGGCAAAGGCAAAGGGAAAGGAAAGGGCAAGAGCAAGCCCAAAGCCAAAGCCGCCGCCAAGGGAGCGAACCCCTACGCTGGACAGGATGGCGATCTGCGCAAAGCCGCTTCCGAGATCCTGTTCCCCGTCCGCTTCAACAACATCGTGGCGACCGATCGCGCCCTGCGCCTGCCGAAGGATTACCAATATGACGACGCCAACCCGCTTTCGGTCGTGAAACCCTCGACCCTCTTCGGGCAGGAGGCCGTCCTCAGCGAGAGCGGCCATCCCATCGAGGCCTTCGGCGAATGGCTCACCTCGCCGGAAAATCCCCGTTTCACGAAGGTCATTGCCAACCGTCTTTGGAAACGCGCCTTCGGCCTCGGCCTCATCGAGCCGGTCGACGACCTCCGGGAGAACTCCGTTGCTCCGAACGCGCCGCTCATGGCCTACCTCGAGCAACTCATGCGCGATCTCGATTACGATCTCCAGGCTTTCCAGCGCGTCATCTACCGCACCAAGGCTTATCAGCGGGAAGCGACTCTCGAGGAGCACGTACCCGGCGCCCCCTATCACTTCGCCGGCCCCATTCTCCGGCGCATGACCGCCGAACAGATCTGGGATTCGCTCGTGGCGATGACCGTCCCCGATCCCGACCAGCCGGACAAGGCCCGGATCCTCTACGGCGACAAACGTCTCGCGGAAGTCCAACTCATCGCCGAGGCCATTTACGATCAAGAGCCGGCCCAATTCCTCGCGAACATGCGCGAGGTCGTGAAGATCCAGGGGGAACTCTCCGTCAAAATCGAGGCCGCCGAGAAGAAGGTCGCCGAAGCCCGGGAGAAGGGCGATCCCGATCTTGTCAAGCAGGCCAGTCTGGAAGCGCGCGGGATCAAAAATGAACTCGATCAGCGTATCGAGGAGGTCGTCTATCGCGACGGATTGCAGCGCAAGCTAGCCGCGTTCCAAGGAAAGCCTCTCGTCGAGCAGGCTTCGAAACCCGGGGACGACTCCGCCGGTGCTTTGAAGGATGCGGGCACTCTCATCGCCGGCGAGCGTCTCATGGACGAGCTCGCCGCCTCTCTCCTCGCGAACTACGACAGCTTCGAGGAAGGCATGGCCGACGTCGCCGGGAGCGAGCGCAGCGGCATCATCCAAGAACTCATCAACGCCATGTTCGCCGAGCGCGAAGCGGCCCTCCGGCGGGAGCGGGAGGCGCAGCGCGCCGCGGACCACGCAGCGTGGAAGGTGAAATCAAAAGAAGAGAAGAGCTCATTCCGCAATTTCGATCGCATCATCCGCGATCGCATGAAGCGTGCCTCCGAGCTGAATCAGCCCTCTCCCGCCGGTCACTTCCTGCGGGAGTTCGGTCAGAGCGATCGCGAGTTGATCGACAACGCCAGCCACGATGCTTCCGTGACCCAGGCTCTCGCCATGCTGAACGGCCCCACCCTCAGTTCCGTGACAAACCGCTACTCCGTCCTCATGCGGGACATGAAGGGTGAGAAATTCGAGGATCGCCTCGACACCATCTACCTGACCATGCTCAGCCGCCTCCCCACCGACGAGGAGAAAGCCATCTTCCGCGAGGCCTGGACCGCGGATCCCGAGGCGGGCACCGTCACCGGCATGGTCTGGACGATCCTGAACACCCGCCAGTTCCTTTTCGTCCAGTGAACTTCGACCCGCCGCATCATACCCTCTTCACTCGCCCATCCCACCCTCTTTGCTCTCCATGAAACTGGATCCCGACCTTTCCCGTCGTCACTTCATCAGCCGCGCCGCGAAGTCTTTCCTCGGCGTCAGCGCCCTGGCTTCGCTGCCCGATTTCGGGAGAACGGCCGGGGCCGGGGCCTCCACCGCCCGCCAGGTCGCCACCGCGAAGCGCGTCATCTACCTCTACATGGAGGGTGGGATGTCGCATCTCGATACCTTCGATCCCAAAATGGAAGCCGAAGTGATGGGACCCACGAAGCGCCTCGACACCAAGGTCGACGACTTGAAGCTCACCGACAACCTGCCGCTCCTCGCCCGTCATGCGGACAAGCTCGCCGTGGTGAACTCGATGATCTCCACCCAGGGTGCCCACAAGCAGGGGAATTATTTCATGCACACCAGCTATGAGATCCGCACCTCCATCCGCCATCCCGCGATGGGGGCGTGGTTGCTGAAGTTCAACGGCCGCAACAATCCCTCCCTTCCCGGCAACGTCATGATCGGGAACAATTCGTCGCATCCCGGGGCGGGGTTCTTCGAAGCGAGCCTCTCCCCCCTCATGCTCCGCGATCCGGAAGGCGGCCTTCAGAACAGCGCCATGGCACGAGGCATGACCGAGGAACGTTTCAACTTTCATCGTTCCCTCGCCGAAAAGCTCGATGCTCCCTTCGTCGAGCGTTACGATCAGAAAAACGTCCGCGCGTACACCGACATGTATGCCGACGCCATCAAGCTGATGCGCAGCAAGGATCTCGCCGCCTTCGATCTCTCCGGCGAGCCCGAGGCCCTGAAGACCCGCTACGGCAAAAACCCGTTTGGCCAGGGGTGCCTCCTCGCCCGCCGTCTCCTCGAGCACGGGGTGAGTTTCGTGGAGGTCTCGATGGGCGGATGGGACACGCACAATTCCAATTTCGTCAACGTCCCGACCCAGGCCGGCACCCTCGACGCCGCCTTCTCCACCCTCCTTGATGATCTTTCGCGCCGCGGGATGCTCGATGATACCCTCATCGTGCTGGCAACCGAGTTCGGCCGCACCCCCGAGATCAACACGAACGAAGGGCGCGACCACCATCCCCAGGCCTTCACCTGCGTCCTCGCCGGTGGTGGCGTGAAAGGTGGCACGATTCACGGCAAGACCGACGAACGCGGGGCGAAGATCCTTGAGAAGCCTGTGAAAGTGCAGGACTTCAATGCCACGATCGGCTACGCCCTCGGTCTCCCCCTCGATCAGGTGCTCTATTCCCCCAGCATGCGCCCCTTCACCCTCGCCGACAAAGGGCAGCCGCTCGTCGAATTGTTTGGGTGAGCCGAGCCCGGCACCATGGGTTTCTTCCAAAAAAACTTTACATGGCACAAGGCGTGGTGAATCCTAAAAACGTGTTCACTAAAAGTATGATTTTGATCACTCTTTTCAGGGATTCAAAAGTTCCAATATTCTCTCTGCTCGCTTCGTTGCCCCTCGTTTTGAGCACAGTCTCATGTACGGACAAGGAAGCAGATCGTGCTCTTGCTGATGAGGTGGAGCAAAAGCAGGCTGAATTCGAGGCTCTGAAGCGTGACTTGACAGCCAAAAACGAGGAGATTCGCAGGGTTTCCGAAGAGGTTTCCGAAATGGAGGCGGCAATCCGCAATCTCCAGCGTTTGCAAAAACAGGAGCTCGAGATCACAAAGGAATACAACGATCTCAAAAAGTACGAAGATGAGGTTAAGGCCACGATTGCGATGATTGATGCCAGTCTGACCGCTTGGAGAACTGCTACGAGGTCATCTTTGATCGGATCGACGTTGGGGGTGATTGATCTGGGCGGCGGTAAAATTCTGAATGATCCTGTGATCTTGGAAGTTTCGGACGATTCAGTCCGCTTTCAAACTCAAGGGGCAGAGACTGTTGTAAAACTGGCCGAATTGCCCATTGAGATTCGTGAACGACTCGCGGATGAATCTCTGGTCATTCAAAAACTTCAGATTGAACGATCGCAGAAATGAAGAGACGTCTTGGTTGCAGGGCCTTGTTGTTGCTTCCCCTTTTTCTTGCTGCGTGTGACTCGCAGGAAACCAAAGCGTTGCAAGAAAGATGGGAATATTTTGATCGACAGATCGCTACTTGGGAGGAGCGGGTCGAGAAAGCTGATGCGAAATTGAAGGCCGAACTGGAAGATTTGGAGGAGGCTACGGTCCGTGCCGAGCCATCGCTGGAATCCATGAAGTCCCGTGATGACATGCTCGCTCAGATCCGCGAGTTGATCGGGGGGCTTGCAACCCTTGAGAATTCGATGTTCGAGAAAGCCCGGCTGGTCGAATCTTACAAGGTGGCATTCCAGCCCAAGACGATCCCTCCGCAAACCAACCTGGGGGATCTGACTTTGACCGAAGGAACTTCCTACAAGTCCGTGGTGGTGCGGGAAACGACAGGGACTCATTTGAGCGTTGTCCACGCCAGTGGCTTCTCAAACATCCCATTTGGTGTCCTACCCGATTCGCTTCGAGTCCAGATTGCGGTGCCTCCTGCTGAATCCCAACCTTATCCTAACCCGACTGAGGTAGTAGCTAGAAAGCCGGCCAATATCAAGTCCGCCTCTGAGCATGCGGCGGATCGCGAAAGGGCGATTCAAGAGCAGCAAAAGATAAGGGATGAGGCAAAAGCGAAGTCGGATGCCGAATTCGCTGAGAAAAAAAGGAAAACCGAGGAGCAGAGGAAAATATGGGACCAGTACCAACTCGAAGCTTCCTCCATTGACCGAGATATCCGTTCGGTCGAGCTCCAAATATCCAATTTAGTGCGCGAAAAGGACGCGATGGAGTACGCGAATCGGACAGGAACCGTAAAGCTTGCACGAGCGGACCTACTCAAGAAACTCCGGCCTCTGGACGATCAGATCGAGGCCTATAATCTGCAGTTGGAGGAGCTGAAGAAGAAAAGGTCGGCATTGAAGCCCCCCAGCCCCTGACTTCTGTTTTTTTCGAAATTTGCTAAATTTTTTCGAATACTGGCCGTCTAAGATCGTCTGAATGGAGAGGCTTTTGAAGTTCCAAAAGCCAAAATCTTCCAACCCATGAAACACTCCCTGATCCTCAGTCTCCTTGCTCTCGTGGCGGCCTCGACCTTGGTTTCCTGCACGCCGGGCGAACGCGGCGCCCTCATCGGTGGTGCCCTCGGTGCCGGTACCGGTGCCCTTATCGGCGACGAAACCGGCGCCCTCGTCGGTGGGGCCATCGGGGCCATTGCCGGCTCCGAGATCTCCAAAAACCGCGCCGCCCGGAATCATTATTACCACACCCACGGCGGACCCTACTACGGCGGAGGTTATGGTGCCCCGGCTCCCGGTTATCGGGGAGGATATCGTGGTGGCTATCGGGGATATTGACTCCCCGCGGATTCCCTTGATTTGAAGATGTGATGGGAGCGGGAGGGGAAAACCTTCCCGCTCTTTTTTTTTGACACCCTGACCGTCAGACGGCGCGTTGTTTGAAGTAGACCGTTGCGAGCGGCGGCACCTCCACCTGGATCGAGTAGGGGCGTCCGTGCGACTCCTGCGGGCGGGCCGGGATGCCCCCGGCCGAGCCGAGATTGGATCCGCCGTAGAGGGCGGAGTCGGAGTTCAGGATCTCCTCGTAAAAACCACCTTCCGGAACGCCAAGGCGATAGCCTGACCGGGGCACGGGCGTCGCGTTGACGAGGATCACGATCAATTCGCCGCTGCGGCTGCGACGGATGAATGTAAAGAGGCTGTGTTTCGCGTCGTTGTGATCGATCCATTCGAAGCCGCCGGGTTCGTGATCGAGTTCGTGCAACGCGGGTTCGGAAACGTAGACGCGGTTGAGGTCGCGGACGAGCCTCTGAACCCCGACGTGCTCGTCGAAATCGAGGAGATGCCAAGGCAGGCTCACGGAGTAATTCCATTCCTCGGACTGGCCGAACTCAAGCCCTTGGAAGAGCAGCTTCTTCCCCGGATGGGCGAACATCCAGGCGAAGAAAAAGCGCACGTTCGCCATCTGCTGCCAGCGGTCGCCGGGCATCTTCTGCACGATCGATCCTTTCCCATGCACGACCTCGTCGTGGCTGAGAACGAGCACGTAATTCTCGTGATAGGCATAGATCATCGAGAAGGTCGCCTTGCCATGGTGATACTTGCGATGCACCGGCTCGTGGCTCATGTAGCTGAGGGAGTCGTTCATCCAGCCCATGTTCCACTTGAATCCAAAGCCGAGCCCCCCGGTATCGACCGGGCGCGAGACGCCCGGGAAGGCGGTCGATTCCTCCGCCAGGGTAATGATGCCCGGATTCTCCTCGTAGCAGATCTGGTTGAGTTGCTTGAGGAAGGCGATTGCCTCGATGTTCTCGCGACCGCCGTATTGGTTCGGGATCCATTGCCCGTGCTCCCGGGAATAATCAAGATACAGCATCGAAGCCACCGCATCGACGCGCAGGCCGTCGATGTGGTATTCCTGCAGCCAAAACATGGCATTGCTGATGAGGAAGTTCCTCACCTCGTTCCGGCCGTAGTTGAAAATCAGCGTGCCCCAGTCGGCATGCTCTCCCTGACGGGGGTCGGCGTGTTCGTAGAGGGCGGTGCCATCGAAACGGGCGAGTCCATGGGCGTCCTTCGGGAAGTGGGCCGGCACCCAATCGAGGATCACGCCGAGGCCACGTTGATGGCATCGATCCACGAAGTAACGGAATTCATCGGGTGATCCGAAACGGCTCGTCGGCGCGAAGTAGCCGCAGCCCTGGTATCCCCACGACCCGTCGAAAGGATACTCCGCCACCGGCATCAACTCGAGGTGGGTGTATCCCATGTCGGCCGCATAATCGACGAGCTCGTCGGCCAACTCGCGGTAGGTGAGAAAGCGGTTCCCGTCCTCGTGTCGCCGCTTCCATGATCCGAGATGCACCTCGTAGATCGACATCGGACCGTGGTAGAGGTCGCGCGCGGCCCGCTTCGCCATCCAGTCGCCGTCATTCCAGGTGTAGCGCCCCAGATCATGGACGATGCTGGCGGTTTCAGGACCGTGTTGGGAAAAGAAGGCGAAGGGATCACTTTTCGCAAAAAGTCCGCCGCTGGCACCGACGATCTCGAACTTGTAAAGATCGCCCGGGCAGACGTGCGGCAGAAAGATTTCCCAGATCCCGTTGTGGTTGCGCATCGGATGGACGCGACCGTCCCAGCCGTTGAAATCGCCGATGACGCTGACGCGATGGGCGTTCGGAGCCCACACCGCGAAGGTCACTCCGTCGACGTCGCCAAACCGTTTCGGGTGAGCCCCCATCGCCTTCCAGAGACGCCGATGGGTCCCTTCGCCCAGATAATACACATCCTGCTCGCCCAGGACCGGACCGTAGCAGTACGGATCCACCAGCGGCTCCGTGACGACTTCGCCGAAAGTGAAGATGAGACGATAGGCGAATGGACCCGAGCGATTCGGGAAGAGCATCTCGTAGAATCCCTCGCGGTGGAGGCACTTCATCTCGACCGCCTCGCCCCCCTCCACGGAGACCTTCACCCCCGCCGTGAAAGGGCGGAAAACCCGCAGGACCATGCCCGCGCCGGCGGGATTTTCGTGAAGTCCGAGGAAGGAAAAAGGATCCCGGTGCGACGCTCCGAGAATGAGGGAGATCTCATTCGGAGCGGTTGTGCAAGTGCTTGGGGTTGATGACATCACAATCAGCTTAAGTCACAAATCGAAATTTCGAAAGCGGGGTTCCGTGAATCGGTTAGCTTGGCTTAGCATCTTCAGTGCCATGTCCAGAATTCCCCACCGATTCCATCCCGTGCCCTTCGAGTATCACCAGGAGCTCGAACTCGAAATCGACTCGCTAACGAACCTTGGAAAAGGCGTGGGTCGATATCAGGACTGGGTCGTTTTTGTTTCCCACGCGCTTCCCGGCGAGCTCGTGAAGGCCCGCGTCTTCCGCAACAGCGCCAATTTTTCCGAGGCTGATCTCGTCGAGGTGCTGCGCCCCAGCGCCGACCGTGTCGAGCCGGCCTGCAAGTTGTTCGGAGAGTGCGGCGGCTGCCAATATCAGAATCTCTCCTATCCGGCCCAGCTCGAATGGAAACGCGGCCAGGTGGCGGAACTCCTCCGGCGCATGGCCGGGATCGAGTTCCCTGTTTCTCCGGTGGTGCCTTCGCCCGTCACCTACGGCTACCGGTCCAAGATCACGCCGCATTTCCAGAAGCCCGAGCATGGGAAAATCGGGCCGATCGGGTTTCTTATCGAAGGGCGTCGCCAGCAGGTTCTCGACGTCCCCCGTTGTCCCATCGCCTCGGATTCCATCAACCGCGCCCTCGAAAACGTGCGTCGCGAAGTGCGCGCGAACGCGCGTAGTTACAAAAAGGGGGCGACCCTCCTCCTCCGCGATTCCCTCGATGGCAGGGTCCGCACCGATCCGACCGAGATGGCCGAAGAGCAAGTCGGAGACATCATCTTCTCCTTCCACGCCGGTGAGTTCTTCCAGAACAATCCCCATATCCTCCCCGCCTTTACCGGACACGTCCGCCAGGAGGCCCTCGGCGACGGCAGTGTCACCCATCTCGTCGACGCCTATTGCGGGTCCGGACTTTTTTGTCTCACCGCCGCTTCTTCTTTCACCGAAGCCGTCGGTATCGAGATCAGCGAGTCGTCCGTCGACTGGGCAAAACGCAATGCCGATCGCAATGGCATTGCAAACTGCCGCTTCATCCAGGGGGACGCTTCCGACCTCTTCGCCAAGGTCACCTATCCGCCGTCACGCACCGCCGTGGTCATCGATCCTCCGCGAAAAGGGAGTAGTCCCGAGTTCCTCGCCCAGCTCGTCGCATTCGGACCCCGCCGCATCGTCTACGTGAGCTGTGACCCCGCGACGCAGATCCGGGATCTCGAGTATCTCAAGGAGGACTACGCCATCACCTGCATCCAGCCCTTTGATCTCTTCCCCCAGACCCGGCATCTCGAATGTGTCGTCACCCTTCAACGGAAGTGAAATGTCCGCCCTGCCGCGATGAGTTCGTGCTTGAACTCCCGGTGGAAACACCTCATCATTCGCGCGTTCCTCCAAGATTCCCGCGGGTGTCGTTCAATGGTAGGACGCGAGCTTCCCAAGCTTGAGACCGGGGTTCGATTCCCCGTACCCGCACCAATCGATCTTGATGATGGATTCGCTCTTTCCGCCAAGCGCCACGGCCGCTATCCTCGGCGCTGGTCTACTCGCCACGGTCATGGCCGCGGACGAGCCGGGCGATCTCCCCGGCGGCACCGCCTTTCTGCGCGATCTTTCCTACGTCGCATCCGGCCACGAACGTCAGAGGCTTGACCTTGCGTATTTCACCGAGGGTGATCCGCGACCGCTGCTCCTCTGGATCCATGGCGGCGCCTACATGGGCGGCGACAAGGCCGAAAACCACGCGATCTGGGGCGATCTGATGCGCCGGGGATACGCCGTCGCCACGATCAACTACCGGCTCAGCGGCGATGCTAAATGGCCCGCCCAGATCGAGGACTGCAAGGCGGCGATCCGGTTTCTGCGGGCCCATGCCGGGGAACACCGCATCGCCCCCGACCGCATTGCCGTCTGGGGCAGCTCCGCCGGAGGTCATCTGGCCGCCCTTGTCGGCGCCAGCGGCGGGGCCAAGGAGTTCGACGTCGGGGAATACCTCGACCAATCCAGCGCGGTGAGCTGCGCGGTGGACCTTTTCGGCCCGGCCGATTTCGAGACCATGCCGCAGTTCCGCCGTCCTGACTCGCCCGAAGCCAGGCTGTGGGGTCGCCCCACGAGTGAAGCGCTCGAGATGGCACGTTCCGCCAGTCCCATCCGCTACCTCTCAAGCGCTACGCCGCCGATCCTCATCCTCCATGGCGACGCGGATGAAGTCGTCTCGCTTGAACAAAGCCGGCAATTCCACGCCGCCATGAGAAAGGCCGGTGCACCTGGCGAATTGGTGATCCTGCCCGGGGTCGGCCACTCGCATGTCGAAGTCTGGATGCGGAAACGCGACGACATCCTCGGGTTCTTCCAGCGACATCTGCGGATGGACGCCGCGGTCAGGCCTTGAACCGACTTTCGAAGTTGTGTCGTGACGGGCTTTCCGACATCATGCGGCGAATCCGATGTTCCGATTTCTCTGTCGCCTCGCCAGCCTGGTGCCGGCCCTCTTCTCGCTTCTTCCCTTGAAGGGTTGCAAGCCGGCTCCGCCGCCGCCCGCCGTCGCGGGGGTTTCGATCCCGTTGCGTTATCCCGTACTCCTCATCGGACAAAAGACCTTTGACGTGCGCGAATCAGAGGCGCAGCTGATCAATGTTCCCGGTTCCTCGGGTCTGAACCTGATCGAGCGCGTCATCCTTGATTCCGACGGCCGCCTTTTTGAAGTCACCAGCGCCCGGCCCGAAGCGGGATCCAAACCGGTTCTCCTCGACCTGGGCACGAGTCCGAGACGCCATGAGATCATCCTCCGGGAAAAGAAGAAACCCTCCTTTGCAACGCTTCAAGAAATGGCTCTCGCGGAAATCCACGCCCCCCACAGCTACTGGTCGGACGAACCCGGCTACGCCGCGAAGGCCGAGGCGAAAATCCGGTCTCTCCGCTCCGTCGAGGAGCTCATCGCGGCCTGCGGCGAGTATTGGAAATGGACCCGATGATACCCTCTTCACTCCCGCAATGAACCCTCTCCGATTGCTTCCCTGTCTCGCGATCCTTCTCGCCATTCCCGCCGCCGCCGAGGCGCCGCGGCCGCAATTGCAGATCCTCAACGGCACGGACGCTCCCGTCGCGGTCTTCTGGCTGAAGTCGGAGACCGAGCGGGTTCCGAACGGAGCCGTCGACCCTGGCAAAGACACCATCATCACCACGACGATCGGACACCGCTTTGCGATCGTCGACGCGGCGGGCGGCGAGACCGTGATCGAGTGCCGGCTGCCGGTGCAGGCCCACCGGGTCGGTGGCATTCCCGCCTTCTACACGCAGCGGATCGAGGCGAACGGCTATCCCATCGTCGCGTCGGCCAAGGTTAATCCCTACGCGCTGAAGGAAGCGGCCCATCTCATCGACCTCATGCTCGCGAAGCGGCCCGATGTGCGCGAGGCGATGATCGCGAGCGGTTCGCGGCTCTGCATCCATGCCTGGAATGAGTTCACGACGGACCTGCCCGAGTTTGCGAGGCTTGGGAAGACTCCGCACGCGGCGTTTCCAAAGATCGATCCGAAGGACTTCTGGGATGCCCGTGCCCGCGGCCTCGGCGGCAGCGCGACGGATCCCTATTGCTCCTGCGGCGAGGAAAACCTGCTCTGCTACCCCGGCGATCCCTACTCGACCGAGAACATCCTCATCCACGAGTTCGCCCACAACCTCCACCTGCGGGGTTTGAACAACGTCGATCCCACTTTCGACGACCGCCTCAAGGCCGCCTACGTCGCGGCGATGAAACGGGGGCTTTGGAAGGGCAAATACGCCGGGGTGAACCACCACGAATATTTCGCCGAGGGCGTGCAGTCGTGGTTCGACAACAACCGCGAGAACGACCACGACCACAACCACGTCAACACCCGCGCCGAGCTGATCGAACACGATCCGGGACTCGCCGCGCTCTGCCGCGAGGTCTTCGGCGACACGGAACTGAAGTACACCAAACCGCAGACGCGGCTGCACGGTCACCTCGCCGGCTACGATCCGGCGACGGCCCCGACCTTCGTCTGGCCAGATCGACTCATAGAGGCAAAGGCGGCGATCCGTCGCGATGCCGAGGCGCGGAACGAAAAGGCCGGCGGAACCGCCGCGGTCGGGAAACCCCTGCGGGAAACGCGCACGATCCTCGGATGGCAGGTGCACGTGCACCGCGATCTTCTCGCCGACGAGGCCGCGGCCACGGCGAAGGCGCTCGGACTGCTCGAAGTGCAGCTGGGCGAGATTGTCAGGGTCGTGCCCGCGGGCGCGCTCGCCGAACTGCGGAAGGTGCCGCTCTATTTCAATCCGGAATACCCCGGGGTGCGGCCCCGCGCCGAATACCATCCCGACTCGGGCTGGCTCGACGAGAACGGACGCGATCCGGCGATGGAGCGGGGCGTCGAGTTCACCAACATCCTCCACTTCGAGGAGGAGACGGACCGCATGCCGAACTTCACCCTTCACGAGCTGGCCCACGCCTTCCACCACCGCGTCCTTCCGATGGGGTTTGCCAATCCCGAACTGCGGCTTGCATACGAGGCGGCGAAAAAGGGCGGCGCCTACGAGAAGGTCGAGCGACGCCACGGCGGCACGAAACCGAATACCTTCGAACGCGCTTACGCGATGACGAATCCCCAGGAATACTTCGCCGAGACGAGCGAGGCCTTCTTCTCAAAGAACGACTTCTATCCCTTCACGAACGAGGAACTCTCGCAACACGATCCGGGGATGGCGGAGCTGCTGCGGGAGTTGTGGGGGAAGCGGTGAATCCGGACCGGATCACGCCCGCGAGTGCAGGCCGATGAGATTGCCCTCGCTGTCCTGCACCAGAGCGATGAATCCGTAGGGACCGATCGAGAACTTTTCCTTGAAGATCGTTCCTCCCGCCTCGACCGCGCGGGCCGATTCGGTGGCGCAATCTTCACAGGAGAAATAAACGAGGGTGCCGCCGGGACCGGAGGGACAGCCCTCCATTTTGATGAGGGCGCCCGGCGAACCGTAGCGTTCCATGTCCATGGGGAAGGACCACATTTCGTATTCGGTTCCGGGGAGGAACTCGAGGGTGACGGCGAAGACCGATTCATAGAAGGCCTTCGCGCGATTCATGTCCTGAACGTAGAGCTCGAACCAGCCGACGGGATTGGGTTTCATGCGGGAAGTTTGCCGGAAGCGGGCCGGCTTCGTCAAGCCGGCGGACGTGTCATTTCAGATGCGCCCGGAACCAGGCATCGACCGCGTCGACGCATTGTTCGAACCAGGGCCGTTGCATCCAGCATCCGTGCTTCGCGTCCTTGAGCACAACCTGTTCCGTCGCCACCCCGAGGGACTTCAGCTTCTCCAATCCCGCGGTGTCGCGGGCGGGATTGTCGAGGTCGCCGGTGAGAAAGAGGACCGGGCCGGTATCCTTCGTGAAATGGGTGAGGGGCGAGGCTTCGCGGTAGAGGTCGGGCGCCTCATCGTAGAGTTTTCCGAACCACTGGTAGCTGTTGCTCTTTTCACCGGCCTTCCGCAGGTTCGTCAAGAAGGTTTCGTTGGTGAGATCGGTCGGCCCCGCCATGATGCAGCTTGCCTGCACCTCGGAGGAGACTTCTTTCAACTCGGCGGTGAGGAATCGATCCGGCGGCAGCGATCCGGCCATCATCCCGACGATGTGCCCGCCGGCACTGCCGCCCCACGCGCCGATGCGGTCCGGGTCGGCCCCGAATCGCTCCGCATTCGCGCGCAGCCAGCGTACGGCGAGGAGGCAATCCTGGACTCCGGCGGGATACTTTGCGACACCGGCGAGACGGTACTCGACATTCGCGACGACGTATCCCCGCTCGGCCAGCGCAATGGCAAGGGGACGAAACCGTTCCTTGTCACCTCCAGTCCATCCACCGCCATGAACGAGCACACACGCGGGAAGCACGGCCTCGCTTTTCGGGCGATAGACATCGAGCTTCAATTCCTGCTCCGCGGTCGTTCCGTAGGTGAGATCGAGCTCGGCCTTCACCGACTCGGGCGGATCGGAGGGCAATGGTTCGCGCTGGGCGTGAACGAGACCGGTGAAGGCGAGGGCAAAAACAAGGACGGGCAGTTTCATGTTCAGGATCGGCCTCTACTTTGCCGCCGAAACCGCTGTGGTCTGCCGCGCGATGGCGGTAGTGCCGGGATGCCAGCGTCCGCTGATGAGGGTGAGGCGGGGAATCGCGGGAAGGCCGAGCCGGTCCTGCTCGATCGCGGCGACGACGGTCTCGATGAGGGCTCCGGCCATGAGGTCTTCGCGTTGCCAGATCCCGGAGTTGGGGCCGTGCGGATTGACGCCCTGATAGGCGAGGGAAAGGTCCTCGGGCACGCGGCGGCCGGTGCTTTCGAGCAGATCTTTCATGCCGCGCACCTGTGAGGCGACGGCGTCGATGCGGTGGCGTTTGAGCCAGCGTTTCACGACACGCGAGGCATCGGGTCCGAGGTCGGGGAGGAGGCAGGAGGGAATGTCCTCGTGACCGGGATGGAGCAGGCGGAAACGCTGCCAACCGGTCGAAAGGCAGTAGTTCGTGGCGATTTCGATCGCGACAGTGGTGCAGATGCCGATGCGGCGATGGCCCATGTCGGCGAGTTTGGCGAAGACCTGCACGCAGTTTCCGACATCGTCGGCATCGACGGAGTCGAGGGTGGGATCGACCTGGCTCGATCCGTTGTGGAGCGCGGCGAAGTGCTGCCACTGGAACTTCCATTCGCGGACATCGAGCCGGGCCTTGTATTGCTGGATGATGACGCCTTCGATACCGAGGGCGCGGAGGCGGCGCTCGAGCTTCGGGGCTTCCGCGGGACCCGTTTTGGTGAAACGCTCGAGTTTGTAGCCGAGCTGCTCCGCCCGCTTCACCGCGAATTCCCAATAGAGGTGGTGGGCCGCGTTCTCCGCGGGAATGTCGAGATCGTGATCGGTGACCCAGGCGAGGGTGCCCTGGTGGGCGCGCGCCTTGGTGGCGCGGACATGGCTCATGAGCTGGGCGAGCTTCGGGTCGCGGCGGTAACCGAGTTCGGAGGCGGCTTTGGTCACCTTCAGACGCATTTCCCGGCTGATCCGCGGATCGTCGCGAAGCGCGCGAGAGACCGTGGCATGGGAGATTCCCAGATGCGCCGCCACGGTGCGCATCGTGCAGGTGGATTTGCGGGCGTTGGGCATGGCAGTGCCCGGAGTATCGCTGCATCCGGCACGCTGCGCAACGGGTGCGCAAAATCCGACTCCTCTTGCCAAGGTCATCCCGCTATTTTCCAGGAAAAACAACGTCTATCATGCGTTGCTCCTGGTCGCCCCAACTCGGCTTTCACGAACCCATGCTGACTTTCTGCCTCGCCGTCCTCACACGTCTTCGCCACCTCGCCCTGCTTTCCATCCTTTTCCTGCCACGCATCGCCGGCGCCTGGGGTGCGGGACACGATGATGTCGCGCGCGAGGTGATGAATCGCCTACCGGAGGTGCTGCGGGCGAAGTTCACGCCGGAGATGATCGAGGAGGCGATCAAACATGACAGCCATTACCCGGACAGCTTTCAGCCGTTCTTGCCCGAAGAGGTCGGTGAGAAAGCCATCGCGGCACTGAAAGAGGCGGGGCTGAAGTCGCGCTACGATCTGCATCTCGATCACGGACGCGTGGCGGGATTTGCGCGGCTCGTGGAGGCGCTGCGCGAGGACGATGCGGCGCACATCGCCCACTGGATCGCCTCGCATTCACATGTCATTGCCGACATGGCGGCGTGCAATCACGATCCCCTCGTGCACACGGCCACCTACGGCTGGGGTCCGTGGAAGGTGAAACTGCCGCATGCCGGTGATTTCTCGCAGGTGGCCCCGCTGCTCGATCTCGGCGGCTCCGGCCACGACACCGCCGGCGGCGCGGAGGCCTTCGCGGAGGCGGTGGATCGGCTGATGCTGCATGATGACGGTCGCGATGCCGCGCGACAGATTCAGGAGCTGCTGCTCTACGGGCAGGAAGGCGCACGCTTCTGCAGCCCGCGCGGAGTGAAGGTGCTGCACGGCGCGGCGGCCTGGATCGACACGCAGGATGCAAAGGGCCGCGAGCTGCTCTGGCAAAACATCGGCGAGCTCGGTGCCTGGGCCGTGGCACGCACCCTGCGCGATGTGGAGGTGGCGATGCGTTTCGCCAAAGACGGCACGCAGGTCCAGCTCACGCCCGAGGCCACCGCGGCGGCGAAGAGCACCATCGAGTCGCTGATGCGTGAGCGGCGCCTGGATGAGGACGCGCTCTTTGCGCCGGTGCTGCGTGATCTGCAGCCAGGCGATGAAAACCTCACCGGCATCGTCCTCGAGCCCACGTGGGACATGAACGATGCCATGCTCGGCTTCTCCAGCCGCGTGCAAAGCGCCGCCACGGTGCGCACGCTGCGGAAGCTCGGCCGCCCGCATGCCACCTTCGATGTGCGGCGATTGCTCGCAGAGGGTTTTCCAGAGCCAAAGCAGGTGCCGCTCATGATCCTCGTCGCCACGCAGTTCAACAGCTACCACTGGATGAAGTCGGACGTGCTCGAAACGGCACTCGCCGATTACCTGAAGCGCGGCGGACGCGTGCTGTGGATCATGGGCCATGGCGGATGGCCGAAGAAGGTGCTGGAACCCTTCGCCAGCGCCTTGCAGCGCACCGAGAAGGCCACCCTGCCCGTGCCGGGGGAACGCTTCACCGGCTCCAAACTCATCGCGCATCTACCCGGCGATCCCGCGTGGCAGATCGTGAACACACCCGAGACGCCCGCCGGCTGGCAGCGTCCCTACTGCCCCTGGCGACTGGAACCCAGGGCCGACAGCCCCCTCGAACCACTGCTCACGCTCGAAAGCGAGGGCGTGCAGCACCTCGTGGGAGCCTGCACCCCCGATCATCGCCTCGCCCTGCTGCCGATCTATGCGGTGACGCCGTATCTTCTGAGCGGCGAAAGCCGCGTCACCTCGCCCGCCGAGCCGGAGCTGGATGAAGCGAGTACGAAGATGCTCGTGGGGGTGATGGCTCATCTCCTGCGGCAATGATTTGCACCCTCTCGACCTGACTCATGGATCGCTTCTTCATCAGCCTTCTCCTTCTTGGCAGTATTTCTTCACTCCCTGCGGCCACCTACCATGTCAGCTCCACGGGCGATGACACCAGCGCTGGCACATCGCAGACGTCCCCGTGGAAGACGCTGGCAAAGGTCGCCTCCCACAGCGCGACCACCGGCTTCCAGCCCGGCGATCGGATTCTGCTCAAGGCGGGCGAGACCTTCGAGCACTATGGCAGCGTGAATTTCACAAACTCCGGCGCGGCGGGATCACCCATCGTCTTTGATCGTTACGGAGACGGCGCGAAACCCAAGGTCATCACCGGGCAAAAAGTTCTCTCCGGCTGGGCGGCGACGAGCGGCGGTGTCTTCAAATGGCAGTCACTCACCAGCGATGCCGCTCACCTCTGGGAAGATGGCGTGTATCAACGGAAGGCCTCCGACGCCACCTGCTCGGATGGCGCGTGGTTTCACGAGGCCGCCACGCGTGAAGTCTTTTGGAAACCCTCCTCCGGCACGCCCACGGCGCATGTCGTGCGCACCACGCAGAATGGCGGCACGGGCCTGTCGTTCGTGGACCGATCCCACATCACGGTGAGGAATCTCGCCTTTCCCGGCACATCCACACCGCTGAGCTTTCGTGCCTCTACCGGCACTGTGCGCGGCATCACCGTGGAGGATTGTGATTTTCAGTGGAACGTCACTGCAATCAATCTGCACTACCCGGACCGGCGTCTCGAAGATGTGGTGCTGCGCGGAAACACGATCAACAACGTGCTCTTTGCCACGAAGTTCTGGTGCGATGGCACCACCGCGCTCTCTGGCCGCATGGTGAATGTGCTCGTCGAGAACAACACCATCCGGGATCTCGATGTGGACGGCCGATTTGATCCCGCCGGCACGCAGGATCATGAGGCAATCTACATCCAGTGCCCCAGCGGCCTCGTGATCCGAGGCAACACCGTGGAGAACGTGCGCCCCGGAGTGCATGGCGGCAACGGCATCTCCATCTGGGTGCCGAGCCTGCAGGGCGGCTTCGACGACATCGTGGTGGAGGACAACTTCCTCAACAACACCGACACGGGGATCAGCGCTTTTGGCGGCTCCACGCCTGGCCGTGTTTCGAATGCCGTCATTCAGCACAACATCTCGTGCCACAACCGCCGCGGCTTCAATCTCAACACCCGCTGCACCAACCCCGGAGCGCTGAAGCTGATGCACAACATCGCGCACAATTGCCTCACCGGTCTCACGCTGGAATATCAAAGCGGCTGGGAAGTGCGGCAAAACATCTTCAGCGACACTACGACGCACATCGCCTTCAAAAGTGCGGTGACCGATGGCGGTCTATTCCCGATCGACCACAACCTCTACCATGCCACCTCGGCCGATGCCTGGACCTCCACCAATCCGGTCGCCCGCTGGAACGCGTCCACCTGGCGGGCGCTTCACGATATCTCCGGCGGCCTCATCGACAGCACCAGCATCTTCGCCGAACCGGGGTTCACCAACGGCAGCGGACGGTTTGATCGACCTGCTGACTTCGAATTGCCAACGCGATATCAGCAATGGCTGACGCGGCACGATTTGCCCGCCAATGCCGGCGCCACCGGCGCTCCGACAGCGCCTGCGAAAGACAATTGACCGATCCCTTTGAAATATCTCCACGGCCGACAACTCCGCTTCATGTCCTCTTCCCTTCGCCCAGCCATGACAACGAACACCCGCCGCCACTTCCTCCGCACCTCCGCCGCTCTCGCCGCCTCATCTGGCATCGCGATCGGCGAGGAGAAACGTCACGCCAGGACGCTCGACGAGGCGTATCGCATGCTAGGCTTTGATCCGAAGGCGGCGGGGAGCTTCACGGCGCTGTGGATGGCGGACATTCATTATGGCATCGGCAAGACGCAGGCCATCTTGCCCCCCATCATCGCGGAAATCGAGCGCATGAGCCCGCGGCCGGCCTTCATCGGCATCGTAGGCGATTTGATCGTGAGCGCCTCGCACAGCTTTGGCACCGTGCCCGGCGAAAAGGACCGTGCGCTGGCCCTTGAGGAGTTTCGGGCCTTGAAGAAGCACAGCAATGAACTTGCCCGTCTCGCGCCCCTGAAGCTCACGCTCGGCAATCACGACACCTACCCCGGCGAGAGCGATCTCGGGCTCTTCCGCAGCGTGTTTGGCGACACTCCCGTCACGCATGCGTTTGAGGAAAAAGGCGTCGCTTTCATCATCGCCAACGGCGGCTCCTGTGGACGGCTCGGCGAGGCGCAGGAGGAGTGGTTTCAAAAGGAGGCACGTCGTCTGCATCGCAGTGGCGGCACGCTCGTCACCGCGATCCATCAGCCCTCCGTCGGCTCCGTGGTCAACGAGCGCGGCATCACCAGCGCCGTGCGTCGCGGCTTTGAAGGGCTGCGTGGTGACCTGTGGGTCATCGGCGGCCACATTCACACGAACTCCGACCGCGTCCTGCGCATCCCCGGCGGCGAGCGGCTCGTAAATGCCTCCATCACCGCCGCGAATCCGACCGTATGGGGCACGGAGCGTCCCGGCTACTGGCTGTGGTGCTTCCGCGATGGCCGGCTCATCGGCCGCCTCTTTCGCAAAGTGGCCGATGAGGTCGAAGGTTGGCGCATCGAGAGCCCGGAGGTGACCACGAGTGAGCAGGCGCTGCTGCTTCCCTTTGAAAACGAGCCCGACATCCTCTGGAAAGTGCTCGTGGGCGAAGGCGACGACCCCTATCGCACCGCGACGAAAGCCGCGTGGTGTGAAAACTACTGGGCCTATGCCAGTCAGCTCGACTACCGTCTCCCGCTCAGCCTCGCGAATGGCAAAGCCAAGCGCTGCACCATCCTCGCCGCTCCAATGGCACCAAAGGGCCAGACCTTGCAGATCAACACCTCCGCCGATGGCCGGACCTGGGAGCCCGCCGAGCCTGAAAAGAAAGACAGCCGTTTCACGCTCGCCATTCCCGCCAGCTGCCTCGCCGGCGGCAATCTCCATCTGCGCCTGGAACGCTGCGCCGTGAGCGGTTTCGCGCTGAAGGCGTGAGGAGCTTGCGCGGGCGTTTGCGACGTTGCCACGGCTCTTCGCCGGGCTAGGGCTAGCGGTGGATCCGCCCTCGGCCGGTTGCGCAACGGGTGCACAAAATCGGGCTCCCCTTTGCTGGTGCCCTCCCGCTATCTTCCGGGAAACTTCCCGCCCATCATGCGTCGCTCCTGGTCCGTCTTTCCCGCGGTCGTCTTCCTTGCCGTGTCCGGATTCTTCGCGATCCAACGGCTCGATGCCGCGGTACCGCGCGATTTTGCCATCGATCTGAAGGCAACGGTGTCGGACAGCGCGCCGCACATCACCCTGAGTTGGACCCAGCGGGTGCAGAGCAACATCACCGCGCAGAAGATCCACCGCCGGCTCAAGGGTGAGACGACCTGGGTGAAGCTGGCCGACCTCACCACGACCCAGACGAGCTACGTCGACGCCACGGCCTTGCCCAACGTGGAATACGAATACTGGATGGAGCGGAATCTCACGGGACTGACTCCGAACGTGGCGATGGGTTATCTCTCCGCGGGCGTGAAGGTCGCGGAGGTCCACTCGCGCGGGAAGCTGCTGCTGGTCATCGACGACACCATGGTCGCGCCGCTTGCTCCGGAGATCGCGCAACTGAAGCTCGACCTTGCCGCCGACGGATGGACGGTCGTGCCGATCACCGCTCCCCGCAGCGGCACCGCGATCAGCACGAAGGCCCTCATTGTCTCGGCCTACAACGCCGACCCGGCGAATGTGAAGGCGGTTTTCCTCCTGGGTTATGTGCCCGTGCCCTACTCGGGAAACCAGGCGCCGGACGGACACGGAGACCACGTGGGAGCCTGGCCCGCCGACGGATATTACGGCGACATGGACGGGACCTGGACGGACACGACGGTGAACAACACCACGGCCTCCCGCGCACAGAACGACAACATCCCGGGCGATGGCAAGTTCGACCAAACGAGTTTTCCCAGCCTTGTCGAACTCCAGGTCGGCCGGGTGGATTTCCACAATCTGAACCGCTCTCCGGCCACCGCCGTGACCGAGGTCGCGAGGCTGCGGCGTTACCTGCGGCGCGCGCACGATTTCCGTCACAAGCAGGGAGGCTATGCGGCGATCCCGCGCCGCACCCTGATCCGCGACGGTTTCGGACATGCCTTCACCTCGGAACCTTTTGCGGTGACCGCATGGATGGGAGCCTTCGCCTGCGTCGGACAGGCCCCCGACGCGCCCATCGATGAGGCCCCGGGCGGACAGTGGTTTTCCCCGACCTATGCGGGCGGGAAGGACTACCTCTGGGGTCACGGCTGCGGCGGTGGCAGCCACGAATACGCGAGCAGTCTCGGCGTCTCGATGGAGTTCGGGCGAAAGACGAGCCGCGTCGTTTTCACAAGCGTCTTTGGCAGCTATCACGGCGACTGGGACGCGGACAACAACCTGATGCGCTCTGTCATCGCTGGGAATGCGGACGGCGACTCGCTCGGGCTGACCTGCTTCTGGGCGGGTCGTCCGAACTGGTTCCCGCACCAGCCCGGCATGGGGGAAACGATGGGTTACATGACCCGCACCTCGATGAATGGAGGCATCACCGGCGGCGGCTCCTACGTGCCGGGCGGATCGTCGTATCGAGGTATCCACATCGGCCTGATGGGTGATCCAGCCCTGCGCATGCACGCGGTCGAGCCTCCCCGGCGGCTCACCGCGACGAGCGCCAACACGATCGTCGATCTGAACTGGGCGGCGAGCAGCGAGACCGGACTCGTGGGCTACCACGTCTATCGCGCCGACACCCCGGATGGTGCTTTTGTCAGGCTCACGGCAAACCCGACGTCGTCCACGTCCTACGCCGACAACACCGTCACCGCCGGGAACACCTACACCTACCTCGTTCGCACCTTGAAGCTGGAGTCGGTACCCGGCGGATCCTACTACAATCTCAGCATCGGCTCTCCCGTGACGGTGACCGCCGCCTCCGGAGGGACGAGCACGCCCCGCAATCCGAGTGAACTGACCGCGGCGACGCCGGCGAGTTCGACCAGCGCCGCGCTGGCCTGGGCGGACAACTCGAGCGACGAAACCGGATTCCGGATCGAGCGGAAAACGAACGCGGCGGGTGCCTGGGGAACGATCGCGACTCTCGGGGCAAACGCGGTGAGCCACACGGACAGCGGCCCTTTCACCCAGGGCAACGTCTACTACTATCGGGTCATCGCCACCGGCTCAGGAGGCGACTCGATTCCCTCGAACGAGTCGTCCTTCGATGCCGTCGCCGGATTCTTCGAGCACACGGCGACCAAGACGAAGGTCAACAAAAACGCCGGCACGATCGACCTCACCGTGAACCGCTTCGGCGGGGCGGTCGGCGCGGTGTCGGTGAACTACGCCACCGCCAACTCCAGCGCCATTGCTGGCACGCACTACACCAGCAAGTCCGGCACCCTGAGCTGGGCCGACGGCGACCTGGCTCCAAAGACGATTTCCATTTCGATCACGAACACTGGAACGCCGCAGTTGCCGCGGCAGTTCAAGGTGAACCTGAGTTCGCCGACCAACGGATCGGCCGTGGCCCAGTGGTCGAGCATCGCCGTCTTGATCGAAGATCCGACCGCCACGCTGGATCCGGCGTGGACTTCGGCAATGATCGGAACCATCACCGATCAATCTCCCGCCGTCAGCGCGGAAGGATTCATTGGCGATGCGACCATGGGCGGCAGCGGGGTCGGCAGCGGTTCGACTTCGGAGGCGGGTCGCTTCATCTACCAGAGCCGCTCGGGCGACGGAGTGATGACGATGCGGGTGCCGACTCCGGTCACCGCGCAGAACGGAGCGCGATTTGCGGTCATGGTGCGCGCCACCACCGCAAACAACGCCATTGCCGCGGCCGCCGTGGCCGCCAGTGCGGCCGCGAACCATGGCACCAAGCTCGCCTCGCGAAGCACGGTCGGAGGCGGCATGACCGTGCTGCCGTCCGCTGACAACAACCAGGACACGCCGCAGTGGCTGCGCCTCACCCGCGCCGGCACGACCTTCACCGCCGAATCCTCGGTCGATGGCACCACCTGGACGGTCCTTGGCAGCGCCGCGATTGCATCGATGCCGTCGACCGCCCTCTGGGGAATCTTCCATTACTCGACCGACTGGGCCGCCAGTTCCACCTATCTCGGCGACTACCAGCTCGCGACCTACGACAACATCAGCATCACCGGACTGCCCGCGCCGGAGACTCCGGCGAACCTCGCCTTTGGAACGGTGACCAACACCTCGGTTCCCCTCACCTGGACCGCCGCCCCCTACGCGGCAGGCTACCGGATCGAGCGTCGTGGCGACGATGGCTCCGTCGACCTCGTCGCGAATCCGACGAGCGGTTCGACCGTGAACCACACGGACAACACGATCCGTCCCGACACCGGCTACGAATACCGGATCCAGTCCTACAACGACACCGGCGAGAGCGCGTGGAGCGCGCCGATCCGCACAATGGTGCCTGCGGCCGATGAGAACTTCGCGATCACCACCGACGACGCGGGAGGAGCCGACGCCTTCATCCGCTTCGACAACCAGGCGACGAATTTCGGTGCGGGTGAAACGCTCCCGGTCGCCGACACCGCCATCGCCGACGGGGCCATGACTCCGGTGACCAAGGCCTACCTCCGTTTCAATCTCGGGACGCTGCCCGCCTTGAAATCGGCCCGGTTGAAACTCGCCTATACCGGCGGGGTGGGAATCGACGAAACCTTCGCGATCGAAAACATGTTCTGGCTGTCCATTCGCATGCTCGCGGATAGTTCCGACACCTGGGAGGAAACCGGCATCACTTGGGAAAACGCTCCCCAAAACAACCTGACGACTCCCGGCTTGACTGGGACCGCAACGACACTGGCCAACTACTTCCACTTCGACGCGTCGACCATTCCCGCCATCGGCACGGTGGCGACGATCAATGTCAATCCCTCGACCCTCCATCTCAATCGGGGAACGAACAATCTCGTGACCCTGGCGATCCTTCCCTCGGCCACCTTCGCCGGATCCTTGATCTGGGCTTCGCGCGAACATCCAACCCTGCCGCCGCCCACCTTGGAGGTCACGACCGCTTCAACGAAGCCGGCCCGTCCCGGCTTCCTCACCCTCACCCCGGGATCGGGATCCAGCGTGGTGCTCTCCTGGATCGATTTCACCACCGGCGAGACCGGCTTTGAAATCGAACGCCGGGTCGCGAACGGCGGGTGGACGCTCCTGACGACCGCCTCCCCGGATACCACGACTTTCACGGACAGCACCGCCTTGCCTGGGATCTACTACGACTACCGGATCCGGGCGATCACCCCTACGGGCGTCTCCTCGTGGCTGTCGGTCGCCGCGATCAGCCGAACCGGTGCGGCCTCCATCACCGGAGCGATCCGATCGGACGACGGCCTTTCCTTTTCCACCGCGGACGCTCCTCCGCAAAAGGCGTATGTGCCCACCGGCTTCGAGTATTACACGCCATCTTCGAACTTCGTCACCGCGCAGACCCTCAGCACTTCGCCACTGCGGAACAACTTCAACGGCTGGCTCGGTTGCAAGTTCACCACCGGTCCTTCCCCGGTCGTGGTTCGGGAACTCGCGCGCTGGGTCCTCAGTGGCAACACGGGCACACACACCGTCCGCATCGTCGACGCGAACACGAACGCCACCGTTCCCGGCGCCAGTGTCGCGGTCAACACGGCGGGCGCTCCGGTGGGATTCACCTACGCCCCTTTGGCGGTACCCGTGACCTTGGAGGCGAATCATGCCTACTACCTTGTCAGCCAGGAAGTCAGCGGGGGTGACCAGTGGTACGAAGGAAACAATACTCTCACCACCTATGCGACCAGCGTTGCGACCGTCAATCAATCGGTTTTCTCCAGCAACGGCACCAGCTTCTCGCTTTCGTTCAGCGCCAACAACACTTACATCCCGGTCAGTTTCCGCTATTCCACGCCTGCAAGCGCCTTCGTTTCGGGTCACACCCTCTCGGTCTTGCGGAACGATGCCAGTGGGTGGTTCGGAATGGAATTCACCACGGGCAACACGATCCTTTCCCTTTCCCGGCTCGGCCGATGGGTAGCACCTGGCAACAGCGGCGTGCACGCCGTGCGCCTCATCGATGCGACGACGGGGAACCTGCTCGCTTCCACCAGCGTTGATACCGCTGGAGCTCCGGCCGGGCAGATGGTCTACGGTAGCCTGCCTGCGCTCGTCACACTTGCGGCGAACTCCCGCTACTACCTGCTCAGCCAGGAAACCGCCGGAGGCGACCAATGGTATGACATCCGGCTACCCAATGCGGGAGCGGCCAATGGGTACTACATCTGGCTTCTGAATCGCGGCTTGCCCATGGATGGCAGCGGTGATGGCATCGCCTCGGGGGATCTCGCCGGAGACGGCCTTTCGACCCTGATGAAATATGCTCTCGGACTCGAGCCGGAGACTCTCGGCCATCAGGGCCGGCTCGCCTTTGGCGAGGTAACGATCGAGGGCAGTCGTTACCTCACCTTCAGCTACACGAGGCCCGATCCTGCGCCCGCCGGAATCACCTACACGGTCGAAGGTGGGAATGATCTCGCGACCTGGACCGATATCGGGATCGTCCTCCACGCCGACGTCCTCAACGGAGACCTCCGCACCCTCACCTATCGCGACACGACCGCGATCGGAGCCGGTGCGAAGCGTTTCCTACGCCTCCGCGTCAGTCAGCAGTGAATTCCGCCTCACGGCATGATCACGGCCCGGCCGCGGAAGGCGCCGTTTTCGAAGGCCCAGACCACGTAGTAGCCTCCCGCTCCATCACCGTTCGCCATCATGAGGAAGGCGTGTTCCGCGGGATCGCCGGGGGTGAGGAGCACGAGCGTTTCGAAATTCGGCTCGTAGAGATTGTCGGTGGCCTCGGCGGGCAGAGCGACGGCTTTTCCATCGATGGAAACCGCGAGCTTCAGAAGTCGGCTTGGCTCGCCGCCGTCCTGTCCCCAGGGGGACTTTCCGTTCACGAGGATCATGCCATCGGTGTCCTTTGTGATGCGGTGCTCGGAGGCGACGAAGGCGGGATCCTGGACGACGGCCTCGAAGCCTCCGTGCTTCAGGACTCCGGTGGAACCTTCGGGGCCGAAGGCTTTCCAATCACTCACCGGCTTGAGGCGGCTCCCGTGGATGTAGCGGTCGGAAAATCCGTCCTCTTTGTCCAGAGAAGCGGAATGGAATCCATTCACCGGTTCCGGGTTCACGAAGACGGGTCCGCCCGAAAGGACCTTGCCGGTGACCTTGGCCTTGAGGCTCGCGCCAGCGCGCAGGTTCGTGTAGCCATCGGCGTCCTCGACGATCTTGAGGTAGTTGAGCAGTTCCCGATCGACGAGAGGTTCGGATTCGGTCTGGGCGGAGGCGAGTCCCGCGGCAAAGAGGGCGGGAAGGAGGCGGAGAAGGTGAAGTCGATTCATTCGGTTCGGGCGATGGTTGGATAACCACTCGACGATCCGGCCCGCTTCTTCATTCATTTCCTTTCGGATTGCCGCGATCCGGTGACTTTTGTTTACTGGGTCCATGCCGACTTCGCGCCGGACCATGTTCCGAATCCTGATCCCGCTCCTCTTCGCGGCCACGCTTCCCGCGGCGGAGCGGACGGTCGAGCGTTCCTACTGGCTGCATGCCTCGCTCGGCCTCTTCACCCAGAAAAACTACTTCGGTCCGGACTTCCCCGCGACCACGGCGCCCACCACCCGGGAGATCGAACACGCCGCGGAGTGGCTCACCGGACACGGCGGAGCGAACCGTCTCTATCTCATCTTCCACCGGGAGATCCCGGATGAGGAAGCCCTGCGCGTCTTCCGCGACTGGCGCGCCGCGGTCCCGCCATCCGTCGGGTTGATCCCCGCGCTCGTCACGCGGATGTACGACGAGCCGCAGACGGCGGTCTTCGATCCGGACGAACTCGACTCCTTCCTCGCACGGCTCCGGGAAGTCGTTCCTTCGGACTCGATCGCCCTCTACGACATCGCGCCGAAGCGGGATCACACGACCTTCACCGGGATCCTGACAAAACATTATCCGGGCGGTCTCATCCGCCTCGGCCTGCAGCCGGGCGAGCCGATCGCGGCGCCCTTCCGCTCCGCGGTTCAGGACACCTGGAGCGCCTTCTGCCACGGCGCCGACAACGAACGCGACTGGCTTCAGCCCGGCTTCGGGGCGGGAACCCTGCGGAACTGGGTCGCGGAACGGAACGGCGGAAATGCTCCCATCGCGTGGGACCTCGTCACCGTGGCTTGGGACTACTCCGCGACCGAGCGCGGCGGATTCCCCGGTTACGACGATGCCGAGAAAAATGACCCGCTGCCCGCCGGGCGGAATCTCGCCGCACGCAACCTGATCCGAGAGCTTGCCGAGCCCCGGGTCTTCGGGGGATTCAGCAGCGATCTGTACATCCTCCAGGAGAACTCCCGGAGCGCGCCGCACGACGGAAAGGAAGGCAGCTTTTACGAGTGCCTCAAGCGGGGCGAGGACTACGCCGGTTTCTACGCCGTTCCCTTGCGGGAAATCGCCGGAATCTACCGGGAACTCCGCACAGGAACCGGGGTTCAAGCCCGCACGCCCGCCTCATCCCCGCCCCAGCCATGAAGTTCCTTCTTTCCCTCCTCGTGTTGATCGGATCCGGCCTCCTCCTCGCCGCTCCGTCGCGTCCGAACCTCCTCTTCCTCCTCAGCGACGACCACAGCTATCCCTACCTGAGCACCTACGGCGATCCGAACGTGAAGACACCGGTGCTCGACCAGCTCGCGGCCGAGGGGATGAAGTTCCACCGCTTCTTCACCGGCGCCCCTCAGTGCGTTCCCTCCCGCGCCTGCTACATGACGGGCCGCTCCGCCGTCGCCGCGCGGATGACCCGCTTCTCCGCGCCCCTGCCGAAGGACGAGATCACCCTGCCCGAACTGCTCCGCGACAAGGGCGGCTACCACACCGGCATCTGCGGCCGCAGCTTCCACCTCGATGGCTCGGCCAAGGTCGGCGCCGCCGCCGCGCGCGTCTTCGACGAGCACGATCTGAAGACGTTTGCCGACCGCGTCGATTTCCTGAACACCTGCTCCGATCCCGAGGTCGCGGGACAGGTCGCGAAGTTTCTCGACGAGCGTCCACAGGACAAACCCTTCTTTCTCTGGGCGAATTTCAGCGATCCCCACCACGCGTGGAACGCCCCCGCCGAATTCCGACCCGATCCCGCGAGCCTAGAGCTTCCCGCCCACTGGCCCGACCTGCCCGGGATGCGCGAGCAGCTCGCCGACTACTTCGCCGAGATCAACCGCGTCGACCTCACCGTCGGCGCGGTCCTGGCCGAACTCGAAAAACGCGGCCTGAAGGACAACACCCTCGTCGTCTTCGCCGGTGACAATGGCGGTGCGCTGCCCCATGGCAAGGGTTCGCTCTACGATCCCGGATCGAATGTGCCCTTCGTGATCCGTTGGCCAGGTGTCGTGAAGCCCGGCAGTGAATCGCACGTGCTCGTCAGCGGCGAGGATTTTGCTCCCACCCTGTTGGAGGCCGTGGGACTCGAGGCCGGGTCGAAGATGAGCGGGATCAGCATCGTTCCCCTGCTCAAGGGCGAGGCCTTCACTCCGCGGAAACATCTCTTCGTCGAGCGCGGCCCCCACGGTTCCGCTCCCGTGACGGCGACCATGAGCAGCTCCGGCTACGACCTGGCGCGCGCCGTGCGCAGCGATCGTTACAAGCTGATCTACAACTGCACCCCCTGGATCCCCTACTCGCCCGTCGACATTGCCGGAGGCATCGCGTGGAAGGAGATGCAGGAAGCCAACGCCGCAGGCAAGCTCGCTCCCGGAGTCAGCGCGACCTATTTCACGACGCCCCGGCCCGTTTACGAGTTGTATGATCTAGAGTCTGACCCATCCGAGTTGAACAATCTCAGTGGCAAGAAGGAGTTCGCGAACGTGGAGAAGGAATTGCGCGAAGCCCTCGCCGAAAAGATGATCCTCGACTGGGATTACCTGCCCCTGCCCGATCTGATGGAGGGTGGACAGAAGGGCGGGAAAAAGGGTGGGAAGGGGAAGGGAAAAGGGAAAAACCAGTGATGTCTCGCGGGTGGCCCTTCACGGCTCCTGGTATTTGGGGTCGTCCAGCCACGACAACGCGTCTCTGTTCTTACGGATATAGTCAGCGATCGCTTCGTAAATCCCGGTTTCGTAATTCGCGAAGTAATACCCATCGGCCTCTTCAAGAATCGCCATCGCTTCGTCATCCAGTTCAAACGCCTGACGACCATCGACATCCTCAAGCTCTATGGATCCAGGAAATGCGGAGATGGCCCGCTTGAGAACCGTTTGAAAATCCGGTTGCCCGATATCCCCTAGAGCGCGAATCGCTTCCCCGCAAGTGCTACTCGCGGGCATGCGGAGGTACCCTTTGAACCCGCCGTTCAGAATCCACCGATCCATTGAGCCAAGGACGATGATGTTCTCCTCAACCCTGCTCCAGTCTTCTTCCTCCTTGTGGCGAAGAATAAGGTCTTGAATGTCAGACCAAACTTCATCCGGATCCCCTTGAGCAAGGATGCGATCCAATTTCCCCGGGTCCTCGGAAGAGCACGATACAAGCATGGAGGTGACAACGATCAAGAGTGATGCCTTCATTTCTACTTTGCCGCTTCGGCGTGGAGTTTCAAACCCAGCGCTTGGATCACCTTGAGAATCGTGTCGAAGCCTGGCGTCCGTTCTCCCGATAGCGCCTTGTAGAGACTTTCGCGGGAGAGTCCGGTGTCGCGGGCGATCTGCGTCATCCCCTTGGCGCGGGCGATGTCGCCGAGCGCTTTGGCGATGAATGCCGCGTCATCCCCGGCCTCCTCGAAACAGGCTTCAAGGTAGGCGGCCATCTCCTCCGGTGTGCGGAGGTGTTCGACGACGTCGAATCGGGTGGTCGTTGTTTTTTTCATCTTCAAAATTCCAGGTTCTCTGCCAACTCCTTTGCTTTGCGAATGTCGCGGGCCTGTGACGATTTGTCGCCACCGGCCAAAAGGACGACGATCTCGGAACCGACCCGCGTGAAATAGACCCGATACCCGGGCCCGGCGTCGACCCGCAATTCCCCGACCCCGTCACCCAGAGACTTCCAATCTCCAAAGTTTCCGCCCCGAAGCCGCTCGATTCTCGCAAGGATCCGGGCGCGTCCCCGCAAATCGGAGAGTTCATCGAGCCATTTTGCGAAGATCTCGGTTTTTCGGATCTCAATCACTCAAAAGTGTATCCTGCGGGCTACAGTTCGTCAACAGCAAAGAGCCGCTTGGTGCCTTGGGCCGCGAAGGAGCCGAACCTCGGCCGCATCCCATTCCCCTATACAAGCCATTGCCACCAGACGCCGTTTCGGGCTCAATAGGGAAAGTCCCATGCATTCGGTTTCCCTCGCCCGCGCCTTCGTCTTGCTCTCCCTTTCCGGCCTTTCCCTCGGGGCCGCCGAGCCGCCCTTGCCGGATCGCGTCGAATTCAACCGCGACATCCGTCCAATCCTCTCGGACAACTGCTTCTACTGTCACGGCAACGACCCGAACCATCGCGAGGGAAAGCTGCGACTCGACCTCCGCGACGAGGCCCTCGCGAAGGAGGCCTTCGTTCCCGGGAAACCGAAGGAAAGCGAACTCGTCTTCCGCATCCTCAGCGAGGACGAAGACGAACTGATGCCGCCGCCGGACTCGCACAAGAAGCTGACCCAGCGCCAGAAGGACCTCCTCGCGAAATGGATCGAGCAGGGGGCCGAATACCAGCAGCACTGGTCCTATGAAAAACCGGTCAAGGCGGAGGTGCCCGCGGGCGTCAACGGGGTCGATCACCTCGTGCGGCAGCGTCTTTCTTCGATCGGGCTGAAGCCCTCGCCGGAGGCCGACAAACGCACCCTCATCCGCCGTCTCTACGCCGACCTCATCGGACTGCCCCCGCAGCCGGAGGATGTCGCCGCCTTCGTCGCGGATACCTCGCCCGACGCCTACGCGAAGCTGGTCGAGAAGCTCCTGACCAACCCACACTACGGCGAACGCATGGCGATCGGCTGGCTCGACGTGGTCCGTTTCGCCGACACGATCGGATACCACAGCGACAACCCGCGCAATGTCTGGCCCTACCGCGACTGGGTCATCGCCTCCTTCAATGCCAACAAACCCTTCGACCGTTTCACGATCGAGCAGCTCGCCGGCGACCTCCTTCCCGATGCGACCCAGGAGACGCGCGTGGGATCGGCCTTCAACCGTCTTTTGTTGAGCACCGAAGAGGGTGGAGCCCAGGCCAAGGACTACGAGCAGCGCATGCTGACCGACCGCGTCCGCGCCGTCGGGGCCGCCTGGATGGGCCAGACCACGGGCTGCGCGCAATGCCACGACCACAAGTTCGATCCCTTCACGATGCGTGACTTCTACGCTCTCGGCGCCTTCTTCGCCGACATCAAGGAGCCCATCCTCGGACGCCGCGAGGACGGCATGATGGTCCTCGACGAGGCCGGTCGCAAGACCCTCGACGAACTCACCACGAAGGTCGCATCGCTGAAGACCGATTTCACGAAACCGCGTCCCGAACTCGCCGCGGGACAGGCCGTCTGGGAAAAGTCGGCCCTCGAGGCGATCTCGAAGGAAGCCTCGTGGCAGACGGTGACTTCCATGAAGGCGTCGACCGGGAAAAAGAACATCCTGTTGAAGGCCGAGAAGGACGGCCTCGTCCGCGGCACGATCGACCCCAAGCGCAACGCGCGGAATCAGAACGACGGCACCGAGACCTACACCCTCACCACGAAGATCCCCGTGAAGGGCATCACCGGATTCCGCCTCACCGCGGTGAAGGACAAGTCACCCGGCGTCGGCCTCGCCTCGAACGGCAACTTCGTCCTCACCGAGATCACCGTCACCGCCGGGAAGGACCGCAAGCTTTCCCTCGCCAAGGCGGCCGCGACCTTTGAACAGAATGGTTTCCCCGCGTCCGGCGCGATCGACGGAAAAGCGGAGGGCAAGGACAACGGATGGGCGGTCCTCGGCGGCACCGGGGCCGATCAGGCGCTGCACCTCGCCCTCGCCGAACCCTTCGACGGCACCGCGGAGGAAGTCACCTTCACCCTGGCCTTCGCCTGGGGTGAGAACCACGAGATCGCGAACCTGCGTCTTGCCCACACCACCGCGGCCGATCCGGCGAGCGCTCCCGGGGCCGCCCTGCCCTCGCCCGAGATCACCGCGATCCTGAAAACCGACGCGGCGCAGCGCAAGCCCGACCAAACCGCCAAACTCGCCGAGGCCTACCGCCAGATCGCACCCGAACTCGAATCGCTCCGCGCCGAACTCGCCACCGCCGAGAAGGCGAAGGCCGACTTCGAGGCGACCGCGCCGAAGTGCATCGTTTCCATCAGCGACACGAACCACCGCGTCGTGCGCATCCTCCCGCGCGGCAACTGGATGGACGAGAGCGGTGAGATCGTGAAGGCCGCTCTGCCGCATTACCTGCCCGCGCCCGATCTCGGCGAACGCGTCCCCAACCGCCTCGACCTCGGGCAATGGCTCGTCTCGCGCGAGAATCCGCTCACCGCGCGTACCGTGATGAACCGGATGTGGAAACACTTCTTCGGCACCGGACTGAGCAAGGTCCTCGACGACCTCGGAGCCCAGGGCGAACCGCCCGTGAATCCCGCCCTGCTCGACTGGCTCGCCTGCGAGTTCATGGACCGCGGCTGGGACTACCGCCACATGGTGCGGACGATCGTGATGAGCGAGACCTACCGCCAGACCTCGGTCGCATCGCCTGAACTCGTCGCAGCCGACCCCTACAACCGTGAGTGCGCGCGCCAGAGCCCCTTCCGTCATGAGGCCGAGCTCATCCGCGACCACGCCCTTGCCGTTTCCGGATTGCTCGTGAACAAGATCGGCGGGCCGAGCGTGAAGCCCTACCAACCCGAAGGCTATTGGGAAAACCTCAACTTCCCCGCGCGCACCTATCAGAACGACACGGGCGATTCCCAATACCGGCGCGGCCTCTACACCTGGTGGCAGCGCAGCTTCCTCCATCCCAGCATGGTCGCCTTCGACGCGCCCAGCCGCGAGGAATGCACCGCGGAGCGCAACCGCTCCAACATCCCCCAACAGGCCCTCGTCCTCCTCAACGATCCCACCTACGTCGAAGCCGCCCGCGCCTTTGCCGCCCGGATCTTGACGGAATGTCAGGGTGACGCCTCCACCCGTCTCCGCTGGGCCTGGCAGGCCGCCCTCCAGCGCGATCCCGATGCCGAGGAGGCGAAGCTCGTCGGCGATCTCGTCACCCAACATCTCGCCGAATACCGGACCGATCCCGCGGCGGCGGGCGAGTTGTTGAAGGTGGGCTTGGCGCCGCTGCCGGAGAAACTCGATCCGGCGGAACTCGCTGCGTGGACCCACGTAGCTCGGGTGCTGCTGAACCTGCATGAGAGCGTGACGCGGGGGTGAGGGGAACACTCCGCGAGCAACGATCCTTCACACTGGATCCACTTTGCGAGTCTTCCGGAAGAGGCGGGCGAAGGGCTCCCACAATTGCCCGAGATAACCGCCCGGCATCGGCTCGCAGATCCCGAAGTTCTCCGGATAGCGGCCCTTCGGCATGTAGTAGGTGCCGAAGAGGAGATCCCAGATCGGAAAGAGGCCCGCGAAATTCTTGTCCCAGGCCTCGCGGTCGCGGGAATGGTGCCACCGGTGGAAGACGGGCGTGGCGATGATGGAGCGGAGCGGGCCGAAGTCCCAGTTCACGTTCGCGTGGAGGAAGATGGCGTAGAAGGTCAGGATGGGCGCGGTGCTCAGGGTGACGGCGGGATTGTAGCCCATCAGCAGGACCGGGGTGACCTGGGCGAGTTTGTTGCAGAGATCGTTCACAGGATGGACGCGCAGGCTGCCAAGCCAATCGAGGTCTTCCGAGCTGTGATGGACCGCATGAAAGGGCCACCACCGGCCGCGGTGGAAAAGCCGGTGGGTCCAGTAGCCGATGAAATCGACGAGCAGGTAGATTTGCACGGCTTGGAGCCAGACCGGTTGTTGGCTCAAGGGACCGAACCCGGTAAAGGTACCCGAACGGAAGGCCTCGACCGGGACGATCCTGGAAAAGACGAGTATCGCCACCGGGACGATGAGGAGCAGGCGCACGAGGGGCTTGGTCACGAGGATCGTCGCGAACCAGTAGACCACGTCGGTGAACCACCCCTTCCGGAAGACGGGTTGCGCCCGGTTTCGTCCGCGGCCCGCGATCCGCTCGATCACGAAGAAGATCGCGGCGAGTACCAGGAAGGCGACGAGGACGCTGAGAGGGGTTCTATCCGATGACATGGCGCGACGGACCGGGAGACGGTCCCCCGGTGAGACGCGCGATGTCCGGAGCCCGTTACAAGGGAACGGTGACTCCGCCCCTCACGGATTCCGCGTCGCCTTCAGCTTCGCCGTGAAATCGGCGGGGCTCATCCGGTCGGAGTTGTTTTTGCCGACGTAGCGGAACAGTTCGGCACCCATTCCGTCGAGGGCGACGAGGGCGGGGTAATGGACGACCTCCCCATGGAAGGCGTAACCATCGGGGACATCGTACTGGTCGGCGAGGCGGGCATTCGGATCGCGATAGAGGCGCAGCGTCTTCGCGAGGTCGTCGCCCTTCAGCTTTTCGGCCCATTCTTGGATCTCGTCCTCGTCGTCGGGCTTCAGGAAGACATGGATCACGTCGGGAGTGGTCGCCGCGAGTTCGGCGTAGTCGTGGGTGTGGCGCAGGCAAACCGGGCACTCCGTCTTGAGGAGGAAATGCAGCACGACGACCTTGCCTCGGTGCTCGGAGAGCCGGAATTCCGAGTCATCGAGGACGGATTTCACGGTGAAGTCCTCCGGATTCGCCGCCAGGGCGGGGCTGACGGAGAGGAGGGACAGGATCAGGGCGGAAAGCAGGTGGTGTTTCATGGTGGGATAGATGCGTCGAGGGGTGGGTCGGGGAGCGGTCGTGAACCTTACGCGAAACCCTTCTTTCATAAACGGACGCCCGGCGGGCACCCCGATCACGTCCGCAGGAATCCGTTGATCCGGAGGGCCCTTCCATGCTTTCTTTTCCCAATTGAAACGCCGTCTGCGGGTAAGTTCGCCATGAGCCCCATCCATCCTTCCGTCTCTCCGGATGCCATGTTGCGCCAGACCCGCCGAACCTTCCTCGGCCGCTCCGCGCAGGGCCTCGGTTCGGTCGCTCTGGCTTCGCTTCTGTCTCCCTCCTTGACCCGGGCTGCCTCACGCGGCGTCCTCGGCGAACTGCCTCTGCCGCAGCGCGCCAAACGTGTCATCTGGCTGACGATGGCGGGAGGTCCTTCCCAGCTCGAGCTCTTCGATCACAAGCCGAAGCTCGCGGAGATGGATGGCAAACCGATGCCGGATTCCTTCACCAAGGGCCAGCAGCTCGCGCAGTTGCAGGGGCAACAGTTGGTTTGTCAGGGTCCCCAGTTTCAGTTCCAGCGCTTCGGGAAAAACGGCACTGAACTCTCCGAGCTGCTTCCGCACCTCGGCTCGATCGTCGACGAGATCTGCGTCGTGAGATCGATGACGACCGACGCGATCAACCACGATCCGGCCCACATGTTCATGAACACGGGCTCGCAGATCGCGGGGCGCCCCTCGATGGGCGCCTGGGTCACCTATGGTCTCGGCTCCGAGGCGGAGGATCTGCCGGGCTTCGTCGTGCTGATGTCGACGGGCAAGGGGCGCTCGCCCCAGCCGATCGCGGCGCGGCAGTGGAGCAGCGGCTTTCTGCCGTCGAGATACCAGGGCGTGCAGCTCCGCGCGAAGGGCGATCCGGTTTTGTATCTGAACAACCCTCCCGGCGTCACCCGCGACCGCCAGGGAGCCGACGTCACCGCGATCAACGCGCTGAACCGGCGTCACGAGTCGCTCGTCGAGGATCCCGAGATCGCCGCCCGGATCGCTCAATACGAAATGGCCTTCCGCATGCAGGCGAGCGTGCCCGACCTCGTCGATGTATCCGGGGAAAGTGCCGCGACCCTCGCTCGCTACGGCTGTCAGCCCGGTGACGGCACTTTCGCTTCGAACTGCCTCCTCGCGCGACGCCTCGCCGAGCGCGGAGTGCGCTTCATCCAGCTCTACCACCGCGACTGGGACCACCACAGCCTCCTCCGAGAGGAACTGCCCCTGCGCGCCGCCGAGGTCGACCGCGCCTGCATGGCCCTCGTCACGGATCTGAAGGAACGCGGCCTCCTCGACGACACCCTCGTGGTCTGGGCCGGCGAATTCGGCCGCACGCCCATGAAGCAGGGCAACAAGGGACCGGTCGGCCGGGATCACCACAACAAGGCCATGTCGATCTGGCTCGCCGGCGCGGGAGTGAAACCCGGCTTTGTTCTTGGTGCGACCGACGAGCTCGGCTACGCCGCCGTCGACCAGGTCGTGACCGTGCACGATCTTCATGCGACGATGCTGGATCGCCTCGGGATCCGGCACGATGCCTTCAGCGTGAAGTTTCAGGGACTCGATGCGCGGCTCAGCGGCGTGGAAGGTGCGAAGGTGATCGGGGAGATTCTGGGGTGACTACTCTTCGACAAGGGTGGGCGTCATCGTCAGCATTTAATAGACCCCTTTGTGAATTGAAAACGTCCAGGTGCCGTCTTTTGGATCAGCGAGGCCGAATCGCCCCTCCGGGGCTGAGACCCGGCCCGCTCAACGATGACCGATTTGAACCAAAACCGGCACGCTCACGATCGGTCGAACACCCGTCCGATCGGAAGCTCCGTGCCGCAATAGACGCAACGGCTCTGGCCGCTCTGGTTGTTGCGATGGCATTGCGGGCATGGCTGGATGGACTTCGAGATCTTGCCATCGGCTTTGCCATCTCGGAGGTCGATTTCCTTGATCCGTTCAAGGATCTGTTGGTCGCTGAGGCCCATCCGCTCCCGGACGATCTCCCACAGCGCCTGCGATGCGATCGTGAGGAAATCGACGCGGCGCTGCAGGGCGGCGACTTCGCGTTCGGCATCGCGGGCCGTGCTACGGGCGTCCCGGGCGGTCTGACTGGCCCCGTCGATGCGGGAGTTCTGGGAGGATTCGAAAAAGACGTCCATGCGCCGAGAATGCTGCGATCGACGAGCCGTGTCGATGGGAAAACCGGGAGCGTTTTGTAACAGGACGCGCGGGGAGGTGTGCTCCTGTCGGAATGCCGGCTTGGCGAGGGACCGCTTTCCCACTAAAGTTTCAGCCCTGCCCCCGATTCCATGATGCTCCCGAGAATTCTCTTTGCCGCCGCCCTTTCGATCTTTCTCCCATGGTCTTCGGCACGGGCCGAGACGATGCGCGAGCGGATCGAGCACTACCAGGCGGACGTGGAATTGCTCGGGCGCCATTGGTCCATCTCCGGCGACTCCGAGGCGGAATTGGCCCGCGAGAGGAAGCTCTTCAACGATTGGCAGGCCCGTCTCAAGGAGGTGGACTTCGACGCTCTTTCCGCCGATCAGCGGATCGACTACGTGCTTTTCCGCAACGAACTCGAGACCTCCCTGGCCGGTCTCGCGAAGCGCGAAGAAGAGCGGCGCGAGCTTGCCGCCTGGTTGCCGGCGCGCCACGCGATCGATGCACTGGCCGACGCCCGCGTGCGCGGAGAGCCGCTCGTGCCGGAGAAGGCGGCGGAGGCTCTCGCTCCTCTCGCGGATACGATCACCAAACTGCAGGAGCAATTGAAGGCCGCGAAGGAAGCGGAAAAGCAGCCGAAAAAGGAACCGGCGGAAAAACCTGCTCCCACGGCTGCGCCCCTTCCCTCTCCCTACGACGCCCTGCGCGTTGCCGAGGCGACCGGGGAATTATCGGGTTCGCTGAAGCGATGGTTCGAGAACTACGATGGTTTCACGCCGGAATTCGACTGGTGGGTGCGCGAGCCCTACGACCAGACGATCAAGGCGATGGAGGACTACGCGAAGTTTCTCCGTGAAGAAATCGCCGGCGTCAAAGGCAAGGAAGAGGATCCGCTCCTGGGCAAGGTGATCGGGGCGGAGGAATTGCAGAGGCAGCTCCGTTTTGAATTCATCCCCTACACGCCGGCGGAATTGATCGCCGTGGCGGAGCGTGAGTTTTCGTGGTGCGAGGAACAGATGAAAGCGGCCGCCCGCGAAATGGGCGTGGGTGACGATTGGAAGAAGGCGCTCGCCCGCACCAAGCTGCATTACGTGAAACCCGGCGAGCAGGAAAAGGTGGCGCGCGAGGAAGGCCGCGAGGCGATCGACTTCGTGAAGTCGCGCCAACTCGTGACCGTGCCTCCGGACTGCGAGGAATGGTGGGGCACGCGCATGCTCTCATCCGGCGAACAGAAACACACACCCTACGCGGCCTATGCGGGACACGACATGTTGATCGCCTACGCGAGCGATGACATGAAACACGCCGACAAGCTCATGACGATGCGCGGCAACAGCCGTCCTTTCATGCACAACGTGGTGCCTCACGAGCTCATCCCGGGACACCACCTGCAGAATTTCATGGCGGCGCGCCACCGGCCTTACCGGCGGATGTTCAGCACCCCGTTTTTTGTCGAGGGTTGGGCGCTCTATTGGGAGATGCGTCTGTGGGACCTCGGTTATCACGACACGCCGGAGGAAAAGATCGGGGCGCTCTTCTGGCGCATGCACCGCTGCGCGCGTATCATCATCACGCTGAAGTTCCACCTCGGCGAGATGGATCCCGACGCGATGGTCAAGTTTCTCACCGACCGCGTCGGCCATGAAACCTTCGGCGCGAAGAGCGAGGTGCGTCGCTACATCAAGGGCGATTATTCACCGCTCTACCAGGCCGGTTACATGCTCGGGGGACTCCAGATTCTTGCGCTGCACAAAGAGCTGGTCGGCGGTGGCAAGCGGTCGGAGAAGGAATTCCACGATGCCGTCCTGACCCTCGGACCGATCCCTGTGGAACTGGTCCGCGCCTCCCTTCTTGGCGAGCCCCTGAAGCCCGACCACGCCGCCCGTTGGAAGTTCGACAGCCAGGGGCGATGAACACGTTGAATCGCGCGACACCGTGATTGCCGTTCGGGGGGGGCTTTCTGCTACAAACGGCTCACCCGCCATGTTGCCGAAACCCGTCCGCCTCCTGATCCTCCTCTCGGCCTTTCCGCTCTCCGCCGCGGACAAGCCGCTCCCTCCCGTGCCGGACGAGCCGCAGAAGCCACCGTTCGAGGCGTTACCGGAAGTCGTCCCGCAGATGCTGGTGCCCGGATTCGTGATCCGGGAGCTGCCCTTGAAGCTGACTTCGCTCAACAACATCGAGTACGCCCCCGATGGACGGCTTTTCGCGGGCGGTTACGACGGCCGTTTCCATCTCCTTCGCGACACCGATGGCGACGGGCTTGAGGACGAGGTGACGACCTTTCAGCCGGAGAGCGGTCCGAACTACCCGCTCGGCATCGTCGTGCACGAGGGTGATCCCTGTTTCGCCCTCACCGACGAGATCGTGCGCTGGCGCGACACCAATGGCGACGGCGTGCCCGATCAACGCGAGACGATCGCGAAAGGTTTCGACGATCCCGAACTGGTGAAGGCGAAATACCTGAGCCATCGCCGCGTCGACAGCAGCATGGCACTCGCGCGCGGTCCCGACGAGGCCTGGTATGTGACGATGGGCAACGCCGGTTACAACAATCCCTATTGGCAGGAGGATTTCGTGAAGGGAAAAGTGAAGCCCTCGGGCAAGGCGCACTATCACACGGGCGCTCGGCGCGGCTGTCTCCTTCGGATCACCGACGATGGAAAGGTCGAGCAATTGAATTCGGGGCTGCGCTACATCATGTCGCTCCAGTTCAATCGTCACGGCGATCTCTTCGGCACCGATCAGGAGGGCGCGACCTGGTGTCCGAACGGAAATCCCTTCGACGAACTCCTCCACCTCCAGCCGGGTCGCCACTACGGGTTCCCTCCGAGCCATCCCGTCTACCTGCCGGAGGTCGCCGATGAGCCGAGCGTGTGGGATTATGCGCCGCAGCACCAGAGCACCTGCGGATTCCGCTTCAATACGAGCACGCCGGGAAGGGGTCGCTTCGGCCCTTCTTTCTGGGAGGACAACGCCATCGTCACCGGCGAATCGCGCGGCATTCTCTGGCGCACGGTCTTGGAAAAAACGGCGGCCGGCTACGTCGCGCGGACCGAAGGGATCGCCCGGCTCAATCTCATCACCGTCGATTGCGCGATCTCGCCCCGGGGCGATCTCCTCGTCGCCTGCCACACGGGCAAACCGGACTGGGGCAACGGACCCGAGGGAGAAGGCCGCCTTTTCAAAATCTCGTATCAGGACGCGGAGTCACCCCAGCCCGTCCTAGCCTGGGCGGCGAGCGAAACGGAGACAGTCGTGACCTACGATCGTCCGGTGAAGACCATCGACGCTGCTGACGTGATCGTGCGCGCGGGGCGATATCTCTCGGCGGGCGATCATCTTGAGACGATGCGGCCTCCCTACGCCGTCGTCGCGATGCAGCAACGCCAACCCGTAAGCACCCTGCCGGTAAAGGCCGTGCGGAGCGGCGACGACGGACGCAGCCTCGTCCTCACGACCGTGCCGCACCGGCTCGCCCTCCAACACGATCTCAAACTCGGCGGGACCGCCCTCGCCTACGATCTCACCGGCTTGCAGACGGAGTGGAAAGGCGAAACGGAATCTTGGTCGGGCTGGCTCCCGCATCCCGATCTCGGTGTTTCGCGGAGTTTCACCCGGGGCAGCGCACCACACGCGGCGCTCTGGGGGCGGTTGGATTCACCCGGCCGTCTTATGATGCGGACCCAGCTCGATCTGTGGAATCTGATGCAGCCCGCGACCCAACCGGGTTCGGTCCTCGACTATACCCCCTTGCCCGAGACCGTGACGATGATCTTCCGGTCGGACGCCGTGTTGCAGATCGAGGCCCCCGACGTCAAGGTGGACCGCCTCAGCGATCGCGAGAGCCGCGTCACCGTCGCCGGACCGAAGGCCGATCAATGGCTCGCGCTGGCGTTGACCCTCGAGACCCCCGCGAAGCGGCTCGAGGTTTCCTACACGACCCTGCGCGATGGGCACGAGCGCGCTCCCGGCGTGCGGCGTTTCCTCCTGCCCTTCGCCGAGCCGGCTCCGCCCGATCAGCCAGACGCCGGCATCCCCGAGCTCTCGGGTGGCGATTGGGAGAAGGGGCGCGTGCTCTTCAATGGCAGAGCCGCCTGCGCCACCTGTCACAGCCTCCGTGGCGAAGGGGTCGAGGTCGGTCCCGATCTGAACAACCTCATCCATCGCGACTATGCCGGAGTCCTGCGCGACATCGTCGATCCGGGAGCGGTCATCAATCCCGACGCGGTCGGCTACACCGTGACGCAAAAAAGCGGGGCGGTTGTGGTCGGCACGCGCGTCGGTGAGAGCGGGGGAGAACTCCACATTGCGCAACCCGGCGGCCTCGTCGCGAAGATCAACAAGGAAGAAATCGTCAAAACCGAGGCCCTGCCCGTGTCTCTCATGCCGGCCGGACTGGACAAGGCTTTGACGAAGGAGGAACTACGCGATTTGATGACGTATCTGCTGCGCGATCGAAAGGAGCCCTGACGAAAGGTCGTGGATTTACTTGCCCATGAAAACGCTTTTCCCGATTCTGTCCGCCTTGCTGTTCGCAGGATGCACGACGACGCCTGAAGCGAGCCGGGCGCTCTACGCGAGACACCGTGCCTCGGAAGCGAGCGGGGTCTGTCACGTGCATCAGGTTGCGATGACGAGGAAGACCGTGCCGATTCAGTATGGCCTTCCCTCCGAGATCGAGTCCGCTCACGCGAACGATGCCCGGATGAAACGCTTCCCTTTCACCTGTCGATCGCCTCTGGGCGGCTGTGTCATTGAACCCGACGCTCCGAAAACGGCCGAAGTTTCCGTGTGTCCCGAATGCGTCGGGGCGGAGCAGCGATGGGTGATGTCGCATCCGGATCGAACTTCGGAGTGAGGCCCGGCATCAACGGTGCGCCCGGTCCCCCCGCCACAGATCCAAACAAAACAGCCCCACGCCGATCCAGATGCAGGCGAAGGAGGCGAGGCTGCGCATCGTGAACGGTTCGTGATAGACGAGCACCCCGGTGAGGAATTGCCCTGTCGGGGCGAGGAATTGAAGCACCCCGAGCAGGGAAAAAGGCAGTTTTCTCGCCGCGTGGGCGAAGCCGAGCAGAGGGATCGCGGTGACGATGCCGAGCAGACCGATGCAGGTGAGGTCGTGGAGATCCTGACGTCCCCACAACTCACGCCCTTCCGCGCCCGACCAGATCAGGTATCCGGCGGCGAGTGGCAGAAAGACGAGCGTCTCCGTGGCCAGTCCACTCAATGATCCCAGTTCGCTGCGCCGGCGGGCGAGTCCGTAGAAACCCATGCTGAGGGCGAGGATCAGCCCGATCCAGGGAAAGGTGCCGAGGGCGACGACCTGCATCACCACCCCGAGCGCGGCGCAGGCGATGCTGATTTTCTGCAGGGGCCGCAGCGTTTCGCCGAGGAGGAGGCTGCCGATGAAGACATTGAGGAGCGGATTGATGAAGTACCCGAGGCTGCATTCGACGATGCGTTCGTGGTTCGCCGCCCAGATGAAGGTGCCCCAGTTGATCGTGAGGAGCAGTCCCGAGGTCGCGTGGGCGAGGAGATTGGAGCGTTTCCCGAGGGCCGCGAACCAGTAACGCAGCTCGCCACGCCACGCGAGCAGCGGCAACACCGTCAGCATGGTCCAGGCGACGCGGTGGGCGAGGGTGAGATCGGCCCCGACATGGCTGAGTTGTTTCCAGAACACCGGCAGCGTCCCCCAGAAACCGAAGGCGATGATCGCGCCGATCACGGCGGACTTGGGGGGACGGGGAGGCATGTCGGGGAGCCGCGAAGGTAATGCAAAAACCGGATTCGGCGACCATGCCCCGATCGCGTCAGCCGGATTCGATTGCCGGGGGGGCGCCGTTTGTGGTTCAATGGATCACCGACTCACCGCCATGAACCCTTTCCGCCACCTCGGCCGCCGCGCCTTTCTCGGCAAGACCTCGCAGGGGCTCGGCTCGCTCGCGCTCGCCTCCTTGCTCGATCCCGGTCTCCACGCCGCGACCCCGGGCGTCCTCGGTGTCCCGCCCTTTCCCCAGCGGGCCAAGCGCGTCATCTGGCTGACGATGGCGGGCGGTCCCTCGCACCTCGAGACCTTCGACCCTAAGCCGAAGCTCGCCGAAATGGACGGGAAGCCGATGCCCGAATCCTTCACCAAGGGCCAGCAGCTTGCCCAGCTCCAGGGGCAGAAGCTGATGTGCTTCGGTCCGCAGCATCCCTTCGCGAAATTCGGGAAGAACCAGACCGAGATCTGTTCGCTCTTCCCGCAGATCGGATCGGTCATTGACGACATCTGCCTGATTCGCTCGATGACGACCGACGCGATCAACCATGATCCGGCGCACATGTTCATGAACACGGGTTCGCAGATCGCGGGTCGTCCCTCGATGGGCGCGTGGGTCACCTACGGCCTTGGCACCGAGGCCGAGGACCTGCCCGGCTTTGTCGTGCTCACTTCTTTGGGCAAGGGCGGACAGAACCAGCCCATCGCAGCGCGGCAGTGGAGCAGCGGCTTTCTGCCGACAAAACACCAGGGCGTACAGCTCCGGAGCAAGGGCGACCCGGTGCTTTATCTCACCAATCCTCCCGGCGTGACGCGTGATCGTCAGGGCGCCGACGTCACCGCGATCAACGCGCTCAACCGCCGCCACGAATCCCTCGTCGAGGATCCCGAGGTCGCGACGCGCATCGCGCAATATGAGATGGCCTTCGCGATGCAGGCGAGTGTGCCGGGCCTGATGGATTTGTCAGGAGAAAACGAGCGGACGATGGAGCTCTACGGCTGCCAGCCGGGCGACGGGTCCTTTGCCTCGAACTGCCTCCTCGCGCGCCGCCTCGCCGAGCGCGGGGTGCGCTTCATCCAGCTCTATCACAAGGACTGGGACCACCATGGCGGGGTCAAGGATGGCATTGCCCTGAAAGCCCAGGAGATCGACCGCGCCTGCATGGCCCTGATCACCGACCTGAAGCAGCGCGGCCTCTTCGACGACACTCTCATTGTCTGGGCTGGCGAATTCGGGCGCACCCCGATGTCGCAGGGCGGCTCGGGACGCGACCACCACAACAAGGCCATGTCCGTCTGGCTCGCCGGAGCCGGGGTGAAGGGCGGGGTCGTCCATGGCCAGACCGATGAGCTCGGCTATGCGGCGATCGACCAGGTCACGACCGTCCACGATCTCCACGCGACCATGCTGGAGCGTCTCGGCATCCAGCACGAGGCTTTCAGCTTCAAGTTCCAGGGGCTCGACGCGCGTCTCACCGGCGTCGAAGGCGCGAAGGTGATCCGCGAGATTCTCGCGTGACTCACGCTTCGGACTTCGTTTTCCGGGCCCGCTTGATCGGTTCCGGTGCCAAAGTCATCTCCGGCGTCACGCGGATGTCCATGCGGCGGTAGTAATCCAGCATCTTCTCGGTCGCGACGCGGCCGGCTTCAAGAACGATGGCCGTCGTGTCGTTGGGGATAGCGGGATTCTTTTCCATGAGTTTTGTGGCTCGAAGAAGGTCGACTAGGTCTGGCAGGGAAATGCTCGTATTCGAGGCAATCTCGCGTGGAGGAGGTATTCGATTGTCCCATACTCCCCACTCGTCGGCAAGAGGCAGATAGTCTTCGAGGAGGTGTCGGATACTGCGATCAAAACGGCGCATGACATCCTCATCCGGAACGTGGTGGCCTCCCATTTTCACGCGGAGCTTCACCCGTTCGACCGCTTGTTGGGCTGATCCGATCATCACGTAATGAACGATCACCCGAAATCCCCGCGCCCTCGCCTCGCGGAGCATCGCCACGTAGGTCTTGCCGCTCAGGGTTGATTCGAGCCCGAAGCTGGATCCCGATGCGATGAGCGACCGCGCTTCCTCAAGGACGAGCCGCCCCGCCTTGAAGGCAGAGAGCGAGGGATCGAGCGGCGAGAGGCCGCGGGCGATTTCGTCAGCATTGAGAAAACGCATCAGCCCGAGCCGCGGAAGAAGCTCCCGCGCCAATGTGGTCTTGCCCGCGCCGTTACAACCACCGATGATGCAGAGGGTCGGAGTCATTCGACCTTTTCTCGCACCGAATTTCACTCTGTTCAAATGAATTGTTTCTTTCGGGTTCCATCCCTTCTCGCGATCCCGGTGCTCCTCTTTGTCGGCACGCTACGCTCGGAGGAAATCCGGGATCTCCTCATCGTCGCCGGCCAATCGAATGCGGTGGGTTTTGACGCACCGGCCGCGGAGATGCCCGCCAATCCGGTCGATGAAACGATCCTCTTCTGGTGGCGCTGCGGAGATCCTCCTCCGGACCAGCACGATTCGATGGGCGGAGGTAGCTGGACCACCCTGCGGCCGCAACCTCTCGGCCAACCACTCTCCAAAGAATCGGCCGCTGCGACGAATCCGCCGCATCCGGATGCCAAGCGGCAATACGGAAACTTTGCCCAGCCCGCCGGTGGCTTCGGTCCCGAGATCACTTTCGCACGCACTCTCGCCGCGGAGTCGGAGCGTCCTCTCGCGGTGTTGAAGGTCGCCTTCAGCGGCACCTCGGTCGCCAGGGACTGGGGGCCGGCCTTGCAGGATCCCGACGGTGCCTGCTACCGCGCATTCGTCGAGGAATACCGCAAGGCCATGACCGCGGCGAAATCCGAGGCCATCATTCTGCGTCCCCGCGCCCTCTTGTGGGTGCAGGGCGAGAGCGATGCCACCGCCGAGCATGCTCCCCGCTATGAAGAGAATCTGCGGACCATGCTCGAGTATCTGCGTCGCGACCTCAAGGCTCCGGAATTGGTGCTTTTGTTAGGATTGAACACCCGCTTCGGCAACGGGAAGAATCCCCACATGCCCGCCGTCATCGCCGCCCAGAAGGCGATCGCCGAGTCCCTGCCGCACTGCGCCTATGTCGATACCTCCGGAGCCGATACCCTCGGCCCGAACCACACCCATTTCACCGCCGCCGGTACTCTCGAAATCGGGAAACGATATGCCGAAGCTCTCCGTCTGAAGGAAGCAAACAAGACTCGTTGAGGTCGGTGCGCAACTTTGGGGGATGGGACCGGTTTCTTCCTCCGATGAAAGCCCTCCTCTTTTCCCTCTTTCTTTTCTTCTCTCAATCACTCCTTTACGCCCAGGCCCCCGCATCGCCCTTCGACCGATGGGATGCCGATCAGGACGGGAAGCTGAGCCGCGAGGAATTGCCTGAAGCGCTCCGGCGGAACTTCGAACGAGTCGACACCAACGGGGATGGTTTTCTCTCCCGAGAGGAAGATGCCGCGATCCGGCGGAACCGTCCTCCGGGTGCTCCCGGTGGCGGAGGCCAGGGAGCGGCGCGATTGCCCGAAGGGGTGAAAAAAATCGCCGACCTCGATTACGCCGGTACCGGCAATCCACGGCAGAAGCTCGACCTCTACCTTCCCGAAAAACGCGAGGGCGACGCGCCACTGCCGGTCGTCGTTTTCATCCATGGCGGCGGTTGGCGGAACGGTGACAAGAGTGGTGGTGGCGGCAAAGTCGCTCCCTTTGTGGCTTCCGGGAAGTTCGCCGGAGTCTCCATCGGTTACCGTCTCACCGACGAAGCGCAGTGGCCCGCGCAGATCCACGACTGCAAGGCCGCGATCCGTTGGATCAAGGCCCACGCGGAGGAGCATGGGCTCGATCCCGGGCGTATCGCCGTCTGGGGCACTTCGGCCGGAGGTCATCTCGTCGCAATGCTGGGCGTTTCCGATGGCGTCGCGGATCTGGAAGGTGCGATCGGACCTCATACCGACCAGAATGCCAAGGTGAAATGCGTCGTGAACTTCTTCGGGCCGGCGGACCTGCTGACCATGGGTGGCAGTCATGATCAGCCCGATTCACCGGAGGCAAAGTTGATCGGTGGACCGGTCCAGGAAAATCCTGACAAAGCCAGAAGCGCCTCACCGGTCGAGCATGTCACGTCCGACGATGCGCCCTCGCTCATTGTCCACGGCACCGAGGACCCGGCGGTGCCCTATTCCCAGTCGGTGGCCCTCGAGAAGAGGCTCGAAGAGGCGGGAGTCCCCGCGATTCTTCTCACCGTCGAGGGAGCGGGACACGGCAAGGGATTCGGTCCGACTATCAACAAAGTCGCCGCCGCCTACCTCGAGGCCCAACTCCTCGGCGAGCCCCGCGAACTCGCGGATAAGAGGGTCAAGTCAGGCGAGTGACCCTGTTGGGTTCGACTCCCGCCCCGTCGGGGCATCTTGCGCTTTGCCGCGCAAAGCGATGGAGGCGGGGGCGGGAATTGTCCTGCGCTTCGCGCACGACTAACGGTGTCTCTTCGCTTTGCTCCGAATTTTCCGAGCGCTGGCGCGCCGTGGTGATGAACCCAGGGGTCCGACTCCCGCCCCGTCCGGGCAGTTTGCGCTTTGCTGCGCAAAGCGATGGAGGCGAGGGCGGGAATTGTCCTGCGCTTCGCGCACGACTAACGCTTTCTCTTCGCTTCGCTCCGAATTTTCCGAGCGCTGGCGCGCCGTGGTGATGAACCCAAGGGTTCGACTCCCGCCCCGTCGGGGCATCTTGCGCTTTGCTGCGCAAAGCGATGGAGGCGAGGGCGGGAATCGAACCCGCGATAGGGCTTTTGCAGAGCCCGGCCTTACCACTTGGCGACCTCGCCATCGCATTGATGCGCCGGCCGAAATTGGCCGGGCGGAAGTAAAAGCCCGATCCGGGCGACTGTCAACGGATTAGCGGCTTCTCCGACTTGCGCCAGGGCATCTCCCGCGCGATGGACGGGACCATGATCCCACCCCCCGAGGAATCCGGCGCTGCTGCGGTGCCGTGGCTCGTGCGCCTGCCCGGCCTCTTCGACGGGTTCGCGGGCGATGTCCTCGCGTCTCTCGGCGCGGCGCCGGTGAAGCGACTGGGGCAGGAGTACCACTGGATCCGCCTTTCCCATCCCGCCGCTCTCCGGGAATCCGAGGCTTCGATCTTTCTCCGTTGGAATCTGCCTCTCGAGCACGCCTGGCCCTGTCAGCCGGCAAAGATCGAGGGATTCATCGAAAAAGCGGCGCAGACCCTGAAAGCAAAATTCGGCGATCGCGCGCCGCAGGGCGTGTTCGTCGGAGCGCTCCATCCCACTTCGCCCGACCGCTATTTCCGCCACTTCGCGGCGAATCTCAGGGGGCGCCTCGTCCAGCTGTTTCCGGAAGGGACGGCAAAAGCGGTCGAGGATCAGGAGCCGGATCGGGCGACGCTCTTTGTCCTCGTGGGAAAGGAGGGGCTCTACGCGGGCATGGCGACACCGCGCGAGGCGAATGGCTTTTATCCCGGCGGCAGCCGCTATATCGCCCAGCACGAATCGGACACGATCAGCCGGGCGGGGGCGAAAATCGCGGAGGCGATCCATTACCTGCGCTTGCATCGTCCGCCCTTCGCGCCGGGATCACATTGGCTCGAACTCGGGGCTTGTCCGGGTGGGATGACCTCGGAATTGCTCGCGCGTGGACAGAAGGTCACCGCGATCGACCGGGCTCCGCTCGATCCGCGCCTCGCGGGAAAGGCGGGCCTGACTTTTGTCCTCGATGACGTTGCCCGTTTCGAGGCACCGCCGGGTGTCGTCTACGATGCGATGCTCGATGACATGAATGGACCGCCGGAGGAATCGATCGTGCAGGTGGTGAGGTTGTCGCGTTTCCTGAAGCCGGGCGGCGTGGTCGTGTTTACCTTGAAAGTGCCGCGCATGGAAAGCGTCTCGGGCCCCGTCACCTTGTTGCGTGAAACGATCTTCAATGCACGTCGGGCGGGTTTGCATCTCATCGCACGCACGCACCTCACATACAATCGGCACGAGTTCACCCTGTTTTTTGAGAAGCCTCCGACTGTGTCTTGATCAACAAAAAAGCCGGAATGCAGGTAGGGAAATCTCCCATGCATTCCGGCTCTTGGAATCAACGATGCTTACTTCTTGTAGGGAAGCGAGGAGTGGTGAAGGACGATGCGCAGGTTGCCCGCGTCGTCTTTCTTGAAGCCCCAGGTCTTGTCGACTTCGGTGACTTCTCCCTTGTCATTGGTGATGCGAACCTTGCCCAATGTAAGGGCGAGGTCGGCGGTGATGTGGATGGCGGAATTTTCGAATTCATATTTCGTCCATCCTTTCAGGGCGAAACCGGAATCATCCGGAAAATCCTTGTTGCCACCGACGAAGTAGGCGAGAGCGCCTTCTTTGGTGGGGCGGAACGTCTGGGGCGCCACGGTGAGGGTGGGTTTGAAGAGGACGGGGCCGAGGTTGTAGCCGTAGGCGGCATCGAGGACGGCATCCGCCGTCGCCTTCGCCTTGTCAAAACCTCCTTCCTTGTAGTCGGTCGAGATCTGGATCAAGGCGGCGCCCCAGGCTTTCTGGGCGGCTTCGATATCGGCCTCGGTGATGTTGGTATTGAGAACGGGGGCTTCCTTCGCGTTCGCGTGGACGGAGAGGAGGGCCAATGACAGGACAGCCAAACAGGTGTTTTTCAGTGTCATCTTCTACTATCGATATACGATTGGGGTATACAGAGTTGTCCACCGCGGTCCCCCTTTCCATAGCAGGGGACGTTGGTGAAACCGGGTGTTCAATACCCGGCGATCATGCTAGACACGCGACCGGAACCGGCGTTCATCAAAATCGATCACGGCCGGACGATTTTTTTCAATGGCAACGATCAGGGGCGCGCGGGAGCCAAGGCGGGGAGCTTTGCGTCGAAACGCAAGGTCGTCGATTGGCGCTCCGTGGTGGATCGCATCGTGACGCCTTCGAGTGTGAAGATCTCGGGGGCGGATTGGAATTCCGGCGTTACGATGACGACAAAGGTCTCGGGATGGGCTTTGACGAGCGTCACGAGGGCACGCACCATCTCCAGCTCCGATGCGGGTGCGGCACCCGGATCGGCGAGCTTGCCTTCGAGGAGTCCGATGAGCTGCTCCCGGTAGTGGGCGGCGTGCCGGGCGAGAGTGGCCTCGTCGAAATGGGCCTTTTTCAAATCGGCGAGGTAGCGATCGTGGTCTCCCGGAGCGAGCCGCACTTTCAGCGCCGCTCCCTCTTGATGCCCGGCCCAGCTCCCTTCGAGCACGGTTGCCTCGTAGGTGCCGGAAAACCGCACTTCCTTTCCTCCCTGATCGGGATCGGGTCGGGTGAGTGTGTCGATCTTGAGGAAGAGTTTCTCCTCGTGGGGGATCAATTTCACACGCCTTTCCGATGCCCGCGCCGGGGCTTTCATGCCCTCGGGCAGGGGGTGCTCCTTCTCTCCGATCTTCCACACCAGCGTTGTCGCGCCCTCGCTCGATTCGAGCAGGTAGGCGGACGAGGTTGCTTCTTTCCGATACACCGCCGAGGCCTTCGCCACCGCGGAGGTGAGGGTGGATTCGCGGACGGTGAGGGTTCGGAGTTTCGGGGCCTGGGGCAACCTCTCGCCGCGGGGTTTGATGGTGGTCTGGGCGGAAAGGGTGGAGACGGAAAGTCCGATCGTCGCAATGAGGCAGGCCACGAGAGGGGAGGGGTGCCGGTGAAGGACGGAGGCGGGAACTTTCATCGGAGGTGCTTCATCGTAGCGGATTCCCGGAGGAACCGCACGGCAAATCGCACCCAATCAAGTCCGGCCCGCCATCATCCCACGAGTTCCCGCACCTTGGCGAGGATCGCATCGGCCTCGGCCGCCCCTCCGGGCGCGGCGCCGCGTGCCATCTCGGGACGGCCGCCCCCTTTGCCGCCCGCCACGGCGAGAGCGTCGCGGACGAGATCTCCGGCCTTCGCTTTGGCGGCACTGTCAGGGTGGACGATGACGCCGAGGTGCACGGTGCCCTCGTCGATCACGGCCATCGCGACGATGCCCGGATACTGACGGGCCTTCACCGTGTTCATCGCTTCCTGGAGGAGCTCGGGAGAGTCACCGGGAAGGAGACCGGCCCAGAAACCTTCCACCTGGCTCGCGAGCGTCTCCTCATACCACTGCGAGGCGATGCCGGCGGCGGCTCCGGCCGAGGCTTTCTTCACGGCTTTCTCAGCCTGGATCGCGGCCGCACGGACGGCGTCGCGATGAGCTTCGAACTGTTTCACGTGGGCGTTCGCTCCGGCGAGGTCTCCGGCGGCGAGATCCTTCGCGATGAGGGCGGAAAGGGTGTCGCTATCGTCGGTCTCGACATGGGATTTGCCGAGTTCTTTCAGCTTCGCATTGGCGGCGGAAAGTTTGTGCACGGCATCGGCGAACTCGGTGGCGAGGCGCGCGGCTTCCTCGGCAATGACAGCCTTGGCGGCGTCTCCGCAGACGGCTTCGACCCGGCGGATCCCCGCGGCCACGGCGCCTTCGCTCTTGATCTTGAAGAAGCCGATCGCTCCCGTCGATTTCACGTGAGTGCCTCCGCAGAGTTCCATGGAGTAGCCGTCAAAAGCGCCGGCCTTGCCGCCGACCTGCACGACGCGGACCTTGTCGCCGTATTTGTCGCCGAAGAACTGCATGATGCCGGGACGTCCTTTCACTTCGGCCTGGGGCACTTCTGAAATGGAGACCGGATCGTTCGAGCGGATGCACTGGTTCACTTCGGCTTCGATCTTCGCGAGTTGTTCCGGAGTGACGGCGGCGGAGTTGAAGTCGAAGCGGAGGCGGTCTGGCGCCACGAGCGAGCCCTGCTGCGTCGCGTCCGGGCTGACGACCTGGTGCAGCGCCCAGTGGAAAAGGTGCGTCGCGGTGTGGTGCGCCTCGATGGCACGGCGGCGCGAGGTCTCGACCCGGAGGGTGACGGTGTTGGTGGCTTTGTCAGGGAGTTTGCCGACTTGCAGCACGGTCGCCTCGCCGACGCCGAGAGCGGCGAGGACGGGGATGCTCTCGCCCATCGCGACGAGGGTGCCGGTGTCGCCGAGCTGGCCGCCTTTCTCGATGTAGAAAGGGCTGCGATCGACGATGGCGAAGGTGCCGGAGCCGTTTTCGATCCATTCGACGACGTTGGCTTCGGTCTCATCCTGCTCGTAGCCGAGGAACTCGGTTTTCACGTCGGTCTCGATCGTCACGGCCTCGACTACGGCGGTGGTCCGGCCTTCGGCGCCCGTGCTCTTGTGGGCTTCGACGAGGCGCGCGACCTCGGTGGGATCGGTGGCGAGCTGGCGTTCGTCCAGGAGGAGCTGGGTGAGGTCGGTGGGGAAGCCGAAGGTCTCCCAGAGTTTCACGACGGTCGCGGCGGGGAAGGTCCCGCCGGTGCCGACCTTTGCGGCGGCCTCATCAAACAGCTTGAGGCCGCGGTCGAGGGTGCGGTTGAATTGCTCTTCCTCAGCCTTGAGGACGGCGGTGATCTTTTCCTGTCTCGCCGCGAGTTCGGGGAAAACGCCGCCAAATTCCGCCACGAGGACGGGCACGAGCTGGTGGAGAAAGGGATTCTCTGCATCGAATCCAAGGACCCGCCCGAAACGCACGGCGCGGCGGAGGATGTTGCGGATGACGTAGTTCCTCCCGCCGTTGCCGGGCTCGATCCCGTCGGCGATGGCGAAGCTGACGGTGCGGATGTGGTCGCCGATGACGCGGAAAGCGACGTCGATCTGCTCCTGCTCGCTGAGACTGTGGCGCTGGCCGCCCTCGGGCACGGTCGAAGTGTAGGTCTTGCCGGTGAGCTCGGAAAGCTTGGCGAAGATCGGGGTGAAGACGTCGGTGTCGTAGTTCGAGGCGAGCCGCGAGAAATCGGTGAGACCCTTGGTGCCCTGGATGACGGCGCAGGCGCGTTCGAAGCCCATCCCGGTATCGACGTGACAGGCGGGAAGGGGACGGAAGGTGCCGTCCTCGTTCGCGTTGAACTGGATGAAAACAAGGTTCCAGATCTCGATGCAGCGGGCGTCACCCATGTTGACGAGGCTGCCTTTGGTGTCTCCGTCAGGGGTGAGATCGACGTGGATTTCCGAACACGGACCACAGGGTCCGGTCTCGCCCATCATCCAGAAGTTGTCCTTGCGGTTTCCATTGACGATGTGCACCGCGGGATCGAGTCCGGCCTTGGTGAAGATCGCGGCCCAGAGGTCGTAGGCTTCCTGATCGAACTCCGACGGGTCGCCCTCGGAGGGGGCATAGACGGTCGCATAGAGACGGTTCGCGGGGAGCTTCCAGCGCTCTGTGAGCAGTTCCCACGCCCAGTGGATCGCGTCCTGCTTGAAGTAGTCGCCGAAGGACCAGTTCCCCAACATCTCAAAGAGCGTGTGGTGGTAGGTGTCGTAGCCGACATCGTCGAGGTCGTTGTGTTTGCCCCCGGCGCGGATGCATTTCTGCGTGTCGGCGGCGCGCGGCGGATCGTAGGGGGCGGCTTCGGTGCCGAGGAAATACGGAATGAACTGGTTCATCCCCGCGTTCGTGAAGAGCAGGTTCGGCGACGTCGGCATCAACGAGGCCGAGGGCACGATGGCGTGTTTCTTTTCGGCGAAGAAATCGAGGAAGGATTGCCGGATGTCGCGGGAGGTCATGGAGCGGTGACGGTAGCCCGGAGCGGCCCGGGCGCAAGTCGCAAGGGGCGGGCGACGCGGGGGCGAAACGGGCGTCATGGACCCCGGATTTCTCCCGGGTCAATCGTGCCATATCGAACTACAAAGAGTGCGAAATTATAATTGCCATAATTTTCACTCCGACAATATATTGAGTTCCTCCTTGCATGAAACGCTTCGCGATCCTCCTCGCTCTCGGCTCGATCGGCTACGCCACCTACCATTATCGGGAAACCCTCCTTAAAACCGTGAAGCCCTATGCTTCGCTCGCCGTGGCCAAGGTCACCGGTGGGAAGGGGCTCGATTTCGCGGAGGGGCTTTCCTTTTCACTCACCTCCCCCTCGGTCCAGGATGAAGGCGAAGTGAACCGCACGTGGACTTTTTCCGATGGATCCCAGATGAACGCGATTCTCCTTTCCGCGGATCTGAAAAAGGCCCAGTTCCGGGTGCCGGAATCACAAGGGGTGGGTGAAGTGCCCCTGGGGAATCTCTCGGTGAAGGATCGCGAGGAGATCCAGCAATGGATCGAGACGGAAGGGACCGATGGGGTGGCGGGCTATCCCGTGCCGCTCAAGACCCACCGATGGCCCAGCCAATGGCGTGTCAACGCGGACACGGTGCCCCTCCGGCAGATCGAGCTCAGCGATGAATGGCAGAGCACCCATTTCGACATCACCAATCATGCAGGCATCAACCGGGCCTCTCTGGAATCCATCACCCTCATTTGTGAAGCCGTCGATGGAGCGCTCAATGCCCTGCCCTTGCCCTTGCCGGTCAACTGGGGGCGTGATCTCTCGCAACGACGGAAGATCGTCATTGAGGACAGCAAGGGATACAACGGCGTCGAAGGCAGCGCCGGCTATTGGGATGGCCGCACGGGCATCGTCCACATCAATGCGGACGCCCTCGTCGAACCGGATCTCCAACTCGTGGTCTTTGAATTCGACAAGCCCGAGAAACTCCAGAAATACGACGTCATCGTCCATGAGGTGACCCACCAGTCCACCGCGGCCCTGATGTATCTGGGCGTGCCCGCCTGGGTCTCCGAGGGCATTGCCGAATACATGGCCGCGACGCAGTTCGCTCCGGCCTATTACGAGTTCAGCAACACGCATGTCGCCGTGCGCCACCACGTCAACAAGCGGCTCCTCGGCGATCGCATCGTGAAAGACCGCCGCATGAACGTGGCCCGCATCGAAAAGCTGATGAACCGCGACATCGTCGAGTGGAACAGCTACGCGGAGAAGCGCGATGTCATGAGTTTTCTCCAATACAACGAATCGCTCATCCTCATCGACTATTTCCTCCATCGCGATCATCCGGACGGCGTCCATTTCCGTCGTTATCTCGAGTGCGTCCTCAGTGGTGTCCCCGAGCCCGAGGCGCGCGACTTGCACCTCCTCCGCGGCCGCCACTACATCGACATCGAACGGGATCTGTTCGAGCTCTGGAGGCCGCTCGGCTTCACCTTCCAGTTCCGCGATCGCAGTGATCTCCTTGCCGGTGATGTCGAGATCGATTGGGAGGCGGAAGACGTTAAACGCACCATCGCCACCGAACGGGCCATGAACGGGACGTCTCGGGAGCGGTGAGGGTTGTTCACCAGTGATCCGTCATTCTATGAGCCACAAATCCCTCCCCGTATGTGTCGTCGGCTTCCTTGTTGCCTTTTCCTTCTTATCGTCGCCAGTCCAATCGGCTGCTCCGTCGGCGAGTGATCGCAAGCTTGCTCGCGCTTTCAGCCAAGGACGCACCGAGTTTTTCATCCGGGTGAAGGCTACCATTCGCGCGTCCCTTCCTACCGACTACGATGGCATCCGCCATCAAAAGTTTCTTGTCGAACTCTCGACCGGGCAAACCCTTCTGATTGCGCATAACATTGATCTCGCCAGTCCGGTGCGGCGACTGCGGGTGGGGGAAAAGATCCTCATCTACGGGGAATACATCTGGAGCCCCGAAGGTGGATTGCTTCACCGTACGCATGATGATCCCGATTTTCTACTTCCACATGGTTGGATTCGGTATCAGGGGCGAAAATACCAGTGATGCCGCCTGATTCGACTCCAACGATCGTGCCAGGAAAGGTTTGAGGATAATGATTTTGGTGGAAGGATCGCGGTCGCATCTCTACTACCCTTGGTGCATCCGAGCCATGTTCCTGCAACGATTGATCTTCGCTCTTTTCCCAGTCATTTTCATCAACCCCTTCTCGAACGGCGATGAAAACGTCGCGGCGGAGGCCACGAGCAAACGCTTCGTACTAAAGATCGATGGTGTCGCGTTACCGGTGACCGCCTATAAGGACGTGCATTACGCGCGCATCGACTTCGCAGGGCCCGTCGAGGTTTTGGTTGAGGCGAAGGACGGTCCCGTCACCTCGGCCCGCATCCAGCCGACGGCCCATGGGCTGAAGGCCACCGTCGAAGGCGCGACGGTCCGCTTCACCGTGCCGCGGCCCATGTCCCTCGTCGTGCAGCTCGATTACCGGGAAAAACTCTTTCTCTTCCTCGATCCGCCGACCGACCCGGTTCCGGCCGATGCGGTGAATGCCGCGACCCTCGGGGCGGTCGGCGATGGCAGGAGTGACAACACCGCCGTCCTCCAAAAGGCAATCGACGATCTGCCCGAGGGCGGCACCCTGCTCCTCCCGGCGGGGCATTACCGCAGCGGCAGCCTCCGGCTGAAATCCCGCATGCGCCTCCACCTCGAGGACGGCGCGCTCCTCCAGGCCCCTGACGAACACACCCAAGTGGGTTCCATTCCCGGATGGGACTCCGCCATCGCGTTCCTCACGGGATCGAAGCTCGAGCACGTCGCGATCACCGGAGCGGGAACCATCGATGGGAACGGTTACATCGTCCGCAAGGCTTACGAAGCGGAGCGAGGCATCAAAAAACAGCCGGGACGGCTCCTCTATCTCGTCGATTCCAAGGACATCGCCATCCGCGGCGTGACCCTGCGCGATTCCTACTCGTGGAACCTCCACCTGATGCGCTGCGACCGCGTCTCGATCGCCTGGATCAAGGTGCTCAGCGACGTTCGTCTCTCGAATCACGACGGCATCGACGTGGTCGGGTGTTGCGACGTCGAGGTCAGTGACAGCTTTCTTTTCACCGAGGATGACGGGATCACTCCCAAGGCCGCCGAGGACCGCGAGGTCTCCGAAAACCACGTCTACCGCAACCTCGTCATCTGGGCGCACAAGGCCAATGGCATCCGCGTCGGGAGCGAGTCGAAGTGCCGCGTTATGCGTCGTTTCCGATTCGAGGACATCCACCTTCTCAACGGGGCCAATGGGATCCGCCTCGACACCTTTGAAGGCGCGGCTTACGAGGACTTCACCTTCCGCCGCGTCTGGATGGAGGATTTTCTGCAGCACTACGACGACCGCTACGAGCGCGACCGCGAGCGCCGCATGATCGAGGACCGTTCCCACGCCATCGTCCTCCTTGTGCTCCGGCAGAAGGACACGCCCCTCGGATCGATCCGCCGCATCACCTTCGACGAAGTGCACTGGAACGACCCGCGCGTCACGGTGCGTTTCGAGGTTCCCGATGCCATCGTGAAGGAACGGAAGGAACAGGGTGGCGGGCCGTTGATCTCCGACATCGTTTTTCGCAAATGCACCGTCGGTGGCAAGGCGGTCTCCTCGGGCGAAACGATCGGTCTCCGGCCGAACGACGGCGTGGTGAGTTCGGGTGTGGTCTTCGAGCCGTGAGTTCCTGATCGGAGCACCGCCGCAATGGCTGCGACCAAAGTCCTAGGACCTAGGTCCGATGGCGGAAATCGGAGAGGCGGGGCATGATGGATCACGCTTTCGACAGCGGAACTTCAACTCAATCCATCCTCATCATGAACACCCTCGAACTCGATCCCTCCAACCGTCTCCCCATCCGCATCGAAGCCGCCCCGGCCTTCGGCCAGGGTTCCATGCCCGCCGACGCCGAGAAGACCTTCGTCCTCCTCGCGCACCTTTTCCCCATCATCGTCTGGCCCTTGAAGAAGAACAGCAGCCCCGCCGTCGACGCCCACGGCAAGGAAGCGCTCAACATGATGATCACGCTGTTCCTCGTGATGTTTCCCCTCGGACTGATCAGCGGTCTCCTCGGTTCGGCCCTCATCGCCACCGTCATCAGCATTCTCACCTCGCTGATGAGTTTCGCGATGCTGATGCTCGTCGTCATCGGAGCGATCAAGGCGCAGCAAGGCTGGCTTTTGCGGTATCCCGGGAATCTGCGCCTGATCAAGCGTGTTGCGCCATAAGAAAATGACACCGGAGCGTTTTTCCTAGTCTCGGTCGTTGCGCCATAATTCATGACACCAGACGAAACAGGCTTGAGGGCCCGCTCTCGTCCGGCAGCAGCGTCGGCGCAGGGAGCGTAGCGACCGGAGCCGGCGCTGCTGCCGGACGAGAGGCCGCCGGGGGCTCCCCGGCCTTCAGGACTGCAGGGTCTAGTTCTTCGACCGCTTGTTCGCCGAAGACTTCCCTCAGGCCCCGCTCGATCGCCTCGGCCAAATGCAGCGGGTTGAGCCTGTTGTGCTCTTCCCGCAGAGCACCGCGCTGCTCGGGGCTGAGCTTCCCACTCTTCATCAGCCGCTCGTAGGGCGTCGCG
>JAEUHI010000010.1 GCA_016795385.1 Verrucomicrobiales bacterium | reverse complement strand
GGCATTGCGGGTCGCGCCCTCGTAGTTGTTGTGTTTGGCACCCCACCAGGTGTGCTCGCCCATGTAGTAGCCATGGTCGCTCCAGAAAACGATCACCGTGTTGTCCGAGAGACCGGTCTCGTCGAGAGCCGCGATGAGTCGTCCGACCTGGGCATCGACGTAGCTGATCGCCGCGAGGTAGCCCTGGAGACAGGCGCGCTTGAAGGACTCCGGCAACTGATCGCCTGGCACCTGGGGCACGTCGCGATACCAGAAAAAATCGGTCCCGCTCGTGGCGGCGAAAGCGGGAGCACCGACTGGCAGGAATTCGTTTTCTGCCAATGGCAGGGTCGCCGGATCGTAGAGATCGAAGTATTTCTTCGGGGCGATCCACGGCACATGCGGATTGGCAAATCCAACGGCGAGGAAAAAGGGGCGGTCGGGATGCTCCGCGTGTTCCTTGAGCTGTTTGATCGCCTCGGAGGCGGTGTCACCATCGAGCAGGTCTTCATCCGCGCAATCGACCGCCTCGAAGGCCGGCACCGCCGCGTTGCGCGAGCCCTTGCCCTTTTGCGGAATCTCGCGCCCCTCGGCCTTGGCATCGGCGACATATTTCGCGACAGCCGCTTTCGTGGCTTCGCTGGTGCGCGGCTTTTTGCTGTGCCAGGCCGGGATCGTCCATGAGGCGTCGTCGTCGATGCCGACATGGTAGATTTTCCCGAGGCTGCGGGTGTGATAGCCCTCGTTCTTGAAATGCTGGGGCAGCGTCGTGATCTCCGGCATCGTCGTCCGGAGGGTACGGCCGATCTCGAAGATCTGCGTGGTGGCCGGATACCGTCCGCTCAGCATGGAGATGCGTGACGGCGAGCAGAGCGCCTGCTGGACGTAGCTGCGGTGGAAAACCATGCCGCGCTTCGCGAGCGCATCGAGGTTGGGCGATTTCACCACCGTGTCGCCATAACACCCGAGTTGCGGACGCATGTCGTCGGAGGCGATGAACAGCACGTTGGGACGGTCCGCGGCGAGGGCGGTCCCGCCGAGAAGAATGAGGAGGAACAACGAGGGGATTTTCATGGGATTCAAACGGCGGTAAAGCGTGGATCCTGACAAATCACAAGGTGCAAAGCGAGAACCCTTTTCGATGGATCGGCGGACTTCCTAGTCGAGTTGGGCTTTGGAAATCGTTTCGGCATAGACGACTTCGTCGGTTTCGGCATCGCGGACTTCCACACGCAAGGTGGGACTGTCGTAGGCCTGCCAGATGGCGCCGCCTTTCCCGTCCTTCCCGGCTGGAAAAATATTGTTCACCTTGAGCAGGGCATAGACGAAACCATGGCGGCGCCCCTGGGCGCGGAATTCCTTGGCATGACTCAGCGGGTAGGCGCTGGCCCATTTGATGTTCACCCGGCGGCCGTTGCTGTCAAAAATCCCCTGAACGGGAGGATTCCCGCCGCTTTCGAAGGGATGAAGATCACTCGCGATCGGACTGACGAGGAACTCCCAGACGCGCCGGGTGATCTCCACCCCGTATCCGGAGTGCAGGTCGCCGGTCATGAGGATGACGGGCTTGCCGAGGGCGTCAAAGGCTTCGATGAGAGGCTCGCGCTCCGAGAGGGCGCCGATGAGGCCATCCTCTTTTTCGGCTTCGCCCGGCTGGAGAGCCCGGCCTTTCATGTGGCTGTCGTTGTGCCACACGGTCCACGGCACGGGAGAAATGACGACGATGAAGTCGGCATCACTGCGACGGACCCCCTCCAGCAACCACTGGGTCTGGGCGTCGCCGAGGATCTTGATTTTGGGATCGTTCTCCTGCCCCGCCTGATACGTGCCGCGCTCGCTGCGGGTATCGAGCACAAAGAGATGCGTGTTGCCTTTCCTCAGGTCGTAGTAGAAACGGGAACCGACGCTGTAGGCGGCATTGTCTTCGGTATGCTCGGGTGCCGGACGGAGGCGCAGGCGGTGGGCATCCACGACTTCCCCCACCGCATACACGCCGCCGTTCCTGGCTTGGGAATGGATATGCAGGCTGCTGGTGTTGGCAGGAGTGACGCTGGAGAAATCTGCGTCGGGATCGTGCAGGATGGGATCGCCTTGTTTCAAGCGGGCCTGGCCTTGCAGGATGGGACGGTTGGCGGGCATCGGTGGATTCGCCCAGCCGCAGTATTCCATCCAGGCCGGCAGCGTGACATCCCGAAGCAGCGGATTGGTGTAGTGGTTGCGAACCGTGTCGTTGATCTTCCAGCCGATGTCCGCGGTGGATTGCTCGGGTCCGATCTCATGATCGTCGAACTGGAAAAGGACCGGCGTCCGGGCGAAAAGCCGGGCCATATCCGGCACGCCCTCGAGCTGGAGACGGTAATCCATGCGGGCGTGATCCACCGTGATGTCGGGAGCCCTGACCTTCTTGCGCGCGTTTTCGTAGATGTAATCCCCGTTCATGACGATGAGGTCGAGCGCGTCCCAGTGCCGTTCGAGGAGGTTGCGATAGACCGCGCTCTGGCGCGCGTTGTTGATGTGGTTGCAGACCGCGACGGCGATGGTGGTGTTGGCGAGGCCCTGCGGGTTCAGATCCGGATGGTGAAAGCTGCGCTCACCCGGCCAGGTTCGGAAGCTGAGGATCTTTCCATCTCCCTGAAAGCCGCGGATGATTTCGCCGTCGAGTTCGATGGCATACCAGTAGGTCTTCGCTCCTGACAGACCCACCAGATCGGCGTAGCCCGTGTTGTCAGCCGCCGCGTTGGTGCGGCCGGTCACCGATGGAGATGCCGGGCCCAGATCCGGTTGGCGACCATAGAGCACCCGAAACTCCGCCGGCTCGCTCGTCCGGATCCAGACCCGCATCGAGTCGGGCTGCGGGCGACCGAGGATCGGGCCATGGGTCAGCTCCACGGCCGCCAACGGCGGAGCGATCACGCAGGAGATCAGCAGGCAAAAGACACGCGGGTTCATTCGGGACGACCGTTTTGGTAGAGGAGCAGGATTTCTCCAGGACTCAGCGCCGTGGAGTAGAGCACGAACTCATCGATCGAGCCGTTGAGATGGCGGATGGGAAACTGGTGCCCCTCCGTCGGCAATCCCCAGTTGCCGATCTCACAGGGACCGAAAGCGATGGGACGACCGGGCTGATGCAGGGAGTGAACCTCGCGGCTCACTTCTTGTCCGTCGAGATACTGGATCACCTCGCCGCTTTGGTTGTCATAACTCACCGCAAGGTGATGCCAGCGCCCCAGATTCCCTGCCGTGAACAAAGGCCGGGTGAAATAGATCTGATTCCATTTGCCCCGCCTCTGGGGAGTCGTCGGGGGCTCCTCCGGCCGGTAAATGATCGAAAACATCAGGCTGCCATCCTCGTAGATCTGCCAGTGAGGTTCGCCGTTCTCATAGCCATCGGTGAGCAGCAGGGAATTGTATTTCTTGTCGACGCTGTCCACCTTCACCCAACACGCGAGGGTGATCGCGGAGTAGGTGCCGTCGAGATTCAGCCGGACGCGGTCGCCGGGCCGCTTGAACTCCAGCGCATCCTTTTGCGGCCACCGGCCCTCCGTCCACCGCGCCCCCACGGCACCACCGGCGCGCGACGGCACGCGGGGCTCCACCGCGTTCCGCACGAGCCGGTCCCAGCGATCGTCCTCGAGGCGTTGCATCGGATAGTAGCCGATCACGCGGGCATCCCGGCCCAGTTCCTGCGACCACAACTGCCACGCGGTGAAACGGCTCTCCGCGTGGGAGCGACGCTGTTCCGCGAGGTCGCCCAGCGGGAGAAACGATCCCGGCGTCACCGGTGCGGCTCCACGCGCCAGGGACATGCCACCGGTCAGGCTCTCGGGAGCCTTCGATGCCGTGTGCGCGATCACCTCGCCCTCGAAGACATGCACGTCGGACGCCCCGTCCTTCACATTCAGCGCGAATTCCGTCCCGAGATCCTCCAGCTTCAGATCGGGCGAGTAAACGAGGAAGCCCTTCGCCGCCGGCGGCACCCGCACCCGGATCCTGCCGGAAACACAACGCACCTCCCACGCGGAGATCACTTCGAGCTCGGCCCGCCCCTCGGCGAGGAGCGTCGCGCCGCTGAAAAACTCGATCTGGGCGAGTCCGGATTCGAGCGTGAGCCGGCCCGGCGCCAGCGTGTCGCCGGCGCGGCGCGATTCACCGGAAAACACCGCGTCGAGCGTCTCACCGAGCATCGCCACTCCGGATGACACCGTCTCGGTCTCCGGAGCCGGTCGGCTCAGCCAAACCACCGCCGCCCCCACCATCACCACCGCCGCCGCAGCGAGCCCGGCGATCGCGAGGCCTCTCAGGGATGACCTGGCACGACCCGCCTCCCGGGCGATCCGCCCCGTCGCCACCGTCGGTTCGCGGAGGAGACGGGCGTGGAGGTCGGCGAGCTCGAGATACAGCCGCCGCGCTTCCCAATCCTCCCGGAGGATCGCTTCGAGGCGTTCCAGGTCCTCCGGTGTGATCTCGCCCTCGAGCCGGGCATGGATGAGCGATTCGAGATTCATGCCAGGCCCTCCGCTTCCAATTGTCGCGTGACGCAGTCGTGGAGACGACGGCGCAGTCCCTCGAGATTCCGGAACA
>JAEUHI010000005.1 GCA_016795385.1 Verrucomicrobiales bacterium | reverse complement strand
TTCCCGACCAGGGCAAGCCGATCTGGCTCGTTCTCGACAACGCGAGTTGGCACCATTCCAACTCGCTAAACTGGCACCACATCAAGCCCCTCTATCTCCCGCCCTACAGCCCGGACTTCAATCCTATCGAAAGACTTTGGCAACACCTCAAGAGCCACTACCTCGCGGGCTTCATCACGAAACAATCCGAAGAACTCGCGGACAAACTCGAAGCATCGATCAAGCAACTGCTCTCGATGCCTGAAACCGTCCAGTCAGTCTGTCGAACCCATAGCGAGTAACGGAAGAAAATTTTGGCAAAGGGTCTAGACCTCGCCCTCCCCCCCCCTTCCTATACGCTTTTCGAGGATGAGATTGGTATTGTTCAGATACAAGTCCGATCTATTCATGCCGAAGAGATCAAGATCAAACTCTTGTCGTCATCTGTCCGCTCGCAGATTCCGGCGCTCAACAGATATTCCCCTAGCTTCTGGGAGAGTGTTCGGTCATTTCCGAAAGCGGCGGATCTATCAAGAGGTGAGAGCATTGGATTAAAGAACCCGACGAATGGATCTGATGTTTGAGCGTCTAAGGCGATGCATTCGATGCCGTCTGTGAAGACCGCAAATGCGTCAAATGAGTCTTCGTGCAGAGACAAGCGCATTTTTGGATGAGGGTCCTGCGTTACAAAATATGTAGTGGAAGCGTATTCCCCGTTTTCGGGTCTTGAGAGAGTCTTCCACGATCCCGATTTATCTCTCGCAACGACGGCGCCATCGCCAATGTGTGCGACGACGCAAGACGCTTCCGATGCGATAAGGACAATTAGTGTTGAGGCGAATGCTTGCCGAGAAACGTCTCGCTTTTTGGCAGCGAAGGACAGCCGATCGCGAATGTTATCAACCCAACTCCAAAAGGCAGGTTCGTCGGGCATTGAATCCGTTTGGCGAAAGTATTCTCGGATCGAAACTGATAATGTGCGGCACACAATGGCTGCGCCCTCGCCTCCGAATCTTGCGCTGCCAGCGCCATCTGAGACAATCGCACAAGCGATCGGCGGGTCGCTTTTAGCAAGAAAACAGTAAAGGGTATCCTGTTTCCGCGTGCCAAGTTTTATGTGTGCCGTACCTATCTTGGAAGCGGCTGCCCAACGCCAACGGTTCATTTTAACCTGCGACCGCCCATCCATTAGGTGCCAGTGGATTCTCTAAGGGCACTGCGTCTCCTGGGGTCGAATGCGAAACAGCGCTAAGCGAGCTGGATAGCCATGAAAAGAGTTCGCTGAACGCAAGGCCTTTAAGCTTTAATGGCTGTCGAACGGAAATCATTTCGAGTGTCGCAAACTCGGCGCCTTCGACTCCAACGGCGTAGAACATGAATTCCTTTTTTTCTTCTCCTGAATGAACTTGTTGAGCCGCGGATTTCCAGTTGTCAGTTGGAGCTCCGTCGGTTATGAGGAAAACCCACGGACGATAATATTTGATTCCATTAGACTTATAGCGTTCTTTTCGATCTCGTAGCAGATTGAGCCCTGTGGTTATGGCTTCCCCCATAGGCGTTGCCCCGGTGGGCTGTAATACCTCCGGATAAAAGGCGTCGATTGTTGTGAAGTCATGCTTTATCTCCACCGGACCGAATGTGATTACTGCTACCTCAACACGTTTCGCTGCCAGAGCGTCCGATTGCAATTCATTACGAAGTGTCTGGAGGCCATCATTCAATTCCTTAATAGGAAGGCCAGACATTGAACCTGATGTGTCAAGGATGAGTAGGCACGGGCAGCGTTGCTCGGGGTTTTCCGCGAACTCAGCATTGGCAAATGGTTGTTGTTCAAATTCGTGAGTCATTGTGTTAATTCCTGAGTTATGAAATTTGGTAGGTTTTATACCCAAAAGTCGAAATTTGACCTATTTCTGCCATTACTGCTTTGGAATTCATTTTTCACTCTTTCGGCTGGAGGCGAGGTTTAGTTTGGGTGTAAGAATCACGCGTTTTGGGGTGGAGTGTCAACGATTTTCAAGCAAATCGGCGCTGTTAGAAGACGGTCCAACGAAATATCGCTTTCACCGGAATCGTGGCATGGAGGCAACATCCCATTTGGAACTCGTAGTTTCTGAAACAGAAGAACGGAGAGCTCCGCCCCACGACACCCGCGATGGGTGCCGCCGCGATCGCCCGCACCCGACTCACGTCTCAAGCCTCCAGCCCGGTCATCGTGCCCGTGCTGGTCGCGAAGCGTTCCTCCTCGAGGCCGAGGCGCTGCAGGGCACTGAGGTAGAGATTGGGCAGCGGATGGTTGTCCTTCTGATCGAAGGCGAGATGCTGGCCGTGCTGGAAGCCGCCGCCGGCAAAGAGCACGGGCATGTTCTTGTTGTCGTGGCTCGAGGCGTTGCCGAGATTCGAAGTGAGCAGCACCATCGTCTCGTCGAGGAGGCCGCCCGTCTTGAGCTGGCGGAGGAAGTCGCCCCACGAATCCATCGCCGCCTGCTCGACGACGGCGAGCTGGCGCAGCTTTTCATCATCCATCCCGTGGTGGCTGAGATTGTGATAACTCTCGTCGACCCCTTCGATGCCGTTCACGTTGTTGCCGGTGACGTGCAGGGTGATGAAGCGCGTCGAATCGGTCGCGAGGGCGAGGTGAACGATGTCGAGAAAGATCCGCTGCACGGCGACCTCGTTGTCGCGCGGGATGGCGGCGGGTTTGGCGAGATCGACCTTGGGTTTCGGCCGGTTCACCCAGGCCTCGTTCGCGACGAGGCGCTGCTCGAGATCGCGCACGCCGGTGAACCACGCGTCGAGCTTGTCACGGTCGGACGCGCCGACTTCGCGCTGCAGGGCCTTGGCTTCGGCGGCGACGGCGTCCATCACGCTGCGGCCTTGGCGGATCAGCTCGGCCTGGCGTTCGCGCTCGGCGGGTTTGTCATCGACGAAAAGGCGGGTGAAGAGCCGGATCGCGTCGTTCTCGGCCGGGATCATCGCGCCGGTCTCGGTGTAGGACGGGCTCGACTCGCGCGCGGTATTGAGGACGAGCGAGGGAAAACGCGTCTCGTGCCCGAGGTGTTTCGCCATGAGTTGATCGAGCGAGATCGTGTTGCGCGAGGTGGTGCCGCGCATGTTGGGGCACGCTGAAAAGATGCTGCCCTCGGCGGAGTGGCCGCCGGTGACGCCCGGGTGGGAAGAGCCCGACACCACCGTGAAATCCCCGCGCAGATCCTGGAGCGAACGCAGGTAGCGCGAAGGCTGGTAGTCGCGCCCGGCGCCTTCGGGGACGAGATTCGGATTGTGGAGGCCGAGGGCGAGACTGACGCCGACAAAACGTTTCGCCTTCTTTTCCTCGACGGCTTTGGCGAAGGCCGGACGCATCGCCTCGAGCAGGGGCAGGGCGAGAGACACGCCCGCACCACGCAGGACGGTGCGACGGGAGAGATGTTTGCCGGAGGTGTAGGTGCTCATGTCAGGAGAAACGGTTATTTGGTCAGGAAGATTTCGCTGGTGAGGGCGGCGATGACGAGGGAGCGCACGCCGTATTGGTCGGCGGCGGTGGCGGCGACGATCCCATCGAGCATCGCCTCGTCGCTGAAACGCGGCGCCGAGCCGGTGGCGTAGGTGAGGAAATGCCGCACGAAGCCACCGGCAAGGGCTTCATCGCGCTCGCGCTGGATCGCTTTCCACGAGATGATGTCGTCGAAGGCCGCACCCTCGCGCGTCGTGCCGGAGGGATCCACCTTCGCACCATTCTTGCCGGTGCCATACTGCGTACGCCAGCCGCCCACGGGATCGAAGCTCTCGAGGGCGAAGCCGGGCGGATCGATCGTGAGATGGCACGAGACGCAGGATTCGCTCTCGCGGTGTTTCGCAAGCTGGTCGCGGATGGAGACGGCACCGCGGATGTCGGGCTCGATCGCGGGCACGCCCGGAGGCGGCGCGGGGATGTGGACGCCGAGGAGGCGTTCGTTGATGAAGACGCCACGGATGACGGGCGAGGTGTGGGTGCCGTCGGCGGTGACTTTCAGGATCGCCCCCTGCGTCGCGAAGCCGCCGCGCACCTTGCCTTCCTTGCTCCCGGGAAGGGCGACCTTTTGCAATCCGCCGCCGGGAGTCAGCGGCACGTCGAGCCGATAATGGCGGGCAAGGCGACCGTTGAGAAAAGCATGGCGGGAATCGACGAGATGATCGATGGAGCGGTCCTCCCGGATGAGATCGGCGAAATAGGCCCGTGTTTCCTGCACGAAAGATTCCTGCAGGACGGGATCGAAGGTGCGGAATTGCCGGGGATCGGGTGCGGTGAAATCGATCTGTTTCAGCTTCAGCCATTGACCGGTGAACGTGTTCACGAAACGGCGGGCGCGCTCGTCGGCGAGGAGGCGGTCGATCTCTTGGGTGAGTGTGTCAGGGTCTCGGAGCGCGCCCTTGTCGGCGAGTTGGCGGAGTTTCCAATCGGGTGGTCCGGCCCAGAGGGTGTAGGAAAGGCGCGCGGCGATGGCGTGATCGTCAAGTCTGCCGGGCGTTTCGACGAGGGTGAGGAAGCGTGGTGAACAAAGCACGGATCGATAGGCAGCGCGCAGCGCCTCGGGCAGGGTCGCTCCCTCCGCGAGGGCGGCCGCGGCGATGGCACGATGAGGCGCGAGCTGCTCCGCCGCGACGGGACGGCGGAAAGCGCGCCGCGCGAAGCGGGCGACGAGCGGATCGATCGCGGCGGCGGGATCGGCTTTCCACTTCTCGAGGCCTTCTTCACCGAAGAGAGCGCGTTTCACCTCGGCGCGATCGCCGTGGGGATAAATGCGCTCCATCACGATGCCGCGATGGGCGATGCCGGAGTATCCTTCCTTCGCGAGATTCCGTCCCTCGTAGGAAATGTTTCCACCCTTGGCGCCCGTGGGAGCGTTTTTCAGCGTGCCGTCGTTCGGCCGCAGCTCGAGCTGGTGATCTTTTTCGATCCAACCCTCGAAGACGAGGTCGCGCGGTTCCTTCGTGGCTTCGATGAGACCGAGGAGGGAAAGGGTCGGGGCGTCCGAGTCACATTCGCCGGAGCGCAAGGTGCCCCAGACCGCGCCGTCGCTGCCGGGATTGATCGCGGTCACGTCCTTCAAGGTCACCCGATACCATCCCGAAGCGGGTGCGGCGGTGGGACGCATCCGTCCGGTGAATTGCAAGGTGATGGGCCACGTGATGCTCTTTCCGTCGCGGAGTTCCGGTCCGCGGTAGTTGCCCCGGCCATTCTTGATGAGCTCGGCCGGTTTGAATTCGCGGCGCCACGGGGTGTCGCCTTTCATCGCGCGATCGAAGGCTTCGTCGAGGGCGATGTCGGCGGTGTCGAGATAACGCGAGAGCTGGTGGTAGGAAAGCTGTTGCCCCGTCGCCACGGTCTCGAAGCCGTGGGTCTCGGGATCCTCAGGCAGCAGCTTCGCGAGCGGCAGATCGATCCCGAGGAGATCGTGGAGACTGTTTTCGTATTCGGTTCGGGTGAGCCGGCGTCCCTGCACGCGCCCGTTCTCGGCGATCTTCGCGCGATCGACGGCGAGGAGAGGCTCCTCCAGGGTGGTGAGAAAAGTCCCGCGTTCCTCGTCGCCGGGTCGGGGCTTTTTGGCCGGGGGCATCTCGCCGTCCCGGACGCGCTCGAAGACACGCTGCCAGGTGGCGAAGTTGGGCGTCTCGTCCGGCGTGAAGGCGAGGTCGAGCAGATTCAGCCCGCCTTTTTTCACCTCCGCGTCATGGCACTCGAGGCAATGCGCATCGAGGAAGGAGGTCAAGGCCGCCGGCGGCTCCGCCGCGGCGAGGAAGGGCAGCGGGGCGGAAATGAGGCAACCAAGGAGGTGGAGGGATCGAAGCATCGAAAGCGAGGGAAGTTACGCCTGTCGGAGCAGGTCTCAACCGGCACGAACCCGACTTTCGCAATACCCCGCGGAGGAGGGAAGGTTCTGGATTTACCTCCCTTCTTCCCGGGGGAACCTGCTTGCTTCCCCGGGGATGACAGAGCATCGTTCACCTGTCCCCAATGATTCAGACGCTCTCGATACGAAACTTCAAATCCGTCCGCGAATTGGATCTGGAGTGCCGTCGGGTGAATGTCGTGATCGGCGAACCCAACACTGGAAAGACCAATGTGCTCGAAGCGCTCGCTTTGCGTTCGACCGGAGCGCTGCTGAAATTCGGTGAGGTCCTCAGGGTTTCCTCTATCGCCGATCTGCATCTGAATCAGGATGTCGGCAATCCGATCCAGGTTTCCGTCAATGGCTCGCCTTTGCGATTCAACCTCGGTCCCGAGGAAACCGTCGCTGTTCTGGGTCAGCCCAACGGAAGTGGTCATCAGGCTTACCGACTGAACAAGCAACTCGCGGTTCTGCCGGAAACCGTCAGCCTGGAAGACCCGGCTTTTGGTGAATCGATCCGCTATTATCTCTTCGAGTCGTTGACAGAGTTTCCGGGGGAAGAAGAAAGATCCCTCTCCGACCCGTTTGGCGAGAATCTTTTCCGCCTCCTTTATTCAAACAAGGCTGCCCGCCTCGTCGCCTCGCATTTCTTCGACGACACCGGATTCCGGTTGAATCTGGATGTCTCTGAAAACAAGCTCAAGATCACGAAGCTCGCCGACGAGCTTCTCATCTCGCTGCCCTATCACAGCAGTTCGGAGACGCTGCGGCGGATGATTTTTTACAGCCTCGCGCTGGAAACCAACACGGACCGGGTGCTTCTCTTCGATGAGCCCGAAGCCCATGCCTTTCCACCCTACACGAAGACACTCGCGGAGCGAATTGCCCTCGATGAAAGGGGCAATCAATTTTTCCTCACCACGCATAGTCCCTACATGCTGGACTCCCTTCTCTCCAAAACGCCGGCGGTCGAGTTGAACGTGCTGCTCTGCCGGATGGAGGGTTTCGAAACAAAAGTCCATCCGCTCGATCAGGATCAGATCGACCAACTCAAGGAGTGGAGCATGGACGCCTTCTTCAATTTTGATCGTCTGCTACCGGAGGTGTGATGATTCATCTGGAGTGCGACAACGACGAGACCCTCCTGCTGGCGATGGGAGTTCCCCGTCGCGCGATCTCACACCATGCTGGAAAAGGACGAGTCTCCAAGGCACTTTCAATTGCGTCACGCTCCTCGGACATCGGTTTGATCGATGAGGACCCCGGGCAGCCTCCGCCCCGATATCTCCGCGAGTTCAGGTTGGTGGAAGAGGCGATCACCCTTGGACTCGTCCTTTACCGACATCCAGTGGAAGGCAAACGTCTCATCGAAATCCGGCCGGACCTAGAGCCTTGGCTCTATCAGATCGGACCGGTTGTTGGAGTTCATCCCATTGAATACCGTCTCCCCGATGTTCCTTCGGGCCTCCATCAACGGGCACGCAAACTTCGCGCGAGCCTGCTGTCCTATCTGGCCGCCTGCCGCGCCGCCGGAAGTCCTCATTTGACGAAACTGGAAAGTTGGATCGTTCCCTCCTTGGAGTGACTCACCCTTCACGCCCATGCACCCGCAGACGCTGGTGGAACCACCAGGCTGTCCAGAGCAGGGCGAAGATCGCGGGGAGGAACCACAGGCTTTCACGATAGGCTTCCCCCGTGGCGGAGCCGCCGCCCTCTTTCAATCCGCGCAGGATCGCGCCGTAGAGCAGGCTGATTCCGCCGAAGCCGAGATTCAGAGCGAGTCCGCGGAAACTCAGGACTGTCGCGCGATGCCTCGAGTCGACGAGGGCGTTGAGGTAATGTGAGGTGAAAAAATTGACCAGTCCGAATCCGAGTCCAAAGAAGGTAACGAGGGCGACACCCCACTTCGGGATGGCGAGAGCGACACCGATCAAGCCGCAGATCACGACGAGGGATACGACGCGGAAGTTGCTGCGCAATGTGCCGTGTTTCACGAGCCAGGCCGCGAGTTTCGGAGTGAAAAGTCCCAGCGCCGAGAAGGCCGCGCCGATGACCCCGAACCAAGCCACAGGGATGCCAATGAGCCGGTAATATTCCGAGGCCGTCACCGTGAACATCCGCAGGACGCTGTCGTGGACGAGAGCCGCGAGGATGAGCCCGCAGACCACGGGTGTCTGCACGATCCAACGTCCCGCCGCGAGAATGCCGGACCAGAGCGAGGACTCGCCGCCGCATTCGGTCTCGAGCGGCGGCTCTTTCATCGCGAGGGTCACGATCACGGCGAGGCAGGCATTGACGAGGGTGAGGTAGATGGGAAAACGCAGTACCGTTTCTTTCTCCACGACGAGATCGCTGCCGACCCAGGCGAGGGCGCGATTGACGAGTTCCGGATCATAGACCGCCGAGCCCACCAGCATCGCGGTGATGAAAGCGAGGGAGGAAAGGCGCATCAGTCGAGCAAGGACGCGGGGCCAGACCGTCTCGCGGTCTTCCTTCGGGATCGAATCGTAGGCGAGGGCTTCGTCCGCTCCGCTCGCCGCCGCCTCGGCCGCGCCCGAAAGAATGCGGTTCACGACCCAGGCCCAGAAAACAATGGCGTTGTTCCCGAGAGGCACGAAGGCGAGCACGCCCATTTCCAGCACCATCAGGATCGCCGCGATCACAACCATGCGCTTCCGTCCGATCCGATCCGCGAGCGCTCCCGAAGGGACTTCGAGCACCACGATCGAGACCGCCCAGACCGCGTTGAGGATCGCGAACTGCGGCAGGGTGAGGCCGTAGTCGAGCTGGATCACCGCGAAGACCGGGTAGTAGAAGCGCGCGTTGAAGAGCAGCCGGAAGGCGATGAAAAGCGTGAGATTGCGGGGCATGGAGGAGGGGACGTCGGGAAACGGCGCAGTTTACCGCACCGGAGGAGAAAGCGAATCCCAATGACGGCACGCCGCCGTCCCGGGGGCTGCAAATTGCCTTCCCGGAATTGCGTTCTGCTAAAAAGGACGCGCTCCGGAGCACTCGGAGGTCTTCCTAAATCGTTGAATTTGAGCGCGCAAAAGATTTATCCGGCGTCTGGCTTGATTCGCGCAACGGATGAGAAAAGCGCTCTCCCAGATTCACCATGAAAACACTCCACCTCCTCACCCTTCTCCCTTTCGCCGGTCTCACCTTGACCCACGCCCAGGTCGTGGACCCGGCCGGCCAGCCCTCCACGGTCGTCGTGGAACAGGAAACGACAGTCAGTCCCACCACCAAGAAGACCACCGCCGTGGTCGTTCCCACCGAACAACCGTCCAACGTGGTCGTCCAGACCCGGGCCGTGTCCGATGAAACGCTCGCCGTCCTCCGCGACATCCGACGCCTCGCCCCGGAGCGCGAAGCGGAGGTGCAGGCGGCTCTGAAGCTCGAATCGGACGCCGAAGCGAACCTGATCCTGAACACCATTCTCGCCGATGCGCGCGCCGATATCCAGGCCGCGCAAGCGGCGCGGCTCGAACTCGGGGTGGTGAACCGGACCGCACAAGAGCGGAACGAATACATCGATTACATGACGCGCCGCTTGCAGGGGCAGGTCGCGGTGACGGAAGCCCCCGCCTCCTTCGAATCGAGGGTCGCGCCCGCGGCGGAGCCTCGCCAGATCCGCTATTATGGTCCCGGTCGCCGCGTCATCACCTATCGCACCCGCGAAGAAATCCCGCCCGTCCTCCTCGCGAGCGGCCGGCTCAAGCGGGTCGAGATCACCGAGGTCGGTGGCAGCCCTTTCCGCAACGATCTCGTGCTCACCGATGACATGCCCGAAGCCTACATCCAGCCAGGGGCCTATGCCGTGAGCTATGTGGTGAATCCCGACACCGAGATCACGCGCAGCGACATCCTCTTCACCCAGGGCACCACCGATTTCGCCGACGCCTACTCCTACGATGTCGTCGTCGATCTCGCGATGGCGATGAAAGATCCCGCGCTCTCGGGGCAGGCTTTCATCATCGAAGGCCACGCCTCCGCCGAGGGCGATTATTCTTCCAATCTCGCCCTCTCCCAGGCGAGAGCGGAGCGGATCGCCCGGGAACTGATCCGCTTCGGAGTGGCGAGCACGCAACTCGTGCCCGTGGGCTACGGCGAAAGTGAGGCCGCCGTCCCGGCCGATTCGGCGGAGACCCTGCGTGCCCAGGATCGCCGGGTGACGGTCTTCACGCTGGGACGTTGAACGAACCACCAGCCGCCGGGAGCGTCCGCATCCCTTCTCGGATCCCATGGATTCGGACCTCCAGCGCTCCGTTCAGACCGCCTCGAAGCTCCTCGCCGCGGCCCTGGTCGTGGCGGGGCTTTACTTTTGCCGCACGATCCTCGTGCCGCTCGCGCTGGCGGGACTTCTCGCCTTTCTCCTCAACCCCCTCGTCGGTGTCTTGTGTCGTCGTGGCCTGCCCCGGGCCGTGGGTGTTTTGTTAGTCACCGTCGTGGTCTTTTCCGCGCTGGCGGTCACGACGTGGCTGCTGGGTCGCGAGATCCATCATCTCGCCGGCGAATTGCCGCAGCACCGTCAGACGATCCAGACAAGGCTCGATTCGCTCAAAACCGTCGCCGAAGACGGGGTCATCGGCCGGCTCAAAGGCCTCGTGGAAGACCTCAGCGGAGGTCAAACCCATCCTCCGGCCGACTCCATCCCTGACGACTCCGAGGCCGGTCCCGCGACCGAGGTGGAAAAGGCCGATTCCTCGAATGCGGAAACGTCCGGGGAGGAGACGGGATGGCTCACGCGGGTGATCAATTTCCTCCTGAAGACCCTGGCCGAGACCATCGCCACCGCAGGCCTCGTCATCCTTTTTGTCATCTTCATGCTCCTGAGGAAGGAGGACATCGTGCAGCGTTTCCTGATGCTCAGCGGCTACGGACGCATCACCGTCACGGCGAAGGCGATGGATGAAGTCGGGCATCGCGTCAGCCGCTACCTCATCGCCCAAAGCGCGATCAATGGAAACTACGGGCTCCTCCTCGCGATCGGACTCAGCCTCATCGGAGTGCCCTACGTGCTCTTGTGGGGCGTCCTCGCCTTTTTGCTCCGCTTCGTTCCCTACGTCGGCCCTTGGATCGTGGCGGTCCTGCCCCTGACCCTCAGCTTCGCCATGTTCGACGGGTGGGCGGCTCCCCTCGCGGTGATGGGGCTCATCATCGGGCTGGAGCTGGTCACAAACATGATCCTCGAGCCCATCGTCACCGGACACAGCGTCGGCGTATCGCCCTTTTCCCTGATCGTCGCCATCACCTTCTGGACGTGGATCTGGGGTGGCATCGGTCTGATCCTCGCCACGCCCCTGACGGTCTGTCTCGTGGTCTTCTCCAAATACATCCCCGGCCTCGGCTGGGTGGAGATCCTCATGGATGAAAAATCGTCGCTAGAGCCGCACCTGCACCTCTATCAGAAAATGCTCTTCCGTGATGAGCCCGGTGTCCGCGTCCTCGTGCAAAAGATGCGGGACGAGAAAGGTCTCATCGCGACCCTCGACGAGGTCGTGCTGCTCGCTCTCGCCCTGATCCGTCGCGAGCGGATCCTCGGCCGCCTCGACGGAGCCGATACGGAGAGACTGTTGGATGGGATCAGCATGACCACCCGTCGGCTCGTCGAGGAGGAGGCCTCGTCCCCGCACGACGATCCCGTCGCTTCCTCCGGCGGGCTGGTCGCGATTGCGATGAAAGGAGAGGCGGAGCACTGTGCCCTGCAGATCCTCGAGACCGCGCTCTCCATCCGCTTCCGCAGGATCTGGCTCGCGAGCGAAGCGGGAACCGGGGAGATCCTCTCCGGGCTGGCCGCAGAGCCACCCGCCGTCCTCTGTCTCGGCGCGATGTCCCCGGGTGCGAAACGCCTCGCCTGTCGTCTCTGTCGCCTGGTGAGGGAACGTTTCCCTTCCCAGCAGATCCTCGTCTGCCTCTGGGGTTGGCCGGGAGCCTCGCCCGATCCCGCGCCCCTCCTCGAAGCAGGCGCGAACTGGGTCGTCACCACGGTGCGGGGGGCGGTCGATCTCCTCGAAGCCCGGTCCACCTCCACGATACCGGGGAAATTGCCATCCTCGTCGGGCGACATGCAATCCTCCATTCGCTCCTTGCCGGCCCCGGAAAACCCCGCACCCGCCCCCAGAGCCCCGTGATGGCGGGCTTCGCGCCTGACGGCGCGCCCGCGGCACACTCCCTGCGAAACACGGGACAGGTCCCCGATGGACCGATGGGTCGCCGCAGCAGTCCTTGATGGACTGGGTGGAGCCCGCTTGTGGAAACAACCTCCTCCCCAACCAACCAACATGAATACGAAAACCAGAACCCTGCTCCTCACCATCGGTCTCAGCCTCACGACCCTTCTCATTTCCTGCACGCCTGGCGAACGGGGCGCGGTGACCGGCGGCCTCATCGGAGCTGGCACCGGTGCCCTCATCACCGGAGGCTCCACCGGCGCCCTCGTCGGAGGAGCGGTCGGTGCCGTGGCCGGCTCCGAGATCTCGAAAAAGCGTGCCGCGCGCAATCGCTATTATCGGTATTGAGTGGCGTGGCGGACTTCAATCGCGACGGCTCGTTGGCAGCCGTCGCGATGTTTCCGGGAGGACTGGAAAGGCTCGGGTGAATGTTGGGTTTAGGGTCGCGGGACCGACGTGCTGGTCAGGCGCGTCTCAAGGTCCTGAAAAGCACCACTCCGAGTACTCCGACGAAGAAGCCGCCGAGCGACCAGATCCAGTTTCGCAGCCCGTCTTTGAGATCGATGATCGGATTGTCGATGGGGTTGAGTGAGACATGAAGTCGTAAAGCCTTCCATGTTCCATCGACCTTTTTCAGCACGGCCGTCCACTTCGTCACATATGTGATCTGTTTGCCGTTCTTGAAGGTCACCGATTCGTCGCTCTCCCCGTGGGCGATGGCAAGATCCCCGTAGAATTCAGTGGTGCCGGGCCGGAGTTTCACCTGATAGACAGAGCCTTCACCGATTTCCTTTTGGACGCCTTCAATGAAGGCTTGCATCGCGGGTAACCCCTTCAACTCGTCGTTGGTCATGAAGACCGCGCTGGCATCCGGCAGGACCGAGTCGGCCAGTGAGTTCAGATCCGCCTGGTTGATGGCCTGCTCGTAACGCGCCCCGATCGCCCAGAGGGCATCACGGTCGGCGGCATGGGGATCCGATACCTGGGCGTGGGCGATAGAGAGAAGAAGCAGGAGGCTGAACGGTAGGATTTTCATTTGATCAGGGGTCTACGTAGGAACGGCGGGACGTGTCCTGCGGTTGTCGCTCCACCGGGTGAATGGAGGCGAAAGGGAGAAGGCTTTCAAGTGCTCGCCGGGCTCGATGATGCTTCCAGCGGTGAGAAGCGAATAGCCGCCGATGTGGGCCGCGTCCCCGATCTCGATTTCCCCGAGGTGGAGCTGCATTTCGCCGGATTCCTCGTCGCGGGCGATGACGTGGGCATTCAGACGTACGCCGGTGCCGAAGACAACGTCATCACCGATGCGGAGAAGTCCGCGATCGAGGATGCGCAGGCCCGGCGACCAGAAGGTGAGCCGCCCGATCCGGGCTCCCCACAATCTCAGCCAGAAGGAATAGAGTCCTGGCACAAACCGAAGGCACTCTTCTATGAAGGGCAGCCGGCAGAAAACCATCTGGCATTGGGCGGTGGCCCACCAGACCAGGAAGGTCCGGGAAGCGACACGATGACTTCCGGGCTCCATTGGAAAGATCCATCCCATGATCCGGGTAATCAGCGGCGGCAGCACGAACAGCACGAGCAAGGGCGCGCCGATCCGCCACCCTCCGTTGAAACGCCAGGTACAATACGCGACTCCCGCCACGTGCAGCAGCGGCAGAAAATTCAGCGCCACCATGACGATCCGCGCGCGGAGGGGCCAGGAGTCAGCGTATGATTTTTCCGGCATGACGGTTTTCGATTCGTTCGTGGGTCAGGCGCGGCCCGCGCCACATCCGGAGATAGGCGGCCAAGACATGATCGCGATGGGGTTGAAGGGATTCATCGGGAAGATGGATCCACGGCAACGTGGGTTGCTGGTGATGGCGGAGATGCCAGTTGTGGTGAAGCCACAGCAGGTCGAGCCAGCGCCAGGATCGCAGGTTCCGCGCCCCGTTCACCACATGCCGTTCGGTGCCGAAGTGGTGCACATACTGCATCGCCGACCACAGGCATCCGAATCCCGCCATCAACGCCGCCCAATGCCAGAACGGGATCCGCCAGCACCAGATCAGGGTCGCATGCAGGGAGACCGCCCCTACCGCTTCGAGCCACACCACCGGAAGGAAGCGGGCGTTGAGCGACTGCAGAAGCGCCTCGGTGGGACGATCGAAGGCGAACCGGCGGGGGCGCAGCACCCATGGGAAAAGGATCCACAAGAGGTTTCCCGCCGCGATCACGAGCCAAAAGCCTCCGGTGAGGATGCCGTAGAGTTGCAGGCGTTTCCAGATCGCGCTTTCGCCTTCGAAATAGAAATCGAACGCCTCGTCGTCGGACCGGTTGCGCAGATGGTGTCCGAGATGCCCCTGTCGGAGGAGATGGAAAGGCGCCGGGAAGAACCCTGCCAGTACGACGCCGATGGTGGTGTTGAGCCAGCGGACCGGATGGGCCATGCCATGCTCCGCCTCATGCAGCATAGCATACGCGGAGTTCATCACCAGTCCGTAGGCCAGGGCGAGCGGCAGGAGCCCCCACCCGCCGACCCGTGATGCCAGCCAAAGAAGGACCAGCATCGTCGCGAGCTGCGCGATCGCGATCACCAGATTCAATCGCGCCGGGACTGGATGTTCGATGGCGGGCATCAGCAGGTCAGTCGGTGAGGAAGCGTTGCAGAAAAGCCAGCTCCTGCCAAGCCTGTGAAAGCGTCGCGGTGCGCGGGAGATGCCGACGGGGATAAAGACTTTTCACGAATGCCTCGTTTCGGGCCAAACCGTCCATCGCCTGCCGGGCCTCGTCGCGGCGAGGGATCAAATGCGGGCGTTCCTTCAACCAGTGCTCGACGACGTTCCAGCCGGACCGCTTCGGGAGGAGAAAATATTCACGCAGGAGCCAATGCAGGAGTTTGGCGTTGAGGGATCTCAGCCGAGGTGATGCGGTATCCCAGAGGGCGTGGATAAAAAGTTCGTCACGGCGGATGTGGCCCGGTTCGTCCGCCAGGTGTTTCTTCTGCACGGCGCGGAAACGCCCGTCAAGCGAGTCGTCATCCTTCATGAATTGCAGGCCGAAATACAAGGCGCGTTCCTCCGCCATCAATTGAAGCCACAACAGCGCGGGGAGGAATCGGACGTTGCGGCCAAGCCAGCGGATGATGAGGCGCTGCGGAGCGCCCGCTCCGATCAGATGGAAATCGCTCTTCGAATACCACCCGGGACGTTCCTCCCGCAAGAGGTCGCGAAACCACGAGGTGTGGAGGTTCTCTTCTTCGGCAAACTCCCGTGCCTCGCGCCTCAGGGATTCGTCGGGTGCGTGGCGTGCGAGGTGATCGAGCACCGGCCGTCCCAGAAGCTGCTCGAAGAAGATGGTCTGCTCGAGAAAGTAGAGTCCGTGCAATCGATTGTAGGCGAGGCGGTCGTCGGTGCCCAGCGTGGCGTAGAACGGAGTCCACGAAAGCGGGGTGAGGTTTTCGGGAGTGAATCGCTTCATGCGGACCGTTCCCTCCACCAGGTGAGCCAGAAATTCGAAAGCGAGCCGCAGTCCAGCGCCGCCGGAAGGTTTGGAGCCACGCGTTCCCGATGATAGGCCGGAAGAAGACTCCAGTGGAGGCCGGGCTTCTCGTGGTGGGCCGTGTGAAAGCCATTGTTCAGGAACAGCCAATTGGCGAAACGCGTGGTGACATTGCGGCTGTGTCCCCACCGGCTGGAAGCTTCACAGCCGTCGTGTTGGGGCAGATTCATCGCGATCAGGAACCACTGACTGGCGATCCACGGAACGATGAAGACACGCAGGAAACCCGACGCGTCGCTCCAAAGCGACACCAGAATGAAACCCCACAGGAAGATTCGCTCGAAACGGCAATCGCGCCAAAGCGGGAGCCGTCGACGGTGACGCAGGTCGCCTTTGCCGCGCCGCCAGGATTCCGCCACCACGGCGGGCACGTAGCACAGCAAGGCAAGCAAAGGTTGGGATCCTTCGACAAGGCTGCAGCGCACGAAATCCTCGTCCGATTGATTGCCACCGTGATGGCGCACACGATGCGAGACGCGGATGCTGGCGCTGGAGGTGCCCGTCAAAACGGTGAGCCACAGTTCGAGACATCGATTCGCCCAACGTTGACGGAACGTGGCACAATGGGTGTGATTGTGCTTGGCCGCGCAGGCGCTCACCGCGAGGATCGAACACGGAATCCACCAGACGGGGGAGGGAAACCACCAGGCCGCGACGTAAGCGCCGCTCAGCAGCGCGAGCAGGAAGACGGTGCGGATGTCGGCGGTGTGTTTCATAGGGCTGCCGCCTCCACCAAAGGCACTCCCGCCGGCCATGTCACCGGTTTTCCCCGGTGAATCTCGTAGAGACGCCCGGCGAATGGAACGCGTGGGAGACCCCGCAACGCCGGGACGAAGGGATCGTGCTCGTGAAAGGCGGTCATCACAAAACCGAGGCCACGCCGCGCCGCTTCCGCGGCGGCCGCCCGGAGGAGTTCGCGGGCGATCGTTACTGATTCCGCGGTGAGGAAGCTGGCATAGGCCAGTGGCATGACTTCACCCACCGCGGGGATTACGGGACCCAAACCCAACCCCGCGAGGAGGCGCGAAGGGCCGCGCAATCGCTGCAACCAGCCGGGAACGCCGTGGATCCGGATCTGACGGCAATGTCTCACATCGTGCAAACCCACCACTCCCCGAATCTTGCCGCTTTCACGTTTCACCAGGACATCTTCGGCACGCAGCCCGGGCCAGCGTTCGCCGTTCGCAAAACTTTCGGCATCCACCACCGGCGCGAGAGGGCGGTCGCGCCGGTGGGCATTGATGAAATCGGCGATTTCATCCCAGTCCCGCGCGCCTGCCTTTGGCAGTCGTTTGCCGGGGAAGGCGAGCAAGGCGGGACACAGGAGGCGGCCGCGGTCTTCGTAAACCGGGAGTCCGTTACGACCGCTTTCGAGGATGCGGCGCGCGCGGAGATTCTCCTCGAACACGGCCGTCCATGTCACCGCCGCCGGATACCGCGCCTGCATCGCATCACATCCTTCGAAGGCATGGCGCAGAAGGCGGCCGCTGCGATGCCTCTCCTGCGGATGAACGCGGAGATCCGCACAATAGGCGACATCCGTCTCTTCTCCGTTCCACCAGGCGCGCTTCAAGAGCCGCGATCCGCATCCCGCCCCGTCCAGCCATACCGTGTCGTGTCGGATTACATCCACATCGGCTCCAAAAAACGACGGCTCGCGTTCGAGCGTCACGCTGATGCCACCGGGCAAGGGCGTTTCGCGCAACAAACGTCTCAAGGCGGCATCGTCGCCAGGCTCCGCAGATCGAATGCCGTCGCGTTCGCTCCTCATGAGTTCGATTCAACAAAGCGGCCGTGGAAATGCCGCTCCCATCCGTCGTGGCGGCTCAGGGCAGGACTTTTTGCGGTGCCGGGCCGCCCGCCCTCCGAAAGGGCGCGTCGCAGGCAGGCGGCACGACCATCTTCCTGCACGTGGAAGAGTCGCACCGGCCCCAGTTGTCCGTTCGCGCGGCAGAGCGCATAATGAGGATTGTCATGTAGCGCCAGATCGACGGTGTCGGCATGCCGTGCCTGATCGGTGGATGCAAACAAGGTGTAGCCTTCGCGGTCCGGTGCCAGCATCGCAAACTCGACCGGCAACCGCCGCAGCACCGCCGCCACCATCTGCGGGTGCAACTTCTCGCCGCGAAGGTCGCTGACGCCGTCGCTCCGGCCCGCGAAACGCAGCCGGCAGGTCTCCCCGCACCGGGCTTCGGCTCGCACGGTGTCGCCCAAGCGATAGCGCCAAAGCCCGCCTCCGGTGGTGAGGATGACGCCGTACTCGCCGCCTTGCTCCAGTTCGTGAGCCGACACGACGCGACCGCCGCTCTCCTCAAACTCGAGGAGGTGGGAATTCAGGGCGGGGACGCAGGCACCCTCATCGTTATCCCAAGGGATGGTCACAACACCCTCCGTTGCCAGAAGTCCCTTCGCCTGGAAAGCCACGTCAGGAAACAGCGTCTTTGTTTCCCTCAGATCAGCGCCATCCCACGCACTCAGCAACGCGAGGTTCGGCCAGACCATGCCGGGAGTGATCGTCCCTTCCCGCCAATGGGCGCGCAGCCTCGCGCCACGATCCGGCATCGCCTCCAAACGTCGCCCGAGGGCCTCGCCACCCCGGGAAAGCGATTCCAACAACGGCTCGCCGTGGACCAACAATCGCCGCCACAAGAGGAGGAGATAACTGGCATTCCAGACCGAGATCATCCTCAGATCCGGGGCGTGCAGGAGGAAGCGCAGGGTGAGATTCATGCTCTCTTCAATGTTTTGAACCCCCGCAAGTCGTGGTGGCACGGCGAGAAAGAGCGGTGCCATCCGCCGTTCCCAGGTGCCGAGGTATTCATCATCACTGTTGATGCCGACGGGAATGCCGGTGAGGGTCGCCTCCGCCGGAGGCAGCGGACTGACGAGCCACCATGCCGGTCCACACATCGCGCGGGAGTGGCACCGGTGGAGATTCCCCATCCACGCGCGCACCGCTTCCGCGAATTCGCACCGCAGGGCCGGGGTGATGGGGATCCATTTGCAGGCCGCCGAGGAGCCGCTGCTGCGTTCGAAGGCTTCCACGGTTCCCGAGGTCATCACGTCGCGATCCGTCTCGGATTGGAGTCGCCGGATCCAGGGCAGGTGCGTGTCGTAATCGCGGACCGGCACAGCCTCGCGAAAATCCGAGAGCGAGCGCACGCGATGCAAGCCATGTTCTCGACCAAAGGCCGAGGGCGCTCCCGCCGACAGCAGCCTCTCGAACACCCGCGCTTGAGCCTGCTGCGGCTGCCGGAGGGCCAGCTCCAAGCGCCGCCGCGCCGGTTCGCAGACAAGCCGCCAGACGAATCCGATGCTGGAGGTCAGAGTGCTCATTCCTGCATGGCGTGCTCCAGCCAGCGGCGGCCCAATCCACGGGTGTTCTCCAGGGAAACCTCGGCCATGCAGGCCAGTTCGACGCCGCGGGCGAAGTCCGGATTCCGATCGAGGAAGAAGCGCACGTGGGGATCGGCGCGCCGCCCCGCCGGGATGACCGCCAATTCCGGAGTCAACTGACCCTGCGATTCCGGAAAACGCACCAACCCCGTCGCCGCATCATAGGCGGATCCGAAACGATACCGGGCAACCTCGTCCAACAAGGCTTGCAGCGGGGACAACGAAGGTCCGTTCGGGCACGGTTTGATCCGAGACGAACGGGGGTCTAATGACGAGGGGCTCGGCACGAAGTCCCGAAAGAACACCGGCAGATAAAGGTAAGTACGGTAGCCCTTGGAGATGAGTAGCCAGAAGAGCCGCCGGGCGGGTTCGGTCTTCAACAATCGGGCCGCCACTTCACACCACCCTCGGGCGAGCTCCGGGCTACCCCAATAACCGGGCTCCACGATCGTGTCACCGGAAAAGAGGATGCGCACCGGTTCACCGTCATGTTGCCAGTCAAACCACGCCTGGGTGGAAAAGCCCCGCAGCACGCCGTTGCCATCGCTCACCAGCACGACGGCATCCTTCGAATTCAGGTCGCGTTCGAAGGCGTCCGCGGGCACGCAGTCATAGCAGCGCACGAAGAGTGCGTGCATCGCCGAGCGCCGGGCCGCGTCGAGAGCGTCCGGCGCGGTGATCTCAAAACGGAGGCGTGAGTTCATGTCTTCGCCTCCTTTCGATGGACCCAGGCACCGTAGACGAGCAGGGGAAGGAGAATCGCCAGCTCGATCCACGTGACGCGGTTGATCGTCGCGAAGGCCTCGGACTCCGAGGCGAAATAAACCCCCTGAGCCGGTTCCGCCGCCTGACTGAAGAGGAACGCATTGAGCATCTCCGCCACCAACGCCAAGGACACGAGGGCGACAAAGGTGCGCGTGACCCGGTCTTGGCGTGGCACCTTGACAACGCCGCACCCGAGCCACAAGAGCATCACCGCGTCGTGAGCGATGCCATGCTCGCATCGCCATGCCCTCGTGAAGGCCAGCATCGGCAGTTCGATCGCGACGCGCGCGGCAAAGCCAAGAAAGAAAACACCCCACAAACGTCTCCCGGCCACGCTGAGCCGGGCATCGCGCCAAAGGCACGCTGGGATCACGAGAAAACACCCGATCGCCATCCACAACCAAAGCACCTTGGCCGGAGAAATGTCCCCGCCGACATCGCCGTGAGAGTTCTGCCAGACGCCGAACCCCACGCAGAGACCCAGCAGGAGGATCAGCGCGGTGATGAGGAGGTTGGAGGAGCGTGGGCTCATTCTCAAAAGCGGATGCGGAGAGTCCGCTCGCTGATCTCTTCCGGTGGTGCTTCTCCCAGTTCGGCGCGTCTTCTCAGGGTGTGCATGTGCAGGCCGACGAGGTCGGTCTCGACATGCGCGTAGTCCGGCCCGCCGAAGCGGCGCAGGTTGCGGCCCTGTCGTTTCAGGATCGCCACGTCCTGCCGGATGATGTGATGACAGAGCGGTTGAAAGAACCATCGCACCAGCGGGCCGATGCTCCCGTGACGGAACGTGATGACCGTGAAGACCTCGGTCCTGCGTTCGGTGACCGGGGTGGCCTGGGAGGTGATGATGTAGTGATGCCGGGAGCCGAATTCGTAATCCACCCGGCTGAGGTTGGGCATCAGAAATCGGTCGGTGTGTTTCAAATTAGCTCCCTTGGGATAGAACAACCGCGAGACCAGACTGCCCGTGGCCGGTTCGTTGGCAAACTCGACTTCAACTCCCTCCGCGTGACGGCGCACCACCGCATCCACCTCGCGCGGATCCGGGTTGCGGAACCATCCGCGGTGAACGGTGGCGGTGTGGGGACAATCGAGGAAGTTCTCGAGACAGGACTCCACATCCGAATCAAATAGGGTGCGCATGCGGAAAGTGATCCATCCATCCTCGCCGCAATGCGGAAACCGGCGCGGCGGATGGTCCGGCCTCCGGTCACCGGGACACACCCAGACGTAGCCGTCCTGTTCGCAGACCGGAAGCGTCTTGATCTTCGCGCTGGCGGGGATGGGGCGGCCATCGGCCAGCGAAGGGACCCGGGTGCAACGGCCCTCGGCATCGTAGCTCCATCCGTGATAGGGACAGGCGAGGCAACCACCTTTCACTTCGCCTTCGGATAGCGGCGCATTGCGATGCGCGCAACGATCCACCGCCGCCGCCGCTTGTCCCGATCCATCGCGCCACAGCACGAAGTGTTCGCCAAAAAGGCGCACCGCCTTCGGTCCGGGTCTGAGATCGTCTGCGGCGCAGGCGATGTACCAAAAATTGCGAAGCGACATGAATGAATGACTGTCAGGAATCGGCGGGTGAGGGCTTGGAAGCGGTAAACTCGATGAGGTGATAACGATCCACCGGCAGGCCCTTCCAGTGCTGCACCGGGCCACCGGGCCAGCGGATTTCGAGATCCACGGTTTGCCCGTGTTCTCCCAGTCCGAAGAGAAGCCGGCGGTCGCTCTGGGCGGAGAAGCCGGAGGTGAGCGAGACCTCGCGCATCTGCCGCAGGCCGCCGGCAGTGACAAACACCTGCGCCCCCACCGCATCGCGGTTCACCCGGCGACCATCGCCACGCAGATCGAGTCCGAACCAATGGGGTCGATCCGCGTCATTCTCCATTCGCGTGTTCCGGAAGACTTCCGCGTTGGCAAACTGGTGGGTGAGGACCAGATCGAGGTCGCCATCGTTGTCAAAATCCGCCAGCGCCGCCGCGCGGGTGTTGGTCTTCTCCGTCAAACCAACGGCATCCGCCACATCGATGAAACGGGCCGGGGCGCGACCGTTGGACAGGTAGACCCGATTCTGCTGGCGCCCCCAGATTTCGTAGCCGCGCAGGTCCGCCCACCGGTCGGCGTAGCTGTGGATCTCGGGTCCGGATCGCATCACGAGCGAGGCCCGGTACCAATAGTTCTGCGGCGTGGCAAAGACACGGTCGGGTGTGTCGTCCACCATTCCGTTGGCCTGCACGAGATCGAGCCATCCATCGAGATTGAGATCACCCAGGGCCGCGCCCCAGGCAAAGCGTTGTTCGTTGACGAGCCTTCGCTCGGTCGCCCGGTCCCTGATCCGGATTCCACCTTCCTCGCCTGCGTCCGGTTCGACGCTCCACACCAGGCTGCCTTCCGCCTGCAGGGGGGCGTGGACATTCGACACATGCACATCCTGCCAGCCGCGATTGTCGAGGTCTCCGATCGAGACGTTCATGCCTTTATAGGTGTCGCGGCCGATACTGCCAACAAAGGTTCCCGCGACCCGCCGGAAGCCTCGTCCCTCTTGGTTCAGGTAGAGATCGTCCGGACCGTAGTCGCTGGCACAATAGAGGTCGGCCCAACCATCCTGGTTCAGGTCCGCGCTACCCACCGCCATGGTCCAGTGCGTTTCCGGCATGCCCAGCGCGGCGACATCGGCTTTCACAAAGGTGCCCCGTTCGGTTTGGTGATACAGGGCGTTGAGGCCTCCGTTGCGGGCATTGTGCCAGGTCGAATGCATGAAGTGGTAGGGCCTCCGGTCGTTTTCGCCCTCGGGTTGGGGCAATTGGAAGATATTGAAGCGTTTCGGAGGATTGTAATCTGGCAGCAGGGGGGTCATCGCGTTTCCGATGAAGAGATCGAGGTCGCCGTCGCGGTCGAAGTCCGCCATCGTGACGGCTACGCTCACCGTGTATTCGTCGATCCCGCTTTCCACGGTGACGTCGCGGAAACCCTCCGGGGTGTTCTTCAGCAATTTCGTCCGGCCCCAACCGGTGGTCAGCAACAACGATTGCCTCCCGCTATTGTCGTAATCGACGAACATCGCTCCGGCAATGAGACCGTGTCTCTCCGGATGTTCATTGATTTCATCGAGCGCCGGCAGGGGAACTCGCTCGAAACGGAGGCCGCCGAGGTTCCGGTAGAGAGCGTTCCGATCCCGGGCCCGCTTGAGGGGGTTGGTCAGAAAGATGTCCTGCCATCCGTCATGATCGTAGTCGCCTACCGCCACGGCATCCCCGACCGAGAGGACCCATTTGGCGATGTGGGCGACGCGCGGGTCGACCTTTGTCAGCAGGTCGCTAAGTTCGCTCGTCACCCCGGGGTCCTCCTCCTTCTCGAAAACGAATCCCGGCTCCGGAGCCAGCACTTTCGGGTGCAAGACCTGCGAATACAAGCCGGAACCGGCCATTCCCAGACAAGCGATTGTCGCGGTGGCCCGAACCCAAGCCTTGCCCGGCACGAGCGAGCGCCATCCGGCACTCCGCACCTGCATGGCATGTGAAAACGCCCAGCGCGCCGCCGTTACGAGAAAGAGTGCCCAGAAGATCGTGGCGAGGGAGGATTTGAAATGGAGGACCAGGTCAAGGAACGCCACCGAGACACCCCACGCGAACTGCCCCGCGGTCGATACCGGCGAGGTTTTGGGATCGGTGATCATGTAAAAGGCGAACAGGAAAAAGGCGGGTGATGTCAGGGTGCCCGCGATCAGTGTTTCCGGTGGCAGATGCCAGCGCATCATCCACGCTCGGAGGATCGTGAGGATCGCGAAGCTGATGAGGAAAGATAGGATCAACGGAGTTCGGCGGATCTTAGTGACGAATCCCGCCAGGGCGGCGAGGGCGATGAACACTCCCGCGAGCCAGGCGTGATCTCCCCACTGATATGGGGGGGCGGTCGCGAAGCGGCCTCCACCGAGCGTCAGCGCCGCGATCACACCGACCAGTCCGGGATTGAAGACATGCTTGCCCCCGAAAGTGATCACGTGCTTCGAGGCGATCGCAAAGAAGGCCGGCAGGAACAAGAGGAGGTGGTCATGCGGGTAGTTGACGAGCAAGGACAACCCCAGGCCGGTGATCCCGGCGCTCAACGGAAACACCTTCTCTCCCCGCAACCACCAGGTCAGACCCGCATCCAAAACCACACACGCCAGCACCGTCAGTGCCATCTGCCACGGATCGCGGTTGAAACCCAGCACGGTGCATCCGGCCACCGCATAGGTCAGCAGAAGCGCTCCGAACACCCATCGTGGATCGCGGCGGGAGGGAAGTTGGAACGAGAGGGGCATGATCCGATGGGCAGGGCTGACACTGACAGAAGTATCTGCCGTCCGCTTGCACTTCCAGCAAATTGATTCTCCCGGCACTCAACATCGACAGAATCGATCGTGGTCCCGTCATTGATCGTCCGTCGGCCCTCACCCCAACTCCTCCACCCGCTCCACCAGCCCCTCCGCGATTTCCCGCTTCGATGCCCGCGCCAGGGTTTCGTGCCGGCCATCGCGGTAGAAGAGCTCGACCTCGTTTTCGTCGCGGTCGAAGGCGATGTCGGAGCGGCTCACGTCATTGGCCACGAGGAGGTCGCAGCCCTTGCGGAGAAGTTTGCCGGTGGCGTGTTCGGCAAGTTTTTCGGTCTCGGCAGCGAAGCCGATGAGGAGGCCGGTGAAGCCGAAGACGCTCCGCGCGCTGCCGAGGATGTCGGGATTTTTGATCAATGTCAGGGTGAGGGTCTCGCCGGTCTTCTTGATCTTTTCCCCCGCGACCTCGGCGACGCGGTAGTCGGCGACGGCGGCGCAGAAGATCGCGACCTCGGCTTCCCCGATCCGTTCGGCGACGGCGTCATACATCTCTTGGGCGGTCTCGACGCGGACCACCGTGGCGCCGTCGGGGGCGGGGATGTTCACGGGACCGCTGATGAGGACAACCTCGTGTCCTCTGCCGAGAGCCGCTTCGGCGAGCGCGTATCCCATCTTGCCGGAGGAACGGTTTGAAAGATAACGAACCGGATCGATCGGCTCGCGGGTGGGTCCGGCGGTGATGAGAAAGCGCATGGCGATGGTCTCTCAGCCTTTCGCGGCGAGCATCTCTTCGATCCTCGCTTCGATCCCCTCGACAGGCCAGAGGCGGCCGACGCCTTCGTAGCCGCAGGCGAGCAGTCCCTCCTCGGGTCCGATGAAGGAGACCCCGCGGGCGCGCAGGATTTCGACGTTGCCGCGCGTCGCGGGATGTTCCCACATTTTTCCGTTCATCGCCGGAGCGATGAGGACGGGCGCGCGGGTGGCGAGATGGATCGCGCCGAGGGCGTCGTCGGCGATGCCGTGGGCGAATTTCGCGATGAGGTTCGCGGTGGCGGGGGCGACGACGAGGAGGTCGGCGCGGTCGGCGAGATCGATGTGGCCGGGATGCCAGCTCTGTTTCTCGTCGTAGAGATCGGCGGTGACGGGATGCCGCGAAAGGACCTGCAGGGTCAGAGGCGTGATGAACTCCTGCGCGTCTTTCGTCATGACGACGCGGACCTCGTGCCCGCGCTTGACGAGGCGGCTTGCGAGATCGGCGGCCTTGTAGGCGGCGATGGAGCCGGTCACGCCGAGGACGATGGTTTTGCCTGAGGGGGAATCACTCACCGGGAACGTTCGGGTCGGCGGCGAGGTTGCGCAAGCGGCGAGAGCGGCAGCGTTCCCCGACGAGGATGGAGGAGAAGGTGGCGAAATCGGTCTCGCGGTCGGCGCTGATGAAGGTGTAGCGGTACTCGGACCAGTGGCGCGATTCCTCGCGGGCGGTCTGGAGGCGCACCGCGAGTTGCTCCTCGGTCTCGGTGCCCCGGGCGCGGACGCGGTTGGCGATCTCGGCCTCGCCGGGGAGGAGGATGAAAATGTCAACGAGGGCCTCGCGGATCGCCGGATCGGTGGAGCTTCGCACGAGCGCCGCGCCCTGCACGTCGATGTCCATGAGGACGTCGCGCCCCGCCTCGAGGTGGCCGAGGACCTCGCTTTTGAGGGTGCCGTAGAGGCGGCCGTGGACCTCGGCATATTCGAGAAAGTCGCCCCGGGCGATCCCGGCTTCGAAGCCGGCCCGGTCGAGAAAGTGGTAGTCGATCCCGTCGCGCTCGCCCTCACGTGGTGCCCGAGTCGTCGCGGAGACGGCGTAGACGGCGGCGCTGTCACTCTCGGAAAAACGGCGGCAGAGGGTCGTTTTCCCGGATCCGGAAGGACCCGAAACGACACAAAGTAGCCCGCTGCGCTGGAATTGCCATTCACCCATGCCGCCAAGATTGGCCAGTCTGAGACGCGGTCAACCGCCTTCCGAGGGACGGGTGTCGACTCACGAATTATGGAAATTATTGAAAAATTCCAAATGATCAGCGAGATTTCCCGATGTTCCTTTCCCGACCTCCGCGTTTGGCGCGGCTCCTTCTGGCATTCGTGGTCTTCTTTGCCGCGACGAACGAGGCTTTTGCCCTGACCGCGGACGACTACGAGACGACTGCTCTCGAGGGCTGGACCGTGAAGGTGGAGAAATCGCTGACGGGCGATCCGCGCCGGGAGCAAGCGCTGGCCTTGCTCGGCTCGAAACTCGCCGGGGTGCGCCGGGTCGTGCCGAAGGCGGTGATCCCGAAGCTGCAGCAGGTGACGATCTGGCTGAGCCGCGAGGTGGCTCCGGGAGCGGCCTATCATCCGTCGGCCGGCTGGCTCGAGGCGAACGGACGCGTCGTGGAAATGGCCCAGTCGATCGAGATCATGGACGTGGATGATTTTCTCGAGTGGTCGAAACACCAGCCGTGGTTGGTGCTGCATGAACTCGCCCATGCCTACCATCACCGCTTCCTGCCAGGTGGATACGATCACCCGCTCATTTTTTCGGCCTACAACCGTGCCGTGAAGGGGGGCAAATACAAGCGGGTGCTCTACTACGACGGATCGAAGCGCAAGGCCTACGCCCTCAACAATCCGATGGAGTTTTTCGCGGAGGCGAGCGAGGCCTATTTCGGCCGGAACGATTTCCAGCCATTCAACCGGCGTCAGTTGAAAGCCTTCGATGCGAAGACCTACCGCATGATCGAGAAGGTCTGGGGCGTGGAGTCCGCAAAGCGCTGAGACGGGTCCACGATGGGACTTATTCGTTGTCGCCGGAAGCGAAGACGCGGGTGATCGCCTCGACGGCCCCGGCCTCGTCTTCGCCCGCCGCCTCGATTGTGACGGCGGCGCCCATCGAGGCGCAGAGCATCACGAGACCGAGGATGCTGCGCACATCGGCGATGCGCTCGCCACAACGCAGGACGATGGAGGAGCTGAAGGATTCCGCGGCACGGATGATGCGGGCGGCACTACGGAATTTCAGGCCGTCGGTCCACGGCACTTCGACGATCGAGCGTTTCATGTTCCATTTGGACCCAGGAGTGCGGAGGACGTTCAATCGGCGAAAATTTTTCCGCTCCTTGGAGTTCTCCTAACATTCCCATGTCTCCATGGGTCTCAGGGAGTGGGAGGTCGGTGGCGAGATTTTCTGTTGTTTTGTTAGTGTCAGCAAAAGGCGCGGGAAGGGAGTTTTCCTTCCCGCTGGTCCGGGATCTGCTTTCGGGGAGAAATCGGGATCCGGCGTGACCGGATCCCGCTTCATCCCTCCCCTTCATGAAACACAGCGACTCCGGTCGCGCACGGGTGCGCGGCTTTGTTTTACTTTCATCCGGTCCTGTCCGCGCCTTCATCGTTGGTGCGATTTTACCCGCCTTCGTTTGGTGGAGCGGGCCGGTCCGGGCCAACCCCCGCGGCGGCGTGGTCGTCCACGGCGACGTGGCGATGCAGGGCTCGGGCGGCCTTTTGACGGTTCGTCAGGGTTCCGCGAACGCGATCATCGATTGGGAGCATTTCTCGATCGAAGCGGGCGAGATGACACGCTTCATCCAGCCGGGTAAGAACGCCGCGGTGCTGAACCGGGTCACGGGCGGCGACCTCAGCGAGATCCATGGATCGCTGAGGGCCAACGGCAACGTCTTCCTCATCAACCCCAGCGGCATCCTCGTGGGTCCCGGTGGCAGCATCGATGTGCACGGACTCGTCCTTTCGACGCTCGATCTGGAGAACGGGGAATTCCTCGCCGGAGGCGACATGGTCTTCAAGGGAAGCAGCTCCGCGGGAATCACGAACCTCGGCCGCATCAACGCGATCGGAGGCGACGTCTTTTTGATCGGTCGCACCGTGACCAACAGCGGTTCGATCCACGCCCGAGAAGGCACGGTGGGTTTGGCCGCCGGTGAGGAAGTGCTGATCAAGGCCGAGGACGGATTCGGCGGAGAGCGTGTCTACATCCGTGCCACGGGATCCGGAGTGAGCGATGGCCGGATCCTCAACGACGGCACGATTGCCGGTGCGGCGGCCGAGCTGAAAGCCCATGGCAACCACTACGCCCTCGCGATCAACAACAAGGGCGCGATCCGCGCGACGGGGGCGGTGAACGCGGGCGGCCGGGTGCACCTCCAGGGCATCGGCGGGGGCGTCTCCAACTCGGGCTCGATCCGGGCGACGTCGTCGGGAGTGGGACGAGGCGCCTCGATCCTCATCGCGGCGGCTTATGCGAAGGTGGATGGCGAGTTGCGCGCCGAGGGACACTCCGCGTCCACGACTTCGGTGACGATCGCGTCGACGGAGAGGGCGGAGATCGGCGGCACGATCGAAGCGCTGGGAGCGGACGGATCGGGTGGCAATGTCAGGATCGAGGGCGGGGAGATCGGGCTCGCCGCAGGGGCCGTGATCGACGTGAGCGGCGATGGCGGGGGCGAAGTACGGATCGGAGGAGGATTCCAGGGTGGCGATCCGGGATTCCCGAACGCGAGGCGGGTCGAAGTCGCGACAGGCGCCGCGATCCGTGCCGATGCCATTGGATCGGGGGATGCGGGCAGGATCATCCTCTGGGCGGATGAAGACACGATTTTCAAAGGGGAGATTTCCGCGCGCGGGCTTGGCCGTGGCGCGGGGGGATTCGTCGAGATCTCGGGCAAAGAGGGTCTGCTGGTGGACGGTACCGTGTCCACTCTCGCCGCGAGCGGAGCCCACGGGCAGCTTCTGCTCGATCCGAAAAACATCACGATCAGCACCGCCGCATCGTCCGCGACGAACATCAACAACACGACGCTCGCGACCCTCGTCGGCACGAACCACGTCATTGTCTCGACGCTCGACGCCGGGACAGCGCAGGCCGGACATATCTCGGTATCGGCCCCGGTCCGCTACAACTCGGCGAACAGCCTCACCCTCCTCGCCGAGGGGGATCTCTACCTCGGAGACGACATTCTCAACCAGGGAACCGGAAACGTGAATCTCGTGGCGGGTTGGAATCCGGCGGTGATGCCGCTCGCGACGCTCCTGGGAGGAGCGACCGCCACCCCGCACGCGACCTTGCCCGGGACCTCGACCGCGAGCGGAGACATCGACATGGATGCCACGGTCTTCGCGACAGCGGGTGCGTATGGAAACGCGGGCGGCAGCGTTTATGTGGGTTCGTTAGGCGCGCCGAACGTCGCCGCCGACCGGGCCATCGCGGTGGGCAGCCGTGTCGGACAGACCAACGTGGCGGGTTATGATGTGAACGTCTGGGGGGCGGCGCTGACGGGTGGGATCAACGCGGGGGCGCAGCGATACTCGCAGATCGGCTACAACCGTCGCGATGCCAGTACTGCGGTGACCCTTCCCGCGACCGGTCGGATTCGCGTCGGTGCGGTCAACGATGTGTCGGTCGTCGCGAACAAATATGCGGTCGGCATCCAGGGCAGCAGCGGCTGGACCTCCACGACGGACAACACCGGCAACGCTTCGTTCGCCCAGATCGGGCATGGCGGGGAACGGGATTCGGCGCGCGACATGGAGATGTCGGGGCAGATCCTCGTCAAGGCGGGGGGAGACCTCAGCCTCCTCGGTGGCAAAGCCTTCAACAACCATGCGACGATCGGGCATGGTGCCTACGACAACCGAGACACGGATTTCGCCCGTCTCGCCAGCATCGGGGCGGCGCCGATCGATGTCGATGTGGCGGGAAACATCGACCTGATCGCGGGTCTCGGTTATCACGCCCATGTCCAGATCGGTCACGGGGGCGGGAATCTCATTCTCTCGAATTTCACCGAGAGCGCGATCCAGGTGAGAGCCGGCGGCGATGTGACGGTGCGTGGCGGGGCCGGGGTCGCGTCGGTGGAGAACAACACCCGGGCGCAGGCGCAGATCGGGCACGGCGGGTTCGACGCGGATTTGTTCGTCGGCTCCGTCGCGGCGACTCCGGGCTCAGGGAAAGGTTACAAGGGGGACATCACCGTGACGGCGGATGGAGCGGTGAAGGTGATTTCAGGGAACTTCGATACCCAGAACATCGCCGTGATCGGAAACGGGGGGATGTCCGCGGACGGCGATCACTCGGGAAACATCACGGTCACGGCCGGTACCGGAGTCGAGGTGATCGGGGGCACGGGAGGTTCCACGCTCTTCGCGCAGATCGGGCATATCGCCTACGACTCGGCGAATCTGATCTCCGGCGATGTCCTCGTCATCGCGAAGGATGGCGGTGTCCGGCTCACCGGGAGCGGCACCACGGCGACTTCGGTGAATTACGCGAACATCGGCAGCGGCGGTTATCTCATCAAGACAGGCAGTACCGTGGGCGGAAATACCACGGTGATCTCCCAGGGCACGGACATCACGGATGGCGTCGTCCTGCGATCGGGTGATGGGACTTACGCGAGTGCCCAGATCGGCCATGTTTCCCAACTCGGTGCGGCGGGTCCGGTGATGAACCTCACCGGCGATGTCGCGGTGGAGGTCGCGGCAGGAGGTCTGCTGATGGAGGCATCTTCGCAGGGGTATTTTTCCCATGTGATGATCGGTCACGGAGGACGCGATCTTTCCGGGACGAAGAGCGGCAATGTCCGCGTCGAGGTCGCTTCCGGAGACCTCTCCTTGCTCGCCGGAGGGACCAACTCCACTTCGCGCTACAATCACGCGCAGATCGGGCATGGCGGTTATGGCAATGGCATCAACGGGAGTGATCTCACCGGCACGGGCACGGTCATGGGGGTCGCGCAGGGCATCCAGGTGGCGGTGGACGATGGCAACATCCTCATCCAGGCGGGACGGAACCCATCCAGCTACGCCATGGTCGGCAATGGCGGGGTCCGCGCCGGAACGGTGGGCACTTTCACGCAGACGGGCGACATCGCCCTGCGCGCGAGCGGCGACATCACCTTGACCGGCGGCACGGCGTCGTATGCCTTCGCGCAGATCGGGCATGGCGGACCGTCGTCGATCGCGAACTATGTCTGGAATCTCGGCGGTGCCATCGATGTCGAGGCTGGCGGCACGATTACCGCCACGGGCGGCACGGCTTCGGTGACGAACGTGCAGATCGGACACGGTGGGATCGCCACGACGACGACTTCATCAATCGCGGCTTCCCCCATCACCGTGACCGCGACGACGGGAGACGTGTTGTTGTTGAGCGGCACGGCGAATTCTTCCGGCGCGAAAATCGGACATGGAAACTACAACCTCAAACTCGCCACCTTCGGCGAGAGCCCGGTGACGGTTTCAGCGGGACGCCATGTGAGGCTCGTCTCGCCGCAATTCAGCACCTACACCGCGGTGTCGAATGCCGGCACGCAGATCGGACACGGCGGCTTCGGCGCGACGGTGGGGCCGCTGCCTTCGACGCTCGGCTACAGCGGCGACATCTCCGTGTCCGCGGGCGGCAAGCTCGACGTGCTCGCCGGCAGAAATGCGGGCAGCTACAACTGGTCGCTTCTCGGCCACACGTCCTACTACAATTCCACGGGGATCCACAGCGGCGACATCAGCGTGACGACAGGCACCCGGGCCGGGCTCTCCGATTATGGCGTGACCGTCTACGGTGCGAGCGGCGACTACCTCCCCCTCGCGACGACGAATTCCACCACGGGCGGCTACTACAGCTTTGCCTCGATCGGCCACCGGGGGCACAGCAATGCGACCACCACCTACTACACGGGACTGCACGGCGACATCCTCGTCGATGTCCTGCGCGGCGGCGTCTCGGTCCTGGGTGGAGACGGCGTCGACGGATCGACCACGGCGGACACGCCCCCCGACATCCGTCTCCACGGAGCCCAGATCGGACACGGCGGATATGCCGCGGGTCATCCCACCGAGGGGATCACCGGGTCGGTACGTGTCCACGCGGAAGGCGACATCCTGATGCGGTCGGGCACTTCAAGGAATGCGGCGGTGATGATCGGTCACGGTGGCTACGCCTCCTTCGGACCGATGGGCAAAGCCGGCGATGTCATCGAGGTGGTCTCGCGCGGCGGCAGCCTCGAGCTCGATTCCACGCTGGCGATCAACACGACCCGTGGCGGGGTGATGATCGGGCACGGTGCTCCGACTCCTGGCGCGGGATCCCGGATCGGCGACATTCTCGTCGATGTCGCGGGAGAGATTTCGTTCGTCGGCAACCTTTCCTCGATCGGGCACCGCACGACCACGACCGGCGGCATCACCGGAGCCGATCTCACGATCCGCGGCCGCTCCTTCGACCGGGTCACCGGCGACTCGGGCAGCGGGCTCTTCCGGGTCGATGCGGCCCTGGGAACGATGCTGATGGCGAATCTCGCGGGAGGCGACGTCAGTCTCGTCGGGATGGGCTCGACCGGGGTGGAGATGAACGCGCCGATGGTGTGGACCTCCGCCTTCGACTTCAATCTGCTCGCCTACCATGACATCCACATCGTCGACGATCTCCTCAACCGGGGAGCCGGGGACATCAATGTGTTCGCCGGTTGGGATCCCGCGGTGGCCCCGCTCGGCTCAGGCACGATCGATGGAAATCGTGGCGATTGGATCCGCGATCTCGATGCGGATCTCTCGCTCTTCGGCGTGGATGGTGCCTACGGCAGCGGAGACGGCAGTGTCTGGGTGGGCGCTTACGCCGATCTCTCGGCGGCGGATCGATCCGTCGCGGTGGGCAGCCGTACCGGACAGACGAATGTGGCGGGCCACGAGGTGAAGATCTGGGGCGCGTCGTTCACCGGCGGGATCAACGCCGGCCAACAGCGCTATTCGCAGATCGGCTACAACCGCCGCGATGCCGGCACGACGATCAATGACGTGGTCACCGGCCGCATCCGGGTGGGTGCTCTGAATGACATCGACGTGATCGCCAATTACTACCAGATCGGCGTGCAGGGCAGCAATGGCTGGCTCACCACGACCGACAACCGGGGCAATGCCTCCTACGCCCAGATCGGGCATGGCGGCGATCGGGATTCGGTCCGCGACATGCGTCTCTCCGGTGGCATCCTCGTCGAGGCGGGAGGAAATCTCAGTCTGCTCGGCGGCATCGCCTACAACAACCACGCGAGCATCGGCCATGGCGGCTATGACAATCCCGATGACGACGACGACACGAATCTCGCGACCCTCGGCGGTGACATCGCCGTGAAGGTGGGAGGTGATGTGACCCTGCAGGCGGGCCTCGGCTATCACGCGCATTTGCAGATCGGCCATGGCGGCGGGAACCATTACCTCGCGGATTTCACCGAAAGCGCCCTCCTCGTCGATGCCGGAGGCGATGTGATCGTGAAAGGCGGAGCCGGTGTCGCCGGGGTGGAGAACAACAGCCGCTCGCAGGCCCAGATCGGGCACGGGGGCTACAATGCGGACTTCATCGCCGATTCGACCCCCGGCCTCGCCGACAACGTCATTCCCGTCGTCGCCGGTTCGGGCCGCGGCTACAAGGGCGACATCACCGTCTCCGCAGGCGGCTCCGTGCGGGTCGAGTCGGGCCATCACGACACGCAGAATCTCGCCTTCATCGGCAACGGCGGCCTCCTCACCGATGGCGACCATTCCGGAACGATCACGGTCACGGCGGGAGCCGGTGTGGATTTGATCGCCGGGACCGGAGCGGAATCCCTCCTCGCCCAGATCGGGCACATGGCCTATAGCTCCGCGAATGCCATCAGCGGCGATGTCGTCGTCACGGCGCGGGATGGAGGCGTCCGGCTCACCGGCGGTGGATCCACCGCGGCCTACGCGGCGATCGGCAATGGCGGCTTCGCACCGGCCGAGGGCAGCAGCATCGCGGGAGCGACGCGCGTCTTTTCGCAGGGCAGCGACGCCCTCGACGGGATCGTGATGCGGTCCGGCCTTGGCAACTACGCGAGCGCCCACATCGGACATCTTTTCCAACGTAGCGCGGGAGGTACGGCGCATCCCGCGGCCGCGCTCTCCGGCGAGGTCGAGGTCTCGATCGCCGGAGGCGGCTTGACGATGGAGGCGGGCGACGGCACCTACGCCCACGTCATGATCGGTCACGGGGGACGTGACAGCTCGGGCAACAAATCGGGCCGGGTGATGGTGACCGTCGATGCCGGCGATCTCCTGATGAAAGGCGGCACGGCCAACTCGGGCGATCGCTACAATCACGCCCAGATCGGTCACGGCGGCTATGGGAACGGAGTTTTCGGCACCTACACCGGCGACATCGGGGTCGAGGCAACGACGGGGGCGATCGATCTGCTCGCGGGGGAGAGTGGTTTCAGCTACGCGAGGATCGGCCATGGCGGATCCGGCGCGGGTGACAGCAGCGTCCTCACGCTCGGAGGGGCGATTTCGGTGAAGGCGGCGGAAGATCTCACCGTCGCGGGAGGCACGCGCGGGAATGCCGATGCCCAGATCGGACACGGAGGCAGACTCTACACGGTCGATGCACCGGTGGGCCGGTCCGCCATCACCGCTTCACCGGTCGTGGTCGAGGCCGGTGGTGATATTCTGCTTTTGTCAGGATCGGTGAGCTACACGCCGGCGAAGATCGGTCACGGCGGCACGCAGCTCAAATTGTCGAGCTTCGGCGAAAGTTCCATCGACGTGAAGGCCGGGGGCGACCTGCGTCTCGTCTCGCCTCAATTCGAGACCTACACGTCCGTCGCGTACTCCAACACGTCGATCGGACACGGTGGGGTCTTCGCGACGGTGGGCGATGGCCTCTCGGGATATTCGGGCGACGTCTCGGTCGAGGCCGGTGGCAAGATCGATGTGCTCGCGTCGAAGAACTCGGGAACTTACAACTGGTCGCTCATCGGACACACCTCTTACTATTCCAGCAACTCCCGCGGCATCCACGCGGGCGACATTTCCGTGAAATCGGGCACGGTGGCGGGGCTCGGCGAATACGGGCTGACGATCCGGGCGGCGAGCGGCGATTTCTCTTCACTGCCGCCATTGAGCGCGACAGGCTCTTACTACAGCTTCGCCGCGATCGGCCATCGCGGGCACTCCGCGAACACCTCGCTGAGTGGTGATGTCAGCGTCGAGGTCGTCCGCGGCGGCATCACCATCCAAGGGGGCAACGGCATCGCCGGTACGACCGCCGCCGACACGCCGCCCGACATTCGTCTTCATGGCGCCCAGATCGGCCATGGCGGCTACAACATCAGCGGCGCGGGCTTGAGCGGGTCGGTGCGGGTGTCGGCCCAATCAGACATCGTCCTCCGCGCCGGCACGGCGCGTCACTCCGCCGTCTTGATCGGCCATGGCGGATACCTCTCGAGCGGGGCAATGGGCTTGGCGGGTGAGGTCATCGAGGTGGTCTCGCGCGAGGGCAGCCTCGAACTGGATTCCTCCCTCGCACCGGTGAATCCCGTCGATGGCGGCGGGGTCTACATCGGCCACGGCGCGCCCGCCCTGACCGTGGGTCTTCGTCAGGGAGACATCCTCGTCGATGTCGCCGGTGAGATCTCGCTGGTGGGCGCGTTGCCGACGTGGATCGGCCATCGCACCAGCACCAGCGGAGGGATCGCCAACGCCGACGTCACCATCCGCGCGCGGTCGCTCGATGCCGCTTCGGGGGATTCGGGCGGGGGACTTTTCCGTCTCGATCCCTTCCTCGGCTCGGTTTTGCAACCCCATCTCGCGGCGGGTCATCTCAGCCTCGTCGCGACCGGGAGCGAGGGGCTGGAAATCAACTCCCGCCTCGTCGGTAACTCGGCTTTCGATCTGAACCTGCTCTCGCACTCCGACGTTTACCTTCTCGACGACGTGCTCAATCAGGGAAGCGGCGACGTGAACGTGATCGCCGGGTGGGATCCGTCGATCGCCCCGCTCCATGCCTCCGGCGACCTCTTGCCGACGAATGCCGGAGCGCCGCTCTATCGCGAGTACTGGATCCGCGACGTGGACGCCGACGCCGGATGGTTTGGGACGAGCGGGGCTTATGGCAAGGGACAGGGCAGCGTCTGGATCGGAGCGGGCGCCGACCTCGCCGCTGCCGATCGCTCCGTGGCCGTGGGCAGCCGTGCCGGACAGACGAATGTCGCTGCCCACGACGTGAACGTCTGGGGATCGGCCCTCACCGGCGGTGTCGATACCGGGGCCGGCAAGTATTCGCAGATCGGATACAACCGCGCCGACGGAGGCACCGCGGCGAACGCGGCCGCGACCGGTCGCATCCGGGTGGAGGCTCTGGGCGACATCTCGCTCGAAGCGAATCATTTTGCGGTCGGCACCGCGGCAACGGGCATGACCTTCACCGGCGTGGATCAAACAGGCTTCGCCTCGTTTGCCAAAATCGGACACGGCGGCGAACGCGACACCACCACGGGATCGGTCTTCTCGGGTGACATTCTCCTTTCAGCAGGGGGTGATCTGTTCGGAAAAGCGGGCGGCACCCTGGAAAGTTTCGTGCAGATCGGACACGGCGGACACATCGCCGGAGCGGGAGGCAGCCTCGCTTCGGGGGCGATCGAGGTGACGGTGGGCGATGCGATCAATCTCACCGGTGGCGCGGGGATGCGGGCCTCCGTGCGGATCGGTCATGGAGGTGACTTGTCGGGCGGCACACGATCGGGCTCGGTTCTGGTGGATGCGGGCGGCGCCATTTCGCTGAAAGGCGGGGCCGGTGGCGACGCCGGCGCGCAGCTCGGCCATGGAGGCGTGGGTGCGGGTGGCAGTTCCTCCGGTGCGATCGAAGTGACGACACCGGGTGATCTCCTCCTCGAGGGGGGATCCGACACCGGCAGCTCGGCCCAGATCGGGCATGGCGGGCGCCAGGCTTCCGGAACGGTCGTGGGAACCCTCGCCGTCACCGCGCGTGATGTCCGCCTCTTTGGCGGCAGCGGCCTCGCGACCGGTAGCCAGATCGGTCACGGGGGCTACATTTTCGGTGGGTCCGTCGATGACCAGGCTCTCACGATCGGGGCGACGGGAGACCTCGTCCTCACAGGTGGCTCGGGGAAAAATGCCAGTGTTCAGGTCGGTCACGGAGGTTATGCCTCGGGAGGGATTCTCACCAGTGGCGATCTCTCGATCGAGGTGCTTGGCGATATCGGGATCACCGGCGGCAGCGGCCTGTTCACCCAGGCCCAGATCGGAAACCTCGGCGGATCGACGAATTCCAAGATGCGTGGTGACATCGCCGTCACCTCCGGGGGCGACATCACGCTCGCCGCGACCGCGACGAGTGGTGGTGCCTATGCGAAGATCGGACACGGACACGACTTCCTCCCGCCGCTGGCCGGAGTCGTCGAGGTGGCGGAGATCACCGGCGATCTCCGGGTGGCGGCCTTTGCCAATCTAAGCCTCACCGATGCGATGATCGGCCACTTGAACGCGGCCAGCTCGGCGGTCGTGAGCGGCGGCATCACCCAGATCGCCGCCGGCGCGGGCGCCCCTGCCGATCCTCTCGCGGGAACCTTGACCGCGAACGCCGCGAGCGAATTCAGCGGTGCCGACGAACTGCGCTTTTACCTTGCGCAGCGGGGGAACAATCGGATCGCCGCGCGAGCGATCGTGAATGGCCAGTCCTACGCGGGTGCCGCGCCCGATCCCTACGATCACCAGCGCGACGACGAATACGCGATCCATCTCCTCGGCGATGTCCCCGGCTCACCGGCCGAGCACGCGGGCGTCTTCGACAGCGGACCGGCTCCGGCGAATGCGGCGGGATTCGCCTTCTACTACGACACCATCACGATCGTCGCCGGCGCGGGGCTCTCGCCCGTCATCCCTCCTCCGACCGATGGTGGACCGGGAGGGAATGGCGGTGGCGGTGGTCCCGGAACGCCGGGGCTGCCCGTGGATCCCGTCGACCCCTTCGGCGACATGATGCGCGAAATGGGTGACGACGACATCCTCGAGAACTGGCTGCGCGATCACGAGAAGGCGTTCTCCCGCATGGGCGACTTCCGCATTCTTTACGAGAACTTCGATCAGTATCAGACCGGTGGCGAGAGCGCCTTCGATCTGGATGGATTCCCGACCGTGCCTTGAGAAGGGGTGAGGGAGCTCACGGTTTCCACGCCTTGATGAAATCGATGCACTGCGTCACCTCGGGGAGGGAGTTTTCCCAGTTGTGCTCGTATTCGATCGAGGCGGGACCGGAGAAACCCTGGGCCTTCAGCTCGGCGAGGATCGCGGGCATGTCGGCGGCACCGGTGCCGTAGGGCACGTCGTGCACGCCTTTGCCGAAGCCGTTGAGATCTTTCAGGTGGCTGCTGACGATGCGCCCCTTGAGGATGCGGAGGCAATCGACCGGCTTGAGATCGCTGCGCATCCAGTGGCCGGTGTCGGCACAGGCTCCGATGCGGGGATCGCGGTCCTTCACGAGCTCCAAGATGTAGTTCGGATCCCACACCTTGTAGTTGGGATCGTTCTCGCGGCGCGGGTGGTTGTGGAAGCCGACCATGATGTCGTATTCCTTCACGAGCTTCTCGAAGGTGTCGAGGGCGTCGGTCGATTCGGTGTTGATGACGCGGATGCCCATCGTCTTGCAGAATTCGAAGACCTTGCGGCACTCGGCTTCATCTTTGCTCAGACCGACGACGCCGTAGGCCACCGCCATGATGCCGTGCTCGGCGAGTTTGGCCTTCACCTTCGCGAGGGTTTCGGCGGAGGCGTTGTGATCGAGCTTGGTCTCGGGCTCGGCCGGGGAGAGTTTCTGGCCGGGATAAAACTCGATCACCTTCGCGCCGGCGGCGGCGGTTTTTTCGATGGCCTCGAAGGCGGTGAAACGGTTGAAGGTGTAGGCCTGGCAGCCGATCGCGACGCCGTTGATGCGATGCGAGTCGGGGATGGGTTCCGCGGCGCGGAGGCCGGAGAGCGCGGAAAGAGCGAGGGCGAGGGTGAGCAGGGTGTTTTTCATGGAGATCATCGGACGACCGGGAAGATAGCCCATTCCATCCGGCACCAATGGCCGTGAAAAAGACGAATTTCCCTCTCGACAAAAAGTGGGGGAATCGTTCTCCTTGGTGGCTCTGTCAGGATGAACCGCATCTTCCTCCGTCGCCGATGAATTGGCCGCTCTCGATCCTGGTCGGATTCCTCAGCGGAATCGCGGGCCTGTTTTCCGCGGGCTGGGTCGCCTCCCTGCACGGTGGCTGGCATCAGATCTCCACCCGCGAGGGCAATCTCGGTTACTTCATCGTCCTCATGGCCTTGCTGGGAGGCATCGCTTTCTTCATTGCCGGCCTCGTCATCGCGCGGATCCTCGCGGCGGGTGGCGAGGCGGGTTTCGTGAAGACGCTCGGGCTCGCGCTCGCTTTTGTCGTGGTGATCGCGGGCGCGGCGATGGGGCTCAGCCGTGTCACCGCGGACATCCCGCCGACGCGGGACGGACGGGATTTGATCCTCGAAGTCGAATTCCGCCTCCCCGAGGGGGCGGCCTCTCCCAAGGAAATGGCCGGCGATCCGCGCTGTGAGCTCGGTGTCGTCGCGGGTGGCCTGCGGCGATCGTCGCAATGGGGGAAGCTGAGGCCGGATCAGGCGCGCGAGGAGGAGGGCCGCTGGATCGTCCCGGCGACCTTTGATTTGTACACTTCCAGCCCCGACCGGATCATCGACGCATCGATCGGAGAGGTGGATCTTGGGAAATTCATGGTCCCCATGCCCTCGCGTCCGGGCGCGGAGTTCGAAACCTGGAGCCCTTGGAAACCCCAGCCGAGGGAAGGCGACCCTGTCTGGCCGCCGACCAAACCCTCTTTCCGTTTCCGGGTGGTGAAACAACCCAAGCCGTGATGTCCGACCTCCTCGAGCGTTTTTCCGAGAGCCTCGTGATGAACCACGATCGCTGGCACGACGGCGAGGGTTATGCATTGGGTCTGCTCGATGAAGCGACCGACGCGGAACGTTCCGCGATCGAGAGTCTCATCCTCTCCCGCGCGGTGCAGGATTGGCGCGACGTCGAGGCGCTCGCGGTGCTCGGAACGGATGCGGCGCGGAAGAAGCTGCGCGAGGCCTATGAGGGCGGCGATCCCGCGATCCGGCTCGCTCTCGTGATGCATGCCGCCGATCACCTCACCGAGGAGGAGGCCTGCGGTGTCCTCGTGCCCCTTCTGAAGGAAAAGGGCATCCACGATGGCCTGACGGGTGCCTTGCTCGTGATCGAGGAGTTTCATCCCGCTCCGGTGATCGAAGCCCTCCTCGATGCCGCCCGCGATCGCGAGGGCCCCGTCGCGATCGGCTGTGCCGCGATGCTGCTCTACCTGCATGGGCTGGCTTCGTCGCCGCACGGCTTCGAGGATCGGCCGTTCCTGCTGCGCTTCCTCGAGGCGTCGGAGCGTGCCGCGGCCCATGAAGAGCTCCGCGCGAGGATCGCGTCGGCGATGGTGAAAAAACCCTGACATTCCTCCCCACACGCGCCATGGATCACCTCCCGACGCTCTCCCGCATCCTCATCGGGGCCTTGATCCTCGCGGCCTTGCTCGCGGGATTTCTCTACCGTGATTCCCGGCGCGAGCGGGGCCTGCGAGCCTGGGTCGGAAAGAGGCGCGAAGCGCGGCTGCATTGGCCGCTCGCGCTGAACGAGGATCTCGCGGCTCCCTTGCTGGCCCTCGCCGAAGCCACCTTGGGACGGGCCCCGCTCGGGTGGGGAGCCGCGGTGCAAATCGAGCGGTCGACGGGGCCGGTCTGGTTTGTTGAATGCCGCACCACCCTGCCGGGACGCGAGTCGGCCGACTGGTTCACCCTCGCCGCGAAGGGGCCGCTGGAGTCGGCGGACGATCCCGCGAAATGGCATTGCCATCTCATCGACGAGGTTCTGAGCGCCGACTTGCTCTTCGAAGAGCTGCGCCGCATGGACTCCGGGGAGGGAACCTCCGCCTGATCAAAAGGCACGTTCTTCGGCCAGATTCGTCGCGACGAACATCGGGGCGAGGAGGTCGTTGAAATCGTTGAACTGCGTCATCGTGCCGACCGGTTTGCCGAGGGGATGTTCGGAGAGGGGGCAGATCCGCATCGCATAGGTTTCGCCCACCTGGCGCGAAGTGACCTTCGTGGCGCGCGGGCCGCGGCCGTCGTTGTGCACCGCCCAATGCAGGACGTAGATGGAAGGCTCGCCCTTGGAAAGATCGACCGGCAATCCGAATTCGAGGAGTTGGGGCAGGTAGACGGTGGGCTGGCGGAGCCGGTAACGATAGACGGAGAAGGCGTCGGTGTAGGGAAGGGTGGAGATGTCGCCCGGATCCGATTTGGCGACGAGTTCGAACTCGGCTTCAAAGCTGCGGGCCGGCGTGACCGCGGCCGGCGGAGCGCTCGAAAGCGAGGTCATGGAGGAGGCCGGCGCGACCGCAGGCGCGGCGCGCTGGAGCCGGCCGTGGTGCCGCCATTGCTCGATCTGAGCCGCCGCCCATTGCCCTGCCGCGATCCCCCACGCCTTGCCGGCCTCGTCCGTGGGATGTTCGCCATCGCCGGGAGTACCCTCGGGGATGGGGCAGACAGGACGGCTGTCAAAGAACGGATCGGAGCCCTGCGCCGCACCGATCGTGGTGAGGGCGGCGCGTAGAGTCGTCACCGCCCGATCCTGGTAGGCGGTGTCTTTGACATCGTCGCGGGCATCGGGCGGCCCGATCCAGAGCACCTTGGCGCCGCGGCTGGTCGCTTCGCGAAGGCTCGTATCGATGAGCCCGAGGATGCCGGCGGTGTAATCGCTCGCGAGATCTTCCTCGAAGTTGGTGCCCGCCTGGATGATGAAGACATCGGGATCGTAGGTCGCGACATACTCGGTGATGGATCGGGGCACCATCGAGACTTCGCTCCAGCGCCCGCAGGCCTCGGGGACGGCGGCGGGCTCGAAGACACGGGTCAGCACGGGCGACGTCCACTTGCCCTGCCAGAAATAGGGCGTGCCGTTTTTGACTCCGTGGAAGAGCACCTCGTGACCCGCCGCGACGAGGGTCTTTTGCAATTCACTGCCGAAGGGCAGGAGGCTCTGGGAATCTCCGAGGACGAAGACGCGGAGCTGGTCGGGCCGGGTCCGGGGAATGGCGGACAAGGCACCGGCGGAAAAAGGTGCCGTCGCGACCGGGGCTGGAAGGACCGGCGCGGGCGTCTCGATGGGGATCGCCCGCACCGGCTCGGATTTCTTTGGACCGAAGATCGATTGGAAGGGTTTCGGCTTCGGTGGCTTGGCGATCTTTGCCTGACGCTCCGAGCGTTTCTGGAAAAAGCCTTCGGCAAAGCCGGTGTCCGGTCCTGCCATGGAGACAACAAGGGCGGTCGCGACGGCGTAGAGCCACGCGAAACGCAGGTGCCGGTGGAAGGCGGGACGGGAGCGATCGATCATGTCGTCAAGACCACGGGGGATCTGACGACCCTACGATGATCTTCAGTCGGATCTTTTCCAAAAGTTTTTCCCGACTCCGGAGGGGGAGTCAGGCATGGAAACTCCCGCTACCGATGGCAGGTGCGGGAATTGCAGCGGCTCAGCGCAGTTTGTGTCCCTTCGTCTCGGGAGCGAACCACACGATGATCATCCCGACGAGGTAGATGCACGAGAGCGTCGTGAAGGCATTCGCCTCGATCTGCAGCTGCATGAGCCGTTTGGCTTCGCCCTCCAGCGCGAGTGCCTTGCCCGATCCGAAGAGCGCGAGCAGGTTCACGAATTGCAACGAACCGATCGCCGCGATGATGCGTCCGAAGTTGAAGCAGAAGCCCTGTCCCGTCGCCCGCACCGAGGTCGGGAAGAGTTCGGGGAAATAGAGCGGGAAGAAGCCGTAGAAGGTCGCGGTGAGGCCGCCGAGGAAGAAGGCCGTGACGAACACGCGCGTCGGCACCTCGGTGCCCTCGAAGGAATGATTCGATTGGAAAAAGACGACTGCGGAGACCAAGGCGAGGAAGCAGAGGATGAAGTAGGTAAGCCGTCGCCCGAGCCGGTCGGCGACGAGCGGGGCGATCACCGAAAAGAGGATCGCGCCGAGGGCCGTGGAGATGACGACGTATTCGATCAAGTTCGCCGCCGTGCCGTTGGGCGAGAGGAACGAAGCCCATTTCGCCGCCTGCTGCGTCGATCCCCACGTGCCCATGAGAGCGACGGAGGCGAGGGCGGTGCCAAAGAGGAGGTTGCGCATCACCGTCGAACGCTCGTGCGACTCCACCTTGCCGCTGCCGTGGGCGCGGCTGAGGTAGCGGCGCACCGGCAGGAGGTATCCCCAGAGCACCACCGCCATTCCGAGGAGGGTGGCGGGGATGGCGACGAGATTGCCCACCTTCGCGAAGAGGGCCGGCGACCACAGCGCGATGATCCCGAGCACCACCACGGCCGCGACGAGCACGCCGATGAGATCCTTCGTCGCCCAGTGCGAGGTGCTGCCCGAGGCTTTTTCCTCCTCCCACTTGTGCGATTCCGGCACGAAGAGCCGGATGAAAAACACGATCACCGCGGGGAAGGTGCCGCTGATCGCGAGGAAACGCCAGCCGCGGTTGTGCAGCAGGTAATTGGCGGTCTCCTCACTGATACCGACCGCCTGCATCCAGCCGGCGATGGTTTCGAGGCTGGCGTTCAAGTAAAGGCTGAGCAGACCGGTGAGGAGGAAGCCGATGTTCGCCGCCGCCCCGATCATGCCCGCGACCCAGGCACGGTTTTTCGAGCCCCAGACCTCGTTGACGAGGGCGACGCCGAGAGCCCATTCGCCGCCCATCCCGAGCGAGGCGATGAAGCGCAGGGCCGCGAACTGCCAGGCTTCCGTGACGAAACCGCAGAGACCGGTGAAGATCGCGAAGGTGGCGATCGCGAGGGCCATCGCCTTGACCCGTCCCAATTTGTCCCCGAGCCAGCCGAAGAGCACGCCACCCGTGGCCGCGCCGACGAGGAAGACGGCGATGATGATGGTGAACCACTGGCCCTGTTCCGCCGGGGTCGACCCGGGCAGGAGATCCTGCAGGGCAGGACGCCCGATCAGTGGGAAGAGGCCCATCTCAAATCCATCGAAGAGCCATCCGAGGAAGGCGGCAAGGAGGGCGGCATGGGCGCCGCGGCGCGAGGGAGGAGTGGGAGTCGTCATGTGGGTGAAAAAGCCGCCAGAATCACGGTCGGACGGGAGTATGAGCGCATCCCGACGCGCTTGGCCAATGAAAAGACCGCAGAATCGCGCGATGTCCGGCCATCGGGCGAGGCGCAAAATGTGCGGATTTTAGAGCAATCGACGCAGAGCGGGGGAGGGCGAACCGGAGCATCCTGCCCCTGTCGATGGGACACGGGTCCCGCGGAGCGAAGAAGCCGGGATAGCGCGAGATTGGCGCGGGTCCTGCTGATTCGATCCGGCACCAACACAAACCTATGAACCGCTCATCTCTCCCGCTTTTTGCCGCCACCGTGGCCACCGCCGCCCTCTCCTTCTCCGCCAGTGCCGGAGATTACGGAAAGGCTCCCATCGACAAGAACGTCGTCGCCGATGATCCGTGGGCCGACGCGATCCGTCCGATCACGAATCCGACCCTCTTCGATCTCGCCATCCCGCAGACGCAGTTGCACCCGATCTTCATGTATAACAGCATGCCGAGCGTGGTCGATACCATCATCGGCGGAGTGCCGCTCGGGGGCGACTACCAGGTCTACGCGCTGCAATTCGAATACGCCCTCAGCGACCGTCTTTCGCTGAACGCGACGAAGGACGGCTACATCGTCTTCGACCCCGAGAGCACCCTGACCGATGACGAAGGTTTCGCCAATGTCGCCCTCGGACCGAAGTATGCCTGGCTCCTCCAGCCGGAGAAAGGCCTCGCCTCGAACTTCCAGCTCCTCTACGAAATCCCCATGGGCAACACGGGGACCTGGCAAGGCGAGGGAGACGGCGTCTTCATCCCTTCGATTTCGACCCTGAAACTCGCCGGACCCTTCCAGTTCGCCCATCAGCTCGGCTTCAAGCTGCCCGTGGATGGCGATGCCGAGAGTTCCATGTTCTACACCAGCGCCCACCTCAGCTACAAGGTGAACGAGTGGATCCGTCCCCTCGTGGAAGTGAACTGGTTCCACGTTCTGGAAGCCGGCGATGGTGGTCCCCGCTTCGGCAGCCAGCTCGGTGGTGCCCTGCCCTCCGTCATCGCCTTCGAAGGCGGCGACCTCGTCAACTGGGGTGCGGCCAACGCGGAGCTGAATGAAGATTTCGTCACCGGAGCGGTCGGTTTCCGCGTGACTCCTCCCGGCAAACCCTACGATTTCGGTTTCGCTTGGGAGACTCCCCTGACCGACGAGGAAGCCGGTCTCATGGACAACCGCTTCACCGTCGACATGGTGATCAAGTTCTGAGTGTTTGACGTCAATTTGGTTGGATGCGTTACAGGAGCACCGGTCGCAAGGCCGGTGCTTCTCACGTTTCCAAGCCGGCCTGCGGCCGCGTAAAAGGTGGGAAGGTGAAAGGTTCCCCATCGTAATGTCGGTCTTTCATCGAGCGAGGAAGAGGCGGCCTACGGAACACGCAGAAAACGCAGAATTACAGAAGGCCGAGATTGATGCAGCAGGCAGCAAAACACACGGAGAACACAGAAGGAAAAGGACCAGGAACGATGCCATGAACTTCTCGCTGCGGCACTTGGGAAGGTTTCCGTGTTTTCCGCGTGTTCCGTAGGCCGCCTCTGCCTTTTCAGTTCGGCTTCATCCCAATCCCGGCACTTCCCAGCCCTTGCGATAAGCATTCTTGAGGAAGCGGTTGGCCTCGGGCACGTTCACCACCGCGAGCTTGTCGGAATCCCATTCGATCTCCGCCCCGCTGCGGTAGGCGACGTTGCCTAACAAAACGGTCTCGGTGAGCGGCCCCGCATAGGCAAAGGGCGTCGAGGGCTGGCGCGATTCGCGGATCGCCGTGACCCATTCCTGGTAGTGGTTCGTGTCGGGCAGATCAGCCCACTGGTAATCGGCGAAATTCGCCTTCGGGAAGAGCTCCGGCATTTCGGGGAAACCGACAAAGAGGTTGCCCTTTTCCCCGACGAAGAGAATCCCGTTGAGCGATCCCTTCCAATCCACCGGAGCTTGGAACAAATCGCGGCTCGGCTGGCGGCCCGCCTCATACCAACGCACCGTCACCGTGTCCGTCGTCAACGCGGTGCCGGAGAAAGTGTAAAGAATCTCCGCCCAGGCCGGACCCGATTCCGGATGCGGCGCGGGGCCTTCCGCCTTCACCTTCGTCGGTGCGCCGAGGCCGAGCGAGTTCACCACCGGATCGAGGATGTGGCAGCCCATGTCGCCGGCCACGCCCGTGCCGAAATCCCACCAACCGCGCCAGTGGAAGGGATGATAAGTCTTGTCGACCCACGGCCGCTCCGGCGCGGTGCCGAGCCATTGATCCCAGTGCACCGTCGCCGGAGCATTGCCACCGGACGCGGGGCGGTCGAGGCCTTGTTTCCAATAGGTGCCGGGACGATCGGTCCAGGCATGCACCTCGCGCACCTTGCCGATGACCTGGTCCTCGCGCAGGGCGTGGACCGCGGTCTTGAGGCGTTTCGTCGCGTGATGCTGGATGCCCATCTGCGTGATCACACCCGTCTCCTTCGCGATCCCGGCGAGGACGCGGGCCTCGTGGATCGTGTGGGTGAGTGGCTTCTGCGTGTAGCAATGGAGACCCAGCCGCATCGCTGTGGCCGTGACCGGGGCGTGGGTGTGGTCCGGCGTCGTCACCATCACGCCATCGATGCCTTTTTGCTCGAGCAGCTTCCTCCAGTCGGTGTAGGCCTTCGCCGCCGGGAACTGCGCCTTCGCCTTGGCGAGACGATCCTCGTCGATGTCGCAGACGGCGACAATTTCGTTGCCGGGGGCGAGCTCCATCATGTCGCTCCAGCCCTTGCCGCCCACGCCGACACAGGCGATCGCGACTTTCCGGTTGGGATCGGCCGCCGAAAGGATCGCGGGACCGGCGGCGGCTCCGATGAGGGATGTCTTGAGGAAGGAGCGGCGGGTGGTGCGATTCATGCGTCCATCGTGAAAGAGGGTCAGGTCTCCGACAAGCCCCTCTTGGGTCGGGTTTGCGTGATGGGGGCGTTTCGATGGCAGCGAAAACAGTGGGTCGATTTGGCTTGTGGAAAACGAAAAGGGTTCCGTCTGTCGTACGGATTTGATAAGCTCTCGGCCATGAAAGTCGGGATGGTCGCGGTTTTTGTTGCTTTGGGCATCTCTGCGGCCAAGTCAGAGGAAGAGCTCGTCTTCTCCGGATCCTTTTGGGATCGCGGGGACTCGTTCATTTTGAGGTTCGTCCTCAGTGAACAACCCGCCAAGGTCGAATGGGACGGGCATGGAGAAAATCTCCAGGAGCGAAAGGACCCTGACAAAGAGCGAATTCGTCTCGTCTTCAGCTTGTCCGAAGAGGAGGAAGGGACCCTGCGGGAGCTGGTCCGGCGATTCTCGTGGTGCCGAACGAAATCGATGGTGCTCGGAACGGGGCTGTCGATTAGCTCGCACCATCAGGCGGAAGGGAAGATGCTGTTCTCCCGTGGATTTTTCGGCGTTCGTGAAATGGAGCGACTTGGTCGACGCGGCGAAGCATTACCGCTACTTTTCCAGCAGCTCGTTTCGGACGGGGAGTTTTCCGCAGAAGACCGCGCTTCGTTCTTCGTCGAAGTCCGGTCGCTCGTGGGCGATCTCGCCGACTACGACCGCGCCTACGCCGCCATGGAGCTTGGCCGCAAGGAAAAGTCATCCGTGTCATGGAAACAGATTTCCAAATGGGTTGTAAAACCCTATCCCGAACCCGGGTTGCCGGAGATCGCGGACCAACTTTCCCGCCACGAAGCAGAGGCTGCCCTGGTCATCGATGCCATGCTCAAAGAGAACGTGCGGGAACCTTACTTCGATTCCCCCGCGCAGTCGGCGATGATGGTTTCGGTCGGCGCGATCTCCATCCAACATCCGCGCTTCGGCGGGAACGAGGTTCTTCCGAGAGCGATTGAATCTCCTACTCCTGCCCGGTGGGAATTTCTGAATCCCGCGTTCTGGAATTTTCTCGAGGACTATGCGATTGGCCCGGACGAGCATTCCGCTTTTATCCTCGAGGAAGATCTCACGCTTGTCGGGCTTGGAACCAAACCGCTTCCCGACCAGTTGGCACGGACCGAGTTTCTTCGAAGTTCCGATTTCCGTTCCTTCGTCGTCCCCGAAGCGGAGGTCGATGATTCCGCGATCGGCCATCTGAGGATTCACCGCATCACCTTCGAGCGGAACATGACCCGTTGTTCGATCGTCACGAACAGGAACCATGAATCGTCGGTGACACTACTCGAGCTCGAAGACGCCGGGTGGAAGGTGCTTCGTCACGTCACCCATGCGGACTGGGAGGAATATGGTTGGAAAAAGCCTCTCTTTCAATAACGCGGCTCGGTCGCTATTCCGAAGCTGGAACCGCTTCGGGATTCAGAAGGTATTCAAAGCGATCGCCGTCCTTCCAGTGGTCTCCCTTGAACCAAAATTTTCGATCGGTGCCGATGTAGGTCATGCCTGCCTTCTCAAGGACGCGACGGGATGCGGGATTGTCGGAAAACGTTCCTGCCGTGATCTTCACGAGATTACTGGAACGCTCGATGTAATCGATCGCGGCACGCACGGCCTCTGTCCCGTATCCCTGGTTCTGGTATTCGGGGAGGAGGTCAAATCCCAGCATTGCCTGTCTCAGAATCAGGTCGGTGGGCCGGAAGTAGACGATCCCGATGGGTGTATCGTGTTTCCAAACCACCAGCATTCCGTAGGCGTTGCGCTGAGAGCGTTTTTTGAAAAGGCTGGTCATTGATCCCGCGACCAATTCGGCGGAGGTCATCACGGAAAGTTGAGAGGCCATCCGCTCCGGGCAGGTGACCAGGCGGACATAAAACGGTACGTCCTTCACCTCGAAGGGCCGGAGCTCCAGGCGCTGGCTGGAGATCCTCATTTCGTTCTCCAGCGGAATTACGACCGGTCCCGCGTGCCGAAACATTTCCATCGTACGGATAATGGCGGTGGCAGCTTCGTCCCGAATGGCCGGATTTAGAAAGCGGAGCGAGATAAGCCTTGAGCCGCCTTCGGGGAACAGTAGTTCGATTTCCGTGCCGTCCACTTTCAGTGATCCCACGCCCGCCCAGCGGATTCCCTGATCGATCTCACCACGGATCGTTCTCAAGTCGTGATTTCCCACCACAATCGACCTTTTTCGAAGGAGTCTCCCGCCGACGCTCACCATCAACCAGATCCACAAGAAGAGACCCAACTTAAGGCTTTCGCTGTACCGCCAGAGCAAGATCGTTCCTGTAATACTTACCAGGATCACGACCACCGCGCGGAAAAGCTGGCGGCTCGCATCCTCGCTGAATGTGGCGAGCACCACGCTGACGAGCTGCGGCGGTTCGGAAGCATCCGGACCGGAGTCATTGGTTGCGGGGCTCGGCGCATCTTCCTTCATGGCCGCCCATCTCATCGTTTGCGGGGATCGCTGTCAAGGCGATCCATCCGGGGTGTTTTCCTTGACGGACACCCGCTGTTTTCCCACTCTCAGGCACATGAAATTCGCGATTCTTGCCTCACTGACGGTGCTTCTCCTGGCTGGCTGTTCCGAGACACCGCCGGCGGCACCGCTTGAGTCGGAGTCCGGACAAACTCCCGCAGCAGATCCGGTGGCCACTTTGAGCGCCGAGGAACTGGCCCGGTCTCTCCGGATCGTCTGGTATGAGGTGACGCTGCCCGGATCGCCTGAGGACCAATGGGAAGTGGGTCCCGTTATTGAATTCGGAGACGGAACCGATGCCAAAAAAGCGGGATCGACTTCTCCGATTCCGGGGGGCACCGTGGTAAAGCTGTTCGCCCGGCCCGAGGGCGACCGCTTGAGCGTCTCCGTTCTCGGTCCGACCTTCTCGACACAAAGTCAGATGGACCTCCCGGCCGGTTGGGAAAGGGGGGCGCAGATGTTTCTGAGTGGAAAAGTGGATTCCGCGATGTTCTTGATCAAAGGAACCGAAAACGAGGCGGGCGTCGATTCTTCGACCACCCTGAAGCCGGGCGAATACGGCCTCCGCCTGCGTCTGGAGAAAATCGAATCTCCTTCCACCTGAAAGGGCATCCCGTTCGGAGAAAATTACGGAAATCCTGAAAAACGCGGAATCTGTATCGCGTGATCCCCGTTCCCGGCGTAAACTCTCCGCCGAACGTATGGGAAGTTTACGGATTCATCGAATTTGGGCGCTGTGTTGGGTCGCTTCAGCTCTCATCGCGCGGGCGGATGAGGGCACGGAAAAGCTGGCGCTCGAATATTCGATCCGGGCGGACGAAAACGGAGCCCTCGTCTGGGAAATCACGGACGCCGCCGGGAAACCCGAGGAACTGCCGGAGGAGGAAAAATTCCGCCTTTTGCGCGAACGCCATTTCCCCGAAGCCGTCGCCAAGGCCGAAGCGGGCAAAGCGCCGGAAGTCTGGATCGTCGGTTTCTTTTATCTCGATGATCGGATCACGGAGCCCGATCCGGCCAAGGCGGAGGCCGCCTTCCGGCGTGGGCTGGCATTGGGCCGCCCCGACGGGATGCTCTATCTCGCGGACCTTTATCATCGGAAAGCGATGCCCCGGGGCCTCGACCAGGACGAACGGGCCCGCGACCTCGAGCGAGCCGAAGGGCTCACGCTCGCGATGCTCGAAGCGGGACGCGGGGAAGCCGCCTGGATCGCCAACACTCTCGCCAGCGTCCACCTCTTCGGTTGGTATGGGCTGGAAAAGAACCTCGAAAAGGGCGCACGCCTCCTCGACGCGGTGGAGAAAGTGCTGCCGGAAGATCCCTTGATGCAGTTGCTGAAGGCCAAGCTGCTCATCTATCGGAAGGATTATCCCGCCGCCTTCACCTATGCGGAAAAAGCCGAGAAGGGATTCCAAAAGGCGGCCGAAAGGGACGAGACCGCGGCGGAGGATCTGCATCGGGCGAAGACGGCGAAGATCTCGGCCGCGGTCCTCGGCGGGGACCTCGCGAAGATCGATCCGGATGAATTCCTCCAGATCTCGAAAGATTCGCTCGGTCTCAACGGACCCTTCGCGTGGTCGATCCCCGTGTTGCTGGTGCTTTTGTTAGGGTTTCTCCTCTGGCGGACGCGTCGGGCATGGGCGCATCACGATGGACCCGGACTGCGGCTCACCCTGTTCTGGATCTCGGCCTCGATCCTCGCCGCGGGGATCGGATTCAACATCCGTCTGCCCGGCCTCGACAACGGCGTCGGTCATTGGATCGGCGCCCTCCTCGTCACCGCCGCCGCGCTCGCCGCCGTGACGATGAGCGGGTGGTCGCACTATTTTGGGAGCGGTCCCCTCGTCAACGGATGGAAGCCTTTTCTAAAAGGGGCCGCCATCGTGATCGGTGGCGTCGCCGGGATGCAGCTCGTGGCGATGGGCTACGGGGCGGTCTACCAACTCATCACGGGAGGTCCGCTCGACAAGCAGCTCGTCAGCCTCTTTCTGAAGAGCGAAAATCTCGTCGAGCTGACCGGCACGGTCCTCGTCGTGGGGATCGCGATCCCGTTCTACGAAGAGGTCTTTTTCCGGGGCTTCCTCTTTGCCTCACTCGATCGCCGCTGGGGCGGGAAGACGGCGCTGATCGTCAGTTCGGTCTTCTTCGCGATCGTGCACGGGCTGACCTACTTCGTGCCGCTGCTCTTCCTTTCCTTCCTGATCGGTTGGCTGCGGCTCAAGACGGGAAATCTCCGCATGAGTTTCTACCTGCACGCGGCGAACAATTCCTTCTCGGTGCTCGCCGGCTATTTCCTCGCCGGAGGCGGATGATGAAGCAGGCGGATGGCGTCAGATGACGAGTCCCGTCACTTCGCCTTCGAAGACGAGCTTGCCCTCGACGAATCCCTGGGCTTCGAAGATCGCCATCCGCGAACGCAGGGCCTTGGCCTTCACGACCATGATGAGGTCATCGCCCGGTGCCACGGTGCCGCGGAATTTCACGTCGTTCACCCCGCCGAAGCCGAAGAACTTCTTGCCGCCGGTCTCGAATTTCAGGTGGTAGATGACGGAGCTGATCTGCGCCGCCATCTCGATCATGAGCACGCCCGGCATGATGGGCCGGCCGGGGATGTGGCCGCGCGTCCAGAACTCGTCGGGGCGCTGGGTCTTGATGCCCACGGCGAGCCCTTCCTCGAGGTCGATCGCGATGAGCCGGTCGATCTGCTCGAATTCATCGCGCTGGGGGTTCAGCGCGAGGATCTGTTCTTTGGTCACCGCCACATTGCCGGGGGTGAAGGTCGCGGGGTCGACGATCGGTTGGGATGCCATGATTTCTTCAATGCCAATGATTCGCGCCACAGTTCCGGTCGCGGGGTCCGATGTCAATCCTCGAGCCTGCTTTTCTCATCGCCCCTGGTATGAACACCCATCGAGCGGAAGGGACGCGTCATCGCGTGAAAGTCGCCGTTCGACACTGAAAACGGGCTCCGGCATATTCCGGCGTTTGAAACCTCCTTCGTTCATTCTCCCGCCTGGGTTCCGGCTTTGGGTTCTGCTCGGTGCCGCGCTCGTTGCTTCGGCGGCCCGGGCCGAGGAAGATCCCGAACTGGCCGCAAGGCGCGAGGCGGTGCAAAAGGCCTTCAAGCAGGACGTCGAGAAGTTCGTCGCCGATTACTGCGTGCAATGCCACGCCGACCGTCCCAAGGCGGGCCTGAATCTCCGCGTCGCAGTGAAGAAACCGGGCGATCCGGCCTTCCTCCGCAAATGGATCGAGTGCATCGCCAACGTGGAGGCGCACGACATGCCGCCGGAAGACGCCGATCAGCCGAGCGACGAGGAGCGGCAGCGTTTTCTCGACGCCCTTTCCCAGGTCCAGTATCTCAGCAACCGCGATCCGGGTCCCTTCGTGATCCGCCGCCTCACGAAGGCGGAATTCGGCAACACCCTCCGCGATTTCCTCGGCGTCGATCCGTCGGTCGCGAAGGATCTGCCCGAGGAGGTGCCGGGCGAAGGCTATCTCAATTCCCTCTCGCCGATGCAGGTCGAGCAATATCTCGGCATTGCGAATGAGGCGATCGCGAAGCTCTCCGCGAAGGACGAGGCGCGGCTCTTCGGCGATGCCAAGACGGAGGTCCGCGAGATCGCCCGCCGTCTCGCCCGAGCCGCCTATCGACGACCGCCCACGGAGGAGGAAATCGGGGTGCTCGCCGGGGTCTTCGATCTCGGAACGAAGAACGGACTCGACCGTGACGCGGCGCTGAAATTCATGCTGAAGGCCGTGCTCGTCTCGCCGCAGTTTCTCTTCATCACCCCCTCGAAGGCCGCGCCCGAGGGCGAAAAAATCGTGCCGCTCGACGATCATCAGCTCGCCTCGCGCCTCTCGTATTTTCTCTGGGCGACGATGCCAGATGCCGAGCTTTCGAAGCTCGCCGACGAAGGCCGTCTCCACGATCCGGCGGTGCTGAAGGCGCAGGTGAAACGCATGCTCGCGAGTCCCCGATCCCGTGCCCTCTTCGACGGTTTCGGCGCGCAGTGGCTCGGGCTCGACAAGATCGCGACAAAGACCTTCGACCCTGACAAATTCCCCCAAATGACTCCCGCCCTGCGCGAGGCGATGTACGAGGAGGCGCGGCTCTTCTTCGAAAGCATCGTGAGGGAGAACCGCAGTGTCGTCACCTTCGTGAACGGCGACTACACCTACCTCAACGCGACCCTCGCGCCGATCTACGGCCTCGAAAAGACGGTGAAGGGAGCGGCGATGGAGAAGGTGGCCCTCACCGACGCGAACCGCGGCGGCATCCTGACCATGCCAGGCGTCCTCGCGACGACGTCCTTCCCCACGCGCACCAGTCCGGTGATCCGAGGCGTCTGGGTGCTCGAGCAGGTCCTCGGCGAACACGTCCCGCCCGCTCCGCCGAACGTGCCCGCGCTCGAGAAGCAGGATCAAAAGACAATCGCAGGCCTCACCCTGCGGCAGCGCACCGAACTGCACCGCACCGAGGCCGTCTGCGCGAACTGCCACAAGATACTCGATCCGATCGGATTTGGTCTGGAGAACTTTGATGCGATCGGCCGTTGGCGGGAATCAGATGAATCCGGAGGCAAGGTCGATGCGGCGGGCGAGCTGCCCGGGGGGCAGCGATTTCAGTCGCCCCGGGAACTGAAGACCATCATCGCCGCCCGCAAGGACGACCTCTCCCGCAACCTCACCGAAAAACTCCTCGCCTACGCTCTCTGCCGCCAGCTCGACGGGTACGATCTCATCGTCGTCGACCAGTTGCACAAGACCATCGCCGGCGACGGTCACAAGATGCAGACGCTCATCAGCGAAGTCGTGACGAGCTATCCGTTTTTGAATCGACGTGTCCAGGATTAACAGTCTCTTAACCCCCATCTTTCCCCATGGCCTCAACGCACCTCATCAGCCGCCGCACCTGCCTTCGTGGACTCGGAGCCTCGCTCGGATTGCCCCTGCTCGAAACGATGGGCTGGGCCGAGACGGCCAAGGGCGCGACCGCCTCCAAGCCACCGGTCCGGCTCGGGTTCATGTACATGCCCCACGGGGTCATCATGGATCAATTCTGGCCTTCCTCGCCCGAGAGCTTCCTCAAGTCGCCGCCACCCGCGCTCGAGTCGCTGCGTCCCATTCTCGACCAGTGCCTCCTGATGAAGGGAATCTCGGGGGTGCCGATCACGCCTTTCGGCAGCGCCCCGCACGCCCTCGAGCTTTCGACCTGGCTCACCGCCTCGCTGCCGAATGCGGCGAAGCGCAGCCAGATCCACATCGCGATCTCCGCCGACCAGATCTTCGCGAATTATTACGGAGCCCTCACCGCCCTGCCTTCGCTCGAACTCGCGACGATGCCGCAGACCCACAAGGAGAACCAGGAAGGGCTCAACGAGGGCTACTATTCGCACTGCAGCTTCCGCTCGCCCACCCAGGCCATGCCCGCCGAGATCAATCCGCGGAACGTGTTGAATCGGTTGTTCGGCAAAACCGATACGGGCGGACCGGCGGGCACCACCAATCCGCTCGATCGCCAGATGCTCGACCTCGTCATCGGCGGAGCGAAGGACCTGCGTCGCACGCTCCCCCACGGCGACCAGCAGAAGCTCGACGAATACCTCGACAGCGTCCGTTCGGTGGAGCGCCGCATCGCCGCGATCGAAACCCGACAGAAGGAAGCCGCCCTCGAAAAAGCCGGGGTCGCGCCGAGTCGGAGCAAGTCCGGTGACTCGCCGACCATCGAGGTGAAGATCCCGGAAGGCGACAAGCGCAGCGAATACATGCAGGTGATGTGCGACCTCACCATCCTCGCCTTCCAAACCGACACCACCCGCGTCAGCACCTACATCGGCTCGACTCCGAACGGCGTCTCCTATCCCGAGCTCGGCTTCAGCGACACGCACCACGGCCCCACCCACCACAACAACGAGGCGGAGAAGGTCCGCAAGGTCGCGGCCATCACCAAATTCAACATCGACCAGTTCGCCTACATGGTGAAGAAGATGGCGACCCTCCGCGAAGGCGACGGCACCCTGCTCGACAACTGTCTCATGATGTGGGGATCCGGACTCGAGGACGGGAACAAACATACCCGGGAGAACCTCCCCTTCATCATCGCCGGAAAAGGCGGCGGCTCGATCGAAACCGGGCGTTTTCTCAACAACGTCAAGGGCAACCAGGGCGACCTCCTCACCACCCTGCTCGGCTGCGCCGGGGTGCCGCTCGACCGTCCCATCGGCATCGCGACGAAGGAGATCTCGGAGATCCGGAAGGCCTGAGCCCTGCGGCTTCCTGCGGCGGAAATCATCGCCCGCTCAGCTTGGCCGTTTGACGACGGTATGCACGAAAGGTGCGGAGACGCGGCCATCGCGGTCGATCGCCCGGATTTCGACACGGGTCCTGCCAGGCACAAAAGCCTTCACCCGCAGCCGCCAATCGGCCGTCGCTGAGATGGTCCGGGCGGGGCGATCGCCCACCTTCGCCTCGATGCGGGAAATGCCCGCCGCGGCGACGGTGGTTCCGCTCAGAGTGAACCTCGATGGCAGGCCGCGGAGGACGACGCGGGCGGGTCGGTAAGCGACGACCCTCGGGGCCGCGACCGTGCCCCCGCCAGGCGGAGGAGTGCCGACACGTTCGGCGGAACGTTCGTGCAGGTAGACCTCGAGATTGTCGTAGCCCGAGGTCGAAAGATCGCGTCCGGCGTGATCGGGCGTCCGGGGATCGAGACCTCGGGCCGTTTCCCAGGCATCCGGCATGCCATCGAGGTCGGAATCGGCCGGCGCGGCGGGTATGTCGCCCGAATAGGCGCGGAGGAGGGAGTCACCGGCGGGATTCGTGTTCGTGGCCGCGGGATCGATGCGATCCTCCGCCACGGGCAGGACGAGACGTTGGTCCATCGGATCGCGGGGGAAGGCCCCGGCACGGGCGAGCAGGGTTTCGCGCAGCGCGGCGGCATCGGTGTAGGTGATCGCAGGAAAGGCATTTCTCGTCGTACGCGCCGTCGCCGAGCGCGAGGTGGCGTCGGGCGCTGTCTCGCCCGCGTAATCGTTGCAGCAATGGAAGAGCTCGTAATCGCTGCGTCCCGGATAAAGCGACATCGTGTTGCCACTAACAAACAACTCATTCCCGCCCGCGGAGGGAGCGCGCAGGATCTGGTCGTCCCACATCCCGTAGGGAAAAGCGGGCCCGGTGCGGAAGACATTGCCCACCGCGTTGAGCCGGTAGTGGATCGGATAGGGTTGGCCGAGTCCGTTGGTGACGACGTTGGTGTCGGCCCCCAGCGCGATGAAAAATCGGGGATCCCAGTAGAGATTGTTCGAAAGCTCGAGGTCCATCGTGCTGCCCGCCGCCGCGGCCGACTCGCGGGAGGCTTCGGGGAGACGGCCTTCGATCCGCACGAAGAGGTTGTGATGGATCGAGAGCCGGTCGAGGGCGAAACCGTGGGCGGGGTTGGAATAATTCATCAACATCCCGCCGTAAAAAGAGTGGCCGCCGACCGTCTCGGCGAGGAGGCTGTTCTGGATCGTGATCCCGTTCGAGTAAGAGATCTCCACCGCCTCGTCCACGGCATTCCCGACCGAGACATGATCGATGATCGCGTTGCGGGTATAACGCAGGCGCAAGCCGTCATCGCTCGGACCTCCCGATCCCGGGCGGATGCGGACGTGGCGGAGGATCCAGTTTTCGGCGAATTGCGTCGGGGCCTGCACCGCCTGATCCTGGAAGGGCGTCTCGTCCGTGACGAAACCGCGGATCGTGATGCCGCCCGGCGAAGTCTCGCCGGCAATGGTGACGTCGCCGTGGTTGAGGTGGATTTGGGCATCGATGACTCCGCTCACCGCGAAGACGACATACCGTGGCCCGGTCTGGTCGAGAGCCCATTGGAGGGAACCCGGCCCGGTGGCCGCGGTGGTCGTCACGACGATGACCCTTCCGCCCCGCCCACCCGTGGCCCCCGCTCCGAATCCCTCCGCGCCGGGAAACGAGGGGATCTGGGCTCGGCAGGTCAGAGGGATCATCCCGAGAATCAGGCAAACCCAAATCGCGGCGCGGAAGGGAGTTTTCATGCAGGTGCCGGGTGGTGTGGGAATCGACGGGTAATCTCAACGAATTCGCACCCGTTTGCTGACGTTTGTTGCCGGGAGCGAAAACTCATCGCCCGCTTGGCTCGCGGTGAGGATGACGCGCCCGGCACGCTTCACTTTTGCCGAGAGACCTCGGACGGAAAGAACGCGGCGATCCGAGCTCGTCACCGTCACGGGCAGTCCCGAAGTCGAAGAAACGCCGAGCGTGAAACGGCTTCCCACACCCAATTGGCTGCGGCGTGGAGTTGCAAACCGAATGCGCTGGGTCGTGCGCTCGACCGTCGCGAGGCGGAAGCCAATTCCGACCGCTTCCGTATCGGGATTGAGGTTGAGACGGAAGGTCGAGCGCATGATGCTTTCATCGTCGAACCAGCTCCCTCCGCGGGCCGCACGATAGAGCGTGCCTCCGCTGTTGACGATTCCGTCCGTGATCTCGAGCACATTTCCGCCCTGGTCGAAGGTGCCGTAGTAGGTGGAGGCGAGCCCATAGCTGCCCACCTTCGCGAGGGCGTTGGAGGTCGGATAAACCGGGCTGCCGGTGATCGCGTAACCGTCGTTGTAGCCGTTCGCAATCCCGTCGTCGCGGCGGAAGTTCCCCGCGAGCGAGGCATCGGGCGAAGTCGCGCCTCCGGCTCCGGCGCTGTAGGGCACGTTGTCGAGAGGGCTCTGGATGGGATAGAAGTGATAGCCTCCCGCTCCGCCGTTTCGCGTCGGATTGTAGTAGGCCGCTTTGTACCATTCATCCTCCGAGGGGATCCACCAGAGCGGAGGACGTCCCGTGTTCGGATTGATCGCATTCTTCACAAAACCGACATGGTTGAAGGGCGGCAGCAAGGTATAGGCCCCGTCTTCCGTGGTCGTCGGGCTTTGCAGGCCGACCGGTTGTCCATTGGACATCCAGTTGGCAAAACGGGCCGCGTCGAACCAGCTCACGAGGGCGATGGGCCGGTCGGGATTGCCGATCGCCGCATACACATAACTGCCGGCAGTGCCGCTGCGGCTCACGCCGGCGACGGCCGCCTCCGACTCCATCCCGAGGTGGTAGAGGCCGTGGGTATCCGTCGCGGCGACCGCGTTGAGGAATTCGATGTATTGCCCGATCGTGATCTCAAAGCGGCCGATGCGGTATTCGTAAAGCACCTTTCCATAGCCGGATGTATCGGTGGTATTGCCCGCGTCGCGGACCGGCACGGTGTCGATGACGACGGGAGCGGCTTTCGCGAAAAGCGGCAGACCCGCGAGGAGAAGGAGCAAGGGGAATGTTTTGGTGTTCATGTCAGGATGTGCGGTGGGGAGGTTCCTGGGTTTCCGGATCAGTGGTTCATCGGACGGCACTCGTAGCCATCGGCATACCCTTCCTGGAAGTAGCTCTCCCAGCCCGAGCCCGAGACCTCGAAGGCGCGGCGGTAATCACGGTTGAAGCCGCAGGCGCGGTCGTTGCGGCCCGCGCAGTAGCCCATGCGGTAGGCCTGGGCCAGGTGCGGCAGGTAGGCGCCCGGAGCCGGGATCGTGACCGGCGCGGCCGGCGTCGGTGCGGGCTCGCAGACCGGAGCCGCCACCGGCACGTAGACGACGGGGCGGTAGCCCCAAAAGACGGGATCGGCGTGGGAGGCCATCGGCATCGCGGCAGTGAGGACCGTGGCGAGGGTGGTGAGGAGGAGGGTGGGGTAGGAGTTCGTTTTCATGGGATTGGCAGTGTTTGCGGATTGGGTTTCGCTGTTGTTTTGGGAAGCGCCGGACGGAGACGGTTGGGTTTGTTGTTAGGGTTTGGGGTGTCCCCGCCCTGGCTCTTCATTCCGTTCACTGGCAAAGCGCGGGACGACGTGACGCGGAAAACGAATTTTTTTTCCCGGCACCTGCCGCTCCCTGTGGAAAATCGCCCGCCCCGTTACAATTCTTGTCCCGGCCGGGACCAGAATTGTAACGCCCCGGAGCCGCCGGGAGAGGGCGGGCGCAGGCCGGGGTGGGAGCGAAATGGCTCAGGAAAGCGCGGCGCGCAGAGCGATCAGCTCTTCGTCAACCGCTTCGGGCGTGGGCTGGACGAGGGTGTCGGCCACGGTTTCGCGGAGGATCTCGCGGTAGCGTTTGCGCAGGCGGTAGACCGCGGCACGCGACGCCTCGACGGTGAGACCTAGCGCGGCGGCGATCTCCTCGTGCGTGCCGCTTTCCCCGCCATCTTCCGACGGGCTGAGGAGGGGACGCAGCAAGGCGAAGGCACGGTCTTTGCCGATCGCGGTCTGTTCCGCGGCGAGACGCTTCATCGCCGCCTCGAGCAGGGCGCGGGCGCATTGCCGTTCGAAGATCCGCTCCGGCGATTCGGCGGAAGGATCTTCCGTCTGGAAGGTTTCCTCGGCATCCTCGGCATCGAAGGAAAAGGTCGCGACACCGCCGCCGCGTTTCGCCGCCATCGTCTTGCGCCATTCCTCGCGTTGGAAACGTTGGAAAGCACCGAGGAGGAAGCTGCGGAGACGACCGGCCGAGGCGTCGGCCTTGGCGAAGAGACCCTCCTCGAGGAGACGGATGAAAAATCCTTGGACGAGGTCCTCGGCATCGGCGGGTGAGGCGCCACGACGGCGGGCAAAGCTGTAGACCGGCTGCCAATAGAGGCGGCAGAGTTCACCGAGCGCCTGCTCTCCCGCGCGGGCATCGCCCCCTTCGCGCGCCGCCAGCACGATGCTCCAGCGGGTCGGCGGAAAGGCGGCGTGGGAGTCGGAATCCATCGGCGATAGAATCCCACCGGCAGCGGCATTTGCAACCCGGGCGATCTGCAATCCCCCCTTGCGGGAAAGGGCCGGGGCGGCGTTATTATCCGCGGCTTTCCGAGGGACCGCCCGACCGCCCATGTCTCCACCGCCCGACCGCGTCACGGACAAGCCCGATTGGCTGGGAGGTCTGGACCTCGATGGCTTGATCGGGCTGAGTCTTTCCTCCGCCCCCGGGGAAAATCCGGCTCCGGCGTGGCGTGCTCCCGCGCCCGAATCGCTCGCGCCGCTCTTTCCGCAATACGAGATCCTCGGCCTGCTCGCCCGTGGCGGGATGGGTGCCGTCTACCTCGCCCGGCACCGTTCCCTCGATCGCCAGGTCGCGCTGAAGCTGCTGCCCGGCGAGTACGGGGCCGATGAAGCCTTCGTGCAGCGTTTCCATCGCGAGGCCCGCGCCCTCGCCCGTCTCCAGCATCCGAGGATCGTCGCGGTGCATGATTTTGGATCGACCGCCGATGGTTCGCTCTATTTCGCGATGGAGCACGTCGCCGGCACCACCCTCGCCGACCGGCTGCGCGAGGGCCGTCCCGCCGCCGCCGAGATCCTCGACCTCGCGGGACAGATCTGCGACGCCCTCGCTTATGCGCACGAGGAAGGCATCGTCCATCGCGACATCAAACCTTCGAACATCCTCCTCGATGGCAAGGGCCGGGTGAAAGTCGCCGACTTCGGTCTCGCCAAGGTCGCGAGGGAGGCACATCCTTCGATCGTCGAGGGAGCCATGTTCACCCGCACCGGAGCCGCGATGGGCACTCCCGAATACGCCGCGCCCGAACAGATGAGCGGCCACGGAGCCGTCGATCACCGCGCCGATCTCTACAGCCTCGGGGTGCTCCTTTATGAAATGCTGACCGGCTCGGTGCCACGGGGCGTCTTCGATCCGCCTTCGCGGAAGGCGGGCACCGATCCGCGTTTTGATGCGATCGTTTTGAGAGCGATGCAGGAGTCGCCCGGCCGCCGCTACCCCGATGCCGCCTCGCTGAAAGCCGACCTCCTCGCGCTCGCGCAGCCCGCGGCGTCCATCGCGCCACCTCGTCGCAGGGGCAAGATACCGGCGATCGCGGCGCTCGTGGTGGTTTTGTCAGGAAGCCTCGGAGCGGGCTATTGGGTGACGCGCGAAAAGCCGGCGCCAGCTTCTTCGCAGGCACCGACGGTGGCACCGGCACCGCCCGTAGCCAAACCGCTCACCGCCACCTTCCGCGGACGTCAATACACCTTCGTCGCCGAACCTTTACCCTGGGCGAAAGCGAACGATCGCGCCCGGGCCGGCGGGGGGCGGCTTGCGGTCGTCACGGATGCGGAGATGAACGCCTTTCTCACCGAGACCTTCGCGCGTGAATCGACCCGGGGCATCCATCTCGGAGGACATTGCTGGCGGCCCGGCGGGGCCTGGGAATGGAGCACGGGCCAAGCCTGGCAGTGGTCGGCGTGGAGGGACGCACCGCCGCTTTTCGGAGCCCTCGTCCTCGCCGCCGACGGCCGCTGGGAGGCCGTCGCCTTCGATGAGGCCCGCCCCTTCGTGATCGAGTCGGGGAGCGGTTCCTGAAGTTTTTTCCGAAAGTTCGTCACGTCGCGAATCCGTTCGCCAGTGAAGGGGATGAAGGGACGGTCCGCGAAGGCCGCCTTTCTCCAAACCAAACTCAAACCCACACTCACCCATCCGTCATGAAAGCATCCCTCGTCATCCTCGCCGCTCTCGGCACTCTCGCCTTCGCCTCCACGATCCCGGCCCGGAGCCAGGATAAAGAAGGCGCCAAGGATCATCCCCTCCTCAAGCGCTATCAGGACAGCGTCCTCTTCGAGCACAGCGAGCAGGCCTACACCGAATACAAGCTCGCCCTCGGGAAGGCCCTGAATCCCAGCGTGCCCGAAAACGAAGGCCGCACCATCGAGAAGGAAGAGACGATCGAAGGCCGTCTCACACGCCTTTCCTATCTCGCTCCCGCCGGTCGCTCCGCTCTCGAAGTCTTCCGCAACTACGAGAAGGAACTGGCCGGGAAGGGATTTGAAACCCTCTTCAAAGGAGAGAAAGAGGAGCTCGGCTTCCGCTTCGGGGCCCGCTACACCGGACTCTACTCGCAGATCTTCGAATACAACGACAGCGACAACCGCTACATCGCCGCCCGGCTTTCGCGTCCCGAGGGCAACGTCACCGTGGCCATCTACGTCTCGGCCTACGACATGGGCTTGAGCGGTGGCTTGAAGCCCGAAAAAGGGCAGCCCGTCATCCAGGTCGACATCATCGAAGACGCGCCCTTGGACCAACGCATGGTCGTCGTCAGCGCGGAAAAGATGGCGAGCAGCATCGAGACGACCGGCAGCATCGCCCTCTACGGGATCTTCTTCGACTTCGACAAGGCCGAGGTGAAACCCGAGTCCCTGCCCACCCTCGAGCAGATGGCCAAGCTCCTCCGCGACTTTCCCGCCCTGAAACTGCACATCGTCGGCCACACCGACAACGTCGGCGACCTCGAATACAATCAGAAGCTCTCCCTCACCCGTGCCGAGTCGGTGACAAAGGAACTCATCGTCCGCTACGCCATCGCTCCCGATCGTCTCCGCGCCGCCGGCGTCGGACCACTCTCCCCCGTCGCGAGCAATCGCACCGAAGAAGGACGCGCCAAGAACCGCCGGGTCGAACTGGTGGAATGGTGAGGTGCGACGCCGGGAATCCGCCCTGTGGCGCTCGTCAAAGAGGGTTGGGTCGATGACCCGACCCTCTTGTGTGTTTGGCCCTCACGGCCTCAGGAAATGTTCGAAGAACGAATAGAGGATCTCATTTGATTCCGGGTTCGGCGCGTGGTCGGGCCGATTGTGCATCGCGACGCGGTTTTCGAAACCGAGAACACGGTTCACCGCGATGGTGTGATTGAGAGCCTGCCAGCGCGCCGGAGGATCCTCGCTGCCACCGGAGACGAGAAAGGGACGTGGAGCCATGAGGGCGTGGAGTTCGTGCAGGTCGCGGCCTTGTTTCAGCAATTCCGGGTAGAGTCCACGGGCCGGGTTCGCCTCGGACGGCACGCCGCGCTCGCGCCACGGCTTGGGATGGTAGCCGAGATACCAGGGCTCCCAGTAGTTCACGCTCGGCCGCGTGTCGAAGACGATGCCGGGATCGCTCCAGGCGGCGCAGGCGAATTTCTCGAAAAGGCACGAGGCGAACATCGACCACTTGCCGCCGTAGGAATGTCCCGTCACTCCGATGCGCGCGGGATCGACCTCGGGGCGTGACGCGAGGACGTGCCAGGCATTCGCCGCGGCGTAGGCGAGCATCGAGAGCGGCTGCACCGTGGCGTCGTCGATCGAAGGCCAGTAGAGGGCGTAATCCTTCGAGGCGCTCGTCTCGCTCGTGCCGATGGAGAGGGTCACGAAACCGCGTTTCGCGAGCTGATAGGCGAAATCGCGTTGTTCATTACCCATGCCGGCGGCGGTTTCGGGTTCGTAGTAGACGGTGAGGACGGCAGGATGTTTGCCGGTGGTGGTTTTGTCAGGGATGAAGAGGTAGCCCGTCGTCTTCTGGGTCGGAGTCCAGAGGAAGCGCACCTGGTGGCGGGTGAAGTTCTCCTGCTTCACCGAAGCGAGGATTTCCACAACCGGCTCGGTGATCAGGGGCGGCCATTCGCCCATCAGGCCGTGCCAGGTGCGGAGGATCTCCCCGCGGCGCTTCGTCCAGTCGGCGGCGGTGCGGACTTCGTCACCGTTTTCGAAACGCAGGGGACTGCGGAAGGCGCCGAGGTCGTTCGCGAATTCGGCGGGCGGGGTGAACCAGGGGCCAAGGGCCTGGGGCGGGGCGCTGGTTGCCACTCCCGCTCGCGCGATCACGAAATCAACAAGTTCCTGGCACTGGAAGAATCCGGGCCAGAAGTTGTGGCCCTGCCCTTCGATCTTCATCACCTCGATGAGATCCCCGGCACCTTCGGCTTCATAGATCTCCTCGAGCTTGCCGGAGTTCGCGGCGAGGGGCACGACCCTATCGTCGGTGCCGTGGATGATGAAGACGGGGATCTTTGCCCTGGCGAGATCGGCGGCGCGGCGGATCGGATTCAGCTCGTCCTGACGAGCCTCCAATTCGGTTTCGGTCAGGGCGTAGGCGGGCGCGGCTTTGGCGAGACCGGGATAGGTGGTGAAATCGTAGACGGGATAAATGCCGGCAATCCCGGCGACGCGGTCGGGATGGGCGAGGGCCCACGAGCTGGCCCAGAGACCGCCGCGGCTGCGGCCGAGGAGGACGGGCTTCGGCGAATAGCCGTCGGCGACCATCTTTTGGTGAAGGGCTTCGAACAATGGAAAGGCCTTCGGGCTGCCGTAGGCCTCGCCCACATCGACTCCGGCGACGGCGATGCCGGCGGCGAGGAAACGTTCGTGCATCCAGCGCTCGGCTTCGTCGGGATAAGCGGGAAGGGTGGGGCCGTAGAAAACCCACGGTTTTCCTCCGTCGGCCGAGGCGGGTTTTTCCGGCACCATGCGGAAGGCGGGACGTCCCGAGAGATCAAACGTTTCGCCGTTCACGAGCACCTGTTTGCGCGGAGGATTCGCGGCATGGCCCTTCGCCTTCCCCTTGCCCTCGGCTTTTGCTTTTCCCTTCCCTTTCCCTTTCGCCGGGGCGGCTTCCTCCCGCGGCTGCGAGGCGGCGAGGGCGGTGAAGTCGGCGGTGAGGCGATCCCACGCGGCGACCAACTCCTTCAACTTTTCGGCGCGCGCGACAGCGAGGTCGGTGGACTCGTCGCGATCGTTGGCGAGATCGTAGAGCTCCCAGGGTTCACCCTTCGGGGCGACCGCTTTCCAATCGCCCTGACGCACGGCCTTGTGTCCCTCATGCAGCCACCAGAGGGTGTCGTGGATCGGCTCCGCATCCTTGGCGAAAACCGTGACGAGACTTTTGCCCGGGGCGGGCGGCGCATCGGCGAGCGTGGTCGCTCCGGCAAGCTCGAGCAAGGTCGGGACGATGTCGATGACGTGCCCCGGTGTGGTGCGGAGTTCTCCCCGCGCCGTGATGCCGGCGGGCCACGAGGCGAGCAGGGGCGTGGAGATGCCGCCCTCGTGGGTCCAGGTCTTGTGACGGCGGAAGGGCGTGTTCGCCACGGTCGACCAACCGGGTCCGAGGCAAAGGTAGGTGCCGGCGGATCCGGGTGGCTGCGAGGGATCGTGTCCGTCGTCGCGCACCATGATCTCGGCGCTGGCTCCGTTGTCGGAGAGGAAAAGGACGAGGGTGTTCTCCCATTGTCCCATCGCCTTGATCTGTTCGAAGACGCGCCCGATCTCGAGGTCCATGCGGTGGATCATGGCGGCGTGGATCGCCATCTTGTCGGACTGGAATTTTTTTTGGGCGTCTGTCAGGCTCTTCCACGCGACCGGTTGGTTGATCTCGCCGGGACCGAGGATGGCGAGGGCTTCGGGAAAATGGTAGGGCGGTCCGAGATCGGTTTCGGGTCGCGAGAGTTCGCCATCGAGGAGGCCGAGCTGCCGCATGTTCTGCCAGCGCTTCGCGCGGATCGCGTCCCAGCCCGCGGTGTAGGTGTCCTGATAAAGGGCGATGTCTTCGGGCAAGGCGTGGAGCGGGAAGTGCGGCGCGGCGAAAGCGAGGTAGTGGAAGAAGGGCACGTCGGCGTGATCCGCGGCGTGTTCCTTCAGCACTTCGATCACGTGATCGGCGAGGGCGGTGGTGCCGTAGTAGCCGGAGTCCTTTTCCACGGGCGGAAGAGCCTCGTCGTCTTTGAAGTGTTTGTTAGGGTTGAAGAAGCGGCCCTGGTCCTGGAGGTAATAGGAATGGTCGAAGCCCTCCGTGATCGGTTTGCCGTCGATGTGCCATTTGCCGGTGTGATAGGATCGATAGCCCGCTTCCTTGAGCCGTTTGGGCAGCAGTTCGGCCCAGGCGGGACGGCGGTTCTGCTCTCCGCCGCCTCCCGCCACGGTCGGGAGAGCGTCGCGTCCGATCTGCTGGGGGTAATAACCGGTGAGGAGCGCGCCCCGTGTCGGCCAGCAGCGCGAGGTGTTGTAGAATTGCGTGAAGCGGAGCCCGTTCGCCGCGATCGAATCCAGGTTCGGCGTCGCGATCTCGCTGCCGTAACAGCCGAGATCGGAGTAACCGAGATCGTCCGCGAGGATAAGGAGCACGTTCGGCTTGGGCGCGGCGTGGAGGCCGGTGGCGAAGAGAACGAAGGCGGCGATGAGGGCGTTTTTCATGGGGGATGGGTCAGCTTATCGACTCCGTCACGCCTTGAAAACTACGAATGCGCGTCTTCCAGCATTGCCTCAGCAAGCTTCCGCGCCTCCTCGACGAGGCGGGTGTCGCCGAGAAGGTCGGCGAATCTCAGATCGGGCAGGCCGCTCTGCATCGTGCCGAGCACTTCGCCCGGTCCGCGCAGGCGGAGATCCTCGTCGGCGATGCGGAAACCATCGCGTGTCTCCTCGAGGATGCGGAGCCGGGCGCGCGCATCCTCCTGTTTGGGGTCGACGAGGAGCACGCAATAGCTCTTGTGTTCGCCGCGTCCGATCCGTCCCCGGAGCTGGTGGAGCTGGGCGAGGCCGAAACGCTCGGCGTGGAAGATGAGCATCACGTTCGCATTCGGCACATCGACGCCGACTTCGATCACCGTCGTGGCGACGAGCACGTCGATCTTGCCGTTGCGGAATTCACGCATCACCGCGTCCTTCTCGTCGCTGTTCATGCGCCCGTGGACGAGCCCGACGCGGTAGTCGGCGAAGCGTTCCGCCCATTCCGCATAGGCGGCGGTGGCGGCGCCGGCGGCGAGCTTGTCGGACTCCTCGATCAAGGGATAAACGATGTAGGCCTGGCGGCCCGCGGCCAGTTGCTCCAACACGAAAGCCGCGGCCTGCTTCGTCTGGGTGGTGAGACGGATCCCGGTGATGAGCTTGCCGCGTCCCGCGGGCAGTTCGTCGAGGATGGAGACATCGAGATCGCCGTAGAAGGCGAGGGTGAGGGTGCGCGGGATCGGCGTCGCCGTCATCGCAAGCACGGAGACACCTTCGCCTTGCGAAAGGAGCGCCTCGCGCTGGGCCACGCCGAACTTGTGTTGTTCATCGATCACGGCCAAGGCGAGGCCGTTCTCGAAATCGGCGCGGCCGTGGAAGAGGGCGTGGGTGCCGATGATCACGTTGCCGGGGCGGTCGCCGCCACCGTGGCTTTGGAAAAGCGGCAGGTCACCGCCCTCGTCGCGCGTGCCGGTGAGGAGGCGCACCTTCACGCCGAGCGGTTCGCACCATTCGCGGAAGTTGCGGAAATGTTGTTCTGCCAGGATCTGGGTCGGAGCCATGAGGGCGGCATCGGCTCCCTTCTCCACGACGAGGAGGATGGCCGCGGCGGCAACGAGCGTTTTTCCCGCGCCGACGTCGCCCTGGAGGAGACGCACCATTGGCGTGGGCAGGAGAAGATCCCGCCGGATCTCTTCGATGGCGCGTTGTTGCGCACCGGTCGGAGCGTAGGGCAGGTTGGCGAGGAACGGATCAAGGAGTCTGCCGGGTCCCGCGCGCGGAGGCACGTGGGTCTGGCGGAACTCGGCACGACGACGCAGCAGCTCAAGCTGGAGGGCCGCGAATTCCTCGAGGGCGAGGCGGCGGCGGGCGGGCTCGAGCTCCGCCATGCTTGCGGGGAAATGGAGGGTGCGGATCGCGGCAGCGCGGGTCAGCGATCCGCCTGCGCCTTCCGGCAGCCATTCGGGGATGGCCTCATCGGGCACGAGAGCGAGAAGGCGGTGGATGAGGGAGCGGAGCGGTTTTTGTCCCACGCCCGAGGCAAGCGGATAGATCGGCACGATGCCGCCCATGTGCGGTGCGGCGGTCGCTTCATCGTCCTCGACGATTTCGAAATCGGGATGATCGATGAGGACGCGGCCCTTGCTCTCCTTCGGTTGACCGTAAATCACGAGCCGGTGTCCCACCGCGAGGACCTTCGCGAGATAGGGCATGTTGAACCAACGCAGGATGAGACGATTGCCGAGGAGATCGCCGCCCGCGGGCTCGACCGTGGCCTCGAAACAACGCCGGCCCTGCCCGCGTCCGAAGAAGCTGCGGCAATCGCTGACGAGGACGTGGAGGCAGACCGATTGCTCCATCCCGCCCTCTGGAAAGCGATCGAAGCGCGTGCGATCCTCATGACGCCGCGGAAAATGAAGGAGCGCATCGCCGATCGTGACGAGGCCGAGCTTCTCGTAGCCCTCGCGGTTCTTCTTGTCGAGGCGCAACAAGCCGGCCTCTTCGAGAGGGGTGTCGAGGGTCATGGGAGGTGATTCCGGTCCCATGAGGCTTTACCAGAAGGTCCGGAATCCCGCGTCTGAGAAGAATCCGTCGGTGGTGGCGATGGTCAGGCCGTGGGTCTCGGATTGCGCGGCGAGCATGCGATCAAAAGGGTCTCGATGGGCGTGGGCGATCCGGGCGGCTCGAATCGACTCCGCTAAACCCAGAGGGAGAATCTCCCAGCCTTCCCGTCGGACTTCACCCGGTAGATCGAGAAGAAGGGATTCGGGGAGTTCCAGTTTTCCGATGCGCACTTTCTGAAAAATCTCGTAACCCGAGATGGCGCTGAAAAACACACTCGTCGAGGGGTCGGCGATTTGATCCTTGAGGCGCTCGCTCAATTCAGAAGATCCTTCCCACCACCATAAGGCGGTGTGTGTATCGAGCAGCAACTTCATCAGCGTTGATCGTCGCGCCCTTCCCATCCCGAGAGTTCTTCCTCCGGCAGTGGTTCAAAAAACGCCTCAGTCACGCGCAGGCTACCGGCAAAGCGTCCTGGGCGTCGGGTCACGACGTCATCCCTGACGGGTGTAAGTCGAACCTTGGGGGTTCCCGCTTTCGCGATGATGATCTCCTCGCCCTGCTCCGCGCGTTCGATGAGTCGCGAGAGATGGGTCTTCGCTTCGTGGATGTTGACCGTGGTCGATGCCATAAATCTATTAAACTAAGTCCGGTGACTAAGTCAATTGAAATTACCCGCCTTTGCCCTCCACCCGAGCCAGCACTTCATCAAAGGCCGGCGTCCGCCAGGCGTAGGCGGGATAAGCCACGGAAGTCGTCTCGGGCAGGTAGCGCCAGTGTTTGTACATCCACAGCCAGGGGGCGGGATTCTCGCGGATGATGGGTTCGAAGATGTCCCAGCAGGCCTGCGCGATGGTGTGTTCGGTGTCGTCGGGACCGAACTCGAGCGGCTTGAAGCCCTTCAACACGTAACCTCCGTCGGGCTTCGGGAGACAGATCCCGGGGATCACGGGCAGGCCGGTGCGTTTCATCAACTCGGCGTGGATGGCGGTGACGCAGGTCTTGCGGCCGAAACACTCGATGATCGTGGCCGGCTTCGAGGGTTTGATGGTGAGGTCGGGGAGGAAGGCGGCGTGGCCTCCCGCCTTGAGGTTTTTGAGGAGTCGGATGATGGCCCCGCGCTGCGGGATGACCTCGTGACCGGAACGCTCGCGGTTTTTCTTGTAGGTCTCGGTGAGAAGGGAATTCCGGAAGTCCTGCGCCACGATCGTGAACTTGTACCCGCGGAAGCCCATCATCAGCGCGATCCATTCGAAATTGCTGTAGTGCGGCGTCACCCAGATCGCGCCGGTCTCGCGGGCGCGCTCGACGGCGTCCATGTCCTCGACCACGAGTTCGCAGTAGCGTGTCCAGTTTTCAGGCGTGAGCCGCGCGCTCCAGAATTGGTCGATCACCGTTTGCGCGAAAGAGCGATAGGAATCGCGGGCGAGACGGCGGATTTCCTTCGCGTCTTTTTCCTCACCAAAGACGAGGGTGAGATTCTCGATCGCGGTGTGGTGGCCGCGGCGGTCGAGGTGGAAGGCGAGGCTGCCGAGCAGTTTGCCGAAGGCATGCGCCACCCCGCGCGGGAGCAGGGGGATCGCGAAATAGAGCCACTGCAGCCCGAGCCATTCGAGACGGTAGCGGATTTTTTTCCAAGGAGACATGGGGCCGGGACAGTCCGCGCAAGGCACGGGCGGGGCAAGCGGGGATTTTGAAGTCGAGGGTCACGGGTCCTGGGTCGGCGTAGTGGACAGCCTGCTGATCTCCATCCAAAGTTTCCACCATGCGCCACGCTTCCTTCGTTTCCCTCCTCCGCGCCGTGCTCTCGACGCCGACGGCTCCGTATCACGAGTATCATGTGGCGCGGCTCGTCCGCGAGCGGCTCGCGGGGATGCCGCATGTCACGGTCGAGGCAGATGCGTTTGGCAATCTCATCGCCTGCTACCGGCGTGGACGGAAAAAGACGCAACTCGCCTACGCCGCCCACATGGACCATCCCGGCTGGGTGCGTCACGAGGGAAAACCTGTCTTTCTCGGCGGAGTGCCGGAAGAACGTCTCGACACCCATCCGGTGGAGTGGTTCGGCGATTTCGGGATGTGGCAACTGAAGCCTTTCGAGCTCCGCGACGGACTCGTCCATGCGCGGGTCTGTGATGACCTCGTCGGCTGTGCCGCCATCCTCGCGATGTTCGCCGACCTCGAGGAGCAGGGCGCCGAGGCCACGGTCTATGGTCTTTTCACCCGCGCCGAAGAGGTCGGTTTCGTGGGTTCGATCGAACTCGCGAAGCGATGGTCGCTGCCCGCCGGGGTTCGTTTTGTCTCGCTGGAAACGAGTGCTCCCCGCAGTGGGGCGGAGCAGGGGAAAGGGCCCGTCATCCGGGTCGGTGATCGCACCAGCGTCTTCGATGATGCCATCACCGCCGAGCTCCTCGATGCCGCGGCAGCCGCGAAGATCCCGCACCAGCGGGCCCTCCTCGACGGTGGCTCGTGCGAGGCGACGGCGATGAATCTCTATGGCGTACCCGCCGCGGGCATCTCCGTGCTGCTCGGCAATTACCACAACTGCCCTCCCGGGCAGGGCATCGCCGAGGAGTTCGTCTCGCTCGAGGACGTGAAGGGCCTCGTGAAGCTGATCACCTCCACCGCCATCCGCATGGCCGCAGGCAAGTCGGCCGACTCTTCCAAATCCCGTCTTCGCCAGCGACTTGAAAAACGCCTCCGCGATCATCGCAAATACGAACGCGCCGCCCGGAAGGCGTGGCAGAAAGAATCCCGGTGATGGGATGGATCCGGGATCCGTCGGCCGTTCACTCCTGTTTCACCGGTGCGTCGACCTCCGAGACCATTACCTTCGTATCGGGCGCTTTTCCGGAATAGAAGGAAACGTAGTGCCGGTCGCCGATCACGGTGGCGTTGGCATTGCCGGAATCCCATGGGAGCGGACTGCCCGCGGCGAGGATCTCGGATTCCGGCCAAGCCATCGGGTCATCGAAGACCCGCTCCGGATCGACGATGCGTCGGCGCAGGAGACCTTGGCCGCGCTCGTAGTAATAGTTGCTGATCAAGCCGGTTTTTGGATCGAGGAGGAGGCTCGGTGTCGAGGCCATGACATCGCCGATGTTCGTCCGCGAGCGTTTCCACGTCGCTCCGAGATCGGTCGTGATCATCTGGAACTGCGTTTTCACACCCGCCTCGGTGCGGCCGATCGCGAGAATCCTTCCGTCACCGAGAAACACCGCGGAGGGTTCGGTCGGCCAATCTTCTTTCATCAGGCCGGACTCGATCGTCTTCTGCGTCCAGGTCGTTCCGTCGTCTCCGCTCGTCATCATTCCCCACGAGTGGACCGGCTTGTCGCTGTAGTTCCCCGCGAACCACAGGCACATCAAACCCACGCCGGGGATCGGAAAGACATCCGTGATCTGCATCGGCGCGACTTGGAGCGGCGGGGTCGCGATCCGCGTGAAGGTCACTCCGTCCGTGGTGCGGTAGAGATCGTGGTTCCACTCTTTCCCGATGCGGCGCACCCAGAGCAGCATCGCTCCGGTGGAGTCGAGCCCTTTGCCCACCGTCACTTCGCCGTAGCCGGGCGTGTCCGCCACCGTCGTTTCCGGCGTCCAGGTGAGCCCTCCGTCGAGGGAGGTGCGGGCGAAGACGGCGCGCGAGTCTTCGCCGATGGTGTGGCCCGAGCCGCGGCTGTAGGTGCAGACGAGTTTGTCGCCGATCGCCTGGATCATCGGCCACGAATTGTAGCCGCTCACGTCCTGCACGACGCGGGGTTCGGGCAGGGGCGGCAAGGGCGTCACTTTCACCGCCGCGAGTCCCGTCGGGCGGGTGAAGGTGTCGCCTTCCTCACCGGGCTCGCGCTGGATGCGCAACCAGAGCGGCGCACCAGGCACCACCTCGTAGCGTGGCGCGAGCAGGATCGTCCGTGAATGGAAAGGCGCGTCCGGCAGCGCCGTGCGGACCGTCTTGCCCAGCACATAGCGATCCGTGAACGGCGCGCCATCGACCAACTGCGAGAGATGCACCCGGTAGACATCGGAGAACTCCGGACGCGTCTCCGGATCATCCGAGGTCACTACGATCTCCACCTTCACCGCCGCGCAATCCTGCGGCAGGGCGCCGATCACCCCCGCGACCGATTGGCCCACCGTGCCGCCCGAGAGCGACCAGACCGGCACATGCGTCGATCCGCTCGACATCAGCACCAGCGAGGGCTGGCCCGTCGCGATGGAGAGATCATTCGCGGCGATGGAGAGCGGCGTCCATGGCTCGGCGGCCGACGCGGGCAGCGGGACGAGTACGAGCGTGGAGAAAAAGGCGAGGAGGCGCATGGGCCTGTCATCAACCGCGAAACGGGAGTCTTTTTCAACCCGGATCCGCCCCGCATGCCCGGAACTTCACTCTTCATTGCTGGATGACGCCCGGTCTTCTGCAAGATCCGCGAAGCAAGGCGGATCGCTTTGGCGACACTGAAGTTGATGAAAGTAGCCCTATCCCTCTTCACCATCGGGTTGGCCTCAATCCTCCCGCTCCACGCCTCCTTTCCCGAATCCCCCTTGGCGGATCTCGTCCTCGGTGCGGTCGATTTCGATACGACGGGAGGAGCCACGGCCGATGCGGAGAACATCGATTATCCGGCCGGTGTGGCCGTCGATCCCGTCAGTGGAAAACTCTTCGTCTCGTCCTACTCCCAGCATCGCATCCTCCGCTACGCGAATGTCGAGGCCCTCGCCAGCGGTGCCGCCGCCGAGGCCGTCATCGGGCAATCGAGCTTCACGGGATCGGGGAGCGGCACGACGCGTTCGACGCTCAACACACCGCTCGGGATCTGTCTCGACAGCCAGGGACGGCTCTGGGTCGCCGAGGTCAACAACCATCGTGTCCTCATGTTCGAGGATGCGGCGAATCTCGCCAACGGGGCCGATGCTTCGCTCGTGATCGGCCAGTCCGATTTCGTGTCGAACGGTCCCGGTGGCGGAATGGGCCAATTCCAGCATCCCTCGGCCGTCTTTATCGATGCGGCCGACAACCTCTGGGTCTGCGATTATCTCAACCATCGCGTCCTGAAATTCCCCAATGCCTCGACTCTCACCAACGGAGCTTCCGCCACGGTCGAGATCGGCGGCTACGGCACCTCCGCGAGCGGGCTGTATCATCCCATCGGCGTCCTCGTCGATGCGGGCGACCGGCTTTGGATCGTCGAGCAGACGAACAACCGGGTCGTTCGTTTCGAAAACGCCGGCCAACTCACCACGGGTGCCTCGGCCAGCGGCGTCCTCGGCCAGCCCGGATTCACGAACGGTTCGCAGAACGGAGGTGCCACCGGGATGCGCGTGCCCTCCGGCCTCGCGATGGATGCCGAGGGCACCCTCTGGGTCGCCGATCATTGGAACAACCGGATCCTTGGCTTCCGCGACGCGGCGACCAAGGAGAACGGCGCCGCGGCGGATCAGGTCATCGGCCAGCCGGATTTCAATTCGGCTTCAGCGGGCACCTCCGCCGGAGGTTTCAACCGCCCCCTCGGCCTGGCCTTCGACGACTCGGGTCGCCTCTGGGTCGCCGATGCGGACAATGATCGCGTCCTCCGTTTTTCGCCGGAGCCCTCTCCCCCCGATCTGACGGGACCTGCTCTCACCGTTGCGACGAAGATTCCCCGCACCACGACCAAGTCGCGTCTCCGCCTTTCCGGATCGGCGCAGGATCCCGCTGGGGTCGCCGCGGTGCGTTACCGCATCGGCAAGGGCGCCTTCCGTAATGCCACTGGGACGACCTCCTGGACGTTTGTCGCGCCTCTCGGCAAAGGGAAAAACACCATCCAGATCACCGCGGGCGACACGCTCGGCAACACCTCCGCCGCAAAAACTCTGCGCGTCACCCGGAAACGATGAACGGTGCACCTTTCAGTTCGCCGAAGTAAACGTCAGCCGCAGCCCGCTCCCGCGCCACGCCTCCGCGACCGCCTGCTCGAGCTCTTCGAACGACCTCCCCGCGAGCAGCTTTTCGTCGCGGGCCGTCTCTTCCGGAGTGCCTGCCGAAATCGCCTTCAGATAGTCGATGAGACGCTCACTCTTGCCTTCGCCATCGAGCCGCAGGAAGTAGTAGAAGAGTACGTTCGCCGAGCAGTAATTGATCGAGCCGTCGCCCGAGGCCAGTTCCGCCGCCCACTCGTCGCCGCTGATTTTCATGAGCCGTTCCACTCCGATCATCTGAAATTCCTTGTCCGAGCCGCTCATTCTCGCCACGTCGTCCCGGATCGCTCGATCGAGCTGGGTCAGGCGGAAACGGCCGTTGTCGTAGGGCTGCACCGAGATGAATTCCGCGAGCCCCTCCTTCACCCAGGTCGGCAGCACCGGCAGCCAGCGGCCCGTGATCTGGTGGCCGATCTCGTGCACGAGCACCGCGCTTTGTTTCTTGTGGTCCACGATGTAGCGCGTGCCCGTGTATTCCACCCCGAGATTGCTCAGCGGCACCTTGATGAGGCTCGTCAGGATCTCGTCGCCCCGGTAGCTGTAGGTGTGCATGCCGCCCGAGCCCTGCATCCCTCCATCGACGTAATAGTCCTCCTTTGATTGGTAGAGCTTCGTCTTGTAATAGCCGCCCGTGCTCGGTTGCGGATTCAGGCCGATCGGAATGATCTTCGCGAATTCGAACGAGGCTTCGAAGATGCGGGCGAATTCGCGCACCACGCTCGTGGAGAGGCGCAACGGACTCTCGAATTCAAAATGCGGGCTGCGGTAGATGTAGAGCTTCGCCGCCTCGTCCTCCTTCACCACCTCGATCGCATCCACCTCGAACTCCGCGGCGACATCGGTGGGCCAGACGCCGGGTTTCAGATCCCGGAAATCGCCCAGGAAAGAAGCCGACTCCGCCATCTCCTTCTCCGCGTCGGCTTTCCACTTTGCGGCGAACTCCTGGTCCGCCGGACTCAGCCGGGTGAGGGGGAATTTGAAAACCTTGTCGCCGCTCTGGAGCGAGATCTCTTCTCCCTCCAAGGCGATGATCGTGGCGGTAACGGTTTTGCCATCCGTGCTCGTCCAGGTGCGGTCCTCGGCGAATACCCCGAACGTCTGGCAGGTGAAGATCACGGCGAACCCGAAGCGCAGGAAGGGGGGGCGGTGGTTGAAAATCCGTCGCATCGCCCATGAATGCAGGTTTTCGCCGATTTCGTCAATCCTCATCACCTCGAGATTCCCGGGCCCCACGTTCCAAGGACCCCGGCCCTCACTCTGCTCTTCGCGCGCGGACCGTCGTGAGCCCGGAAAGTTGGCCGTCGTCATCGAGCGAACGCAGGCGCACCTTCACCCGGCTGCTCGTCGGTTTCACGCGGACCCGCGCTTTCCACGCCGTGGTGCCCACGGCGGGCTTGTAGAGCTTCTTCGTCGTGTATTCGACACGGACCACGCGGAGGTCGTCGGCGGCGGTGCCGCGGAGGCGCAGCGAGCTGCCGCGGAAGGTGACACGCCTCGGGCCGCTCACCGACAGGGTGGGGGCTTCAATCGTGGTTTCGATACGGTAAATGACCCCGTCATTGTTCGTTCCTCCAGCGATCGTTGTGCCGTGGAAAACTCCCGGAGTTGTTTCAATCAAGGGTGCGCCCGCCTGGCTTCCGTCTGTGGTACCGCCGGTGAAGCGATGGAGCACCGCGAAACTGCTGCCATCCTTGGCGAGACGGAAAACCACTCCCACCGGGAAGAAAGTGCAGCCGTAAAGGTAGCCGTCGGTGCCTTCGATGAGATTACCTCCCATGCTATAACCATTGGGCGAATTGTCGAACTCGTGCAGCTCGGTGTAGTCGCCGCTGGCGCTGATCCGGAAGATCCCGCCCCGGTTCGCCGCCCCGCCGGAGTTGGTGGATCCGTAAAAGTACCCGTCGCTCGCGAGGAGGAGACGCTTGTTCGGCCGCTGCAAGCCGGTCGAGGGCCATTCGCGGAAGACGTTGTAGGTCACTCCGTCTTTGCTCATCTGGAAGAACACGCCGGTGTCGTTCGTGCCTCCGCTCGGGGTCACTCCGTAGAGGTAACCGTTGGGGCCTTCGACGAGTCCTCCGCTCTCTTCGCCTTTCCCACGCGTCGCGCCGCCGGTGCCGGTAAAGGCGCGGAGGAGCTGGTATCCCGTGCCATCGAGATTGATCGTGTAGATCCCACCGAAGCCGAACGCTCCGCCACTGCCGGCGATCCCGTAGATTTTGCCATCACTCGCCTCCATCGGCGGGCTGTCGGGACTGCCGCCGCTCAGCCCCGTGAACTGGTGGATCGTTTCGAAGAAGTTCCCCGGTTTGTCGATGCGAAAGATCGTGCCCGCGTTGTTCATGCCTCCGTAGTTCACGCCGTAGAGCCGCCCATTGGTGGGGGATTCGAACAGTCCCGTGCTCGGCGAGGTGCCGTCGTTTCCTCCGCTGAAGGAATGAAGCAGGAAAAACTGGCCCGTCGCCGGATCGCATCGGAAGAGGCTGCCCATCCCACTGGCCCCGCCGTTCTGCGAGGCGCCGTAGAAGTTTCCGGCGGAATAGACCCACTGGCCCCGCGGCCATTCGGCTTCGGAAGCATTCGCATTGGCAACGATCTCGTATTGCGTGCCCGCCATTGCGGAAAGGACGGAGCCGAGCGAGGCGGTCAGAATCAGGAGGGTGGTTTTCATGGTTTGTTTTTGCATGGGCACAACAAACGCCAACTCCGCCCGGACGAAATGGGACCAAATACCTAGGAGCATTCCCCGGATCGGGGCGCGGTATCCGACTTTCGGCCCAGAAATCCGGAAAGAGGCCGCTCCGGCCAAGCCGATCTCGTGGTGCGCGGGTGGGTGCAGGTGACCGTTTTCCGGCACCGCGGCCGCAGGCCGCTTACGCCTACTCTTGCATGAAGTGGCTGAACATGTCGATGAGCGCGCCCGCGAAGGAAAGGGTCACGCCCACGATGAGAAAACGCAAGGTGCGGGCGTGGTAGGCCTCCGCCCGGTCGCGTGGATAGTCCATCCGCAACACCCGGTATAACACGGCGACCAGCAGGACAATCCCTGCCAGCACGCAGACGCCGACCAGATAAGCCAGCCAATCCGGCATGGCGGAATCCGATTTCACCCAATTCGCGGCGAAATTCAGAATGAAACCGAGCAGGATGCCCGTGGCCGTGACGATGGGCTGGCGAAAGGATTGCAGCTTGTCTTCCATGATAGGGCGGAAGATGCCTCCGGCCGTCCCGCCGGGCAACCTCGGGATGACTCCGGCGCTTCCCCCTTCCTCAGCGCACCGGCTCCTGCTGCTCCCACTTGGGTTTGTACCAGCCCGGCAGCTTTTCGCGTGGATCGAGCACGCGGGTGTCGTCGTAATCCTCCGCGTGGAAGTCGGTCTGCTTGTGGACGCGGTATCGCTCCATCCAGTCATCACCCGGAGCGGCGATCGGATTGCCATTGGGGATTGAGGTGACAAAGCGGATCTCCAGTCCCGACTCCGCCACCTCGCTCCGCATCACATCCCCCGAGAAATGGAAGCGCGCCGGCGTCGACCGCATCGTCGGCATCGCCTGCACCCGCCACGTCCGCACCTCTTCGAGGAAACGCGCCCGTCCCTGCGCATCGGTACCGGGCGGCAGCACGCTGTCGGGAGCTTCCGCGACCTGGCGTTCGATCTGCCGCACCTGCATCTCGCGGTACTCCTCCGCGCAGAAGGTGAGGAATCCCGGATGCTGGAACGATTTCGTGACGGCGGCGAGATAACGTTCGTGGTCTTCCTTTTTGATCTCCACCGTGATCGCTCCGCCTTTCTGGAAGGCCTCGTAGCTGCCCTCGATCACGCTCATCTCATACATGCCCTCCTGTTCGATCGTGATCCCGCTGTCCTTCCCATAAGGATCGAACTTCGCGACGAATTTTCCGAAGAGGGTCGATTGATGGGGGATCAGCTTCACGGAAAACACCTGGGGCGGGACCCGCACCGGCTCCTTGTCCGCTTGGAATTGCGACGTCACCCGGCCTTCGATGCTCTGGCGGTCCTCGACCGTCGCGATGACATCCCGTCGCTCATAGGCTCCGGAGATTCCTTTTTCAAAGTATCCCTGCTCATCGTGAAAGACCCTCGTCCGCACGACATCTTTCACCCTGAGCGACGGTGGGGCGGCAGGCAGCGTGTATTTCATGAACCTCTCCTCCTCCCCCTTTTTCTTGATCTGCGCCTCCGCGGCATGGGGAATGGCACCCGTCAACGCGATGAGGGCGAGGAGTCGGATCGTCTTTGCGAGCATGCGGAGAGTAGACCGCAAGCCCCCATTTCCGCAAGGGCGATCCCCTCGAACGCCGTGTGAAGCATCGCGGATCGATGACCATGGATCCCGCCGGCACCTTCACCTGGAACTATGAAGGAGCCGACCAAGGCAAGGTCCTCGAGGGGGACTGGTCCATCGACGAAGAGAGCCGGCTCGTCCTCGCCTCCACGGATGTGCAGATGGTGGCCGACACCTCCCTCGACGGCGACACCCTCCTCTTTGTCCTCGCCGGCAGTCCCGTGGGCGATCCCGGTCTGAGCTTTGAGAGGCTTTCGCCGTGAATTTCGGCCCCTGTGCGACTTGGGTTGAAAAAAGTAGATCGGGCTTCAGCCCGATGTGAAGGTGCGCCAAAGTTCGGCAAAGTAGTCCAGGGCTTCAGCCCGCATCGCATCGGATCCCGCGAGGAAGATCCGAATCCATCCTGCCTACTCCATCCGCTCACCAATTTCTCCGCACCGAATCCGCGAAAACGATCAGGATCATCGCCGCGATCGGAAACCAGATCATCGCAAGAGCCCGCTTCGAACGCCGGACTTCCCTTGCGGTCACCGGGTCTTTCGTCAAAGCGAGGAAGGCGGCGATCGATCCGATGGGAACGGCCGGAATGAGAAAGAGGTAGGACAGGCACCACGTCATCGCTCCGTCGTAGGTGCCGCCCAGCGCATGAAGGATGGGCCAGAGGTACGCGGCCAGACAAATCCAGCCGCACACCAGCGCGAGGACGCTTGACGGGGATTCCGGTGGGGCATTTTCTTCCATCACTTCTCTGGCGGCGAACGGATCTTCCCGACTCCCCGGTGTCATGGGCGGTTCGAATCCAAATGTCCGCAACCCATCGCGATCATCCTTCCTCCTTGGGCGGCCACTCGACGCCGTCGAGCTCCGGAGGCAGTTGCGTCGGATCCTGCGGATAAATCCGCGACAAGTCGATCGGCGATTGGGAACCGGCCAGGAATTCCTTTTCCTCCGGCCCGCCGACAATGAGCCAGAGCACCTCTTCGTCCGTGTCGTTGAATACCTGCCGCAGCACCTCGGGCCGGACCCACACGCCGCCGTGCTTCGGCACCGTCAGCGTGGTCCCGCCCACGCGAAGCCGGCCCGTGCCCTCCAGCACGAAGTAGAATTCCTCGGATCGGATGTGTTGGTGCAGCGTATTGGCGCTCCGGGGTGGCATCCGCCACAGCCGCGCCCCGAGGTGTTCGCTGCCGGTGCGCTCCAGGAAGTCGGCATTGGGGATGCGCATCAGATTCGACGGACGCCACGTCAGCGCGTCCGGGAGGATGAGGTGGTGGTCGGGTTCCATGGGAAGGAGGTCGGATGGTTTGTCCTTTGCACTGTGAACTTCGCGCCCTGCTTTAGCGAAGGTTCATCGAAAAGATTTGCTGGTTCATCCCGGCCTCGGTGGGAGGGCCGTGTTGAACGTCAAAGCTTCTGTCACTTTTGCCCCCGGTTCATCGTCCGCTCACTCTCCGGCCGCATCGAGGAACATCCTCCGGACTTTCTCCGAGAGATAAAATCCGGCCTCGCCCACCAAGCGATCCATCTCCATTTCCATCGAGGGGATCCGCCCCGCACGTTTCTCCTTCAACAACACACCCAGGGTTCCGGTCATTTCAAGCCCCAGATCCCGAGCCGCGGCGCGACCCGCGGACTCGTCCATGATCAGAAGATCGCTGCCACTCTCCGAGGCGAGAGCGATCGCCTCCGCTTCTCCGGAGTCGAGGAACGATGCCAAATGACGCGCGAGATCGATGGAGGCGACCGTTTCGACCTTGAGCCAGCCCGCTGCCAGAGCCTGATCGATCGACGAACGGGCCACCCCGTGTTCGAGACGTTCCAGTTCCGCCTGCACCGCCCGAGGAATGCGGATCGCTCCGAATTGACAGGCGAGTACGCCCAGCTTCCCGATGATGGCCAGATTGCTGACCGGAGAAGTGTTACTCACCACCCGCATAGGCGAGATCCTCGGCCACGTCGGTGTCGTGGTAATGTCTGGCGATCTTTCGGTCGCTCAGGGCGTGGGCGAAGCGGAATTGGCTGAGACCGCACAATTCCGCGGCCTTGCCAAAGCTCAGGATTTCCCGCTGGTAGAGGGCGCAGGCCAGTTCGATCATCAGGCGCGCCTGGCGTTCGGGGGCCGGCACCCGCATCGCGCTCTGGATTTCATCCGGTACTTCGAGAGTGATCGACATGCGGAAAGATGGCACCGGTCCGCCGATGTCGCAAGACCTGCCACGGGACGGGTCATCTTCCAGGCCCATGGCCCGCGCCTCCGAAGCCATTCAAGAGGGATCCGTGAAAAGGCCCGACCCTCTCGGCTCCCTTGATGGGTCAAAAAGCCTGTCCCTTGGCGACCCAAAAATCACCCCTCCCTCATCCGCCAGTGCACACACTCGGCCATGAAGAACAGGCAGGTGTGGAGTTTCCCCCATTCGTAGTGCGTGAGAGCGGCGGAGATTTCGGCGCGGGACGGTTCGAGGAGGGACTGGTTGCCGCTCAGCACCACGATCCAGGCGGCGAAGAGGGGATCGCGCATCGCGTCCGCCTCGGCGACACGGCGCGGGCTCTGGCGGTTCCAGATGCGGTATTGCCCGGTGGCGAGCGTCACGGCCTCGCCGATCTCCGCCTGCGGACGCCAGTTCGTCAGGAGCTTTCGCCATTCGATGTCGAAGCCCAGCGTGTTGTCGTTGTCGTAATCGCGATACCGGGCGATGAAGCGCGCGGCACTGGCCGCATTCGCATCGAGCCCGCGCTGAAAATCGGCGCGGGTGGCGGAGTCGGTCTCCATTTCGACGAGCGCACGCAGCGCGGCCTGCGAACTGGCGCTGGTCCAGATGGGCGGGCTCTCCGGATAACGCGGCGGCTCGCCGGGGGCGACGTAGCTCACCCCGCCGGCACAGATCTCCCGGCGGGACTTTTCCGAGCCCTTTGGCTTGGCTGCGAGATGCGCCTGATATTTCGCGAGCCAGGCCGCATCACCGCTGAGGTCGTGCAGGGCCCGCAGCACGAAGAGCAGACGCGCGGCCGCATCGAACTGCGGCTCCGCGCCGGAGAGCGTGCCTTTCGTCCCGGCAAATCCTCCTGTCCAGTGGCCGAAATGGCCGAAACCCTCGCGGTCGCAGGGCATTTTCCACTCGTTGGCCTCCAGCCCTTCGGCGACGCGCAGGAGGGTGGCGGTGACCTGCCGGCGTTCGGTCTCGTCCGGCAGGCCGCTCTTCGCATACCGCCACAGGCCGTAAAACCAGGGATAGGTCTGGTCGCTGCTGCTCGCGAGCCAATGCGATCGTCCATCATCGGCGAAGCCCCGCGCGACGAATCCGGGCGTCGCCCCCGCCTCGCCGAGACGGAGCAACCCCTTCGCGATGGTCCGGGCTTCACGCGCCGCCGCCTCGGTCTTCGCGTGTTGCCAGCGCTGGCAGAGCGCGTCCAGATACAATCCGCCGAAGAAGGCGCCATTCTCGATCGGCGACCACCAGCCGAGCGCGTTCGGCTTGGATTCCGCGCACTCCGCCGCCGTGGGCAGATGCACCGTGCCGTCGAGCGCGGTGTAGTCGTAAAGGGTGCCGTGGGGTGAGACGAAGCGTTTCCAGATCTCCGCATGCGCCGCCTCGACCGCTGCGGCGGGTTGCGTCGGTTCGGCCGCGGCCTGCAGGGGGTGGGCGAGGAGAAAGAGGGTGAGGATGCCGGGCGATTTCATGAGAGGCGGTTCCGACATGATCTTACGCGGAACGGGTGCCGTGTCACGATGGCTTCCCCTGCGTCATGGCGCGGGCGGCGTGGAGTCTTCCACGGGAGCGCGGGCACTCCTGCCCGCCGGGCGGATGGGAGGCGGCCGTTTTCCCGGTGATTGGAACAGGCGGCGTGCTTGCGCGGAGAACGACACCACTGGAACGCCATCGCGAGTAACGAGGCAGGACATTGCCTCGCTTCACTTGCCCTCCGGGCAGCCTCCGGCTGGCTATCTTCGCTTCCCTGCGATTCCTGTCCTGCGTCGGGCGTGGTCCGTTCATCGAGAATCTCGCTTGAGTCAGTGCCATTCACGACTGACACCCTCCACCCTCCCCGAACGACGCGGGCGCCTGAGGCTGCAACATGCGCCGGGGGTCGAGCGCCTCGTCGAGCTCGGCCGGACCCATCAGTCCGAGCCCCAGCACCACCTCGCGCAGCGTGCGGCCCGTCGCATGCGCTTCCTTCGCGACGGACGCGGCCGCGTCATAGCCGATGACCGGGGTCAGGGCGGTCACCAACATCAGCGAGCGCTCGACGTTTTCGCGGCACCGGTCCGCATCGACCAAGATCCCCGCCACACACTTCCCGGCGAATTGCCGGGTGGTGCCCGAAAGGCATCGCGTCATCTCATGCAGGGCGTAGGCCTGGATCGGCAGGGTGACGTTGAGTTCCAGCTGCCCGTCGCGTGCGGCGGACTGCACCGTGACGGCCAGCCCCTGCACATAGTGACCGACTTGAATCACGGACTCACACAGCACCGGATTGACCTTGCCCGGCATGATCGACGAGCCGGGTTGGACCGCCGGCAGCTTGAGTTCTCCGAGTCCGTTGCGGGGTCCCGACCCGAGCAGGCGTATGTCGCCGGCGATCTTGGCGAGCGCTCCAGCGGTGGTCGCGAGCAATCCCGCGACCTCGGCACAGCCCTCCCGCGCTCCCTGGGCCTCGAAGTGGTTCGCCGCCTCCACGAAAGGAATGCCGGTCTCGGAGGCGAGCCTTTGGCAAACACGACGCGCGAAGTCGGGATGCGTATTGAGGCCGGTGCCGACCGCTGTGCCGCCCACGGCGAGATCCCGCAAGGCGGCAATGGCGGATTCGTTGCGGACAATCGCCTTGGCCACCTGCGCCGCGTAGCCCGAAAAGACCTGCCCCATCGTCACCGGCACCGCGTCCATCAAATGGGTGCGGCCGGCTTTGATGACCCCGGCGAAGGCGCGGGACCTTTCCAAGAGGGCCTCATGCAGCAAGGACAAAGCCGGGCCGAGGTCGCGGTGCAGGGCCAGGGCCACGCTCACATGCAGGGCGGTGGGAATGATGTCGTTGGACGATTGCCCGAGATTGACGTGGTCGTTCGGATGGACCGGAGCAACCGCCGGAACGCGGGCGGCGGCGAGGCGGGCGATGACTTCGTTGAGGTTCGTGTTGGTCGAGGTGCCCGATCCGGTCTGAAAGACATCGATTGGAAACTGGTCCGCCCACCCGCCGGCGAAGATTTCGAGAGCGGACCGCTCGACCGCGTCGGCCACCTCAGGGGAGAGACGGCCCAGCTCGCCATTGACTCGCGCGCAGGCGGCCTTGACCAGCCCCAAACCGCGGATGAAGGCGGCCGGCATCCGGTGCCCGCTGATCGGAAAGTTGAGGACGGCCCGTTGCGTGGAGGCTCCGTAGAGGGCGTCGTCGGGCACCTGCATTTCCCCCATCGAGTCGCGTTCGGTTCTCATGCGCCAAACGTGCACCGGTCATGGCCCGGACGCCACCCCGGCTTTGCCACCGGAATTTGCAGGGACAGGTGACTCATTCCTCGCGTCATGGCGCGGGCGGCGTGGGAGACGATGCGCCGGCGTTCTGGGTCCGGCGCGGATTCCTGAATGCTCCGATGCCCGCCCTTCCGGAGTCATTCAAGAGGGTGTCGTCGAGCACTTGACCCTCTTGGGTCCTCCAAGGGAGCGCGGGCACTCTTGCCCGCCGGGGTCAGATTGCCTGTCCCATAAAACTCATGCGAGATTTCATGGAAGGTAGGCCACGGCTGTCAGAATAGGCGTTCTCAGAGCCCGGAATAGTCCTCGAGGAGGCCGGTCAGCAAAGCCTCTTCCTGATCGAGCCCGACGGATTCCATGATGGAAACGTTATCCGGATACCGTTCGCTCATGAGCTTCCTCATCTTGAAGTTGAGCATCATGAATTGGAGCCGGGCGAAGGTCTCGTAGTCTCCGACCTTTTTTCCGTTGGAGATATAGGACCAATCGGTCACGGCATTGGAAGGCACCGCCATGGGTTCGGTCATGGTTTTCTTGGCCTCCTCTTCGGACTCGGCTCCCAGAAATCCATCCCTTTTCCGACCGCGAAGCACCCCGTCGGAGTCCACCGATTCCAAAGCCATCCAGACTCGGTCGTCGGTTCCCGCGGATTCCACGCAGACCGCGTAACTCCACTTTTCCGCCTCAGGGGCCTCGGCGAAAGCGGTCAGGAATTCATCGAAACTGGCGCGGGCGTGAGCGACGAGGTTTTGTTCGAGGTCTCTGGGCAACTTCAGTTCCTCGCCCTCCTCGGCGGGAAGTTCCTCGTCCTCCAACTGCTGGATGATCGAAGTCATTGGGGCCGGAGACACGGGAGCCGGTTTGCCACTCTGAAGCTCGAGGATCTTCCGCTCCAAATCACCGATTCGGTCCTCGAGCGTGGGGGCGGGAGCTGTCTCGGCTGCAGGTGCCGGAGCGGGGTCCTGGGCCCTCAGCCATGCGTTCAAGGTCAGGAGAAGAATGGCGGAGCATGGCAACGGTTTCATGGAGGAGTGGGGCCGAGTGAATCACAAACCACCATCGGCAGCAAGCCTCCGCCTCGGAAGATTCGGCGAATGCCAAATACGTCCCAAGGGAGCGCGGGTACTCTTGCCCGCCGCGGATCCTGCGTTTTCTCTTATCAAAGATCCCGGTGAAAGGAAGCAAGCAAGGCGGAAGTCTTCTTCAGGCCACGCGCCGTCAGGACCTCCAGGTATTCAACGATCGACTTCGGCGGATTCTTCAAGCTCAAGCGGGTTTCCCGCACGGCCGCACACACCTCTTCGGGTCGATCCTTCAGCAAACTCGCCGCCATTTCATCCGGCGTCACGACCGCGATGCCCAGCGGCCCCAAGATTTCCGCGGGAAAGTCCCGGCCATTCCAAGTCACAATCGAATCCGCTCCGGAAACCACCGCCGCAGCGAGGACATGCTCGTCGTCGGGATCGGGCAGGCCGAACGACCCGATGTGAGGTTCAAAGTCCCGCACCAAACAACCTTCCGCGTGATGATCCATCAGCCGGCGAGTCCGTTCCAGATCTTCCCTCTTGAGATCGGCACGATCTTCCAGAACCGCCTCGATCCATTCCTTATGGATGAGGGCCGTCCACCTGGCCTGGATGAGCCCCGCAACTGCGAGCCGCATGAAGAGATCCCTCAGCGCGGCAGGATCAAGTACGCACGCATCAAGGACGACGATGGGAGCCCCCATCCGTCAATATCCCAGGTTGAGACGCTGCCCTTCGGCGGCAAGTTCGTCCAAAACCCGTTTTCTCTCCGCCTTCTCCCGTTCACGATAGGCAACCACATCGGAGCGGAGCGCGCGACGGTGGGTGCCGACCCGGCGGCAGGGGATCGCTCCTTCATCGAAAAGCTTGGAAGCGAATGGACGTGAAACCCCGAGGATCGCGGCGGCTTCCTTCGGGGAAATCTCGTCTTCCTCGACGTCGCCCGTCACCAGGGTGACCGGGCGGCCTTCGGCCAGATTCTCGACGGCCTCTGCAAAGAGGCTTCTGGCGGCCTCCGGGAGGTCCAGACATCTGCCGCCGATCCGGATCTGCGCGATCTTCGTCCTCATCTCCGAGGCCAGCAGCACCCGCAGTTCCGAGACGAGTTCCTGCTCCAGCGGGGTGAATTGCGAGGGCTCCACGGTGGTGCTCATGGAGAAAACTGGCACATAAATAAAATAAGTGCAACAACGGAAATAAATGTCAGGGCAGGTTCAGGGTGTTACCGAGGGGCTGATCTAGGCAAATTACAAATGCTTGTGACCCCGGATCCCGCAAGCCGGTAGCGACTTCCGCGAGAGTTGACTGAATGCACTTTTCTTACTAAAGTGAATGCATGACGCAGGTGACCATTCGACGAATCGAAGAGGCTTGGGTGGAAAAGGCGAAAGAAGAAGCGGTGCGCCGGAAGGTATCGATGAACCAGGTGCTCGTCGAAGCCTTGCGGCGCGGACTCGGGGCCGATGCCGAACCGGTCCGGAAGACCAATCTGGACCGGTTTGCGGGAGACTCGGATTTCGGCCCGGAGTGGGACGAATTCCTGGAGAAGGATCTCAAACAGGTCGATCCCGAGCTATGGAGCTGATTCTCGTCCTCGACACCAACGCCTACAGCGACTGGCGGCGCGGCGGGCGATGGCACGGACGGATCGCCGTGGCGAACCGCATCGTCCTCCCGTCCACCGTGATCGGGGAATTGCATCACGGCTTTCGCAAAGGAACGAGGTTCGACGAGAACGCGCGCAAATTGCGGGAATTCCTCGCCGAGCCCCAGATCGAGGTTCATCCGGTGACCTTTCGCACGGCGGAGATCTACGGAGAGTTCGTGACTTATCTCCAGCGGCAGGGAACCCCGATTCCAACCAACGACATCTGGATCGCGGCGGCGACGCTCGAGTGCGGCGGACGGCTGGTGAGCCATGACGACCATTTCCGATTCCTGCCCTTCATTGATTGGGAGAAGGAGTGAGGAGCCCTTGTCGATGCCCTTGAGGTCGGGCGTGCGGGGAATGATCCAGGCGTGGGTGATGGGGGAACTTCGGCAGGTTGGTCTTGTTGGGTGGGGTTTGGGGGTGTGACCCTATGGAAGGAGGAACCGATGGTGGGCTGGCGCGGGCTTGGTCTGTCGTGAGAGGTTGCGTGACCACGAAACAGCGACGGAACAGGTTCCGGATTCAAGATTCTAGGACTGACACCCTCCCGCCGAAGGCCCGGGGTCGGTGGGGGTTCGACTCGCGTGTATTTGGAAAAGGCGGACTCCGAGGATGGGCGCAGGGCACTGACGAATCCGCCAGCCATTGGGAGAGTAGTAAGACGAACGTGATGGATCAGGAAACGGTGATCAAAGCCGCAGACGAAACCCGATGCGATTGAAGCCAGCAG
>JAEUHI010000087.1 GCA_016795385.1 Verrucomicrobiales bacterium | reverse complement strand
GTGTGGAAGGCCGTGATCCGTCCCGTGGCCGCGTCGAAAGACCAAAGCCCGATCCGGACCTTGGTGAAGGTGTCGAAGAAGACCAAGGCACGCTCGCAGGTCGCCGGCGGCAGGACGAGGATGGACTGATGGGCGAAGAAGCGGTAACGCGTGGCCTGGGAGAGCCCCGACTTCCAGTCGTCGAGTTTTACCTCGAAGGCGCGGCTCGTGAATCCGCTTCCGGCGACGAACTCGTCGAGCGTGGCGGCCCCGGACGCGTTTGGATGCCACGAGACGGCGAGAAGATCCGCGATGCCGAAACCGGGCACGGGAATCTCGCGGGCCACCGCCATCTCCGTTTTGAGACTGCCGGCATGGAGCGAGACCGCCTTTTCCGAGTAGGCCCGGGCGAAGGCGATGGTGAAACGGTCCTCCGCCGTGGCGACGCCCTTCCGACCCGGCAGGTTGTGGCGGGGCTCGCTGAACTTGAACTTGGGAACCGGCAGCATGGCCGGAATGTACTTCGGATCGGTGAAGTTTCCAAGATGATTCCAACCACGCGTGCGTCATCACGATCATGAACGGCCCCTCCTTCCGGGAAGACCCCATGTCCCAGCTCCCGGCGGTGGAGTTGCTGGTCAACCTGGGCTGGTCTTACCTGACGCCGGGCGAAGCACTCGCGGAGCGGGGCGGGCGGAAGAAGGGCGTCCTGCTGGAGAACGTGCTGCGCGAACGGCTGGGAGCGATCAATCGCTTCAACTACAAGGGCCGGACGCACGCCTTCAGCGAAACGGGAATCGAGTCGGCCATCGCCGCCCTCACCGAGATCGGCGACGACGGTCTCATCCCCACCAACCACCGTCTCTTCGACCTGCTCTGCCTCGGCAAGAGCATCGAACAGTTCGTGGACGGCGGAGCGGTGAATCCGCAGCTCCGCTACTTCGACTGGGACCGGATCGAGAACAACACCTTCCACGTCACCGAGGAGTTCGAGGTGGAGCGCCAGGGCAGCAAGGATACCCGCCGTCCAGATCTGGTCCTCTTTGTCAACGGTATCCCCCTTGCGGTGATCGAGTGCAAGAGTCCGCTGCTCGGCAAAAAGGCCCTGCCCGATTGGAAGAAGCGAAAGGACCGGCTGGAAAGGGTGGAGATTTGATAGATCTCTCGTTCGCAGTGAGTATCCCCGGCGCCTCTAGAAGAAGAACCGCGACGCCGAACACTTGCAGAACTTCGTCTATGACCAGACCGCCGGGCTCGATCCCGAGGACCTCGCCGACGACCTGCGCGAGGCGGAGGGTTACGCTCCCATCCCCGGCTACGCCTACGACTGCCACACGCGCGAGGGCCGCAAGCGGGGCAAGACGAAGGCCGACTTCTTCAAGGCCGAGCAGGAGGCACTGGAGCCGTTCCAGCCGGGGCTGTTTGATGATCTGGTGTGAGAGCGGGAGATGGCGCTTGCTGATCGGACCTTGCGTTGAGTTTCTGTCTTTCCACTTCTTCGGCCATGGCTGTGGCACCAATTGCCCGGTAGGATTTCGCGAGGACCTCCATTGCCTTCAGGGTGTCGGTGTGCGTCGGCCCTAACACCTTTTTTCGTGCGGTGACGACCTCCTCTCGAAGTTTCAGCGCCTCCTCAAATCGACCGGCGTTTTCATACGAAGCGGCCAAATTGGCAATCGCCACCAGCGTGCTTGGATCCTCGGGGCCATGCACGTCGCGGTATGGAGCTTGAATCATCTCGAACGCCTGGAGCGCTTCCTCGAACCTCCCCGCAGCGAAATAGGCCACTCCGAGGATGTTGATGACGTAAAGTGTGTTGGGATCGTTCAGACCAAGCTTCCTGAGCCTTGCGTCAAAGACTTCCTCTCTCAGGGCGATCGCCTCTTCCAACCGTTTCGACTCGATGTAGAACTGCGCCAAATTCAACATTTCGCGTTGAGTATCATGGTCATCAGAGCCGAACGCCCCCTTCCGAGTGCTGACGACTTCTTCCCGGATCCGAACAGCTTCATCCCTTCGTCCAACCGCGTAATAATCTGAACTCAATTGACTCATCGCGGCGAGGGTTTCCGCACTCTTCAGGCCCAAGTTGGCCTTGAGGTTTTTAACGATCTCATCTTGCAAGGGGATGGAATCTCCGAAAAGACGAAGAGAGCGGTAATTCTTGGCCACGAGTTCCTGTATTCTGCGTCTGGATTCCGGATCATCCAAATAGGAGTTCTTCAGCTTTCGTGTCACTGTATCAAGAACTTCCGCAACCGTGAGACTACGTCCGTCGCGGGCTGGATCTGGGTTCTCAAAGAAGGCTCCCGTGATGACAATCATGTTCTTCGCCAACCTAAGGGCTTTCTCCTTTTCGTCCCTTTCCGCCGCAACCTGCGCCAGGGTTTCGGAGGTCTTTTGTTCGGCGCGGATCGCACGGACGGCCAGCCAGGTGCTCACCGCCGTGGCGACCACCAGCACAAGGGCAATGGTGGCCGCCACCCTCAGAGCAGCTTTGTTGCGACGCGCGAATTTCCTGAACAAGTATCCCGCGCTCGGCGGCGTTGCGCTGACCGGTTCGTCGGCAAGGTAATGCGCGATGTCCTGGGCGAAAGCGCCGGCTGTCTCGTAGCGCCGGGTGCGGTCCTTGTCGATGGCCTTCATTACGATCCAGTCGAGATCCGGCTCGACAAGACGGCTCAGCTTCTCGGGCTCGATGCGTCGTGCCTTTGCGACGGTGAGTCGCTCCTCGCCTGCGACGGTGCTGAGGCGCGAAGAAGGTTTGGGCGGCTCGACTTCGCGGATGATCCGGCGCATTTCCTCGTAACCGGCCGAAAGCAGGGACTTCGCGTCGAAGGGCGGTTTTCCGGTGAGCAGTTCGTAGAGGAGGATTCCGAGCGAATAGATGTCACTGCGCGTGTCGATGTCCAGACCGCTGAGGTTGGACTGTTCGGGGCTCATGTAGACGGGCGTGCCGATGAACTGCTCGAACTGGGTGAAGAGGGTCTTGTCCGTCAGTTTACCCTGTGTGGCCTTGGCGATCCCGAAGTCGATGACCTTCACCACCGGCGTGTCGCCATGGAGGGTGACCATGACGTTGTTCGGCTTGATGTCGCGATGAATGATCCCCTTTTGATGGGCATGTTGGATCGCGGAACAGATGTCGCCGAAGAGCGCCAGCCGCTCGTGGGTTCCGAGGCAGGATTCGTCGCAATACTGGGTGATGGGAATGCCCTTGACCAACTCCATCACAAAGAAGGGCCGACCCTTCTCTGTCGAGCCGGCATCGAGGACTTTGGCGATGTTTGGATGATCCATCATCGCGAGGGCCTGTCGTTCCTGCTCGAAGCGTGCGATCACCTCGCGCGTGTCCATCCCGAGCTTGATGATCTTCAGGGCCACCCGCCGGGTGACAGGTTCGGTCTGCTCCGCCATCCAGACAGTGCCGAATCCACCCTCGCCGATTTTCTGCAAAAGCTTGTAGCGGCCAATGCGCTCTCCGTCCCTCTCGGATCCAATCGAGGATCCAGGTTCGGGCACCGGTCTGGCGGGGATCATGGTCTCGCTATTCTCTGGAGGAATCCGGGCAGCCGACTGTACGGCTGGTGTGGAACTTGGATCTACTCCCGGAGGTGATTGGCGCCATTCCGCCCGCAATGTCGTCGCCTGCTCGCTGGGATCGCCAGGGGACTCGTCGCGGTTTTCACCGAAAACGCCGTTGTCGTCCTTGGAGGGACTATCATGGCGAGCAGGTTCCGGGGGCGTCGTCATGGGGGAATTCAACCATTTGTTCAGGATTGAAGCTAGCCGGGATTTGGATCGATCGCACTCCGAATCGCCTTCGGAGGGTTGCCGTTGCGCTCACAATGGGGGGGGCACCGTGTGGCAGTTTGCCCCGCAGTCATTCCCCGCACCCGGCGGAAGTTGATGACAAATCTTTCATTTGTTCACATCCTGTCCGAGAGTGAACGAATGCCGGATGCGCCTCCTGATCGTCGAAGACGAGCCGAAGACCGCCGCCCCTGCTTCGCTTCCTCTCCTGATATGACCGGGCAGGCACATTGGAAACGAATCGGACTTCGGCGGCTCCCGGCCACGGTCTGGGCGCTGGGTTGGGTCAGTTTCTTCACCGACATCTCCACCGAGATAGTCTACCCGCTTCTCCCCATTTTTCTCACGGTCACGCTTGGGGCTAGCACGGCCTTTGTCGGACTGGTCGAAGGGATCGCCGAGTCCACAGCCAGCCTCCTGAAGATCGCCAGCGGCTGGTGGTCGGATCGCGTGAAAAAGCGCAAGCCGCTCATGATCGCCGGGTATGGACTCAGTGCGCTCACCCGTCCGATGGTAGCGCTGGCTCTTACGGGCTGGCATGTGCTTGGAGCCCGCTTCATCGATCGTGTCGGCAAGGGCATCCGCGCCGCGCCGCGCGATGCCCTGCTCGCCGCCTCGGTACCGCCGGATCAACGTGGTGCGGCCTTCGGAGTGCAGCGGATGATGGACAATGCGGGTGCAGTGGTCGGACCGCTCCTCGCCTGGATCCTGTTGCAGTGGTTCACCACAGACTACCGTGTCTTGTTCTGGGTCTCGACCGTGCCGATGATCGGAGCGCTTGGAATGCTCATCTTCGGGGCGAAGGAGCAAACGGTGCCCGAGGTTGCTGTCGTCGATACGACTCAGGTTCCCTTGACCGCCACCCCGGCTTTCAAAAGTTATCTCGGAGCAGTCGCCCTCTTCACTCTGGGGAACTCCAGCGATGCCTTTCTCCTTCTCCGCGCGCAGTCCGTCGGAGTTCCGGTCAGCAGCCTCCCGCTCCTGTGGTTGGGGCTCAATCTCGTGAAGTCGGCGAGCAGTTATCCGGCTGGTGTGCTCAGCGATCGCATCGGTCGGCGAGGCCTCATTCTCGGGGGGTGGTGCGTGTATGGTCTCGTGTATGCAGGATTCGGGTTTGCAACCGAGGCCTGGCACATCTGGGCCCTCTTTCTCGCCTACGGAATCTTCTACGGCATGACCGAGTCCAGCGAGCGTGCCCTGGTGGCCGACTTCTACCCCGATGCCCAGCGCGGGCGCGCCTACGGAGCCTTTCATTTCGTGACCGGGATCGCCTCACTTCCCGCGAGCCTGCTGATGGGCTGGCTGTGGTCGGTCTTCGGACCTGCCGTGGCTTTTACGACTGGAGCCTTCTTCGCCCTCGCCGCTGCCCTGTGGTTCGGATTTGGAGTGAGGCCGCCGCGGCACGAAACCTGATCGGGTTCTTCGGATACTTGAGGCGGGCGCGGCGATAACTCTGACGGGCAGAGATCGAACGCATCGCACGGCTGGGTTTGAGGTTGAGGGCGCGGGACAACTCCACACAGCGCTTGGACACTGCCGCCCGGGTGGATAGGAATCACTTTTCACCGCGTAAGCTATACCGCTCCACCACCTCGCGCTGCCAGTCCGCTTCGGGCCAGCCGGCCTTGCCGCGGAGCGCGACGTTTTCGAGCCGCTCTCTGCGTGGAATATCTGATCGCGCACCTTGCCGACCGGTGGAATTCCTGGATGCTAGAGACCATGAGCCCGGGGATCGGCAGCGGCCTGCGAGTCGCCTTGATGGTAGGCATGGCGTCGATGGCCGGGAGACCGGCACCGGCCGAGGATTGGCCCCAGTTCCGCGGCCCGCATCGGGACGGGAGTTGGGCGGAGACGGGATTGGCGGAGACCTTTCCAGCTGGAGGACCGCAGGTCCGGTGGCGGCAGCCAGTGGGCTACGGGTGGTCGAGTCCCGTGGTGGCGGGGGGCAGGGTCTTTGTGTCCGATGCCGTGCTGGAAAAGCCGGTGGCGCGTGAGCGGCTGCTCTGTTTTGACGAAGCGACGGGGAAGAGGCTCTGGGCCTTCGATTACGTGGCGCCGTATCCGGAGTGGGCCTTCGAGCCCGGTCAGGGCGGCGGCCCGACCGCAACGCCAATCGTGCAGAACGACCGGGTCTATGTGTTAGGAGCCAATGGCGAAGTGCATTGTCTGGCGGTCGAGACGGGCGCGGTCAGATGGTCGCGGAAGCTGGGTGAGGAGTTTGAGATCGGGTCCATGGGTTGCCGGGCTTCGCCGCTCATCGATGCCGGGCGGCTCATTCTGTTCACCGGGGCCAGGCCGGATGCGGGTGTGATGGCGCTCGACCCGGAGACGGGCGCGACGCTGTGGCGGGCGATGGACGAAGGGATCTCGAACAGCTCGCCCGTGATCATCAAGCGTGACGACGGACCTCACCTCATCGTGTGGACGACCGCATCGGTTTTCTCCCTGAATCCGGCGACCGGGGCGCTCGACTGGCGCGAACCCATGACCACCAGCAGCAATGACTGTGTCTCGACGCCGGTCTCCCACGGTGAGCGCCTGTTGATCGGAGGGCTGATGATGGAATACCGTCCCGGTGAGGCAAAGCCGGCGATCTTGTGGCCTGCCGAGCGGACGGTCGCCCTGAAGAGGATCCTGAGCCACACCTCCACGGCGCTTTACCTTGATGGCCATGTATACTCAGCCCGGATGCGTGGCGAGCTGGCCTGCCTCGATGCGTCAACGGGCCGGGAACTCTGGCAGACCGACGGCATCACCGAGTCAAAAAGCGGTGCCAGCATTCATCTCACTCCGGCGGCGGACGGTGCGGTCTATTTGTTCACCGACGAGGGCGTGCTGATCCGGGCGGTTCTGAGCCCGTCGGGATATGAAGAACGTGCCCGCGCCAAAGTCATCGAGCCCACCTCGCCTTTCGGTGCAAAAAAATGCGCCTGGTCGCCGCCGGCCTATGCCAACGGCCACGGCTACTTCCGCAATGATCTGGAGGTGGTGTGTGTCGACCTGCGAGAGACGCAGAGACCGTGAACGGGATCGCATCCCGCCTCCGGCGCGAGGAGACGTTTTAAGGAGCTCCCGGACGAAAAAACGGACCTTCGCCGCTCCACGGATGAGGCGTTCCGAATGCCGCCACGAACGGGAGGAGAACTTCGAACCCAACTGACGGGTTCGGTTGCCACATGACGGTTTCACCTCAACTTCCAAAGCTTGAAATCCCCTACCACGACAGGTTCAGCCGGGACGCCTTCGGTTGCTTCCAGCAGCGTTGAAATCCAGTTTGGAGCCTTCTTCCGGCTTTGCACCAGCCAGACGCCTTCGCCGGACGATGCGACGAGTGACGCGACTTCCTTGTCCGTCTTGAAATGCTTGTCGGGCATTTGCCCCGGGGAATCCCGCACTTGGACCAGGCTTTCGGTGTTCACGTAGTAGACCGATTCTCCGGCGTAGAATTCCATTCCCGGAAGAAAGCGGTCGCAGATCCACGTTTTCCCTCCAAGTCGTCTTGAAGTCTCGACCACCTTCCTGGTGCTCGAATTGACTCCCAGGCTGGCCTCGAATCTCGGGAGCACCATGACGACCGCCACAACAAAGACCGCCCCGAGCACAAGGAGCCTTCCTTCGAGGCCCATGGGCGAAAACCGTTTGTTTTTCAAGCAGCCGCCGATCCCGGCAGCGAGCCAAGGCGCACCGGTCACGGTGTAGGTGATCAGCTTCGAAGAAATGAAGGAAAACACCGTCAGAACGAGGAGGGCCACGATGAACTCAAACGGGATGGATCGAAGCCGCTCCTTCCAGCTCAGTGATTGTTTGAAGCCCGGGGATGTGAGACCCCCCCGGACCGCAAGCGGCCACCACGGCAGCCACAGCACGGCCGCGGTGACAAAGTGGAAACCGGGAAAGCCGGACCTGCCGTCGACATGTCCAAGAACGCGCCCCGCCAGTTCGCGATGAAAAAAGAAGCCGTCCAATTCCCCGTGGCGCAGCATCATCAGCACATACCACGGCGATCCCAGGATCAGAATCGTGAGAAAGAGGCGGAACGGACGCAGCCTCGCCAAAAGGTCTTGTCTACCCGAGAGATGCAAGGCCACGGTGAGCGCGAAGAGCGGCACGAGGCAGGCCGTCGCCTTGTCCCACCAGGCCAGACTCCACAGGATCGCACCGGCGCACCACCAGCCGAATCGAGAACCGGAAACTCCTCCGAGACAACAACCCGCCCCCAGGGTGCACAGCCCGCAAAGAAGCATGTCTGGAGAAAGCAGCCGTGCGAGGGCCCAACACTGGAGCGTCGTGGCGAAAACCAGCACGCCCCACCAGGCGGCCTTTTCCCCGTGAAGTCGAAATGCGAGCAGGGCGACTCCGGCGAGCCCGAGGAAGCTCCCGACGACTGACGGTAAGCGGGCGGCAAATTCATTCACCCCGAATACGGCGAGGGAGGTTCCCGTCATCCAATAGATCAACGGAGGTTTGTCGAAGTGGGAGACATCGCTCAGGGTTGGCTCGAGCCGGTCATGTTCCGGTTCGAGAAACTCAAGCGCCATGTTGGCATAGCGTCCCTCGTCCGGCTCAAAGAGCCCGTGCCGTCCCAATCCCCACAAATTGAGGAACAGGACGTAGAGGATGAGCGCGATCCACCGCAGCCGTCCCGGATCGCCGGAGAAGATTCGCGGCCAGTGTGGAGGCGGGTGCGCTTCGACGTTCATCAGGTCGGTTCAGGTGCGGATTCCACACGGTTGGTTTTGGAGAGCAATCGAAAGATCAGGTCGGCAAACCGGTGCGCCGCAAAACCTGAGAAGATGCCGATGAGGACCGAGGGAGGGATGTCGCTCGGCCAGTGCGCTCCGCAGTAGATCCGCGACCAAGCCACGGCAATTCCAACGAGGCCGAGGAGGAACCCCGCCCCCCTCCGGAACCGGAAAGCCACGGTCGCGAACATGAAGAAGTTGATGACATGGCTCGAGGGAAAGGAATTTCCGTGACGGACCGGATCCTTTGAGGGTTCGCTGACAACCACGACGGGGGGCTCGAAGACATGAAAGAGCTTCGGTTCTCCCGGGGAAAGGCTGCGCACGACCACTCCCTCTCGGATGTCGCGTGGGCGTGGGCGACTGAAGGCGTGTTTGAGGGCATGAGAGAGGATCACATCGCCGAGGAGCAACCCGATCACGACGGACAGAAGGAAGAGGCGTCCGGATCTTCCTCCGAGGATCAGTGCCCAGAGAGCTCCGGCAAACATGAAGGGCTTCCAGACATCGAGAGACGAGATCAACGGCATGAAGTGATCGAGAAACGGCGATGTCCACGATCGGTTGATCAGGTCGAAGAGGATGATGTCCACGCTTGTCATGGATACGAGAGAGTGCCCCCGGCAGAGGCGCAGTCACTTGCCGCCGGCGATAACGAGAAGTCCTGCGGTGACAAGAACCGCCCCGCCCGCGAGCCGCCAAGTGAAAGGTTCCCCGAGGACCATCACGGAAAGGGCGAGGGTGACGAGGATGCTGCCCTTGTCCACCAGGGAGACATAGGAAACGGTGCCCTCGTGCATCGCCCGGTAGTAGCAGATCCACGAGAGCGTGGTGGTGAGGGCGGAGAGCGCGAGCAGGGCGATGGATTTCCATCCGGCCGCATGCAGGGTGGCGGCAGCCTTGCTGGTGTCGGTGAGAAGCAACACCGCGGCCATCGTGAAGACAAAGACGAACCCCGTTCGCACCGCGAGACCGAGATCGGCCCCGATGCTCCTGAGCCCTGCTTTGGCGACGACGGCCGTGAGCCCGGCAAAGACCGCGGCGGCGAAGGCGTAGAGTTTCCAGCGCTCCATGTTCCCGGGCGTGACGGTCAGCCGGCGACCCGACCGCTCTTCTTCAACCACCGTGCCGCCAGATAGGCCGCGAGAAGGATTCCGACGGTGATGAGCAAGCCGAGATCCCATCCATCCTGCCACCAAGGCAGATCGTAGCGATGGTGTCGGGTGAACAAGAGGATCAGCGGAATCCCGGCGAGCGACACGAACATGGTTCCGTATTCCTTGACGAGGAGCCGTTGCCAATGAAACTCCGAGGCCCGCAATGTCGCGCCGAGACCCTTCAGCTTCGGTGCGAAGCGGGGGACGTCCGCGCAATACGCATCGTAGGCCGCACCAAATTTTCCCCGGAGGAAATTCTCTTCGGCGAAGGTGATCGCGAGGTAGGCGATCAGGAAAAAGACCCCGCCGACGCTCATCGCGATGAGGGAGTTCGACGCCACCACCGCACCGAGGATCCCGAGATAGTTCCCGACGTACAGAGGATTGCGGCAGTGGTTGAACATGCCGCCGGTGACGAGATCGTCCGCGTAGACTTTGCCCCCGCGTCCGCCGCGGACAATGTATTCGAGACCGACGGTGACGGCACGGAGGATCTGGCCGACGAGGACCAGGCCCGCTCCGGCGATTGCCGCGATCCGCCAATCCGGGAAGACATTTGGTGAAGGCACCAGCAGGAGGACGATGGCCAGCGGGAAGAGGCCGTTGCGATACTTGAAAAAGAAGTTGCCGAGAGAAATCATGGGGTGAACGAGAGTTGGATGGGAATCACTTGACCGCGACAATTCCACAGAAGTTGTACCACTTGAAGAAGGTGTCCTCCTGGGTGAATCCGAGCTTGGCGAGCAGTTCGAGATTCTCGGTGAGGCGGTAAGGAATGAGGACGTTCTCGAGCGCCTCACGCTTTTGTGCGATCTCCAGGTTCGAGTAGCCCATCGACCGTTTCATCTGGTAATAGTGTTCGATGAAGAGCCGGTTCAGGTGAGAACTTTCTCCGAGCACCTTTTCAACGAGGATGACGCAGCCACCGGGAATGAGCCCGTCGAAAATCCGCTTCATGAGGCGTTCACGGTAGAGCGGACGGACGAATTGGAGCGTCAGCACGAGAAGGACGACGGACGCGTTTTCGATTTCGACGTCCCTGTTCAGATCCGCCTCCACCAGTTCGAAAGGCTTGACGACATTCGCGACTTCGAGCTTCTCGCGGCACTTGTCGAGCATGTCGGCCGAGTTGTCGACCCCGACGAGGGTGACATCGGCGGAAATGCTCTTGTCCATCAGAATCATGGTGGTGCCGGTGGCGCATCCGAGATCGTAGATCCGGGTTCCCGCAACCGCATAGTCGGCGGCGAGTTGCCCGGTCATCTTCTGGATCTCGCGATAAAAGGGGACGGACCGGTCGACCATGTCGTCGAAGACCGAAGCGACCTTCGAGTTGAAGGCGAAGTCCTGGATGGCATCGGTGGGAGTGTCGAAGATGTTGTCCGGCAAGACCCGTTCACGATCGGGAACGGGATAGGCGATGTCGTTGGTGAGGGGTTCGGTGATCATGGCATGTTCGTGGGGCTTTGGGAGAGGGTGTCTTGTGCGGTGATTCTCCCGAACCGCGCATACAGCGAAGGCAGGAGAAAGAGGTTCAGCAGCGTGCTCGTGACGAGGCCTCCGAGGATGACGAGGGCCATGGGCCGCTCGATCTCGTTCCCGGGCACGTCACCCTTCAGGACAAGGGGGAGCAGGGCGAGCGCGGCGGTGGCGGCGGTCATGAGGATGGGAATGAGGCGCTCCTCGCTGCCGCGCAGGACGAGGTCGAGACCGAAGGGGGTCTGCTCCTCGACTTGAAGGTGTCGATAGTGGCTGACGAGGAGGATCCCATTGCGTGCCGCGATGCCGAGGACGGTGACAAATCCGACGAGCGAACCGAGCGAGAGAATCCCTCCGCCAAGCCAGGCGGCCAAAACCCCGCCGATGAGGGCGAAGGGCAGGGCCAGGGCAATGAGGAGGACGAGTCGCGGCGATTGAAAGTCGGCGAGGAGCAGGGCGAGGATGCCCGCCAGCGAAGCAAGGGCAAGCCAGCCAAGGCGGCTTTGGGCGGCCTGACGTTCGGCCCATTCGCCGAGGATCTCGGGATGATAGCCGCTCGCGAAGGAGATCTTGCCGATACGCTCCTCGATTTCCCGCGCGACCTCACCGAGGGCACGTCCGCTGACGTTGCAGGTGACGTCGATTCGGCGCGAGGTACCCTCGCGTTTGATCGCATTCGGCGTGGGCACGATGGCGAGGTCGGCGACATCGGCGAGACGCACATGACCACCGCTGGGAGTTTCGATCAGCAGTTCGCGCAGGGTGGTGTAGTCGGTGCGCACGGAAGGAACGCTCCAGACGGTGACGTCGTGAACCCGCTGGTCCTGAAAGACTTCGCCGACCTTGCGTCCGCTGATGAGCGTGGTGACGGCCTGGCGCACCTGCCCGGCGGTGAGACCATGGAGGGCGGCATTCTCGGGCCGAAGTTTCACGGTGATCTGGGGCACCTGCACTTGCGGCTCGACTTTCAGGGCACTCACCCCGGGGATGTCCTTGAGTGCTTCGCCCACTTCGGTCGCATGGGTTCGGAGCTGATCGAGGTCGGGACCGAAGATTCGGACGACGACGCTGGCACTGGCTCCGGTGAGCACCTCCTTGATACGCTCGCGCAGAAAGGTGAGCAGATCGCGGGTGAGTCCGGGATAACCGTCGACGACCGCCTGCACCTTTTTGATCGTTTCGTCGTAGGGCGCCTCGGGATCGAGGCTGATCCAGAGTTCCGTGAAGTCCGGCCCGACGACCTCGTCGGCAACTTCGGCCCGGCCGATGTGGGCACCTTGGTTGCGCACGCCGGGCACCTTGAGAAGATCGGTCGCGGCGGCGATGGTGATGCGTTTGCTCGCCTCGACACTGGTGTTGGGTTTCTCGAGCCAGTGCATCAGGAAATCGCGTTCCTTGAAGCTCGGCAGGAATTCCTCCTTGAGTTGCGTCTTCCAGATCCACGCGGTTCCAAGGAAGGCGAGCGCGAGGAACATCATCGCCGCCCAGGGACGTTTTGCGAAGACCGGAAGGATGCCACGATAGGCGGCCTTCATCCCCCGCGAGAGAAGGGCGTCGCGGTGTTCACCGGGTTTCACCTTGAGCAGGATGAGGCTCAGTGCCGGTGTCAATGTCAGGGCCACCGCGAGCGAGGCGGTGATGGCGAGAATGTAGGAGAGGGCGAGCGGTCGGAAGAAGGTGCCGGCAAGACCGGGCAGGAAAAACACGGGCACAAACACGAGGACGATGATGACGCTGGCATAGACGACGGCGCTGCGAACCTCGATCGAGGCGTCGAGGACTACCTTCAGCTTTGGCTGCGGGTTGGGGAGCAGGGCATTCTGCCTCAAACGGCGCAGGATGTTCTCCACGTCGATGATGGCGTCGTCGACCACCTCCCCGAGGGCGATGATGAGACCGGCGAGGATCATCGTGTTGATCGTTTCGCCGCGCCAGCGGAGCAGGAGCAGGGCGATGGCGAGGGAAAGCGGGATCGCGGTGATGCTGATAACCGTGGTGCGCCAGTCTCCGAGGAATAATGCGAGCACGACAACGACCAACAAACATCCAAGCCAGAGCGCCTCGGTGAGATGGTCGATGGAGAGCTGGATGAAGGTGGCGGGGCGGAAAATGGTGCTGTCGATCGTGACGCCGGGCAGGCCGGGCTTCAATTCATCGAGCACCTTCTCGACTCCGGTCGTGACATCGAGGGTGTTTCCCCAAGGCTGCTTCTCGACGATGAGGAGGATGCCGTCGCCGTCATCGATGACCGCGTCGCCGATGAGGGCGGGGTGGCCAATCTTCACCTCCGCGACATCGCCGAGGCGGATGGGGGCACCGTTGCGGAACTCGACCACGGTGCGCGCGAGATCCTCCGGCGTGGTGATGAGGGAGAGTTGGTTGACGGGGAGACGCAGGTTCGGCGTGTCGATGAAACCGCCCGCGCTGATGACGGCGGCATCGCCGACCGCTTTCGTGATTGCATCGAGCGTGATCCCGGCAGCGCGAAGTTTCTGGGGATCGACGAGCACCTGGAATTGCTTGTCGCGCTGGCCCCAGATGGCCACGTTGGCCACGCCCGACACGGACATGAGGCGGGGTCGCATCGTCCAGAGGGCGATCTCGCTGAGCTCCATCTGGTCGACCGTGTCCGAGCGGAGACCCACCTTCAAGACCCGGCTCAACGAGGAGTAGGGAGCCATCAGCACCGGTGGCTTGACCACGGCGGGGAGGCGGTTTTGCGCAAGGTTGAGACGCTCCTGCACGAGTTGCCGCGCCTTGAGGATGTCCGTCCCCGTCTTGAAGATCATCACGACGGAGGAGAGGCCAAGGACGGACTTGGAACGGATCGTCTTGAGGAAGGGCAGGCCGTTGAGCGAGTTCTCCAGCGGCACGGTGACGAGCGCATCGACCTCCTCGGTGGAAAGGCCGGGCGCCTCCGTCTGCACCTCGACGAGGGGTGGGGCGAACTCAGGGAAGACATCCAGGGGCGCGTTTTTCGTCGCATTGATCCCGACGACGAGCAGCGCGATTGCCGCCGCGACGACGAGCACGCGCATGTTCAGCGCCCAGGAGACAATGGAATTCAGCATGAGAGGTGTCTCGTAGGATTATTTGCCCGTCATGAACTCCGTGCCGAACAGTTCGGCGGATCCGTCGGTGACGACCTTCGTGCCAGCGGGAGGACCGCTCGACAGCACCGCCTCGCTGCCGGAGAGCCGGGCGATCTGAATGCGTCGGCGGTGGTAGGTGTGCGGCGCCTTCTGCTCATAGACCCACTGGCCGCCATGAATGTCGTGCAACACCGCACGGAACGGCAGAACGAGACTTTCGATCTTGCCATCGAGCGTGGGGATCTCGACCGCGACCCGCTCGCCGCTGCGGTGCTTCGTATCGGCGGGCAGGGCGAAATACCAATCGATGGTGTTGGTCAGGGCGTTCGCCGTCGGCGGCCCGGCCACGGGTTGGGCGCTTTGTGAGGGTCCGGACCCGCCCAAGGGCCTCACGCTCGCGGGAGCATTCGGATCGAGGAGAGCAGATTCACCGCTGTAGACCGCGACGCGCACCCAGGCGCGCTGGGCTCCGCCGGATTGACCGACAGGAGCCCCGAGGAGATCGCGTTGAGCCTTGGCGGTGGCCATGGCGGCCTCGGCGAGGGCGAGGGAGGTTTTTGCCTCATCGAGTCCGCGCATGCTGCCAGCCTCTGCGTCGAGCATCTTTTGCGCGCGCTCCACGGCGATTTTGGCGGCGTCCATCTGCACCTGAGCCTGGACGATGCGTCCGTCGGCGCTTGCCTGCAGGTCGGCGAGCCGCAGGACTTCCTCAAGCGTGCCGCCGAGCACGGGAGCGACGGACTTGCCCTCGGCCGCGAGGGGGGTGACCACTTCACCGGAGAAAAGGCGCACGGCGGGAATTACACGACTCTCGACCGGGACGGTCTTCAACCTCAGCGCCGCCTCCGCCTCGGGCAACAGGGTCAGGCGGACGAGGTCACCCTCTTTGGTGATCGTGGCCGGGGCGGAACCGCCGGCGTCGGCGGCCTGAAGCGTGCCCGCCACGTGAATCGCGAGGAGGAGGACTGGAAACAGAATCGTTTTCATGGGGAAACTTCAACGCAGGGTCGCCTGCATGGCATCTTCGAGCGCCCCTGCGGCGGTCAAGGCTTCGAGATTTGCGGCCATCAGGGCGACGTCGGCAGTGCTCGCCTCGATCCGGCGGCGGGTCAGTTCCAGCGCGGAGATTTCGCCTCCCTCGACCATGCGCCGGGTGGTGTCCGTGGCGGTTGCGGCATCCCGTGCCATTTGGGCCGCTGTCGCCGCCTTGGCTTTGGAGGCCTGATAGGCGGCAAGCGCGACGTCGATTTCGCCCTCGATCACGCCCTGCTGCAAAAGGAATCGTTTCTCGGCGGTGATCCTGCGCGCCTCCGCCTCCGCGATGGGGCCACGATTGCCGTTGAGGGGAAGTTCGAAATTCAACCCCAACTGCCAGCGGTTCTGACCGGAGTTGTAGTCATAGCCGGGACTCAGATTGATGTCGGGATATTGTTTCGCGAGTTCCAGTTTCAGCGCGGACTCGGCGGAGGCGTAGTCGGCGAGTAGGGCCATCAGGTCGGCCCGCTGGGTGAGGGCATAACGGCGACACTCGCCCGGCTTGATTCCACCGAGGCTCCGGAAGGTCGAGAAATCCAAATCGACGGCCCGCAGCGCCGTCAGCGGCACTCCGATCGCCGCCGCGAGACGCGCCTCGCCCGTGGCCGCGAGCCGCTCGGCGTCCTGTCGGGCAAGGCGGGCACGGTTGATCATGAGACGGGCCTGGGTGAGTTCGAATTGCGAGACGTCCCCGGCCTCCATCTGCGCGGTCAATTTCTTGATCGCTTCTTCATGAAGGGCCTCCTCCGTCTGCAACAGACGGATGTTTTCCTTCGCCCCATAGACTTCGAGCATCGCCGCTCGCACTCGCGAACGCGCCGTCCAGGCTCGGGCCGAAACCCGCCACCTCGCCGCCTCCGCTGCCGCCATGGCCTGCTCCGTGCGACGCGAGCGTTTGCCGGCCGTCTCGATGGGGAGCGACAGGCTCGGGTTGATAAACCACGGTGTGAAGGCCACCGGGCTGCTCGTCCATTGGGGCGAGAACGTGAAAACCGGGTTCGGACGTTGCTGCGCGGTCAGGATCGAGGCTCCCGCCTCCGCCGCTTCGGCACGGGCGAGGGCGACGTCCGGGTGAAAATACGTCGCGGCGAGAGCCAGCTGGTCCACCGTCCAGGAACGACCGGATGCCTTCTGCTCTTCGAGGAAGGCTTTCAGTCCCGCATCATGGAGCGAACGGCCCGCGTAGGCCGCGCTGGTCTCCTCCGCGATGAGGGGTCTCTCCTCAAACTGCACGCACGAGGCGAGCAGGCAGGCGGCGAGGGCGTGAAGTAGCAAGACGACTTTCATGGGAGTCCCACAAATGTCGAGTGACGGTCGGTCTCAAACTCAAGTCAAGGCACCCGCCAGAAGATGACAGTATCTTCATTTTTCGAGAATCAGGACGGAAGCACGACGGCGAGTGCAACCGTCACCTGGGTCCGGCCATCCGGCAGCACCTCGTAGGCGATCGTTCCGCCGTGCGCTTCGACGATGGACTTCGCGATGCTGAGTCCGAGTCCGCTGCCCTCGATGGCACCACCGTGTGCGGGATCCCCCCGAAAGAAACGCTCGAAGACCCGTGCCTCGAGGTCCGGAGCCAGAGCGGACCCGGTGTTGCGAATGGAGAACACAGCTTCGTCGCCCTGTCTTTGTAGAGCCATCTCGATCCCGCCACCGTGCTCGTTGTATTTCACGGCGTTGTCTGCGAGGTTCAGCAGGACTTGGCGCAACCGCATCCGGTCACCGGACACAGAAACATGCTGGCATTCGGTAAGCGTGACAGTGATGTCCGCCCCCGCGGCGAGGATGGTCGCTTCCTCCGCGAGGTCGCGCACCAGATCATGAAGGGCCACCGATTCGCGGGTCAAGGGCATGAGCCCCGCATCCGCCCGCGCGAGAAAGGAGAGCTGACCGACGATGGCGGAGAGCCGCTGGACTTCCTCCAGCAAGGCCGCGGCTCCCTCACGCTCGGAATCCGTTGTCTCACTCCGCAGGATCGTCTGTTCCAGCGTTCCGTGCATGATGGTGAGCGGTGTTTTCAGCTCATGGGAGGCGTTCAGCGTAAACTCTCGCGCTTGCGTGAAGGAGAGTCCGAGCCGCTCTTTCATGCGATTGAAAACGGCGGTCATCCGGTCGAGTTCGTCGCCATTACCGCTGCGCGGCACCGGATCGGAGAGATTCGAGACGTCCGTCCTTTCCAGCGCTTCGGTCAGTTCCTCGATCGGACGCAAGGCGCGACGCATGAGCAGGCCACCGCCGACAATCCCGAGGAGAATGGCCGGTAGCCCGCCGTAGAGGATGATCTCGAAGGTCTCCTCGAGCGGATTGTGTTTTAATGCCGCCTCGGCTCCGCCCTGCAGGGCCTCGTTGCGCTGCTCGGTGAATTCAAACCAACTCCAGAATCCGACGATCACCAGGGAAAGACTGAGAGTGCCGGAGTAGTAGAGCAGGATGCGGCGGCGCAGAGTCATGGATGGAGACGAAGGGCGTAGCCGAGGCCACGAACGGTTTGAATGAGTGAGGGGGAAGCTTCCCGGTCGATCTTGTCGCGAAGTCGGCGGATGTAGACCTCGACGAGATTGGATCCCGGATCGAAGTCGTATTCCCACACCGCGCTGATGATGTCCCTGCGACTGACCACGCTGCCTTCCGCCCGGAAGAGGCATTCGAGCAGCAGGCTCTCCCGCGTGGAGAGCTCGATCCGCTTGCCACCGCGGCGCGTCTCTCGGGTCGCCTGGTCGAAAGTCAGGTCGCCGATCGAATGCACCATGGCCTTTTGCTGGCTGTTCCTCCTGAACAGGGATCGCACCCGAGCCATCAGCTCGGACATCGCAAAGGGCTTCGGCAAATAGTCGTCGGCACCGGCGTCGAGGCCCTCGACGCGCTGCTCCACTTCGCCCCGGGCGGAGAGCATGATGACCGGCGTGGCGTGACCCCTCGCGCGCAGCTCGCGAACCAGCCCGAGCCCGTCCAGACCCGGCAGCATGATGTCCACGAGCAACAGGTCGAAGCCACCCCGAATGGCTTCCTCGAGTCCTTTGATCCCGTCCTCCGCCCACGCCACCTCGAACCCCTCCTGCTTCAGCGCGGTGCCGAGCAGGGCGGCGGTCTTCGGCTCATCTTCGACAATCAGCAGGCGCATCCGGGATTCAGTTCATCTGGGGACAGGATGGGAACAAATGAAAGGTTTGTCATTAACTTCCGCAGGTTGCGCTGCCTGACGGCGGGACCCATCAGGCATCAGACACCGCGCTGTAGCGGTAGTTGAACCGTGCATTTGGCGCAGTATCACCTTGATCGAGGAAGTCCATTCCATGGGCATCCGCGGGCACATTGTCGGTCCATTTGAAGTCGAAGCGCACAGGCTTTTCGGCGGTCATGTCGAGCACGGCGCGGTCGGCAGCAAGGTGGAGTTCATTCGTGCCGACCTCCAGCCTGGCAGTGCCTGCGTGCTCCCACGCGTTTCCATTCCATCGCTCGATGCTGGCGATGCCCGGACTGCTGCGAAGGCGATTGAGGCGGTAATCGTAGCCGAGGCTGCCGGTCCCGGCGTTTTGATCGCTGTCGAGCAGCAGCACCATCCAGTCGGGATCGCTGGAAGCCGTCAGAGCATCGCGGGTGCGGACGTGGAAAAAGAGATGCGTGTCGTCGTGGGTGACGTGCATGGAGTCGAGATCATTGCGCCCCGTCTGGTTCGTGTAGCGGCCTGCACCGGGGACGCCGTCGTGATCGCGATGGGTGGTGTCGTGCAGGTCATCGAGATAGACGGGCTTCACCTCGGCCCATTGGGCGAAGTCGCCGGGGATAGCGATGGTCTTGGCTGGCGAGGCGGCTGGCAATGGACGCGCGCCTTTGTAGCGGCGAATGTTGGCGACCATCTGCCAGTAGTAGTTGTCGCCGAAGCCTCCGCGCATGGGCTCGATGTCCCGGCTGAACTCCGGGCTGTAGTCGTCCACAAAGAAGGTCTCTCCCGCCGGCAGAACGCGTCCCAGGAAAGTCATGGTGCCATCGGAGAGGAAACGCTGGGCCACCCATTCGTTCCAGCCGGTGATGAAGAGAAACTCGGGGTCATGCGGCAGGGCGTGCCTCCATTGCTCCTCAAAGTAGAGCCCTTCGCCCGAACGACACTCCGCTGGTGGAGGTTGTCGGCTGCCGTGAAAGCTTCGCCCGATGTTGCTCGTGGCGTGCTGGCTCACACCGACGGGCACACATTCGGCTTTGTTGGACGCTTCATGCCATCCGGGCACTTGCGGGGCAGAGTCCAGCCACGGCCACTTGTCCCGGCCATCCCCAAACCACGGCTGACCGCGCGTCCATGCCCAAGAGGTGCGGATGGTGAAAAAGGTCTTCACTTCCTCGGTGAGTCCATCTGGCGGTGTAAGTAGGAGCGGCTTGCCTTTCCACTGAAACCAGAGGTCGCGATGCTTGCCCGGCTGGTAAAAGGTCTCCCATAAATGCGGCACCACCGCATGGTGCTGCGCATAGGCAAACATCGCGATCTGCGGTATGCGCTGGCCCTCCGCCTTCATTTGCTCCAGCACCACACACAGCGCCTCACGCTCCGCGTCGTAGGTGAAGCCGTTCGTGGCATCGAGGATCAGCACATCCACGCCCGCATCCGAGAGCATCTGCACGTGCTTGCGGATGACCCACGGGTCATCGGGCCGGTAGTAGCCAAAACGCGGCTCGCTCCAGTAATGGGGGGCCTGCACCGGTCCCCACGGCGGCGCGGCGGGATTCACCGCGAGGATCTTCGCGATGTCATGGACCTGCGGATTGCCGAAGGCGGCGTGCCAGTTGAAGTAGAAGATGCCCACGGTCCGGTTCGGCTTCGGCGGGCCGACTTCCGTACTCATCGGGAGGACACGCCCCAAAGCATCCGTGGCGGCCCGGGTGTCAGGCATGGTGTCGCGTGGATCGGCCGCCAGGCATTGGACGCAAAGCAACACGAAGAGTGCAAAGAGGGTGCGAAGGAAGAGTGGAGTCATGACGTCGGTCGGCGTTGTCGTCTCAAATGCCGGTCGATGTGACTACCTCGGTCCATAAACGGGCGCCGGGCTCTCTCCTGCATACGCTCCGGCCTGACGCAGGCTGGTGAGATCCGGCGGATCGTAGGAGCGGGCGGGATCTTCGGGAAAGGGAGCGGAGACCTCGATGACCCGGCCATGAGCCTCGAAGTCTCTGCCCGGCAGCGTCTTGAAGGTTGATGAGCGGATCTTACCCTCAAAGGGCTGGCCGACGACGGCGTAGGTGTTGTGGTCGATCACGCAGTGATCACCCAACTGCTGCACGTCGATCGCGCGGCCCCGGCCGGGCGAGTAGCCGCCAAAGGACACGCCGGCGGGCGCTTTGCCTCCGATGAAAAGATTGTGCTCGATGCGGGCATGGTCGAACGGCTCGCTCGTGTAGATGCCGAGACCGTCGCCGGCCTTGACGACGGTGTTGTGAAGGATGACATCACCCTCGCTGAAGCGGTTCAGCTTGAAGGCGCAGTAGACAACGTTGAACATGACGTTGCGCAGGAAGTAGTTCGGCCCGCCGAGGCCGGGTTGCGAGGAGATGCCGACGAAGCAGTTGGTCAGGCGGTTGCGCATCACCCGGCAGTTGTGCAGGGCGAAGTCGGCCTCGATGCCGTCGTCGAGACCGTTGCCAATGTCGTTGTTGAGGATGTCGTTGCATTGCTGCGGTGCCGCCCCTTCGTCCTCCATGTGGGAGATGCAGTCGCGAAAGCCATGGACGCGGTTGTGGCGGATGACATTGCCGCTCCCGGTGAACTGGATGCCCTCGCCGTCGTTGTCGCCGCCCGCGCCCATGATCTCCGGCTTCCAGTCGCGGATCCCGGTGATGAGGTTGTCCTCGATGCAGGCGTTCATCATGCCGGGCCGGTAGGCCTTGATGCCGAACTGCGAGCGGATCGTGCAGCGTCGCACCGCGCAGTGCTCCGTGCCATTCAGGCGAACCGGCCCGTTCACGGTGACGCCTTCCAGATAGACCCATTTGCGGTTTGTCAGGCTGATCTCGCTGAATACGGCCTTTCCGCTCGTGCTGCGATACACGATCGGCTTTCCCGGCTCGCCGTCGCGATTGAAGGTGACCGCGCCATAGTCGCCATCGGCCAGCAGGAGCACCTCGCCGGGTTTCACGCCGTTCAAATCGGACTTCGATCCGTTTCTGACCACCGCGTCGTCCTTCGCGAGAGCTTCGGGTCGGGTCGAGGCTTGGATGATGCGTGTCTCCCCGCCTCCATCCAGGTCGTGGAGCGTCAACTCGATCTCGTAGGCGGTTCCAGGCTCGAGATCAAAGACACTGCCGCTAAGGCGATTTGTCCACGTCATGATCGGAGAGGTCTTTCGGCTCGATCCGGCGGGAACCCGGCGCAGCGGCATTTCCTCCCGCCAGGCCGTGTCCCCGATCTTGCGATACCGCACACCGCAGGTGGCGTTCAGGTTGTCGTCGCCCTCGATCCGCCACTCCACCGCGAGATTCGTGATCGTCGGATACGGTGTCGTGATCTCGCCGGGCGTGGTCGAGTCGGCGGCACCGGTGCTGGCGGCGATGAACAGTAGTGGAAAGAGTTTATTCATGATCTTGGTGGTGCGGCGGCATCGCACGAGAGAACAGACGGAGTAAAAGGGCATGCAGCGCATCACTGGGGCGGATGAATGCGCTCGATCGCCCGGTTGTCCCGTTCATCCCGAAGGGGTGCGCCGACGGAGCGGAGAACGCTGGCGAGGGCCTCGGCGGCGGATTCGGTCTTCACCGGGGGCGCGGCGAAAGGCTCTCGGGCACGAAAGGCGGCGGGAGCCGGTCGCTCTTCGATCCACTGGTCCGCTTGACGCCGATGCAGGGTCACCCAGTTCCATTGGTCCGCTGGCGCGGGAACGCCGTGCAGGAGATTTCCCTGCATGAAGAGTCTGAGATCACCCGGAGGATCCTCGAGGAAGATGCAGCCCTTGTCCGCCCGCGATGCCGCTCCCGGAAGATAGACGTTGTCGATCAGGTTGACGCGGGCTCCCAGGCGCAGCTTGGTGGCGTTGTTGTTCGTCCAGGCGGCGAAGACGTTGTTCACCACCTGGTAACGACCTCCCTCGAGCTTGGGATTCCGGTCCTCGCAGTGGGCGAAGAGGCAATGGTGGATCGTGATACGGTCGCACTCCGCTCCGGATAGCCAGCCTTTGCTGTGCGGGGGCGCGGAATCGGCGATGAGACACCATTGGAAAGTCACGTCCTCGACCCGGCCCCAGGTGTTCACCCCCTCGTCGGTGGCGCCATGGATGGAGCACTGATCCACTAGAACGCGCCGGGTCACGCCGCCGTCCTTTCCCCAGAGGAGGACGCCATCGCCGGTGGCACCGCCTTCGCTCACATGAATGCGCAGTCCGCGCAAGATCACTTCTTCCGCATTGACCACATCGAGGCCGTGCCTCAACAGCGTGATGCCCTTGCCCGGGGCCGTGGACCCATCGAGCGTCACCGAACTCTCGTGGATGCGCAGACGCGAATCCAGTTCGATTTCGCCTTCCACGGCGAACTCGATCATCCGTGGTCCGCGTTGCGCCAAAGCCTCGCGCAGGCTGCCCTCGCCATCGTCCGCGAGGTTCGTCACGCGGATTACTCTGCCGCCCTCACCGCCGCGAGCCCCCGCGCCGAATCCCTCGGCGGGCATGCGGGCCTTCACTGCCGAGGCGGTCATCGTCCCGAACAGGATGGAAAGACCGATGATGGCTCTCATGGTAGGGCGGGGAGTTGCGGCGATCGTCGGGACATCGGTGCGCTTTCGCCTATCGTGTCGTCATCGGCCCCATCTTCACGACTTCGAGGTCCTTGCCCTTCACCTTTCGGATGGGCAGGAGTTCCTCGTGGTTCCAGCGCTCGTCGGGGGCTCCGCTGATGAACCAGTCGCCGCCATTGTCGGCGAGGATCATGCCGTGGGTCTTGAGACCTTCGAGGATGACGCGGGCGGCCCCGGTGAACGGAGAGGTGTCGAAGTCCGCCTTCAGACGGACCCGCATGCCCATGGGCGGGAGATTCTCGTCCTCATGCGGGCTGGCGAAATGCGTGGCGGGTGACACATAGGCGCGGCGGGTCTTCTTCACCGTGAAGCGCAGAGCGTGGGCGAGTTTCTTCGTGCCGCAGATCTCGTCGTAGCGGGCGAGTCCGGGCAAGATGGGCAGTCCGGCGGCATCCGCACTGGTCCAACCGGCGGGGCGTGGCTTGGGAGCCTTCAGATCGAAGACGGCACCGCTCCCAGCCTTCCAGGACTTCCCGCCGTCGATGGGAAACGCGCGAAAGATCTCGTAGAGCTTCCAGTTGTCCTTGTCGAGCACCAGCACATGGCGGTCGCCGTCACTGTGCGGGCCGCCTTCGATCCAGGCATCGGGAGGGATGGGATAGGGGCCGGGATCGCTCTCGTCGGCATAGGCAAAGGTCACGGGCACCTTTGGCTGGTCTCCGCCCACCACATGATAGGGAATCCCGCCGGGTGCGCCTTTCCAAACGATGCCGAAATCCTCGTGCAGACCGGTCTCGGCACCGATGGAGGCGATAATGGCATCGCTGAGCGGATCTACGGGAACCTTCGACACATCGCGGTTCCACTCGTCGTCCGGCGGCAAGAGCAAGACGCCGCCCAGGTCGGCATTGGGACCGGTCTTGAGTTCCGGCTGCTGCGCCTGGGTGACGGTAGCGAAGGAGAGTAGGAGAAATAGAATCCTCATGGCGGGTGAATCGGTCCGATGTATTCGGTCGCGACAACGATGTCGTCGAACCACACGCGGTTGAGTTTCGGAGGATCGGCGACCCGGTTCTGGCGATAGGCGTTTTCGGTGACGTAATGACTGAGCATGAAGTAACTCACCGCGAGTTCTGGCACCGTGCGCCAGCGGAAGCCCTCAAAGGTCTCCGGGCCGTCCTCGAGCACGTCAAAGCCCAGGCCGGTCCATTGGCCGGTCTGGGTGCCGGGGCCGATGTGCGTGGCCAGCTTGCCATCGAGCCAAAGGGCCAGTTCGCCGTCGCTCTTGCCCACCTCGTTGCACTTCACCATGATCTCCACGCACTGCCACCGACCGGGCGGGGGGCCGGGACGGCCTTCAGGCCAGAGTCCGTTGCCCCAGAAGCCGCCATCGGCGGACTGCTTCATGTCGTGCCAGTAGGTGTAGAACATCCAGCCGCCCGGCGCGGCGAGCGAGCCATTCCTGCCGTTTGGTTCGATGCGGGCACTGAAGCGGGTGTCGCCCGCCGCGTGCTTGCCCGCGGAGCCCTGCGGCCAGTTGGTCGGTGGGTTGTAACCCCCGAGACCGCTGAAGTGATGCAGGTAAGGCGCGTCCTCGGCAAACTTCACGTAGAAACGCGCAAAGACCCGCGTCTGGATGGGATCGAGGCGCTTGAAAAGGTGGCCGCCGGTGTTCTTGCCGAGCGTGGCGGTGACTTGGAGGCAGGTTTGACCCGCGCTGGCCGCGGGATGATCCGCGACGAGTTCGAGCACCTCACCTTCCCGGTTCTCGATCTCGTTCCAGCGTGGCTTGAGATCTTCGAGATCGTCGATTTCAAAGTCTTCCACAAGGAGGACGGAGGGATGAACGGACAAGCCGCGATCCCCGGGGAAGTCGCTGGCGAGCCCCGGCCCCTCCGGAAGTCGTTCGAGACCGTGAGCCGAGGTGACGAGGGCGAGCAGGAGGGTGTGGGGTTTCATGACAGCATCGCAAGGCGAGGCAAGGGGGCCGTGCAGACGTATCGGGACCTCCCTCGCCAGCGGGAATTGAACAAGATCGTCTGGCAACTGTCGAATCAAACTCATGAAGCGCTCCACTGTTTTGATTTCCTGGGAAGATGGAATGAAATTCCGTTCCGCGGCTCGCATGATCCGCGTGGCCCAACGATTCCATTCGACCATCGTCCTGAAATGCGGCGAGAAGATCGCCGATGTCCGCAGCATCATGAGCATCGTGATGTTGTGTGCGACGATGGGTGCCGTGATCAACATCGAGGCGGATGGCGAAGATGAGGATCTGGCGATCCAGGCAATCACGCAGGTCTTCACCAGCGGGGAAGAAGAACCTGAGTAAGGGAGCCCGGTGATCTTCGTGCGCCCGTTTTCAAGGCGAAGCCGACCGATCTCATCGCAGGGACGATCAGACCGTCGCACCGAAGACCGACCCCACCCCGGCGGTTAACCCCATCGCCAACGCGCCCCAAAAGGTCACGCGAACGACCGACTTGATCACGGGCGAGCCGCCAGCGCGGGCCGCGAGACCACCGAGGAGGGCCAGAAAGAGGAGCGACGCCCCCGAAACGGCCCAGACCAAGGCCGTGGACGGCACCAACACCACGAGCAGCAGGGGCATGGCGGCCCCCACCGCGAAGGTGCCCGCCGACGCCAGGGCCGCCTGCACCGGGCGTGCGCTGAGGGTGTCGGAGATTCCCAGTTCGTCCCGCGAGTGGGCTCCGAGCGCGTCCTTGGCCATCAGTTGCGTGGCGACCTCGTTGGCAAGAGCGGCGTCGAGACCACGCGCGACATAGATGGCCGCCAACTCCGCGTGCTCGCGGTCCGCGTCTCCCGCCAGTTCGGCACGTTCCCGGGCGAGGTCGGCGCCCTCGGTGTCGGCTTGGGAGCTGACCGAGACGTATTCGCCCGCCGCCATTGACATTGCCCCGGCCACGAGACCGGCGATGCCGGCGACGAGAACCCCACCCTTGTCCGATGCGGCGGCGGCCACTCCGACGATCAAGCTGGCGGTCGAAACGATTCCGTCATTCGCTCCGAGGACCGCGGCGCGAAGCCATCCGACGCGGTGGGTGCGGTGGGACTCGGAGTGTCTCATGGCGAGGCGTGCTTTGGGAGGATGTCGATCTGGGGATTGGATGGAGATGAATCCTGCGGATTCGATCCGGCGGTTGCAAGCCCGGGGTGGAATATGGTTGAAAGAATCCCAGGCCTCCCGCTTCGGGGCGATCCCAAAAACCGACTCACGTTCCCGCCTTCATCAATCCGACAGGCTCGAGTCCGCCATCCGGAAAGATCGCGGCCAGCTCCGCCTCGTCCGTCTGGAATGTGCTTCGCAGGACCTCCGCAAAGAGGCGTCGGTATTCGACCCGGATCTCCACTCCGCCGGGTCCGAGCGGATTGGATTCGTCCATCACCGGGACGGGCCAGTCCCCGAGGATCTGCCCACCCTTGACCCGATCCCCGAGCGCCATGAATGCGAATCCGCGACCATGGTCGGTTCCCAGGGAGGCGTTCTCGTAGGTCCTTCGCCCGAACTCCGTCGTGATTATCACGGTGTAGCGATCGCGACGGGATTTCAGGTCGGTGTCGAACGCCGCGAGCCCCCCGGCGAGGGTCTGGATCTGCTCGGCCTGCTGCCCGTTTGCGGCGCCTTGGAAAAAGTGGGTGTCCCAATTCCCCAGATCGATGCAGGCGACCTGGAGGCCCACCCGCGCCTTGATGAGCCGCGCCACCTCGTGCAACTGCGTCCCGAACTCGCCCCGGGGATATTCCGCCCCATGCTCCGGAGCCGGTTGCAGTTCCCGCAGCTCGGCGACACGACCGAAGAGCTCCATGGTATCGCGCCCCTGTCCGCCTAGCGCGCCCGGCTCGGCCTCGTAGAGCGCCTTCAGTCCCGCCAGTTCGGACTGGGGATTCGACCGTTGGGTCTTCAGGCGAAGGTCTTCGAGCCGCTGCATGACGCTGGCGCTGGGGGCACCGCGCAAGGACTCTGGCAGGACCGTGCCCAGGGCGACGGCGGCCAGCGCGGAACCGGACTGCCCCGCCGGACCGTCCGCCCCCCCGATCCGACCGCGCAGGAAACGGCCGAGCCAACCTCCTCCCACCGACCGGCCCTCTGCGGCGTCGCCGTGCTCCATCTGATCCTGGCATTCGAAGTGCGATCCGCTCCGGTTCTCCACCCCGACGGACTGGACCGCGCCGAACCGGCCCTCCTTGAACGCCGCCTCGAGCGGCCGCATCCCGGGATGCAAGGCGTAGCGATCCGTGAGCCGGATCGCGGCATCCGAATCCTTTCCGGGAGCCTTGATCGCAAGGGTGGGGCGCTGGCGGTAGTATTCGTCATCGGCGTAGGGCACCCAAAGATTCAGCGTGTCCGCGCCGCCGCGGAGAAAGAGGTGGACGAGGGTATGGCCCTCCTCGTCGCTGCGGGCCGAGAGCGCGTCTTCAGCGAAGCTAAGCCGGGGAAGGCCCGGCACGGCGGCGCAGGCGGCGAGGCGCAGGAGGAATCGGCGGCGACTGGGATGCATGGCTGGCAGCTTGGGCTAGTGTAGTCCGTCTTACAGATTGCTAAATAACTCTTGCTTCTTGTTTTTGGTGATGTAAGGACTCTCCGTCATGAGAGTTGCCGTTCCCATCGAGTTGAAGCCTTCGGTTCGCAATAAGCTTGAGAGGTATAGCAAGGCGACCAACATCTCTCCGAAACTGCGTATACGTTCGCAGATCATCCTTCTTGCCAGCGAAGGCAAAACCAATCAAGAGATCGCGGTGGAACTCGGGCAGGACCAACCCAAGGTAGGAAGGTGGCGCAAGCGTTTCGCCGAGCAGGGCCTGCCAGGCATTGAGAAGGACAAGAGTCGCCCGGGGCGGATTGAGGCGATCGCGCAATCCAAAGAGAGCGAGATCGTGCGTATGACCGTGGAGACCAAACCCGCCGGAGAGACCCACTGGAGTCGCTCTTCGATGGCGAAGGCCTCCGGCGTGAGCGAGTCGACGGTCGGGCGCATCTGGGCGCGTCATGGGATCAAACCTCACCGAGTGAAGAGCTTCAAGCTCTCCAACGACAAGAACTTCGAAGAGAAGCTCAATGACATCGTGGGTCTCTATCTTTCACCTCCCGAACACGCCGTGGTCTTCAGTTGCGACGAAAAGAGCCAGATCCAGGCTCTGGACCGGACGCAGCCAGGACTTCCGCTCAAGAAAGGGCGATGCGGGACGATGACGCACGACTACAAACGCAACGGAACCACCTCGCTCTTCGCGGCCCTCGAGGTCGCCACCGGCAACGTGATCGGCACTTGCATGGACAAGCACCGTCACGAGGAGTGGCTGAAGTTCCTGCGCCTCATCGAACGGAACGCTCCAAAAGAGAAGGCGATCCATATCATCTGCGACAACTATGCAACGCATAAGCATGCCAAGGTCAAGGCATGGCTCAAACGTCACCCCAGAGTCCACATCCACTTCACGCCCACCAGTGCCTCGTGGCTCAACATGGTCGAGAGGTTCTTCCGGGACATCACTGACAAATGCATACGTCGTGGCGTCTTCAAAAGCGTGGAACAACTCGAAAAGGCCATCCTCGAATATATCGATACCCACAATGGTGATCCCGCTCCCTTTATCTGGACGGCGAAAGCCAACGACATCCTCGAAAAGGTGAAGCGTGGGCGGGCGAAACTGAATAATTTACAGTCTGCTTGACGGACTACACTAGATGGTTTCAACACCGCTGGAAGGCGGGACTGGAAAGAACGAGACCGCAGAGGAGTTGGCGAAAAAGGCGGCGCGACTCCCCGTCGTAGCCAGCCTCGTCCCGGGCAACCGCGAGCGCCTTGTCCAGAGCCTCGACCTCCTCCGCCCTGGGCCGGCGGCCGATGAAATAAGCGAACCCTTTCTCCAGAGAAGTTTGCCCGCCACCGAGGGCGGCGACCAGCGGATCGAGCATCACCCTCACCCCGGCGGCCTCGCCAGAAGCGAGCGCGATGGCATAGTTCCACCGCCACATCAGGGTGCCCAGCCAGGGCGTCTCCTCGTCGGGATAGCCGTCGGGCGTGGGATATTGGAAAAGCCCCTGTCCCATCTGGTCGAGCGGCTCGAGCGTGCCCCGGTCCGCGTGGGTGTCGGCCCCGAGCGCCCGGATCGCCGAGACCATGAAGCGGAAGGGACGCTTCAGGAGAGCTCCGCGTGAGGCGAGGAAAGCATCCGAGGCGAAGAGCTTTTTCAGAACCTCCCGAACGTCGCCATCGCTGGAGGTAAAAACAGTGGCCAGATCGTTGATCAGCGCGACCGGGGGATCGTAGCTCACGAATCGACGGCAGAGCTTGCCTGCGATGAATCGCGCTGTCGAGTGATGCCGGCAGACGATGTCGATGAGCGCATCGAGATCGCGAGCCCCGCCTCCCGCGGCGATTTCGTGGCCGAGCACTCTCTTCGGTCCGTCGTCGTGCCAGTCGGCGCGGAAAAAGGCCTCCGACGGGTTCATCGCGAAGAAACGCTTGTGGTCGAAGGTCCAGCCGCTGAGACAGCGGGCCGCGTCGCGGACGTCATCCTGCGTGTAGCCGCCGTCCACGCCAAGGGTGTGCAGTTCGAGCAACTCTCTCGCGTAATTTTCATTCGGCACGTCCTTGCTGCCGCGGCGGACCTTGTTCGACTTCCCGTCCAGATAGACCAGCATCGCCGGAGAGGTCGCCGAGGCCCGGATGAGATCCCGGAACTTGCCGAGGGCGTGACGGCGGATCACGTCGCGGTCGTCCGACGGTTTGAGGTAGATGCAGTCGCCCTTGTTCAAGTCGATGTTGAGGTGGTCCGTCCAGAACTCGACCATCACCTCGAAAAGCTGGCGTCGGCTGTAGACCGCCCGGAGGAAGGTGTGGCGGGTGAGCTCATCGCGCAGGACCGGCTTGCGGAATTCGTAGGCGTTCCCCGCGCTGAACTGGAGGCTTTCGAAACGCTCCGCCCGCAGATCGCAGAGCGTGTCGGTGATCCCCTCGGGCTGGAGCTGCTCCTCGACCCAAGCTTCCCGGCCCATCGACCGGACCCGCTCGAGATCCCCCGGCCAGGGGCCGAAGGCGGCACGGGAGAGAAGGTGAAAATCCGCATCGATCTCCTCGCCCTCGGCAACTGTCAGCGTGGGCGGGATCGTTTCGCCGAAGGTGCGAGTGACCTCAGAGGTGATCCGATCGCACCCCGCCATTAACATCGCGCCCCCGCCGGCGAGGGAGGTCTTCAGAAATGCGCGGCGATCGCGGTTCATCCAAGGGGGAATGCAGCTAGGCGCTCTCTGCGACGGACGGAGCGGACTTCGCTTTCCGATTTGCCAGGAAGGACCGCACATGGACGCCCCATCCGAGCACCGCGATCAGGGGCAGCAGGATGATCCAACCGACCACCGGCAACAGCGCGCAGCAGACCAGGACGAGGCCACCACGTTGGGTCTGGCGCCATGGCTCGGCCGCGAACCCCGGCCAGAGTCGTTCCCCCACCAGGGTCGCGATCCCACCCGCTCCGACAAACCCCACCGTGAGAACGAGACCGGCGACGAGGACCGAGAGGCCCCCGTTGCGCAGCGCATTGGCTACAAAAGCGACAAGCAACACTCCGACGACGGTCGGGACGAGCCCGAAGAGGAAGAGCTTGCCGAGCCCGCGCGCCGCCGCGTCGCGACCTCGTTCCGCGGCAGCAGGCCAGAGGGCGAGGGAGAGGAGCCAGAGCGCCGGTAGCGCTACCAGAAACGCGACCGCGACGAGTAGCCAGATCAGAACGGTTGAGAAGAGCATGGTTTTTTGGGGGGTGACTGGGCGAGGGGACACGGACGGACTACCCGATGAGACGGCGCTGCTTCGCTGGAGGTTACAGGGAACGGTTCGGGATCTCTTATTTCATTTTCAGGTGGAGGCGGTCGCCCGCCTGGGCGAGCGAGAGGCTGCTCGACGATGGGGCTCAGGGTCTTCAACGGTCCTCCCGCCGGGCACTGCGAAAAGTTCTTCGCCCCGTATCCGCTGGTATCAGATGGTAAGGGTGTGGGGGCGCACCCCGCAAGGCTCCAGATCAAATGCGGCGATTGCGACCACTCGCTCGAAAAATATTACGGCGGCGATTCTCTCGAGATCGGCGGCGTCCATGCGGGTATCGAAGAGCGGATAAGCCTGCTGCTGGCGATGCTCCAGAAAGACACACCGACATCGTAGAAGCGCGCGAATGAAGGACGGGCCGGCAGCCGGGTCTTATCGGCGAAGATCATCGGTTCCGCCTCAACGCAGAATCGCGAATCCCGAAGCCTTCGGGACGACACTCACGAAGCTCCACACCGGCAGGCCGGAGACACGGTCCGGCGCTCTCTTTGGTCGGAGAGAACCGTCGAAGCGCTGCCAGGCAATCTCTCCACCCCGGTTCCAGCCGGTGCCCTCTGTCCAGGCCACCAGCAGATCCCCCGTGCGGTCGGCGCCGAGGGAGGGATGTTTGCGGCCCGCAGGGGCACCTGGCAGGGCGCGAATTTCGCGGATCGCCTCCTTCTCCTCATCCCAGCGCCCGAGATAGATCTGTCCTTCCCGCTCCCAGGCCATCGTCACGCCCTTTGTGCTGCCGGCGATGCTCATGCTGCTCATCGGACATTGGGTGATCTCCCATCGGTCGACGATCTCATGCTTCCAGGTCCTCCCTCCGTCCTTCGAGAAGAGGGTGGCGATGTCCCGCATCCGCGCTCCCTCCGAAGCCGTGCGGTAGATCACGAACAAGTGGCCTTTCTCATCGGCGAAGGCCTGCATCCCGCAGCAGGCGCAGACCCCGAGTCCCTCGGGGGAGATGGCCCGTTCGTCTTCAAAGGTCTCCCCTTGATCGGTCGAGACCCGGACAAAGACCCTTCTGCCCTCTTCCCCGTGGCCCTCGCCGCCGTGGAAAAAGACGAAGACTCCGCCCTGACCATCCGCGGCCACGGCTCCACCGCCATCCATCAGCCAGTTTCCCGAAACGGGCCGTTGTTCCTCGAATCCCGTTCCATCCGGGTTGGACCGCGCATAATAGAGGGGAGGCCGGTCTCCTTTGGCTTTCATCGCCCCGTTCCAGATCACGTGGATCCGCCCGTCGCCGTCCGTCGCGACCTGGGCTCCGCGGATGGTTCCGGTCGCAACGGCACTCCCGGGGGTCGAATTGACCCTGACTGGATTCGTGAAGGCCGCCTCGTTCGGCCCTAGCACCGAGAAGAAGAGGTCGCCGCCACCGGCTTCCCCCGTGAAATAGACGACATGGGCGCGGCCGTCCGCTCCCGCAAGCGCCTTCGGCTGGATCGCGTTCCCGGGCAGGGAGATCAAGGAGACTTCATCAATGGATTCGCCGGGGGCGCGCGACACGGCGATGCAGATCCCCAGCAGGAGGAAGGCCCTTAATTTCAAGACGGGGATTGAAGCGATTCCGACTCTCATGGAACAGAGGTTTGTCCTCCGCCTCCTGTTGTCAACTGCGGAACCCGTTCTTCGAGTCCCCGCGCCCCTTCATTGCCGAAGGGCCGGAGCAGGGGGGGCGGGCATCGTCCACCTCTTCGAGCCAGGCGTCGGCATCTCGGGCGGGAGCTTGCTGACGTCGTTGGCGGTGGCGATTGTGCCGAGGTGAATGCTATACCCGTGGTTGGGTCCAGACCGACGGCACGCTGAAATGCCTCGGGATAGCTTCCCGAAGCGATGCCGGCCGCATCTGACGGATCTTTAAGTCACGTTATTTCGTCTGCACGCTGATCTTGGCGGCGTCCTCGATGGCCGGGTCGAAGGTGGAAGTCACCCGCAGGGAAAGCACATGGGTCTTCTTGAGGATGACGGTCTTTTTCCCCTTCTTCTTCGTCAGCTTCTTCTTGTTCGGCGTGATCGTCGCGCGGATCGAGACCGGGGCGTTGTCCTGGTCCATCTCCGGGGTCCGGTAGGTGCCCGTGAGAAGGCCCGCGGTGATGTTGCCCTCGGGGCCGGAGTAACTGACCGCGAAAAGGGCGCTGCCGCCGCTGCCGCTCACGGCGATGACATCGGGCAGCTTGCCGCGGTTGGCAACGCTGGCGAAGCCGATCACCGCGTTCGCCTTTTTGGAGGTCAAGCCTGCCAACTGGCTCGCCGGGGAATAAAGGCCGACGCCCGCCAAAGCGCCCGCCGAGGCCCCCACCGCCACGTCGGGACGCGAGGCGGCCACGACGCTCGCATCGATGGTGAGGTCGAAGTTCTGTGCCTGACCTCCGTCCGGCTCGCGGAACACATGCAGCGAATAATCGCCGGCGAGGAGGAGTTCCTCGAGATCGAAGTTCGCATCCCCGGTGAAAGAGGTGATCAGGTTGCCCTCGCTGTCGTAGAGCTCCGCCCGCAAGGCCGCTCCGCCGAGGGTCGAGAGCGAGACGATGCGCGGACCGGTCAGAGTGAAGGAGAAGACCTGTCTTCCGCCGGGCAGGAGGCTGCGGGTGTAGGAGGCCACGCCATCGGTGAAGGCCGCGGTCGTGCGCGTCGTGAAGGCCATATCACTGCCATAGGCCGTGCCCACGTTGTTTGTCGCGAAGGCCCGGACATGGTAGGTTGTGCCCGCAGTCAATCCACTGACAGAAACGGTGAAGGCCCCCGTGCCCGTTCCGCCGGTCACCACGGTGTCCTCTTCCACGGTAGGTTCCGGATCGATGGACCAGACGATGCCTCGATCGGTCACGGCACGGCCTCCGTTGTCGGTGACTTCCCCGCCGAGGGTCGCGCCTGAGGTTGTGATATCGCTCGCCGATGTCGTCGTGAGAATCGGGATGGTCACCGGGGTGTAGACGACCTGATCGATCCAGGCCCGGCTCGAACCCGCCGGCGATTGCGGATGACGTTTCAAGAGCCACTGGACCGGCCACTCTCCATCGGGGATCTCGAGGGTGACCGCTGCCCATTCCGTCGCGCCGGTGAGGGAACCCTCGACGCTGGAGTCGCCGAGGCGGAGTTCCAAGACATCCGCACCCTCGTTCGTGGCCGCCTTCCATTGAAAGCTCAAATTGCCGGGACCGGTAAAGGTCGTTTCGAGGCGGCTCTCCTCTCCGGGATAGACGGCCCCGCTCTCGGCGGCATCGGTCCCGTCGTGGGTCGTTCCGGTTTGGGCGAACCAGGGCTGCGCCCCCGAAGAGTCCCAGGTCCGTTGCGCGTCGTCGAGGGCGACGGTCAAGGCGGAGGCAATGGAGCGCCCGACGCGGAACCCGAAGCGAATGTCCGTGTAGGTGACGCCATTGACGCCGAGGGCACCGATCTGGCATTCGGAACCATTGCCATCCCAGCTTCCACCCAGGGAGTATCGTTGATCGAGGTTGCCCGGCGTCGCGGTCCAGGTCCATTCCATGACATTCCCCGCGAAATCGAAAATCCCGAGCTCGTTCGGACTCTTCCCTCCCACGGGCCAGGTCCCTCGACCGTTCGAGAGGTTGCAGGCCGCCCCCGTCGAATTGTCGCGGAACCAGGCGAGGAGCAGGGGATCGCTACCGCCGGGATACTGGGTATCCATTCCGCCCTCACCGCCTCGCGCCGCGAATTCCCACTCGCTCGCGGTCGGCAGCCGGTAGCCTCCGGCCGTGGCGTCGGCGACGATCGTGGCCGGATCGGGAACGTCGGACCGGTAGACGGCGCCGGCGACGCGATAGACGGGAGCGAGGGATCGTCCGAGGGTCGCGTTTTCCCATTCCGTGCGGGCGTTGCACCACTTCACCGCATCGAACCACATGACGCGGCGCACCGGATGATTGTCGGCGCATCCCGCGGCGATCGAGTCGAATTGGTAGCCGTTGAGCAAGGCCCAGTCGCGAACCGTTTTCCAAAACCCCCAGGTGACCTCGTAGCGCCCGATCTCGAAGGTTTCCACCTGGAGCGGCCCGAGGCTCGAACGTTGCGGCAGGTTGCCCCCGGGCACGCGGATGAGGACGCCGGGATCGTCGAGGACGTAGGTGGCCTGCGCGGTGCCGTCGTAGAGGGCGTCGTTCACGGTGGCCACGACCGCGTAGCGGCCCGCCGCGACGGGCGGGTTGGCGCTGCCGTTGTAGGTCAGGTTCACCGTCAAGCCGGGCGGGTCGGTCGTGACCGTCACCGGATGAGGATTCCCGTCCGCGACCTGGCGGAGATTCGAGATCGTGACCCCGGCGGTCGAGTCATCCACCAGGAAGGTCCGTGCCACTGGCGTGGCCGCGTTGTAGTTGCTGTTGCCCGCCTGCGAGGCCGTGATCGTGACCGATCCAGGGGCATGGAAGCGGAGTGTTGTCGGACCGCTGAGGTAGGCGGGACCGTTTGTCACCGCAAAGGTCACCGCGTTGCCGGAGCCGCCGCCCGTGGCGGAGAGCGCGAGGGTCGCCGTCTCGACGGTGTCGGGGATGGTCGGGAAGGTGATGGTCTGATCGGCCTTCTGGATCATGAGGTCCGCACCGCGGGAGCCGGTGTATCGGGGATCGGTGATGCTGACGTTGACTCCGTAGATCCCCACGTTCGTCGGCGGCCCCGGCTGTCCGATGTAGACAACACTGTGCGACAATCCCGGCGGCGAAGTCGTCACCGTGACACTGCGCGCGGTCCCGTTGTAGGGCTGGATCGTGTTGCTGATCGTCACGGAGGCGCTAGCCTGGGTTACGTTGAAGGTCCGAGCCACCGGTGTCGCCGCGCTGTAGTTCGTGTTGCCCGCCTGCGAGGCGGTGATCGTGACCGAACCAGCGCCGGTGAAGGTGAGGCTGTTGCCCGTGATCGAGCCGGGACCGTTTGTCACGGAAAAGGTCACCGCATTGCCCGAAGCTCCGCCCGTCGCGGAAAGGGGCACCGTCGCGTTGGCGAGCTTGTCGGTGATTGCGGCGAAGGTGATCGTCTGACTCGCCTTGCTGACGGTGAGAGTGGCGTTGGCCACCCCCTCGTAGATCGGGTCGTCGATCGTGGCCACGATGGCGTAGCTGCCCGCATCAATCGGGGCGGAGGAGGATCCGGCGTAGGTGAGGTTGACGGTCTTGCCGGAAGGCGCAGTCGTGGCCCCGACGACGCGCGGGCTTCCGTCGTAGGACTGGAAGAGGCCGGTCAGATTCACCGTGGCCGTGGCCTTCGTCACGTTGAAGGTGCGGGCCACCGGGGTCGCGTCGTGGTAGTTGGCATTTCCCAATTGGGAGGCCGTGATCGTGACCGAACCCGCCCCCGTGAAGGTGAGCTGGTTGCTGCCATTGATCGAGCCGGGACCGTTCGTGACCGCGAAGGTCACGGCATTGCCCGAGCCGCCGCCGGTGGCCGAAAGGGGGACCGTTGCATCGGCGGTCTTGTCGGTGATCGCGGGAAAGGTGATGGTCTGGACCGCTTTGTCGCGAGTTACGGTGATCGTGTAGGTCTTCGTGTTCCCGGCCTGGGCGGTGACGCGGATTTCGATGGTGTTTGCGCCGACGTTGAGGGCGAGCGATCCGCTCGGGCTGCCGGAGGAGACGGATGAAAAGCCACCGCTGTTGACGCGGGCTTCGATCGTGGCGTTGGCTTGGGCGCGGGTCGGGGTGGTGGTGATGGACGTCGTCGAGTTCGCGACACTGGCGGTGTAGGCGATCGTGCCAGCGGCGAAGGTCGGATCGAGCGTGCCACTACTGAGGGTGAGATTCGAAAGATCAGCGTTCGTGCTCAAAGTGGTGAAGGTCGCGACGCTCGTGTAGCTCGTGCCCTCGCTGTTGATCGCGTAAGCCTTGAATGAGTAGCCGGTTCCGCTGCTCAAATCGGTGACCGGAACGATGAAGACGCCCATTGTCCCGGCGGTCGTCACCTTCGTGACGCCGCCGCCACCGATGAGCGGGTTGTTGTTTGTTGTCGTAACCGAGTAGACGACTCCGCGCTCGGTGATGGTTGATGCGCCGTCGGCGGTGACGTTGCCCCCGAGATTCGCCCCCGTGGCGGTGATAGCCGTGCTCGTGGGAGAGGTGACTGTGGGAGGAGCCGCGTAGGTGTAGAACGTATTGGCCGCGTTCGTGCCTTGTGGCGTGGTGACCGAAACGTTCACCACGCCCGGCGCGTGAGCGGGGACGGTGGCAGTGAGGGTGGTGTAGTTGACCGCGGTGATGCCGGTGGCGGGGTTGCCGTCAAAGGTGACCGCTGTGGCCCCGGTGAGGCCTCTGCCGGTGAGGGTGACGCTGTTTCCTCCAGCGGAGCTTCCTGTGGCTGGGGTGACGGACAGGACGTTGGGTACCAGTCCATCGGCTTGGGAGCCGAGGCGAACTTTGCCGGAGCTTTCATCTTTGAACCGGCCAACGAAGGTGTTGTTCACGCCATCCGCCACCACTGCTTGGATCCCAGCGCTGGCAACCAGACCCACGAGGCTGTTGCTGCTGCTGACCACCCCACTCACCCCGCTGGTGCCGTTGCCCCAGGTCACCGACCCGGCATTGGCGACGGCTCCGTTGTCCCATACATGGCTCATCACCACGTAGTTGCCATTGCTCAGTGCGGTCACGTTGCCGGAGCCCACGTTGTCATTGGCCCTGCTGCCTATGAGGCTGTTGCTACTGCTGATCACGCCGCTCACCCCGCTGGTGCCGTTGCCCCAGGTCACCGCTCCGACATTGGCGACGGCTCCGTTGCCCCAGTTGTAGCTGCTCACTACGTAGTTGCCATTGGTCAATGCGAACACGCCGCCTAAGCCCACGTTGTCATTGGCCGTGCTACCCACGAGGCTGTTGCTGCTGCTGACCACCCCACTTACCCCGCTGGTGCCGTTGCCCCAGGTCACCGCTCCGACATTGGCGACGGCTCCGTTGTCCCAGTTGTAGCTGCCCACCACGTAGTTGCCATTGGTCAATGCTAACACGCCGCCCACGTTGTCATTTGCCGTGCTACCCACGAGGCTGTTGCTGCTGGTGACCACCCCACTCACCCCGCTGGTGCCGTTGCCCCAGGTCACCGCCCCGGCATTGGCGACGGCTCCGTTGTCCCATACATGGCTCATCACCACGTAGTTGCCATTGCTCAGTGCGGTCACGCTTCCGGAGCCCACGTTGTCATTGGCCGTGCTACCCACGAGGCTGTTGCTGCTGCTGATCACGCCACTCACCCCGCTGGTGCCGTTGCCCCAGGTCACCGCCCCGGCATTGGCGACGGCTCCGTTGTCCCAATTCGGGCTGAGCACCACGTAGTTGCCATTGCTCAGCGCGGTCACGCCGCTTAAGCCCACTTGGTCGTTGGCCGTGCTGCCGACGAGGCTGTTGCTGTTGCTGACCACGCCACTCACCCCACTGTTGCCGCTGCCCCAGGTCACCGCTCCGGCATCCGTGACGGCTCCGTTGTCCCAGTTCCTGCTTTTCACTACGTAGTGGCCATTGGTCAGCGCGGTCACGCCGCCTAAGCCCACGTTGTCATTGGCCGTGCTACCCACGAGACTGTTGCTGCTGCTGACCACCCCACTTACCCCGCTGCTGCCGTTGCCCCAGGTCGCTGCGCCGGCATCCGTGACGGCTCCGTTGTCCCAGCTCGGGCTGCTCACTACGTAATTGCCATTGCTCAGCGCGGTCACGCCGGTAATGCCCCCCACCAAATCACCGGCCGTGCTGCCGACGAGGCTGTTGCTGCTGCTGACCACGCCGCTGACCCCGCTGCTGCCGTTGCCCCAGGTCACTGCTCCGACATTCGTCACGGCTCCGTTGCCCCAATTCGGGCTGAGCACCACGTAATTGCCATTGGTCAGTGCGGTGACGGCGCTGCCCACCAAGTCATTGGTCATGCTACCCACGAGGCTATTGCTGCTGCTGATCACGCCGCTCACCCCGCTGGTGCCGCTGCCCCAGGTCACCGCTCCGACATTCGTCACGGCTCCGTTGTCCCAGAACCTGCAGTCCACCACGTAGTTGCCATTGTTCAGTGCGGTGACGGAGGAGCCCACTTCGTCAAGGGTATTGCTGCCGACGAGGCTGTTGGTGCTGCTGACCACCCCGGTCACGCCAGTGGTGCCGCTGCCCCAGGTCACTGCCCCCGCATCCAATACGGCTCCGTTGTCCCAGCTCGCGCTGCGCGCCACGTAGTTGCCATTGTTCAGCGCGATCACGCCTCTGTTGCCCACTTGGTCATTGGCCTTGCTGCCGACGAGGCTGTTGCTGCTGCTGACGACGCCACTCACCCCGCTGGTGCCGCTGCCCCAGGTCACCGCCCCGGCATAGAAGACGGATCCGTTGTTCCAGTACGGGCTGCTCACTACGTAGTTGCCATTACTCAGCGCAGTCACGCCCCACCTGCCCACATTGTCATTGGCTTGTGATCCTCTCAGGGTGCTGATGAGCGCCCCGGTCGCTCCATTGAACAAATACACCGCCCCGGCATCCGTGCCGCCAGCATCATCGAAGGGCGAGGTGATTACCACATTGCCAGTGCTGAGGGGGACGACTTGTGCACCAAACTGGTTCCCCGGATTCGGATTGGGGTCCACAAATTCCGGGAAGGGCGGAGCGGCTTGGGCGGACAGGCTGAGCAGGAGTGCAGCGGACAGCAGCGCAAAGCAGGCTGGCCGGATGGATCGTGGCGAACTCATGAGCGGGGTAGTCACGGAACTGGGACCGGGTATTACCCGTCTCTTGGGTAGTTTATAGGGCAATAGCTGGAGTCTGCCAAGACCAGAGTAATCCCCTGCCTCCCTACGGCAGAGTCACCTCCACTGTGCCGAACAGGGCATGTGTGGTGCCAGGGGTGAAGGCAGCGAGACGGATATCCCGACGCGGTAGGGTGAACGCCAACGCCGAAACCTGATACCTAAAGAAAACCCGCCCCGTAAAGTGGCGGCGAGTTTTCCCGGACCGGACCTCCTTCACTCATTCGGGAGTGTCTGGTCGCAGCGCTCTTCCACCGTGTGAGGCCGTCTCGGAAGGGCCGGCAAGAACGGGAGCGCTTGGTGTGTTGTTTAGGGTAGAGGGTTCGCCGCGGGAAAAAGGCTCACCCGAGGTCGAGCTTCCGGCCTTTGCGACCGGGCTTTTCCTTCGCCGAAGCATTCCTTGCCCGGCCCTTGGCCCAATGCCGCAGGCGTTCGATGGACTCACTCATGGACACGGCTAGGGGGACGGACTCGTTGAGCACTTCGCCCAAGTCGAGTTCGCCGGGCTCGCGGTCTTCGGCGAAGGCCCGGTGCAGGGCTTCGACGAAGGCGGCTTCGATCTCGGCTCCGGTGTGAAGCTCGCTGGCGCGGGCGAGGACGACGGGATCGTAGGCGGTGACCTCGCGACCATACTTGGCGATGACGAGATCCCAGATCGCGGTGCGCTCCCGGGTGTCGGGCAGGTCGACGAACCAAAGCTCGTCCCAGCGCCCCTTGCGGAGCATTTCGGGCGGGAGCTTGCTGACATCGTTGGCCGTGGCCACGACGAAGACCGGCGCGGTTTTGTCCTGCAGCCAGTTCAGCATCGTGCCTAAGACCCGGGCGCTCGTGCCTCCATCGGTGGAACCGCCGGAGCCGCCCGCGCCCCCGAAGCCCTTCTCGATCTCGTCGATCCAGAGGACACAGGGGCTGATGGCCTCGGCGGTCTGGATGGCGGAACGGACGTTGGCCTCCGACTGACCGACGAGACCGCCGAAGAGGCGGCCGGCGTCGAGCTTGAGCAGGGGCACGCCGAAGACACTGGCGGTGGCTTTGGCGGTGAGCGACTTGCCGGTGCCGGGGACGCCGAGGACAAGCATGCCCTTGGGCACGGGCAGTCCGTAGGTGCGGGCGCGTTCGGTGAAGGCTTCGCCGCGCTGGATGAGCCAGGCCTTGAGGTTCTCCAGTCCGCCGATGGCGTCGAGGGTGGAACCGGTCTCGATCACTTCGAGCAAGCCGCCGCTTTTGAGGGCGTGGGCTTTCTCGCGGGCGACGAGCGTGGGTTGGATCGTGCCGGACTCGATCAGGGACAAGGCGAAGGCGTTCTCCGCCTCCATCGTGGTGAGCCCGGTGGCGGCGCGAATGACGGCCTCGCAGATCTCCGGGGGCGGAGGGGCAATGCCGGCATTGCTCAGGAGCTGGTCGAGCAGTTCACCGAGCAGGTCGGGACCCGGTAATGCCAGGTCGAGGCGGGTGAGCTCGCGCTCCAGCTCCGGAGGCAGGGGTTTCCAGACGCCGAGGAGCAGGAGGAGTTTTCCGCTGGCCTTGGCGTGGCGGAGGGTGTCGCGCAGCTTGCGGACAAGGACCGGGTCGCGATCCTCCAGCAGGGCACCGAAGTCGCGCAGGAGCACGAGGCAATCGCCCTCGATCGCCTCCACCGCCTCGAGGGCGGCGAGCGGATCGGGGCAGGTGCGCACAGTGCCGCTGGTCGTGTCGACGAAACCGGTGGTGAGGCTCCAGGCATGGAGGGGACGAACAAGGGCTTCGGCCGCTGCTTTCACCTCGGCCTCGGCGCGGACCTCTTCGGCGGTGCAACAAAAAAGGCCGGCATAACCGGCCCTCGCGTAGCGGATGAGTGGATCTTTCATGGGTTCACTGGTTGAAGGTTTCACGCTCCCATCGCAGGCAGGCTTCGCGGGAGGGGTCCGTGAAGACCCGGCATCCGTTGTAGTCGAAGACCTCCCACTGCTGGGTGGCGTCGTTGAATTCGATCTCGGAGGCGCGGACGACTTCGAGAGTGCCGATCTGCTTGAGATCGATGCGCTCGGTGTAGAGTCCGGCTCCGGTACCGTCGGGGTTGAAATGCA
>JAEUHI010000045.1 GCA_016795385.1 Verrucomicrobiales bacterium | reverse complement strand
GGCAACTTCGGAGATCGGTTTGCCGGTGTCGACGAGCTCCAGGGTCTGGGCCTTGAAGTCATCATTGTATCGATTGCGGGTCTTGCTGGACATGATCTGATTTTGGTCTCTGATGGTCCAAAAAGCTAGCGCACCTCAGCTCGCCGATTTGCAAAGGAGTATATTAGTATGCGTGTAGCCGAATTGGCACACTCTCATCGCTTTAAATACAATCGACTTTACGTCCGCGCGCCGTGGAAGCGTTGGGGAAGCTGTAGCGCCAAGCGAAACATTTCCTTCAACTGGAAACTAATTGAGGCACCGGCTTCCGTGATTGATTACGTGATCCTCCATGAGCTGCTGCACACGAAGCTTATGACTCACGACCATAGGTTTTGGGCTCACCTGCGCGCCATTTGTCCTGACGCACCGAAATCGCAGGAGTGGTTAGAGAAAAACCGACCATTGTAGATCTCCCCTCACTCATCCAAAGCCGGAAACGGAAACGCCTCCGACACCACCCGTTCACTCTTCATCAGCGCCTCGATCTCCTTCACCACCTCCGGATTCGCCGCGGCGACGTCCTCCTTTTCCGATGGATCGGCCTCGAGATCGTAGAGCTGCACGGTGAGATCGGGTTTCACGCCTTTCTTTTTCAGGTTCGTACGGATGCCTTTCCACCGTTGACCCAGCCACACGGCCTGCTGGCCACCGTAGCTGGGAAATTCGCGGTAGAGGAAGGGCCGCGGCTCCTGCTTCTCGCCGCTCAGGGTGGCGGCGAGGCTGATGCCGTCGATCTCGCCGGGCGCGGGGACCGGTAGCCCGGCGAGCTCAAGGAGGGTCGGAGTCCAATCCTCGAATCCCGTGACGCGATCGCTCGTAGTACCAGCCGGGATCTTCCCGGGCCACGCCGCGATCTGGGGGACGCGGATGCCGCCTTCGTAGAGTTCACCTTTCAGACCACGCAACTCGCCGACGCTTTGAAAGAATTCATAATCGACCTCATCCTTCAAATGGGTCGCTCCGTTGTCGGAGGTGAAGATGATGATCGTGTTTTCCGTCTGCCCAAGCTCGGAGACGAGATCAACGACCTCACCCACCTGGGTATCGAGCTTCGAGATCATCGCGGCGTAGGCGGCCCGCGGGGTGAAATGCGGGGTGTAGCCGCCTTTGGGGCGTGTGAAGGGCGGATCGTTCCACTGCATCGCGAGGTAGGGCTCGAGCTCGGCGTCGGGAATGTGCAGGGCGACGTGGGGAATGACATTCGGATAGTAAAGGAAGAAAGGTCCATCGCGGTTTTCACGGAGGAACTTCAAAGCCTGCTCGTGGATGCGGTCGGGCGCGTAATCCTGCCCTTTGAAACGATCATAGCTGCGCGGATCGTTTGGATCGGCCCCGGGGGCGAGCCCTTCGTGACCAGGCACGGGCGGATCATTCTTCAGCGGAAAGAGTTCCCCATCGCTCCAGAGGGTGGCGGGGTAGTAGCTGTGGGCGTGGGCCTGGCAGTTGTAGCCGAAGAACCGGTCGAAGCCTTGCCGGTTGGGATTGCCATCGGACCAAGTGTTGCCCAGTCCCCATTTGCCGAAGGCACCGCAGGCGTATCCCTGCGCTTTCAAGCGCTCGGCGATGGTGACGTCGGTGGCAAAGAGCGGATGCTGGCCCTCGGGCTCGACGGAGGCGTTGTCGCGCACGGTGGCGTGGCCGGGGTGTTTGCCCGTCATGAGGACACAACGCGAGGGGGCGCAGACGGCGTTGCCGGAATAGGCGCGGGTGAATTTCATCCCCGTAGCGGCGAGCGCGTCGATGCGCGGCGTCTTGATTTTCTCCTGTCCGTAGCAGCCGAGCTCGCGATAGCCGAGATCATCGGCGAGGATGAAAATGATGTTGGGCTTTTCGGCGGCGGGCAGGATCGCTGCGGTAAAGAGGGTGCAGGCGAGGAGCAAAGAGGGTTTCATCCCGGAAAGTGAAACCCGTATCCCCCCTCCGCGTAAAGCCTTCTTTGCTCTGTCCGTGTTTGCGGCCATATTCCGGCCATGCCCCTGCACCTCGATCCCCTCTCGCGCCGGCGCTTCCTCGGAGGCGGAACCCTTCTCGCCCTTTCCCCTCTTCTCCCGGCATCCCCGGCCCGCGCGGCGGAGACGGAGATCTGGGCGCTGCTCTCGGACACGCACATCGCCGCCGATCCCGCCGTGAAGTCGCGCCAAGGCGTGAACATGGCCGATCACCTGCGCCGGGTCATCGCGGAGGTGGTCGCGGAAAAGGAATCGCTCGCGGGAGTCATCATCGACGGAGATTGCGCCTACGATGATGGACAGCCCGGTGATTACTCGACTTTGCTGGAAATCCTCGATCCGCTCCGTGAAGCGGGCCTGCCGGTGCATTTCACCCTCGGCAATCATGATGATCGCGCGAACTTTTCCGCGGCGGTTGGCGCGGCCACGGGAGAAGCGGCGGTGGAGGGGAAACACTGCTCGATCCTCGAGACTCCGCTGGCGAACTGGATCCTCCTCGATTCGCTCCGCTACGTGAACAAAGTGGAGGGCGAATTCGGCGCGGCCCAGCTCGCCTGGATTGAAAAGCTGCTCGCGGCGAATCCTGACAAACCCGCCATTCTCGTGGGCCACCATTATCCCCAGGTCTTCCGCGAGGACATCATTCCGGGCGATGAGAAGATCAAGATCAGCGGTCTCGTCGACAGCCAGCCCTTCCTCGATCTCATCGGCAAACACTCCGCCGCCAAGGCCTACATCTACGGCCACAGCCACACCTGGCTGATGAAGAAGGACGAAAACGGCCTGCATCAGATCAACCTGCCGCCCACTGCCTACGTCTTCAACGAGTCGATGCCGAACGGCTGGGTGCGCGCGACGCTCTCGAAAGGTGGCATCGAGCTGGAACTCCGCGCCCTCGATCCAGGCCATCCGCAGCATGGCGGGAAACATTCGCTTGCTTGGCGCTGAGCCTCATACTCATACTCATACTCATACTCATACTCATACTCTTACTCTTACCTCCTACTCCTACTCCTACTCAAAAAACGAAGCACTCCGGACCTCCGCCTTCGAGTAGGAGTATGAGTATGAGGTAAGAGTAGGAGATTTTTATCATGTCACTCCTCGGCCGCATCCGCACTCTCGTCGTTCTCCGTGAATCGGATCACGGGCTTTACCTCGATGCGGGGCAGCTCGGCGAAGTGCTGCTCCCCACCCGCGAAGTGCCCCCGGAAATCGAGCCGGGCGACGAGGTGCGAGTCTTCGTGGCGCGCGACTCGGAGGATCGTATCATCGCGACGACCCGCCTCCCCCACGCCCAGGCGGGGGAATTCAAAGGGCTGAAGGTGATCGAGATCAACCCGCGCGTCGGTGCCTTCCTCGATTTCGGGCTTGCGAAAGATCTCCTCCTGCCCTTCGCGGAGCAGAGCAAACCGGTACGGCCGGGCGAGACCGTCGTCGTGCGCATCCTCGTCGACCCGAAGAGCGACCGTCTCATCGCCACGAGCAAACTGGGCCGCTATCTCGACAAGACGGCGCCGAAGTATGTGACGGGACAAGAAGTGCCGCTGATCATTCTTGAAAAGACGCCCCTCGGCTACGCCGCTGTCGTCGATGGCCGCCACCGGGGGCTCATCCACGACAGCGAGATCCGCCGTCCCCTTGCGACCGGCGAAGAAGTAACCGGCTACATCCGCGCGGTGAAGGAAGATTATAAGATCGACCTCGCCCTCGAGCCGGTCGGCTTCGGCCGGGTCACGGATCTATCGACCCGCATCCTCGATGCCCTCAAGGCCAGCGGAGGTCGAATCGAGGTCGGCGATGCGAGCCCGCCCGAGGCGATCCAGGCCCTCTTCGGCGCGAGCAAAAAAGCTTTCAAGCAGGCGGTCGGCACGCTTTACCGCAAAAAGCAGATTGTGCCCGGTCCGCACTCGATCGAGCTGGTGAAGCCAGCGCGACGTTGATCCCATTTTTCCTTTCATGAGCCAAACCTCCGATACTCCCCCGATCGACGCGATGTCGTTGCGCCTCGCCGCGGCCAACGCCCTCATCCGCCGTCGTCGCAGCATCAAACCACAGGACATGGACGACCGCGGCGTCGATCCGCGCCTGATCGCCGCGATCCTCGAAAACGCGAACTGGGCCCCCACCCACGGCATGACGGAACCCTGGCGCTTTTTCCTCTTCACCGACGCGGGCCGCGATCGGCTCGCGGACTTCTGCCAGTCCCTCTACCGCCGGCTCACGCCCGAGGCGGAATTCCGTCACGACAAATTCGACAAACTGCGGGCCAATCCTCTCAAGGCTCCGGTCACCATCGCCATCGCGATGAAGCGTCAGAGCATCGAAAAGATCCCCGAGATCGAGGAGGTCGAAGCCGTCGCCTGCGCCGTGCACAACATGCATCTCACCGCCTCGGCGCTCGGCCTCGCGGCTTTCTGGGCGACGCCTCCGCTCGTCTACACCGATGAGATGCGCCAGTGGCTCGGTCTCTCCGATCCACGCGACAAATGCCTCGGATTTTTCTACCTCGGCTGGCCTGCGAGCGAGACCTGGCCCGAAGGAAAACGCGGCGATCTCTCGGAGAAGGTCGTGCATGTGATGAAGTGAAAGACGGATCACCGGCACCATCATGAATCTCCCGACGACCCTGCGACGATTCCTGATGGTAGTGATGTTAGGGGCTCTTCCCCTCGCCGCGCAGGAGGCGAAACCGGTCGCCACGACGCGCACCGATGCGGCGGGGGCGCTCCTGAACGAATGGTTCGCCGCCGGCACGGCGGCGGGTCATGCGGGCGATTACTACGACAACCGCGACGCGGGTCATTCGCCGCTCGATCCCGCGGCTTTTCCCTTGCTGCGCCCCCTGCCCTATCTCGACAGCCAGCGCGAACAGAAGAAGGACTACGGTCCGCCCGGCGAGATCCGGCCCGAGACAGTGATCGGAAACGCGTCTTTGTCAGGGTCGGCGGTCGGTGGGGCGAGCATCCCGCGCATCCTCACCTCGACCCGCGACGGCCTCGCCTTTCTCCGGACCCAATACCTCGCGAACCAGCTTTATGTCTTCCCGGAGCATCAGGATCACGATCCGGCGGGTGAGGGTTTGTCAGGATACGGCGATCTTTATGCGGTGAATTCGCCCTACCTGATCATCTCGCAGGGATCCTCGGGCTCGGACCAGCCGCTCCTCCGCGCCGTGGCGATGACGCTGGCTTCCTTCCGGCCCGACGTGAAGGAATCCTTGCGAAGGCAGAAGCTGCTGATGCCCGTGGTGCAGCAGATTCTGCGAAGCTCGCTGAAAACGGTGAAGACGCGTGAGGATTACCTGACGGCAGTGGCGCATCCGAGCGTTTTCGACGGCGGGCTCCTCGACGAAGAGAAGATGATGCGCACGGCCCAGGCCATGGCGATGCAGACCTTGCCGCCGCTCTTCCATCTCGAGCTCGTGCGTGAATCGCCCGCTCCGCGGCCCGGGATGGATTTTTTCGAGAGCTCCGGCCGCGATTCCGAATCCCTCGCCGATCAGGGCATGGTGATCGCGCGCGTCTTTCGTGGCATGGGGCGCGAACGCGAGATCACGGTGCGTGTCGCACGCGTGCAGGAATGGTCGGGGCGTCCTTTGCAGATCCATTGGCGCGTCCTCCGCGGTGACGAGAGCTCGGTGACGGTGACTCGTTCGGAGACGGCACCCGAAGCCACGATCCGGGTGCGGTGGAACCAGCCCGGCTGGGACGTGCCCGGCTCGTCCGGCCTTCGCTCGCGCCGCATCGAGATCGGCGTCTTCGCGGATGATGGCGAGCGTTATTCCCCGCCTTGTTTCATCACCTTCTACTTCCTGCCGAATGAAGTCCGCCGATACGATGAGCAAGACCGCATCGTCGAGGCCGACTACCGTTTCCCCGGAGCCTTCACCGACATCACCCTCACCTCGACCAAACCCTGGCGCGATCTCTATCATTACGACAAAAGCACGGGTGCGTTGACCGGATGGACGCGCGAGGAAGAAGGCAAGCCACCGGTGGATTTCGACGCGGAAGGCAGGCTGCTCGAGGGCGGCAAGTCCCGACCGGTGCGCTACGAGGTCGATCCGTCAACCCATCACCTGCGGCAGGTCCCGCAGTGATCCCGCCACTCCACGGAGCAAAGAGGGTTGACTCGCGCACCAAAGACTGTTCATTAAAGCAGTCAAATGCCCATCCATCTTTCCCATCGCGGTCGCGGCACGGTCGAAAGTCCCCCGAACCGCTTCGAGCGCCTCTCGATCGAGAGCGATGATGGGGCGTGGGAAGAGATCGCGAAGGTCGACCCCGATTTCGAACCGCGACGCCTTCGCACCGAGTTCCTCCGCGACGATTCGAAATCGCTCATCACCGCGAACGACAGTCCTGACATCGGGTTCACCCACAGCCTCAATCCCTACCGCGGCTGCGAGCATGGCTGCGCCTACTGCTACGCGCGGCCCTACCACGAATACCTCGGCTACAACGCGGGGATTGATTTTGAGACGCGGCTGCTGGTGAAGGAGCGTGCGCCGGAACTGCTCGAGGCGGAGTTGGCGAAGAAGTCGTGGGTGCCGACCTCGCTCGCCTGCAGCGGGGTGACGGATTGCTACCAGCCGATCGAGCGAAAGCTGGAGATCACGCGACGGTGCCTCGCCGTGCTCGCCGACTTCCGTCAGCCGGTGGGATTGATCACCAAGAACGCCCTCGTCACGCGCGACCTCGATCATCTGCGCGATCTCGCGCAACATGGCGCGGTGAACGTGGTGCTCTCGCTGACGACGCTGGACGCGAAACTCGCCTCGGTGCTCGAGCCACGGGCCTCGCGTCCGGAGGCACGACTCGCGGCCATCCGCACCTTGAGCGAGGCGGGCGTTCCCGTAGGCATCTCGCTCGCGCCGATTATTCCGGGTTTGAACGATCACGAGATCCCCGCTTTGATGGCGGCCGCGGCGGCTCATGGGGCGACCTTTGCATCGGGCACGGTGCTGCGTTTGCCTCTGGCGGTGAAGGATGTCTTTTCGGCCTGGCTCGACCGCTTCGAGCCCGGAAAGAAGGCGCTCATTCTCGGTCGCGTCGCCGAACTGCGCGGCGGCAAACTGAATGACGCGAATTTCGGCAGCCGCATGACCGGTACAGGTCCGCTCGCGGAACAGATCGGCCGGCTCCTCGAAGTCGCAAAACGTCGCGCGGGACTGGATCGCCCTCGCGAACCACTCTCGACGAAGGCCTTCCGGCGGCGAATGCCGGGGCAGATGGAGCTTTTCTGATGGGATCGGGAGCCCCGTTTGCGTCCCTATCCGCCGAACTCGTTTTTCGACGAAGCTCGCGACATGAACCGCGTTCTTCTTTTTCTCGCCCTCGTCGGAGGAGGCCTCGTTTTCGCCCAAGAGCCCCCCAAGCCGGAACCCTTTCCCGGCGAGGCGCGGCTCCTCCTGCCACCGGTGATCCATGCGCTGGAGGGGCTGGAAACGAACGTGTATTTCGACAACGCTTTCCTCCTCTTGAACCCCGCGAACGTCGTGGCGGACATCACTTGCGCGAAGGGTGCCCAACAAGTGGAACGCTGGACGTGGACACCGAAGCCGGACGAGACGGGAGATTTTCCGTTCACCCTCGAGCTGCGCGATGGCACGAACGCCGTGGTCGCCCGCGCCGGGAGTCTCGTGAAGGTGCGCCCCCGCGCCTTTGCCGGCTCCACGGAGGCTCCGCTGTCGCTCTTGATCATCGGCGACAGCCTCACCGCGGCCTCGATCTACCCGGAGAGGATTCTGCACTTGGCGAAGGAAGATCATCTACCCTTGCATCTCGTGGGGAGTCGCGGCCCCGGGGTGGAAGAAGGCAAGACGCCAGGAGAAGTCCGCCACGAAGGCTACGGGGGCTGGACCGCGGAACGATTCGCCACGCACTACAACGGCAAGGCGCACATCGGGATCACCAAAGAATGCGGCAGTCCTTTTCTCTACAAGACCGATCCGGCCAATGCGGAGGAGAAGCCGAAACTCGATTTTGCGCGTTATCTCTCCGACGTCGGCGAAACAAAGCCTCCCGACTTCGTGACGATCCTTCTCGGCTGCAACGACACCTTCGGCGCGACCGATGAAACTCTGGAAAAGCAGATCGACACCTTCACGCGCCACACCGAAACGCTGCTGGCGATGTTACGGAAAGAGAGTCCGGAGAGCCGGATCGGTTTGATCCTCCCGATGCCTCCGGCGGCGAGCCAGGATGCCTTCGGGGCGAACTACGGCAGCGGGCAGACGCGCTGGCAATACCGCCGCAACCGTCACCGCCTCGTCGAACGCATCACCGCGACTTTTTCGGGCAGGGAGGTCGATCGGATCCACCTCGTGCCGGCTCACTTGAATCTCGATCCGGTGCATGGTTTCCCAACGGTGACGGCTCCGGCACATGCCCGGACCGAGACGACGGTGGTGCGCCACAGCAATGGCGTCCATCCCTCGGCGGAAGGTTACCGCCAGATCGGCGATGCGGTTTATTCGTGGATGCGGAGTTTTGATCAGCCAAAACGCACGCAGTAAACCGGGGGCAGCTCCGCGCTGAGCCGGGTCCAGGAGTCCCCGGCATCTTCACTGATCCAGACGCTGCCGGTGGTGGTGCCGAAGGCGAGGGTGCCGCCATCATCACTCACGGCGAGCGCATGACGATAGACGAGATGGTAGGCGTGCTCCTGGGGGAGTCCGTTCCGCAGGGCCTCGAAGGTCGCGCCGTCATCGGTGGTCCGCATCGCGCAGAAGGCATCCCCGACCGGCACGCGCAGGTCGTCGATTTCGGCGGGGACGAACCACGCGGTCCCAGTTCGCGTCGGATGAACCGCCACGGCAAAACCAAAGTCGGAAGGATCGGCCCGCTCGACGCGTTCGAACGTGCGGGCTCCGTCGCGCGAGCGGAAGATGCCGCAATGATGCTGCGCCCAGACCTGATCGGGATCATCGCGGCACCAGTCGAGGCGGTGGACGTCCTGGATGTTCCGGTCGCCGACGCTCTCCGGCGGCATGAAATCGGCGATGAGACCTTCGCCGAGCAACTCCCAGTTCTCTCCCCCATCGACCGTTTCCCACACCCCGCCACACGAGATCGCGACGAGGACCCGGCGGGAGTCGCGCGGATCGACGAGGATGGAATGAAGGCCCGGCCAGTCAGCACCGCCTCCGAACCAGCCCGATCGTTCGGGGCGATTCCAGAGCCCCTCGACGAGCGTCCAGCTCGCTCCGCCGTCACCACTGCGAAAGAGCCCGCCCGGGATCGTGCCGCACCAGAGCACCCCGGGTTCATCCGCGCCCCCGCTCTCGAGCGCCCAGATCTTTTTCAACGACCAGGGAATGACGTGCTGCGACATCGGGCAGATCGTGTCGGGGACTCCCTCCGGCTTCGGCGGATAGGCGGGGCAGGACTCTTCCTCCCAGGTCGCGCCGCCGTCGACCGAGACATGCATTTTCGTCCCGAAGTGCCCGTGCTCGATCGCCGCGTGGAGCCGACCATCGCGTCGATCGGGCAGGAACATCGGCACGGGGATGCCGCGAAAGGAGATCCCGTTGATTTCCCATCCGTCAGGCTCCCGACGGACCCCAATGAGTCCCTTCCGGGTGCCGAGCCAAAGTGTCTTTTCCATAAATATCAGAGGTTGGCATCGCCGAATCAGCCGCCCGAAAGGGCCTGCATCACAAACACGACCGAGTTCTCGTCGAGAGGGTCGGAGAGCCCGATCCGGTCTTTCACCGCCTCGCCATCAACGAAAATGGCGACATGCTGGCGGGTTGCCCCTTGATCATCGAGCACATATCCGCGCGCCGCGGGAAACTCCCGGAAAAGCGCCTCGAGGGCCTCCCGCACCGTCTCCGCCGACACCTCCCGAGAGGCGATCGCGGTCTGCCTGGCCAGGTTGGGAGTGAAATCGACACGGGCCATGCGGGCAGAGGCAAAAACCCTTCAGGGACTAGCCAAAAACGCCCCGTGTGTCGAGAATAATCCCCGGTTACAGGAATTCCAAGTTGCCATCGGGCGGCTTTGAACCACTATACCCGCTCGCAAAAAAATCGGTTCAATCCCCAAAATCAGGCAGATGACAGACCTCTCCAAATACAGAAATATCGGCATTTTCGCTCACGTCGATGCCGGAAAGACCACGACCACGGAGCGTATCCTCAAGCTCACCGGCAAGATCCACAAGCTCGGCGAAGTGCATGACGGTGAGTCGACGATGGACTTCATGGAGCAGGAAGCCGAGCGCGGCATCACGATCCAGTCGGCTGCGACGACCTGTTTCTGGGATGATCACCGTTTCAACATCATCGACACTCCCGGCCACGTTGACTTCACCATCGAGGTCTATCGCTCGCTGAAGGTGCTCGACGGCGGCATCGGCGTGTTCTGCGGATCGGGCGGGGTGGAGCCCCAGTCGGAGACGAACTGGCGCTACGCGAACGACTCCGAGGTCTCGCGCCTCATTTTCGTGAACAAGCTCGACCGGATCGGCGCCGACTTCTACCGCGTCGTGGAGCAGGTGAAAAACGTGCTCGGCGCCAAGCCGCTCGTGATGGTGCTGCCGATCGGCATTGAAGACCAATTCGTCGGCGTCGTCGACCTCCTCACCCGCAAGGCCTGGATCTGGGATGAAACCGGCCAGCCGGAGAACTACAAGATCGAGGACGTCCCGGCCGACATGAAGGACAAGGTCGAGCAGTACCGCTCCGAACTCATCGAGACCGCCGTGGAAATGGACGACGCGGTGATGGAGGCCTACCTCGAGGGCAACGAGCCCGACATCGACACGATCAAGAAGTGCATCCGCCGCGGCACGATCGATCTCAAGTTCTTCCCGACCTACTGCGGTTCGGCCTTCAAGAACAAGGGCATGCAGCTCATCCTCAACGCGGTCGTGGATTTCCTCCCGAACCCCACCGAGGTGAAGCCCCAGCCCGAAGTCGATCTCGAAGGCAATGAGACCGGCAAATTCGCGGTCGTGAAACCCGATTCACCGCTGCGCGCCCTTGCTTTCAAAATCATGGACGACCAGTACGGAGCCCTCACTTTCACCCGGATCTACTCGGGCAAGCTGAGCAAGGGCGATACGCTGCTCAACACTTTCACCGGCAAGACCGAACGCGTCGGCCGGATCGTGGAAATGCACGCCAACTCGCGCCAAGAGCTGGATGGTGCCTCCGCCGGAGACATCGTCGCGCTCGTCGGCCTGAAGAACGTGCAGACCGGACACACCCTCTGTGATCCGAAGGATCCCGCAACGCTTGAGCCGATGGTCTTCCCGGATCCGGTCATCTCGATCGCGATCGCGCCGAAGGACAAGGCCGGCACCGAGAAGCTCGGCGAAGCCATCGCCAAGATGGTGCGCGAAGACCCCTCCTTCCACGTCGAAACCGACCAGGAAACGGGCGAAACCATCCTGAAGGGCATGGGCGAACTCCACCTCGACATCAAGGTGGACATCCTCAAGCGCACCCACAAGGTGGAGGTCGAAGTCGGCGCTCCGCAGGTGGCCTATCGCGAGACGATCACCAAACCGGTCAGCGACTCCTACACCCACAAGAAGCAGTCGGGTGGATCGGGTCAATACGGCAAGATCGATTACATGATCGAGCCCGGCGAACCCGGCACCGGTTTCGTCTTCGAATCGAAGGTCGTCGGCGGCAACGTGCCGAAGGAATTCTGGCCCGCCATTGAGAAGGGCTTCCGCCTTTCCAAGGAGAAGGGCACCCTCGCCGGTTACCCGCTGCTCGACTTCAAGGTGACGCTGATCGACGGTGGTTTCCACGCGGTCGACTCCTCGGCCATCGCCTTCGAAGTGGCGGCCAAGGCCGGCTACCGCCAGACCATTCCCAAGTGCGCCCCGCAGATCCTCGAGCCGATCATGAAGATCGACGTCTTCACGCCCGACAACCACGTCGGTGATGTGATCGGCGACCTCAACCGCCGCCGCGGCATGATCAAGTCGCAGGACAGCACCGCCACCGGCGTGCGCGTCAAGGCGGATGCCCCGCTCAGCGAAATGTTCGGCTACATCGGCGACCTCCGCACGATGACCTCCGGCCGCGGCCAGTTCTCGATGGAGTTCTCGCACTACGCGCCCTGTCCGCGGAACATCTCGGAAGAGATCATTGCCAAAGCCGCCGCCGCCAAGGCTGCCGCTGACGCGGCCCGCTGATCATCGATCAGAAGCAATTCCGAAAAGGCCGGGCGGGAGCCCGGCCTTTTTTCGTGTCCGAGCGTAGGATTCTCCGATGTCGACTTATCCCGTCACCTGCCCGACGTGCTTCGAGGAATTCGAAGTGGCGCTCCCTTCGCCCGAGGAGACGCCCTGCGAAGTCGATTATGACTGCGAGGTCTGCTGCCGCCCGATGTGGATCGCCTTCGAATGCGACGACGACGCCGAAGTCACGGCCTGGGCGCGGGGATTGGGCGATTGAGCGGCCTCGGTGGTTGGAGGCGCTCCCCGCCCTCCCCCCCTTTCACTGTTGTGGCGTTTCCGGTGCCGGAGCCGTCTCAGGAGCCGGGGCCGACTCGGGGGCCGGGGAAACGGGCGGTGCTTCCTCCACTGGCACGGCTTCGGCGGCGGGAGCGGCGGCCGTTTCCATCGAGACAGGGGCCTCGCGGTCGGCAGCGATCCGGAATCCGGTCCAGTAATTCCGCTCACCGGGAGTCTCCGCGGCGCGACGGGCGGTGAGTTCGAATCCCGCGGTGGTCGCGAAGGAGGCACCACGCTTCAGTGGCACGCGTTTGTCAGGCACATCGGGATGGGCGTCCCAGGTGGCGGTCCACTCACTGACATTCCCCGCAAGACCGATCACGCCATAACGGCTTTCGTCGGCGGTGATGGCGTCGACGGGACACCAGTATTTGTAGCCGTCGATGCTGCCGGCCGGCACGCCCTCTTTCGATTCGTGGTCGAGACCGCTGTTGAAATTCGCGTTCACGAGCTCGTCACCCCAGGGATACACGCTGCCGGACCGGCCGCGCGCCGCTTTCTCCCATTCCTGCTCGGTGGGGAGCCGGCCGCCCCGCCACGTGGCGTAGGCATGGGCGTCCCAGAAGTCGACACCGACGACCGGGCAATTCGGATCGATCTTGCCGCCGAAGAAGGAGCCGCCCTTCTGCGCGGTGGCGTAGTATTGACCCCATTTCTCCGGCTCGTAGCTGGTCTTTTCGGCGGGTTGATCGGGATGGCGCAGCTTGGCGGCTTTGTCAGGATGCGCCGAGAGATCGGCGAGGAATTTCGCATATTCCGCGATGGTCACCTCGTGCCTGCCGATCCAGAATTCCGGCTGATCGATTTCTCCGGTGTTCTGGAACGGGAAGACGCCCGCCGGGACTTTGATGAAGACCTCGAGGTCGCGCACCTCGGGGCGGCTCCCGATGACAAGGAAGGTCACGATGGCGGCGGCCACGATGAGGAACCCGATCAACGAGCCCACGACAAGAGCGGTGCGGTTGGTTTCCTTCTCGGTGATCTTGGCGAGTTCGGCGTTCGAGAGCCCCTCCTTGGGATCCGGCGGATTGAGCGCCTTTCGCAATCCCTCGATCGAATTGATCGCATCGATCCGGTCGGTCCCCATGCGATCGACGAGCGAAAAGAGCGCCGGATCGGTGCCGGCCTTTTTCAGGAAGGGCAGGATGGCATCGGCGAGCAACTCCATCTGGCGGCGTTCCTCCTCGGGCGAGGGTGGCAGTCCGCGTCCCCGTACGGGGTTGGCGATGCGGGGCTCGGCCCCTTTCACGATGAGAATGCTCTGCGCCGTGAAAAGGCGGTGAGACATGCCGCTGTCGCGCAGATAAATGAGGGCGCTCGATGCGGCCGAGAGCACCTTCCAGAGCACGGTATCGTCGAGTTCGGCGCGGCGGCGGGCAAGATCACTCAAGCTGGGGGCATCGACGAGCTCGAGGGTGTAGAAATTCACCCCCATCTCCTGATCGCACTCATACACCAGCGAAATAGCCGGGTGATTGACCGAGGCCCGGGCGCTCGCTTCGTTCACGAAGCCCTGCACCCAGTTGATGTCCTTGCGGTGTTTCCGATAAAGCGTCTTGAGGGCGACGTGTCGTCCGATCGAAGTCTGCTCGGCCTCGTAGAGGGCGAAGTCGGCGTCGCGCTGGATCTCGCGGAGGAGTTTGTAATCACCGAGGCGGGTGCCAACAGGGAGAGCCTCCTCGGGCAGCGGGATCGGAGCGGACTCGAGCGAGGGCAGTGGCTGCGCCGGCGGCTCGTGGCTCGGAGCCGTGGCGATCTCCGGCACGGTGGATCCGACCGGTTCGCTCGGTGCGGCATTCATGGCCGCTGCCTCCATCCCGGGATCCGCGATGGGCTCGGGATTGGTCACGGAATCAAACCAATCGAGGAGCACGCCACGGTTCACCGGCTTGAAGAAGAGCCGCTCGCGATCGAGGACGCGTGGATAAAAGGGAGTCATGTCTTCATGGCTGCAGAAGACACAGGGAAACGGTCCAATCTCACCGTGGAGGTGATCGCGCAGATCGAAGATCTCGCCCCCCTTCGCCTGATCGAGATTCGCGACCAGCATCGTGATGTGGGAAAACCCACGGGTCGCTTCCCACGCCGCCGCCGCATCGGCGGCCTCGACGACACGGTCCACTTTCGTCTCAAGGATCGAGCGGACCGTGCGACGATCCTCTTCAGACGGGTCAATGATCAGGAGCACTCGCTCGGTTTGCATGCGGATTATCAGGGGACTACGGAATCAGGGAAAAGAGCGTTTTCAGGACCCAGAAAAGTCGGCCCGGGAGCTCCGCCCCGGGAGTCTTCGCTCCCGGAATCGCCGTCAAAGCGAAGAGCGGCGATATCCTCTGGCATCGCGACCTTGTCCTGCAGTTCGTCGCGATAATACAACTCGATCGCGTAACCGTAAAAGCTCCGTTCACCCAATTCGCGTTTTTGTTCCTCGGTGAAGACGGGCTGGAGGTAATTCACCACGATCACCTCGGTCCCATCGACCTGCCAATCATACGGCTCGGTGGGGTAAAGGTAGGAGGTATCGGCCGTGGAAGGGCGCACCGATCCATCCGGGACACGATCGTAAAAATAAACGAGCAAGGAAAGATCCTCGCCTGCCGGTTTCGCCCCGGGAGCAGCCTCGATGAGGACACGCAGGCTCACTTTTTGACCCTCGCTGGTAGGGGCATCCTCCGCGACATCGATCTTGCCGATTTTGAGTGTCTTGGCCGGCTCGGTCGCCGTCCCCGATCCGGGAGTGCCGGCGCTCTTCGTGCCCGGCAAGGTCTCGCCCCGCAAGGCGAAGGCGGCCAGCGGATGGAACGGGCCCGCACCGATCGCTCCGAGGGTATCGATCCGCTCCCAGTAGCCGTCAGCCTTCTCCTTCAAGCCCATTTTGCCAAGCGTGGCACCGATCTCCGCGAGGACACGGGGATGATCGGGCATGGCGGTCTCGACCTGGCGGAAGGCCTGCAAGGCTCCCTGCATGTTGCCACTCTCGCGGAGCTCGGCACCGGTCACGAGGAGACGCTCGAGGATGTTTTCGGACAAGGGCTGGCTCCGGCTTGCCGCGGCCAAGGCGGCGAACAGATCGGCTGGTGCGTCAGCCGTCATCGCTTGCGGTGCGGGATCGACCGTTGCCGGATCCGGAGCACGATTCCCGATCGCGGCGACCTCCGGAGCCGGGGCGACGGGATCATTCACCACCGCATCGGTCACGAGCGGCGCGGGGGCGGTGGCAACGGCGGCCGGAGCCGGCTCGACAACCGGCTGCGGCGCGGGCGGGATCGGTGCCACCGGCGGCGGGGTCTGCGAAACCGCGGCCGCGGAAACGGAGGCATCGAGAGGCAGCCCGGCAGGCATCCCGGGACCACGTCGGATCACACCGACCGCCAGAGCGACCAGTTGGATCAGCGCGATGCCGCCGATCACCGCCATCGTCACGCGGAAACTCCGGCCCGGTGCCGGACAATCCGAAAAGCCTGGTTCTGTAATACGCTTGCCGACCATCGCCCCTGCCGCGGTGCTCCTCCACACCTTGGTTTCCAACGCGCTTATTATCCGCCAAATCTGCAAAGTCGCCACCCGCTTTTCGCGCCCCCCGGGGTCCGCCCGTCCGAGCCATTCCTTTCGAGTTTTCCCGATCTTTTTTAAAAAAAGAGTTCAACACATCCGGACTTTCACGCTACTGTTGCCCCGCAGCCGGGTCCCGCGCCGGGGCCGCCTCGCAAACCGCAACTTCAAACGACTTCCTACCGTGAGCAGCCATTTATCCAGCGACATCCAAATCGAAGGGGATCTCAATTGTTCCACCGACCTCATCTTCGACGGTTCCATCAAGGGCAACATCACCTCCAAAGGGAGCCTCACGATCGGGCAGAACGCCTCGGTCAACGGCAACCTGAAGGCCGAGAAGGCGGTGATCGAGGGCAAAGTGACGGGCAACGGAGATTTCAACTCCTGCCGTCTCTCCCCCACGTCCGTGATCTCCGGCTCGGTCAACACCGTCAGCCTGCAGATGGAGGAAGGCGCCTCCCTCGAAGGTCAGTGCAAGGTCGGCAAGGCCCGCGCCTGATCGGCCGGTTCCCGCCTCGCCCATTTTTTCAAAGACGCCCCGGCCCAGCGCCCGGGCGTCTTTTTTTGTCTTCGCGGGACGCCTCCAGGACTCAGGAAAAATCGCTCATCACCAGCGAAATCCAGACGACGAGCAAGGCGATCCATCCAACGAGACAAGCGATCGCGAGGACCAACGCGATCCACCAGACCGCCGAACCGCGGGGCAAAAAGCCCTCCGGCTTGCCCCGGTGGCGGAAGAGCAGGACGAGCGCGATCGGTGCGGTGAAAAGCGAGAAGGGCGCGAGCAAGGTGACGAGGAACAAAGCGCGGCGGTCGTTCAGCTTCGTCCGCCCGAGATAGTCGGAGGATCGATCGAGTTCGCGCAGGCGGTGCACGCAGGGTAGGCAGAGATCGCGTCCGCCCCAATCGACCGCGGCGCGGTGGGAGAGGAAACAGCCGCATTCATCGCACACCTTTTCCGCGCGACGATCGGGGAAAAACGAGCACGTCGCCTCTCCCTCCGCCGCGGGCGCGTCCTCGGCGATCCCCGGACGATCTCCAAAGAGGCGGGGATACAAGGTCAGGTGCACTTCGGCGCGACAAACGGGACAGCGCTCTTCGAGGCGATCGACCTGCCGACCCACCTTCAACGGACTGCGGCAAGCCGGACATTGGAGCACGGCGGCTTCGGGATCTGGGGGAAGGACGGACATGGGGAGAAGAGGAGTTTACTTTTTCACCACCCGGGTCGCCGCGATCCGGTCGTGCAGGGCCCGTTTTTCGGAATCGAAGGCCGCCATCCAATACACCCCGGAGCAAAGCGCCAACACCGCCAGGTAGACAAAAAGCCCCGTCATCATGCCGAGCATCGCGGAGGCCCCGGCGTCATCGCCCCGCTCCGCGAGACTCACCGTCATCGCCACCACGAGGACAAAAGCCGCCGTCGAAGGGATCCAGACGAGGATGAAATTCAGCGGCTTTTTCGCGAGCCAGCGGACGAAGGCCCGTTTGTAGGTGAGCCGCGATCCATCGGGATTCACCACCTTTGCCCCGATGATGATCTTGCCGAGTGTCGCTTGGTATTTCCCGACCATCCAGGTCTCGTAGAAAATACTGAAGGCGAGCGTGCCGAGCATCCCGAATCCATAAGCCGCGACCATCATCACACTCATGCCCGTGATTCCCTCGATCGAATCCGGATCCGACCCCGGGGCTTGGCTCCCGGCATAGACCGCGGTGATGTAGTATGGGACCATGAAAAGGCCCGAGGGGATCATCTTGATCAGGTAATCGAGCAGGGACGAGAGCGTCCGCCACCAGAAGCCCACGAAATCCTGCGTCTTTTCCGTGGCGTCGGCGATGGACTCCGCCCCCACTTCCATGAGCCTCTGTAGAAAATCGTCGCGGCAATCAGGTCCGATCAAGGCCGCGCCGTAGGGCAGCATCTCCGCCGCCGGATAAATCCGCCCTGAATGAGCACACACCCCGATCGGCACCGCGGGAGAAGACTCGCCATCCGGTTGACTCGTTGCATCTCCCTCGTTGGCGGCGGCCTCGCGGGCGAAAAGATCGGCGGCGATGTCGCGGAAGGGGATCCAGCCCTCCATCCCCTCGCGCCAGACGAGCGATTTCGCCTTGAGCTGACCGGAACGGTTCAGATCGAGCAGGGTCGACTCATCGACCGGACCCTGTTGGGTCGCCAGCAAATCAGTGTAGAACCACGCAGCCATCGTCGTCGGGGAGTGTTGGCCGGGACCGCCCCGATGTAAATCCGAATCCGGCCCGGAGGACGACTTTTCATTGCCCGCGATAGGCGTCGTAGTCGAAATCCTCAGGGAGGCGCAAACGCCAGACCCAGTCGCCGTCCTCGTAGCGGTGCCGGATGAGACCGCCCTCGTCGAGGCCGTTGGGTCCGGGGCTGTAGAGGAGGTAGTCGGTTTCGCCCTCGGGCCGGTAGAGGTAATTTTTGCCGGTGAAGGGATCGAGGGGGAGGGGCGCACCGCTCGGCAGGGTGAGTCCATCGAGAGTGGCCGGGAGGCGGCCGTTCTTGAGTTGGTGTAGGGCGAGGGATATGGCGATGAGTGCGTGGTCCTGGAAGACTTGGGAGCGGAGGGTCGCAATGCGACTACTCGCGTACGCCGAGAATATGGTATCGGAGAACCCACGACGGAAGAACTTCACGCGATACCGAAATTTCTCACCCAATGAACTCCCCACGGCGGGTAACTCCGGCAGTGGAAGAAGCGGTGTGGCGATGCGGATCGTCGATGATTCTCCGCTGCCATTCGTGAGCATTGTCTCATCAAGAACTCGACAATAGAACGCACCGTTGTCGTAGAAAAAAGCCTTTCTGAGATCGGGAACTTTGAGAAGTGGCCGAATCCAACGGGTCTCACCCGTCCACGCCGCGGGATTTCTTGAGAAACGATCTAGCGTCCCCATCACGACGGCTCGATCCATCCGGACGGCCCGTAGGAACTCCGCTTCCATCCATCGAGCTTCCAATTCCGCGGCAAGAACGTTCAGGTCCTCGTCAGTCCATTTTCCGGTTACGAGCCCTTCGTGAATGAGTGTGATCGCATAGTGATTGAAAACACCTCCAACCGCTCCAAAAAGCAAATTCGTCTGGGTACCCACATGCCGCGAAAAACGTAGCAACACCAAGGCATTCGATCTCGCCAGGCCGGTCTGCCCGAGCAAGAGGGCCGCACGGCCTTCCAAATGCAGTAGATTGCAGGTTTTGGTATAAGGGCCAATTTCGGGATAGAACGCGGTGATTTCCCCATACGCGATTCGAAAGTCAGCAGTCGGGCGGCTGAGGGCTTCGCGGATCGCGTCAAGCGTTGCAGAATTCGCTTCACAGTAGGCCAAGATCGCTCTCGCCGCCGCCTCTTCATCGGGCGGGTCGAAACCCTGCGAAAGCGGTGAGCGGGTCAGAAGACGCACTTGGTTTTCTTCCCGCCGAATATGGTCGCTCGAATAGCCGGGAACCAAGGCGATATCGAGCTTCCCCCAAACCGGATCATCACCTGCATCCGCCTTCGGGTTCGCGCGGCACCGCTCAAGAAACTCCGCAAACACCGGCGCCGCCCCCACATCATCCTCCGGATTCCCGATCGGCGGGGGGCGCAGATCATCGACCTCGATCGACTCCCCTTTCGCGGCGAGTTCGGCGACATGAGCTTCGAAGTTCGCTTTGGCGACCCGGTGGTAAACGAAGGTGATCAGCCAAAGGCCGAACCCAAGTGCCACGACGCCGCCTATTGCCAGTCGCCAACGCCAGGCCGGAGGGATCGGGAAGGACGGTTGCATGGCCGGGATTGGAGTCGTTCCAAGTTCACCCACCCTGCACCGGCGGCATCAGGGCGACCTCATCTCCGGCCGCGATCGGTGTGGAGCGATCAGCGTATTCCCCATTCACCGCGAGGAGGAGCCGCCCATCCCATGCCGCGAGGCCGGTAAAATGGGCCTCCAGATCAGCGACGAGTTCACCGAGAGTGGCACCGTCGGAGGTTTCCCGTTCGATCCGGTCCGTCCCCGCGATCTCGCGCAACACCGAAAAAAACAGCACCGTCACCTTCATTCGCCGCCTCCGATCCATTCGCGTTTCAGCACCCCGATCATGGGCAGGTTGCGGTATTCGCCCTGGTAGTCCAGCCCATAACCGACGACAAATTCATCGCCGATGTCGAAGCCGCGGTAGTCGGCCTCGATCGGGATGGCCCGCTCGACCCGCTTCGAGAGGAGCACGGCGGAACGCAGGCTGCGGGGGCGGCATTCCGCTTCGATCCGCTCCATGATCGCCGCGAGAGTCCGGCCCGAGTCGAGGATGTCGTCGAGCACGATGACATCGCGCCCCTCCACATCGGGGAGGCGGTTTTGGTGAAAGGTCACCGTGCCCGAGCTCGACGTGCCGCCGTGGTAGCTGGCGACCGAGATCGAATCCATCCGCAGCGGCAGGCGGATCTCGCGGATCAGGTCGGCGAGAAAGAGCACCCCGCCCTGCAGCACCGCGACGATGGTGAGATCGCCGCCGGCGTAATCCGCCGTGATCTTCGCCCCCATCTCCGCGATGCACGAGCGGATCGTGGCCTGGTCGAAGAGAATGCGCTCGAGCCGATCATCGAGGCGGTTGGTGTCTGTCCCCATGCGAGGGAGTGGACATCGGACCCGGCCGCCTTTCAACCGGAAGATTGGGCGCCTCTCCACTTGCGAGGGTCGTATTTCCGGGAGAATCCTTTTCTCAAACCACCGCCATGACCGAGCCTGTCGTCAAAACCATCGCCGAACTCCGCTGCGACTATCACGCCGGCACCCTGCGCCGGGCCGATCTCGTTTCGTCGCCCTTCGATCAATTCTCGAAATGGTTCGGCGAAGCCCTCGCCGCGGGCCTGCGCGAACCGAACGCCCTCACTCTCTCGACAATCGGTCTCGACGGCCTCCCCAATTCGCGGACCCTCCTGATGAAGGATTTCGGGGAGGACGGGGTGACAATTTTCACCAACTACACGAGCCGGAAAGGGCGCGAGCTCGAGGCAAACCCGGTCGCCGCGCTGCTTTTTCTGTGGAAAGAGCTCGAGCGCCAGGTCCACGTGCGCGGCCGGGTCGTGAAAACGTCCCGGGAGGAATCCGAGGCTTACTTTTTCTCGCGGCCCTACGCGAGCCGGATCGGGGCGTGGTCCTCGACCCAGAGCGAAGTGATCCCCGACCGGGCCTGGCTGGATCAGCGCGCCGCGGAGTATGAGGCGAAGTTTCCCGATACCGGCGCGGCCGACTGCGTCCCTCTGCCGGACTTCTGGGGCGGCTACCGCGTCATCCCCGAATCGATCGAGTTCTGGCAGGGCCAGCCCGGACGGAAACACGATCGGTTCATCTATAGGCGGGAAGTCGGGGGAGGATGGGCGATCGAGCGGCTCAGTCCTTGACCGCCTTGCGCGCGAAGGCGCGGTAAAAAGTCGGAAGGTAAAAGGTAAAAGGTTCGCGTGCTCAGTTCGGGTCCGGGGTTTCCGAGCATTTGCTCTGATATTCTTCCTCATCCGCGTTGATCTGCGGTCATCTGCGTTCCATAAAACTCAACGCGGATGCCCGCGGAGATCCGCTGATGGGCGCAGATGGTGCGCAGACAGAGACCCTTGAACCAAATTGTTGCCTCCCCGAAAAAACGGAAACGCCCTCGCTTTTGGCGAGGGCGTCTTCAAAATCGCTGTTTGGGGTAAGGTTTTGCTTTTCCGGTCAGCCTGACGGTGTGTTTCGTGGGGCGGGAAATCCCGGGAGATTCCCGCAGACGTGGGCTTAGCGGGCGGCGATAAATTCCTTCAGCTGCGAGTAGACCGGCTGGATCGCCTCGTCGGCACCCTTTTCCTGGGCGGCCATGACTTCGGAGATGCTGTCGGCGATCGCGTTGCGAAGGCGGCTGACCATCTCGATGCCCTTGCGGGTGATCTGGACCATCACCTTGCGGCGGTCATCGGCGGCGTGGAGGCGCTGGACGTAGCCGAGCTTCTCGAGACGGTCCACCAAGCCGGTAGCGGCAGCGGTGGAGTGGCCCATCTTCTTCGAGATGTCGGTCATGGTCAGATAGTCCTCGTTGGCGAGATAGCCAAGCAGGAAGAACTGGGCGTAGGAGATGTTCCCCTTGTTCAGCTCTTTGGACAGATCCAGCAGGAACGAGCGCTGCGCGAACATGATGAAGTCCGCGAGACGGTCTGCGTTCTGCTCGACCTCGATTGTTTTGTCTTCTGTAATTTGCATGATGTTACCTCCTTGCGATTTTGAAAATTATGGAAGTAATGGAAATTTAAACAGCTCAGGGGAATTTATCAACTGCGAAGTTTATAATTTTCACAATTCGTGATCATTTTTCTCTGAAATCCTTTAAAATTTCCTCGGGAAGGATCGCATCTTTTTTTATTTTCGCAATACCGAATGGTAAATCTTTTAAAACCTTTCAAATTTGAGACGATTCCGACGAAAAGGATCATCTGATAGTCCGAAGGAAAAGGCGAGCCTTTTTTGTGGTGCGCCTGTTTCAATTCCGTATCTTGCGACCTGTAAGAACTTCGGGCGTTCAAGATTCGTTGAATGTAGCGCCCGGGAATCTCCAACGATGCGCTTTCTCCTTTCTGAAGATTATTGGGCTCTCGACTCGCTCTTCCCCGGCGAGTGGGAATGGATCCGCATCCTTCCCCGTCTCGCCTCGGGCCAGGACTTTCGGCCGGAGTCGCGCGAGCGCCTCCTCCCCTCCCCTCTCGCGCCCGATGTGCTGGCGGATGAGAGCACCCTCTCCCAGATGGAGGATTGGGAAGAACTGATCCGGCCGGAAATCGCCGAGACTTTCGCCGAAGCGCGGGAAATCGTCGAAGAGGATCTCGATCGCTGCGAATCGCTCACCCTCGAAGCCTATCCGGAAGATGATCCGATCCATGAAGAGCTCGCCGAAGCCGGCTTCCCCGGGGATCTCCCCGAGATGCGGCGCATCGTCGTGCCACACGAACATACCGAGGCCTGGTACAGCACCCTGAATCAGGCCCGCCTCCTCATGAATGAGGAATACGACATCGCGAATGCCGAGGAGCGACAACTCGTGAAAACGCTCGATCCTTCCCTCGTCGGCGAGGACCGCCTCCTCCTCATCGCCCAATACGAGCTTTATTCCGTGATCCAGAGCATTCTCGTGGAGAATCTGATGGAGGAATAAGCTCTCTTTCTTCTCCACCATGAGCTCTCCCGACGGCATCTCCTGCACCAGCCCCGGCGGGATCTGGCTCGCCGTCGCCCCCCTCGCCGCGGAGGCCATGGCTCACCGTCTCGCGGATTTCGAAGCGCTCGTCCGCAGCGCGCGCGAAGCCAAAGCCCGGGCCCATGCCCCTTATTCGCAGTTTCACGTCGGGTCGGCCGTGCTCGCGGGAGGCCAGACCTTCATCGGCTGCAACGTCGAAAACGCCAGCTACGGAGCCACGCTCTGCGCCGAGCGAAACGCGATCGCCTCCGCGGTCGCGGCCGGATATCGACGGCTCGACGTGGTCGCCGTCTCCACCAGCGCACCGGTCGCGGCATCGATCGATCAGCGCAGTCCCTGCGGTGTCTGCCGCCAGGTCATCAGCGAATTCGCCGACGAAGGCACCTTGGTACTGCTCGATGCCGGCGATGGCGAAGACGGACGGATTCGAGGAGAGATTCTCGCCTTTGATTCGCTCCTGCCGTGGCGGTTTCGCCTGGGGTGAGTCTTTGTGGGACTTGGTTTCCTTACGCCTCCGCCAGCGCACTCGCACTCCGATCCGCCCGCGCCAGATCCGCGAACTCCACCCCGGTACCGCTCGCCCCGAGCACGGCGCTGTCATCCACCTTCGCCAGCGGCGTGTAGCGCGGGTGATGCGAATCCTTGTAGGGATCGTTCGAGGCGGCGTTGTAGCAGCAGATCATCGCCCAGCGCGGGTTCTCGGAATGGTTCGGTCCGGAGCCGTGCAGGGTGTTGGCGTGGAAAAAGATCGCGTCGCCGGGCTCCATCCCGCAATAGACCTTTTCGAGCCGCTTCTCCGCCTCGGCGACTCGTTCACGATCGGCTCCGGCCTGGTCCCCGGAGAGGACGTGGTTGATCCGCCCCATCCGGTGCGAGCCCTTGAGCACCTCGAGACATCCGTTCTCGCGGGTCGCCGCATCGACCGCAATCATCACGCTGCAGAGATCGGGAAAGAGGACGCCGTTCTGATACCAGTAGCCGTAGTCCTGGTGCCAGGCCCAGGCCCCGCCGGTGCGGGCGTCCTTCAGGATCATCTTCGAGTGGTAATGATAAACCTCCCCGCCGATGAGCTGTTCGACCGAATCGACGACCCGGCGGCAGCGGGCCACCATGCCGTAGATGCCCTCACCCGGATGATTCCAGAGGGAGAGACGCACCTTGTTGCCCTCGCCGTCGTCGCGAGCCACGGCAGCTTGGTCGAGCGCGTGATCAGCACGAGCGGTTGACCCGAGACGCTCGATCTCCTCCGCGGAGAACAGTCCGCGGCGGATCAGGAAACCGTCGGCGTGATAACGCGTGATTTCTTCGGGGGAAAAGATGCCATTCATGCGGAGATCATGACGGATCAGCGCCGAAATGTAAACGCCTCGCTGGAGCACGGACGCGATGCCGGAGTTGTCCCCCAAGCCCGTTGCCGGGTATTCCTAGCGCTGCATGAAGCCCCTCTTCGCCCTCATCCCGACCCTCTTCTCCCTCAGCATCCTGGCCGCCGATCCCGCCGGCTTTCAACTGAGCGTCGCCGTCGATCGTCCCGACGCGATCTACAAGGTGGGCGAACTGGTCGAATACACGATCTCCTTGAGCAAGGACGGCAAGCCGGTCGACGGCGCCGAGGTCTCCTGGACCCTGAGCAAGGACGGAGTTCCCCCGAATGAAAATGGTTCGGCGAAGCTCGTCGGCGGCAAGGCCAAGGCAAGCGGAACTCTCGCCGAGCCCGGCTTCCTGCTCTGCCGCGCCAGCTTCCGCGAAACACCGCAGTCCGCGCCGATCACCGCACTGGGAGGAGCCGCCATCGCCCCGCTCGAAATTCAACCTTCCCTGCCGGTCCCCGAGGATTTCGAAACCTTCTGGAAGGCTCAAAAAGAGAAGCTTGTCACCGTACCGGCGAAGGCGACGCTGACGCCCGATCCCGCTTCGACGGAGACCCTCGAGGTCTTCGACGTGCAGGTCGAATGTCTCGGCGCGCCCGTCTCGGGCTATCTTGCGAGACCCAAGGGTGCCGCTCCGAAAAGCCGTCCTGCCATTCTCACCGTCCATGGCGCCGGAGTCGTCAGCGGGAACCGGAGCAACGCGATGCGCTGGGGCAACGAAGGTGCTCTCGCCATGGACATCAATGCCCACGGGATTCCCAACGGGAAGCCGGCCGAGTTCTACAAGGCCCTCGCCGAGGGGGAATTGAAAGACTACCGCTTCCGCGGGATCGACGACCGCGAAACGAACTACTTCCTCGGCATGTTCCTGCGCCTCGTCCGCGCGATCGATTTCCTCACGGCCCAACCCGAGTGGAACGGCCGCGACCTTATCGTCTACGGCTCGAGCCAGGGCGGCTTCCAGGCCTTCGCCGCGGCGGGGATCGACGAGCGCGTCAGCGCGATCTGCGCGGGCGTGCCGGCCGGGTGCGATCACACCGGTGTTGCCGTCGGCCGCGTCAACGGCTGGCCGAAATTCATCCCGAGCCTCCCCGTAACCGAGCCGGATCCGAAGGTCCTCGAAACGGTCCGCTACTTCGACAACGTGAACTTCGCCGCCCGCACTCATGCGAAAGCAGCCTTCGTCACCGTGGGATTCATCGATACGACCTGTCCGCCCACCGGCGTCTATGCCGCCTACAATGCGCTGCCCATCGCGAAACAGATTTTCAACGACGTGAAGGCCGGCCACACCAACACTCCCGAGGCCGCCCAGGCCATGGGGGAATTCGCCCGCGAGATCATCCGCGACGCGTTGGCCGGGGTGAAACCCTGACAAAACATCATTTTTTCAAAACGCTCACAAACCTTCGAGAAACGCCCTCGCCGACTCCGACGGTTTTGCGGCATGCACGACCGAGTGGACGAGGGTCGCCTTTTTCCTCAAGCGGAGTCGCAGCGGCAGCCCATTCCCGGTGATGCGATCGAGCGAGGCCGGGAGGATCGCGACCCCCGCGCCGGCCACGGTCAGAGCCGCGACCGCCTGGGCGCGCGAGGCCTCCTGCACGACGCGGGGACGAAACCCCTCCGCGAGACAGAGCCGGTGCAGCAGCGAGACGAAACTCGGTGCCGCCTCGGCCGAGATCATCACAAAAGGTTCGTCCGCGAGTTCGGAGAGGCGCAGTTCCTTTCGTCCGGCGAGCGGGTGGTTCGGCGGGACGAAAGCGAGCAAGTCCTCCTCGCGCCAAGGCGTCGAGGTCAGCCCCGCGGGCAATCGCTCCGGCGCCACGCCGACAAAGGCGACATCGAGCTCGCCACGGCCGAGGGCGGCGAGTTGATCCGAGGGCAGCAGGTCGTGCAACTGTAGCCGCACGCTGGGATGCCGTTTCCCGAAACCGGTGAAGACCGCGACCAGTTCGGGAGAGAGCACGGCGCTGACGAATCCCACCTCGACGCGGTCGGTCTCTCCGCGCGCGGCTCGCTTCGCCGCCTCGCCGGCCCGGTGCAGGCGCGGCAGGATGTCGCGGGCCTCGGCACGGAAGGCGTGGCCCGCCGGTGTCAGGGCGACGCGCCGCTGGTTGCGCTCGAAAAGCACCACGCCCAGCTTTTCTTCCAAGGTGCGGATGTGCCGCGAGAGCGGCGGCTGGGCGAGATTGAGCCGCTCCGCCGCGCGGGTGAAGGACATCTCCCCCGCCACGGCGAGGAAACATTCGAGTTCGCGCAGGGAATATTCCGTCATACCAAAAAGGTATCACAGACGCTTTAAAATAGTATTTCCATCAATCGCAAAAATCCGTCATTCTACGACAAGCCAGCATCACCCCATTTCACCCTACCCTGTCATGTCCAAGACCAAACCCTCTTCGAAGCCCGCCAAGAAAGCCGCCAAACCCGCGCACCGCCAGTTTTCCGGACCGATGCTCGATGGTCCCGATCGCGCCCCGAGCCGTGCGATGCTGCACCCGGTCGGCTTTTCCAACGACGACTTCAAGAAGTCCATCGTCGGCGTGGCCTCGACCTGGAGCATGGTGACGCCCTGCAACATGCACATCGACGGGCTCGCCAAGCAGTCGGTGAACGGCGTCAACGCCGCCGGCGGCAAGGCGATCGAGTTCAACACGATCACGATCTCCGACGGCATCTCCATGGGCACCGAAGGGATGAAGTATTCGCTGGTGAGCCGCGAAGTCATCGCCGACTCAATCGAGACCGTGGTCGGTTGCGAGGGCATGGATGGCGTCGTCGCCATTGGCGGCTGCGACAAGAACATGCCGGGCTGCATCATGGCCATCGCGCGGATGAACCGTCCCGGCATCTTCGTCTACGGCGGCACGATCAAGCCGGGCTGCCACAAAGGTGAGGACGTGGACATCGTCTCGGTCTTCGAGGCGGTGGGCAAACACAGCGCCGGCAAGATCGACGATGCGGAGCTCGATGGCGTCACCGCCACCGCCATTCCCGGTCCCGGTTCCTGCGGCGGGATGTACACGGCCAACACCATGGCGAGCGCGATCGAAGCCCTCGGTATGAGCCTGCCGAACAGCTCGGCCCAGGCCGCGGTGAGCGATGAGAAATTGATGGACTGCTTCGACGCCGGCGCCGCCGTCGTGAACCTCATCAATAAAAACATCCGTCCGCGCGACATCATGACGAAGAAGGCCTTCGAAAACGCCATCACCGTCGTGACGGCGCTCGGTGGTTCGACCAACGCGGTGCTCCACCTCATCGCCATGGCCAGCGCCGCGGGCGTGAAGATCACGATCGACGATTTTACCCGCATCGGGAAAAAGGTGCCCGTGCTCGCCGACCTGAAGCCGAGCGGCAAATACGTGATGATGAAACTCGTCGAGATCGGCGGCACCCTGCCGCTGATGAAGATGCTGCTCGATGCCGGTCTCCTCCACGGCGACTGCATGACCGTCACCGGCAAGACCATGGCGCAGAACCTCGCCAAGGTGAAACCCTATCCCAAAGGGCAGGACATCATCCGTTCCTTCAAGAACCCGATCAAGAAAGACGGGCACCTCGTCGTGCTTTACGGCAACCTCGCCCCCGGTGGCGCGGTCGCGAAGATCTCGGGCAAGGAAGGGCTCACCTTCACCGGCAAGGCCCGCGTCTTCGACTCCGAGGAGCTCTCGATGAAGGCCATCCTCGGCGGCAAGATCAAGAAGGGCGACATCGTCGTGATCCGCATGGAGGGACCCAAGGGCGGTCCCGGCATGCGCGAGATGCTCGGGCCCACCGGGGCGATCATGGGTGCCGGACTCGGCAAGGACGTGGCCCTGATCACCGACGGACGATTCTCCGGCGGCAGCCACGGTTTCGTGATCGGACACGTCACGCCCGAGGCTTTTGTGGGCGGGCCCCTCGCCCTCGTGAAGAACGGCGACGAGATCTCCATCGACGCCGAGAAGCGCGAGATGACCCTGCACATTTCCGCGAAGGAAATGGCGGCCCGCAAGAAGGCCTGGAAACAGCCGAAGCCGCGCTACACCCACGGCGTCCTCGCGAAGTTCGCGAAGCTCGCCGCCTCGGCCTCCGAGGGCGCGGTGACCGATGGCAATCTCTGACGACGAGACGTCGGATTAGTAATCGGTCAGGGATTTCGGAGGGATCGCGACGCGCAGGGCGTTCAAGACGGCCAGCACGTCGATGATCTCCTGCGTGATCGCCCCGGCCACGGGCGGCAGGTAACCGAAGGCGGCGAAGAGCATGCCGACGGCGCTCAGGACCATGCCCCCGACCGCGCTCTGGAGGGCGATGCGTCGCATGCGCCGGCTGATGTGGATGAGCTCGTCGAGCTTGCGCAGCGAGCTGTCCATGATGACCGCTCCGGCCGCCTTGGCGGTGACGTCGCTGTTCTGGCCGAAGGCGATCCCGACCGTCGCGGCCATCAGGGCGGGTGCGTCGTTGATGCCGTCCCCGACGTAGAGCGTGCGCCACGATTCGGTCTCCTCGCGCACGATCGCGACTTTTTCCTCGGGGCTTTTTCCGGCATGCACCGTGGCGATCCCGACCCGCGCGGCGAGGTAATCGGCCTCGGACTGTCGGTCGCCCGAGAGGATCATGGAGCGCTCGATGTGGTGTTTGCCACCGAGGTGACGGATGAACTCGGCCCCATCGGCGCGCGGTTCGTCGCGGAAGCGGAAAGTCGCGGCATAATGCCCATCGACGAGCACGACACACTCGAGCCCGCCCGCGACCGGCGGGAGCCAATCGACTTCCTCCGGCCGCAATTCGGCGAGCTTCTTGCGATTGGTGACGAGCAGCTCGCGCCCGCCGACTTTTGCGACGAGCCCCTGCCCCGGTTTCTCGCTGATCTCATCGACCGTCCCGAAGGTGACACCACGCTCTTTTCCCGCCGCAACGATGGCCTCGGCGAGGGGATGTTTCGAATAGACCTCGATGCTCGCGATGAGGCCGAGGATCTCATCGGAATCGACGCCCGGCGCGGCATCGTGGCCCGTCATCTCCGGGCGCCCGTAGGTGAGCGTGCCGGTCTTGTCGAAGATCACCGATTGGCAGGTATCGATCGTCTCGAGGATGGACGGATCGCGCACAATGATGGCGCGCTTCGCCGCGAGCGAGATCGATCCGATGATGGCCACGGGAATGGCGATGAGGAGCGGGCACGGCGTCGCCACGACGAGCACGGCGAGGAATCGGACCGGATCGCCGCTCGCGAGCCAGGCCAGCAGCGCGATGAGAACGGCGAGTGGTGTGTACCAGGCACCCAGGCGGTCGGAGAGGCGGCGCATGCGGGGGCGTCGCTCCTCGGAATCGCGCATCACCTCCATGATCTTCGCGTACCGGGAATCGATCGCGAGTTTGTCCGCCCGGATCGTGAGCGCCCCCTCTCCGTTGAGCGCTCCCGAGATCACGGAAGAGCCGGGGGTTTTGGAGATTTGATAGGGCTCACCGGTGAGGTAGGATTCATCCATGCTCCCCCGGCCTTCGACGACCGTGCCATCGACCGGGCAGATCTCATGAGGCAGCACCTCGAGCAGATCGCCGATCGCCACCTCGTCGAGCGCGATGTCTTCAAAGGAGGTTCCCGCCTTCCGGTGCGCCACCGAGGGCATGCGTTTGGCGAGGGCCTTCAGCACCGAGGAGGCGTGGCTCACGGCATACGCCTCGAGCGCTTCACCACCCGAGAGCATGAGGATCACGAGCGCCCCGGCAAGGTACTCCCCGAGAAAAACCGAGGTGACGATGGAAAGTCCCGCGAGGAGATCCGATCCGAATTCGCGACGCAGCAAATTTCCCAGCAGGCCCCACACCAGAGGCGCTCCACCAAGGACGTACGCGATCCAGAGCGGAACGTTCGCGACGTTTTCGCCAAGGGAGCTGCCGTAGCGCAGGATCAGGTGCACCACGATCGCCCCGAGGGTCAAGCCGGCGATGTAGAGCTGGCGTCGGTCGGCGGGAGGATCGTCGGGGGTGGCTCTCATCACTTCTGCGCTCAACGGAAAAACTTGTCGAAATCGTTGTGGGAGCCGATCCAGAACCAAGTGATGTTCTCACCGCGCCGCTCGCCGAGAGCGCGAACGGAATCGTTGATCCGCACCGACCAGATCCGTTCATGCCCGGCGAGTTTCTTGAAACGCAAGGAAGGATGGGATGGATCCGTCTTGAATTGTATCCAAGCCCTTCGCGCCGCTTCACGTATCACCGGATCCAATCCGGAATAGGCCCGCCAGAAGCTTTGTCGCACCAGGGATTTCACAGCCGGTTGAGGTCAAGCTCCTCTTCCGTTTCCCGGGATGTCTCGTCCAGAAACGCCTCAAGCCCGGGATATCCGCGGGGATCGTCCAAAATCGCCTCCCATCGTTCATCGTTTTGCCGGGATAGCAGGAAGCGGGCGAAGTCGGCCACTTCTTCACGCTTCTCAGGGGGCAGAGCCTCGCAAATCGCGACCAAATCTCCAGTGCTCATGGGAAATCTTCGTTCCTGTCGAACCGCTTTTCAAGGAGAGAGAAGATCCGGACAGCCCAAGGGCATGGCACGCGGAATCGCTTCGCATCGATCCGCCCCACCGCGAACAGGCCCCCGCCTCCCGAAGTCGAGATCTTGTCTTTTCGCAAAAACTTCCGCACGCTCGTCCGAGTTACTCATGAGTCCGCTCCGTGTGGTGTTTCTCTCACTTCTTCTCCTTGGTCCCCTCGCGCTCGAGGCCGCGGACACGCCCGCGCTCGTCCGCATCCGCGTGGTCATTGCCTCAGGCGAGAACGAGGTGCGCGTGGTTTGCTTCGGCGACAGCGTGACGGGCGTGTATTACCACACCGGCGGACGCAGCGCCTATCCCGAGGTGATCCGCGACGCGCTGGCGACCCGACATCCCGGGAGCCGGGTGAAGGTCATCAATGCGGGCAAGAGCGGACACACCACCACGAACGGTCTCGGCCGGATCCAACAGGACGTGCTCGTGCACAAGCCCCACCTCGTGACGGTGATGTTCGGGCTGAACGATGTCGCGAAAGGCAATATCGAACTTTATCGCAAGAACCTGGTTGAGATCGTCAACAAATGCCGCGCCGCCGGGGCCGAAGTGATTCTTGCCACGCCCAACGCCGTCTCGGAAACCCCGGATCGTCCCGTCGCCAAAGTCGCCGCGTTTGCCGAAGTCGCCCGGGCCGTGGCCGGGCAATTGTCCGTGCCTCTCGCCGACGCCCATGCTTCGCTCGGAGCGCTCCGCGAGCGCGATCCCGAGACCTGGCGGCTCTCGATGAGCGATGAGATCCATCCGAACTTGCGGGGCCACCGTCGCCTCGCGGAGACCATTCTCGGTGTGATCGAAGGGAATGCGATCGCGCTGCCCGACGACGAATCCGCGCCCGCGCCGCTCTCGCTCACCCTGACAAAACTACAAAAGAGCCTGCCTGTCAAAATCCTCGCGATGCCGCCTTTCGATGGCTTTGCCGCCGAGGCCATGGCGGCGGTGCATCCAGGGGCGACGGTCACGGTGATCCCGTGGCCTACCGATGGCCTGAACCGCCACACGCTCATGAAGGACGCCGCCCACCGGGTGCGACCTCTCACTCCCGATCTCGTCATCCTCTCAATCCCCAGGGGCTCGGAATCAAAGGACTCCGAGGAATTCATCCGCACCCAGATGTGGATCGCGAACAACAGCCTCAGCCGGGGAGCCCGCGAGTGGGACGTGATCGTCGTGCATCCTTCGGTTGTCTCCCCACCCGACGGCGAGACGGAGAAAGATCGCGACCGTCTCATCCGCGCGATCGTCCCGGCTCAGGACATCGGACTCATCGATCGCGATTCCGGAGATCAGAGCACGGCCCAGGAACTCTTCACGGATTGGCTGCGGTCCACGGCGAATCCGTGACTCACGGATAACGCACCTCGACGGTCACCATCTGCCTTCCCCACTCCAGCGCCTGCTTGTGAGTCTTGAAAAACAGATCGATTTTTCCGCCTTGGATCGCCCCGCCGCGGTCCTCGACCACTCCATCTCCGTAGCCGGGGATGCGCATGCGGGTCCCGAAGGGAAAGACGCTCGTATCGGCGGCGATGGTGCCTTTTTTCGCCTTTGTCCCCGAGGCGGTGATGCCGATCTTTTTCTTCTCTCCCTCCATCGGGCCGTAAGCATAGACGGGTTGGAGCAGCAGATTCCGCCGCCATCCGCAACACTCGCCGCACTTGCAGTATCCGGTCGCTTCCAAAGTGATGTATTCCACGCGGCCGCCCTTTCCGAGGCTGGCACATCCCGCCATGGCGATGCCGAAGCCGATCAGTAGAATTGTATTTACAATAAATTTCATAATAAAAGATCCTCAATTTCCCGAAATCATCAAGGAAGTTCCTGATATTTTTTGCCATGCCCGCTACCCTCCGTGTCCTCACCGGCGACGATCTCGGATTCGCCCTTTCCCTCAGTCGCGGTAACGGCTGGAATCAGACGAGTGGCGATTGGCGGCGATTTCTCTCCCTCGCTCCTGATGGCTGTTTTCTCGCGGAAAAGGACGGGGCTGCTGCCGGGACCGCGACGACGACAGCCTATGGCACGGCCTTGGCTTGGATCGGCATGGTATTGGTGCATCCCGACTTCCGGCGTCAGGGGATCGGCACGGCCTTGCTTCAGGGAGCGATCCGGCACCTGCGGGAGGAGAAAGGCGTCGCCTGCATTGGGCTCGATGCGACCCCTGAGGGACGTCCGCTCTACGAAGGACTCGGGTTTCGGGCCTCCTGGGACCTGAGGCGCTGGGTGCGCGAAGCGATGGACAGGCCTGCCGAAAAGATCGCTGAAAGCGACGGCGCTCTCTTGGATCAGCATTTCGAACTCGATCAAACCGTTTTCGGTGCCGATCGCCGCGAACTTCTTCAGTCGCTGGCCGCCGGATCGTTTCTCACCGTGTTTCGCGACGACGGCAGCTTCGGCTTTTGCCGGGAGGGTGAGCGGGCGAGTTACCTCGGCCCGGTGACCGCGGCCACTCCGGAGTCCGGCATCGCACTCGCCCGCGACCTCATCGAAGCCGCTCCGAGTGACCGTCCTCTCTTCTGGGATCTGCCCGACGGCAATCACGTCGCCGGCGCCCTCGCCGAGCAATGCGGCTTTCGTCCGGCGAGGGTGCTGACGCGGATGTATCTCGGGGAACCCGGCCGCCCCTGCGATCCGGAACGGCTCTTCGGCATCGGCGAGCCGGGATTGGGCTGAAGGACGGATCAGCCGCGCGAGACCTTCACCACCTTACCCTGTTCGATCTCGAAGTTGACCCTGTCGGGCCGGTAATCCTTCGTCGCAGGCCGGGGCTGGCCATCGACGGAAATGATGCGCGAAGTGAGTTTCCGCTCTTTCGCGAGGGCGGCGGCGGCGTCCGCGGTCTGCCCGATGAAGGCATCATCCGAGGCCGCGTTTTCTCCCTTGTCGACGACAGGCGGGGCGGGCGGCGCCGGAGCGGCATCGGCGGATTTTTCCTGACAAGAGGAGAGGAGGACAGCGAAGAGGGAGAGAGAGACGATCGTGACTTTCATCCCTTGAGTTTCTCCCGGCAGGAGTCCTTCGCCAAGACGGAAATGCCCGGGCGCTGGAAAATTCACGCGACCTTTTCGTCGGCCGGCGACTCGATCGGCATCGGAGGTTCCTCGTGCTCGGTCTGGGCTTTCCCCATGAGGGCGGAGATCCAGCGGAATTCCGTGCTGTTGTCGAGCATCACCTTCACGATCATGGTCAAGGGCACGGCGAGGAGCATCCCGACCGGCCCCCAGACGAATCCCCAGAACAGGACGGAGGAAATCACCACCACGGTGGAGAGTCCGAAACGCTCTCCCATGAAGATCGGCTCAAGGAAATTGCCGATCGTGAAGTTGATCACCAAATAACAGGCGAGCACGCCGACTCCGGGCCAGAAGCCGTGCAAAATGAGCGCCAGCACGACCGGCGGGATCGCTGCGACGATGGATCCGATGGCCGGGACGTAATTGAAAAGGAAAGCAACGAGGCCCCAGAGAAGCGGGAAGTCCACCTTGAAAAAATAGCAGGAAATGGCCGCGAGAAAACCCGTCGCCGAACTCGCCACCGTCTTGATCGCGAGATACTTCTGGATATCCCGCGAGGTGCGCTGAAAGCGGCTCAGATCCGGTCCGCCCTCGCGTCTCACGTCACGCACTTTCTGCACGAATCGATCGGACTCTCCCAACAGAAAGATCATCACGATGAGGGCGAACACGCTTTGCGAGGCAAAGGAAGTGAAACGTCCCACGAGATCGACTTGGCCGATCATACCGACGACGCGGGTGGAATCCCAGTAGCGTTCGAACAACTCGCGGAAGGTCGGAATGGAGGTATCGAGGACGACCGCCATTTCCGGCGCGTTCGCAGGCCGCACCTTGGCGGGTATCGGCTCGGCAGGGCCGATCACGGCATCCTTGCCGGAGGCCGCGTCCATTGCATCTTCGTCCTGCGACAGCTGGATCCCGGCGCGGGTCCAGAATCCGCCAAGCCGCTCGAGCTGTTGATCCATCGATTCCGAGAAGGCCGCGGCCTGCCGACGGAAGCGCTCGGCGTATTCGGTGCTTTTGCTCTGGAGATCCCCGACGACGCCGGAGAGCAGAAAGATGACGACAAAAAGAAAGAGCAGATCGACGAAGACGGTCGCGATCACCGCTAGCATGCGCGGGAGGCCGCGGGCATGGAGCCAGTTCAGGATCGGCAGCGAAAGCATCGCGAGAAAGACGCCCAGCATCACCGGCACGAAGAGGCGCGCGGAGGCCTTCAGGCCCGTCACGATGATCACGACGCAGGCGACCGAAAAGAGTAGCCGCAGGCCGTTTCCCGCCTGTTTCTTGATTTGCGCCGTGTCCGCCATGATGGGCGCCCAACATCCGGCATCGCCCCCGCGACACAAGGCATTTTTCCGGAGAGGTCGACGGCGTGGATGTGCTAGAGTGTGCCGACGGCTCCTGTCATGCAATCACTCCTGCGTTTCACCTCTCTCGCCCTCGTCCTGTTGATCACTCCGGGTGTCGCGCTCTGGGTCCATCGCAGCGAGATGACCCATCTCTGGTGGATCGTGCCGGGGGCGGGTCTGCTGTCGCTGCTGGGTTGCGGGATCTGGTATCTCGCCTACGGCAAGGGGACACCCGCCCGCCGTTGGCGACGATTCGGCTCCGGGGTCCTCCTCTTTCTCCTGCTCGGTTTTGCCGCCAGTCGGGCGATCCGCTATGAAGGATCGACATCGGGTTCTTCGTTCCCGAAATTCTCCTGGTCCTGGACGCCGAAGGAGACGGAGATGAACGCCGCCACCGTGGAGACGGTCCTCCCCGGCCGTCCCCAGGATCTCGATCTCGCCGAAACCGCGGCGGATCTCACTGATTTTCTCGGCCCGGATCGTGACGGGATGTGGGAATCACCAACCTTTGGCACCGAATGGCAGTCCCATCCGCCCGAGCTGCTCTGGCGAAGGCCCATCGGGAAGGGCTGGTCGGGCTTCACCGTTCTGGGAAACCGCGCTTTCACCCAGCAACAGATCGGCGACGACGAACACGTCACCTGTCTCGATCTCGCGACTGGCGCCGATCTCTGGAGCCACGCCGATCCGCAGACCCGCCTCCTCCTTGAGCGGGCCGAAAACGGTGGCGCGGCCATGGGCGGAGACGGTCCCCGTGCCACCCCCATTCTCCATGCAGGGCGGGTCTACACCATGGGGAGCACCGGCATCGTGAATTGCCTCGACCTCGAAACCGGAGAGGAAATCTGGAACCGCCACCTCATCCGCGAACTCGGTGCGGTGGCCCAGCGATGGGGCATGGCGAGTTCTCCCCTGATCCTCGAAACCGAGGGCCTCGTCGTCTTCGCTGGACCCGATGATGCGGGCCCCACCCTCATCGCCTGCGATCTGGGCACGGGCGAAACCCGCTGGACCCACACCGGTACCGGCGCGAGCTACAGTTCGCCGAGGCTCATGAGCTACGGCGGCGTCCGCCAAATCGTCACGGTCGATCATGGGGCGGTATGCGGCCTCGATCCCTCGACGGGAACCGTTCTCTGGACGCACGATTGGCCGGGGACTTTCCCGAAAGTCGGTCAGCCCATCGCCGTGGGTGACGACCGCCTGCTTGTCACCGCGAGTTACGGCGTCGGGAGTCTCCTTCTTCGGATCGAAAAGAATGCGGAAGGCGCTTTTACCGTCACCCGGCTTTGGAAGACCACTTATCTGAAGACCAAGTTCAGCAGCGCCGCCGTGTGGGGAGATCATGCCTACGGACTCGATGAAGGACGACTCGCCTGCATTTCGCTCGCCGATGGAAAGCGCGTCTGGAAAAATGAGAAATTCGGATTCGGCCAACATCTGCTCTTTGGCTCGAGCCTGCTCGTCCAAGCCGAGTCGGGCGAAGTGATCATCGGCACTCTCGCGCCCGAGCAGTTTAAAGAAACCGGCCGTATCGCCGCGCTTTCTTCCATGACCTGGAATCCCCCCACCGTGGCCGGGCGCCTCCTCCTCGTGCGCAATGATCGCGAGGCCGCGGCCTATTTGTTACCTGCACCGTGAGCGCACCTGATTTCGTCGATCGATGTCCTTTTCCGTCGTCACCCGCGAATTGACCGTGAACACCCGCGGCAAAGGCACTTACGAGCTGACCCGCGAAGTGCGTGGATTTGTCGGCAGCAGCGGCATCCGCGAGGGCCAGCTCACCGTCTTTGTCAGGCACACCAGCGCCAGTCTCGTCATCATGGAGAATGCCGATCCGGAAGCACGGACCGACCTGCACGCCTTTTTCGATCACCTCGTGCCGGAAACCCTTCCCTTCCTCGTGCACACCTACGAGGGGCCCGATGACAGCCCCAGCCACCTGCGCATGGCTCTCACCCGCACCAGCGAGGTGATTCCCGTGCAAAACAGCCAGCCGGTCTTCGGCACCTGGCAGGGACTGTTTCTCTTCGAACATCGTCGCGCCCCACATACCCGGAAAGTCACCCTTTCCCTCATGGGCACAACGGACCCAACCTGATCCGATCGGACAAGGCAAGAACAGTGATAAAACACACCGGCATCTCCGATCATTCAAATGCCGCGTGACGCGAGTAAAGTCTATTAAATCATAAACAATAGTGGGTCAGACCTTTTATTGATGCACGTGTCAATTCAGAGGCGCCCGCGTTTGCGTGGAGATTCCGGTTGTTGACCGGGCTGAATCCGGCGACATTCCGGGCGATTCGGCGAAAACCGCGGCATGAACAAACAAGTGCGACCGCCTACCGTCCGTCTCTTGTTGATTCCATGAAAAACACCACCACCCTCCTGCCAGGTCTCGCCACCGTTTTCGGTCTCGGCTTGATGCCGCTCGCGGCGACGGCACAAGATGCCCCGCCCGCTCCGAAATCCCCTGAGGCCCCCGCCGCCGCTCCGGCTGCACCTGATGCACCTCAAGCCGCCCCCGCCCCACAAATCAAAGAGACGGACGTGATCCTCGAGGTGGACGGCACTCCGATCACGGTGCTTGATGTGCGCGAGCTTTTTACGGCCCGTTATGGACGGCAGTTCGAGTCGATGCCCGCCGAGCAGCGTGCCATGATCGAGCCGCAGATCCAACAAATGGTGATGAACGAGCTCGTCCAAAAGACCCTCCTCATCAACGCCGCTGACAAAGAAGGGATGAAGGTGACCCCGGAAGAGGTGGAGAACAGCCTGAAGGAAATCGCCACCCAGATCCCCGAGGGAGCCTCGCTCGAGGAGTTCGCCAAGACCGCGGGAGTCAGCCTCGATCGCATCCGCCAGCAGATCTCGACCGACACGAAAGTGCGCAAGCTCTACGAAAAAGTGACGGCTGATGTCGCCACCCCGGCCGAGGCCGATGTGAAGAAGTACTTCGACGAACATCCCGAGGAGTTCGAGCAAAAGGCCTCGGTCGATGCCGCGCATATCCTCATCTCCACCCAGGGCATCGAGGATCCCGCCCAGCTCGCTGCGAAGGAAAAGATCGCGAAAGAGCTGCGCGAGGAGATCGTTTCCAAAAAGGGGGAAAACTTCGCCGAAATGGCCGGCCTGCACTCGGACTGCCCCAGCAAGGCCCAGGGCGGCGACCTTGGCGAATTCGAAAAAGGCCAGATGGTGCCGGAATTCGAAAAAGCCGCCTTCGCTCAGGAAGTAGGTGTGATTGGTGAATGCGTGAAGACCGACTTCGGCTATCACATCATCAAGGTGAACGGCAAGAAGGACGCCAAGACCCTCGCCTTCGCCGAAGTGAAGGAAGACCTCACCAAAACGCTCCTCGATCAGGCGAAGTCGGAAAAGATGAGCACCTACATCAGCGGTCTCCAGGAGAAAGCCCAGATCAAACAACCCGGAGCGCCGGAAGCTCCCGAGGCTGCGAAAGCGCCGGCTGGTGAGGCTGCCCCGGAAGCCCCCAAGGCTCCGGCCGCTCCGGAAAAGAGCGACGCCGCTCTTTGATCACCTCGATCTCTTTCCAAGAAACAAGAAACGCGTCCGGTCGGCCGGACGCGTTTTTTTGTGCCCGATCACTTCAGCCCCGCCTCGATTGCCGCGGCCACTTTCGCGCCGAGGAAGTCATAGCCGGCAGCGGTGAAGTGCACGTCCGCGGGAGGCTGGTATTCCGCGAGATGCGGTGTCATCGCCGCGAAAAGATCGTTCACCTTCACGCCCTTCTCTTTCATCACTTCAGCAGCCACGGCATTGCGTTCGACGATCGAAGCGGCGGTCTGCTTTGTTTTCTCCACGTCGGGTATCGGTGTCGTCGCCGCCCAGACCAGCTTCGCCCCGGTCGCGGCGAGTCGATCGACGATCTCGCCGAGCCGGGCCCGATAATCCCCGAGGGGAGTAGCCCGGTCGTGGATACCGAAGTTGAAATGGATCAGGTCCCATTTCCCGTCGCCGAGCCAGACATCGAGCTTTTCCACGCCAGCCTTGGTGGGACCGCAGTTCGCCGGGGCGCGATGCACGTTCACCTTCCCCGCGAGAGCCTTGCGGACCGCCTGCGTGTATCCTCGGGAAACCGAATCTCCAATCAAAAGGACACGAGGTAGGGCGGGATCATCCTCGACGAAATCCCAGGCGTTGCTCCGCCCGTTGATCTTCTCCTTTTGATGAATGGGGAGGTAGAAACCACCGAGATTCTCTTGCAACACCTTCTCCCAGGCCTGGCGCTCCGGGGATAGCGTGGCGACCCACTCGTGATATCGGGCAGCCACTTCGGCCTCGGCAGCGGCTTTTTTGGCTGCGGCTTCCTCAGCATTGGTCGGCTCGGCGGAAGGCGAGGCCAGCGCGCACGAACCGATGAGCCAAAAAATGATCACGTATCGCAGGGATTTCATCCCCCACCTATCGCCGAGCCAAGAGGGTGAAGTCAATGACGAGACCCTCTTGACTCCCGTCACTTCATCATGCCTTCGGGGGTGCCGTTGGTGCTGATGACATGCACCTCGTGGGCGGTCGCATCGGGATGGAAGAACTCCCAGACGACATTCCCTTCGCGGGTCACTTCGAAAAGTCTCGCTTTCGCGGGATCACGCTGCCCGTAGCTGCAGATCACGGTGTTTCCGTTGGCGAGGCGTTGGGCCCCGCAGGGATCGGCGAGACGTCCACCGACTTTCGCATTGTCGAGTTGCCAGGCAATCTTCCCTTCGGCATCGAATTCGACGACGCGATTCCCGTGGGTGAGGGTGACGAGGGTGTTTCCATTCTCAAGCCGGATCGCGGTGAAGGGCCAAGTCTCGGCCTTGCGACCGCCGAACTCCTCCAGATCGGTCCGGAAGGTTTTCACGATACGACCGTCGGGCGCATATTCCTTGACCGCGAAGGCGAGCAAGTGAGGGACGAGGTAGTTTCCATTCGCGAGCTTGCGCGCCTTGCGTGTCTGCATGTGCGCGTTGTCCGTTTCCGGCTGCAGGGTCACGTTCACGGCGATCGCTCCACCGGGCGTGACTTCGAGCAAGCGGGGCATCGCTCCGCGCTCCACGACGAGCGTGTTGCCCGAATCGAGGCGCACCACGGTGCCAAGTTCCTTGTTCTCCGGACTCATCGCATACGCCCAGACTTCCTTGCCCTCGCGGTTGATCTCGCGGGCACGATTCCCCTGGGAGACAAGGACGTTCCCGCCGGGCAAAACATATCCATCACGCGATCCACCCTGGGTCTGCCAGGTGACCATCCCGTCTTCTCCGACGATCACCGTATGTTTTCCGCAGAGGAGAAAGGAATGCCGGATCCCGGCATCACTGCGTTGTTCACCGAAAGGTTTCGCATCCTCCGCCCGGAGCGCGGCGGAAAACAAGAGAGGCAAAAGAAGTAGGGTTACGGCGGGTGCTTTCATGGGATGACCAACCTGCCATGAAGTCCGACGCACGGTTCGACGGATTTGCGGAAGTCGCATCATTCTCCACGCATCGCCCTGGCGAAATCGCCGGGTTCGTATCCATAAAGGTCGTCGGGAAGGGAAGCGTTATCGACGCGAACGAGTCTCCAACTGCCGGGAAGGAAAGACTTTCGCTCCCACGTGAAGACGAAGGGCTCCTCGAGCCGGTTGATTTGTTTCATCACCTCCTGCCCGACGGGACCGACGGGCTTCCCTCCCAGCTCGAAACGGCAGGTGATCGTGGCGCGCCGGTCCTCGATGACGACGCTCTCGTCGATCGGCTTCACGACGAGAGCGAGAAACTGCCCACCCGCATCGACCATGGCAATGGCGAGATCCTCGCCGGTGAATCCCCAGCGATCCTCGTAGTCGTCCGCCGCCAGCCTCTGGATGCGGGGCGGACTGCGGCGCTCGATGCCCTCGATCAACGAGGCTTGCCGTTTCGCGAGCGTCACGGAGGGCCGCAGTTGCAGGGCCACAACGATGACGAGGGCAACGACGAGTGCCACGCCTCCGATGAGGATGAGAAAAGGGCGGCTCACCCGCCCTGCTGCAAAAACCCGTTGCGAAATGTTCACGCCTGTTATCTTCAACGAATTGCTTTACCTTTGTAAAGTTTCTTCTCACCGATCCCACATTTCGCCTTCTCAACCGAAACGCTTGCATGGCCACTTACCGTCCCAATGTCGCCGCGATTCTGCGGGATCCGACCACGGGAAAAATCTTCATCGGCGAGCGCTTCGATCATCCGGGGAGTTGGCAATTTCCGCAGGGCGGGGTCGACAGGGGCGAAGATCTCATTTCCGCGCTCTACCGTGAGGTGGAGGAGGAGACCGGTATCGGGAAACATCTCTACGATCTCATCGCCTGCCGCACCGATTACCGTTACAAGTTCCCCAAGGGCAAACTGAAAAAGGGAAAATACTGCGGCCAGACCCAGACCTACTTTCTCTGTGACTACCGCGGCACGGATGCGGATGTGAATCTCACCGCCCACGTGCAGGAGTTTTCCCGTTTTCTCTGGATCGAACCCGCGGAATTCACCCTCGCATGGGTCCCGCGATTCAAGCGGCCCGTTTTCGCACGGGTCTTCCATGACTTCTTCGGAATCGACCGGATCGACAAAGCTCCGAAGAAGATGTGAGGGCATTTCGAGATTGACCTGACTCCGCGGGAAGGAGTATGGATCATGCCACGGGATCGAATAAGCCCGGTCTCAACTTCTCTCCATCCATGAAAGCCATCCTCATCTCCGCCGCCATGCCCGTCCGCTTCCTCCTCCTCGCATCCGTCCTCATCGGCGCGGCGGGACTGACCTCGTGCGAAACGACCGATCCCTCGACCGATACGATCGTTTATCCGACCGCGGCCGAGAAAAACCGCCAGATGCAGGAGAGCATGACCCAGATGACGCGGACTTTCCAGAACTAGGAGTCCCCGAGGCCCCGATTTCCTCCGGGAGGCTCCAACCCGGGTCCTCCCAAGTCCTCCCGCCGGGCGACCTGCCCTTTCTTTTTTTGAATCGATGGAAGACATCAACCGTCGAAAGGCAGGATCGTTCATGTCTTTCGGAATCCAGGGAAGGGTCGCGCTGCTGGTGATCGTGGCGACGGCCGCCTCCGCCTTGCTCGTGGCCAAGGTGTTGACGGATCGTGCCGCCGAAGTCCTCCGTGAACACGAATTGGTCGATCTCGGCGACGAGGCCACCCTGCGTGGATGGGTCATCATCGACGAGATCGACGGGTTGCGCGACGATCTCATCAACATCGCTTTCAGCCCTGAGTTCCAGAGCGGCGTCAGCGGCGATCGATCTCCGGAAGAGTTGAAGGCCCTGGCCCGCGCCCTGTGCCGTAGAAACTGGGAAAACCACCTGCGGATCGACCTCGTCACCTTGGGCACGGGCAATCCGACCGCCAGAATAATCCACGAGAAAGGGATCGTCGCCCCGGAGGACCTCTGGTTCCCCGGTCCCGACGCCGCCGCGGGTGCGAGGATGCACTTCTCCCCGATCCAGCGTGTGAGACTGACACGCACCGACATCCCCGGCGATCCCTTGGAACGTTGGGAACCGGTGATCTGGGCGGTCGCTCCTCTCGATCAACTCGCTCGCGAAAACACGGATTCGCCGACCTACGTCCGTATTCTCATGACGCTGCATTCCCCCGAGTCGCCACGACATCTTTTCGCGATGTTCGACCGAGAGGGCAATCCCCTCGTTCGCCACGACGAGACCGAGCCGGCGGAACGAAAGAATGATGAGGTGTTTCTCGAACTGAGCCGTTCCCCGAAGCTGCTTGAGGCTCTCGAGCGCAGACGCACCCCGTCTCCCGACCCGGCCAAGATCCGTGAGGAACCCAAGGTCGATCGGCTCCTGCGTACCGACTTCAAGTCGCTCGCGAGCCCCTACTTTTTCCAGGAGGGCATCCCCGGACCGCGTCTCTCGGCAGCTCTCGGAGCCCTTGACGAAGACGATCTCGAACTCTTTCTCGAGGATATCCAAGGCCACTTCGGCCGGAAAGTCCGCATCGGGGGCATGCTCTCGGGCGTGCGCGAGATCCGGCTGCTCGCCCACACCCGCGAAGAATTGATCGAAATCCGGGAGAGGGTCGTCGAGCGGCTCAAGTCGCATTTTGGCAACGACTTCGATGAGGTGGATTGGCGCATCCTCGTCGAGTGCGACGAGATCCACTCCTGGGCGGTGCGGCTTCTCATCGGGGAGGGAAAACAACGCTCCGAATACATCCTGCACTACGCCGTCCTTGATGATGAACTCGCCTCCTCGATCGAATACGAGATGCTCACGGTGCAATACATCTCGCTCCTCGTCGCCGGCGGATTCGGGCTCATCGGCTTCCTCTTCGCGATGCGTTTCATCCGACCGCTCAAGGAGATGACGGTGACCGCCCAGCGGATCACCGAGAGCCCCCGCGAAAGTCTCCTTCGCGAGGTCGCCGGGCTCGCCCAACGTCTCGACTTGCGCCGCCGCGATGAGGTCGGCGACATTGCCCGGGCCTCGAAACGACTCTTCGAGGAGCTGATTTCCTTTCAAGAGGAACTCGAGCAACGCGTCAACGACCGCACCCGGGAATTGCGCCGCACGAACATCGAACTCGAAAAGGCGAACGACAAACTCAAGAGCCTCAGCCATGAAAAAGATGCGTTTGTTGCCAAAGTCAGCCACGACCTCCGCCAGCCTCTCAATGCGATCTTTCTCCAGGTCGAGGCCTTGAAGCTCTCGAAGCTCGACGAAATGCAACAAAAGGACGTCCAACGCATCCGCGACCACGCCGCGCGCGAGTTGAACCTCGTCAATGATATCCTCGAGTATCAGAAAATCATCATGGGGGCGGAGACCCTCCATCGCAACGCGGTCGATGTTGCCCCGCTGCTGGAAGAGTTGGTCGCGACCTACCGCCCCTCTCTGGGGACCAAACCCGTCACGCTTACCTCGGAATGCACTGCCGAAATTGGCGAACTCGTCGTGGATGAACGTCGGCTCCGGCAGATCCTGGGCAATCTTCTCGGCAACGCTTGCAAGTTCACATCCGCAGGTTCCATTTCTCTGGCGGCCCGGCCGCAGGAAATCAGCGGTGGAGCGTGGATCGAATTCACCGTCACCGACACCGGCCGGGGCATGAGTCCGGCCGAGCAATCCAAGGCCTTCGTGCCCTTTGTCTCGAACAAGAAGGACAACGCCGGCGGCAGCGGCCTGGGTCTCTCGATCTGTCGCGAACTGGTCGCGCAGATGGGAGGAAAGATCGGCTTCGTAAGCGAACTCGGCAAAGGCACCCACTTCAGTGTCTTCCTGCCCCGGGTGCCCACGTCGTCTCATTATGATCAGCGCGAGGAGGATCCCATGCCGGATACTCCCTCCGCTTTCCCTGACGAACCAGCTTCCCTCCTCGATCTGCCACGGGGCAGCACCATTCTCGTGATCGACGACGATTCGAACGTAAGGGATTTGTTGAAGCGCCTGCTCCAGAAAGATGGCCACCGCGTCCTCACCGCCGAGGACGGCCCCAGCGGGCTCGAGCTTGCCCGGCAGGAGAAGCCCGATGCGATCACTCTCGATGTCGTGATGCCGGGTGGCATGGATGGCTGGGAAGTACTGCGACTCCTCAAGGAGTCCCCCGCCACGAATGCCATTCCTGTCATCATGGTCTCGGTGATGGCGGAACAGGAACATGCACTCACCCTCGAAGTGGAGGATTACCTGGTAAAACCCATCGATGTGGACCGACTCGCCCGGGCCATCAACCGTGTGACTCATCGCGTGCCCCAGCGGAATCTCCTCCTGGTGGACGACGAAGAAGACTCGCTCGCGTCGATGAGCAGGATCCTGGAAGCCGCGGGTTGGCACACGATCACCGCAAGCAATGGATCGGAGGCTTTGGCCGCCCTTGCCAAAACACGCCCCGCCGCCATCATCCTCGATCTTCTCATGCCCGAGATGGATGGCTTTGAATTCCTCCAACATCTCCGCCGGGATCCCCAGATGCGCACCATACCGGTGCTTGTCATGAGCGGGAAAGATCCTACTGAGTCGGAGCAGGCCTTCCTCCGGGACCGCGTCGACGCCGTCATGAAGAAGGGCAGTCATAGCGCAGAGGAGTTGCTCGCCACCGTCAAATCACGACTGAGGAGCAGAGCCGACTCCTGAAACACTCGCTTTCACCTGCTACAACGGTCAGCAATCGCCGCTGTCAGCAGTGATAATGCCGATTAGCTGCCTCGATCAATCACCCAGCGGCATAAAACGAGATCACAAATCACAAACAATAACGCCTTAAATAAAAGGTCTGACCTTTTATTTCAGATGACGACACCTGTGAATCGATCTCTTCACTTGCAAAACGGCATCGATCCCGCTACTTAGGCAATCTTAATCATTCGGGTTTCTATGAAAATTCACCGTCTTCTCTGTTTTTGGATTCTTTTTCCTCTTCTCGTCCTGACATCCTGCGTGACCCCGTCTAGTGAAGAGAAATCCGGAAGCAGTTCCATCGGCGATACGTCCCGCTACCTGGGCGGTCTGCCGGGATCAAATCGCGGCGACCTCGCCCTGCCGCGCAACTCCCCCGAATGGAAAGCACATGCCTCTCGCATGGACGGACTTTGGTCTGTCCAGTCCGGTCGGCAAAGCCACCTGCGCGGATTCCGCAAGGAACTCGGCGGCCTCGGTTCACCGGGCGTGCTTTTCTACCCCTTCGGTGGCCCCGACTACCTCCACGCCAGCACGCTTTTCCCCGGAGCCAATACCTACATCCTCGTCGGTCTCGAAGGCGTCGAGCCCATGCCTGAACTTTCCGCGATGAGCGCCCCGGAACTGAACCGTGCCCTCGGCGGGATCTCCAATGCCCTCCGCACCGTCACCGGCGCGAGCTATTTCATCACCACTGAAATGCGCAACGATCTCTCAAGCACGGCCCTGCGTGGCACGCTGCCACTCCTCCTCGCCCAAATCGCACGCGACGGAAAATCCGTGACCTCAGTGGAGGCGGTCGGGTTGGATGGAGGCGGCCACCTCGTCAGCCGCAGCGCGGGAGCGGGTTGTCCCGGCTGGCACATCCGGGCGGGAGGGAAAAATATTTTCTACTTTCAAGAAGATCTCTCCAACGGCGGGCTCGGCGACCGCCGCCTTTTGAAATTCGTCTCCGCCAGGGGCAGACCGGTCACCTTTGTGAAAAGTGCGAGCTACCTGATGCATCAGGGGAATTTCTCAACGATCCGCGACTACATCGTGAATTCCTCCCGCGGCCTCGTCCAGTGCCCCTCGGGCGTGCCGTTCCGCTCTCTTGTCGACGCTGGCTGGAGCCTCAAACTCCACGGCAACTACCGGGGTGCGGCCGATCCGTTCACCTCGCACACGCAGCCCGACCTCGCCGCCGCCTACGCGAACGGCACCCATCCCGTGAAGCCGATGAAGTTCGGGCTTGGTTATCTCCTCGATCCCAAGAGCACTTGCGTCATTGTCGGGCACCGCTGAACCGCGTAGGTTCCCGCGATGAAACTCGCGCGCATGCCGGATGGTGGTCCGGAGATCTTTCACACCCTTCAGGGAGAAGGGCGTGGGATCGGTCGGCCCTCTGTCTTCATCCGGGCCTCCCTGTGCAATCTGCACTGCACCTGGTGCGATACCGACTACACCTGGAATTGGACGGACACGCCACACCCCCACGAGCGAGACAACGATCCCTCCTACCGGAAATTCGAAAGAGCGGATCAGATCATCGACCTTTCCATCGCGGATCTCGCCACGCATCTTGCCGGCTTCCCCTGCCGGAATTTCGTTTTCACCGGTGGCGAGCCGCTCATTCAGGAGAAGGCCTGGCTTGAGCTGATGCAAGCGCTTGATGGCGACGGTGGTGCGCGCCCCCACTTCGAGATCGAAACGAACGGAACACTCCTTCCCGGCACCGGTTTTCTGGATCGCATCGATCAGATCAACGTATCGCCAAAGCTCGCCAACTCGTGTGTCGCCGAAACCCTGCGCCGCAAGCCCGACGTGCTCGCCGCCCTCGCGGCAACAGGCAAGGCCGACTTCAAATTCGTAATCGGATCCACGGCGGATCTCGACGAGGTGATGGCCCTGGCTTCGGCAATTCCCCTTCCCCGCGAACGGGTTTTTCTGATGCCACGAGCCCTCACGATCGAAGAACTCCGGGAGAACCAAGGGCCCGTCGCCACCATGGCCCTCGCCCACGGTTTCCGCTACTCCGACCGGCTCCACCTCCGCCTCTACGGGGCAAAGCGGGGTGTGTGATCCTCACTCGGGGAAGATCCACTCGTAGGAGTCGGTGTGGTTGTAGATCTCGTTGCGGATATCCTGACAAAGCCCCTTCGCGCCGGGAGACATCGACAGGTAGTCGATTCCCATCATCGCGAGACGGCGACGGAGGTAACTCTTCCATTCGGCCGGGATGACCAGCTTCGACAGGACGAGCCGGTCATTGCCGAGCTCGAACAACTCCTCGAAGGTCTCGGGTGAAGCATCTTCCTTCGGCAAGGGATGGGACAGGAACGAGACCCGCTGGTTTCGCATCGCCTCATCCGTCCGCTTCGGACGATAGAGACGGGGTTGATCCGGGATTTGCTCGTAGTCCTGCGAGATCGTGAAAGTCGCCTCGCCCGGCATGATCCGCCAGACGACACCGTCTTCGTCGGCATGGGCTGGGTCGGTCGCAAAGAAAAGTGCCACGAGAGCATTGTCGCTCCATGCCGTAAAACGCGTCGGCAAGCCATTTTGCGCTCCGAGGGCCATCGCTTCCAGTTCCGTCTCCGGAGCATGGGGAAACAGGCTGCCGAGCCGCTGTTTCCATGTTGCCAAAAAGGCCGCCTCGAGCTCCGGCCAGGATTTGAATTCACTGCGGGCCACCTCTTCGCGGAACAGCGCCGGCACGAGCGACCACGAAGCACGAGCCTGCCCCCGGTAGATCGGGATTCGCTGAAATCCCAACTTGGGAACCATTTCCTCCAACAAGGATTCGATACTACCGACTACGACTGTCTCGATTTCTCTCATGGTTTTGCGACCTCCTCCCGCTTCTGCGGTGATTCTTTTTCAAATTTTGAGTTGTTTTGCGACAAATTTTAACCATCTTTACCAAGCAACTCGCAACATTGATCGATTTCTCATCATTGAACGAAAGAATCAAGCAATATTTCACTTATTTTGAACCTTTCTTGAGTTTATCTCTCGTGAAAAATGAAGATCCCCACTCTTGATGAAATTGCCTTGGCGATCCCCCGCCTCGACCTTCCGCAATTGAAGTCCCTCAGGATGGCGGTGGAGGTGGCGATCCAGTTCCACACGCAGGGCACCCTATCCAGTGATCGGCCCGAAGTTTCGATGAGCGACGACGAAGGTCCCGCCCTTCACGATGAGGCGCGGATCATCCTTGAGCAAATCGACCGTCACGAGTTGACCTTGGCCGATCAAGCCCTGCTCGCCGCGCTGTTCCTCAGCGACGCCTACCAACACGACAGCTTTTCGAGCCGTGCGATCAACGACTTTATCGAAGAATGTGGCCGTCCACGCATCGCCAACATCACTTCGGCCATTTCCGGTCTCACCTCGCGATCCTTTCTCCACGCCGACGACAAGGCCCTTTCCCTGAGCAAAGAGGGACGCGCGAAAGCCCGGAGCCTCATCGGCATGCTGAAACGTCGTTCCGCGGCTGCGGCATGATCAACGCTCTTTACCGAGCGTTCCCGTGAGATCCTGGGCGGAGTAGCTGCCCTCGCGCAGCGTATCCGAGAGGCGCATCACATAGCGAAAATTGCTGCCCGCGCCACGATCGACGAGGATCATCGTGCGCACTCCGGAGACCTGCTCCACCAGCATCGTCGAGGGATTCGTGAAATTCCCGACATAGAAACCGACAAACTTCGCCCGCGAAGGGCTGCCCGTGGGCTTGCGCCAGGCAATGAAATGGGCGGCTTGGGCGTTCAGGCCCGGGATCAGCACCGGCAGCGCCTCGCGTCGTTTTCCGGTGAACTTGATTTCCGCATCGAACGTCGTCGAGTTGTTCGGCATGGACACGTTTCCGGCGATTCCCGTGATCCTCCCTGCGTAAATGCCTTTGAACTTCTTGATCTCGCTCTGCTTGAGAGGAGCGGCGGACACCGTGGACGACGAGCCGAGCAGGAGAACGGCAAAAGAAAGGAGAAGGAGAGAGAATGATTTCATCGACATGCGCAGAGAAGGATAAGCGGAAAACGCGACGAAAAACCAGCAAATTTTGACCAAGTCGCCGCCTCTTTCCTGTCCCCATCTTCTCAATACCGCACCTTCTTCCGTTTCACGACCAGCGGCTTCTCACCCGCCTTCTCTTTCAACTGATTGATCTGATCACGGATGAGGGCGGCGCGCTCGAACTCGAGTTTGGAAGCCGCCTCCTGCATTTCTTCCTCAAGTTCACGGATCACCGCCAGGGTATCAACATCGCCACCCGATTCGGCGACGAGCGAGTTCTCCACTTCCTTGCCACGTTGGTAGATGCGCAGGCTGCCTTGATCGCTGCGCGAGACCGTGCGCGGAGTGATGCCGTGCGCTTCATTGTGCTCTGACTGGACGCGACGGCGGTACTCCGTGATACCGAGGAGACTCTGGATGGAATCCGTCACCTGATCGGCGAACAGCACCGCCTCTCCATGGATATGGCGCGCCGCCCGTCCCACCGTCTGGATCAGCGAAGTTTCGCTGCGGAGAAAGCCTTCTTTGTCCGCATCGAGAATGCAGACCAGACTGACCTCGGGCAGGTCGAGGCCTTCGCGGAGCAGGTTGATGCCGACAAGGATATCAAATTCGCCAACGCGGAGACTTCGCAGGATTTCGACACGCTCGATCGCGTCGACATCGGCATGGATATAGCGCACCCGGAGCCCGACATTCCTCAGGTAGTCGGTAAGGTCCTCCGCGGTGCGTTTTGTTAGAGTCGTGACCAGGACACGCTCGCCTTTCTCGACCCGCTGGCGACAGAGCTCGATCGTCTCGTCGATCTGCCCTTTCAAGGGTCGAAGAGTGATGATGGGATCAAGGAGCCCGGTGGGACGGATGATCTGCTCGACAATGAGATCGGTGCCTTTTTTCTCCGGATGAAACGAAGAGACCGGTTGCTTGCTGCCGGAGATTCGGGGCAGCCGTGCCGGCACGAGCTCTTCCTGGCCGATGCGCTCACGCTTGTGGGGAATGTAACCTTGGTTCCCCGCTACGGAATTCTGGATCTCGAAAGCGGCCGGAGTGGCGCTGACATAGAGCCGCTGCCCGGTCATCTGCATGAACTCGTCGAAGCGCAGGGGCCGGTTGTCGAGTGCACTGGGGAGGCGGAAGCCGAAGTCGACGAGCGTCTGCTTTCGCGAGCGGTCGCCCTCATACATTCCGCCGATCTGGGGAATGGAAACGTGCGACTCGTCGATCACGGTGAGAAATCCAGGGGGGAAAAAATCGATCAGGGTACCCGGCCGGCTGCCGGGGGGACGCGAAGTGAGGTGTCGCGAGTAATTCTCAATCCCCTGACAAAACCCCATTTCCTGCATCATCTCGATGTCGTATTCCGTGCGCTGCTTGATGCGCTGGGCCTCGAGATATTGCTGGTTTTTTTCAAAAAACTCGACCCGCTCCGCCAGTTCCTTTCTGATCTCACGGATCGCGACAGCCATTTTCTCCTTCGGTGTCACGAACTGCTTCGCGGGGTAGAAGGTGAATTCCCTTACCTGCGAAGTCGCCGTGCCCGTGAGGGGGCGAAAGATGCTGACGCGGTCGATCTCGTCACCAAAAAACTCGACGCGCACCGCCTCATCGTCGAGATAGGCCGGATAGACCTCGACCACATCGCCGCGGACACGGAATTTCCCCCGGGTGAACTCGATATCATTCCGCTCGTAGAGAATGCCAACGAGACTGCGGAGGAATTCATCGCGGTCGAGCGCGTCACCGACGCGGACGGGAACCATCATATCGCGATAGTCGTCGGGCGATCCCAGGCCGTAGATGCAGGAAACACTGGCGACGACGATCACGTCCTGACGCATCAGAAGAGAACTCATCGCCGAAAGCCTCAGCCGCTCGATCTCATCGTTGATCGAGGAATCCTTCTCGATGTAGGTATCCGTGCGCGGGATGTAGGCCTCCGGCTGGTAGTAGTCGAAATAGGACACGAAGTACTCGACCGCGTTGTCGGGGAAAAATGTCTTTAGCTCCGAATAAAGCTGCGCCGCGAGAGTTTTGTTGTGCGACATCACCAAAGTCGGTCTCCCGAGGGTGGCAATTACGTTCGCAACCGTGAAAGTCTTTCCCGATCCCGTAACGCCGAGCAAAGTCTGGTGATCGTTGCCGGCGAGGAGCGATTTGGTGAGTTTGGCGATGGCTTGTTCCTGATCCCCCTGGGGATGGAACTCGGAACTGAGGCGAAATTCGGACATGTGGCGACGTTTTCTATACGCCGCGGATGCACCCGATGCAAAGGCGGGGACAAAGCCGAGCCTTTCTCCCAAATGGAAAAATCAAAACAGGACCCGAACGTTCAGATTCGGGATGGACACCGGCCCCCGCTCAAGCCTCCTTGTCCTTGCGATCAAGGCTGATTTTACCCTCGATGATTTCGGTGAGCGCGATATCGGCGGCACCCATGCGATGATCGATCTTCACGAGAGGAGAACGTCCGTTGTTCAGTTGTTTGACCCGGGCGGAAACCAGGTTGATGAGCACGGGGGGTTCGGGGATCACTTTGGATGCCGCAACGACGAGGTCACTTCTCATAGGGATGGAGCGTTTTCCTGAGGACGGGGTTGGCGAAGGGACGCCGGTGCCGGGGAAGGCAACGATGTTCGAGGCGTCTTCGGACATGCTTCAATTGGGGGCGGTCAGGGGAAAAACATCCGGCCTCGGAAAATCCCGAAAAAGCCGGAGGGTGGCCATACCATGGACCCACTGAAAATCAAGCAATATCTCGGGAAAGGAGTTCCTTGGTGAGGTTTTTTCCTCGTTTCAGCAGTCAATGGATGGCAAGCCCCCCTTGATACCGTCATCTTCGCGCTCTACGTCCCCATCACGTCCTTCCGCAGATCCCGCAGCACCCGGAGCTCTCCCCACTCCGCTCCTCGCATCCGGCGCGCTCCTGTCGTCCGCTTTTCACCAAATCGCCGTCGCAGCCGTTGCTCGCGTGCAAACACCTCCTCCACGAAGGCCTCCGTGCCCAGCACCGCTCCGTCGCAAAAATACCTCACCCGGCGCCGCAAGGCCTCGCGCAATGGCAGTTTTCCGCCCGTTTCACGCACCACTTCGATTTCCGCCTCCGTAAACCCCGCACGACCCGTCTGCCCCAGC
>JAEUHI010000043.1 GCA_016795385.1 Verrucomicrobiales bacterium | reverse complement strand
GCTGGGGCAGACGGGTCGTGCGGGGTTTACGGAGGCGGAAATCGAAGTGGTGCGTGAAACGGGCGGAAAACTGCCATTGCGCGAGGCCTTGCGGCGCCGGGTGAGGTATTTTTGCGACGGAGCGGTGCTGGGCACGGAGGCTTTCGTGGAGGAGGTTTTTGCACGGGAGCAAAGGCTGCGACGGCGATTTGGTGAAAAGCGGACGACGGGAGCGCGCCGGATGCGAGGAGCGGAGTGGGGAGAGCTCCGGGTGCTGCGGGATTTGCGGAAGGATGTCATAGGGGCGTAGGAGAGAGGGGGCGGGCATTCACGGCGAATGTGACGATTTTGACACTGAAGGAACATTGCGCGCGACTTCCCGAGGCGGAACGTGGCGCGCAGTCGGTTGACTGCACGCGATCCGGCATCGGAAGCGAACGAAATTGTCACAAATCACCCCTCAGAAACTTCTCTCTATCCGATGAAACTCCGAACTCTTTCTTCCATTCTTGTCACTCTGGGCGCGCTCGGCTCGGTCCAGACCTCCCGCGGGGAGGACGTCGTCACGGTCGATCCGGCTATCGCAGCATATCAGCAGGTCAGCGGCGTGACGGGCAGCCTGAGCTCGATCGGATCCGATACCTTGAACAACCTGATGACTCTCTGGGCTGAAGGTTTCAAGGCGAAGTATCCGAACGTGAACATCCAGATCGAGGGCAAGGGATCCTCGACGGCTCCGGTTGCCCTCATCGAAGGCACGGCCCAACTCGGTCCCATGAGCCGGGCGATGAAGTCGGAAGAAATCGACGAGTTCGAGAAGAAATTCGGCTACAAACCCTTGGAGGTGAAGGTCGCCGTCGACGCCCTTGCCGTTTATACCCACAAGGACAACCCGATCAAGGGGCTCACCCTGCAGCAAGTTGACTCGATCTTTTCCTCGACTTTCAAGGCGGGTGGCACGGCGATCAAGAACTGGGGACAAGCAGGCCTTGACGGTGAGTGGGCAGGCAAAGACATTTCGAAGTATGGCCGCAACAGCGCATCTGGAACTTATGGCTTTTTCAAGGATGAAGCCCTTCTCAAAGGCGACTTTGATGCTTCCGTAAAGGAGCAGCCCGGTTCTTCCGCGGTCGTGCAAGGGGTGGCGAGCGACCTCGGTGGGATCGGTTACTCGGGCATCGGCTACAAGACTTCGGGGGTGAAGGCGATTGCCCTTGGGACCAGCGCGGAAGCTCTTTTCGAGCCGACTTATGAGAATTGCCTCAGTGGCGATTTCCCCTTGGCGCGTTTCCTTTATGTCTACGTGAACAAGAGCCCCGAAAAACCTCTCGACCCACTTACCCTCGAATTCCTTAAGTTTGTCCTTTCCAAGGAGGGACAGGAAGTGGTGGTGAAGGACGGATACTATCCGATGCCTGCCGAAATCGTCACGGAAGTGCTCGGGGAACTGACGAAGTAAAATTTTTGACTCACACGGCGAATTAATTTTACGCCGCGCGGTTTTTCTCTTGGGTGTGGGGGGTGGTCCCTGCACCCACTTTTTTTGATGAAGTCCTCCTCTCAACGACCAGATGCCACGGACGGGGCCCGATCGGCGCGAGTCCCCGATCCGCGCCGTTTCGAAGCCTCGAAGCGGGTTCTCCTGATCGATGCCTTCATGAACCGCTTCATCAAAGTGGGCGGATTGGGCGTGGTGGTCGCGGTGATCGGGATCTTTGTCTTCATCGTTTCGCAGGTGGTGCCGATGTTCCAATCCGCCAAGGTCGAGGTCCCGGAGACGATCGGCGTGGGCGAACCGCTTCCCGAGGGCAGCTATGTCGCGATCGCCTCCGACGAATGGGGCGAACGTCCCTTGGCTTTGCGGACGGACGGACGCTTTTTTGCGAGCGATCTCACGAATGGAGGGGCGAGCACGGAGTTGGACTTTCAGTTTCTTGAGGGTGATACGATCTCCGCGGTGAGCGCCCTGCCTGGTAGCGGGGTAATTGCCGTAGGCACTTCGGGTGGCAAGGTTCATCTCATCGACTACTCCTACGAGGCAGCTTTCTCGGCGGGAAAACGAACGGTGAAGGAAGTTCTCGCCAAGGGGTATTCGGGCGACTTCGGTGGATCGGTGAAGCGGGTGGCTTTCGGCCAATCGGGTTCCGCGCGTCTTGTCGCCGGCCTTGCATCCGGTGATGCGGGCGACAGGCTCACCGTGAATCTGATCGAGCGGAAACGCAGTCTCGTCGGCACGGGGACTTGGAAGGAGACCGCCTCGATCGATCTCTCGAAGACCTTGCGGCCGGGCGTGCCCGTTAATTCCCTGCTCGTCTCGAATCGTGCCGATACCCTCATCGTGGTCTTTGCGAACGGTGAGGTGGATTATCACTTCCGCTCGGGCAACGCGACGACCTTCGAGCTTCGGCAGACTTTCCGGCCCTTCGCGGATCTGACCAATCCCACGATCTCGAGCGCCGGGTTTCTCTTTGGTGATGTCTCGCTGGTCTTTCTCTCTCCGACGGGCGAAAACGTGATCTTCAGTCTTTACCGGACCGAAGAGGAGCCGGTGCGGATCTTTCATCCTACGAAACATTTCGCTCCGCTGGCTGGCAAGGGATCGGACGCATTCTTCACCAAGAGCCTCCGGAACAAAGCCTTCCTCGTCGGTTCGGGGAAGCGGGCCAGCCTGCGCCATGCCACGACCGAGAAGGTTCGCTGGGAGAGTGAGCTGCCCTTCAGTGTGAAGCATGCGCTGATCGGGGCGAAATACGATTCGCTTCTCTTCTTCGGTGACGATCGTCGTTTCCACCGTTTTGTGCTCGACGATCCCCATCCCGAGGTGAGCCTGAGAGCCTTGTTCGGGAAAGTCTGGTATGAAGGATCACCCGAGCCCAAATATGAATGGCAATCCACCGGAGGATCGGACGATTTCGAGCCGAAGCTGTCACTCGTTCCGCTGATTTTCGGGACGTTGAAAGGGACTTTCTACGCGCTCCTTTTCGCCATGCCGATCGCGCTCTTCGGGGCGATTTACACCTCGGAGTTCCTTCATCCGCGCAACAAGGTCTATGTGAAGCCGGTGATGGAAATCATGGCCTCCCTGCCCTCCGTGGTGCTCGGATTCCTCGCCGCGCTCTGGCTCGCGCCGATTCTCGAACGCCGGGTGCCTTCCATCCTTTGTATTGCGGTGCTTCTGCCGACGGCCTCTTTCCTGATCGGATGGATGTGGAGCCGGCAGCCGCAATCCATCCGCAAGCATGTCCCGGCGGGGCGTGAATTCCTTTATTTCCTGCCTGTTTTGCTGGGCATTCTTTACATCGGTTGGCATCTCGGCCCCATCGTCGAGCGATTCCTCTTCACCGTCGAGGATGCCGCGACCGGAACCCGGATCGGCGATTTCACCCGTTGGTGGCCGGCGGTAACGAATACCGTCTACGAACAGCGCAACTCGCTGGTGGTGGGGTTCGTGATGGGCTTCGCGGTGATCCCGATCATTTTCACGATCGCTGAAGATTCGCTTTCCAACGTGCCGGGAGCGTTGCGGTCGGGTTCGCTCGCGCTCGGTGCGAGCCGCTGGCAGACCGCTTGGCGCGTGGTGCTGCCGACCGCGTCGGCCGGGATCTTCTCCGCGCTGATGATCGGGCTCGGCCGGGCCGTCGGTGAGACCATGATCGTCGTGATGGCCACGGGGAACACTCCCATCATGGAATGGAACGTGTTCTCCGGAATGCGGACACTCTCGGCCAACATCGCCGTGGAGCTCCCCGAGGCACCGCACCACGGCACGCTCTATCGGACGCTTTTCCTCGGCGCCGTCGCTCTCTTCGTGATGACGTTTGCGGTGAACACCGTCGCCGAAGTGCTGCGCCAGCACCTGCGTGAGCGCTACAAGACTGTCTGATTCCAAGCTTTACCCATGAGTCTTTTTTCACGCCACTCCCATCACAAGGTCGAGCCCGCCAGCGGTGAGCCCATGGTGTGGTTCTCTGGCATGTGGCTGGGGATCGGACTTCTCATGATCGTGACCCTCCTCGGGGTGATCGTGAAGAACGGTCTCTCCATATTCTGGCCTTCCCGGGTGATGCAGGTCGAGCTGGTTGATGGCAGCGCCGCGGCGATCCAGGGTTCGAAGACCGTCGCGGGAGAGGTGCGCAAGATCCAGGAAAAGCGGTTGCAGGCCGAGAAAGGCGGCACCGCCCGTGAGAAGCAGCTGTTTGTCGGCAACCGCGATGCGTATGGTTTTGGTTTCCGTTACATCGATGAGGCGGATATCGCGTCGATCACTTACCCGGAGGATCTCATCCTCGCGGAAAGGGTCGAGTATGGTGATCTCGTCGGTTATCCCGTTGCATTGAAATTGCCAAAGGGAGAGGTGAGGGCTGAGGCGCCGGACTTCCTCGATCGTCTCAGTGCGGTGATCGCAGAGGGGAATGCACGGCGGCACGAGATCGAATCCATCGAGAAGGATCAGATCGGCAAGATCAATCAACGCATGGGAGCGTTGCGACTCTCCGAGCGCAAGGCCGAGCTCGAGGGCAAATTGACCGAAGACCTCCGCACCGAAATCGCGGCAGACCTGGCCGAACTCCAGCGGCGCTACGAGATCCTCGCTGGGAAAGCGGCCGCTTTGCGCGCCGAGCAAAAAGCCGGTCTTTTCGTCTATCGCCTCCCGACGGGGGGCGAGCGCGAGATCGCCATCGGCGATTTGATGCAGTATTACCACCCGAACCGGATCGGCTTCTTCGAACGGGCCGGCCATTTCTGTTCGGAGATCTGGCACTTCCTTACTCGCGAGCCCCGCGAGGCGAACACCGAGGGAGGGGTCTTTCCGGCGATCTTCGGCACGTTCGTCATGACCTTGTTGATGAGCATTGCGGTCGTGCCGTTCGGAGTGATCGCGGCGATCTACCTGCGTGAGTACTCGAAACAGGGGCCGGTCGTTCGCGCGGTGCGCATTGCCGTGAACAATCTCGCTGGCGTTCCCTCGATCGTCTTCGGTGTCTTCGGGCTGGGCTTCTTCGTCTACTTTCTGGGCGGCAGTATCGACAGCCTCTTCTTTCCCGAGCGACTGCCTACGCCCACCTACGGGACGGGTGGCATTCTCTGGGCGTCTCTGACGCTCGCCCTCATGACCGTGCCGGTCGTGATCGTCTCGACCGAGGAAGCGCTCGCAGCCGTGTCACGCGGGGCACGCGAGGCCTCACTCGCGGCGGGAGCCTCGAAATGGCAGACGATCCAGCGCATCGTGCTGCCCGCCTCCGTCCCCGGGATCATCACCGGCCTCGTCCTCGCGATGGCGCGCGGAGCCGGCGAGGTCGCTCCTCTCATGCTTGTGGGGGTGGTGAAACTCGCTCCGACCCTGCCTCTCGATACCGTCGCGCCCTTCATCCACCTCGAGCGCAAGTTCATGCACCTCGGCTTCCATATCTACGATCTCGGTTTCCAATCTCCCGACTCCGAGGCCGCGAAGCCGATGGTCTTCGCCACGACGCTGCTCCTCATCGGGCTGGTCGTCACCCTGAACGCCGCCGCCATCCTCCTGCGCGAAAAACTGAGGCGGAAATACGCCAGCAGCGCTTTCTGATCCCCGCTTTCCGTCGAGTCCGCCCGACCACATCTTCTCCATGGAGGAAATCCACCCCACCCAAGATTCCGATCCGATGACCCAGCCTTCCAGCACTGTATCCAGCGCCGCCGATGCCGGTGCGTCCGATCCCCCGGCGAGGAAGAAGGATTACATCCAGGTCCGCGATTTCTGCTTCAACTACACTCCGGCCGTCCGGGTGCTCCATCACATCACGATGGATATCCCGGAGAACGAGGTGACCGCGTTCATCGGTCCCTCCGGCTGTGGCAAGACGACCTTGTTGCGGAATTTCAACCGGATGAACGATCTCATCGACGGGATCTCGCACGAGGGCACCATCACCGTGAACGGCCAGGACATCTTCGACCCGAATCTCGAGGTGATCTCGCTGCGGAAACGCATCGGCATGGTCTTCCAGAAATCCAATCCCTTCCCGAAATCGATCTACGAAAACGTGATTTACAGCCTGCGGGTCGCGGGGCAGCGGAACAAGGAGATCCTCGATGAAGTCGTCGAAGAGAGTCTCAAGGGGGCCGCCTTGTGGGATGAGGTGAAAGACCGCCTTCATCAGAGCGCCCTGGGCCTTTCCGGTGGTCAGATGCAGCGGCTCTGCATCGCCCGCGCCATCGCGAACCAGCCGCACATCCTGCTCATGGACGAGCCCTGCTCGGCTCTCGATCCCATCGCCACGGCGAAAGTCGAGGAGCTGATCATGGAACTGAAGAAGCAGTTCACCGTCGTGATTGTCACGCACAACATGCAGCAGGCCGCGCGGATTTCGGACCGCACCGCTTACTTCTATCTCGGCAAACTGATCGAGATGGATGCGACGCTGAAGATCTTCAACAATCCGGTGAAGAAAGAGACCGAGGATTACATCTCGGGACGTCTCGGCTGATCCGTCGATCCTTTGCGGGATCATACAAAGAAGTCGGTCACGGAGAAGACCTCCACGCCCTGCGCCCGGCCTTTCACGCGGTGGACGCCGTGGTTTTTGCAGTGCGCCCGCACCTCGGGCCACTCGCGCACGAAGTCGCCGGAGAGGAGCACGTTCTTTCCGAGATCGCGCGTCAGCGACTCGAGGCGGAAGGTGAGGTTCACGGGATCGCCGACGAGGGTGAATTCCCCCTGGCTCATGCCACCGTAGGCGACCTTGCCGGTATGCAGGGCCACGCCGATCTCGAATTGGCGGTCGATTTTTTCGAATACATCCGGACGTTCGCCGTAGATCCGGTCGCACGACGCCAGCAGTTGCTCCGCCGCGCGGAAGGAAGCGGCGAGCGATTCGGGTGTCACCGTCGTCCAGTAGGCGAGCACGCAATCGCCGATGAATTTGTCGACCGTCGCGCCCGCTTCCGCGAGGATGCGTTCGCAGTCGGAGTACCAACTGCCGATGATCTGGGCGAGATCATCCGCTTCGATCGCTTCGGAGAGCGAGGTGAAGCCCTTGATGTCGCTGACCAGCAGCACCACGGGGGTGGAGCGGATCAAGGCGATGGTGGATCCGCCGAGATCCTCGAGGCTGGCGGGCGAGGATTTTTCCCCACGTTCGCCATAGTGGAATTCGTGATCGGCGAAGGTCAGGACATCGCCGTGTTGCAACTGCCTCGCCGCGGTGACCCGGGAGCCGTTCAGGTAGCTGCCATTGAAGCTGCCAAGGTCAAAAAGGTAAAATCCCCCGTCCTGCTTCCGGATCATGGCGTGACGGCGTGACACCCGCGGATCGGCGATGACGATCTGGCACTCGGAGCTGCGACCGATGATGGAGACGGCGGCAAGATCCTGAATCTCGTCGTTTTCGATGCGTTGGAGGTAGGCGTTCAAGCGGCTAGATGAAATCAAGTTCAGGAGAGGGGAGCAAGCGGGAAAGGGAATCCGGTCCCTTGAAATGGATCTCTTTTGGACCAGATCAGGAAGGATTAAATATTGTTTTTATAAAAATTATCAATTATTGTCAAGCATGGGTTGTTTTTCCACTCAAGGCGAGCGTTGGCAGAAGGGGCGGGGTGTCCCGGGTTTGCTGCTGTCCGCGGCCCAAGCTCATCCCGGTGCTCCCTACCTCGAGGATCGCTTCGGCCGTACCCTTACTTATGCCGAAACGGAACTGGAAGCGAGGCGATTTGCCCGGTTTCTCCAATCGGCCGGAGTCGGCCGCGGGGATCGCGTCGCCATCCACCTGCAGAATCGATGCGAACTGGCCATCGCGCTTTTTGGGACCTCGCTGGTCGGTGGCATTTTTGTCGTGCTCAATGCCAAGCTCCGGCCGAAAGGACTCGGCGGCATTCTCCAACAGGCCGCCCCGTCCGTGATCGTCGTCGACGAGGTGACCGGTGCGAATCTCGAGGGGCTCGATCTCGGCGCAGTCCGCGTCCTTTCCCTGGGGGACGGGTCATGGGCCGAAGCCCTCTCCGGTGACCCACGAGAGGGCGACTGGCCGGGTTACGATGTCGATGCCGCTTGCCTGGTCTTCACCTCCGGCAGCACGGGCACACCGCGCGGCGTCACTCTGTCGCACGACAACATCACCTACGTCGTCGGAGCCATCCAGGACCGCCTCGGTTACCGCTCCGAGGATCGCATCGGGGGATTCCTGCCGCTTGCCTTCGATTACGGTTTGTATCAGATCTTCCTCGCAGCCCGGTCTGGAGCGGCGCTGTATCTCGGCGATCCCGATCAGGTCGGTCCCCGCCTGCCGCGCATTCTCCGGGATACCGGCATCACCGTGCTGCCAGGCGTGCCGTCCGTCTACGCCGCACTCATCGCCCTCGGTCGGCGCGGTCCACTCGACCTGTCGCAATTGCGTGCCATCACCAACACCGGCGAGCGGCTGCCGCTTGCCTACATCGAGGAAATGCAGCGTCTCCTCCCGGGGCTGGAGGTTTTCGTGATGTATGGTCTCACCGAATGCAAGCGGGTCTCCATTTTGCTGCCCTCGGAGTTCGCGGCGCACGGTGACACCGTCGGCCGCGCCCTTGCCGGCACGGAGGTTTACGCCGTCGACGTGGAAGGCCGCCGCCTGCCACCCGGAGAGACCGGCGAACTCGTCGTGCGGGGTCGCCACGTCGCCCTTGGTTACTGGCGGGCTCCGGAGGAAACGGCGCGACGTTTCCGAAAGCGTGCGCCGGAGAGCGCGGTCGAACTCTTCACCGGCGATAGTGGATCCGTCGATGCGGAGGGTTTCATCCGCTTTTCCGCCCGCAGCGATGATTGGATCAAACATCGCGGTCACCGCATCAGCCCACTCGAGATCGAGACCGAAACCTGTCAGATCGACGGGATCGTCGAGGCGGCCCTCCTCCAGCGCGAGAGCGACGACACCCTGCATCTCTTCGTCACCGTCTCCGATCCGGCCCTGGAGCCAGGCACGATCCTGCAACGCCTCGGCGCCGTTCTCGAAGCCGCGAAAGTGCCCGACCGCGTCCTCGTCCTTTCGGAAATGCCCAAATCCATCAACGGCAAGATCGATCGCAAAAGCCTCCTCGCGAGTCTCGCGGAATAGACCGATCGCCTCCCATGGCCTACGAGATCACAGCCTTTTCCGGAGCCGAGGGCGAACGCCGCCAACTCGCGGAATTCCTCGCCGGCTTTGTGAGGGATGGCGAACTCGCCCTGCCGCGGCCCGGCGATGACGATCCCGCCGTCTGGCTTCTGCGCATGAGCTGGTGGTGGGATGACAATCCCGCATGCCGGAAGGATTCCCCGCGGGGGTTTTTGCTACGCCACGAGGTGGCCGGTCTCGTCGGATTCAGCGGTCTCATCCCTTTTGATTATGAGTCCGCGGGTGAAACCCTTCCCACTCTGGTGACGACGACCCTTTTCGTCCGCGATCGCCATCGCAGCGCGGTGATGGGATTGATCGCGAAACAGCGGTCCCTCGCCCGCGAGTTCCAGATCATCGATGGATCGCCGTCGCCCGAGATGCGCCGTCTCCTCGCCAAGCTCGGGTATGAGCACGCCGGTGATCGGGCCCAGTATTGGTTCCCGACCCGGAGATTCGGTGGAGCGGCCGCTCGTCTCGCCCTCATCGCGGGCGATTGGAGCGTGCCGTTGCCTTCCACCGCGGAAACCGCCGAATGCCGCCTCATCACCGACCCGGGGCAATGGTCCGAACCCGCTCCCGAAGGCGCGGAGGCCGCCACAATCCGGCGCGTCTCCGATTCGGCGACCCTCGCGTGGCTCGCGCGATGCGGGTCCGAGCCGCGCACCTTTTTCGCGATCGTGGACGCGGAGGGCACTCCGATCGCACGCGCCCTCGGCGTCTACAAAAAACGTGCCGGGGTGAACGTCTGTCTCTTCCTCGACCAAGCCGATTTCCATCCCGGCGCTATCGGCCTCCTCCTCCTCGTGAAAAAGCTCCTCGGCGATCCTGCCTCGGGACTCGCCCGTGACACCGCCGCGATCGTGATCTCGCGCTTCGGCGACCGCACATGGCTTGGCGTGCCGGGGCGTCGCGTCGCCTCCATCCTCCATTACCACTTGCCCGCGCGCTGGCAGGGACGCCCTCGTGTCTGCCTGCCCGTCGAGGGCGATCTCGCGCTGCTTTGATGACTTCCCCCGATCCCATGAAATGCCTCTGGCTCACCCGCAAATACCCGCGTCCCACCAACAGCGGCGAGTTGATCTATTCCAACGGACTCATCCGGTCGTTTGCCAGGACGGGAGTGGATCTCACCGTTCTCGCCCACGACAACGACGAGGCCCCCGTCGGCGACGGTTCCGAGGCCAGCTCTTACCGGGATGAAGATCATGTCGAATGGAGGCTCGGCTCGCCGGAACTTGGGTCCCGCCTCGGCAGCCTTTTCACCCTTTACCCCGCCGATTCATGGCGTCTCAAGAATGGAGGTCCCGAAAAAGCCCTCGTGGAGGCGATCGCGAACGAATCCTGGGACGCCATCATCATCGATCACGCCGCCCTCGGTTGGGCCTTGGGTCCCATCCGTGAGCGCCGCAAAGCCACGGGCATCGGCGGCGATCCCGTGCTCGTCTACGTGTCGCATAATCACGAGGCCAAGGTCCGTCGTGAAGTCGCGCGGAATTCGTCCGCCGCTCTGCCCCGTCGCCTTGCCTTGCGGGTCGACGCCGAAAAATACGCCCGACAGGAGGAGATGCTTTGCCGCGAAGTCGACCTCGTCACTGCCATCACCCCGGCCGAAGTCGAGGCTTACCGGGATCAATTCCCCCGACAACGTTACCTTTGCCTGACGCCCGGATACGAGGGGCCCTTCCATGCCGATCGCGTGATCACCGCGGCGACCCCGCGCCGGGTCGTGATGTCGGGATCCTTCGAATGGATCGCCAAACGGATCAATCTCGAGCGTTTCCTCGATCAGGCCGCGGCCCCCCTGGACTCCGCCGGGATCAGCCTGCAGATCGTCGGGAAGACCGATGAAGCCTTCCGGCTGGCCATGATCGATCGCTACCCCGGCATTGATTTCGTGGGGCGGGTGCCGGAGATGTCTCCCTACCTTCTCGATGCGCGGCTCGGTCTCATCGTCGAGGAATTCGGCGGGGGATTCAAACTGAAGACCCTCGAATACCTCTTCCACGGGCTCCCTCTCGCCGGGCTGGTGCAGGCGGTGGAGGGACTGCCTCTCCAAAGTCCCCGGCACCTCATCCTCGAGCGCGACGTGCCCGCCCTGATCCAATCCGTGATCGGGATCATTGACGACCTGGAGCGGCTGAATGCCATGCGCACCGAGGCTTTTTCCCTCTGTCGCGAAGCCTTTCGGTGGGAAGACCGCGGCCGCCTTCTCCACGAGAGCCTGCTCGAGCTGCGGGGCGTTGCTCTCGCCGGTTGAAATCGGCTCCAAAAGGTATCCCGTCACAGGGGCGGCGCGTAATCCCCAGAGTCCGCATTCGCGTTGACATCCCCTGAATTGACGCTTCTTTGCACGCCAAATCATGAGCTCCGACTCCTCCGAATCGAAAAATCCTCTCGCCGGTATCCTTGGGAACGCCTTTCTCATTCTCATCCCCGTCGCCCTCATCGTGATGCTCGGGGTGGTAGGCTTCGCCTTTGTCGGCGGGATGAAAGAAACCCCGAAAAAGGATGAGGCCGCCGCTGCCGCGGGATCCGGTCCCGCTCCCGCTGTTGCCTCCGCTCCCGTGGCCGAGACCGGTGCCCCGGCGACCGATGCCACCGGCCAGGCCCCCGTCGCCACCGCCGCCGGGAGTGCTCCCGCCTCGGCCCCCAATCCCGCACCGGCCAGCATCATCGATCCCGAGGTGATGGCCCTCGGCAAACAATCCTACATGCTCTGTGCCGCCTGCCACGGTCCCGATGGCAAAGGTCTCAAGGCCGGTCCCGCCCTCATGGCCCCGAGCTTGGTGGGCTCGGAATTGCTCCTGGGCGATCCCGACAACGGTCTCCTCGTCGTGCTGAAGGGCATCGCCAAGGAGAACATGAACTACATGGGTGTGATGGCTCCGCTCGCCGCGGGCCTCGACGACCAGAAACTCGCCGCCGTGATGACCTACGTCCGCAACGAGTGGGGCAATACCGCTCCCCCCGTGACCGTCGAGCAGGCCGCCGCCGCCCGCGCGAAGTTCGCCGATGTCAACGCGCCTGCCGGTGTGAAGCGCGCCGAGATCGAGGCCATCGTCGCCGCCCACAAGAAGTGACGACGCTCCCAAGAGGGTAAGGTCGACGACCTAACCCTCTTCACCCGGCGCGACTTTCCGGAATTGCCGGATCTCCGCCACGTAGCGGTAGCCGATCTCGCCGAGGCGACGCTCCAGCGCGCCCCGATCGAGATCGTGGGTGTGGCAAAGATCCTCTAGATCCTCGCAATCGTTCCGCAGGGCCGTGTTGACGAGCCCTGGAAGAAGGTCGGGGTGGATCGTTTCGAACCGACGGAGATTCATGGTTCGGTTCAAGCGTGTCGCAGCAGCACCGCGCCGTTGTCGAATCCCGGAAGGAGCACGTCGCTGACGATCACCACGGGATCGCCCGCCTCAACGAGACCTTTTTCGCGGAGATAAGCGAGGGCGCGGCGCGTGTTTTCCGCCGGATCTTCGTCGAGGCCGAATCGAACGGGAAGAACCGCCCGGTTCATCACCAGGGATCGCACCACCGCCGCGTCGGGTGAGAATGCGAAAATCGGAGCGAGTCCCGGACGCAGGTTCGCCGCGAGATTGGCCAGCACGCCGCGGGCGGTGAAAACGAGGAGGCTGGATCGCTCCAGTGATGCGGCGAGGAGCACGGCGGAACGCACGAGTTGCTCCTTTTCTGATTTCAACTCCAGGGTGGCCGAACATCCCGCCACTGGTTCGCGCTCGATCCGCCGGGCGATCCGGTCGAGCGTCTCGACACATTTCACCGGGTAACGTCCCACGGAGGTCTCTCCGCTCAGCATGATCGCATCGGCCTGTTCGAAGACGGCGTTGGCCACATCGGTGACTTCGGCGCGGGTCGGCACGGGATTTTCCACCATCGATTCGAGCATGTGGGTCGCGACGATCACCTTCCGGCCGATCCGGGCGCATTCCGCGACAATGCGGCGTTGCACCACGGGCAATTCCTCGAGATGCACCTCGATGCCGAGGTCGCCGCGCGCCACCATCACCGCGTCGGATTCCGTGACGATGCCGGCGAGATGTTTCACTGCCTCCTGATCCTCGATCTTGGCGACGATGGAGGCCTGGCTGCCGAGCGCGCGCAGCTTTTCACGGAGCAGGGCGACATGGGCGGCGTCGCGCACGAAGCTGATCGCCACATAGTCGGCCTCGATCGAGGCGGCGAGGAGGATGTCACGCTCGTCTTTCTCCGTGAGCACGGGCAGATGCACGAGGATCCCGGGCAGATTGATGTGACGCCGGGAACCCATCGAGCCGTCCGTCAGCACCTCGCCGACAACGCGGCCGGGCTCGATCCGCGTGACCCGGAAATGCAATTCGCCGTTGTCGACGAGCATCACGTCGCCCTCGCGGAGATCGCCGTGGAGCCCGTCATAGTTCGTCGTTACGGAAAGGGCGAGGGCGGGGGAGAGGTCGGCGTTGCGGAACTCCACCAGATCACCGCGTTTCAGGGTGAGTTTGCCCTCGACGTCGCCGGTGCGGATCGATGGTCCCTGAAGATCGACCAGGGTCGCGACCTCGACCCCGAGGGCCGTGGCTTCGGAGCGGACCGTGGCCACGACCTCGCGCACCCAATCGTGGGCGGCATGGCTCATATTCAGGCGGAAAATGCCCGCGCCCGCGCTGATGAGGGATCGGATCACCTCGGGTGCACTGGTGGCGGGACCGAGGGTGCTGATGAGTTTGGTTTTGCGAAGGGACATGGCGGGATGTAGCAGGAAGAGAATTCCTCACCATCCCGGCAGCGGTGGCGACAGTGAAAAGCTTGCCACCGGGCCTACCCGGGCCGCCCGGGATCCCAGCGGATTCACCCTTTCACGAGGTAACGGAAAGCGGCGGCGCCGACCAGAAGGAAGACGATAGCGATGACGAGTCCGGTGAAAATAGCCATGGCCGGAAGAGGTAACACATTTTGACGGATTGCCAAATCGGAAGATGGGTCGCGAAACCTTGGAGGGGCCGCACTCCACAGTCTTTGCAAATCGGGCCGGGCGAATCTAGGATCGCGGTGCATGGGAATCTTCCTCGCTTCCGTCATCCTCGGCATCGTGCCCATGGTCGTCTACGCGCTCCTTGTCTGGCGGCTCGACCGATGGGAGAAGGAGCCCTTTCCGCTCCTCCTCGCCGCCTTTTGCTGGGGTGCGGTGCCCTCGATCGTGTTCGCTCTCGTCGCCCAGCTCGTCTTCGGCAGCCCTCCAGTGCCGGAGGGGGCCGAGGTCTCTTTGCTGAGCGAGCTCTACGACGCCAGCTTTCTCGCGCCCCTCACCGAGGAACTCGTGAAGGCCTTTGGCGTGTTCCTCATTTTCCGGATCTTCCACCGCGAGGTCGATTCCGTGCTCGATGGGCTCGTCTACGGCAGCATGGTCGGATTCGGATTCTCCGCCGTGGAGAACGCCTTCTATTTCATGGGCCAACCCGACGCAGGCAGTCTCATTCTCCTCTTTTTCCTGCGCGCCTTCATTTTCGGCATGCTCCACGCCCTCTTCACGGGGCTCTTCGGCGTCGGCCTGGCTCTCGGGAAGTTTTCGGGAAATCCGCTCGGCAAGCTCTTCTGGCCGGCGCTCGGGCTGGGGTTGGCGATGGCGACACATGCGCTCCACAATTACTTCGCCACCCTCGGCGGAGAACATCTGCTCTACGCGATCGGAGGGGTGAGCGTCGGTATCCTCTGGTTCGGGATCACCGCCTGGATCTGCCTCTACCACGAAAATCGGTGGATCCGCATCCAACTCTCGGAAGAAGTGGAGCGCGGCGTGATTTACGCCGAGCAGGCGCTTGCGGCCGCCGACTTTTGGAAGCGCAGCAGCCTTTTCGGTGGCTGGAGCCGGCGTCATTTGCTGCACGAGGCAACGGAGCTGGCCTATCAAAAGCAAAAAGCGCTGCGACACGGGCTGGACGCGGATCTGCAATCGCAAATCGCCCGCCTGCGCGAGCGGGTGAGGTCTTTGAGCCACGCCGATCCCTTGGTCGCGAGCGGGGTGATCCGGCCGGGACGGCCGTTGCCGCCGCCCTTGCCCCCGAAACGGAGGATGCCTCCACCCTTGCCGGGCTGAGCGGGGGGATCACACGAACGATTCGTGCAGGCGCAGGTAGCTTTCCCACTGCACGGGACGCATCGCGTAGACGCCTTCGGTGCGGCGGCCGATGCCGGGATCGTAGACCTCCCAACCATAGCGGGATTGGCGGCGGCCGTAGTCGAAGCGATAGATCCATTCGCCGAATTCATCGCGGCGCCAGAGAGCCGGGTCGGTGCCGGGCACGGTCTCCGCATTCTGCCAGACACTCTCGATCACGTAGCGGTCGTATCCTCCGACGCGCGGAGCGGGATCCTCGGCGACCAGCGAAAGATCGCCGTAGCCGCCCCGATTCGCGGAGGGAGCAAGAAAGGCACCGGATTCGCAGTCGCTCGCCGGGAGGGTGGTCTCGCCCCTGCCGGGAGACTCCAGCCGGGACTCGTCCCCATCATTTTCGCTTTGGTCGTAGAACATGGTTATTCTTTTGAACAGTTTTACTCTACGGTGATTCGGGGTCTTGCCAAGCGAAAATTCTTCCCGACCCGGAACGAAATCACCGATGATATTCCTGCAAGGCCCGGACCTCGACATCTTTGGCCTGGAGCGAGCGGATCGCCTTGAGGGCGGCGTCGGCGCCGCGGAGGGTCGTCATGATGGGGATGCGGCACTGCATCGCGGCGGTGCGGATCTTGATCTCATCAGCGCGCGGATTCTTGCCGCTGGGCGTATTGATGACGAGGGCCATCTCGCCATTCTTCATCAAGTCGATGACGTTGGGGCGCTGGCCGCTCGCGAGCTTGGGGAGGATGTTGGCAGGAATTCCCGCCGCGGTGATGTCGCGTCCGGTGCCTTCGGTGGCGTAGATCGTGAAGCCGAGCTCGTGGTAGCCCTTGGCGAGGCGCACGACATTGGACCGGTCGCTTTCCTTCACGCTGATGAAGACATTGCCGCCCGTCGGCAGCGAGCCGCCTGCAGCCATCTGGCTCTTCGCGAAGGCAAGGCCGAGGTCGGCGTCGATGCCCATGACCTCTCCGGTGCTCTTCATCTCGGGGCCGAGGATGATATCGACTCCGGTGAACTTGCTGAAGGGGAAGACGGCCTCCTTCACGCTGTGGTGGGTCGGGATGACTTCTTCGGTGAACCCGAGCTCCTTCAGGGTCTTGCCGACCATGATCTTGGCGGCGAGTTTCGGCAGGGGCACGCCGATCGCCTTGCTGACGAAAGGCGCAGTGCGCGAGGCGCGGGGATTGACCTCGATGACGTAGAGGTCGTCGCCCTTCACCGCGAGCTGCATGTTCATGAGCCCGCGCACGTTGAGAGCCTTGGCGAGTTTCTTGGCGGCCTCGCGGATGCGGTCCTGCATCGCGGCGGAGAGGGAGAAGGGCGGGATGACGCAGGCGGAGTCACCCGAGTGGATCCCGGCTTCCTCGATGTGCTCCATGATCGCCCCGATCACGGTGGTCTCACCGTCGCTGATGCAATCGACGTCGACCTCGGTGGCGTCTTCGAGGAAACGGTCGACGAGCACGGGCCGGTCGGGCGTCGCCTCGACCGCATTCTGCATGTAGTGGGTCAGCTCGGCGTCGCTGTAGACGATCTGCATGGCGCGTCCGCCGAGGACGAAGCTGGGGCGCACGAGGCTGGGGTAGCCAATGCGCTTCGTGATCTCGAGGGCTTCTTCGAGCGAGGTCGCCGTGCCGCTGGGGGCCTGGTCGAGGCCGAGCTCGTCGAGGAGGGCGGCGAAGTACTTGCGGTCCTCGGCCAGCTCGATGCTCTTGGGCGAGGTGCCGATGATGCGGACGCCGTTTTCTTCGAGGCCCTTGGCGAGGTTCAGCGGGGTCTGTCCGCCGAACTGGACGATCACGCCGAGGACTTGGTCGTCGTGGTTCTCGCGCTCGTAGATGTTGAGCACGTCCTCGAGGGTGAGGGGCTCGAAGTAGAGTTTGTCCGAGGTGTCGTAGTCGGTCGAGACGGTCTCGGGGTTCGAGTTGACCATGATGGACTCGATCCCGAGCTCGCGCAGGGCGAAGCTGGCGTGGACGCAGCAGTAGTCGAACTCGATGCCTTGGCCGATGCGGTTTGGGCCGCCGCCGAGGATGATGACCTTCTTCTTGTCGCTGTCGCGCACCTCGTCCTCGATCCCGTAGGTCGAGTAGTAGTAGGGCGTGAAGGCCTCGAACTCGGCGGCGCAGGTATCGACGAGGCGGTAGGTGGGGACGATGCCCGCGGTCTTGCGTTCGGCTCTCGCCGCGGATTCGGCCACGCCCTTGGAAAGCGAAAGCTGGCGGTCTGAAAACCCGAGCCGTTTGGCGCGGCGAAGATCGACGGAGGCGAGGGATTGTTGCTCGCTCACGATCTCCTCGATCTGCCGCAGGAACCACCGGTCGATCTTCGTCAGCTCGAAGACGCGCTCCACATCCCAGCCTCGCGCAAAGGCCTGACCGAGCCAGAAAATGCGCTCCGCGTTCGGCACGCTCAGCTTCGTGGTGAGGCCTTCGTCGTCGATGGTCTGGTCGGCTCCGTCGCCGAGCAGCCCGAAACGCTTGATCTCGAGACTGCGCAGCGCCTTCTGCAGACTCTCCTTGAAGGTCCGCCCGATCGCCATGGCTTCGCCGACGGACTTCATCTGCGTCGTCAGCGTCTCATCGGCGCCGGGGAATTTCTCGAAGGTGAAGCGCGGGATCTTCGTCACGACGTAATCGATCGTCGGCTCGAAGCTCGCGGGAGTCTCGCGGGTGATGTCGTTGCGGAGTTCGTCGAGGGTGTAGCCGACCGCGAGCTTGGCCGCGATCTTGGCGATGGGGAAGCCGGTCGCCTTTGAGGCCAGGGCCGAGCTGCGCGAGACGCGCGGGTTCATCTCGATCACGATCATGCGGCCCGTGTCGGGATTGACGGAAAACTGGATGTTCGACCCGCCCGTCTCGACGCCGATCTCGCGGATCACGGCGAAGGAGGCGTCGCGCATGATCTGGTATTCGCGGTCGGTCAGGGTCTGGATGGGGGCGACGGTGATCGAGTCGCCGGTGTGGACGCCCATGGGATCGAGGTTCTCGATCGAACAGATGATGACGCAGTTGTCGGCCTTGTCGCGCATCACCTCCATCTCGTATTCCTTCCACCCGAGGAGTGATTCCTCGATGAGGACCTCGGTGACGGGGGAGAGGTCGAGGCCGCGGGCCACGATCGTCTCGAATTCCTCGCGGTTGTAGGCGATGCCGCCGCCGGTGCCGCCGAGGGTGTAGGCGGGGCGGATGATGAGGGGGAAGCTGCCGATCTCCTCGCGGATGACGTGGGCCTCCTCCATCGTGTGGGCCACGCCCGACTGGGGCATGTCGAGACCGATCTTGAGCATCGCGTTCTTGAAGGCGAGGCGGTCCTCGCCCTTCTCGATCGCGTCGGGTTTGGCCCCGATCATGCGCACGCCGTGCTTTTCCAAAATGCCGCGGCGGTGGAGCTCCATCGCCGTGTTCAGCGCGGTCTGGCCGCCGAGGGTGGGGAGGAGCACGTCGGGCTTCTCCTTGAGGATGATTTTCTCGACGATCTCGGGCGTGATCGGCTCGACGTAGGTCCGATCGGCGAACTCCGGATCGGTCATGATCGTGGCCGGGTTCGAGTTCACCAACACGACCTCGTAGCCCTCCTCCTTCAGCGCCTTGCAGGCCTGCACTCCGGAGTAGTCGAATTCACATCCTTGTCCGATCACGATGGGACCGGAGCCGATTAAGAGAATCTTCTTGATCGAGTTGTCGCGGGGCATGCAGGGTGGAGGGTAAAATTTGTCACCCCTTGCATGAGGCGCGGGGATTCGCAAACAGGAAACCGGCTATTTCCGCTCGCGATTCCCATCGGCAGAAAAGAAAAGGAAGTTCGTAAAGTTTTTAAAGCTTGCATTAATAGTAAACAGAATTTAAAATTAAGGACCTCAATAACTTCCTCTTCCTTATGCGTTTGCCTGTGGGTTTTAAAAAGATTGGTTCCGTTTCGTTTCTTCTTCCGATCTCCCTGTTGCTGGGTTTCCTGTTCCTTGGCCGTCCGTCCTTGGTCGCGGCCGAGCCTCCCGGGATCATCAATCACCAGGGGCGTATCGCCATCAGCGGGGTGAACCATTCGGGACCCGGCTATTTCAAATTCGCGCTGGTCGACGCCACCGGCGCCACCACCTACTGGTCGAATGATGGCACGAGTGTGGCGGGATCGGAGCCCGCCGCCGCTGTCGAGACTCCTGTCGCCTCAGGACATTACAGCATCCCTCTCGGCGACACGTCCTATCATTCCAACATGAAAGGGGCGATCCCGAAGACGGTCTTCACGGAGAACTCCGACGTCCGTCTCGCGATCTGGTTCGGCCACACCCCGTCGTCCTTCCAGAAGCTCTCGCCGAACCGCCGCATCGCATCCGCGGCCTATGCGCTGAGCGCGGGCTCGGGGGTGGCCGCCAGCGGTTCGATCGGCAGTGAACAGATCGCCGATGGATCCGTCTCCGCGAGCGATCTCGCCAACGGAGCGGTGGGTGCGATGCAGCTGGCGGAGGCGAGCGTCACCTCCGACAAGGTCGCGGCTGGCGCGATCGGCACCTCCCAGCTCGCCGCCGGCAGCGTCACCTCGGCCCAGCTCGCCGACGGGCAGGTGACCACGCCGAAGCTCGCCGCCAACGCCGTCACCGGCGCGAAAATCCTCGATGGATCGATCGAGGCCGCCGACCTCGCCGCCGGCAGCGTCACCTCCGGGAAGATCGCGAATGGCGCGGTGGGTGCGGCCCAGCTCGCGGCAGGCAGTGTCGGTTCGACCCAGCTCGCCGACGGAGAGGTCGGAAATGCGGACTTGGCCGATGATGCTGTTTCGACCATGAAAATCGCTGATGCGGCGGTGACTGGAGCCAAAATTGCAATGGGTGCGATCGGTACATCGCAGCTGGCGGCAGGTAGTGTGACTTCCGTGAAAATCGCCAATGGTGCGGTAGGGGCTGCCCAGATCGCGCCAGATAGCATCGGCGCGGACCAACTCGCCGACGGATCGGTGACGGCCGCGGAGATCGCGAACAACGCCGTGACGACGGCGAAGATCGCGGATGCAGCCGTGACGGGAGCGAAAGTCGCCTCCGGGGCGATCGGGACGAGCCAACTCGCCGCCGCCAGCGTCACCTCCGGGAAGATCGCGAATGGCGCGGTGGGCACGGCCCAGCTCGCGGCAGGCAGTGTCGGTTCGACCCAGCTCGCCGACGGATCGGTGACGGCCTCCAAAATCGCGAATGGCGCGCTGACCGGTGCCATGATCGCGCCGGGATCGCTCGGCAGCGCGGCCTTCGACAGCTCGATCGGACTGTGGACACGGGCCGGTGCCGATGTCGTGCGGCCCACCGGCAATGTCGGAATCGGTACGGCCGCTCCCACAGGGCTCTTCGAGGTCCATGGCGAAGCCGTCCTCGGTGCCGAGACGCTCGATCAAGAGGTGCTCACCCCCGCCTCGGCGACCCATTTGAATTGGCAATCCTTCACCGCCGGTCACACCGGCCGGCTCACCCGCATCGAATTGAAGGTCGGCTCTCCGCTCGGCTCCTCGAGCTCCGCCGGCACGATCCGGATCTACGCCGGCGAGGGGCTCGGTGGCACCGTGCTCGCGACCCAGTCCGTCACCTTCGCCGTCGTGCCCCAGCAGACCTATCAGGCCTTCACCCTCTCGACTTCGGTCGCGATCGCCTCGGGTGAAAAATACACCATCGGCATCGAGGTGCCCCAGGTCGATTTCTCGTGGATGTATTTCGATCCGGGCAATCCTTACGCGGGCGGCCGTTCCGACATCTCCGGCTGGGATCTCGGCTTCCGCACGCACGTCACCCCTGTCTCCTCCGAGGCGATCGTGATGGTCAAGGATGGCAGGCTCGGCGTCGGTGTCGATGCGCCGGAGGCGAAACTCCACGTCAAGGGCGGCGTGCTCTTCGCCAGTGGCGGCACGGGGGCCAACCAGGGAGTCTCCTGGACGCCCGGCAGCGCGAGCTGGAGCTTCACGAGCGATCGGCACACGAAAGAAGCGATCGAGCCGGTCGATCCCGGGCAGGTCCTCGATCGCCTCCTCTCCGTGCCCATCGCCGAGTGGAACTACATCGGCCACGGCCAGCGCCACATCGGTCCCATGGCCCAGGATTTCCACGCCGCCTTCCCCCTCAACGAGAGCGATACCACACTCAACGACGCCGACCTCCACGGAGTCGCCCTCGCCGCCATCCAGGGGCTGCATGGCAAACTGGAAGAGCGCGAGGCGGCCCTGCTCCGCGAAAGTGAGGCCCTGCGCGGGGAAAACGCGGCTTTGCGGGAGCGCCTCGAAGCCCTCGAAAAGACGGTCGGTCGTCTCGCCACGGCCCTCGGACAGCCGTGATCCCTTTTTTTCCCTCACCCCTCCCGATCCCCGGGCCAGCGATGAGCGTTATTTCCCTCCTCCCCAGACTTTTCCTCCTCGCGCCGCTGTTCGTGGTCGTCACGGCGCGGGCCGATTCCCTCGCCGAGGGCGGTGGCGTCAGCCTCCTCCATGACCTGCCCGGGCACAGCGGCGGGCGGATCGGTGGCGGACCCTATACCCTCGAGACCTCGACCGGGGCCGCCATCGGCGAGGGAATCGCCGGGACCACCCCGGCCGGCGTCCTCGCGAAAGGCGGCTACACCGGGCAGCTCCACGATCCCGCGGCCCTCGCACTCGCCGCCGATCCCGCCTCCTCCATCGAGGAGGGCGAGGCGAGCCAGCTCTCCGCCCGGGTCACCCTCGACGACGGCACCGTCCTCCCTCTCCCGCGTCTCACCTGGGCCGTCCTCGCGGGGCCCGCCACCGTCACCAGCTCCGGGCTCGTCCTGGCGGGTGCGGTGGATCAAAACGACGTCGCCCGCATCTCGGGCACTTATCAGGGATTCACCGAGGTCCTCGAACTCGGCGTGATCGACCAGCCCTACGAGACCTATTCCCTCGCCTGGGAGGATCCCGGGGACGGTCCTCATCCGCCCTATGAGGTCAGGTTTGGGAAAAATCCCGCCTCCCTCCCGCTCGCAGGGACTTACACGACCCCCACCTTCAATCCCGGCCGGCTCGATCTCGGCACCACGTATTACTATCAGGTGTTCGATTCGCGCGGCAACGATGTCACCCCCGGAGGTCCCGGCATGAAGAGCTTCCGCACGAGATTCTACCGTCCCGACGTGCGCATCGGCAAAAAAGGCGCCACCCACACCCATCTCGGCAACGGCGTCTACAACGCGACCGGGAAAAAGCAGACGCTTTCGCTCGCCATGGCCAAAGGTGGGCGCACCGCCGTTTTCTTCTCCGTGCAAAACGATGGCGATTCGCCCGACGGCATCCTCGTGCGGGGCTCGAAGGCACGTGCGAGCATGAAGTATCTCCGCTATTTCCGGCTCACCTTCGGACGACAGAACATCACCGCGGCGACGATCCGCAATGGAGGGAGGTCCGCGAAAATCGCGCCACGACAGACCATCGCCTACGTCCTCCGTGCCAAGCCGAAGCGAGGCCCCGGGAAAAGCGGACAGAAGGTCTCCCTCCACGTGCGCTCCACCGCCGACGGCCGCGCCTACGATGTCGCCAAGGCGAAGCTGAGGAAAGAAGGGCCGAAGCGCTGAAGGTCCCTCCCCGGGGCCCCCCGCCTTTTTGCCCGCGTCCCGTGACTTTCCGCTTGAAATGGGGGGCGATCCTCCCCATCGTGGGATCGATTCACGACCACCCATGAGACCAGCCCTCCTTTTGATCGCCAGCCTCTTGCTCTTCTCCGCCGGATCCCTTTCGGCCCAGACGGCGGTCGTGCCTTCGGCCTCTTCGAAACCGAAGCCCGAGATCGCCCCGAAATGGCGCTGCCACTACAAGCGCAAAGACCTCAGCTTCTGCAAAGTCTTCCCCAATTTCTCCCGCCGCCACGAGATCTGCGACCCGGCCCTGCTCGGCCACATCGAATGGTGCCGGGAGGACGTGACCATCACCGAGCGCAGCGAATGCGGCAATTTCGAGACCTACGAGGCCGTCACCATCACCTATCGCGAGGTTTACGAAAACGGGGCCTGGGGCAAGAAGTTCCAGAAAACCTACCGCAAGGAGCCCAACATCGTCACCCCGGCGCTCCTTGCCAAAGGTTCGCTGAAGTGACCGGACAGGGTCAGAGGTCACATCCGACCCTCTCGCGTCCGTCATGGAGTTCGACCTCACCGGCGGCGAATACCTCGCCCGGGCCTACAAGCTCCTCGCCGGACTCGTCACGCCCCGGCCCATTGCCTGGGTGACGACGCAGGATGAGGGGGGCCGCGTCAATGCCGCGCCCTTCAGCTTTTTCAACCTCCTCGGCACCGAGCCGCCCATGCTCGGCTTCGCCCCCGGCGACCGCGCCCCCGGTATCCCGAAAGACACCGCCCGCAACATCCGCCGCAGCCGTGAATTTGTCGTGAATCTCGTCGACGAGGCCTGCGCCGAAGCGATGAACCTCACCTCGTCCGACGTCGGCCCCGAGGTCAGCGAGATCGAGCTCGCCGGACTCCACACCGCTCCGAGCCGGACGGTGCAGCCACCCCGCATCGTCGAGGCTCCCGTCGCCCTCGAATGCACCGAGTGGGCGACGCTGGAAATGGGCGAAAACCGGCTCGTCGTCGGGCTCATCCACCACGTGCATGTCCGCGATGGCATCCTCGATCCGCAGACCCTCCTCGTGAATCCCGGGGCCTTCGCCCCGATCGGCCGCATGGAGGTGCCCTCGGGCTACTGCCGCACCCACGATCGCTTCGACATGCCGCGTCCGAAGTGAGGCGCGGGAGTTGAAAGACCCGGCCTGCCCGTCCCGTATCTACGAAAATGCCATTGCGGCCCGCCGGGAAGCGTCGTAAACACTGGCTTTTCCCCCGATTCCGAACTTCCTGCCATGTCCTCGTCCAGCGCTCCCGACAAACACCTTTATTTCATGGGCATCTGCGGCACCGCGATGGGTTCCGTCGCCGCCGCCTTCCGCGATGCGGGTTATCGCGTGACCGGATCCGACACGCAGGTCTACGATCCGATGAAGTCCTTCCTCGAGGGTCGCGGCATTTCCATTCTCGACGGTTACAAGGCGGAGAATCTTCCCGATGATGTTGATCTGTTTGTCATCGGCAACGCCCAGAGCCGCGGTAATCCGGAGGTCGAGGAAGTGCTGCGTCGCAAGCTCCACTACGTTTCGATGCCCGAGTTGCTGCGCGAACAGGTGCTGCGTGGCAAACGCAATCTCGTCGTCACCGGCACGCACGGCAAGACCACGACCTCCTCGCTCCTCGCCTGGATCCTCGAAGCAGCGGGGCGGAATCCGAATTTCATCATCGGCGGCATCCCCGAGAATCTCGGCCAAGGTGCCCGCATCACCGGATCGGATCTCACCGTGCTGGAGGGCGACGAATACGATTCGGCTTTCTTCGACAAACGCTCGAAGTTTATCCACTACCTGCCCGAACTCGTCATCGTGAACAACCTCGAGTTCGATCACGCCGATATCTTCGAGAATCTCCACGCCGTCAAAAAGACCTTCGGCCACCTCGTCCGCCTCGTCCCGGAAAACGGGATCGTCTTGCTCAACGGCGACGACGAGAATGCCCTCGAGGTCTTTGCCAAACAGGGGCATTCCCCCATGAAACGCGTCGGGATCGGGGCCGATTGCGAGGCCCGCATCTCCGACATTGATTACCGGGCCGATGGCACCTCCTTCACCCTCGAAGGGGAGCGCTACGAGATGGGGATGAATGGCGAATACAATGTCCGCAACGCCGCCATGGCGATCACCGCGGCCCGCTTCGTCGGCGTCGCGCCCGACGTGATCCGCGAGGCCGTCGCCGCCTTCCGCAGCGTGAAGCGGCGTCAGGAAGTGCGCGGGGTCACCGATCGCGGCATCACCATCGTCGATGACTTCGGCCACCACCCCACCGCGATCCGCGAAGCCATCGCCGGGATGCGGAAGCGCTTCGACGGCGCCCGCCTCTGGGCCGTCTTCGAGCCCCGCTCCAACACGACCCGACGCAATGTTTTCCAGGAAGCCCTCCCCGAGGCCCTCGGTCAGGCTGACGGCGTCTGCCTCGCCGCCGTTGCCCGCGCCGACAAGCTCGCCGAAGACGAGCGACTGGACACCGACCTGCTCATGAAGACGCTCCGCGACCAAGGACTGCCCGCCTTCTACGAGCCCGATGCCGACGCCATCGTCGCCCGTCTCGAGATCGAAGCCCGCGACGGCGACGTCATCATCGTCTTCAGCAACGGCGGTTTTGGCGGGATTCACGAGAAATTGCTGCAAAAGCTGTGATTTTCGCGATTTTTCAGAGCGAAAGGAAGGCGGTGGGAGTAAGATTGCCGTCTTGAAACGGATCCGTTCCCTCTTCTTTGCGACCGTCCTTTGCCTCCCGCTCGCGCTTACCGCGGCGGTCGAGGAGGATCATGATCACGATCATCCCGAGGTCTCGACCGTCACTCCGGATCCGGCCGAGCGGATTCACTCCTTCGAGGTCGATTACGAGATCCATCGTGATGGCCTCATCACCTTCGAACAGCGATTCCGCCTGGGCGTGGCGGGCGTCGCGATCCGGCGGGGACCAGTCTTGAACTTTCTCACCGTCTTCCAGGGGCCGGCGGGACTTACGCTCGATACGGAGCTGGAGATCCTCGAAGTCACCCGCGATGGAGCGCCCGAGCCTTTCCGTGCCGATCGGAAATCGGGTTTTGTCACCCTCTTCATCGGCGAGGCCGACCGGGACCTCGAGCATCGCGAGCACGATTACGTCATCAAGGGCCGGATGCGGGAAGACTGGCGGCGTGGAGAAGGCGAGTTTTCCGCCGTGATCGATCTCGTCGGCGCTTTGCCGGCCTTGCCGATCGATGCCGCCATGGCCACCGTACGCCTGCCCGACGGGGTGTCCGTGCTGCGCTATACGCCCTCCGTCACCGGCGTGGATCCCGAGGCCGAGCGACACGGACCCGCCTGGCGGGCCGAGGCCGAAGGGAACCGGATCCGGGTCGAGGCAACGGCTCCGATGAAAGAAAACCGCAGCTTTTTCCTCAATCTCGCCTGGCCCTCCGCGACCTTCGCCACGAAGAGCCATTGGATGCTCGTGATGCTCCAGCACCCGCGGCTGCCGCTCGCGGCCTTGTCGGGCCTGGCTTTGCTCTGGGTGCTGCTGATTCTGGTGAAGCGGATGATCAAGACCTGATCGGCGATCGAGTCCAGCGATCCTGCTTGATCCCGGGATCGTGAACCCATACACTCCCGCGCATCATGACGATGCGTCCGACCTCCCTTCTGCCCCTCCTTCTCGTTGGATGGATCGCGCCGATGCTCCCGGCGGAAGAGCGATCCTGGACGAACAGCGCGGGAAAAACCATTGTCGCCACCTTGGTCGAGATCTCCGGAGACAAGGCCGTCCTCCAGATGGCGGGCAAGAACTTCGAGGTGCCCATCGCGAGCCTTTCAGACGACGACAAAAAATTCATCGATGAATGGAAAAAGGGGGATCTCGCGGATCCCTCGGGTGACTCCGCCGTGAAGGAGAATTGGGACGGGGCGTGGCCGGCGCTCGTCACCGTCGACATCGATCAGCCCATCGAAGTGATCAAGGAGGACGAGGCCGCCAAGGAGTACGTCTACGCGAGCCCCCACTACGAATTCATCTGCGATGTGAAGCTCAATACCTCGGTGGTGAAGCGCTTCTCCCTGCTCTTCGAAGCCACCAACCAGGTCTGCCGCGAACTGCCTCTCGGAATGGTGAAGCCCTTCCGCAAGGAGCGCCACAAGATCCATCTTTTCGAAACCCGCGAGGCCTACATCGCGAAAGGTGGTCCTCCGGAGTCGGCGGGCGTCTACATCAGCCGCGGCGGCGAGGGAGACATTCTCGTGCCGCTCACCAGTCTCGGGGTGAAGAAAGTCGGCAGCAATTACAGCGTCGATTACGACAAGGAAAACACGACCCTTTCCCACGAGATCACCCACCAGCTCACCGACTACCCGTATTTCGCCCCGGGATCCCGCGGATGGTTCACCGAGGGCCTCGCCGAATACATCGCCAACAGCGGCTACCGGTCCGGAAAATTCGACATCGATGATCTCGGCAAACTCAAGGCCCGGGTCACCGCCTACGGCGAGGATGGCAACGGCGGCCGTGCCCTCGGCGAGGACATCCGCGCACCCGACCTGCAGCAGTTCTTCACCCAGGAATACGATTCCTTTCTCGCGAATGCCCAGCTCAGCTACGGTCTCTCCGCCCTCATCGTCTACTACTACTTCCACATGGACGGCGAGAAGGATGCCGCCAACATCAAGGCCTTCCTCAAGGCCCTGAAGGAGGAAAAGACGCCGCCGCAGCTCTTCGAGCCCCTCCTCGCCGGTCGCACCTGGGATGAGATGGAGGCGGCGATCACGCAGGGCTGGCGTTCGCGCGGCGTGCGGATCACCTTCAATTGAAGGAAGAGGGTTGCATTTCGCGGCAGACCCTCTTCACTCCTCCGCATTGTATGAACGAACGAGTTTGTCGCTGGGGGATTTTGGGAAGCGCGGGCATCGCCCGCAAAAACTGGCAGGCGATCCGCCACAGCGGCAACGGTCGCCTTGTCGCGGTGGCGAGCCGCTCGCGGGAAAAAGCCGCCGCCTTCATCAACGAGTGTCAGGCACAGGTGCCGCACGATCCGGCGCCCGAGCCGGTGGGCGGATATGCCGAACTCCTTGCCCGCCCCGACATCGATGCGGTCTACATTCCCCTGCCGACGGGCTTGAGAAAGCAATGGGTCCTCGCGGCGGCCGCGGCGGGGAAACACGTCCTTTGCGAAAAACCCTGCGGCACCGATGCCGGCGAGGTGCGTGAAATCACCGAAGCCTGCGCCAAGGCGGGTGTGCAATTCATGGACGGCGTCATGTTCATGCACAACGACCGGCTCGCGGCGCTGCGCCAGGAGCTCGACGCGGGGACGATCGGCACGATCCGGCGCATCGCGACGCAATTCAGCTTCCTCGCGCCCGAAGAATTTTTCACCGACAACATCCGCCTCGATCCCGGCCTCGAGCCGCTCGGCAGTCTCGGGGATCTCGGTTGGTACAATGCCAGGATCATCCTCTGGGCGCTCGGCTATGAGCTGCCCGTGTCGGTGACCGCGCGCATGATCCGCGAGCATCACGGCGTGCCCGTGTCGCTCTCGGCCGAGCTGGTCTTCGGCGGTGGGGTGACCGCGGCGCTCTATTGCAGCTTCGAGAACGAGCACCAGCAATGGGTGAATCTCAGCGGCACGGGTGGCCACATCCACGTGAGTGATTTCGTGCTGCCTTTCCACGGACCCGAACTCGCCTTCGAGATCGAGCAGGCGCATTTCAACGTCGAGGGCTGTCATTTCCACATGGAGCGCCACTCGCGCCGGGTCGCGACGCGCGAATACAGCGACAGCCACGCGACCGCGCAGGAGACGAGACTCTTCCGCAAATTCGGCGAGCTCGTTCTCGGTGGCGCTCCCGATCCCCACTGGCCGGAGATTTCGCTGAAAACGCAACTCGTCCTCGACGCCTGTCTCCGGTCCGCTCGGGAGGGCGGCCGGGAGGTGGTTTTGTGAGGATCCTTCCCGCAAAACGGCATGATCGAACAAATCCTCAGAGGTCTCGCCGGCACGGCCGTGCTCATCGGGATTTGTTGTCTCCTCAGTCGCAGCCGCAAGGCGATTCCCTGGCGCTTGGTCGCGGGGGGATTGTTGTTGCAGGTGCTGCTGGCCTTCCTCATCCTCGCGACGCCGTTCAGCGGACTGGTCGAGGCGGTCTCGGCGGGGTTCGTGAAGCTGCTCGGATTCAGTGACGCCGGGGCCAGGTTCATGTTCGGCGACTTGGTCGATGCCTCGAAATACGGTTTCGCCTTCAAGGTGCTGCCGGTGATCCTTTTTGTCTCGGCGCTGACGTCGGCCCTGTATTATCTCGGCGTCCTCCAGTGGATCGTCTTCGCCTTCGCCTGGGTCATGACGCGACTGATGAAACTCTCGGGAGCCGAGAGCCTCGCCGCGGCGGCGAACATTTTCGTCGGCCAGACGGAGGCGCCGCTCGTGGTGAAGCCGTATCTCGGCGGCATGACGCGCTCGGAACTGATGGCCCTGATGACAGGCGGCATGGCGACGATCGCCGGCAGTGTCTTCGGGCTCTATGTGCTGACGCTCGGGGGAGGGGACCCGCTCGTCGAGGCCGCGGTGGCGAAGCAACTCCTGACGGCTTCGATGATGAACGCCCCGGCCGCGCTCTATGTCGCGAAGATCCTCGTGCCGGAGCGGGAGACGATCCGCGAGGATCTTTTCGTGCCGAAGGAGAAGCACGGCCGCAACCTTCTCGATGCGATCGCCGGGGGCACGAGCGAGGGTTTGAAGCTCGCCCTGAACGTGGCCGCGATCCTCATCGTCTTCGTCGCGCTGATCGCCCTTCTCAATGCCGTGCTCGGCTGGGTTGGCGGAGTGGGCGGAGAGGCGGGCTGGCTGAACGGGCTGGTCGCGAAAGCGAGCGGCGGCACGTTTTCGGAGTTGTCGATGGAGGCGGTGCTGGGGTTTCTTTTTGCTCCCGTCGCCGCCGCGGTCGGAGCGGAGTGGGGCGACATGTTGCGATTCGGCCAGCTCCTCGGGATCCGTCTCGTCTCGAACGAGTTCGTCGCCTATCTCGAACTGGGTGAGATGAAGGAAGCCGCGGCCCTTTCTCCCAAGACGGTCTTCCTTGCCACCTTCGCCCTTTGCGGATTCGCGAACATCAGTTCGATCGGCATCCAGATCGGCGGGATCGGTTCGCTCGCTCCCGAACGCCGGGGCGAGCTCGCGGAGCTGGGCATGCTCGCGATGATCGGCGGTACGATCGCCAGCCTTTTGACGGCGAGTATCGCGGGAATTTTCTTCGGCGTGGGCGGGTGAGGCCGCTTACAAATCGATCGCCTGGCCCGGCGCGGGAATCACGACCCGGGCATCGGGCAGCTTTCTCCCGAGTTCTTCGAGGAACCAGCCTCGAGCCGCCTCGTCGCCGTGGACGAGGATGACGGTCTTGGGGGAGCAGGCCACCGCGTAATCGACGAGTTGCTCGCGCGGAGCGTGTCCGCTGAAGTCGAAGCGCTCCACAGCGCAGCGGATCTCGCTCTCGTGGTCGGATCCGGAGGAGAGGGCGACGCGTCCGCCTTGTCCGGCGGCGAGGATGCGACCGCCGGGCGCCTCGTCATCGGCGTAGCCGACAAAGAGGATCGCGTTTTGTTCCGAGGCGAGGATGCGGCGGGCGAAGCGGTGCGAGACGGTGTGCTCCGACATCATGCCGCTGGAAAGGGCGTAAATGGCGCCGGGATGAAAGTCGGGCTCCTTGCGTCCGCGGGCGAGGCGGCGCAGATCGGGGAAGTCGTCGAGGAGCCGGTAGCCGGGATGGAGGCGGTCCGGGTGATCGGCGAAACGATCGGTGACCTCGGTCATCTTCGTGCTGAGTCCGCCGATGTGGACAGGCAGATGAGGGGCAAGACCTTCGTCGAAAATCTCTTTCAACATGAAGAGCAGCTCCTGCGTTTTGCCGAAGGCAAAGACGGGGACGAGCACCGAGCCGCCTCGCTCGATCGTCGCGACGATCGATTCGGCGAAGCGCCGCTTTTCGCGTTCGCGGGTGTAGGCGGGATCGCGCTCGTGGTCGCCGCGGGTCGTCTCGATGATGAGGGTATCGACGGGATCGGTCGGGAAAGCAGCGCCTTTTGTGACGGTCTGATCTTCGAAATGCACGTCGCCGGTGTAGAAGATCCGGTGGCCGTTCGCCTCGATCCGCATCCCCACGGCCCCGAGGACGTGACCGGCGCGGAAGAACTCGACGGAGACGCGGTCGCGGTCGCCGAAGGAAAATCGTTCGCCCGGCTCGCGGGTCATCCATCGCCGCACGCAGGCATCGACTTGTCCATGGGTGTAGAGCGGGTAGAGCGGCTCGTTCAGCTCTTCGCGCTGCGCCTTCATCACGTTCACCGAATTGTGCAGGAGGACGCTGCCGTGCTCGCGCGTCAGTTCGCTCATGACCACGGCTGCTTCGCTCTGTTCGCGCATCAGCACGGGCAGGGCTCCGATGTGGTCGAGGTGCGGATGGCTGACGAGGATGGCGTCAATCACGTCGCGCGGCAGATCTTCGTAGAGCGGCAGGGTGTCGCGGCCGGAGTGTTTCGGATGCGTGCCCGCGTCGAGGACGAGGAGGGTCTCGCCGAGCTCGAGAAGATAGGAGTTGGCGCCAATGTCAGGGTGGGCGGCGAGGTTCGTGAAACGCATGGAGGGCGCCCTGCGGGCGGTAAAAGGTGGGAAGGTAAAAGGTAAAAGGTCTTCTTGAAAAAGAGAGCTGCTCAGGGCAGGTCCGGGTTTTCCTGAGTGGGGCTGGATCGTTTCTCTTTGGCGGCTTCGCGGGCGGCGCGGAAGAAGGATTGGAGGATGGCGAGGGATTCGGCTTCGAGGACGCCGGGAGTGATCTCGCTGCGATGATTCAGGGTCGGCTGCTGGAGGAGATTGAGAAGTCCGCCCGCTGCCCCGCCCTTGGGATCCCCCACGCCGAAGATGACGCGGCGGATGCGGCAATGGACGATCGCGCCGGCGCACATGGGGCAGGGCTCCTTGGTCACGTAAAGGTCGCAATCGGTCAGACGCCAGTCGCCGAGAGCCTCCTGCGCCTGGCTCAGGGCGAGCATCTCGGCGTGGGCGGTGGCATCGCGCAGGGTCTCGACCTGGTTGTGGGCGCGGGCGATGATCGTGCTCCCCTGCACGATGATGGCGCCGACCGGCACTTCACCGGCTTGGAAAGCGCGCCGGGCCTGGCGCAGGGCCTGCTCCATGAGAAAGGTGTCGCTCGTGAATTCGATCGGGGCCTCGGCCGGATTCGGCCCGGCTCCGTCGTCCGGTGTGGGAAAGACCATGTCGAAAAAGGAATCCGGCGGGGCAGGGTTGCGGAAGCCGGAAAGCGTGAAGATAATGGACCCGTCATGACCGACTGCAACACCCGAATTATCGCCCCCTCCCTCCTCGCCGCCGACTGGTCCAAGGTCGGTGAGGAGGTGCGCCGCGCCGAGCAGGCCGGGGCGGACTGGCTGCACCTCGATGTCATGGACGGACATTTTGTCGAAAACGTGTCCTTTGGTCCGCAATTCGTCGCCGCGGTGCGTCCGCATACGAGACTGCCGCTCGACACGCACCTCATGATGACGCGGCCCGACAAATACCTCGATCGTTTCATCGCCGCGGGTTCGGATCGCATCACCGTGCACGTCGAGGCGGATCACGATGTCGCGGAGACGCTTGGTCGCATCCGGGCGGCGGGCCTGGGATGCGGCCTTTCGCTCAATCCCGCGACGCCGTTTCATGCCGTGGTCCCTTATCTGGACCAAATCGACCTGCTCCTCGTGATGACGGTGGTGCCGGGATTCGGCGGCCAGGCCTTCATGGAGGCAGAGACGATGCCGAAGGTCGCGGCGGCGCGGACCTTCCGTGAAGAAAACGGCCTTTCCTATCACATCGAGGTCGATGGGGGCATCGATCAGCGCACCGTCAGCATTGCCGCCGCCCACGGCGCGAATGTGATGGTCGCGGGCACCGCACTTTATGGACAGGCGGACATGGCGGCGGCGGTCGCGGCGATGCGGGGCTGACGATCATGTCCGAACACGTCCATACCGTCGCCGGAATCACCTCGCTGATCCGCGACAGCCTTGAGAGCCGGTTTTCCGGGGTCTGGATCGAGGGGGAGATCAGCAATCACAGGCTCCCGGGCTCGGGGCACCATTATTTCACCCTGAAGGACCCTTTCGCCCAGCTTTCCTGCGTTTTTTTCAAAGGCTCGGCGATGCGCTGCCCGGTGCAGCTCGCCGACGGGATGCAGGTGCAGGTGTATGGAAATCTCTCGGTCTATGAGGCGCGGGGGCAATATCAGCTCGTCGCGCAAGCGGTGCAGGCCAAGGGATTCGGAGATCTGCAGGCCAAGTTCGAGGCTTTGAAGAGAAAGCTCGAGGCGGAAGGTCTTTTCGATCCGGACCGCAAAAAGCCCATCCCTTCTTTCCCCGCCAGCATCGGCATCGTCACGTCGCCGACAGGAGCCGCGATCCGCGACATGATCCACGTCCTCTCCCGCCGTGCTCCGTGGGTGAGGCTGATGATCTATCCCGCCCGGGTCCAGGGCGACGGGGCGGCCGAGGAGATCGCGGCGGGAGTCCGCTTTTTCGACGAGTCACGCGGTGAAAACCGTCCCGATCTCGTGATTGTCGCCCGAGGTGGGGGCAGCATCGAGGATCTCTGGGCTTTCAATGAGGAAGTTCTCGCCCGTGCCATCGCCGCCTGCGGGCTGCCTGTGATGTCTGGCGTCGGGCATGAGATCGATTTCACCATCGCCGACTTTGTCGCGGATCGACGGGAGCCGACGCCGAGCGCCGCCGCGGAAAATGCCGCGCCGGACGGGGTGACGCTGCTCCGGCACCTCGGTCGGCTGCGGGAGGCGCTCGAATCCAGGACGGAAGCCTCGCTTGCTCTTCATCAACGGCACGTTCTCTCTCTCCGCCGCGAGATCGAAGCCCGGGAGCCGGGCCGGAAAATCCGCTCGTGGATGCAGACCCTCGATTTTCTCGAAGAACGGATGGACTACCTCGTCTCCGGTCGGCTCCAGCAAGCGAAGTCCGGGCTCGATGGAGCGCGCCGGTCTCTCGCCGCGATCCAGCCCGAACGGGTCGTCGCAAGACAAGCGGAAGAGGTCGCGTTTCTCTCGGAATCGCTCGATCGTGTCGCGAAACGGCGCCTCGCCGATCTCGCCAAGCGCCTGCAGGCTACCGGAGACCTCATGAAATCGCTCAGTCCGGAAGGAGTCTTGAAGCGGGGATATTCATTGACGACCGATGCGGAAGGGAAGCTGGTCACTTCCTCGGCCCAGGTGCGAAAGGGAGATTGGGTGCGGACCCGCCTCGCCGATGGCGAAATCGCAAGCCGGGTTGAGTAAAAGTCTTTGTTGTCAGAAAGATCCCGATTTCCGTAATGAAGGCGGCACTTCCGTTGCATTGGGGGTTGTGATTGGCGGAGCGCTACGCTAGAAAGTTCCGCGATTGCCGAGAATTTTTGAATCGAAAGGCTGGTCCCGGGGTTTCTCCGGGGCCGGGAACCCGGGGTCGAAACACCAGACATGAACAGCCTGAACGTCAGAGGGCTGCGGTGCCAAAGCGCCGCCGCCGGGTGGAGCATCGTATTTGCTCTCGTTTTTCAGTCCGTGTGCCTGCGCGACCTTCGATCCCAGGATAACAATAATCCCCAGCCCGAACAGCGTCCCCAGCAGCTCCAGCCTCTCCAGGCACCCTCACAGCTCCAGCAGGGACCAGGAGGCGGGCCGGGCGGACCTGGAGTTGGACCCGGTGGTCCCGGCGGTCCCGGAGGTGGGCCGGGCGGGCCGGGCGGGCCGGGATCGAACATCGTCGGCGACCGCGTCAGCCTGCAATTCCCTCTTAACCCGGTCAACGATATCCTCAACATCTATGAGCGGCTCATCAGCAAACCGATCGTGAAGGACAGCTCGATTTTCAACGGGCCTCAGGTCAGTCTCGTCACGCCCACCGATGTGTCCAAAGACGAAGCGATCCGCCTGATCGAAGCCGCTCTTCTCGTCAACGGCTATGTCCTCGTCGTCGAGCCGGAGGATGACAGCAAGGTGAAGGTGCTTCTCGGCGGGGCGCGCCAGGGAGGTGGTAGTCCGTCCTTCAGCGAAGGTGTTGTCATCTACACCGATCCCGCCACCTTGCCCGAGGGAGAATCGTTGGTGGGATTTTTCATGGAGCTCGAGTTTGTCGATCCCGAGGACGCGGCCACCATCTTCAGCAACCATATTGTCTTGAATGAGTTCGGCCGCATCACGCCGGTGACCAATCCCCGCGGGCTCCTCATCACCGAGACCAGTCCCATCGTACGGCAGTTCATCCGCTTGAAGGCGATCATCGATCATCCGGTCGATGATGCCCCGCTGATCACCGAATTCGTCCAGCTCGATTACGCCGAGGCGAACGTGGTCGCCCAGATCATCCAGGCGGCCATGGATGCGCGCATGGAGGAGCGTCAGCGACAGAGCGAACGAAATGGGACCGTCACCGGAGCCCGTGCGACGACGAACCAGCCCCAGCAAGGGCAGCAGCAACAGTCGCAGGGCAACAACCCGCAGGCCCAACAGAGTGCTTCCGGCCAGAATGGCCGCTCCCGCAACGTCATGAACGGAATCGGCACCGCGGATCAGCCTGCCGCACAGCTCATTCCGGATGATCGCCTCAACCGGGTCATGATCGTCGCGTCTCCAACGGACGCGGCCTACATCCTCGAGCTGATCCAGCAATTCGACCGCCCGCTCGACAACCATCAGCCAATCGAGCGAAAGCTGAAATATGTGAAGGCGAACGACATTCTCCCCGTGCTCGTCGATGTCTTGCAGGACACCGGCACCGGCGAGACGATGTTGCCCGGAGGGAGACAAATCCAGACCCGTCCGACTCCGGTGACGTCTTCCCAGTTGTCCACCCTCACCGGCACCAATCAGACCCAGCAAAACAATCAGAATCGAAACCAGCAGACCAGCGCCACAAGCGATGAAGTCGGCGGTCGTGAGGATCAGATTGCTTTTCCATTGGATGATGTCGCGCCCATCTCCGTGCTCGTTGGAAAGACCCGTGTCATCGCGGACAGGCAATCAAATTCCATCATCGTTTCCGGCACGCGTGAATCCGAGCAGATCGTGCTCGACATGATCGACCGCCTCGATCGCCGTCCGGTCCAGGTTTATCTTGCCACCGTCATCGGTGAACTCACACTCTCGGACGATACCCAGCTGGGAGTCGACTACATCCAGCGTTTTGCGAAATGGAACGGCACGAAGCCGGGCAGCGGGGGATTTACGAGCGGCAATCTTAATGGGCCAAACAACATCGCCGGAGGAGGCAACATCGCGAACATGGCCAACATGATCACGACGACCCCCTTTGGCCCGACGAGCGGCCTGAACTTCTACGGGCAGATCGGTGAATCGCTGGATGTCATCGTCACCGCCCTGGAGGAGACGCAGCGTTTCAAGGTGCTTTCACGGCCCGTGGTTTACACCCAGAACGGCAAACGCGCCGAAATCACCTCGGGCCAGGAGGTGCCCTATCCCGAGACCGCCGTCACCGACACGGACAATCCGAATTCCGTCCGATCGACCGTGGCCTACAAGGATGTCGTCTTGAAGCTCGAGGTTCTTCCCACGATCAACGAGGATAACGAAGTGACGCTCGACATCGTGCAGGTGAACGACCGTGTTGTCGGGCAGCAGGTCATCGATGCGAATGAGATCCCGATTATCGGCAAGCAGGAACTGAATACGACGGTATCCGTTGCCAACCGATCGACGATCATTCTGGGTGGGCTGATCTCGGAATCGAAGGACATCCAGGACGCGGGGATTCCGATTCTCAAAGATCTTCCCGTGATCGGATATGCGGCCAAGAATTCGAATGTCTCCAAATCGCGATCGGAGTTGATGATTTTCATCCAGCCCATCGTCGTCCGGTCGGACGAGGAGGCCACCTTTACGAGTTACGATGAGGACGTCCGCAGCGAAATTGGTGAAGACGCCGCGGCGACTTTCCCAGAGCCCGGAAATCCCACAATCATGCACCGGGCCGAAGAAGTTCGGGACGTCGAAGCCGAGCAGAACCCATTCAAAAAGCTGGGCCAGAAGATTTTCGGCAAGCAGAAGGTGCCGCGCGAGCCACTTCCGTGAGTTGTCTTAACCTGCGATTTGCGCAAGGAGGTGATCGGGGATTAGTCGTTCGAACCCCGCAGGATCATTGGATCAAGCTTGTCAGATCGATTTCTTCCAGTGATGCCAAGATCATCAGGGCGCCCTCGAAATCGAGATGGGCGGTGACACGGTTCGGCACGACGATACAAGGGCATCCGGCCGCCTTCGCCGCGAGGAGACCGTTCCTGGAATCTTCGAGGGCAAGGGCTTCCGAAGGCGCAACACCAAGACCTGCGGCAGCAGCGAGGAAGAGGTCGGGCGAAGGCTTCGGAGCGGCGACGTCATCAATACAGCGTATCAGTCGGAATCGATGGAGTAATCCAAGTCTCCCGAGGTGTCCCTCGACCCAGCTTCGTGGCGAGCTCGAGGCGACGGCGCAAGGCAGGCCCAGCGACGACGCGGCGTCGAGCAGTGCGACCACTCCGGGCAGGGGAGGAAGCTGCTTCACCCGTTCCAGAGCGTTGCGTTCCCGCCAGAGATCGCGGTCGGGCCAGTCGATGGTGCGGCCGACGAGGGATTCGAGGTGGGACTTGGGATCGAAACGGTTGAAATCGCTCCCGACGCAGGCGGCATATACCTCGAGGGGCAAATCATGGCCGTGGGCGAGGTAATCCTCACGCCACGCTTCGTAAATGGGGAACTCGGTATCGAGGATGAGACCGTCGAAATCAAAAAGGAGGGCGCGGATGAGCATCGGGAATCGTTATGGGTAGAGCCATATCACGCTTTGAAAGGAAGTCCGCCCTTTTCGCGGAGCCGCTCCAGGACGCGCAGGTTTCCGAGTGTGTTTGCGGCCGGATTCCAGTTTGTCCCGCCGGCGACGACTTCAGCAAAGGCGTCGGCTTCCACGGCGTAAAGGGGGCGGTCTTCCGGGACGTGGATTGTCTTCATCGCCCCTTTCGGAGAGACAAGGGTGAAGCCTTCCTTCGCCTGCCAGAATCGGGCGATTTCGATGCGCCCCTCGGTGCCGGCGATGTGGGCACTTTGATCGGAGAGCACGGTCATGCCGCAGGTGAAGGTAGCGAGGGAGCCGGAGGGAAATCCGAGGAGCCCCGCGGCGTAGTCATCGACTCCTAACTCGTGATGGTGCGCGAGGCACTCGACCCTGTCTGGTTCCGCACCCGAGAGGGTACGGGCGAAATCGACACAGTAGCACCCAACGTCCATCAAGGAGCCTCCTCCGGGGCCTGCTTGAAAGCGGGCGTCATCGTGCGACGCCTCGCGGGAGAAGGTGAAGTTCGCCCGAAGGAGCCGCACTTCGCCGATCGCTCCACTCGCTACGGTTTCGAAAAGCCGCAAGGTCTGGGGATGGGCGCGATACATGAACGCCTCCATCAGGACGAGCCCTTTCTCCCCGGCCCGATCGAACATTTCCCGGGCCTCCACGGTATCGAGGGCCATCGGCTTTTCACAGAGGACGTGTTTTCCGGCGTCGAGCGCGGCGAGGGTCCATTCCCGATGGAGCGCGTTCGGCAGGCTGAGGTAGATCGCATCGAGATCGTCGCGGCCGAGGAGTTCCTCGTATCCGACGATGGGATCACCGCCGTGGGTGCGGGCAAACGTCGCAGCGGATTCCCGGGAGCGCGAAGCCGTCGCGACAAGCCGACCAGTGCGGGAAAAGGGCAGTTCACCGGCGAATTTGGCGGCGATGCGTCCGGTGCCGAGGATGCCCCAGCGGAAGGTTCGGGAGGTCTTCATGCGGCGAAGGATAGCACGATTCGTTTGCGCGGCACCTATCCTTGCCGGATGTTTCTGCCCGCAATTAATTCCCCATGAAAGTCCTCGTCACCGGCGGAGCCGGATACATCGGAAGTGTCGCCGTCGATGCCCTGCTCGCTGCCGGGCACGAAGTCGCGGTGCTCGACAATCTGTATCAGGGTCACCGCGCCGCGGTGAATCCCGCCGCCGCTTTTTTCGAAGCAGACTTGAAGGATCGGGCGGCGGTGGATCGAGTGATGGGGGAAGTGGCGCCTGACTCCATCATGCATTTCGCGGCCTACACGCTCGTCGGCGAGTCGGTGGAGAATCCCTTCAAATACCTCGGCGAGAGCGTCGGGAATGCGGTGAACCTGATCTCCTCGGCCGTGGATCATGGGGTGAAACGATTCATTTTCTCCTCCACTGCGAACCTTTTCGACGATCCGGTCCGCATCCCGATTGCTCCTGACGAGCGCATCGTGCCGGGGAGCCCCTACGGCGAGTCGAAATATTTCGTCGAGCGCATTCTTCACTGGGCACATCGGACGAAAGGCCTTCGATATGCGTGCCTGCGTTATTTCAACGCCTCCGGATGCACCCCGACGAAAGGCGAGGACCACGATCCCGAGACGCACCTGATCCCGCTCGTCATCCAGGTGGCGCTGGGGCAGCGGGCTTCGATCAAGATCTTCGGCGATGACTATCCGACGCCGGACGGCACCTGTGTGCGGGATTACATTCACGTCGAGGACCTTGCCTCGGCGCATTTGCTCGCCCTCGAGGCACTGCACGAGCGCGAGGTGCTCCATTACAATCTCGGCAATGGCAATGGATTCAGCGTGAAGGAAGTCGTCGAAACGGTACGCGAGGTGAGTGGTCGCGAGGTCACCGCCGAGATCGCGCCCCGCCGCGCGGGGGATCCGGCTACCTTGATCGCCGACAGCACCCGCATCCGCGAGGAACTCGGATGGCAGCCGAAATATGCCGATCTGCGCTCCATCGTAAAAAGCGCGTGGGATTGGCACGTGGCCCATCCGGAGGGCTATGCTGACTGAGGAGGGGGCGGGCAAACCTCCCTTTCATCCGGTGATTTTCGGCTTTCCCGATCCGGTCAATCCGTCCTAGAGTGCCGGGCATGCAGATGACCCGACGTAATTGGATGACCGGTGCCCTTGGCTTTGGTCTTGTTCCCGCCTCGACCCTCTTTGCGGTGAAGGATCCGTATCCCCGATCCGGCAAAGGCCTGCAGGTCGGGCTGGCGGCGTATTCGTTCCGCAATCAGTTCGAATGGTCGCGGGGCAAGAAGAACCCGAAGTTCGAACCGGGGGATCGGGCCATGGACATGCCGAAGTTTCTCCAATACTGCGCCAGCCAGGGATTGAAGGGGGCGGAGTTGACGAGCTACTTTTTCGCACCTGATGCGGGCGAGGCGACCTTCACCGAATGCCGGGAGATCGCCGCAAAGCTCGGCATCGCGATTTCGGGGACGGCGGTGGGGAACAATTTTTCCCATCCGAAGGACGCGCCGGAGCGTCCCGGTCAGATCGAGCATGTGAAGCAATGGATCGACCACGCGGCGATGATGGGCGCTCCCCACATCCGGGTTTTTGCCGGTGCCCATCCGAAGGGTGTCAGTGGGGAGGAGGCGGAACAGAATGCCATCGATGCACTGACCGAGACAGCGGTTTATGCGGCGGAGAAGAAAGTTTACCTCGGGATCGAGAATCACGACAGCATCACCACTGCGGCGAGGTTGCTCCGGATCGTGCGGGCGGTCGACAGTCCCTGGGTCTGTGTGAATCTCGATAGCGGGAATTTCATCGCTGACGACGTCTATGCCGAGATCGCCGCATCGTCGCCATACGCGATGAACGTGCAGCTCAAGACCGAGATCAAGGTGGGCAAGGAGGGCAAAGAGAAGGCGCCGGCCGACCTTGAGCGGGTCGTGAAGATTCTCAAGGACACCGGCTACGAGGGATACGTGATCCTCGAATACGAAGAGGAAAAGGATCCTTACGAACACGTGCCTCCCTTGCTGGAGAAGTTGCTCAAGTGGTGCGCCTAGGATGGCTCCGGCGGCTCGGGAACCATGAATCCGATTTTGCGGCATCTGGGGTATGGATTGGCCGCGGTGCCGGCATTGTTCCTTCCCTTCGCGTATCTCATTGCCGTGGGATGGCTCTGTGCGTATGCCCTGCCCGCCTCCTATCACGGCGAGGAGATCCCGGAGTCGGGGGATCGTTTCCTCACGGTGACGAGGGCGGGATTCCATGCCCTCGTCTTCCAGTGGCCGGTCTATTTCGTCTGGGTGCTGGTGACCCGGCGCCTCACGCCTCGGCTGCGTCTGCTATGGGGCGGGGTGATGGTGATCTTCAGTCTCGTGGCGATTCCGTGGTTCCTCTTCGCAATGTGGCGGCGGAGCGAGCGGATCGAACTGCTGCGATACATCCGGCGCCCATCGGTGAGGCATTATTTTGCCAAAGGACTTCGGGAGGAGCTGCCTCCCGTGCGGCATCATCTCGATTTACCCGATGAATACCGGCAGGTGCGGTTCAAAGGCCCGGAGGATGACGTGCCGCCGGAGTTTCGCATCATCACGGCCCACAATCCCGAGGGGGTGGTGGTCGCCGACGAGGTGAATGAGGTGGCGGACGCCCATCTGCGGGCGGAACTGGAGCGACTTGAATTCGAGCATTTTCCCGTCGCCGGCGGCAGCCCCGATTTCTCCCACATCGAGCCGGGATATGGAATCGTCTGCAACCGGGCCGAGGCGCTCCTCCTGGCCCGTCGTTTTTGCCAGAACGGCTTCTACGAGGTGCTCGGTGGGCGTGTCTACCTGTTTTCGGTGCATGAGGCGCATCGTCCGGGCGAATACGTGGGACGCTGGCGTGATTTGGTGGATGGAGAAGGCCCCGGGACGATGGAACCGACCGTTTAAGTGCCAATTCGGTCATTTTGTGGGTTTCGGTTTGACGTGGGTCGCTATTTTCTGTCTTGATTCGGCCGGTTCCTTGCTAGTCCCGGCTCCCGATGACCCGCCCCCGATTCATTTTCCGTATGGCACCGCTCTTTGCGGCGGCGGGGCTTTGGGGGCAGGAGGACCCCAAGCCCGCGCCAGCCGCCCCACCGGTGGAGGCAAACCCGGCGACCGTCGAAACCGATGGCCCGGTGCAATTGCTGGAGCGGGGACGCGCCGCCTTCGCCGCGAACGATTTCGCGGGGGCCGAGACCGCACTGGAGAAATTCATCCTCGATTACGGAGCCGCCGAGGAGGCGAAGGAAGCGGCCCGTCTCCACCGCCCTCTCGTGGCGATCAGCAAGGTGGGGCTGAAGAAATTCGACGAAGCGTTGAAATGGATCGATGAATCGCTCCTCGATCCGAAAATCGAGAAGCCCCTCTCCGACGAGTTGAGATTCTGGCGGGGCATCTGTCTGATGACGACCGGCGAACTCGTCGGGGCGCAGCGTGCCTTCGGTGAATACTGGAGCGACGAGACGCACAACGCCTTCAAACGCTATGAAGCGCTCCTCCTCTTCGCGACGCTCTACCTGCAGCAGGACTTTCCCGCGGAAGCGGCCGACTTTCTCGAATCGCAGTTGCCCCAGGTGCGGGAGGCTTCTCCCGAGGCGGCGAGCCGGGCCGTCGTCCTCGAGCTGCATTGCCGCCTCGTCGCGGGACAACACGACCATGCTCTCGCCGTGATCCGGCGCGAGCATGCGAACCTCGGCAGCATGACGCAGGTGATCAGCTTTCAGAGCCTCGCCCTCCAGCTCGGCGCGACTTTCCTCGACGAGAAGCGTTATCACGACGCCATCACCTGTCTCCAGCGGATCTGGCCGCGGCAACGGCTCATCGACTATCAAAACCAGAAAATCGCGGAGATCGGCGAGCGTATCGCGATGCTCGAGGCGCGGTCGAACACCCAGGGCACCGTCTTCCAGTTGCGGGCCATCCTCGGACGCGTCGAGCGCGAGCTGGAGAATTTCGCCAAGACGGAAAATTTCGACTCCGCCCTGCGCCTGCGCCTCGCGATGGCCTATCAGGGGCTGGGCCGCTATCGCGAGTCGGCGCTCATTCTCGAGGACATGCTCGCCTCGATGCCGCCTGATCCTCTCGTCGAGAGCGCCACGCTCGCGCAGATCCAGTGCTGGATGGAGACAAAACATTGGACGCGGGCGGTCGCCGCCGCCGAGCGCTACGAAGAAGTCTTCGGAGACGAAGGGAAATCGCTGGCGACCGTGCTCTTCCTCAAGGCCGAAGCCCTGCGCGAGAATTTCGATCACGGCGCCGCCCAGCTCGCGTATGGAGAACTGGTCGAGCGTTTCCCCAAGGATCCTTTCGCGGGCAAGGCGATGTTCATGCAGGGCTTCCTTTACCTGCAGCAGGACGACAACGAAGGCGCGCTCTATCAATTCGACCAGGTGCAACGGCAGTATCCCGACTCCGATCTGGTCGAGGATGCCGACTACTGGTCCGGCATGGCCTATTCCTTCTCCGCTCTTTACGAGGAGGCGCGCTCGCATCTCGAGGGCTACCTGAAACGCCACAAGTCCGCCAAGTATCGCAAGGAAGCCACCTTCCGCATCGCCGTCTGCACCTTCTCGCTCGCGGATTATCCCGGAGCCATCGAAAAGCTCGAGGCCTTCAACGACGCCTATCCAGGCGATCCGCTCACCGACGAGGCGAATCTCTTGCTGGGCGATGCGTATTTCTCCGAAGGAAAAAACGATGAAGGATTCGCCGCCTACGAGCGCGTGAGGCCTGAGTCGGGACGGTTCTTCGAAGATGCTTGGTTCAAGAAAGGCAACGCCCTGAAACTGTTGGAGGACCTCCCGGCGATGCGTGAACACTTTGCCAAGTTCGTCGCCGATCATCCTGCGAGCGGCCGCCTCCCCGAGGCCGTTTACTGGATCGGATGGACGCACATCCAGGAAGATGAGTTCGGCCGCGCCCGCGACATTTATTGGAAGACCATCGAAGACCTTGGTGACGATCCGGATCGCCACACCATGACCGATCTGCTCGCCGGTTTACCAAAGGTCTATCAGTCTGGCGGTGCCGCGGGTCGGGAAGAACTCGTGACGAAACTGCGCCTCCTCAAGGCCCGCGCCGGCGTTCAAGGCAAGACGACCCTTGCCCTGCGCGCCGGCTGGGCTTTGTCCCTCGTTGCCGCGGGTGATGCCGCGCGCATCGAACTGCTCGACATCACAAAGTGGGTCAATCCGCGGATCCACGAACCCACCATCTCTGTCGCCGTGGCCGAGGCACAGTGGTTGTCGGAGAATCGTCTTCTCGCCAAGCAGCTGTTCACCGAGATCCGGCGATGGCATCCTCGCGCCGTCGAGCGCGACCGCATCTACCGCGGGCTCGGTGAGATCGCCGCCGCCGGCGGCGAGACGGAGGAAGCCCTTGCCTTCTATGAGCGCTTCGAGCGGGAGACTGCCGCTTCGGTCCATCTCGGCGAGGTGCGGATGAAAATGGCCGATCTTCTCACCACCGCCGGCAGAGGTGACGAGGCGCGGGCCACGCTGGAAAAAACCCTCGAGACTGCGGGTGTCACCGCCGCGACCAAGGCCGAGGTGCTGCTGCGACTCGGGCAATCCCATGTCGCCGACCAGGAGCATGAGAAAGCCATCGTCTATTTCGAGCGCGTCTACGTGGCCTACGGAAAGTTCGGCGAGATGAACGCGAAAGCCTATTGGGGCCGGGGCCAATCGCTCGAGCAATTGAATCTCCGGCGCGAGGCGCTCGAGACCTATGAGGAAATGATCGCCCGGGAAGAACTCGCCGATTTCGCCGAGGTGGCGGATGCGAAACGCCGCATCGAAATCCTGCGCCGCGAATTTCCTCCGGCTCCCGCGTCGGCACCGGTAATCAACGGGGAGGGCGGCGAATGAAATCGATCCTCTCTTCATTCTTGTTGCTGGCCGTCGGGACGGGGCTGTCCCAGGACCTCGTCGTCATGAAAACGGGTGAGACGCTCGCTTGTCGCATCGACGAACTTACTGATTCGATCGTGAATGTGACCCTTCCTGGAGCGGCGGGCGCGGCTGGTTCGGCGAAGCGCACGCTCGCCGCACCCCAGGTCGAGCGGATCGAGTTCGGCTATCGTCCGGGCGAGGAGTTGCTCTTCGCACGCCGCGCGAGCGCGTCCGGGGCCGAGCTGAAACCGTGGTGGGACTTTTGGTTTCCTCATCTCCACCGGCCGCGCTCCCGCAGCGCCGCGTGGGGTCTGGCTTATGGAGCCGCGATGATGCGGGAGGAGGGCGCCATCGGCGCGGAGAAAGCCCTTGCGCTCTACGATCATCTCATCGCGAAAGCGTGGTCGCCCGACGACGTGGCTGCGGCAAAGCGGGGTCGTCTCGAGGCGCTTTTGGCCAAAGGTGATCTCGAGGCCGCCACGGCGGAGGCGCGGCTCCTTGCCAAAGACACCGAGGATCCTGCCTTGCTCATCGAAGTCGAGCACCTTCTCGCCCAGGCCGATTTCCGCGCCCTGCGCGAGCTCGAGGAGGAGCATCCCCGCTGGATCGAGGACGAAGAGGTGCGCCCTCGCCGTCACGAACTCTACCACCGCGCGCTCGATCAGTTTTTGAAACCGCATCTCTTCCATGCCACGCGCGAGGAAGCCGCGGCCCGCGGCCTTTTCCATGCCGCCGAACTCCTGCACTTCGGAGGTGAAAACGCGGAGGCCAAGGCCCGCTGGGAAGACCTCCTCAAACTTTATCCCGATACCTCTTTCGCCGCCAAAGCGAAGGAGAGTCTCGCCACGCTCAACCCACCTCCGACCGATCCCAAGGCCACTGCTCCATGAACCGCATCCGTAATCTGATCCCACGTTCCCTCGTCGCCGCCGCGCTGGTTTTCGCCGCCGGAATCGTCGCTCCGCTCTTCGCACAGGACGCCCCCGCCCCCGATGCCGCCGCCGGGGTTGTCGCACAGGATGTTTCCGCCCTTGATCTCTATCACCAGGGCGGTGGCTTCATGCATGTGCTCTTGATTTGCTCCATCGGCACCATCGCCGTGGCGGTCTATTGCTTCGTGCAGATCACGAAAAACAAGATGGCGCCGCAGTCGCTCGTGAACCAGGTGAACGCGGCTATGGCCTCGCGCGATGTCGTGGCGGCCTACAGCGCCTGTTCCTCCCATCCGAGCAGTTACGGGCGCGTCATGTCCGGCGCCTTGCTGAAGGTGAACTTCGACCGCGATCTCGCCAACAAGGCGAGCATGACGGAGGCCGCCGCCGAGGCGCTCGACGAGGAAGAGCACCGGCAGATGGTCTGGGTGAATTATCTCAACATCTTCGCGACGCTCGCCCCCATGATCGGACTGCTCGGCACGGTCTGGGGCATGATCGAATCCTTCGACAAACTCGCCACCACGAGCGGCGATGCCAAGGAACTCGCCGGTGGCATCAAGGTCGCGATGGTGACGACCGCGGGCGGGCTCATCGTCGGGATCCCCGCGATGTTCTTCTACTTCTTCTTCCGCGACAAGCTGCAGGGCGTCATGACCACGGTGCAAAAGCACGCCAGTTTCGCGATCGACATCCTCTCCGGCGAGATCCGTCTCCAGGGTGCCGCCGAACCCGCGGAGACCCCGGCGGAATCCTGACAAAGCGCCACGCTCCCTCCACATGATCCGCCGCCGCAAGAAGTCGCTCGACGAGGTGAGTTTCCAGCTCACTCCGATGATCGACATGACCTTCCTGCTGCTGATCTTTTTCATGGTCACCCAGAAGATCACCGAGCAGGAGCTGAGCGTGCCGATCCGCCTGCCCATCGCCGCGACGGCGGCCTCTCCCGAAAAAACACAGCGCGACGTCATCAACATCGACGGCGAGGGGAATTATTACATCGGCGACCGCGCCGCGTCGAAGGACGAAGTGCTCGCCCACCTCCGCGTGAAATTCCGCGATTTTCCTCCGCTGCAGATCTACCTGCGCGCCGACCAGAAGACGCCGACGAAAAAGATCCGCGAATTCGTCGAGATGGCCACCGAAGTCGGCGCGATCGACCTGATCTTCGGCGTCCACGAAAACTGAACCCCGGACCCTACCCTCTTCACCGACCGACCCGACCCTCTTAACCGACCGACCCGACCCTCTTAACCGACCGACCCGACCCTCTTCAGTCCGATGAGACGCAGGAAACAGCGCCGCTCCTCCACCGTGGAGATGCAGATGACGCCCATGATCGACATGGTCTTCCTCCTCCTCGTCTTTTTCATGGTCTCGGCGAAGCCGGTGAAACCCGAGCGCGATATCCCGATGGGCCTGCCCGGCCAGGTCTCGCAGGAAGAGATCGTCGATATCCCGGACGAGGCGCGGGTCATCATCGAGCCCTCGGGGCAGGTCGTGCTGAACGAGCAGAATCTCGACGAACCCGCCAGCACGAGCCTCCCCGAGCTGCGGGCCGTCCTGACGAGGTTCCGCCTCTCCGCCGAAAACGCGAAGACCGAGGCGCTCGTCACCCTCGCGCCGCACGATACCGTGCCGCACCAGCGTCTTGTCGATGTCCTGAACGCCTGCGCCGAGGCGGGTATCCGTGGAGTCACCCTCGCAGGAGCAACGGATGAGTGAGCTTTCCATTTCCCTCCAGCCCGAGTCGCCGCCGCCACCTCGTCCGCGGAAGAAGAAGCGCGCCCCGAAACCTCGTCGCGACGGGATCTCGCAGGAGAAAAGCCACCGCCGTGCCCTCATCGGTTCCATCATCATTGGCAGCATCGTCGTCCATGGGGTGGTCTTGCTGATCTTCGGGATCTGGACGGTGGCGAAACATTTCACCCGTCCCGAGGCGCGTTTCGAAATGAAGAAGGTGGTCAAAATCCCGCCGAAGACGCCCGAACACAAAATGAACGTGGCGAAACACGAGGCGATGGCCCCGAAGCCGACCTTCAACGACAAGCTCGTCAGCACCCGTCCGGTCGAGTTCGCCCTGCCGGAGCTGCCCCAAGTCGATCTCGATCAGATGCTGCCGCTCGATCCTTCCGAACTCATCTCCGATCAGGTCAACAGCCTCGTCGGCAGCGCCGCACTCGGATCAGGTCTCGGGCAAGGACTCGCCGGGGGAGGCGGGACGGGGCAGGGGATGAGCTTCTTCGGCGTAAAGACGCAGGGCCAGCGCATCCTTCTGCTCTTTGATGTGTCCTCGAGCGTGGTGAACAAAGCGAATGCCGCCGGGATCCCGCTCGAGCGCATCCAAGAGGAGACGATCAAGCTCATCGCCGGATTGCCCATCAGCGCGCAGTTCTCCATCATCCAATTCACCGGCAATTACATGCCTTTCACCGAGGAATTGATCGCCGCGACTCCGGGCAACAAGGATCTCGCCCAAAAATGGGTCGAGGAAAAGTGGAACAAGAGCGGAGCGATGAGCGCCGCCACCGCCGGTGTCATCAGCAATGTCCAGGGAGTGGTCGGTGTGCTTGAAAGAAGCATCGCGATGCGGCCCGATGTGATCTTCCTGATCTCCGACGCGAGTTTCCAATGGCGCGCCGGAGAGGGTGGGGGGCTCAGCAACATCCCCTACGACGAAATCAAGAAGGCGGTCGACAAACTCGATCAGGGGCCGCAGGGAGAGATCCCCCTGAACTTCATCGCCTTCCAGCCCAAACCGGATGATGAGAAGGAATGGACCCGGATCGTACGCGGAACGGGTGGCGAATTCCGGCAGCTCAAAGCCGAGTGATCGGCGAATTCCTTGTGAAAAGGGCAGAAATTTGAACTTTTTTGAGAAAAATTGCGGTTTTAAGGGATCCGGACTTGGATTTTTCATCGCGAAGTGCCGATTTGCAGCGTATTTTCCTGCTTGAGAAGTTTAAAACTTTTTCTAACCTCTCGCCTTTCCTTAGCTTCGCCGCTTCTTATGAAACTCGCGCCTTATTGCTCCGTCGTGCTCTTGACCGGACTTTCGGTCTCCTTCACGAGCTGCAAGACGAAAAACCCGGAGCAACCCGTTGCCCAGCCCCCCGTCCCTCCGGCACAGTATGGTCAGCCCGGCCAACCGCCCGTCCCGGGTGCCCCCGGTGTTCCCGGCGCGCCGCTGCCCGCCGATCAGACGGGAGGTCGCTTCGGCTACACCGGCGCGGCCGGTGCTCCGGGTGTCCCGGCTCCGGCTCCCGGCACCACCCCGACCGCTCCGGCTCCCGGCATGCGTGATGTCCGTGACATCAGTTCGGCTCCTGCGGTAAAACCTCCGGTCGAGGAAAAGCCCACGCCGCCTCCCGCACCGTCGACCCCTTCGACCTCGGAGATGCCTTACGCCAACGCCGTCCCCGGGAATCCTCTCGTCGTCACCCTTCCCGGCTCGCATGCCTCGCTTGGTCAGATCTCCGTCGAGAAGTATGACTCCGCGGGGAATCCCACCGGTGAGCCGTTGAAGCGCGGCACCCAGGTGCAGATCCCCGATCCGAACAATCCCGGGAAGAAAATTTACTTCAAGGTTCCCTGAGCACCGAACGCGAAGCCCCGTTTCGCCACGTCGCCGTGCTCGCTCCCGGGCTGATCGGGGGATCCCTCCTCCGCGCCCTTCGCGAGCGCTCTCCGGAGACGACGCTCACGGCTTGGGCTCGCCGCGCCGAAGCGGTCGAGGAACTCCGCCGCGAAAGTGGCTTGGTGGACCTGGCCTCCACCTCGGTCGAGGAGGCCGTCGCAGGAGCCGACTGCATCGTCCTCGCCATGCCCACCGGCCACATGGCTTCGGTCGTGAACCGGATGGCCCCGTTTCCCGAGGGAGCCGATGTCCTCGTCACCGATGTCGGCAGCGTCAAGGCTCCGGTCGTGAAGGAGATCGGGCCTCTCGTCCGTGATCGTGGCGGGGTATTCATCGGCAGCCATCCCATGGCAGGGTCCGAGAAAAAGGGGCTCTCCTTCTCCTCCGCCGAACTTTTCGAAGGGGCACCCATTGTTTTGACGCCCTCGGACGATGCCGATCCATCCCTGTTGTCCCGTCTCGAATGTTTCTGGAGCCGCCTCGGGGGTGTCGTTTCACACCTTTCTCCCGAACGGCACGATGAACTGGTCGCCGGAATCAGCCATCTGCCCCATCTCGTCGCCGCGGCCCTCGCCCGCTCCGTCCTTTCGTGGGAGCCCGGTGCCGTGAAGCTCAGCGGAGGCGGCTTCCGCGACACGACCCGGGTGGCCGGCGGACCCGAGGAGATGTGGGCCGACATCCTCAACGACAATCGCGAGGCCGTGTCCCGCCGGCTGGAGGCCTACATCGGGGAGCTACAGGTGTGGAAAGCCGCGCTCGACACCCTTGACCGCGATCAACTTCGCGATTTGCTGGGAGAAGCCCGTCACCTCCGGGGAACGCTGTTGCCCGCCGACCCCCGCCGCGAATCCAAGGCCTGAGATTTTTCCCGCCGCTACCCGCACGACCATGGCCGATCTCAAAGTCAAGAAAGTGAAAGATTTCTCGGCGGAGCTGACCGTTCCCGGAGACAAGAGCATCTCGCACCGCGCGCTTCTTTTCGCTGCTCTGTCCAACGGCCCGTGCGAAATCACCGGCTTTCTGGCGAGCGAGGATTGTCTCGCCACCATGCAAGCGCTGGCTGCCATGGGGGTGGAAATCGAGAACCTGGGAGCGGGTGGAACGCATATCCGCGTCCACGGAAACCGCGGCGATTTTCAGGATCCCGGCAAGCCGATCGATTGCGGGAACAGCGGTACTACGATGCGCCTGCTCGCGGGGATCCTCGCGACGAAGCCCTTCGAGGTGACCCTCACCGGGGATGAATCCCTTTCCAAACGCCCCATGAACCGGGTCGCCATTCCCCTCGAGCGCATGGGGGCGCGGATCAAAGGGCAGGGCGACCGCTGCACTCCGCCTCTCAAGATCCTCGGCAAGGAAAAGCTCAAGGCGATCCACTACGATTCCCCCGTCGCGAGTGCCCAGGTGAAGAGTGCCATCCTCCTCGCCGGGCTCGCCGCCGAGGGAAAGACGAGCGTATCCGAGCCGAATCCATCGCGGGATCACACCGAGCGCATGCTCAACTACCTGCTCGTCAAAAACATCCGCGAAGGCAAAACCGTGTCGATCTGGGGCGGACAAACGCCCGAATCGCGCGACATCCAGATCCCGGGAGACATCTCCAGCGCCGCGTTCTGGATCGTGGCCGCTGCGGCGCGCAAAGGGGCCCGTCTCATGATCCACCAGGTCGGCCTGAATCCCACCCGGATCGGCATCCTCAACGTGATGACACGCATGGGGGCGAAAATCACGGAACGCATCGACAATTCGGGCTGCGAGCCCATGGGCTCGGTCGAGGTCGTCGGCAATGGCCTCGTCGCCACCGAGATCGGAGGGGCGGAGATTCCCACCCTCATCGATGAAATCCCCGTCCTCGCCGTCGCCGCGGCTCTGGCCGAGGGAAAAACGGTGATCAAGGACGCTCAGGAACTCCGGGTCAAGGAGAGCGACCGCATTTCCACCGTGGCGGAGAATCTCAGGCGAATGGGCGTCACCGTCGATGAGTTCGCCGACGGGATGGAGATTACGGGCGGAGCGACGCTGAAAGGAGCCGAAATCCACTCCCTGGGCGACCACCGCATCGCCATGGCCTTCGCCATCGCGGGACTCTTCGCGGAAGGAGAGACCCTCATCAAGGGCGTGGAATGCATCGAGACCAGCTACCCCGGCTTCATCCGCGAGCTTGAGCAGCTTCAGGCCATGAGCCGCTGAAAGGCGGCACGAAGTCAACGATTCCGGTAAGATTTTGGCGTTTTGTCTTGCCCTGATCAGGAAAACTTGATCATCTGGAGGCGATCGAGATCGCTGCCCGGCCCCCCGTCGCCCTCGGTAAATACATTGTATGGGCAGAAAAATCGCCGATTTGAGAAAATAGTCTTGTATTGTCTTTGTATTTCCTTCAATTTACATCGTAAAGCGGAGCCCAAAACGAAACTCCGCCGCTTTTCGACTCGGGAACCCCATCTTTCTCAGCCATGAAACTTCCGGAAACCCTCAAGCCCAGCAGGTTCTTCGCCAAGGATCGTCGAGGTGTCGCCCTCGTCACCGTCCTCACCGTGATGGCCCTCACGACCATCCTCGTGCTGACCTTCTTCTCCCTGGCCACGAGCGAGCACCGTGCTTCGAACACCTACTCGCAGGGTCTCCAGGCGCAGCAGGTGGGCGAGCAGGCCGTGAACTTCGTCATCGCCCAGATCCGTGAGGCGACGGTGCAGGAAAAGACGGACCCCGCCGCCCGCGCGTGGGCATCCCAGCCGGGTGCCATCCGCCAGTGGGATCGAAATGGCAGTCCGCGATTCGCCTATAAGCTTTACTCCGATGATTTGATGAAGCTTGAAGGAGACGAATGGTCGGACTTCGAAAACGACTTCAAAGACGCTGAAGGTTGGAGTCAAAAAAACGATATCTTTGTGGATTTGAACGAGCCCGTCATTCGTGGCGAAAAAGCCTATTACCCGATCGTACACCCTTTGGCTTCCACCGAACCCAAATGGCCTTCCTCTCTCGGAGACGACAGCGATGGCGTTGAAGGATTCCGTTACAACCAAGACGGTAACGTGATCAATGATGAAGGCCCGATCGGCAAGAAGGCTGCCGACTTGATTCGGGCCGAGAGCCATGTCCCCATGCCAGTGCGTTGGATCTACCAGTTGGCCGACGGTACGTTGGGAGTAATCAACGATGGGGGGGGAGGGGATCGGCTTCCCTTCAGTGCGATCTCCGGGGCCGGTGAGCCCTCTGCCCGCAATCCGATCGTGGCCCGATTCGCCTTTTGGGCGGACGATGAAACCACGAAGTTGAACATGAATGTTCACGCCGGCGGACTCGCTTGGGACGTCCCGAAGGCGGGTGGAATTCTCGACATGAGCATGGGCCAGAAACAACCCGCGCAAAAAGAGTGGCAGAGATACCCGGGGCACCCGGCTTCGACTCACCTCATTCCCGCACTCGCGCCTGGCGTGTTGGATATTGTCAATGACCGTGACGCCATGGAAATGCTTTTTGCTGTCGTGCCTCGTGTGGTCGGCGGAGGTTCCGAGTCCGGTACGCGCATCATTGATACGCGCAATCCCAAGGAAGCAAATGGGCTGATTCCGGACAGCGAACCTCTCTTCCCTTCCCTGGATGACGTCATCATGCGGGCGGATCGGACTCCTCATGAATTTCCGGACGCCAGAGGGCGTCCGATCCCTCCCGATCAACTCAGTGATTACTTGGAGCGGGCGAAATTTTTTATCACGGTAAACAGTCGTGCCCCGGAGACCAACCTGTTCAATCGCCCTCGCATCGCAATGTGGCCGATCTACAACGCGACTTACAACAACCCGGCAACCTATAACAGATATCTTACCCCGTTTGATCAGCTGATCCATTACTGTGCCTCGATAGGGAAACAGAATGGGGGGCAATATCCCCGCTACGAATTTGTCTTCAAGAGGCAGAAAGCCGACAGCGCGACCTTCGACTACGAAATCGCCAGCAATCGCCGTCTGTACGAGTATTTGCGCTGGGCGATGACGGAACCGATTCCCGGATATGGCAAGAGCTTCAAAGATAAGTATGGTGAGGACAGCGCCGCGCAACTGGCTACAATGGCGTTTGACTATATTCGTTCCACCAATCTACACGACGACACGATCTATCGTGAAGATTTCGCCTCAGCGTTCAGGCTCGAGAACTCGAACGATCACCCGACCTTTACCAATCCCCGGGACGGAAACAAGTTTAACAATGGATTCGGTCACAAAGGGCATGGACAGGTGACCCCTCTTGTGATCCAGGCCGGTGGTGTGACGACCAAGGGAATGGGGCGTTTCTTTACGCTCGCGAGCGCCGGGGTTATTGTCGCTTCGGTCGGGACACCCGCTGATGACCCAGACGTGAGGAATCATCACCCCCGCTATCCGGGTGTAAATGGATACAACGGGCGACACGGACAGACTCCGGGTGGTGGGCGAGCCTATACCAATCTGCCTCCACTTCCCGTAAATGTGACGCAGGGCGGAGACAAGTCCTTTTGGCCTGGATGGCTTGTGGCGCTGGAGATGTCGGATCCCGAAGAATTCAAGGCGGCTTTTGATGAGACTCAGTGGAACTGGCAACTCGCTTTCCTTGATCCCGATTATGCGCAAGCCGTCCTCGCGGATCCCACGGCAAACAAATTCGAACGTGGTCTCATCACCAAGGCGGGTTGCGAGAAAATGCGACTTCTTGAAGGTGAGCGCCTTGTCCAGTCGACCTTTGTCTTCAATTTATTCTGCCCCAGTATCGGTTGGGTTAGCATCAATCCCAACATGGAGATCGAGATCGAGAAACGGAGTGGTGACCTGACATTCAAGGGTGCTGACCAGGATTTCGGGTTCTTTGGATTTGGAGACCATCCGGGAAACTATGGTGGGTATTCGGACGACGACGAACTGGATAGAGGTTTTGTATGGGCGACAAACTGGGTGAAGCCGGTTCAGGAGTCCGGTTCGCGGGCATACGGTGGCCTTATTCCATTTTCCTTCACCTTTGCAGCGCGCGAAGTGCATGGTGAAAAGGGAATCACCAACGCAGGCGCCTCGGTCAGGAACCAACTGTGGCGAAATCTTTGGGCCACCAGTCCCGGAATCTTCTCACGCCTATCGCCAATTGATCGCGGCTATAATAAGCTTGAGGATGCCGTCAGAGAGGTGAAGAAGATTCGATCCATCGGGAAGAACACGCCGGAGGACGTGGCCCAAGCGTATCGCTACGATCTGGTGACGATGCCCTTCAAGGTGAATTCGAGCACCGGTATTGATTTCCGGGAAGGGAATGTCGAATTCCGATTCTATGATGGTGGAAAATTCTGCGAAAACTCCGCACAGGATGATGAAGACGATGCCGATTCAAGATCTCTTGTCCAGACGATCGAGTTGAAGTTTGAAAGCTTTAAGTTTGACCTGACAGACACCTACGTTTCCCCGCCCCAGCCCGGGGGAGTAAATGACTTCTACGAACTGTCGGTCGACTCCCTGGGAACCTTGGAGGATGCAAGCCTGACCGCAGACCCCGGTAATCCATGGGATTCTCCTGCATTTTCCGCCCAATTGAAAGGTGGAACATGGGTGAACAATAGCCCGAATCCAGCTTCGTGGTTCAAATCCCCCGGTGAGAAGAAGGGATTGAACTCCCGCGGCAGGATGTCGAATTCGATCCACTGGGACGGACGCTATATCCGGCCGGGAGACATTGTTCAGTCCGTGGCGATTCCAGATGGTGATGTGCGCGTGGTAGCGTCCCGCGCGATTGTCAAACCGGAAGATGAACTGTTCAAAAAACATCGTGACTACGGCCGGAAGAAGACGCCGATGGCTCATTCCTTCACAAATTCAGATGGTGAAGCCATGGTTGGATTCAATTCGAAGAATAACAAGGATTACTTGATCGTGCCGACGCTGCCTCAAATCAAATCCCACAGCCCCTACAGGAACAGGGCGCCGCTTCCCTTTTCTGGAGAAGCAAAGTCCGCTGAGGTCCAGTTGTACGGGGATTTCGACAATGGTGCGGGTTTGATGATTGATGGGCCGTATATCAACAAGCCGGATGAAGGGAATTCCCATTCCTTGAGAACCCGCTTCACTCAGGAGGTGATTGATTATTGGGATTCTCGTCGCAATTACGGTGAATTTCCCTACTTCAGCAGCCCTGAATACGCTGAGTCAGGTGGTCCTTCCTACTTTTCTCCGAATCGCATCGTTTCCGGTCCGGGGATGTTTGGTTCTCTTCCCACCTCGCTCTTCTCAACACCTCCGAGACCGTGGCAAACACTCCTATTCCGGCCGAATGTGGTTGGAAACGGATTTTATTCGCACCCTGGAGCCGGTAAGTCCGCAGGGGGAGAGGACCCGCCGGATCACTTGTTCATGGATCTGTTCTGGATGCCCGTGGTCGAGCCGTATGCCATCAGCGAACCGCTTTCGACAGCCGGAAAAATCAACATGAATTATCAGATTCTGCCCTTTCTTCACGTTCACCGCGATACTGCTTTGCGGGGGGTGTTCCGCTCGGAATTCATGCTGTGCATCCCCAATGAGTGGCACACCAGCTACAAGCACGACAAAGGTCGTGGAGAGGGCTACCATTGGCGGGACAATCCTTATGGAGGCGCTCTTCAACTGAAGCGGCTGCGTTCCGTCATTCTTGAAGGGGAGACATTGAAGCAGTTCGAGCGTCGTTTTGAGAACGGCAGGAATGCGTTCAAAACATCGACTGAGATTTGTGAAATTCACCTTGTTCCCGAAGAGGTTTCGAAGCGCCTCAAAGCCGGCGCCGCGGGTTCGATTGGCAGTTACACGCCGAAGGTCACCGACGATGGACGGGTTCCCGATATGGAGAGTGGAAAGTATTGGCGCGATCACTCGCTGGTGGGAGACAACAGCCGCGAGCGCCCCTACACCAACATTCAGACCCGCTTGACGACCAAATCCAACACCTTCCAAGTTCATTACCGTGCTCAGGTCTTGAAGCAGGCGCGGCGCGATAGTGATGCGGATTACGCCAACTGGCGTCCTTCCACGGACACCGTGCAAGCCGAATACCGGGGATCGTCGGTCGTGGAGCGTTATGTTGATCCCAATGGGGAGATGCCCGACTTCGCGAATCCCAACTCTCCCACGATTGATGAATTCTATCGATTCCGCGTGATCAATCCGCGCCGCTTCGCACCGTGAACGCTTCGCAATCTCCAGCTTTGGTTATGAAACTCCAAATCGAATCACCGGACTTCGCCCGAAGCCTCAAGGTCGCTGGATTCAGCTTGATCGAGGTAACGATCGCGATGGCTATCGCGGCGGTCGCAGTTGTCACCCTTCTCGGCATGATCCCGCAGGGCATGAACACCATGCGGGATGCGGGAGATGAGGCCATCATGGCCAGAATCCACCAGCAAGTCCTGAACGAGTTGCAGGTTGCGGACTTCGATGCATTGGACACCTACGACGAACTGGAAGTTTATTTTGACGCCCAGGGCGAGGAGCTTGGCGATAACCGCGGCTCGGGTTCCCAGGCAAAGGGTACTTTCGAGCACATCTATTCGGCGCGCGTCTCCGTCTTGGCGGCAGGGGAGAAACTGCCGGACAGTGTCGGAGGAGCCGGTTTCGGAGGTTACAGCTTTGACAAAGGGGGCTCCCAGAGCAAGCTCCTGCGTCCCGTCCTCATTGAAATCGTGGCGATCGCAGGACTCGGAAATGAATTCGACTGGAGTGACAAATATTCCCACCTGATCCAGACCTATCAGACGACCGTCGTCAAGATGGGGCAGGCCTTCTCATCGTGAATCATGAAAACTTTTTTCTCCCCCCGTGCTCGCGCTGCGGCATCCGGCTTCTCCTTGATTGAATTGATGGTCGCCATGGGGATCCTGACGGTCCTCATGCTCATGTTGACGGCACTTTTGGATCAGATCCAGAAGAGTTGGCGGTTCTCCGAAAGTCGGATCAGCCAGTTCCGCGAGGCGCGTGTTGCCTTCGATGTGATGACGAAGAACATCGGCCAAGCTTCGTTGAACACGTATTGGGAGCTTCGTGACAAAGACTCGGACGGGCTTTTCGATGGGTATTTCCGTACCTCGGAGCTCCACTTCATCACGATGGACGCTGCCCGCCTGGGCGGCAGCGCAACCCAGCAACCGGTTGGTCAGGCGATCTTCTTCCAAGCGCCGCTGGGCTTCTCCAGCACCTACAGGAACCTCAACAATCTGTTCAATGGGCGGGGATATTTCGTGGCCTTCGGGAGCGACAAGGCGTTCAAGCCGAGTTTCGTGCAGGCCCGGGATCGCTACCGCTTCCGTCTTATGGAATTCCGGCCTCCGGCAGAGTCCAACCAGGTTTTTGCCGATGGTCAGGAAGAGATCGAAAAAGGGCAGCCGCAGGACTTCCAGGGATGGTACAAGCAGGCCCTGAGCGTGGGAGAGGGGACCTTCGAGTCACACTTGAATCCTCTAGCCGAGAACATCCTCACGGTTGTGGTAACACCCCGTGATTCGTTGGAGGTTGGTACGACCACCCGGGAAGCCACCTTCAGCCGCATCGCGCCGAGATACGAGTTCGACACCAACGATCAGTCAGAGGACCGGGAAGAGTTCGCGCAGCAAGTTCCCCCGCTCGTCCGTGTGACGATGGTGGCGATTGATGAGGCCGCGGCGGTTCGATTTGACCGGGACGGATCCATCCCTGCGGAATTGACCGGAGCGCTGACAGGCGCCTTCAGTTCCACGCAGAATTATACCGAAGACGTCCAGAGGGTATCGGCGGCGCTGAACGAGCTGAAAGTGAGTCATAAGATTTTCAGCTCGCTCGTTTTGTTGAGAAGTTCAAAATGGAGCACCTGAAATCACCGGATGATTGAGTCCTTTAGATACATGAAAGCTTCCCTCCACTTCCGCTCGCGCGGTTTCTCGTTGATTGAATTGATGGTCGTGCTCGGTGTCGTCGGGCTTCTCATGGCATTTGCGGCACCGAATTTGTTCAGCTTGATTTCGTCAAGTTCGCTCACCGGCGAAGGGCAACTGCTTCGGAACCAACTCACTTTTGCCCAGCAGACCGCGATCTCGAAAAGCGCGGACGTGGAGGTGCGCTTTTTCTTGATGGCCGATCCGTCCAGCGCCCGCCCGGACGAGTCGTTTCGTGCCTTCCAATTGTTTCAATACAATGCCGAGGGAGTGCTGGCTCCCGTGAGCCAGTATTTTCGGGTGCGTGCGCCCGTTGCCGTACATCCGGGTTTGAGCACGCTGCTCGATCCTCGTGCGAACTCCGGACGCGAGGGTGACACCAAGTTTGGTTTCCTTTCCCCCACCGCAGGGATGGCTGAAGCTCCTTCCGGGGAGGGGGGGCGTCTCATGATGACGAAGTACGTCGCGTTCAGGTTCCGTCCGGATGGTTCGACGGATCTTCCGTTCCGCACCAGCAGCCAGGATACGTGGTACATCACCTTGGTCCAGGGAGAAGGGGCATTGGCCTCACGGAGTCCTGACAACTACCTTTGTCTCCAGGTCAATCCCTACAACGGTCAGGTCAGCGAGTTTCGACCTTGAGAATTGGTCTCGCGTGGTCGGCCGCAAAAATGCCACTTCTGGGAAGATTGCATTCTTTCCCCCGATGATGGCGAATACGTGGGGGGCATGAGTTGTTCCCATGTGGCCGCGGCGGGGACGTCGGAAGAGGTTTTCTTGAGGATTTCGCCCAAGGTGCCGATTGGAATCCAGAGCCTGCGGGACGTTCAAATTTCCTTCGAAAAAACGCTTGTGAAATTTTTCACAAGCGATTAAGTGGGAGGTCTTCTGCACGACATGGGCAACATTTTTCCGCGTTGGACGAACCTTCTGGCGATCAAGATTCTCGTGGGGCTCGGCGCCCTCGGGACCTGCGTTGTCGCGGTCGCATGGTACTCCTGGACCCCGAAATACACGCGGGTCGGTTACATGCCGCAGCAGCCGATCCCCTTTGATCACAGTCTCCACGCCGGTCAGTTGGGCATGGATTGCCGTTACTGCCACAGCCAGGTCGAGAACTCGCCTCATTCGAACATCCCGGCGGCCCAAGTTTGCTGGAACTGCCACGGTCCGGGAAAGGTGAAATCGGACTCTCCGAAGCTGGAGCCGCTCCGTCAGGCAATGGATCCGAACTACGAGAATTATACCGGGAAACCGATCGAGTGGGTGCAGCTTCACAAGGTCCCGGACTACGCCCATTTCAGCCACCAGGCCCACGTCAATCGCGGGGTGAGTTGTGTCGAGTGCCACGGTCGGATTGACGAAATGCCGGTTGTTTACCACGCCAAGCCGTTGAGCATGAGCTGGTGCCTTGAGTGTCACCGCGATCCGGGCAAGGTGCTTCGTCCCTTGGATCAGATCACGAACCTTGCATGGACGGCGGACGATCTTGATCCGGAGGCTTTCTACGCCTACGTCGCTGGCAAGACGAAGGCGCCGGTTGAGGAATTGAAGAAAGCCGACGAAGGCAAGAAGTGGGACCGCGAGTTGATCGGGGCCCACCTTCAGAAGGCTTGGGGGGTGCATCCTCCGCAGGATTGCGCGGCCTGTCACCATTGATTCCCGAGGAGTCCCAACGACGATCTGAACGAATTTCGAATGAAGCGTAAGTGGCAACACCCATCCGAGGAGGAAGTGTCCCGGATCCATTGGCGGAGTCTCGGTGAGCTTGAGGGGTCCCCTGAGTTCAAGGGGTGGTTGGAGCGCGAGTTTCCCCAAGGTGCCGGCGAGCTGGAGCTTGATGATTCATCCCGCCGCGGATTCCTGAAGTTGATGGGCGCTTCGACCGCGCTTGCGGGATTCGGGGTGGCATGCAGCCGTCCTCTCGAGCATCTTGTGCCCTACAACGACCACGTGGAGTGGGTGATTCCGGGCAAGGCCCTTTATTACTCGACCGCCAAGCCTCGTCTGGGCGGACTTGGATGTGACCCGCTTGTGGTGACGACTCACGAGGGGCGGCCGACGAAGGTGGATGGGAACCGGCTTCATCCGGCGACCGGTGGTGGCTCGACGGCGTTCACTCAGGCTTCGATTCTCGACCTTTACGACCAGGATCGCTCACGAGGTTATCGCAAGGGTGGGAAGGCGACGGTGCGCCAGGATTTTGAAGAGGGGTTCCTCAAGCCTTTCCGTGAGGCGAAATCCGGGGCGAAGGCGGGCGTCTTGCTTTCTCCTTCGACATCTCCGACGCGCAAGGCTCTTCTTGCCGATCTGGCGAAGGCGGCCCCGGGGATTCGCTTCTTTTCCTACGAAGCCCTGGCTCCCGCTGGAGCGATGGCGGCTGCGGAAGTTCTTTACGGCGCCGGGGTGCTCCCGGTGGTGAATCTCTCCTCCGTGGATCGGGTTCTCTCGCTCGACTGTGACTTTCTTGGCAATGATCCGGTCGGTGAGGATTCGACGGCGGAGTTCTCGGCGACCCGTCACCCGGATCGTGAGGGAGGCATGTCGCGCCTCTATTCGATTGAGCCGTCCTTTACCGTGACGGGTGGTCAGGCCGATCATCGTTATCGGCTCCCTGCTTCCCAGGTGCTTCCTGTGGCGGCCTTGATTGCGAAGGAATTGGGTGCCGCCCTCGGCGATGCCTCTCTTTCTTCGATGGCCGATGCGGTTGCGACGCGTCTGGTCCCTGCGGTCTACAATTTGCCCTGGATCCGGGAGTGTGCGGCTGACCTTGCGGCTTCGAAAGGGAAGGCGATTCTGGTGGCCGGCTCGCGCCAGCCGGTGGAGGTGCACTATCTCGTGGCGGCTGCCAACAAGGCTCTTGGCGCCTATGGGGCTTCGATTGCTCTGGTCAATCACGGGCTGCCTGCCTCCGAGGGGATTGCCGCCCTCTCCGCGGCGTTGGAAAAGGGCGAGGTGGAAACCCTGTTCGTCCTTAATGAGGGCGATGTGGCCTTCGATGCTCCGGCGAATCTCGGCCTCACGGCAAAACTCAAGGCTCTCAAGACGCTCGTTCATGTGGGTGTCCGCTACAACGAGACGGCCAAACTCGCGACGTGGCACGTGCCTGGTGCTCATTATCTGGAGTCCTGGGGCGACCACTACAGCCTTTCCGGCGTTTATTCGGTGCAGCAGCCGATGATCAATCCGCTTTGGGGTGGTTATTCGGTCGAGCGCTTCCTGCTCTCTCTCATTCAGGAAGATGATTCCGGCAAGGCCCTGAACGAAAGGGTCAAGGCAGCTTATGCCGCGGCGGGTGGCAAGGATTGGACCCTTACCCTTCGTGATGGATTCGCGAAAGAGATCCAGCTGCCGGCCGGAGCAATGACCGGCGATCCGGCTGCACAGGTGGCCGCGTTGGCGAAAGCTTCGATCCCTGATTTTCCTCATCCGCAGGGGCTTGAGGTCGTGCTCGCCGCGAGCAGCGCGACTTTTGACGGACGCTTCGTGAACAATGGCTGGCTTCAGGAAGCCCCTGATCCGATCACCAAGCTGACCTGGGATAATGCGGCTTTGATCAGCTTCTTCACGGCTGCCGAACTTGGTCTTGAAGATGGTGATCTGGTGGAGCTCTCCGTTGGTGACCGCAAGGTCCAGGCTCCCATCTTGCGCGTGCCCGGTCAGGCTGATTTTGTCGTGACTCTCGCCGTCGGTTATTACGGGGATCTCGCGGACGAGACGGTCAGTCAAGGGGTGGGTTTCAATGTCTACCCTCTCATGACCACGGTTCAACCCTATGTGGTTCCGGGAGTCGTCGCGCAATCCCTCAAGCGCAAGCATGCTCTCGCGCTCACTGCCGAGCACTACAGCATGGAGGGCCGTGCCATCGCCCGCGAAGGCACGGTGGAGATGCTGAAGAAGGACCCGGTCTTCGCCCAGTATCAGGGCATGGACAGCCACATCCCCGAAAACATTTCGCTCTACAAGGGGGTTGATTACATGGGGGCCGAGGTGCCCGAAGGTCCGATCGTCGGGATCCTTGCGGGTCACGAGTTTCGTGTCGATCCCCATCATCAGTGGGCGATGACGGTTGACCTCAACACCTGCATCGGTTGCAACGCGTGCGTGATTGCCTGCCAGTCGGAAAACAACATCCCGATCGTCGGCAAGGAGCAGGTCATCAATGGCCGTGAGATGCACTGGATCCGGATGGATCGCTATTTCACCAGTCCGAAGGACAAAGAGACGGTCGCCGAACTCGGCAATGTCTTTGATTACATCGCCGGGAAAGAAAAGACGAAGATCGAACCCGGTAAGCGTCCCGTGGACGACGATCAGATCGAGATGATTCCGCAGCCGGTGGCCTGCCAGCAGTGCGAGAGCGCTCCGTGCGAAACGGTCTGCCCGGTCAATGCCACGGTTCACACCGGCGACGGTCTGAATGCGATGACCTACAACCGCTGTATCGGCACCCGTTATTGCGCGAACAACTGCCCCTACAAGGCGCGTCGTTTCAATTACTACGATTACAACAAGCGTCCGATCGAGAAGATCACGGTTGGAGGAGTCGAAGCGAGCGGCTTGGTCTTCGGCCCTCTTGCGCCCGTCGCCGGCAATGCGACGACGACCCAGCAGCTTCAGAAGAACCCGAACGTCACCGTGCGGATGCGCGGGGTCATCGAGAAGTGCACTTATTGCGTGCAGCGCATCAACACCGCGAAGATCGCAGCCAAGGCGGCGGCCCGGGATTCCGCCGACGTGCAGGTGAAAGCGAACTCCTTCACGGTGGCCTGTCAGGATGCCTGCAGCGCCGGGGCGATCACGTTCGGCAACCTCAAGGCGGTCGGCGACAAAATCATCGAGGCCAAGAAAAACCCTCGCAACTACGACCTTTTGAAGTATATCGGCACCCGCCCGAGGACGAGCTACCTCGCCCGCATCAAGAATCCGAACCCCAAGATGCCCGGGGCGGAGTACGTGGGTACCGTGACCTCTCAGATGCATTAATCCGAGTCTTTCCCCGACCATGGCAGATCACTCCAAAGCGAACGCAGCCGTGCACCCTTCCGAGGCGGAAGGAGTGGCGCGCGAACTGCTCGTGCTCAACAACCGCTCCCTCGGATGGATCACCGACCGGATTTGCGGGATCGTCGAAAACCGCCAGCCCTTCATCTGGTGGGTGCTTTTCGTCCCGTCGGTGTTCGGCTTCTTCTGTCTCCTCTTCAGTCTCGTCTACCTCGTTTCGACCGGGGTGGGGGTGTGGGGGATGAACCACCCCGTCGCCTGGGGTTGGGACATCGTGAACTTCGTCTTCTGGATCGGGATCGGCCACGCCGGGACCCTCATCTCGGCCATTCTTTTCCTGACCCGGCAGAAGTGGCGGACGTCTGTGAACCGTGCCTCGGAAGCCATGACGATCTTCGCGGTGATGTGTGCCGGGATTTTCCCGGGTTTCCACGTCGGTCGTTTCTGGATGGTCTGGTTCCTCGCCCCGATTCCGAATTCGAACGCGATCTGGCAGAACTTCAAGAGCCCGCTGCTCTGGGACGTCTTTGCGGTTTCGACCTACTTCACCGTTTCGGTTCTCTTCTGGTACATCGGGCTGATCCCCGATCTCGCGACGCTTCGTGATCGTGCCAAGGGGCTCGCCAAGAAACTTTACGGATTCTTCGCCCTCGGCTGGCGCGGTGGCAACCGCCAGTGGCGTCACTACGAGATGGCCTACCTGATTCTTGCGGCTCTCTCGACGCCACTCGTTCTCTCGGTGCACTCCGTCGTCTCCTTCGACTTCGCGACGTCGGTGGTTCCTGGCTGGCACACGACGATCTTCCCTCCCTATTTCGTGGCGGGTGCCATCTTCGGCGGATTCGCGATGGTGCTCACCCTCATGCTTCCCGTGCGCAAACTCTACGGGCTCGAGGACCTCATCACCGCGAAACACATCGACAACATGGCGAAGATCATCCTCCTGACGGGGACGATCGTGGGCTACGCCTACATCATGGAGCTGTTCATCAGCTACTACAGCGCCAACGCCTTCGAGACCGATGCCTTCCACATGCGGATCCTCTCCGGTCCCTACACCTGGGCCTACTACTGCATGTTCTTCTGCAACGTGATCGCCCCCCAGGTTTTCTGGTTCAAGTGGTCGCGCCACAATCTCTGGATGGTCTTCATCATCGTGAACCTCGTGAACGCGGGGATGTGGTTCGAGCGTTTTGTCATCATCCCCACCTCGCTGGCCCGCGACTTCCTCCCCGGCCAATGGGGATACTATTCGGCTTCCTGGGTCGAGAAGCTCCTCTTCACCGGCAGCTTCGGCATGTTCATGATGCTTTTCCTTCTCTTCCTCCGCTTCCTGCCCGTGATCGCGATCAGTGAAGTGAAGGGCGTGCTCCCCGAATCGGATCCCCATTACCCCGATTGGAAACACCTGCGCGAAAAGCGCCGCGGCTCGTCGAAATAAGTCCAGAATCTCCACCCAGCAGGAACCGTGAGCAATTCATCCTCCAGTTCAAACGAGCTCTTCGGCTACGTAGCGGAATTTTCCTCCGCGACGGATCTTTATCACGCCGCGGAAAAGGTCCGCGACGCCGGGTTCCGCCGGTGGGACGTGCACACTCCCTATCCGGTCCATGGGATGGATCATGCCATGGGGCTTGGCAAGAGCTGGCTCTCCGCCCTCGTTCTCTGCGGCGGTGTCACCGGGTCGCTCACCGCCCTGGCGCTGCAGTTTTTCACCCAGGTCAGTCTTTATCCGACCGTGGTGCAGGACAAGCCGACGAATCTGTTCACGATCCCGGCCTTCTTCCCGGTCACCTTCGAACTGACGATCCTTTTCTCCGCCTTCGCCACGCTGATCGGGCTCTTCGCCCTCATCATGTTGCCGCGTTGGAATCACCCGCTTTTCAACTCCCCTCTGTTCTCCAAATTCTCGAACGACGGTTTTCTGCTCGTGATCGAGGCCCGCGATCCCAAATTCAAGCGGGAGAAAACCAAGGAACTGCTCTCGGAGATCGGTGCAGGCAAGATCGAGGAAGTCACTTACTGAACCTGACACTGGCATGCGTTGGTTTTTTCTCATTCTGGCGATCGCTTCGATCACTGTAGCCCTGGCCCTCGGACCCCGGGGCGAGAAGTTCTCGTCGCCGCCGTTCATGCTCTTCCCCGACATGGACAATCAGTTCAAGGTGAAGGCGCAGAAGCCGAGCGAGTTCTTTGAAAACGGCCAAGGCGCCCGGGTTCCCGTAGAAGGCACCGTGCCGATGGGGTATGCCGCCCCCGGTGAGAATGGGCTCGCTTCCAGCCGTCTCGACTTCTCCCGTGGTGCGGATTACTTCAACACCGGTCTCTTCGGTGACTTCTATGGGAAGGGATTCCCGGAAGAACTGAAAATGGATGAGGCTTTCCTCGCGCGTGGCAAAGAGCGGTATCAGATCACCTGCACCCCCTGTCACGGTACCTCTGGAAACGGTGCGGGCATTGTTTCGAAATATTGGGCGATCCCGCCCACTGCCAACCTGCTCGATCCCCGCGTCAAGGCGATGCCCGAGGGGCAGATTTTCTGGACCATCACCCACGGCAAGGGCCTCATGGGTCCCTACAACGGCGTGCTCTCGGTGAGCGATCGCTGGGCCATCACCGCCTACCTGCGCGGATTGCAGGCCGCCTCGGGGAACTGATTCATCATCCTTTCAAACCGCTGCACGATTTATGGCTGGACTTAAAGACGGAGACGACTACCGCGACGGGGAGCGCTTCAAGATTCCCGCCCTGCTCCAGCTCCTTTGCCTGGGAGTGGGCGGTGGTGGCACGCTGCTTTTCTTCATTCTGCGTTTCGCCATGCCTGAAAAGGCAGGCGCGATGGGCTACAGCTGGCTCTTTGCCGTCATCTTTTTCCTTTCCCTCGCCGTGGGCGGACTCTTCTGGACGATGCTCCACCACGCGAGCAACTCGGGGTGGGGGACGGTGGTCCGGCGGCTCATGGAAAATCTTGCCAGCCTGATCCCGTTCATGCTGGTCCTGGGTCTCCCTCTCCTCGTTTCCTTCTTCGGATTCCGCGACGCTCTCTGGGAGTGGTTCCCGAAACGCGAAAAGGCGCTGCATCATGCGGAGGAGGCCGCGAAGAGCGAGATGCCCGCCTATGTCGCGGAGCGCAAGGCCGCGGTGGAGAAGGCCGCCGCCGCGGTTGAGGCTGCCAAAAAAGAGCTGGCCGAGGTGACTTCCCCGAGTCCCGGGCACCGGGTGCACCTCGAGCGCAAGATCGCGGAGTTGCAGAAGAAGGCCGATGTGCTCGCCAAGGAAGACCTTTCGGAAGAAGGGGCGATGGCCACGCTCACCGACAAGCATTTTCTCCATGAGGCCGCCCTCCTCTTCAAGAAGCGTGGTTATCTCAACGAGACTTTCTGGTGGATCCGTCAGATTTTCTACTTTGTCGTCCTTGCCGGCATCGCCTTCCTCCTTCGGGGATGGTCGCTGAAGCAGGATCGCGACGGAGATCCGAAGTGGTTCCGCTGGATGCGCCGCTGGAGCTGCGGGTTGCTCCTCTTCTTTGCGACGGCTTGGACCTTCCTCGTCTTCGACTGGTTGATGGGGCTGGACTACTCCTGGTTCTCGACCATGTGGGGCGTTTATCTCTTCGCGGGTGCCGCTCTCAACTCGATGGGGTTCCTCATCATCCTCCTGACCCTGCTCCGCAAGGCGGGCTATCTGAAGAACGTCGTGACGATGGAGCACTACCACCTCATGGGCAAGTTGATGCACGCCTTCGTCATCTTCTGGGCCTACATCGCCTTTTCCCAGTTCTTCCTCATCTGGTATGCGAACATCACGGAGGAGACCAAGTTCTTCCTCACCCGCAACACAGGCTTCTGGAACACCTACACGATCGCCTTCCTCGTGATCGGTCACTTCTTCGTCCCGTTTGTGGCCCTCCTGCTTCGCTCGGTGAAGAAGCTGCCGCACGTCATCTCCCTCATCGCAGGGTGGAACCTCCTGATGCACGCCTTCGATCTTTATTGGATCATCATTCCCGAGCGAGGGCCTTCCCTCACCGCGGAAAGCGGTCATGTCGCCATCACCATTCCGGGTGCCTGGGTGTTTGATATTCTCGCTTTCGTGAGCGTCGGAGGTCTCTTCGGATTCTTCCTCCTCCGCCAATTGGCCTCCGCCAGCCTTTTCCCCTGTCGCGACCCGCGTCTCGATGAATCCCTCAACGTGGTGAACTGAACCGCAAGCCGCCTTCCCTCCTTTCCATGAGCGATTCCAGCAAGCCCTGCTGTTCCAATCCCAAGCAAGTCCTCTGGACTCTCCTGCTTTTTGCCTTGTTCGGTTTTCTGGCCCTGATCGTCAGCGGCCGCCTCGGTGCCAAGAGTCCCGAGAACCGTTCCTACATGGGTGAGTTCTCCGAGGAAACCACGCAGACGCGTTGGGACAATCTCAAGGAAGTGAAAGAGGCGCAAACCGCACTCGTTGATGAAGCCAAGGTCAAGGCGGCGCTTGAGGCGCTTTCCAAGTCGGCTCCCAAGCCCGCGGCCACCGACGTGGTGGTGCCGGGATCGCCCACGTTCATGAAGCAAATGGAACAGCAGTCGGCTCCGGCTCCGGCAGCTCCGGCTCCTGCGCCCGCCCAACCCGCCGCTTCTTCCGCGACACCTGCGGCCCCCGCGACACCTGCTCCGGTTCAACCTGCCGCACCCGCCCCGGCTCCGGCTCCTGCCGCTCCGGCTCCTACTCAACCCGCCGCCCCGGCGCCAGCTCCGGCTGCTCCAGCTCCCGCACCCGCGGCCCAGTGATTTGGTGAAGCGAAGCGAATTCGACCACGTATATGACAGTGCCACAACCGACCCAGGAGGACCTCAACGAGCGGGCCGCGATCGACCGCTCGGCGCGCTACCCCGTGATGTTTTTCTTCACCAGCGCCGCCGCCTGGCTTCTTTTCGCGACGGTGATGGGATTCGTGAGTTCTTTGAAGCTCCGTTATCCCGGACTTTGGGATGAGTGCGCCTACATGGGTTATGGTCGGCTCTTCCCCGTGCACTACAATTCCTTGGTCTACGGATGGGCCATGCAAGCCGGGATCGGCGTGATGCTCTGGCTGATGGCGCGACTCACCCGTTCACGCATCGCGAACCCTGCCGCTCTCATCGTGGCCGGGCACATCTGGAATGCCGGAGTCGCGCTTGCCGTCATCGCGATCTGGTTCGGTGCGGGCCGCTCTCTCCTGCTTCTCGACTTCCCGGGTTGGATGTGGCCGATTTTCGCGGCGTCTTATGCGCTGACGGTGGTTTGGATCATCCCGATGTTCCTGGGGCGTCGCAACACGCTCTTCTACATCTCGGAGCTCTACCTCATCGGTGCCGCGGTTTGGTTCCCGTGGATCTTCCTCACCGCCAACCTCCTCATCAACAAGGGCGCGGCCCCGGTCATGGGAGCCGGCACGAACGCTTGGTATGTCTCCAATCTGATCTATTTCTGGATGGCACCGATCGCCCTGGCGGTCGCTTATTACATCATCCCGAAAATCTCCGGGCGGCCGATCTACAGCTACCCGCTCGCGCAGGCCAGTTTCTGGGTTCTGGCGATCCTGGCAGGCTGGACCGGTCTCTCCCGCTTCATGGGTGGCCCCTTCCCCGCCTGGATGCCCGCCGTTTCCGGAGCGGCGACGATCTTCATTCTCCTTGCGATCGTGGCGACGGTGGTGAATCTCATGCTCACCCTCAAGGGCTGCACGAAGCTCTGGGAATACAGCCCTTCCCTCCGCTTTACGGTTCTCGGGATGCTGATGCTCGCGATCTACGCGGTGCTCTCCGCGATGGGGTCCACCTTCGTCTTCGGGAAGAACCTGCAATTCACCCACTTCATCGCCGGACTCGACACGCTTGCCTTCTACGGCTTCTTCTCCATGACGATGTTCGGGGCCTTCTATTTCATCGTCCCCCGCATCACCTCCGCGGAGTGGCCGTCCGGTGCCCGGATTCGGTCGCATTTCTGGTTCAGCACCTACGGCATCGTCACCATGGTGGTCGCCATGCTTGTCGGTGGCATCGCCCAAGGCGGTGATCTCGCGCAGTGGGACCGCTCGTTCTCGGTCTCCTTCGTGAATTCGAACGCTTACATGATGGGCCGGGTCCTTGCCTGGGCTCTCATCACGTGGTCGAACTTCTATTTCCTTTACCAGCTCGCCCTCATGTTCATCGGCAAAGGTCGCAAGTCGGCCGGCCCGACCCTCATCCACGCCGAGCCCGGAGAGGTTCCCAGTGCACGCGCCGCCGCCGGCATTCATTGAGAAGGCAAACTTGGAAACACGTCCCGTATGAATTCGAACAATTTTTGGAAACTTCTCGGAGCCCTTGGCCTCGCTTTCGCGTTGCCCTGGTTGCTCTTGGTCGTTCTCCCTTATCTGGACCAGTCCGGTGCAGCCCCGGTCGCTTATGGTGAAGGAGAGGAGATCGAAGGCGGTCTCACCGCCTATCCCGATCGGACCTTGCAGCGCCATGGTGCCAGCGACTACGGACGCGAGATCTACGCGGCGGAAGGGTGTGCCTACTGCCACACGCAAGTGGTTCGCCCGACTTACGCCGGTGCCGACATGTGGCGTACCGGTTGGGGTGGTCGTGAGGAGGATGGCCTTGCCCGCGAGACCCAGCCCGGAGACTACGCCAACGAAGGGGTGGCCTTGCTCGGCTATCAGCGCATCGGACAGGATCTTTCCAATGTCGGACATCGTATCACCACCCGTGAGGAGATGCACCGCCATCTCTACGACCCGAAGTCGTTCGACACCGACAGTGGCATGCCGGCCTACAAACACCTCTATCGTCCCTCCGCCATGGGAGACGGCCTCGTGCCCACTCCCAAGGCTGAGGCTCTCGTCGATTACCTTCTCTCTCTCAAGAAAGACCAGCCTCTCCCGAAATCCGTCCTGAGCGGTAACTGACCCCTCCGACCCAATTAGAAACGTCCACATGGATCCGGCCGAAGACAAGAATCTCGACTACCAGCAGGGAACGATCAGCACCGTGGAACTTCACGACTCCATCCGTCGTGAGAGTCCGCTGCACCCCGGCGGGAGCGGCACGGTCGGCATTTCCGTGATCGTGGTCAGTGCCCTCATTCTCATTTTCGGTGGAGGTCACCTCTTCAGCACGAGCAACGGCTTCCGTGACAGTATCTACGTGGAACAAAATTACGTTCCTGCTCCCCGCCCCAGCCTTGGTGGCGAGGACGCCGGGGCCGCCCAAGCTCTCTGGATTGACAAATGGATGGGCGAGGGGAAGAAGGTCTACAACAACTGTATCGCCTGCCACCAAGCGTCCGGTCTCGGTATTCCCGGTCAGTTTCCGCCCCTCGTTGGGTCGGAGTGGGTTGATGGTGGCACCAAGCGTCTCGGAGCCATTCTTCTCCACGGGATCAACGGCCCCTTCAAGGTCGGTGGCCAGACCTACAATCAGTTGATGCCTGCCTGGAACAACCTCAACGACGAGAAGCTCGCTCAGGTCATCACCTATATCCGGCGTACTTTTGGCAGTCTCCCTGAGGGCGAGGACGGCGTAGTCACTACGGAGATGATGAAAGCGGCCCGCGAAGAGTTCAAGGACCACTCCGCCCCCTACACGGAGGCCGAGCTTCTGGCGATTCCGGCGGACGCCCATCTCTCGGGACCCAAGGTGAATCTGGAAACGGGCGATCCTCTCTGAGGTTCGGTCGATCTTCCTTTGAAAACCGGAGGCGGAAGCGGTAAGGGTAAGCCTCCTTCGACGCGGAATACGAAAACCATTTAAGACAACGGAATGAGCGCAGCAACAGCACACGAGCACGCGGAAGCGCACGGCGGCCATGATGATCATCACGAGCATCACGATCCGTTCTGGAAAAAGTACATTTTCTCGACCGACCACAAGGTGATCGGGATCCAGTATGGCTTCACTTCGCTCGTTTTCCTCGCCTTCGGGTTTTTCCTGATGATGGTGATGCGCTGGAGCATCGCCTACCCGGATCGCGCTGTTCCGCTTCTCGCGGACTGGCCCTGGTTCCAGGCCTGGCTGGACGACGGCGGCAAGGTCACCGGCGACCTCTACAACATGTTCGGTGCCATGCACGGGACGATCATGGTCTTCCTCGGCATCGTGCCCCTTGCTTTCGGTGCCTTCGGCAACTATGTCACGCCGCTCCAGATTGGAGCGCCGGACATGGCTTTCCCGCGCCTCAACATGGCGAGCTATTGGCTCTATCTCCTCGGTGGCGCCCTGATGTTTGTCAGTTTCTTCCTTCCCTCCGGCGCGGCCAAGGCCGGCTGGACGAACTATTCTCCCCTCGCGACGACGACCGACCTTCACTACGGCGACCTGTTCTGGACGGGGCAGACACAGTGGCTGGTGGCGATGGCGCTGCTCATCTCCTCCTCGCTTCTCGGTGCGGTGAACTTCATCTGCACCATCATCAACCTCCGTTGCAAAGGCATGACGTGGATGCGCTTGCCCTTCTTCGTGTGGGCCATGCTCGTCACCGGTTTCCTGCTCCTCCTTGCCTTCCCGCCGCTCGAAGTGGCGGCCATCATGCAGCTCATGGACCGCCTCGCGGGCACCAGCTTCTTCGTCCCCTCCGGGTTGAATGTCAGCGGCATGTCGTTCGACGCGGCAGGCGGCGGCAGCCCGCTCCTTTACCAGCACCTTTTCTGGTTCCTCGCCCACCCCGAAGTCTACGTGTTGATCCTGCCCGCCATCGCCATCGTTGCCGAGATCATTCCCTGCAACACCCGGAAGCCTCTCTGGGGTTACAAAACGATGGTCTACGCGGTGATGGTGCTGGGTTTCCTCGCCTTCATCGTCTGGGCGCACCACATGTACATCACGGGCATGGGGCCCGCGGTCTCGACCTTCTTCCAGACGACGACGGTTTTGATTTCGGTGCCGTCCGTCATCCTCATCACCTCGCTCCTCATTTCGATGTGGGGTGGTTCGATCCGGTTCAACGTTCCGATGCTTTTTGCGACGGCCTTCATTCCGATGTTCGGGATTGGTGGTCTCACCGGATTGCCGCTCGCCTTCAGCTTGCCTGATCTCCACCTCCACGACACGTATTACGTGATCGGTCACTTCCACTACGTGGTCGCCCCGGGCACCATCTTCGCCCTCTTCGCCGGGATCTATCACTGGTATCCGAAGATCACCGGGCGCATGATGAGCACGAGACTCGGCCATCTGCACTTCTGGCCGTCGTTGCTGTTCATGAACGGCATCTTCGCCCCCATGTTCTTCCAGGGGATGGCCGGCTTCCACCGTCGTGCCTTTGACGGCGGCAAAGCCTACGAGCAAATCAGCCAACAGGTCTTCGCCGAGCCGAACACCTTCCTCGCGAACATCGCGGAGACCCTCAACGTGATCGACGCCGACGCGCCTCTGCGGATGATCGACCTCAACCTTGTCACTTCAGGCTCCGCCTGGTTGCTCGCGGTGTTCCAAGTCCCCTTCATCATCAACCTTTTCCTCAGCGTCTTCGTTGGCAAGAAGGTGAACAGCGACAATCCCTGGGACGCCACCACCCTCGAGTGGGCCACGCCGACCCCGCCTCCGCATGGAAACTTCGCGAAGGAGCCTGTCGCCTTCCGCGGGCCCTACGAATACAGCGTCCCCGGTGCCCCGCGCGATTTCACCCCGCAGTTTGAAAGCAATCCGGCGCTGACCGCCGGATCCGAGCACGATGCCGAGCCCAAGGAGGAAATTGCCGCGGCTCATTGAGATCGTGCGCCCTTCTTTCACTGAGAAACCATTCTTCAACGATTCAGGTATATGGAGATTCCCTATGAAGTGACGCCCCGGCGCGACACCGGCCTCTACAACGCGAAGCTGGGCGTGTGGCTCTTCCTCGCGTCCGAGGTCATGCTGTTCGGCGGTCTGTTTTCCGCCTACGTTTTCCTCCGCCTCGGCGTGCAGGAAGGCGTCGACAATCCCTGGCCCTGGGGTGTGAGCGTCCACAAGGATTTCGTCTGGCTCGGGGCGATCAACACGATCGTCCTGATCGCCTCGTCGGTGGGGGTTGTCTTTGCCTGGGTTGCCTTGAAAGAGCGCAATTGGCGGCGTTACCAGATTTACATGTATTCGGTCGTGGCCTGCGCCGTGATCTTCATGTGCATCAAGTCGGTCGAGTATTACAGCAAGCTGACCCAGCATCATGGAATCAAGCTCGTCGACAACTCCGTGATGGAGGGCAAGATCCTCGACAAAACCGACCGCATTCGATTCAGCGGCGAAAAGCTGACCTTCAGTCTGCAGGGCGCCGTACCTGCGGCCATCCGTGATTTCGACGGTGAAAACTTTCCGAAGTTCAAGGTCACCGAAGGTCCCGAGGAGTTGGTGGGGGCGGAGATCTCGTCGATGTCCCAGTTCAAAAGCTGGTTTTCCGATGGACGCCGCCTGGTCACGAACCAGCTGACGGAAGAGCGCAGGCGTTTCCGCGGTGAAATGGCGGCAGGAACGGAAAACCCGAAGCCCGTCTCGGTGGTTTCCTCGGTGACACTCACCGCAGCCGAGCCGTTCGGGGTCACCGGCAATCCCCGCAAGATCATGGCGCACTCGGAATCGGCGATCAATTACCGCGACGGGGTGAAGGTCGAGGGCAAGCTTGTCAGCGACGAGGTCCAGTTTGAAGTTCATGAAGTCGACCTTCAGCTCGTGCTTCCCACCAAACAGCGCGAGTCGGTCGTCTGGAGCGTGATCAACGACGAGCCGGCCAAGAAGCAGTTCTTCGACGCCCAGCACAAGAAATACGAGGAACTTCTGGAGTACTACAAGGACCACGGCGGTGTCATCCCCGAGTCCCAGCTCCGGGGGCGTTTCCTCAACGTGCAATACGTCCACGTGGCCGCCGAGGGTCACGAAGGCGGGCACGGGAAGGAAGACAAGCATGCCGACGTCCACACCAGTGAAACCAACCCCACCGCGGGTGGCGGTGAGCACGAGGGTGCCCACGGGCCGTCGAGGATTCTCTCGGTTCCCCGTGATCAGATCAAGTTCATGGGCAATCACGGTCCCCGTTACGGGACCTATTACGCGATTTATTTCACAATGACGGCGCTTCACGGTCTCCATGTCGTCGGTGGCGCCCTCGTCTTGCTTTTCTTCGTGGTCTTCGGCAAAAAGCTCTACCTGAAGAACCCCGAGCATCTCGCCAACCGCGTCGAAGTCGGCGGGCTCTTCTGGCACTTCGTCGACCTGATCTGGATTTTCCTCTTCCCGATCATGTATCTCCTCTGATCCATTGATTTTTCCCCTCTCTATCGCCATGGCAGATGCCTCACATGACATGACCAAGACGAAGAAGTCCTACGCGGCCGTCGGGATCGCGTTGCTGGTCTTCACCGTCGTCACCGTCACGATCGGTCTTGCTCCGATCTTCGACTTCGGCCCTCCCGGACCTGATGGGATGGACTTTGTTCTCGGTCTTGCCGTGGCCACGGTCAAGGCGAGCTTGGTCGCGCTGATCTTCATGCACTTGAATCACGAGAAGGGGCTGATCTACAAAATCCTCCTTTTCACCGTGCTCTTTGCGCTCGGTCTGATGATTCTCACGATGTTCGCCGACATCGATCCGATTCTGGAGCAATTCGAGACCCTGCAGACGACTCGGGGTTGGCTCACTGAGAAACCCTGATCACCACCCCTTGCGGCCATGTCCCTGAAGCACTTCCACATTGCCTTCATCACCATTTGCACGCTGTTTTTCGCGGGCTTGGGCGCGTGGTGCCTGTTGATGGATGGCCTGCCGGGGATGTTTGTGGCTCTCGGATGGTCGAGTCTCGCCTGTGGAGCCGCCATGCTGGTCTATGGCGTGCGTTTCCTGAAGAAAACCCGCCGACTGGTGGGCTGAAGCAATTTGAAGCGAAATCATGAACACGGCATCTCTTCTCGATACACTCTATCTGGCCTGTCCGATGTGCCTCAGCGGGGCATCGGGAAAGACGTTGATCGCGGCCAACACCGCCATCGGCCTCATGCTGGTGATCCTTTTTGCAGTGCTCGCCTCCTTCGCGGGCTTCATCTTTTACCTCGCACGACGTTCGCGCCGGTTCCAGGCCGAGGAAGAGGGCGGTTCAGCCTCTCTCTGAGACGATCCGATCCGGAATCGAGGACCCAACACCTGACTTTCAATTATGATCGAGTGGATTAACGAAATCACCGGAATGCACGAAGTGGCTTCGAAGCATGGACATGTGGGCAACCACATGCTCGGCCTCATCCACTGGTTCATGGCCGTGTTGTTTGTGGGATGGAGCATTTTCCTGGGAGTGATTCTTTACAAGTTCCGCCGGAAAAAGAATCCCCATGCGAGCTACAAGGGTGTCACTTCCCACTTCTCGACCCACATCGAGGTCGGCGTGGTGATCGTGGAGGTGGTGTTGCTTCTCGGGTTCGCTTTCCCTCTCTGGGCGGCGCGTTCCGACGCGAAGGTCCGTCCCACCGGTGAAGAGGTGGTGAATCTCCGGGCGGTCGGCGAGCAGTACCGCTGGACGTTCCACTACGCGGGAGCCGACAAGATGGTGGGCATGACCTCTCACGAGCGTTACACCAGCGCCAATCCCGTCGGTCTCGTCGCAGAGGATCCCAATGCCGCCGATGACTTTGTTTCGGTGAACGAGCTGGTCGTGCCGGTGGGTCGTCCTGTCGTGATCCAGGTGACCTCGAAGGACGTCATCCACGGCCTCGCCATTGTCCCGATGTTCAGCCAGCAGGATGCGATTCCCGGCTCCGAGATCCCGATGTGGTTCGTGCCGGAGAAGGAAGGGGAGTGGAACATCGTCTGCGCCCAGCTTTGTGGCGCGGGTCACGCCCAGATGGTTGCTTATGTGAAGGCCGTCAGCAGCGAGGAGTTCGACGAATGGTACGCGGGCAACACGCCGCTCCTTCCCAAGAAGTAATCGCGGTGAAACGACCGTGTGTGGGGGCGGAAACTCGGGAGAGTTCCGCCCTTTTTGTTCCATCGGCCGGAGGCACCTCGTCGGGATCTCGTGGCGTATTCACTTTCAATCCATGATCCCGTCAACGATTCCAGCCCGCAGCCAGGCCTTTCAATGGTTCGCCCGAGTCATCGTCTTCGTGGCGATCCTGCTCGTCTGGTGGGGGGCGGCGACCACGACGAAACAAGCGGGGATGGTCTTCGCGGACTGGCCGCTCAGTCTCGGTACGGTTAATCCTCCCGGCTGGCTCGAACACATGATCCCCTTCCTCGAGCACAGTCACCGGCTCCTCGCGAAATTGGTGGGAATGCTCGTGCTGGCGCTCTTTGCCTGGGCCTACGTCCGATCTTGGCGGCGCGCCGTGGAGTTGGTGGGCCTCGTCGTGCTTCTCGCCGTGGCGCTGGGCTTCTACATCGCCGCCGGCAGCGAACGCTTTGATGCCGACCTGAAAAGGCGTCTCCTCACGATCGCCCTCGCGATTTCGATCCTCCCGGTGGCTTGGTTGGTCTGGAGCTGGCGGGCTAGGGGATGGGATCTCGTGCAAAAGTTGTCCGCCCTCGCCCTCCTCATGGTCACGACCCAGGCCATCCTCGGAGGGTTGCGCGTCACCGAGATCTCGAACGCGTTTGCCGTCGCCCACGGCTGTTTCGCCCAGTGTTTCTTCTGCGTTCTCATCCTCATCGTGATGGTGTCAGGGAAGGCATGGCCCGAGGGGGGATTTCTCGGGAGCCGGGGGCTCATCCAGCGTTCCCGGCTCGCCGGCGGTGCGCTGGTGGTCATCGTGCTGATGCAATTGATCTTCGGCGCCTCGATGCGTCATTTCCACCGCCACGCGTTGCCCGATCACGATCTCATCCTTACGCAGGGGCAATGGATCCCCTCGTTTGACGATCCGATGATCGCCATGCTCTTCCTTCACAAGTTCACGGCTTTCGCCCTCTTTTTCTTTGTCGTCGGGATGACTCTGGCCCTGGGTGGCGGGCGGCGGAATTCCCTGTTTCCCCGCCTCTCCACTCCCCGTCGCCATGCGGTGGCGATCTTCGCGCTCATCGGCGTGCAGATCGCCCTCGGACTGACGGTGATCGGAACGGAAAAGAGCTTCTGGGTGACGAATGTCCATGTTCTCAATGGTCTGCTCATTCTCGCCTTGGCCTTTGTCTTCGCGGTGCGGGCGATTCGCGGGAAATCGGTGGATGAGGCCCTCGCCAAACCGGAAGGGAGCGTATAAGTTCCCGCCACTCGTGGCGCTGAGATGCCCGAACTGATCATGGCGAAACCATCCCCCAGCGCCCCGGCGGGCGAGACCAGCGGATTGCTCAAGCAGATCCGCGGGGATCTCATGGTCCTGACGAAGGCACGGCTGAGCGTGCTCGTGGTGATGACCGCTTGTTTCGGTTATCTCGTGGCGACCAAAGGAACGGGGACATTCTCTTGGGCGACCTTGTTGCACATGTTCTTCGGCACGGTCCTGGCCGCCTCGGGCGCGGCGGTCTTCAATCAATTGATGGAAGTCGAGGCCGATGCGCGGATGCATCGCACTTCGGATCGCCCGCTCCCCGCGAAGCGTCTCCCCAAGCCGGCGGCCTTTGTTTTCGGCTGGCTCCTCGCCGGGTTCGGTCTCGTCCATCTCGGGGTGAAAGTGAATGCCCCGGCCTCTCTCATGGCCGGCGCGACGCTTCTGACCTACCTCTTCGTCTACACGCCGATGAAGCGCGTGTCCTCGCTCAACACCCTCGTCGGCGCCGTATCCGGCGCGCTGCCACCCCTGATCGGGTGGGCGGCCGGCGGGCGTTCCCTGTTGGATCCGGGCAGCTTCTTTCTGTTCGCCCTTCTCTTCTTCTGGCAACTGCCCCACTTCGCCGCCATCAACTGGATGTATCGCGAGGAATATATCCGGGGCGGATTCAAGATGTGGTCGAACGACGATGAAAGCGGTTTCCGAACTGCACGGATCGCGCTGGCATATTCCCTCTGCCTCGCGATGCTCGCGATCGTGTTTCCTTTCGTCTCCGCGGAGATGGCCATGTGGGGAGGCCTTGTCGGCGGATTGCTCGGAGGCGTGATGGTGGGTCTGTCGAACCGTTTCCGGAAAAGCGGCCAACGGAGCGACGCTCGACGACTCTTTTTTTACACCCTGCTCTATCTGCCCTTGATGATGACCGCCAGCTACTTCGCCTGGAAGACCGTCGTCGCACCAGGAGCGTAAATTGACCGGAGATTCAGATGGAAGACACGACCGAGGAAATGCGCGCGAAGCTGATCGCCTGGTGGGGATCGATCATCGGTGTTTGTCTTGTCATCGCCCTGGGATCGATTTTCGTGACCCGCGCCTACCTGGCCCGCCGCGGCTACGAGATGGAAAACTGGCGTCCGCCCATGATCGCCCGCTTGGAGACCGATCTCAGCGCGGTGAATCGCGACGGCAAGGATGTGACGCTCGGACAGCTGCGGGGCAAGGTCTACGTCGCCGGGTATCAATATACCGATTGTCCCGCCGGATGCCTTGGTCTGGCCGCGGTCATGAAGGCCCTCGAGGCGGAGTTCGGCGAGGATCCCCGGTTCCGTCTCGTCTCCATCAGTGTGAATCCCGAGGGAGACACTCCGGCCAAGATGGACGCCTGGGTGAAAGAACGCGGGATCGATTCGCCGGACTGGTGGTTCCTCACCGGGAAGCCGCAGGAGATCGCGGATTACATGATCTCGGAATTCAAATTCTACGGCACCGAAAAGATCACCGATCCCGCCTTGATCGCCAGCCAGGGACCTTTCGCCCATGATCAGCGCCTCGCCATCGTGGATGGAGACGCGAACATCCGCGGCTACTACGACGTGCTGAACGTGCAGCGCGGCCAGCTCGAAGTGGAGCGCCTCCGCCGCGACCTCACGATGGTGCTGGATCCCGAGCTCAAGCTTTCCGACATGCAGCCCGTGAATCCCCCTGCCGAGCCATGAATCCTCTCTTCGCCGCCATCGATTATTCGGTTTTCCCGCCGATCAACGCCGCGCTCAATGGATTGAGCACGCTCTTTCTGATCGCCGGATTTCTCTTCATCAAGTCGGGGCGCAAGAAGGCGCACCAGAACATGATGATCGGAGCGCTGGTCAGCTCCGCGGTCTTCCTCGCCTGCTACCTGACTTATCATTATGGCGCGGGTCACACCGAGTTTCCCAAGGAGTATCCCGTGGCACGGCGGGTCTACTTCGCCATCCTGATCCCTCACATCATCCTCGCGGTGGTGAATCTGCCTTTCATCATCATGCTCGTGATCGCGGCGGCGCGCGGCAACTTCGCGAAACACAAACGCATCGCGCGATACACGTTTCCTTCATGGCTCTTCGTGTCGATCACGGGGGTGGTGATTTACTTCATGATCTACCAGTGGTTCCCGCCCAAGCAGCCGGCCCCCTCCGGCGAGGCGGCGCCCGCGCCCGCCGTCTCGATGTCGGGGTTGCGTGAGCCGCGCCGGTCCGTCCTCGCCGATGAATCACTGGCCAGGGCGCAGAGCGATTCGCGTCACAAGGAGGGTGATCTCGTTTTCAGACCGTATTCCCAGAAGGTGACGGCGGACCCGGGTGAGAAGACCATCGAGGTGACCTTTGCGGTCGAAAACACCGCGGACAAACCAATCGGGATCGCCTCCCTCGAGAGCGGATGCGAGTGCCTCGAAGTCAGTATCAATCTCAATCCGATTCCCGCCCGGGAAACGGCGACGATCACCGGTGTCTTTGACATTGAAAAACTCCGGGGATCGTCCGAGCGGAAAATCTCAGTCGTTCCCGAGGGAAAGGATCGAGCCATCTTTCTCACCACCCAGATTGAGATCGAGCCTGTTTACGAAATCATCGAATCAATGACGAGCTGGACCCGCGGGGGGGCGGCCGAGACCAAGACAGTGGTCTTCCGTGTCGTCCGGGACAAACCCGTGCACGTGCTCTCCGCCGAGAGCAAGCGACCGGAGGTTTCCTGCGAACTCGTCGAGGTCGAAAAGGGCCGCCTTTATCACCTGCGTCTCACCCCGGCTTCGACCGAGAATTCGCTCCTCGGCATCGTCCGGCTCGAGACGGATTGCGAGATCGAGAACTACGCCCGTCCGCTCGCCTACTACTCGATCCAGTGAGCGTAGGCCACCGCAGGCGATGAAAGTTTGGAGACAGGTGGCCTTGATTCTTTCTGCAGCCCTTCTCGCCGGAGGGGTTTCGGCCGTGGTGCATCCTTACAAGCCACCTTGGTTCGAGACTGAAGATCCCGCGGTGGCCCGCTGGCGCATCGACCTCTCGGGCGCTCGCGAACTCATGGCCCGGGGTCCCGTTCTTTGGATCGACGCGCGGTCGCGCCAGGCCCATGAGGCGGGGGCCATCCCCGGATCGCTCCTGCTCAACGCTGAGGAGTGGGGTGAACTCATGTTCGAGCATCAGGTCGCGCTACAGGAGGCCTTTGAACGTCCCGTCGTCGTGTATTGCGACGGCGAGGAATGTGCGCGCAGCTCGGAAATCGCGGGGCGTCTCCGGGAGTTGTTGGGGCTCGATCCCGTTTATGTCCTCGAAGGCGACTGGCGCGAGCTCAAGATCGCGGAGTGACGCGGTGGGTCGGTCACGAGGAGAAAACGCGATCCCAGAATCCCTCGAGGCCGTGCTCCTCGAACCACTCGAGCGACCAGCCTTGCCGCGAAAGGATCTCGCCCGCTTTCTCCGTCGGCACGAGATAGGCGTCCGCCGCAACCTTTCCCATGCCGTCCACCTCCGGAAAGACTTCCGCGCGAAGGTAGAAATCGTCTTCGTAGGCATCGAGGCGGCGGACCGCCGCATCAGGAACATCGAAATAGACGCGGCCCGGCACGGAGGTGGTTGCCGAGCCGGAAGCGAAGATCCCCGGATAGACGGCGTCCCGCACACATCGGATTTCATGGCCTGCGAGCACGGCACGCTCCGAGGCGAGGCCCGTCGTCCGGGTCACGGTTTCCCAGATCTTCGGGACAAGGAGGGTTCCGTAAACAAAGACATTCATCACAGCGGTGGCTCGAGGGGGCGTTCGGCGATCTTGCAATTCCCTGCCGTATCGCTCAATCTACCTCCGTGCAAGTCCACTCCTGGATTCCTCGTTTTCTTTTCCTTTTGTCCATCGCGACGGCCCTGGGGGCGTGTCGTTCGACGGGCGACAAAAAGAGCGGTGAAGCGGCCGCCGCGACATCGACGTCCCCCCTCGCCGAATCGTTGGCTAGTGCTCCGACAACGCTTCCGGTCGGAGTCGTACACCTTGTCGATGAGTCGGCGCGGTTTGTCCTGATCCGCTCGACCCGGGGGCTTCAACTGGAGCCGGGAACCGTTCTGACACTCCACGGAGATCAAGGGCAGGCGTCCGCGAGGGTGAAGGTGAGCCCGGCACGGAAAGGGGCCTTCCTGACCGCGGATTTTCTCGACGGAATCCCCGTGAAGGGACAGCAGGTGACGACCGATTATCAGCGGCCGACCCCTGACGCAGGTGCCGCCCCGGCGTTCCCTGACTTTTCCGATCCCAACGCCGTGCAAGTGCTCGAGTGATCCGGGGCCGCGTCGATCAAGCGTTGCCGCTCCCGAGTCGTTCGCCACGATAGCTGCCTGAAAGGATGCGATCGACCCAGGCTTCGTTTTCGAAATACCAATCCACGGTTTTCCGGAATCCCGATTCAGGTTGCTCGAGCGGCTGCCAATGCAACTCCCGCTCGATCTTGGTGGTGTCGAGAGCGTAGCGGCGATCGTGTCCGGGGCGGTCGGTGACATGACGGATCAAATCCTCCGGGGAGCGTTGGTCGGTCTCGGACAGTCGTTCGTTGACGAGGGAGATGAGCGTCCGCACCACCGAAAGGTTCGTCCGTTCATGACGTCCGCCGATGTTGTAGACATCCCCGGGGGTTCCCGAGGTCAGAACGCGGGTGAGAGCGCGACACTGGTCCTCCACGTAGAGCCAGTCGCGCACCTGCATCCCGTCTCCGTAAACCGGTAGTGTTTCACCCCGCCGGATCTTTGAAATCATCAGAGGGATCAGCTTCTCGGGAAACTGCCGCGGGCCATAGTTGTTTGAGCAATTCGTCGTGAGCACCGGCAGCCCGTAGGTGTGAAAATACGCGCGGACGAAATGATCGCTGGCCGCCTTGGAGGCGGAATAGGGACTGTTGGGCGCGTACGGGGACGATTCGGAGAAGGCGTCGTCATCAGGTCCGAGAGAGCCGTAGACCTCGTCCGTCGAGACATGGAGAAATCGGAACTTCCCGTCGTCGCCCAGGTGCCGATAGTGCCGGAGAGCCGCCTCCAGCAGCCGGGAGGTCCCCACCACGTTCGTCATGACGAACGTTCCGGGATCATCGATCGACCGGTCGACATGTGATTCCGCCGCCAGATGGATCACCGCATCAAACTCGTGCTCCTCGAAAAGACGGGCGAGGAGCGGCCCATCCGCGATGTCACCCACCACGGAGAGAAACTTCGGATCATCGGCGACGTCCGTGAGATTCTCCGGATTGGCCGCGTAGGTCATCTTGTCGAGATTGACGAGCAACTCCACCTCGATACCCGGAGCGGTCGTCGATCCGAGCAAATGATGCACGAGATTCGACCCGATGAATCCGTAGCCGCCGGTGAGGAGAATGCGCATGCTGGTGCCGGTCCGCCCCGTGGCGGCGAGAGGCACGATACGGGACTTCTTCGTGCCGACAAGAGGCATCATGCCCGCGGCGACACGGTGGGAATGCCTGATATTTAGGACATCCGAAGCATTTCCCCCCCTCCAGCGACGAGGTCGGTTTGTTCATTTTGATTTGAACGAAGTTCAAACTGTGGTAGGAAATCGTCCCGTTCCGGGACGAGGCCCCCATGGCTTTGGAAAGGAATCAAAACAACCCTGCGAGTGGTGCGGCCTGGAGAGGGGATCGCAACCAAGGGCGGTAGCATGGCAAGTCTGGAACCATCGCTCTCGACGGAATCGGAATCCGCGGAAACGGCGGGAGATCTCCGTTCCATGTCGGTCGATTTCTTTGTCTCGTTTGTCCAGGTTTTCGGCCTGCCCAAGTCGATCGGACAGATCTACGGCCTCCTCTTTGTCTCGGCCGAGCCCTTGCCGATGGATGACATCGTATCGCAGTTGGGGATTAGCAAAGGCAGTGCGAGCCAAGGACTTGCGCTGCTGAAGAGCCTCGGAGCAGTCACTTCGCAGACCATCCCGGCCGACCGCCGCGAGCATTTCGAGGCGGATCTCAATGTGTCGCGCATTGTCACCCACTTCTTTGAAAACCGGCTCCAGCCCCGTCTCGAGCATGGCGACCGCCGCCTCGAAGAGATGATGGAACTCGCCCGCACCGCGAAGCGCGAAAAGAAGGGCGACGGAGCCGCCGCCGTCCTCACCCGGATCCAGGCCTTGCAGAAATGGCAGAAGCGCGGCCGGAATCTGATCCCGATGGTCGTGCGCTGGCTGAAGCGCTGATAGACGCATTTTCCCATGAACGGTCCCGCCACCGATAAAAAATACTACGTCGCCGGCCATCGTGGCATGGTCGGCAGCGCCCTCTGTCGTGCCCTCGCCAAGAACGGCTGCGAAAACCAGATCACCGCAACCAGCGCGGAGCTCGACCTGCGCGATCAAAGAGCGACGGCGGCCTTCGTCTCCTCACACAAGCCCGATGTGATCCTCATCGCCGCGGCGAAGGTCGGAGGCATCCACGCGAACAACACCTATCCCGCCGACTTCCTCTACGACAACCTCATGATCGCCTCGAATCTCATACAGGCGGCCTATGAGACGGGGGTGGAACGGGTCCTCTTTCTGGGCAGCTCCTGCATTTATCCCAAGTTCGCCCCGCAACCGATCCAGGAAGAGTCGCTCCTCACGAGCGCGCTCGAGCCGACCAACGAAGCCTACGCCATCGCCAAGATCGCCGGGTTGAAGCTCTGCGAATTCTACCGACGTCAACACGGTCGCTTGTTCCATTCCGCGATGCCGTGCAACCTCTACGGGCTAGGGGACAACTATCATCCGGAGAACTCCCACGTCATTCCGGCCCTGATCCGGCGCTTCCACGAAGCCAAGCTCGCCAAGGCTCCCTCGGTGACGATGTGGGGGACAGGCACGCCGCGGCGGGAGTTTCTCTTCGCCGATGATCTGGCCGAAGCTTGTCTGCATCTCCTCACCCTCGCCGATCCTCCTTCCCTTGTGAACGTCGGTGCCGGATACGACGTCACCATCCGCGAACTCGCCGACCTCGTCGCCCGCACAGTGGGTTATGAAGGAGAGATCATCAACGATACCAGCAAGCCCGATGGCACCCCTCGGAAACTGATGGATTCCTCCCTCATCGCCTCCCTCGGATGGAAGGCGACAACGACCCTCGAGGACGGATTGCGGGTCGCCTACGAGGATTTCCTGCTTAGTGCTTAGTGCTTGGTGCTTGGTGCTTGGTGCTTGGTGCTTTGTGCTTTGTGCTTTGTGCTTGGTGCTTGGTGCTTGGTGCTTGGTGCTTGGTGCTTGGTGCTTGGTGCTTGGTGCTTGGTGCTTGGTGCTTGAAAACAAATAACAGTCACGGAATGGCCTGGAAAAGTTTTACAGAAATCGAAGCGTGGCAGTTAGCCAGGAAACAGAATCGCCTGTTTTGGGATGAATTCGGTGCGAATGGATTTGGGCGAGATTACGCGTTGTTTGATCAATTGAACCGAAGTCTGGGTTCTATCATGGACAACATTGCGGAGGGCTTCGATGGAGGGTCCGACAAGGAATTCGCCAAGTTTCTCAGCTATTCCCAGAGGTCTTGCTCGGAAGCAAAGAGTCAGCTTTATCGGGCTGAAGACCGCCAGCATCTGGATCCCGATCTTGCTTTGGAATGGCGAAGCCATTTGGACGAAATCCATCGGATTATCGGTGGAATCATACGCCACCTCAGATCCTAAACTCACCGGATTCGAAGGAATCCTGACCAAGCACCAAGCACTACGGACCAAGCACTTCCAAAATCATGAAAAAAGCACTGATCACCGGCATCACCGGACAAGACGGCTCCTACCTCGCCGAACAGCTCCTCGAGAAGGGTTATGAGGTCCACGGCATGATCCGCCGGAGCAGCTCCTTCAACACGGATCGCATCGACCATCTCTACAACGACGAGAAGCTCCGGGAGGAGAAACGTTTCCACCTCCACCACGGCGATCTCACCGATTCGTCGAACCTCAACCGTCTCCTCGAGCGCATCGGACCCCATGAGGTTTACAATCTCGGAGCGCAGAGCCACGTGAAGGTTTCCTTCGACGTGCCCGAATACACCGCCGAGGTCGATGCCATCGGCACGCTGCGTTTCCTCGATGCGATCAAGGAGGTCGGGTTGGAGAAACAAGCCCGGTTCTACCAGGCTTCGACATCGGAACTCTACGGCCTCGTCCAGGAGGTGCCCCAGTCGGAGACGACTCCCTTCTACCCCCGTTCGCCCTACGGAGTCGCGAAGCTGTATGGCTTCTGGATCGTCGTGAACTACCGCGAATCTTACGGACTTCACGCTTCCAACGGCATTCTTTTCAACCACGAGTCGCCCCGCCGTGGCGAGACCTTCGTGACGCGCAAGATCACGCGTGCGGCCGGTCGCATCGCCGAAGGCCAGCAGAAGAAACTCACGCTCGGCAATCTCGGCGCTCTCCGCGACTGGGGATACGCTCCGGAATACACCGAGATGATGTGGCGCATCCTCCAGCAGGATACCCCCGACGATTATGTCTGTGCGACCGGAGAGATGCACACCGTGCGCGAGTTCTGCGAGCACGCCTTCGATGCCGTCGGATTGCCGGTGCGTTTCGAGGGAGAAGGTGTCGATGAAAAGGGAGTTTGCGTGAAAACCGGTCAGGTCCTCATCGAAGTCTCGCCCGATTACTTCCGACCCGCCGAGGTCGAGCAACTTCTCGGCAATCCCGCCAAGGCGGAGCGTGTCCTCGGGTGGAAACCCCAGGTCACCTTCAAGGAACTCGTGCAGATCATGGCCAAGGCTGACTGGGAGTTGGCGAAGGCCGGCAAGTGAGTCGAGGCAGGGACGGGAACCAATCAACGGATATCGGTGATGTCACCGCGATCCGTATCGGGTGAATGGCCAAAAACAGCGAAAGACGGGGGACGAAACGTTCGTCGCCCGACCGGGGCCGGGAACCCAAGCCGCCGACGATCATCCCTTCCCGCGTGTGGGGAGACGGTGCCCGGAAAGTCTGGCGGGGACTCGCCTTCAAGGAGAAGGCTCTCATCGTGATGGGGATCTTCGTCCCGGCGCTCGATCAGATCGCGCGCCTTGCGTCGATCGGCGTCACCATGAAAGCGATTAGTAGCGGGGTCCGGCAACATCCCGATCTTGAAACGAGGCTCTGGCTGGGCGCACTTATTCTGGCGGCGAGTGCCATTTCGGGTCTGGTCGTGATGGCTTCCAACAGGGTGACGAGAAATCTCAAGATACTCGTCACCCGGCTGGTCAGGCGAATTCACGGTCGGATTATGGCAAATACATCAAGAACTCCACTCAGCAGAAGGGATGCCGAAATTGCCTCTCTTGTCGCGAAAGAGCGCGACTTCGTTTCATCTGCAACATCGGGTTTTCTTGACCTCATCGATTTCGTCGCTGCGGTGTCTATCGTGATGGTCTTGCTGCTCGCCCTCGCTTGGTTCAACTGGCTGGTAGGCGCAATCATCATGTTGGCGGGATTTGTCGCCCTATTGCTGCTGAAGTTCAAGGTCCGTACTACCGCTCCGAAAGAGGGCATCGATGCTCAAGAAGCGCGAAAGAAACTGACTGAGCAATTCGAGAGTATAGCCAATGGTGGAGAAGATACGTGCGCCCAGATTGACGGATATGCCAACAATGATTTCGACAGGATTGCCTTCGCTGAACTCGAAGCGAAAACACGACTTCAGAAAAAGATTACTTCGGTAATGGGATTCGGGTCGGCCATTCTAATGGCAGTAGTTTACCTTCTCGTCTCCGCGGAAGGTGCCTTTGATGAGAAAAAGATGGTCTGGCTGGTGGTCTTTGTTTTTGGTCTGCGTATGGTGGTGACGCAGGGGAAGCATGCGATGGTTAGCTGGGGTGGCGTCCTCGGTGAGAAAGAAACCCTCATGGAACTGGCAAAGGCATCGATCATAGCACCTCACCAGGAGGTTAGTGGCGAGCCGAAAAAGAACGTCGACGGGTCTGTGGATGAAGAGGGTCCGTTGAAAGGTGCTGCGGGTACAAAGATCGTTGAATGCTCGTTCAGAGGATTGCGGTGCACTGAGATCGTTTCCAGGGAACCACTTGTAATCGAGATGACCGTTGAATCGGATGTCGAGATAGAAGGATTTTACTGGTCTTTTTCGATTTACCCGCTCGAAAGCTCTTTTGTTCTGATTTCAAAGACATCTGAGGACTGTGGAATCACTTGGACTTTGCCCAAGGGCCGAAGTAAATTCCGCATGGTTTCCGGGCCGGTATGGCTGCCATCTGGAACCTATTCGGCGAGGGTTGGTGCAGCACAAGGAAACCGACTCCTTGATTTGGCGGGTTCGACGTCGCCGAAGCTCTCCATTTGTGTTCTACCCGATGAAAGCGCCAGTCGAAGCACACAGACACGCTTGGCGAGCGATGTTGTCATCTTGGATGTAAACTGGGACATAGATTTCTGTCGTCTCGAACGAGAACAGGCGAATCTAGGTCAGACTTTGGAACCTTGAATAAGCAGATTTATGAAAGTCGTCATCCTTTGCGGTGGTCTCGGAACTCGTTTGCGCGAGGAGACCGACTACCGTCCCAAACCCATGGTGCCCGTGGGAGGTCGTCCGATCCTCTGGCACATCATGAAGCACTACGCGGCGCATGGTCACCGCGATTTCATCCTCTGCCTCGGTTACAAGGGGGAGTTCATCAAGGATTACTTCCGGAACTACCACTGGAACACAAGCGACGTCACCCTTCGTCTTGGCGCCAATGCTGAGCCGGTCTATCACAACACCCACGACGAGGAAGACTGGACCGTCACGATGATCGACACCGGCGAGAAGACGATGACGGGTGGTCGCATCGGCCGGGTCCTCCGCTACATCGAGGACGATGAGTTTCTCATGACCTACGGGGATGGGGTCTCTAATGTGGACATCAACGGCCTCATCGATTTTCATCGAGGCAGCGGCGCGACGGCGACCCTCACCGCGGTGCGTCCGAGCGGTCGATTCGGCGAGCTCGATATCCGCGAAGACCGCGTCCGCAATTTCATGGAGAAGCCCCAGGAGGGGCACGCCTCGATCAACGGGGGGTTCTTTGTTCTCAACAAACATGCGGTGGGTGAGTTGATCGACGGAGACGCGTGTGTCTTCGAGCAGCGTCCACTGCGGAATCTTTCAGAGACCGGTCGTCTTGCCGCCTATCAGCACGACGGATTCTGGCAGTGCATGGACAACATCCGCGAGGTGGAAATGCTCAACGAATACTGGGCCTCAGGCAACGCTCCATGGAAAACCTGGTGAAATCGTTTGGCGGCATCTACGCGGGCAAGCGCGTCCTCCTGACCGGGCACACCGGCTTCAAGGGCGGATGGCTCGCATTGTGGTTGCGCGAGCTCGGGGCGACCGTCTCGGGGTATTCGCTGCCGCCGCAGTGGGAATTGAATCTCTATCAAATTCTGCCCGCCGGGCTGTTCGAATCATCTTGGGAAGGTGACATCTGCGACCGCGAGGCCTTCGCCGAGGCGATCCGGCAAAGCCGGGCCGACATCGTCTTTCACCTTGCCGCCCAGCCCATCGTGGGGGCGAGTTACCGAGATCCGCTCGAGACTTTCGCGACAAATGCGATGGGCACCGCGCATCTCCTCGAATCGCTGCGCGAGGCCCGTCTTTCCGCTGCGGTGGTTGTGGTGACGAGCGACAAGTGCTACCGGAACGACGACTCGGGCCGCGCTTTCATCGAATCGGATCCGCTCGGTGGCAATGATGTCTACTCCATGAGCAAGGCCGCCGCCGAACTCGTCACCGCCTCCTGGCACGCCTCGTTTTTTTCGAAGGACGAGTCGCTCGGTCCCCTCGCGACGGGACGGGCCGGCAACGTCATCGGCGGGGGGGATTACGCAGAGGACCGCATCGTGCCCGATGCGGTGCGGGCGCACCTCGGGGGAGGCTCCCTGCTCTTGCGCAATCCCTCGGCAACGCGCCCCTGGCAGCACGTTCTCGAATCCGTCAGCGGCTACCTCGCCCTTGGTGCGCGACTCCTCGGGAATCCGGATCGGAAGACGCTTCTCAACTTCAATTTCGGCCCGAATCACGAAGCGGTGCGCAGTGTCCGCGATCTCGTCGAGACCTGGCTGGAGGAATGGCCCGATGCCTTCGGCTACGAAAAGACGCCCGAGCACCCTTACGGCGAGGCGGCCCGGCTCAGTCTCGATCCGGCCAAGGCGCGCGAGGAACTGGGTTGGATTCCGGTCTGGGATTTTGCCCGGACCGTGCGCGAAACCGCCTCGTGGTATCGCGAGCGGCACGACGCAGAAAAGGACGCCTCCGCGATGCTGGAATTCACCCGCGGCCAAATCGCCGCCTACACGCGTGATGCCCGAAAGGCGGGCGTTTCCTGGGTCTCATGAAATTCGAACCATTGTCGATTCCCGGCGTTTGGGAGATCACGCTCGCCCCGCGTGGCGATGCGAGAGGTTACTTCATGCGTGCCTACGATGAGGCGCTTTTCGCCGAGCATGGTCTCGCGCGCCACTGGGTGCAGGAAAATCAATCGCTCTCAACCGAGGTCGGCACGGTGCGCGGGCTCCATTTTCAGCGTGGTGAACATTCCGAGACGAAGCTGGTCCGCGCCCTCGTCGGCCGCATTCTCGATGTCATCGTCGATGTCCGAGCCGGTTCGGCCACCTACGGCCGACATGTCGCGGTGGAGTTGTCTGCGGAAAAGCAGAATGCGCTTTATGTGCCCCGGGGGTTCGCCCACGGTTTCTGCGTCCTCGAAGCTCCGGTGTTGGTCGCCTACAAGGTGGACAACGCCTACGCGCCCGCGGCGGAGGGCGGGCTGCTCTGGAATGACCCGGCACTCGGGATCGAGTGGCCGGTGGAACAGGCCATCACCTCGGACAAGGACGCCCTTTGGCCTGGAATCGCCGGGCTCGTCCCGGTCGAGGTCCCCGCGGAACCCTGAGATCGGAATGGCAAAAGTGTTAGTCACCGGTGCGTCGGGCTATATCGGCAGTCATGCCGCCGGATGCTTGAGTAAGCGAGGGCATGAGGTCGTCGCGACCGCCCGCCGGATCACACCTGCGCTTGAGGCCGCGCTTCCAGGCTGCCGCTTCGAAACCCTGGATGTCCTGGATATTCCCGGGACTCTCCACGGCGACTGGGACTGCATCCTTCACACGGCTACCGCGAACGACATTCTCTCCCGCGACTTCGCGGCCGGAGTCGGGCTTTCGGCCTTTGGCACGAGGAACGTGCTCGATCTCGCCAAACGTTCCGGCACGGCTCACGTCGTCTTCTTCTCCACCTTGCAAGTCTACGGGGCCGAACTTTCGGGAGCGATCGGCGAATCGTCGTCCCCCGATCCCGTGAATGATTACGGATTGAACCATGTCTTCGGGGAACTGGCCTGCCGGCTCGAGAGCCGCCGGTCGGGCCTGCGAACCACGGTGATGCGGCCCGCCAATGTTTACGGTTGCCCCGTTTCGCGAACCGTTGACCGGTGGTCGCTGGTTCCAACCTGTTTTGTCCGTGAAGCGCTCGCGGAGGGGACGATCACGATCCGGTCCTCGGGCCGTCAGCGCCGTGATTTCGTCTCCCTGAGACAGGTCTCCGGGGCTTGCGCGAACGTGATCGAGTCCGCTGGGGAGGGCTACGCCGTCCGCAACATCGCCACGGGCCAAACCCACAGTATCGTCGAGACGGCGCATTGGACCGCTTCCGCCTTCGAGGCTACGGGGCTTCCACGGCCGGAAGTGAGGGTGCTCGGAGAAGAACCCTCCCATGGCAACGACTTTGAAGTAGAATCCACCGTCACCCCGCCTCCGATCCACGGATCCGTCGAGTCCGAGATGATCGACGAGATCACCCGATTCATTTCCTTTTTTCAAACATCCGGGCCCGAGCCCTCCACCCAACCATGAGCCAGACCGACCCCATCAGCCAATTCTACGCCGAGCGTGCCGCCGACATCGCGAGCATGGGCGCCGACGAGGAACTCCGCCGCAAATCCATCGATTGGATGCTGCATGCGGACAAATACAAATACACCTACAACTACACCTGGATGGGACGTCCCATCATCAAGTACCCCAACGACATGGTGGTGCAGCAGGAGTTGATGTGGACGCTGAAGCCCGATCTCGTCATCGAGACTGGCATCGCCCACGGTGGCAGCATCATCTTCTCCGCCTCGATGATGGAGATGATGGGCATCGACGGCGAGGTCGTCGGAGTCGACATCGACATCCGCCCGCACAACCGCAACGAGATCGAGAATCATCCGATGATGAAGCGGATCACCATGATCGAAGGAAGTTCGACCGACCCCGGGATCTTCGAGCAGGTGAAAGCCAAGTGTGAGGGCAAGAAGTGCGTCATGGTCGTGCTCGACTCGCTCCACAGCCATCAGCACGTGTATGACGAGCTCCAGCTTTATCCCGACCTCGTCACGGTCGGATCGTATCTTCTTCTGCCCGACACCTTCATCGAACTCTTTCCCCAGGGTTACTACTCCCACAACCGCCCTTGGGACGTCGGCGACAATCCGATGACGGCGATGCGCCAGTTCCTCTCCGAAGACGACCGCTTCGAGATCGACGAGGAGATCGACAACAAGCTCATGATCACGGAAGGGATCAAGAGCTACCTCAAGCGCGTGAAGTGAGTCCGCGATTGGTCGCGAATAGCGGCAGATAAACGGGGCCGGCGACGGACTCCGAAGCCGTTCCTCCCGCCTCCCAACGCAAGGAAAGATGAAAAACAAAACAATCGGCTAAAACATGACTGAAGAAGATGTAACAAAGATCAAAGAATTCCTGAAGTCGAATCCGATGATCCGGGACTCGTTCGCCAACCAACTGGTTGAACTAGATACAATGTTCCGACTACAGACGCCGACAATCCGCGAAAAGGTTACGGGACCATTGTTTGATCTCCTCTACGGGGAAGACGATATCCTGAGCAAGACACTGTCGGATGGAACGAAATTCGAGTTTCTTTACCGGTCTAAGATTGCCCAGGAGTTTGCAATGTGCAGCCCTCGGTCGCCCGATCATGTTTGGGAACCGCAGACAACCAAGCTGCTACTGGAGCTGTCAAAAAACGCTTCAAATGTCGTGGTTGGAGGTGCCTATTTCGGAGACCATGTTGTTCCGATCGCGAAGAGTATCAAAACCCACGGTGGAAAAGTTCACGCTTTTGAGCCAAATGACAGCCAGCGAGAGATGCTGGGGCGGAATGCTGCCTTGAACGGCCTCGACAACGTAATTGTTAACGCTGAAGGATTGTGGAACGTCCACTGCTCTAATCTGGAAATGGCCGGCTTCGATGCTTTTGCTTCACCGATCGATGCACCCGGGGAAAGTGGTGGGATTCGCACTGTCAGAATTGATGAGTATCTGAGGGAATCCGAAGGATCGATCCCGCAGCTGATCATGGTGGATCTGGAAGGTGCAGAATTCCGGGCACTGCAGGGGGCGGGTGAGATTCTAGAACTCAGCGCCGCCTTTGCTCCGTCGATTGTCTTCGAAATCCATTCTCACTATGTCGATTGGAGCCGTGGCCTCGAAAACACCGACATAGTCGCTTGGTTGGAATCGCTGGGTTATGAGATCTTTGCCGTTCGGGACTTCAACGCCAACATAGCAATGGCACATCACCCAGTAGAATTGATCCCCTGTCGGACGGTTTACCTCGAAGGACCGCCTCACGGATTCAACATGCTTGCGATCAAGCAGAAGGAGATATTGGACAAGGATTTCTTCAGGATTGTTCCGGGAGTGAGTCCCAAGCTTCTCCTTGGAAGGGATCCGGCGTTGCATCTTCCATTGGGTGGGATGACGAAAGAGTTCTGAAGAACATTTGAACTGCGGTGAATCAGCGGCCTCCAGAGCCGTCAGAATGATCTCTTAAAGCTGTGATCATCGAAGCCATCTACGCGAGAAAATGAAATCATTGGCACATTCTGCAAAACGTTTGATTGGAAAGATTATCGGTGGGCGCGGAGGTATCACTAAAGGCGATACGAAAGATCTCAGAGGCAGGGTCGCAGCCTTGAAGAATGAGAAAGAGAAACTGAAAAAGAAGATTGCCGAGCTCGAAGGTTCATTGGGGCTGGTTGGTTCATTGCCTAACGTTCCCTTGGGAAGGCTGGAATACAACTCGGATGGCCTGAGCGTCTGGGACAGGAATCTTGAGTTTCTGAAGGAGCCACGGTTCATCGCAGCATACGAGAGAGGCAATCGCTCTGGTCATCTGTTTTCTCGAAGCGTTGATCACTTTCACATTGAGTGGCGCGTGCATGTCATACTGTGGGCTGCTGGACTGGGGCTTCGGCGGGAGGGCGATTTTGTGGAATGCGGAGTAAATACGGGGATCTACGCGCTTGCGATCGCGGACTACCATCGGTTTGCGGAAGTTCGGAAGAGATTCTTTCTTTTTGACACATTCTGTGGAACGCCGGAGGAGCAGATGACGCCCGAGGAGCGAGAGAAGTGCTTGAGCGATAACATAAAGTTCTATCCCGACTGCTACGAAATGGTCAAAGCTAACTTTTCGTCCTATTCGAATATCTCGCTTGTGCGGGGCAAGGTCCCTGATACCCTGCCTGGGGCGGAAATTGAAAAGGTTGCGTACCTTTCGATTGATATGAACGTGGCTGAAGCTGAGCTTTCCGCTATGGAATACTTTTGGGACAAGTTGGTCCCGGGTGCTCCCGTCGTGCTTGATGACTATGGATGGAAGGGCTGCGAAGTTCAAAAACGTACGCTTGATGCGTTTGCGAAGCGTGTCGGAACAACGATTCTAACCTTGCCGACAGGCCAGGGCCTGCTCTTCAAGCATTGATCCTCACATGCATTGTCCCGAAATATCTATTATTCTTCCCACGCGAAATCGACGTGAAACGATAGAAAGAACGGTCGAGCACGTAATTGGGCAGACTTTCCAAGACTGGGAGCTCGTCATCAGTGACAATGCTTCCGATGAAGAGGGGAAGATTCCATTCTTGAAGAAGCTTGCTGAATCGGACTCGCGGATCAAACTGCATTTGCAGCCAACGAACATTGGGCTGCATGCAAACTGGAGATTCTGCATCGCGCAGTCCATTGGCAGATACCATATCGCCGTCACCGATGATGACTGGTGGGGTGGGCCGGGATTTCTTGAGGGTCTTTTGTCGATGCATGATGGAACGACGGGCGTCGTCTTTCCGAATCTTTGCATTCACTATATTGATACCGGAGAGGTTTTGCCGGATGCTCTTTCAGAAGTGTATCGCGGGGTTTCAGGTGTCTACGGAATGTCGGAAGCGCTTGTCCGGGATGGTCGCGGGATTGTAATGATTGGTCTTGTGAACTTTGGAGTCGTTCCAAAAGATGAGCTCGTTGCTGTGATTGACAATGACTTCGTGTCGAATATTGAAACGATTGGCATGAACCGTATTGCCAGAAAGTATCCCATGGTTTTCTGCGAAGAATTCAGTTACCATCACACTGCTTACAGTGGTAACTATTGCCGCTCCTTCGAAGGTGCGCAGATCCAGAGGGATCGTGGTATTGTTGCGTTTCAGCTTCTTGCAGAGCTGCGTCTTGCCACCTCCATTGATGAGAAGTTCAGGTCCGCGCTTGAGGCGCAATGGGAAGTCGTGGAGAAGTATTGCCGTGAAGTTGCTTTTCGTGATCGGCGTGGCGATGACGCGGGGCGTTCGGTTGGGGATTCGAGGGAAAAGGTCAGGGCGCTTCGCGATGAGATAAAGCATCTGCGATCCTGCAATTCCACGTTTTCCGGTGCGGTTCGTTCGTGGTTGAAAGCCCGCAATTCGCGGGTGAAGAAGTGAATGCTGCTTTCGTTGGAGAGCAGAACCGTGTGCTTTCGTTTGTTTCGACTAGCTCGCTGAAAATGTCGGAACACTTTGTCCATCCCCGAATCACCATCGGGATGCCCGTTCGCAACGGGGAGAAGTATCTGGAAGAAACCCTCTTGTCCCTGGTCTCGCAGGACTATCCCAACCTCGAGATCGTCGTCTCCGACAATGCGTCAAACGAGGAGACCAAGGCCATCCTTTCACGATTCGAGGCCGGGTATCCGCAGATCAAGGTCTTTGCCCAGGCCGAGACCCTTTCCATCATCGACAACTTCGCCTACGTTCTGATCAAGGCGACCGGCGAATACTTTTGCTGGGCCGCCCATGACGACATCCGTTCACCGGGTAGCATCAAGGCGCAAGCGGAGGTCCTCGACAAGCACCCCGAGATCAACGGTGTGATGACGGATGTCGTCAATTTCTACGACGATTCCGACGAGACCTGGCCCGACCGGCTCGAGGGGATCCGGCTTGAAAAGGTCATCGCTTCGTGGAAGGAAGTGAGAAAAGCTTTTTTCTCCGTTCCCATTTCAAATGCCTACTTCTGCATCTACGGTCTCTTTCGCACCGAGGTGATCCGCCGTGTGAACCTTCACGTCGGGATCGATTTCATCACCAACGTCGAGATTCCCATCCTCGCCCAAGCCGCCCTACTCGGACCGCTCGCTTCGATCGAAGTCGACGGATTCCGCTACCGCCGCCATTCCCAGTCCTACTACCATCAGGAAATGGCGAAGGAGTCGAGGGAGGCGGCGGACCGCCGCCGCACGATCATTCGCAAGCTGGTTTCGAAAATCATCCTGGGTTCCTCGCTCCCTCTTTCGGAGAAGCTGGGACTCTTTCTCCCTTTGGTCTCCGGAGACGTCAAGGAACGAACCGCCCGCGTCGGAAACGCTGCTGGCAAGACCTTCAAAAAACGCAAGTCTGCCATGAAGAAGTTTTCCCTACGCCGTTCCCTGCGGCGCCTCAAGAACCGGGTCCTCGGAGTGGAGGAGAAACAGTCAACCGCAGGAGAGAGACGTCAAAAGCGTGTCGGCGAAAATTGGAAGGGTCGCGAAGGTCGCGCGGGCGGAAAAAGGGGCGGAAAGAACCGCAAACCGCGCAGCATTCTTGAAGCCGAGGTGAACCTTGATGCCCCCGACGTCGCCCTGCTCGTCGAGCGCGAGCGCGAGCGGGCTCGTCTCGAGGCCGCAGGCTGGACTTTCGTTCAACCGAAGCGGCTCAAGCTGATCTCCGATCGGCGCATCACCACCTTGATCGATTGCGGCTCCAACGCCGGCCAATACGTCGAGGAGTTGAAAAAGACGGGCTGGACCGGGAAGGTCTTTTCCTTCGAGCCACTCAGCGATGCCTATTCGAAGCTGCGAGCCAAGGCCGAGGCATCGGAGGGATGGAAGACATACCAATGCGCGCTCGGTGAGGAGAACGGCGAGTCCACCATCCAGATCGCGGGGAATTCCTACTCGAGTTCGCTCCTTCAGTTTTCCGACGATTTCAAGGAACTGCGTCCGGATGCGAGCCCGGTGGGATCGGAGACGGTCACCGTTCGTCGGCTGGATGATGTCGTGAAGGAAGAAGGCCTAACTTTCGAAGGCCCGATGATGCTCAAGATCGATGTGCAGGGGTTTGAAATGAGCGTCCTGCGAGGTGCGCTCAAGACCCTTCCCCGCGTTTCGATTCTGCAATGCGAACTCGCCCTGGTTCCCTCGTATGAGGGCGGTGCCACTTTCGTCGAAGTGCGCGATTTCCTGCGCGAAAGGGGCTTCGTCCTTGCCCACCTCATCGACGGGCATGCCAACCATGAAACAGGGGAACTCAGGGAGGTGGATGGCGTTTTCCTGAATACCCGGGTCGTCTCCCCCGATGCCTGATCAAGAATCCGCGATGCTGACGATCGATCTCTTCACCACTCCGAAGCCCTTCACCGGGCTGACCGCCACTCATCAGGCGAATGCCCTGCGCAGTTGGCGCGGCTGCCCGCAGGTTCGCCGGATCTTTGTGTTCGGTGCGGTCTCGGGCGAGACCGACTCAATTGCCGAGAGCCGATCCGAGGTGATTCTCGATGTCGAGTGCACGGAAAACGGACTCCCCTCGATTCGCTCGATGTTCGAAATCGCGGCGGAGCGATCCGAGGCGGACTTGCTCATGTTTACGAACGCGGACATGATCTATCTGCCGGTGTTCTTCAACGGAGTGGAAGCGTGTGCGACGGCTGCGGGACAACGCTATCTCCTCGTCGGCTCACGAATGGATTTCGACAGCGAAGAGGCTTTCTCATTCGCCTCCGCCGATGAGGTGGCCTCGTTCGAACGACGTGCCGCAATGACGGCCCGGATTCATCCGCCCGCGGGCAGTGACTATTTCATCTTTCCCCGTAGACAGTATTTGGAGAATCGGCTTCCCGATCTCTGGATCGGGCGGGGAGGATGGGATTTGTACATGGTCTACCATGCGAAGAAGCACGGAATCCCCACGGTGGATCTGACTCCTTCGGTGATGGGATTTCATCAGAATCACGATTACGGTCTTCGCGGAAAAGAGGCGGGCATTCCTTATGACCAGGATCCCCAGGCGGCTTACAATCTCAGTCTTCTTCCTGCCGGAGTTCCGTGGAGCAACTGGACCCTTCGCGGCTGCGCCAAGGAGTGGAAGGCCGGTGGGCTTGTGGAAAAAGACGGAATCGGGAAAGGCAGGCTCCGAAAGAGCTCAGATCGGGCAGAACAGGGTCCGGACAAACCGGGCCCGCGCCGGAAGAAAGCTGGCCTCGTAAAAAGGCTAACCGCCCTCATTAGACGGACCTTCAGCTGGGCAGGTGCGGAAAAGCGGCAACCGAAACGGAGGAAGTCCAGTCAGGCGGGAGTGGATTCCATCTATCATTTGCTTCAGTCGGCGGTTCAGCGAGGCGAACCCACCCGGATCGTCGTGGGCGCCGGTCATACCGAGTATGAGGGATGGCTCAGCACGAACATCGACACGCTGGATCTGCGTTCCGAGGAGGATTGGAAAAAGCAGGTCGGAGAGACCCGGCTCGACCGTGTCCTTGCCGAGCATGTTTGGGAACACCTTACCCCCGCCGATGGGATCACCGCGTTGAAACACATCGCCGATCATCTCAAGCCCGGCGGTATTGTCCGGATCGCGGTCCCCGACGGGAATCACCCGGATCCCGATTACATCGAGCATGTCCGCCCGGGAGGCAAGGGGGCGGGTGCTGACGACCACAAGATCCTCTACACGGCCGCGATTCTCGCGGCGGCGATGCGTGAAGCGGGACTCGTCCCGACCGTGCTTGAGTATTGGGACGAGGAGGGGGAATTCCACGCGATCGACTGGGATCCCGCCGATGGCATGATCCGCCGCTCCCTGCGGTTTGATCCACGCAACGCCGGTGGTCGTCCGGTCTACACTTCCCTGATCGTTGACGGCGTAAAAGCCACGATGGCTCCCTGAAAATACGCTTTCGATCGTGACGGAACGACCTCAAATGTGCGTGGGAAACGATGTGCCGGTGCTGGTGACGATGTTCAACCGGCCAGACCATGCCTCGCGTGTGATCGACGTGCTGGCCAAGACGAGACCCCGGCGTCTTTTTCTGGCCGTCGACGGGCCACGGTCCGGGGTGGCGGGGGATGAAGAGGGGGCAAGTGGGTGCCGGGAACTCGTCTCGAGGATCGACTGGGATTGCGAACTGCACACCCGCTTTCGCGAAACCAATCTTGGCTGTCGCGAGGGCATGATCGACGGAGTGAGTTGGTTTTTCGATCACGTGGAAAGTGGCGTGGTGCTGGAGGATGACTGCGTTCCGGACGATGATTTTTTCCGTTACGCCGCCGAGACCTTGGCGCGCTACGGCGGGGAGCCGGGGTTCATGCAGTTGTCCGGCTACGCCCACCTCGAGAATCCCCGGGGTGAGGTCTACTTCCTGCCTCTCACCAGTTCCTGGGGTTGGGGCACGACCCGTTCCGTCTGGCGGAATTTTCTGGAGAAGCGGAGCGGATATGCGGATGATTTCGAGAACCATCCGGAATTGCATGCGGCCTTTGATCTGGGAGGGAGATACCCCTATTCAAAGATGTTTCTCCGCAATCTGAGGGGCAAAGTCAGTTCCTGGGCGATCCTCTTTTATTGGCATGTCTTCCGTGCCGGTGGCTTGGTCGCCTATCCGGCGCAGAGCCTGATCCGCAACATCGGATTCGACGGTTCGGGCAGCCATTGCAACGCCAGGTCGGGTGATGGAGGAATGGGGGAACCACCCCGGCGGCACGGCGGTATCCTGCCGGAGGAAATGACCTGTGACGAGCCTCTCTTCGAGAAGGTGCGTCAACATCTTGCGCGCTGAAGAATTCAAGACGATGAAGCGTTGGATCGACGGCATTCTCAAGAGACTCGTGCGGCGGGGGCTCCGCCTCATCGAGGACGAGAAGAAGCGGAAACCCGCGCAGCCCGAAAGCGGGGTGCGTGTACCCAAAGGCGTCGTCCTCGATGCCGCGGCGGTCGTCCACGAAAGCGCCGTCTTTCGCCACCTCAGCAAGGTGGACGGGGCGATCCGGCTCGGAGCCCACACCCACCTGAGGGGGGAGTTGCTCACCTACTGGAACGGGGGGGGAATTGTCGTCGGATCGAATTGCTACATCGGCGATGGCACCCGCATCTGGTCGCAGGCCTCGGTGCGCATCGGTGATGACGTGCTCATTTCGCACCTCGTCGATATCCATGATTCCGACGGGCATCCCATCGACGTCGAGGACCGGATCCTCGATGGGCGTGCCATTCTTCAAGGCAAGGGTTACCACACCCCCACGAAAACGCTCAGCGCTCCCGTCGTCATCGGCGACCGCGTCTGGATCGGATTCAAGGCATCGATCCTGAAAGGAGTGACGATCGGGGAAGGGGCGATCGTCGCGGCCGGAGCGATCGTGACCAAGGACGTGCCGCCCTACACCGTCGTCGCGGGTAATCCCGCCGTCGTGATCCGCGAACTTTCCAAACCCGCATGATCGGCAGATTCTTCAGACCGAAAAAGAAAAAGCAGGAGCGCCGCCCCCGCGAACGCCGGGAAGCGAAATCCGGCCCCGCCAAAGCGGAGCGCCTCATCGCCCGGTATCTCGAGGGTGGTCGTATCCCGTGGTCTCCGGGATATCGGGAATACAAGATGAAGGTGATCGGGGAGACGCTCGCCGACGAATCCCTTTCGCGCGCCATTTCGGCAGGAAAGGTACCCTCGGGTCACGGGTCCGGGATCGACGAACGGGTCGTGGAGTATCCCTGGGCTTTCGCCCACCTCCTCGACAGCAAAGGCTCCGTTCTCGACGCGGGTTCGGTCTTGAATTTCGAAGCCATCATCAAGAGTCCCGGACTCGATCCCTCGCGGCTCACCATCGCTGGACTGGCGGTGGAGAAACAGTGCCACTACGCCGCCGGGGTTTCCTACCAACTCTGTGACTTGCGACGCCTGCCGTTCCGGGATGGCTGGTTCGGCCTCACGCTCTGTCTCTCGACGCTCGAACACATCGGGATGAACAATGAGATCTACGGCCACGACGACGAGACCGCACCCGGTGAGGCGCAGGCACCCGCCGGAGCAGGACCGGAGATCGTCGAGGGTGGTCATCTCGACGCCGTCGCCGAACTGGTGCGCGTGACGAGACCCGATGGAAAGATCGCCGTCAGCGTCCCCGTCGGTCTCCATGAAGACCACGGATTTTTCCAGCAGTTCGACCGTCCCATGATCGACGCGCTGATTGCCGCGCTATCCTCTTTCGGCGAGGTGGAGGAGACCTATTTCCGCTATCGCGATGGCGGCTGGGCCTCCGCGACTTGGGAGGAATGTCAGGATTCGACGAGCCACAATCCGCAGACCGGTCGTGGCAAGGGTGAGGATGGTGCGGCCCATTGTCGTGCCGTGGGATGTTTTGTGGCCAAAGGACGATGATCACCTGGGAGGAAGCCGTCGAGCAATTGCGCCGCGATCCCGCGCAGTCGGAGCTCGTGCTCTCTTGCTATTACGACGATCCTCTGCTCGGTGCCGCCGAGCGCTTCGCCGCGAGCGAGGAATGGGTCGCGCTGCAGGAGTGGTTGCCGCCGCGCGGCCGCGTCCTCGAGCTGGGGGCGGGGCGTGGCATTGCTTCCTGGGCGTTCGCGAAAGCGGGATGGGAGGTGACCGCGCTCGAGCCCGACCCGAGCGATGTGGTCGGGGCGGGTGCGATTCGCAAACTGGCCCGTGACACGGGTGTCACCATCGAAGTGGCGGAGGAATGGGGTGAAAGCCTGCCGTTTCCCCCGGAGCAATTTGACGTGGTCTACGGTCGGGCGGTCTTTCACCACGCCCGGGATCTCGATGCCTTCTGCCAAGAAGCGGCGAGGGTGCTGAAGCCGGGTGGAAATCTCATCCTCACGCGCGAGCATGTCCTTTCGCGGGAGGAGGATCTCGCGCAGTTCTTCAAGACCCACCATCTCCACAAACTTTATGGCGGTGAAAACGCCTTCACCCTCGATCGTTATCTCGGGGCGATCCGGTCGGGCGGTCTCGAGGTTTCCCGGGTGATCGGCCCCAAGTCGAGTCCCGTCAACTACGCTCCTGAATCAACGGAAGCGGTGGCCCGTACTCTGAGGCAAAGACGGAAAAAACGCATCGGCTTCTTGAAAGCGCTCTTCAGCGGCTGGTCGCAGGCGCAGTTTCTCGAAGAGGCTGCACTCTGGGAGGAAAAAATGAAAATGCCGGGGCGTCTTTACAGTTTCATCGCGGTGAAGCGGTGAGCGATCCGGAATGGCGGTGATTCCCGCCCCTAACATTGACACAGAATGATCTTCTTCAAAAGCAAGACCAAGGAATACGAGAAACGCATCAAGCGGCTCAAGAAACGGAACGCGGCGCTCGAGCGGAAACTGGGCAAGTCCCGGCGCATGGAGAACATCATGGAGTCCGCCGCCCGCCGCAATCCGGGGGTGCGCACGGTGATCGATGTCGGTGCCGCGAAAGGCTGGTTCTCCGGTCTCGCGCAGGATACCTATCCGGGTTCGCACCTCCTCCTGTTCGAGCCGCAGACCTTCCATCGCGAGCAGCTCGAGGCCTTCTGCAAGGAGCGCGAGAATGCCGCCTGGGTCGCCGCCGCGGCCGGTCGCGAGCGGGGCACGATTTTCTTCGACGCGACGGATCCATTTGGCGGGCAGGCTTCCTACACCGCCTACGAGTCGAACAACATCGAGGTGCCGGTGACGACGATCGACCTCGAAGTCGCCGAACGCGGCTTGCCGGGGCCATACCTGATCAAGCTCGACACGCATGGATTCGAAGTGCCGATCCTCGACGGTGCCACCGAGACTTTGAAGCAAACCTCCGTGTTGATTCTCGAGTGCTACAACTGGCGCATGGCGCCGGAATGTCTGCTCTTCGATGAAATGGTCGTCTTCCTGCGGGAGCGCGGCTTCCGTTGCGTGGATGCCTCTTCCCCGCACATGCTGAAGGGAACGGATGACCGGTTCTGGGTGGATCTCGTATTCACCCGCGGCGAAGACAAGCCGTTCGAGGAAAGCTGAAGCGGACGCCCCGGATGGGGTGCGGGATTGTTGCTCGTATCATGAAGCGGGTTCTTATCACCGGTGCCACCGGTTTCATCGGCCGGGCGCTCACGGAATCGTTCCTGGCTGAAGGAGCGGCTGTCTATGCCGTGGCTTCGCCGGGAGGCGGCAGTCTCCCGGACGGATTGTCGGGCTCGCTCCGGCTGCGGCTTCCTTCCCCGGATCTCCATCGCCATCTCGAGGAATGGCAGCCCGATCTGGTGTTTCATTGTGCCGGGAGCGCCTTGCCCGGTCAGTCGCTAACGGATCCGTCGCGCGATTTCATTTCCGCGGTGCCGGTGATGCAGGAACTGCTCGAGGGACTGCGCCTATTTTCGCCCGGGGCTCATCTCGTGTTGCTCTCGAGCGCCGCCGTCTACGGACAGCCGGAGCGTTTGCCGGTTAGCGAATCCGATCCGGTGCACCCGCTGTCTCCTTATGGCTACCACAAGTGGATGACGGAATTGCTGTGTCAGGAGTACGCCGCCATCTATGGCCTCCGCACGAGCTGTGCCCGTGTCTTTTCGGCCTATGGTCCGGGGTTGCAAAAGCAGATTCTCTGGGATGCCATGCGGAAACTGCGCTCCGATCTGCCCGCATCCTTCTTCGGCACGGGAGCCGAGACCCGTGACTTCATCCACATCGACGACCTGGTCACCGCCCTGAGGTTGATTGGAGATCGCGCCGACGACTCGAAGCACTTCGTCTGCAATGTCGCTTCCGGCGTGGAAATCCGCATCGACGAGGCGGTCGCCGCGGTGGCGGAGGCTCTCGGTGTTCCCGCCGGTTCATGGCGGTTCTCCGGCGAGGTGAATCCAGGCGCCCCCTCTTGCTGGAGAGCCGACCTCTCGCGCCTAAAAGGTCTCGGGTTTTCGCCGCAGGTCGATTTCGCCCTGGGGGTGCGGCACACCGTTGAGGCTGCGGCCTCCTCCCCTGAGCCGGTGAGGTAAATCCCGCATCCACTTTTCTTTCTTTTGTTTCCTTTGAAAACCTTGACTCTTCTCATTCGCCCGACCCCCGACGACGGCTGGGTCGGCGGTGCCATTTATTTCCGGAATCTCGTGAATTCCATCCTCCAAGCCGCGCGGGCGGATGGAGTGGACGTGAAGATCGTGCTGGCCTACGAGGATCGCGAAAGTGTACCCGCCGCGGACCGGCTCATGCCGGCGGATCTGGAGCGGGTCTTCTTCTCCGACTACGAAGATCTGCCCCTGACGCCCGCCCAAAAGGAGCAACTCATGGCGATCCCTCCCGGTGCCGAGAGGCGGCCATTCCGGCAGATGTTGCAATACGGTGCCCTGATTCGCGAAACGAAGGCCGATCTCATCTTTCCTCTCTTCCCGATCGGCGACTATCGACTGCCCTGTCCCATTCTTTCCTGGATCCCCGACTTGCAGCACGCGGTGTTGCCCGGGTTTTTCAGCGCCGAGGAGATCGACGTGCGGGATCGCAAATACGGCAGCGCGGCGAAGGGCTCGGATGTGATCGTGCTGAGCAGCGAATCGGCCCGGGAGGATTTTGTGCAAAAATACGGCGTGCCCTCCGGTCGTCTCGAGGTGCTGCGCTTTTTCACCCTGCCGGAGGTGGCCTGGTTCGAGGGCGACCCGGTGGCGGTGCGTCGCCGTCTTGGCATTCCCGAGGACTATCTCATGGTCTGCAATCAGTTCTGGGCGCACAAGAACCATCAGGCGGTGATCAGGGCGCTGGCCATTCTCAAAGAACGCGGGATCACACCGTTCGTTGTCTTCACCGGCAGTCTGGCGGAGAACCGTCGTGGCGGGGTCGTTGACGGCGTCTTGCAGGGCCTGTGTGAAGCGGGTCTGTGGGACCAATGTCGCGTCCTCGGCCAGCTCGACCGGGTCGATCAGATCCAGCTCGTCCGCGGGGCGCGCGCGGTGGTGCAGCCATCGCTCTTCGAAGGCTGGAGTACCGTTTTGGAAGATTGCCGCACGCTCGGCAAACGCATCATCGCGAGCGATCTGAGGGTCCATCGCGAGCAGGATCTCCCCGGCGCGACCTACTTCGATCCGGCTTCGCCCGAAGCCCTCGCTGACAGCATCGCCGAGGTGCTCGCCGCTACGGTCGAGAGTTCCCTCTCCCGCGAGGCGGTGACGCGCGCCGAAGCGGAAGGACGCACCCTCGGCTTCGGCCGCCAATTTCTCCGTCTCGCCCGCGAAATTGCCGGAGCGAGTCAATGATCATTCGACAGAGGCCCCGTTTTGGGCGAAAACTCAGCCCGGTTTCCTCCCGGTCCCAAGGCCGCCGGGCATGATCCCCGCAGCTGTTCGCGCCGCGCCCTTCCGGAACCGGAGCCGCTAAAAACCGATGAAGGTTTCGATCGTCATTCCTACCTATCAATGCGCCGATCTTGTCGGCAAAACCCTCACCTCCATCCGCATGGGCGGATGGGATGACGTCGAGGTCATCGTGATCGATGGGGGGAGCAAGGACAATATCGCCGAGGTCGTCGCGTCTTTCGGAGACCTCGTCAGCATCTTCGTGAGCGAACCCGACAACGGTCAATACGACGCGATCAACAAAGGCATGGCCCGCGCCACCGGCGAGGTCCTTTGCTGGATCAACGGGGGCGACTTTTTCATGCCCGGAGCGATCGCGAATGCCATCGAGGTTTTCAAGCTTCGTCCCGAAGCCGAGTGGATCACAGGACGCCCCTGTGTCGCCGAGGGGCTCGCCCTGCGCCGCCAGGGGAATCACGAGGTCGTCGTTTCCAATCCGGAGATCCGCTACGGACTCTGTTGTGGCGGCGCCACCGGATTTCTCCAGCAAGAGGGTATGTTCTGGAAGCGGACCCTGTGGGAAAAGGCCGGGCCGCTCGATCTGAGCTACCGACTCGCCGCCGACTTCGAGCTCTGGACGCGCTTTGCCAAAGTCGCCGAGCTCTACCGGCTCACCGTGCCGCTTGCGGCGTTCTCCTATCACGAAACGAACCGCTCCATCGTCCAGCGCGACAACTACATGGCCGAGGTCGACGTCGCCGTCTCGAAGTTCTCCGAACGCGAGCGCCGTATCCGCCAGCGGCTGAAGCCACTTCCTTGGGTCTGCCGCGTCGCACGCAAGGTGCCCGGTCTCAACTTCATCGCCCGTTTCATCATGCAGCGCATCAACCCGCTCCTCGTTCCCGTCATCTCGTGGCGGAAGACGAAGGGCGGCGGATTCAAGATCGAACACAACCGGCGCGTTTGCTGGATCCGTTAGTCTCTCCAACCCCATCACGATCATGCTCGTCAGTCACCGCAAGCAATTCATCTACACCAAGACCGCGAAGACCGCGGGCACCTCGGTGGAGTCCTACTTCGAGCAGTATTGCATGCCCGAGGGAGAGTGGACTCCGGAGCACACCCGCGACATCCATGTCTCGGATGCCGGCATCATCGGATTCCGTGGTTCGAACCGCCCGAAGGACACGCCCTGGTTCAACCACATGTCGGCGAAGCGCATCAAAGCCCAGATCGGCGACGACATCTGGAATCGCTACTTCAAGTTCTGCGTCGTGCGCGATCCTTTCGACAAGGCGGTCTCGGCCTTCTTTCACTTCAAGAAATATCGCGAGGCCGCGGGCGGCAAGACCGAATACAAATCCCTGAAGCAGCGCATCCTCGGCCTCTTGCGTCCCACTCCGAAATTCAATTCGGTGAAGGACGAATTCGAACATTGGCTGAAGAGCGGCGCGATGGTCGTGGACCGCGACAAATACACGATCGACGACGTCTTCTGTGTCGACGAGGTGATCCGCTACGAAAACCTGCAGGGCGACATGGAGAAAGTCTGCCAGCGCATCGGGGTGGAATGGGAGCCGGCGCGTTTGCCCGAGTTCAAGAAGGGCATCCGTGATGAGTCGGTCGGATTCGCCGACATCTATACGCCGAAATCGATCCAGATCGTTTCGGATCTCTACGCCTACGAGTTGGAGCGCTTCGGTTATCAGGCTCCCAAGCTGAAGTAATCGGCAACCTGTTTCCAGAAGATGAGCCAGCAATTCGGCAATCCCCTGATGCGGTTTCTGCGCAAGGTGAAGGCGCGCTTCACCGAGCGCGAGGGCACCCGCGGCTACCAGCGTCGACTCGAGCGCGAGACGCGGCGGGTCGAGCGCACTTTTGCCGGAGAGCTCCAGCCCGTGCTCATCCACACCTACGGGAAAGTCGGCTCCACCGCGATCCAGACGTCGATCAACAAGCTCTCCGGTTTCGGATCCTTCCAGACCCATTTCATCTCCGAGCAGGGCGTGGCGGAAGCTCGCGCGATCCATCAGGATCACGACCGCGATCCCATCCACCTCAAGGTCGGGGAAGCCCTGCGCCGGGCCATGGTCGCGCATCCTGACAAAGTCGTCCGGGTCATTACCCTCGTGCGCGATCCGGTGGCGCGGGCCGTCTCGAACCTCTTCGAGAATCCCGTGCTCCTTCTTGGCGAGAACGGTGGGGATCTCCGCAAGATGCCGGTCGAGCAGGTCGTCGAGATCGCCGCAGAGCAGATCCGCTCCAGCCTCGATTACACGGAGCGTTGGTTCGACCGCGAGTTGAGCGGGCTTTTCGGATTCGACTTCTTTGCAACGCCCTTTGATCGCGAGGCCGGATTCCAGATCCATGAAGAGGGACGCGTGAAGCTGCTCTCGGGCAAGCTCGAGCTCCTCTCCAACAACGGAGGTCCTTTCCTCGGCGAGTTTCTCGGATTGCCGCAGCCTCTCGACATCCCCCGCCGCCGGGCCCGCGAGGCGACCGGCGAGGCCTCGCTCTACGACCAGGTGCGCAAGTCGCTGAAGCTGCCCGCCCCCTTCCTCGACGAGGTCTACGGCAGCCGCGTCTGCCGTTATTTCTACACGCCCGCCGAGATCGACGGCTTCCGCAAGATCTGGCAGGCGTGAGCGTCTCCGCCCGTTTCCACGCATGACCGTGCACGTCGTGGTGCCGACTTTCCGCGAAAGCGGTCTCGTCGGTCCCTTTCTCGAAAGCTGGGATGGCGTGCGCTCCGTGGATCTCGCTCTCCACGTCGTCAACGGCAATCCGGACGACGAAACGAGCACCCTTTTGTCGGAATGGCAGGGTCGCCATTCCGTGACCGAACATCGCGGTCATCCCGGTCTCTTCTGGACCGGGCTCGTCGCCCTCGGCCTTCGCGAGGTCGCCCGTGTCGCCGGGGAAGGGGATTTTTTCCTCATCACGAACATCGACGTCCGTCCGGCGGGCGATCCGTTGTCCGCGATCCTCGCCCAGGTGCCTTCGCCGGAGGGCCATCAGGTCGCCATACCGGTGACGGGGAGCGGCGGCAAGGTTTCTTCATCGGCCGTGGTCGTGCGTTCGTGGGCGCTTTCGCTGAACCGCCACCTCGGCGAAGGGCAGACGCTCGATGAAATGCCGCGCGATGCCTGCCTCGCCGCGACCTATCTCCCGACGCGATTTCTCCTCGTGCCGGCGAAAGCGCTGAGCGAGGGGCTTTTTCCCGACGAGGTGAATCTGCCCCACTACTGCGCCGACTACGAGTACACGAACCGGCTCCGTCTCGCCGGATACGCTCCGCTGCTCTTCACCGGTGCGCATGCGACGCTTGTCGAGGAGAACACGGGCTTCGACACCTTTCTCGCGAAGACCTCGCTCTGGTCGCGGATCCGGAAGGCGTGGGACATCAAGTGTCCCTACAATCTCCGCTACCGTTATCGGTTTGTCAGGCTCGTCTATCCGCGCGCCGCGTTCCTGCCCGGGCTGTGCTCGCATTTCGCGAAGATCTTTCTCGAGATCGCCCTCGGCGGCCACCAACTCCGGCGCTTGAGGAAAAACTGAGACGCTCCCCTCGTCCCGCATGAGCGAAACCGCGCCCCTCGTTTCCATCGTCGTACCCTGCTACAATGCCGGGGCCTACCTCGGGGCGACGCTCGATTCGGTTCTCGCGCAGACCTTCACCGACTGGGAGTGTGTCGTGATCGACGACGCCTCGCGCGATGACAGCGCCACCGTCTTGGCCCGCTACGCGGAGAGAGACGCACGCATCCGTCCCGTCTACCAGAGCACGAACGGCGGGGCCGCGGCGGCGAGGAACGCGGGATTGGCCGTGATCCGCGGGCGCTACCTCGCCTTTCTCGATTCCGACGACCACTGGCTGCCGGAGAAGCTCGCGAAGCAGGTCGCCTATCTCCGCGAGACGGGTGCGCCGCTCGTCCACACCTCCTACCGCTTCATCGATGAGCGGGGGAACTTCCTTCCCGGCGGAGTGAAGGCCTCCGACCGCGTCGATCTCCGCACCTACATGCGCAACACCGAGATCGGCATGTCGACCTCTCTCCTCGATCGCGAAAAGGTGGGCGGGTTTTCCTTCCGCGACATCCGCCTCTGCCAGGACACCCATCTCTGGCTGGTGCTGTTGCGGCGGGGACTCGTCTCGCGCGGCATGGCCGAGACGCTCGTCCACTACCGGGTGCGCGAGGGGCAGATCAGCGGCTCCAAGGTGGCCATGGCGAAGCAGGTCTACGCGCTCTATCGCGAGATCGACGAGGTGGGCCTCGCCACACAGCTCTTTTCCTTTGCCTCATACGCCTTCAACGGCTTCCGCAAACGGATGCAGACTCCGGAATGAACGGGCCCCTGCGCATCCTCGTCACGGGAGCGAACGGCTTTGTCGGATCGCGATTGATTCGCGATCTGACCGCATGCGGTCACCTGGTCCGGGGCGTGGTGCGACGGGAGTTCGAGGGCTTCGACCCCGCGGTGCATGTGGTTTTGTCAGGGACCACATCGCTCGCCTCCTGGCTCGAGGATGCCGACGTTTTGATCCACACCGCCGGCGTCGCCCACCGGCCCGGGGCGGCGCGCGAGGAATACTACGAGGTGAACCGCGACTGGACGATCCAGCTGGCCCGCGAGGTCCGCGAATCCCCGGCGCGGGTCATGATCCACCTCAGCAGCATCGCCGCACGCGAGGCCACTTCCGGGGATTCGCGGCGGCCGCAGGATTACGGGCTCTCGAAGCTCGAGGCGGAACCCGCCGTGACCGCGCTCGCGGAATCAGGCAAGCTCGGGGTGAATCTGCGGCCTCCCTTGATCTACGGCTCCGGGGCTCCCGGCAATTGGGGGCGGCTCGTGCGGCTCGCCCGGCTGCCGCTGCCCTTGCCGTTTGCTTCCGTGAAAAACCGTCGCTCCTATCTCGCGCTCGATCATCTCATCGCCGGGATCGGGGCGATCCTTGGGAAAGCCGACCAGCCAGCCCTCAGCGGCACTTATGAGATCGGCGACCGCGAAACTCCCGCGCTCCCGGAGGTGATCGCGGCGGTGCGGCGTGGGATCTCGCGAAAGCCGGGTCTGCTGCCGTTCCCTGCAGGCTGGATCGAGGGTGGTCTCCGTCTCGCGCGACGCGAGGCCATGGCCGAGGGACTTTTCGGAGATCTTTTGGTGGATTCGCGGGCCTTTGCAGACACCTTCGCGTGGCACCCCGCCCGTCCCACGCTCGAGGCGATGGAACACGCCGTCACCGCTCCTGCATGAGAAATTTCCTCGAAAGAACCGTCGCCCTGTTCGGACTCATCGCCGCCTCGCCCTTTGTGGCCGTGGCCGTCATCCTGATCCGTCTCGATTCGCCGGGTGCCGCGATCTTCCGCCAGGAACGGGTCGGGCGGGACCGGAAGCCGTTCATTTGCTACAAATTGCGGACGATGGCGGCCGGAACCAAACAGGCGGGCACCCACGAAATCAGTGCCGCATCCGTCACGAAAATCGGGAAATTTCTCCGTGCCACCAAGCTCGACGAGATCCCCCAGCTCTGGAACGTGGTGCGGGGCGAGATGGTCTTCGTGGGGCCGCGGCCCTGCCTGCCCTCGCAGACCGAGCTCGTGCACGAGCGGGAGATCCGGGGCGTTTATACGATCACTCCGGGCATCACCGGGCTCGGCCAGGTGCGGGGCATCGACATGTCCGATCCCGTCCGTCTCGCCGAGGTCGATGCCGAGTATTTGAAGACGCGTTCCCTCGCGCTGGACCTGCGCCTGGCGCTCCAGACCGTCCGCGGAGGAGGGGCGGGAGACCGGGTGAAATCAACGTGACAGCGGCGGAGCTTGCGTTTACCTGTTCCTCCCCGGGCCGGGATTTTCCGGCACCCCCGGGAAACGCGGACGGAACGAGGGATGCGATTTCTCGCCAGATTTTTCATGGAAAGCACCGCCTTCAGGCGGTGTTTGGCTTTTGTCTTCCACCTGGCGGGGATCGCCGGGTGTTACCTCCTCGCGCACCTCATCCGCTTCGATTTCGACGTCCCGGAGAAGCACTGGGACAGCTATTACCGCACCTTCTGGGTCGTGGTGGCGAGCTACCTGTCGTGCATCCTCCTTTTCGGTCTCTATCGCGGGCTGTGGCGCTTCTTCACCCTGCGGGATTGTGTCATCACCGGCATCGCCTTCGCCGTCGGCACGGTGTTCGCGACCGGACTCATCTTCGTCCGGAACGGCCTCACCTTCGAGGATTTCCCCCGGTCCGTCCTCATCGTCACCTACATGCTTCTCCTCTTCTGGGAGATCGGGGGGCGTGGATTGGTCCGCGTGATGCGCGAGAGCCGGAGGCAACGGCGCCGCCAGGCCAACGGCCGTGATGGGGAAGACGGTCGTCTTCTCCTCCTCGGTGATCCCGAGGAAGCCGACGCGCTCCTCCGCGGGGTGCAGCGTTACGCTGCCGATCTCGGTCAGGTCGTCGGCATCATCTCGGAGAATCCGCAGCATGGCGGAGCAAAACTCCGGGGCGTGCCCATCTATTCGGGGCTCGACCGCACCGGCGACCTCGTGAAGAAACTCCGGGCGACGACCCTGCTCTTTCTCCCGCCCTTCACCGGCCCCGCGAAGATCCGCGAGGTGGTCGATGATCTTTCGGAGAAACAGATCGCCTGTGATTACCGCGTCATTCCCTCGATCGACGAGATCGCCTCGGGCCGGGTCGATGTCAGCGGAATCCGCCGCGTTGCGATCGAGGATCTGCTCTACCGTGTGCCCTACGAGATCGCCTCGGACATGCTCGTCCATGCGATCGGTGGCAAGCGCGTCCTCGTCTCGGGCGCGGGCGGCAGCATTGGTTCGGAGATCTGCCGCCAGCTTCTGCGTTACCGTCCTGCGGTGATCGTGCTCTTCGAGGTCAGCGAGTTCCACCTCTTCGAGATCGAGCGCGAGATCCGTCCGGCCGCGAAGGAGGCCGGCGTCGAGGTCATCGCCTGTGCCGGTGACGTGCGCCGCTCCGAGCAGCTCCGCGCCGCGATCCGGCGGGCCGGTGGCATCGACCTCTTCTACCACGCCGCCGCCTACAAACACGTCGATCTGATGGAGCGCAACGCGCTCGCCTGTTTCCAGAACAACGTCGTCGGCACCCAGGCCGCGATCGGGGTGGCGGAGGAGGAGGGGGTGAAGGATTTTGTCCTCATTTCCACCGACAAGGCGGTGCGCCCGACCAGTCTCATGGGCGCGAGCAAACGGCTCGCCGAGCGTCTCGTCATCGAGCGCCCCGGCCGCGGCACGAAGTGCAAGGCGGTGCGCTTTGGCAATGTCTTGGGCAGCAATGGCAGCGTCATCCCCATCTTCCGCCAGCAGATCGAGCGGGGCGGTCCCGTCACTGTCACGAGCAAGGAAGTGACGCGTTATTTCATGACCATCCCCGAGGCGGTCGAGCTCGTTCTCGCCGCGGGCGCCATCCCGGAGGATCGGCGCATTTTCGTCCTCGAAATGGGCGAGGCGGTGAAGATCGATGAGATGGCCCGTCGCATGATCGAGCTTTCCGGTCTCATCCCCGATGTCGACATCCCCGTCGTCTACACCGGCCTGAAGCCCGGGGAGAAGGAATACGAGGAACTCCTCACCGACGACGAGGACGTCGTCCGCACCGATCTCGACCGCATCTGGGTCGTGAAAAAGAACGAAGGCGAAGAGCTCGAGCCCGTCGATGTCGGCCGCATCCTCGAGCTGATCGATGAAGGCGACGAAAAGGCGTTGCGCGAGTATGCCGACTCGTTGATCCGCGGTTCGCTCCTCCTCAAACCCGAGGCCGCGCGCCGTTAGCGACGCTCCCGCGCATGAACGGGCTCTCCCTCCTCCGACCCCGCGCGGATTGGTTCTCGGCCGCGAACCTTTTTGCCGCGGGGCTTTTTTGTCTCTTTGTGGGGATCGGAGGCGGGGCCAAGCCGGTCGCGGTCGGGCAGATCTTCTTGGTGTTCGCGATCGCGAAGGCGTTTTTCGAGCGCGGCCGGGTGACGATGTCATGGCGGCACCTCCCTCCGAGCGCCTGGTGTCTTGCGGCTTTTGTCGGCGTGTCCGCCCTCTCCGTCTTCGCGAATTGGCAGGGCATCGCCGCACCCTTCGAGCATCTCGGCAAGCTCCGCTACCTCGCCGTCGTCCTCGTGATCCTCGCCATGCCCTGGCTCGCGCAGGGACTTCTTCGCCAGAAATGGCGTCGCGATTCACTCGCCCTCGCCTGGCTGGTGCCGCTCGCCTTCGCCATCGCCGTGGGTCTCTTCGCCTACACCACAGGGAATCATCCGCTGCGGGGCGGCGACGTCGTCGACATCCGGCGGGTCTCGGGGCTCTACGGGCAGGTCATGACCTTTGCCTATTCGCTCCAGTTTTCCGTGCTCGCCCTCGCCGGATTCTTCCTTGCCCCACGGGTCTGGAAAGCGGCCACGCGGGTGCCGTGGTGGGTCGTGGTCCTCATGCTGCTCTTGGCCGGCGCGGCGCTCTACCTCACCTACACCCGGGGCGCGATGCTGGGCGCCCTGGCAGGGCTTGCGGTGATGGCGGTGCGCCATTCATGGAAGCTCGGTGTCGCCGTCGCCCTTGTCGGTCTGGCCGGTGCCGCCTTTCTCTTCGTGCAATGGAGCGGCCAAAAGGACGAGCCGCGCGGCAAGGGACAACGTTACCTGCAGACCGACTCCGCCGTGAGGCTTTCGCAATGGCGCGCCGCCTCCCTCGCCTTCCTTGAGCGCCCCGCGCTGGGTTGGGGCTACCGCAATTTCGAACTTCAGTCGGCCGCCCTCAAGGAACGTTATGGCTTTGAAAAAGACGTCGTGAGGAAGCGCGGCCAAGCCAGGCAGATCACCTATTTCCAGGGACACGCCCACAACAACGTGCTGGAATCCTTCGCCTCCACCGGAGCCTTCGGTGGTCTCGTCTTTCTCGCCTTCGTGCTTTGTTGGTTGCGCGAGGCCTGGCGGAGCCGTCACGCTCTCTTCTTCGCGCCCGTCGTCGCGGCGTTTTTCGTGTCGGGGATGTTCGAGAACACCTTCTTCGATTCCGAGGTCCTCAACTGCCTGCTTCTTCTCTATCTGATCACCCAATGGGTCAGGGCGGAGGAGGGGCGTGCTCCGACCATTGCAACGGCCGCGTGACGAACGTCACTTGCTCCAAGGATTCATCATCGTGACTTCGGGAGGTAAGTCAGCGAGGTTTTGAGATTCGACCGATTTTAGGGCTGGAGTTGTTTATCTGGTTGAATCGAAATGGGCCCCGAAGGTCGCCTCCGCTCGCTCGCTCAGTCTTCCGCCGTGGCGGTCTGGAGACCACCACTACAAGCATGAGCGGCACCCACACCACCATTGTGCGACCACGGACTACGGACCACGCACCCCTCACTGCTGGGGAGCCGCTTCCGCCGGCGCCTTCGGAATGATCGTCACCGCCACGCGGGTGTCTTCCTTGAGGAACTCTTTCGCGAGGGCGTTGATCTCTTCGACGGTGATGTTCTTGTAGTCGTCGACGAAGGTGCGCGACCAGTCGAGTCGCTGCGGATACTCCTGCGAGGATTCGAGCACGCTGCTCATCCAGTAGCGGTTCGTGCGGCGCATCTCCTCGATCGAGACGACCTGGGGTTTCTTGGCGCGTTCCAGTTCATCTTCGGTGATGCTCGTGCCTTTCGCGAGATCGGCGGCGATTTCCGCAATCACTTCGTTGACCTTCTTGGCTTGGGGCGGATCGACGGTGACGGAGGCGAAGAGATAGCCGTAGCCCGTCCAGGTGTCGCTGGGCAGGTTGTGCGCGAAGGGACTGTAGGCGTCGCCGAGTTCCTCGCGGATCTTCACGCGGAGACGGTCATCCAGAATGGCCGAGAGCATGCCGAGACGGCGCGTCTTTTCGATTTCGAAGATGTCGGTGGTGGGCCAATGGGCCACGGCCATGCCTTTGGGAATCTCGGATTCGAAGAGGAATTCCTTCTCGCCGCCGGCGGGGAATTTCACGATCCGCTCCTGCTCGTGGGCGGGTTTCGAGGCCTCGCGTTCCGGCAGGTTGCCGAAGGTCTGCGCGAGCAGGGCGATGGTGGCTTCCTTGTCGAAATCCCCGACGACGGTCACCTCGCAGTAGCCTTTCTCGAGCGCCGGCATCACCCACTCGCGCGCCTGCGAGCTGGTCAAAGCCTCGGCCTCGGCGCGTGCGGGATAACCGAAGCGCTTGTCTCCACCGTGGAGGAAGGCGGCGACCTTGTCCTGCGCAAATCCCCCCGGGGTGCGCTCGAGCTGCTGGTAGAGGTAGTCGAAGGCGCGCTTGAACTCCGTCTCCGCCTCTTCGCGGAAGCCGGGATTCGTGACATAGGCCCGCATCAGCGTGAGCTGGTCGGAGAGGGCTTCGGGCGTCGTCTGGCCGGAGAGGGTGAAGGCATCGTCATCAACGCTAAAGTTCACGCTCACCGATTTGCCGGCGAAGATGGCCTGGAGATCATCCTCGCTGTGGGCCTCGAGACCGCCTTTGGTGAAGATGCTACCGAGGAGGAAGGAAAGGCCGGGAGTCGGTTCGGTGATCAAACCGGAGCCGATGCGGGCTTTCACGTAGACCGCGGCGTCCTCGAAGTCGGTGACCTTCAGGTTCACGCGCACGTTGTTGGCGAAGCGGAGCTGGGTCACGCCGAGATCCTCGATTTCCTTGCGTTCGGCCACGGTGCCGGGTTCGGGAAGCTCCGCGTAGGCGAAGGCATCGATCGACTTCTCCTCGGGAGCGGTCACGGCCACGGCCTTGCTCTCGTCGTAGGCGGAGGTGATCGTCGCGACGGCGTCGTCGATTTTGGCGTTACCCGAGACAAAAACGAGGGTCTCGTTCGCTCCCTCCCAGAGTTCGCGGAGATGATCGCGGCAGCTCTCCGCCGAGATCTTTTCGAGCGAGGCGACGACGCGCGGGAGATCGTCAGCCGGGTTCGTGAAAATACGGCGTGAGCCGAGACGGTCGGCGATGGCGTCGGCGAGTTCGCGCGATTGGCGGGTCGCGGCTTGTTTCGCGGCGTCCTCATACATGACGCGGAGATTCGCCTTGGCCTCGGCCACCTCGGCTTCGGTGAAGCCATGCTCGCGGGCGCGGCGCAGTTCCTGCTCGATGAGGGCGAGAGCGGCTTTCCAGTTCTCCGGCTTGCAGTCGGCGTCGATCGAGGCGTAGAGCGCGAAGCCGAGGTCGAAGAAATCGCCCGCCCGCATGCTCGCCGAGCTCACCGGAGAGTCTGCCTGCTTCGCGAGGCGCTCGAGGCGGCGGTTGATCATCTGACCGGCGATCATGAGGTGCAGATCGTAGAGACGGCGCTCGCTGTTGTCGGGAGGATTGACGCGGGGCTTCAGCACCTCGATCGAGACGGAGGTCTCGCCGGCCTCCACCTCATGATGGTAATGGGAGGCGAAGCCGCGTTTGGCCATCTCTCCCATCGGCGGGGTGGGTCGTTTCTCGCGGACGGGCATGTCGCCGAAATACTTTTTCACGAGAGGCTCCACCTCGGCCACTTCGACATCGCCGACGACGACCACGGCCATTCGGTTCGGGGTGTACCAGTTTTCATAGAACTCCACGAAACGCTCCCGCGGCGCGCCGGAGATGACTTCCTCGATCCCGATGGGCATGCGCTTCGAGATCCGCTGGTCGGGGAAAGCGAAGCCGATCTGATCCACGAAGGTGCGCCAGTCGACCGAATCGCGGTCGCGCTTTTCGCTGAGGATGATGCCCCGCTCGTCCTCGATCTCGTCGGGGTCGAGGAGCATGCCATCGGCGTAGTCGCGGAAGAGCTTCATGCCTTCGTCGATCATCGCGACATCGGATTTTGGCAGCTCGAGCTTGTAGACCGTTTCGTTGAAGGAGGTGTGGGCGTTCGTGTGGTTGCCGAAGCCCATGCCGAGGCGCTGGAAGTATTCGACCATTTCGCCGGCCGGGAAATTCTTCGTGCCGTTGAAAGCCATGTGCTCGAGGAAGTGGGCGAGCCCCTGCTGGTCGTCGTTTTCCATCAGCGATCCCGCATCGACGAAGAGACGCATGCTGACACGATCGGGCGGCTCGGGATTGGGGAGGATGGCGTAACGCAGCCCGTTTTCGAGGAGACCCCACTTCACCGCCGGATCGACGGCGATGTCGCTGTTCTCATGAGGGAGGGGAATGGGATCGGCGGCCGACAGCAGGGAGGCGCTGGTGAAAAGGGCCAGGGCGGAGAGCAAACGCAGGGTCATGGGCAGGTTTCGGGGATGGAACAAAGGTCGGGAACGATCCGTGATCCGGAAGGTTACGGCAAGGGCGGAATTCGGGGACGCGGCGGCATGCGGAATGCAGCCCGGGCGATTCATCGGGGGCCGTAGACCGGCGCGGGCTCTCCGTCATCGAAGCCGACGGCACGATGCAGCGCCTCGAAATCCGGCGGCTCATGGACCGTCGCCGGATCCGAGGGGAAAGGCACCGGTCCCTCCGCCACCCGTCCCCGGGTTTCGAAAACCGGCCCGGGCAGCCCGGTGAAAGTCCACGAGCCGATCTTGCCCTCGAAGCTCCGTCCGACCACCACATAGGTGTTGTGATCGATGCGGCAGTGGTCGCCGAAGCGCTGCACGTCCACGGCGCGGCCGCGGCCGGGAGAGTATCCGCCATAGGAATCCGCTTCGGGAGCCTTGCCACCGATGAAAAGATTGTGCTCGATGCGGGCGTGATCGAAGGGCTCGCTGGTGTAAATGCCGAGTCCGTCGCCCGCCTTGATCACCGTGTTGTGCAGGATCACGTCGCCCTGGCTGTAGCGATGCAATTTGAAGGCACTCAGGACGATGTTGAACATCACGTTGTGCTGGAAATAGTTCGGCCCGCCGAGGCCGGGTTGCGACGAGATGCCGACAAAGCAGTTGGTGAGCCGGTTGCGGAGGATGCGGCAATTGTGCAGGGCGAAGTCCGCTTCGATCCCGTCGTCGAGACCGCTCCGGATGTCGTTGTTGAGAATGTCGTTGCACTGCTGCGCGACGGCCCCGTCGTCCTCCATGTGCGAGATGCCATCGCGGAATCCCTCGACTCGGTTGTGGCGGATCACATTCCCGCTGCCGGTGAACTGGATGCCCTCGCCTTCGTTGTTGCCGCCCGCACCCATGATCTCGGGCTTCCACGGCTGGATGCCGGTGATGATATTGTCCTCGATGCAGGCGTTCATCATGCCGGGCCGGTAGGCCTTGATGCCATATTGCGAGCGGATCGTGCAGCGCCGCACCACGCAGTGCTCCGTGCCGTTCATCCGCACCGGTCCGTTGATGGTGAGGCCTTCGAGAGAGACCCATTTGCGGTTGGTGAGCCCGATCTCGCTGAAGACCGCTTTGCCGCTGAGGCTGCGATAGACGATGGGTTTCCCGGGCTCGCCATCGCGGTTGAAAGTCACCGCGCCGTAGTCGCCGTCGGCGAGCAGCAGAACTTCGCCTGGCTTGACCGAGTTGAGGTCGGCCTTCGTGCCTTGCCTGATGATGGCGTCGGCTGGTGCGACCGGTTCCGGTCGGGTGCTTGCTTTGATGAGGCGGGTCGTATCGCCCCCATCGGGATCGTGGAGCGTCAGCTCGATCTCGTAGGTGGTGCCGGGATCGAGATCGAAGAGGGTGCCGCTGAGGCGGTTCGTCCAGGTGATGACAGAGGAAGTTCCCCGGCTCGATCCGGCCGGGACGCGACGCAAGGCGGCCGCGTCCTGCCAAACCGCGGTTCCCGATTTCCGAAAGCGGACTTCACCGGTCGCATCGAGGTCGTCGTCGCCCTCGATGCGCCATTCCACCGCGAGGTGGGTGATCGCGGGAAACGGGGTCGTGATTTCGCCCGGAGTGGTGGAGTCGGAGGCATGCGCGAATGCGGCGAGCAGCAGGAGGGAAAAGAGGCGTTGCATGATCCGGTGAGTTTGGGTGCTGGAAAGAGTGCCTCGAGAGCGAGAACCTGTATTCCGACCGCTACCCGGAAGAAAGTTCAAAACCTCTTCGTGCATGTTTTCTGGCGGTGGAGCACCACCGCGCTTCAAGTCTTGCGGCCTGCCCATGCCGACGGTAACTTCGGGGAATGAACCGGGAATGGCCCGCCTCCAACCCCTCGCTCGCCGCGCATCTGGTGTGTCGGGCGGAGGAGTCGTCTCCTGATTCCTACTACCGGCTCGCCCGGATCGTGGCCCGCGTCCTCTTGAGCCAACGCCTCCGCGAACGCCGCAAGTGGTGTGATCTCGCGCGGGAACTGGCAGCTCGTCCGGAAGTGGAGGAGCGGCTCGTGCGGCAGGCGATCTCGTGGTTCGAGAGGATGTCCGCATGAGCTGGATCGTCCCTGCACCGCATTGGGATACCTTGGCAGGGCGGATGCTTGATGATTTCTTTGCAGCACTTCGGCAGGAAATGCCGGACTACCACGAGCCGTTGACGATCTTCGGTTCGGCGGCAGTGCAACTCTGCTACGACGAACATTTTGCAAGCGCGGATGTCTATTTGATGGCGCTCTCAGGGGGAGAGGAGTTGCGAGATCTCGCCGCCCGCGTGGGAGTGGGAAGGTCGGGCACCTTGAAGCCGGTCTATGGTTTGCAGATCTGCCCGCCGCAGATGTTCCGACCGACTCCGCATTACCTTCAGCGGGCTCATGTGGATCAGCGTCACGGAATCAGACTCGTGGTTCCTCATGTGAGGGATGTTCTGCTGGCGAAGCTGCACCGCTTTCGCGAGGTGGGCCAAACAGGGATTGCCGCCAAAGACCGCAAGGCCTTTCAGCGCGTTCGCGAACTGAGCGGGGGTCACCCCGCCGAGGAGGAAATGATCGAGGACCTTCGCTTGTGCGAGCCGAGCCTCCGGATTCCGGACGATGGTTCCGTGAACGCGTTTCGCCTCAACGTGCTCGATCTGTTTCCCGAACTCTACGGCCGCAAGATCGATCTTGAATCCGAGATTCTCGCACCTGCCCGCGAAGCGGCCCGTTTCCCACCCTGCGGCCCCGATCCGGGAGGGTTGATGGCTGGCCTGAACCCGAGCAGGGATTGACGTTCATCCCGGTGCGCCCCGTTTCCAAGGCGGGAATCACGACGTGAAGAACGAGAACTTGATCAAAAGGCCGATGCCGGCTGCGGCAAACGCACCGATCCAAAAACTGATCTCCGAAAGCAGCACGAAGGTGCCGCCGCTTTCGTGCGTGTAGCAGTCCCATCTCGGCTCATGCCGTCCCAGCGTGACCGCCCATCGCACGATCTCGCCGAGCCAAATCAATGGCACTTCGACGACGATCCGCAGGGCGGCGAGCAACAACTCACCAAAAACGTCAAGGAGGGCGCTCATTGCGTTATTTGCCGAACTCAGTCAAGGGGAGCCGGTTTCAGCAGGCTTGGGAGGTTTCTTTCGGAAACGAATCCACACGATGAAGAGGGTGTCGAAGATGGCGAGTCCGGTCAAGGCGGGGAGGAGATGGGCATGAAAGCCGGCCTGGTCGAAAAAAACGGAGGTCCAAACGACCTTGGTCAACACCATCCCGTTCACAACGACAAGGCCGAGCAGCAGCGAGCGCTGCCAAAAAGCCGCCCCGAGTGCGATGAAGGTCAACGGAACGATCATCGCCAAAAGGATTTTGCCCCAAGTCCACTCGCCCAACAAATAAGCACGCTCCGCCTCCAGGGCTGCGATCACGGCAGGAGATGGGTTGCTTGGGGCAGGAAACCAAAACATGCTCGTCATGAGAGCGACGACGGTGGTTGCCATGCCCGGGCCGCTGCGCCGGTAGGCAAAATAGCAAAACGGAATCAGGAAGAGCGGACGAATGTACCAGCTCAAGACATTGTGATGCCTCGCCCATGCCCATTCGAGAAACGATTGAAGTGTTTCCATGGTTCTGTCTGGCGAGCGTGAGGGCTCGAATCAGGGAATGAGGAAAAAAGCGCGGGTCACGGCACCCCCCGGTTCCACACCACGCAATCTTCATACTTCACGCCATCGCCGCCGAACAGATCGAGGGCGCTGCCGATGGTGAGATCGACCTTGCCACCGCCGAGGCGATCGACGAGTTCGAGATCGGCGAAGGAGGATGCGCCGCCGGCGTAGGTCATCGGGATCCCGCCCCACGAGCCTAACATTCGCACCAAATCCCCGTCGATGCCCTGGCATTTTCCCTCGACATCGGCAGCGTGGATGAGGAACTCGTCGCAGGATTCCGCGAGGGCGTCGAGCGTTTCGGGGGTCACCGCGAGATCGGTGAGGGTCTGCCAGCGGTTCATCGCCACGATCCAGCCCCCGTCGCGGCGGCGGCAACTGAGATCGATGACGAGTCTCTCCCGTCCCGTCTCGGCGAGAAGGCGGTTGAGGTGATCGGGCTGGAAGCGGCCTTCCTTGTCGAAGAGGAAGGACGTGGCGATGACATGCGAGGCTCCGGCCCCGAGCCACTCCGCGGCGTTGTCGGCGGTGATGCCGCCGCCGAGCTGGAGCCCGCCGGGATAGGCGGCGAGGGCTTCACGAGCCGCCGTGGTGTTGCCCGGACCGAGCTGGATGACGTGGCCGCCACGCAGGCCGTCTTCCGCATAGCGCGCCGCGAACCAAGAGGCGGGACGATCGCTCACGAAATTCGTTTTCAGCGATTCGGTCTCCGAATCGAGCGTGCCGCCGACGATCTGCTTCACGCGGCCTTCATGGAGGTCGATGCAGGGACGGAACTGGGCGTGGCGGGGCATGTGAGAGAGTAAAAGGTAAAAAGTGAAAGGTAAAAGGTAAGAAGCCTCAAGCGACGCAGAAAAAGTCGTCACCTTCGCAAAATCCGGCGCCGGTGATGAGTTCGCGGATGGTTTCGCGGGCGGGGGCGCGTCCGGCGGCGGAGAGCATCACGGCGAGGCCGGTGAATTCGGCGGCGCGGTCGGACGCGAGCACGGGAAGGCCCGCGATGCGCTGGCCGATCTGGCGTTCGTTCACTTCGAGGAAGGCGTGGATGACCACGCCGTGACGACGAAGGCGCTTCGCGAGGTCTTTGCCGGTGGGTCCGGCGCCACAAATGACGACGCCTTTCTCCCGCACCATGGGATGGCGGGAAAGGTAATGGGCCTTCGCCTCCTGGAAAAGGGCGAGGGAATAACGATCCTGCGAGCGGGTCGCGCGGGTCGGTCCGTCGAGCCAATCGAGGAGGACCTCGGGCAGTTTCCCGAGACGATGCCCTTGCTCGAGAAGTCGCAGCCAAAGATCGTAATCCTCGGCCCACTCGGGATCGGCGTAGCCGCCGGCCGCCACGAGTACTTCGCGCCGGAGCATCATCGTGGGATTCGGAAGGGGACTGTCGACGAAACGCTCGGCGGCGATCGCTTCGGGGGATACGACTCCGTTGATCCAGCGTTCGTAGCGCTGGTAGCCTCCATCGGCGGGAGCGAGGTCGCCGTTCTCCAGCCGCTTGCGGATGCGGACGAGCGTCCCACAGCCGGCGAGGTCGGGTTGAGCCGCGAGAACATCGCGCTGCATCCTGAGCCGGGCGGGGTGGGCGATGTCGTCGGCATCCATCCGGGCGATGAGATCGCCGGTGGCCGCCTGCCAGGCGAGATTGGCGGCTTCGACAAAGGTACCGTCCCATCGATGGACCCGGATCCGCTCGTCGTCGCGGGCAAGACGGTCCATGATCGCACCGGTGTCATCGTCCGAGGCGTGATCGACCAGCACGATCTCGAGGTCGCCGAGGTCCTGCGCCTGGAGGCTTGCCACGGAGGCCGCGAGCGTCCTCTCCGCGTTCCTGGCCGGCATCACGACGGAGACGGAGAGTGAGCTCATGCCGAAGGGAGGGGAAAACAAAAAAGCCCCGGTCGGAACCGGGGCTTTTTCAAAGGGTGATTTGCCAAAACGGCTTCCCGGGGGGATCAGGAGGCGTTGCTCTGGGAGACCGAGGCGCGGGTCTGGTTGATGATGGCGACGAGCACATCGCCGTCCATCTTCACGGTGACGCCCTTCGGCAGGTTGAGGTCCGAAACCTTGAGGGTTTGGCCGAGTTCCAGGCCTTCCACGTCGTTGATGAGCTTCTCGGGGAGGTCGGCCGGGCGGCAGTGGATTTCGATCTCGTGCACAAGCTGCTCGAGGAGGCCGCCGGCCTTCACGCCCACCGGTTCACCGTGAAGTTCGATCGGGACGACGGCGTGGATGGTGTCGCTCTCGGTCACGGCGCGGAAATCGACATGGATGAGCGAACCGTTGAGAGGGTTGCGCTGGATGTCCTGCACGATCGCGAGCTTGCCCTTCTCACCGGACACCTCGATGTTCACGAGGAAGTTGGCGCTGTGCTTGCGGGCGAGGTCGGTGAAGGACTTGCCGTCGAGCTGGATGAGCGCGTCGGAATTGCCACCGTAGATCACGGCGGGGACGACACCGGAGCGGCGAAGGCGCTTCGAGGCGGTCGTGCCTTTGACGTCGCGTTTTTCGGCTTGGAGAGTTTCTTGTTTGGCCATCGTTCCGGTGTGTTTCAGGATTGGAATACGCCCTCCCCGGTTCCGGCCGGGGGTCAGGGGGCGGGGAATCTAGGCGACCCCTCAGGAAATGTCAAAGAGAGATGTGACCGATTCCCCGAAGTGGATCCGGCGGATCGCCTCGCCCAAAATCTCCGCCACACTCACGGTTTTCACCTTCTCGCCGACGGCGTAGGGGGTGCTGTTGGTGGAAATCAGCTCCTCGATCTCGGATTCGGCGATACGCTGGCGGCCTTGGTCGCCGAGGACGGCGTGGGAGACGCCGGCGAAGATGCGTTTGGCCCCTTTCTGACGCAGCAGCTTCGCCGCCGAGGTGAGGGTGCCGGCCGTCTCGGAGATGTCGTCGACGAGGAGGACGTCCTTGCCCTCCACTTCACCGATGAGGCTGATGGCCTCCACCTCGGTGGCGCTGACACGGTTTTTGGCGACGATCGCGAGGGGGGTGCCGAGGGCCTTGGAATAGGCGTGGGCCATTTTCATGCCGCCGACATCGGGGGAGACGACGACGAGGTTGTCGGAGACGCCCTTGTCACGCAAGTACTTGATCAGCACGGGCATGGCATAGAGATGATCGACCGGGATGTCGAAGAAACCCTGGATCTGCCCGGCGTGGAGATCGATCGTGAGGACGCGGGTGACACCGGCGGCGGTGAGGAGATTCGCGACGAGTTTCGCGGTGATGGGCACGCGCGGCTGGTCCTTGCGATCCTGCCGGGCGTAGCCGAAAAAGGGGATCACGGCGGTGATGCTCTCGGCGCTGGCGCGTTTCGCCGCGTCGACCATGATGAGCAGCTCCATCAGATTCTGGTTCGTCGGCGGACAGGTCGGCTGGACGATGAAGATGTCGCGTTTGCGGATGTTCTCGTTGATTTTCACGAAGGTCTCGCCGTCCGGGAAATGCTTCACGGTGGCGTCCGAACGACGGACGCCGAGGTAGCCGGCGATCTCGTCGGCGAGCTCGGGGTGGGCGGATCCGCTGAAAATGCGTAGGTCGAGGTGCATGACGGCCCCATCCTCGCGAAAACGTTACAAAACGCCAGCGAAAAGTCCTAGGGGCGCCGCCGATGACGGAAGAGGGTCGTGTCATCCGGCGAAGAGGGTCTATCGTGGGGTTTTCCAGCGGAAATGAAGCCCCTCTCCCTCGCCTCTTTTGTCGTTGCCCTCCTCGGCGGCGCGATCGCCGTGCTGGCCTGGTTCGCCTTTCCGTCGCCCGAGGCCCGCTACGGACAGGTCATCCACGAAGAGCGGTCGGCCTATTCGTTCCTCCGCGTTCGCGAGCGCGGCAAGGTGAGGAGCCTGCTCTTTGTCGACGAGTCCGGCGAGGAGCAATGCCAATCCTCGGTCGACCTCGCCGCTCCCGGAAACCTGCGTCTCGGCTACACCCGGGGCCTTTTCCTCTCCCTGCTTCACCGCGAGCCCCAGGAGCGCGTCCTCATCCTCGGTGTGGGTGGTGGCGGGATGGTGCGTTTCCTCGGACAGCGTTTCCCCGCGACTCTGGTCGAGGCGGTGGAGATCGATCCGGCGGTGGTGGCGGTCGCCCGTTCCCACTTCGGGATCGAGGAGGGGCCGACGGTCCGCCTGCATACGGCCGATGCCTTCGACTTCGTCGCGCAGACCGCGGAGACCTACGACGCGATCTACCTCGACGCGTTTCTGCGCGCGCCCGAGGCGTCGGGACTGGAGGAGAAAACGCGTCGATTGAAGACGCGGGAGTTTCTCGGGCAGATCCGCGACCGTCTTACCCCGGGTGGACTTGTGGCCTTCAACCTCATCGCCGCCGATCCGCGGACGGAGGAGGATCTGGCCGCGATCCGTGAAGTCTTTCCGGGCATGGCGGGTTTCGCAGTGCCGGATTCGGGGAATCTCGTGGTGATCGCACCTCGCGAAGGAGTCATCCCCGGCCCCGAGGAGTGGTTGCGGCGTGCGGCCGACTTCGACGCCCGGCACGACCTTGGATTTTCCCTCGTCGATTTCGCGAAAGCCCGTCTCGAATGAAGCGGCTTGCTCCGATCAGGAGCTCAGCGCGATGCCCTCGACTTCGGGCTCCGCATGGAGCGTCGCGATCCTTTGCCGGAGATCCTGCAAGGAGAAAGGCTTCGTGATGACGTCGTTCATCCCCGCGGCGAAGCAGCGTTCGCGATCCTCTTCGAAGACCATGCCCGTCATCGCGAAGATCGGGGCGGCGGCATTCGGGTGATCGAGGCGCCGGATCGCGGTGGTGGCTTCGAAGCCATCCATCACCGGCATGTTCACATCCATCAGGATGAGATCGAAGGGCAGGGGCCCTTCGGCGAGATCGACCGCCTCGCGTCCGTTGTTCGCGATCGTGACATCGCAGCCGAGCTGCTCGAGGGTGAGTCGCGCCACCTTTTGATTCACCTTGTTGTCTTCGACGAGGAGCACGCGCGAGCGGCCGTCTTCGCGAGTCTGGTGTTCCTGCACCGGAGGCGGGAGGAGGCGGCGACAGACGAGGGTCTCTTCCTGCTCCGGCGCCGTCGCGGTCTCGTAGTCGATCGTAAAGAAGAAGGTCGTGCCCACGCCCGGCTCGCTCTCGAACCAGATCCGGCCGCCCATCAGCTCGACGAGATTTTTGGAAATGGCGAGACCCAGTCCCGTGCCCGAATGGCAACGGGGTTTGGCCGTGTCGATCTGCCGGAACGGAGCGAAGAGCGTCGCACCCGCCTCCTCGCTGATGCCGATGCCCGAGTCGTGCACCTGGAAAAGGAGTTGATCGCGTCCCGCCTTGCGATGGCCCTGCACCGTCACCGAGACCTCGCCGGAATCGGTGAACTTGATCGCATTGCTCGTCAGATTCGAAAGGACCTGCTTCAGGCGCAGGTCGTCGGCGACGAAACGCTCCGGCAGCGTCTCGCAGATCGTCGCGGAGAGGCCGATGTGGCGCGTGTCGGCGTTCGCCTTGTAGACGAGGAGGACTTCTCGGATCAACTTCTGCAACTCGAAAGGACGCGGCTTCAGCGGCATCTCCTTCGCGTTCAGTTTCGCGTAGTCGAGGATGTCGTCGAGGATGTTCAGGAGCGACTCGCTCGAGCTGTGGATCGTCTCGAGATGCTCGCGCTGGATCGGATCGAGATCCATCTCGAGGAGAAGATTCACCATGCCGAAGATCCCGTTCATCGGCGTGCGGACCTCGTGGCTCATGTTGGCGAAGAAACGCTCCTTTTCCTTCGCCGCCTCCAGCACTTCCTGGTTCAACTTCTCGAGCTGCTCCTGCTTGGCCGCCATCGAGGCGGCCATCGAGCGGACAAAGGCGATCAACGGATGCTCGCCCGGCCGCAGCGCGGGGATGCGCTGCGTGTGGCTCGGGTATTGGATCATGAACTCCGAGACCACCTTTTCGAGCTGCCGGATCGTCTCCTCCGCGTCACTCGTCACCGCCGCTGCCGCGGGCAGGGCACGGGGCATCACCGGGCGGATCGCGATGGGCGCGGTGGAGCCTTTTTTCGGCAGAGATGAAAGTTTGGGGAGCTCTCGCTTCCGGTGAGGAGTCATATTTACAGTAATTTCCATTATTTCAATATGATGGCAAGGCCTTGTTTCTTGGTTTTTTATTCAAATTTCCATGAAATCATCGCTTTGGAACGCCCTGATTTTGCGGGTCTCGTGTAGGAAAGTCTGTCCAAGCGGGGGCTTTTCTGACTTTCTGGGAAAGAGACCCGCTCTTACTCATTCCTACGTATTTTCGACATCCGCATGAAACTCTCCCGATTTCTCCCCCTCGCAGCGGCCTTGAGCCTGCTGCCGGCCCCGGCTTCCCTCCGCGCCGCTGATGAATGGAGCGGGATTTATCCTCATCTCTCCTTTTTTAATAATGAGGGCGAATGCGGGACCGGTGCGGTCGTGCCGTGGGGTGGAAAACTCTGGGCTCTGACCTATGCGCCCCACATGCCCTCCGGTTCCTCGGACAAGCTCTACGAAATCTCGCCCGATCTCGTCCTCACCGTCCGCCCCGAATCCATCGGCGGCACGCCGGCGAACCGTATGATCCACCGCGAGTCCGGCCAGCTCTTCATGGGCCCCTACGCGATTGACGAGACCGGCAAAGTCCGCGTCATCCCCTACACCGAGATGTTCGGGCGCCCCACCGCGAACGCGCGCCACCTCACCGATCCGGCCGGGAAGATCTATTGCGCGTCGATGGAAGAGGCCCTCTACGAGATCGACGTGAAGACCCTCGCCGTGACACCTCTCTACCGCGACGAGCAGGACAAGACTCCCGGACCCAAGGCCGGCCTGCCCGGCTACCACGGCAAGGGCATGTATTCCGGCCAGGGCGTGCTTGTCTACGCGAACAACGGTGAAAACTCCGCGGAAGCTCGCCGCGATCCCTTCGTGCCCTCGGGCGTCCTGGCGGAATGGAATGGGAAGGACTGGTCCGTCGTGCGCCGCACCCAGTTCACCGAAGTGACCGGTCCCGGCGGGATCTTCGGCAATGAAAACCCCGCGACCGATCCGCTCTGGAGTGTCGGCTGGGATGCGAAGTCGCTTCTTCTCATGCTCCGCGACGGTGGCACCTGGCACACCTACCGACTCCCCAAGGCAAGCCACAGCTACGACGGCGCCCACGGATGGAACACCGAATGGCCCCGCATCCGCGAGATCGGCGAGGGGGACGACCTCCTCATGACGATGCACGGGATGTTCTGGAAGTTTCCCAAGGGCTTCTCCGCCGCCGATACCTCCGGCATCGCCCCGCGCTCGACCTATCTGAAAGTGATCGGGGATTTCTGCCAATGGCAGGATCGACTCGTCTTCGGCTGCGACGACACCGCGAAGAGCGAGTTCCTCAACAAACGCAAAGCCAAGGGCGAAATCGCCGCGCCGCAGTCGCAGTCGAACCTCTGGTTCGTCGATCCGGCGAAGCTCGACCACTTCGGTCCCGTCATCGGACGCGGTTCGGTGTGGTTGAAGGAAGACGTCGCCGCCGGGACGAAATCGGATCCCTATCTTTTCGGCGGTTTGAAGCATCGCGCCCTTCATCTCGCGCATGACGGGGAAGGGGAACTGATCGTCGCTCTCGAGATCGACCGCGATGGCAAAGGCACGTGGGAGCCTTTGCAGACGGTCGTGTTGCCTCCGCGGGGATACGTTTGGACCGCCTTCGACGCGAGCGCGCCCGGGGTCTGGATCCGGCTCGCGCCTTCGTCGGATGGGAAGGGGCTGACCGCCGCATTCTCCAACGCCGATGCCGGCGAGCGTTCCGCCGGCACGACGAACTTCGACGGCATCGCCACCTCGACCTCGACCGCCACCTCCGGCGGCGTCATCCGCGCCCGCGGCGAAAACAAACGCAATCTCCACTTCGCGGCACGGACCCAAGAGGGTTCGCTCGGGCTTTACACCCTCACGAGTCAGGACGGCACCCTGACATTGACACCAGACGACAACGCCACCGAGCTCGCCTGGCTCGAGCAACACGCCGCGATCCCTTCGCGCGAGGGAGTCATTTCGACGGATGCCGCATCGGTGATCTACACCGACGATGCCGGGAAACGCTTCCGCCTTCCACGCGGGAACGCCGCTTTCGACCAGCCCAATCCCCTCGGCGGCGAGCGCCTCTGCCGCGAGGTGGCGACGGAACGCGATCTTTTCAACTGCCACGGCACTTTCTTCGAACTGCCCGCCGAAAACGCCGCCGGCTTCAGCCGCGTCCGTCCCGTCGCGACGCACGGGCTGCGTATCGTCGATTATTGCAGCTATCGCGGATTGCTCGTCATCTCGGGCATTGATCTCGCGCAGGCGGGAGACAACCGCCACGTCATCCGCAGCAGCGACGGCAAGACCGGTCTCTGGGTCGGGGCGATCGATGATCTCTGGGAACTCGGAAAACCGATCGGCTCGGGAGGTCCGTGGAAAGACACCGCGGTGAAAGCCGGCGAGGTCTCCGACGCTTATCTGATGACCGGCTACGACGAGAAGGAACTGACCCTTTCCGCCGACCAAAACACAAAGGTCACTGTCGAAGTGGACCTCACCGGCATGGGCGACTGGGTCGTCTATCGCGAGTTTCAAACCGAGGCGGGCAAGGAGATGAAACACCTCTTCGCCGACGGCTTCCAGGCCTACTGGGTTCGTTTCCGGAGCGACGCGGAGGCGACGATGACAGCCTGGCTCGATTACCGGTGAGACGCCATTGCGCCCGAAAAGCGCTTGCCTCGCCGCATGCGATCCGCGACAACCATCGCGCCGCATGAAACCCTCTTTCCTCCGCCATCTGACCCTCTTGGGTCTGGTCTCACTCGCTCTTTCCGACAGCCGCGCCGACGAGGCGAAGGGTGTCGTCTTTCACGATCAGAATGGCAACGGACTTCGTGATGAAGGCGAGCCGGGCCTGCCCGACATCGCCGTCTCGAACCAGCGCGAGATCGTGAAGACCGACGCCGAGGGCCGTTGGTCGCTGCCGGTCACGGACGACACGATCTTCTTCGTCGTGAAACCCTCGGGCTGGATGACGCGGCTGAGCGACCAGCAGATCCCGCAGTTTTATTACATCCACAAACCACAGGGATCACCCGCGAACTTCCGCTATCCCGGCGTCGCCCCGACCGGCCCGCTGCCTGCCTCGATCGACTTCGCCCTGACGCCGGCCGAGGAGCCGGCCCAGTTCAAAGCGATCTTTTTCGGCGATCCGCAGCCGCAGACGATCGAACAGGTGAACTACATCGCCGACGACGTCATCGCCGAGCTCATCGGCACCGATGCGAAATTCGGGGTCACCTTAGGCGATATCATGTTCGACAAACTCGAACTCTTCGAACCCTCGAACGCGAATGTCGCCCTCATCGGGATCCCTTGGTACAACGTGATCGGAAATCACGACCTCAATTTCGATTCGCCCGACGACGCGGATTCCGACGAGACCTACCACCGCCATTTCGGTCCGAACTATTACAGCTTCGACTACGGTCCGGTGCACTTCATCGCCCTCGATGACATCGAGTGGGGTCACGTCAATGCCGAGGGAAAGAAAACGTACACCGGTGGCCTCGATGAACGCCAACTGGCCTTCGTGAAAAACGATCTCGCTCTCGTGCCGGAGGAGAAACTCGTCGTCTTGATGATGCACATCCCGCTCACCGAAATGGAGAATCGCACCGAACTCTACCGGCTCATCGAAAAGCGGCCCTACACCCTCTCGATCTCGGGTCACACCCACTGGCAGGCGCACCAGTTCATCGACGCGAAGGATGGCTGGCAGGGTGAAAAACCGCACCATCACATCGTCAACGTCACCGTCTGCGGGACGTGGTGGAAGGGCGAGAAGGACGAGCGTGGCATCCCCCACGCGACGATGCGTGATGGCGCGCCGAACGGCTATTCCATCATGACGTTCGATGGCACGAGCCATGTCCTCGATTTCAAGGCCGCCGCGCGTCCCGCCGATTACCAATTCCACATCCACGCACCGAACGAAATCGCGACGGCCGACGCGGAGAAGACACCCGTCCATGTGAATGTCTTCAATGGCTCGAAGGACTCGACCGTGCGCATGCGCCTCGGCGAATCAGGCTCCTGGATCGCCCTCGAAAAGGTGCTCGAGCCCGATCCCTACTACGTCGAAACGCGGAATCGTGAAATGGCCGCCCGGCCCGAGGCGAAAGACCATCTCAACGCCCCGATCCTCTCCGACCACCTTTGGAAGGCCTTTCTCCCCTCGGGTATCGCGCCCGGGACCTATCCGATCCAGGTCGAGGCGACGGATGCCTATGGACGGTCGTGGAAGGATGAGAAGGTTTTGCGTGTGAAGTAAGTCCGGGGTATGGTCGGCCCGGGGCTCATGTACGAACGCCGCACCGAAAAACTGTTGCCCGTCCACCGCTTCCTCGGGCGGCTGGCGAAGACGGTCTTTTTCGCCCTGTTTTTCATCGTCGTGGCCCTCGGGATCGGGGTGGTGGGCTATCATGAATTTGCGGGATTGCCGTGGATCGATTCCTTTCTCAACGCTTCCATGATCCTTACCGGCATGGGACCGGTCGATCCCATGAAAACGGATGGCGCGAAGCTCTTCGCCTCGCTCTACGCGATCTTCAGCGGCAGCGTGTTCCTCACGGCGATCGCCTTTGTCCTGGCCCCGGTCTTCCACCGGCTCCTCCATCATTTTCATCTGGATGACGAGGCGGAGGAGTGAAGTGGTTGGTTTTTGCGGAAAAACCATTGCCTCCCGCCCCGCTCCCGTCTTTACATACCTCCATGCTGAACTGGATCTGGATGGGAATGATCGTCGTGGGCGTCGTCGTGGCGGCGCTGATGGGACAACTGAGCGGCGACGACGGCATCGTCGAGGGGATGTTCAAGGCGGTGGAAACGGCGGTGGTCGGCATCGCGATCCCGCTCGGGGCGATCATGATGCTGTGGCTGGGGATCATGCGGCTGGCGGAGAAGTCGGGCATGGTCGCGGCGCTGGCGCGCTTCGTACGTCCGGTGATGAAGCGGCTTTTCCCCGAGGTGCCGGCCGATCACCCGGCGATGGGGGCGATGGTGATGAATCTCGCGGCCAACATGCTCGGTCTCGGCAACGCGGCGACTCCCCTGGGTCTGAAGGCGATGCAGCACCTCGACGAGCTGAATCCTCACAAAGGCACGGCAACGAATTCGATGTGCACCTTTCTCGCGATCAACACGAGTTCGGTGACCTTGATCCCGGCGACGGCGATCGGCCTGCTCGCGGCCCAGGGCATCCCGAATCCGACGGCGATCGTGAGCACGACGATCCTCGCCACGCTCGTCTCGACGACGGTGGCGATCCTCGCGGTGAAGTTTTTCGAGAAGCTGCCCGTCTTCAATCGACCGACCGCGGCGGATGCGACGATCTCGGTGAAGGAGGACGTGGTGGAATACCGTGCCACGCCTCCAGAACGTTCCCTCTCGACCCGTGCGCGGGTTCTTGTGGCGCTGGTACCAGTGCTCTTCCTCGGCGTGATGTGGCTGGAGACTTTTCCGGAGCAGCGCACCGCACTCCAGGACAGGCTCGGTCTGACCGAGGCGGTGCAGAAGCTCGATGCGGTGAAGCCGAAGCTGGAAGAGAAAGAAGCCTCGGCCGATGATCCGATGTGGAAGCGTGCCATCTCGGCGGTATCGATCACGGCGATCCCCTTTCTCCTAGTTTTCTTTCTCGTCTTCGCGGCGGTGAAGCGGCTGCCGGTCTACGAGGAATTCGTCGAAGGCGCGAAGGAGGGATGGAATGTCGCGGTGCGCATCATGCCCTTCATCGTCGCGATGCTCGCGGCACTGGCGATCCTGCGGAATTCGGGCGCGCTTTTCCTCTTCCAGGAAATGCTGCGTCCGGTGCTGGAGTTCGTCCACTTCCCGCCGGAGCTGGTGCCGATGGCCTTGATCCGCCCGCTCAGCGGCAGCGGCAGCCAGGGGGTATTGGTGGAGATCCTGACAAACGCCTCATTCTCCGATCTGTTGAAATACACGGCGGCGACGATGTATGGATCGACCGAGACGACCTTCTATGTCCTCGCGGTTTACTTCGGATCGGTAGCGGTGCGCCGCACGCGCCACGCCCTCGCGGCCGGTCTTTGCGCGGACGCCGCGGGAGTGATCTCCGCGGTGGTGATCTGCCGCGTGATGTTCGGCTGAGGCGCGGACCTACGCCGGGAGGATGACGGCGTCTTCGACCCGTTCGTCGAGGACGGATCGGAGGGTGCGCAGGAGATCCTCGCCCTCGTAGGGCTTGGGGACGAAGACGGCGGACTCGAGGAACTCCACGTCGCCGCGGAAAATCTCGGCGGCGTATCCGCTGGTGTAGACGACCTTCAGATCGGGGCGGTCTTCGCGCAGTCGGACGGCGAGTTCGGTGCCGGACACACCCTCGGGCATGACGATGTCGGTGAGGAGGAGATCGATCTCGTGGGAATGATCCGCCCAGAGTTCGATGGCGTGGCGTCCGCTGTGAGCCTCGATGACGCGGTAGCCGTGGCGGGTGAGGAGGCGGTGGGCGACGAGACGGACGAGTTCTTCATCTTCGGCGAGGAGGATGGTCTCGTGGCCGCGCGGGGCGAGGGCGCGCCATGAGGTGACCGCGCCCGCTTCGGGTCCCGAGTGACAGGGGAGCCAGACGGTGAAACGGCTCCCTTCGCCCAAGGCGCTCTCCACCGTGATCCAGCCTCCATGTTGCTCGACGATGCCAAAGACGGTGGCAAGTCCCAACCCGGTGCCTTTGCCGACGTCTTTCGTGGTGAAGAAGGGCTCGAACAAGCGGGGGAGGTGTGCGGGATCAATCCCGCATCCGCTGTCGGCCACCTCGATGCAGAAGTAGTCGCCTGCTTCGCCGCGACCATGGAGGGCGGCAGTCTCGGCGCTCGCAAAGGCGAGCCGGGTCGAAAGGGTGAGGGTGCCGCCGTGCGGCATGGCGTCGCGTCCGTTGACGGCGAGATTCAGCAGGATCTGCTCGAGCATGGACTGATCGGCCCGGATCAGAGGGGATGGATCGCAGAGGCGCGTTTCGAGAATGACATCCTCTCCGATGAGTCTTCTGAGAAGCCGGGCCGAGCTCTCCACACCGCGGTTCCCCTCGAAGACGGTGGCCTGCATCGGCTTCTGCCGGCTGAAGGCAAGCAACTGGGCGGTGAGACTGGAAGCCCGTTCGCTGGCCGAGAGGATCTCATCGACGGGGTGCCGGTACACTTCATCCTGCACGAGATCTTCGGCAAGGAGCCCCGCGTTTCCGCGGATCACGGTGAGGAGGTTGTTGAAATCGTGGGCGATGCCACCGGCGAGCTGGCCGATGGCCTGCATTTTCTGCGATTGGCGCAACTTTTCCTCGAGATGCCTTCTCCCGGTGATGTCGCGGGCAAAGACATTGAAGGCGACGCGCAGGTCGGGGGGGAGGACCGCGACAGAGAGTTCGGCCGGAAAGCCGGACCCGTCGGCGCGCCGTGCCTCGAGCTCGAAGCGATGGCCGATCGTGGGATCGGTCGAGTCGAGATGGGACCGCAGACCCGGCAGGAAATCATCGATCGAGCGCCCGAGGGCGCTTTTCTCGGTGGTGCCGAACCATTCCGTGGCGCGGGCGTTCCAGTGGAGGATTTCCCCCTTTTTTCCGACCCCGATGACGGCATCGAGTGCGCTGTCGATGACGTGGTGTCGGAGCTCGTCGGCCATTTGGATCTCGCGGGTGCGTTGCTCCACCTGGCGGCGGAGGGTGAGACTCCACGCGAAGATGGCAAAAGCGAGAACCGTCGCCGCGCCGAGATAAGGGGCGAGGTTCAACATGCTGGCCCGTGAGTTCTGCGGGGCGTAGAGAAAGCCATCGAACCAAGCGGGATTGAGAGGGGCCGGGGAGACGCCCGTCTCCAGGTAGGTCTGCGACATGCGGAGCCATCGCCCGGGATTCATGTGGCCGATCTCGACGAGGTCGGCGGAGATGAGCGGCTTCATCGCCGTGGCCTCGTAGAGCAGATTCTCGCGCTCGATGCCCCGCTCTTTCACTCCGGGAATGGTGAGGATGTGGTCGATCAGTTCATCGCGGTGATCCATGGCGTAGAGCCAGCCCCGCCGCGTCGCCCGGATCATCGCTTCGACTTCGTCCCGGCGCTCCCTGACGATGCCTTCGCGGGTGAAAAGCGTGTCGCCGTAGAAGTCGACGCCGTAGTCCGATGCCATCATCACGGAGGGCTCCACTCCGCGGGCGCGCATCTGGCTGGGCTCGGCGGTGATGTAGGCGGAGATCGCATCGACCCTGCCATCGATCAGATCATCCAGCCTCCAGGTATGCGGCACCAACTGGATCCGGTCGATCGGGAGCCCCTCGTGTTTCAGCATGGCGAGATGCTGGGCGGCTCCTTGGTCGCCGGAGACCATGAGGGTCCGGTCGATGAGATCGGCCGGGGTGCGGATATCGGCATCGTGACGCGTCATCACGATGTAGGGGGAATGTTGGAAGATCGCGGCGAGAACGACGATCGGCGCCCCCTTCATGCGGGCCTGGAGGACATCAGCGTCGGAAACTCCGAAGTCGGCTTTCCCTGAGAGCACGGTATCGAGCGGGGGACGATCTTTGTTCCCCTCGAGGATCTCGACATCGAGTCCCTCTTCCTTGAAATAGCCCTTCTTCGCCGCCGCATAGTAGCCGGCGAATTGGAATTGGTGGTGCCATTTCAATTGCAGCCGGATCTTCTCGCCGCCCCATCCTGTTTCACCGCGGGCCAACAGGAGACCCACGACCAAAAGGGCCGTCGCTGGTAGCGAAGAATGGGCAATCCGGAAAGGCACGGGAAAAGCGGTAAAGTAAAAATATAGAAATTATAATATTAATTACTTCTAGAACTTAGCAACCCCGGGTTTTGCGCTATTTTCTGGCCGGTTCAGGGGACTCGCCGCCGGGAGGAATCGATGCGACGCTGCGGGATGCCACGGCGTTCCCCTTTGTTTCTTTTTGCGATATCGCTCATGGGTCTGATTTCCCACTCATCCCTATCAACGCTCGAAGGAAAAACGCGGGCCCCGCTGCCGTCACCGGAGGAGATCGGGAAATTGCCTGCAGACGGGGGCGAGGAATTCAACCGCCTCATTTTCGAAAAGAGCCCCTACCTGCTCCAGCACGCGCGGAATCCGATCGATTGGTGGCCTTGGGGCGAGGCGGCCTTTGCGGAAGCGAAAAGGCAGAACAAGCCGGTTTTCCTGAGCATCGGCTACACCACCTGCCATTGGTGCCACGTGATGGAGCACGAGTCTTTCGAAGACCCGGAAGTCGCCGCCATCATCAACGAGCGTTACATCGCGATCAAGGTCGACCGCGAGGAGCGGCCGGACATCGACGAAGTCTACATGAAGGTGACCGAGGCGATGACCGGCGGCGGGGGGTGGCCCATGACGGTGATGCTCACACCTGACAAACATCCCTTTTTTGCCGGCACGTATTTTCCGAAGGAGTCGGTCGCGGGACGTCCGGGGATCAAGCTCATCGCGACGGAGCTGCACAAAGCCTGGATGGAAAAGCGTGAAGAGGTCGAGGCGACCGCGCTGAGTATCTCGGGGGAGCTCGGCAACATGATGGGTGGTTCGCCCGGGGGGGCGCTCGATCCTTCACTCTTTGAAAAAGCGCGCGCCCAATACGGCGAACGTTATGACAAAGAGTGGGGAGGTTTTGCGATGCGCCCGAAATTTCCCGTGGCACCGAACCTCAGTTTCCTCCTGCGGCATCATCTGCGCACCGGCGATGAAGAATCGCTCGCAATGGTGGAAAAGACTCTCACCGAAATCCGTCGCGGCGGGGTCTATGATCACGTGGGCTTCGGGATCCACCGTTACGCGATCGATCGTGAATGGCTCGTGCCGCATTTCGAAAAAATGCTCTACGATCAAGCTCTCTATGTCATCGCCTGCCTCGAGGCCTACCAGGTGACCGGCGACGAAGCCCATGCCCGCAATGCCCGCGAGGTGTTGACCTATGTGACCCGGGACATGACCTCGACGACGGGCGGCTTCTATTCCGCCGAGGACGCCGATAGCGAAGGGGAGGAAGGAAAGTTCTATACTTGGAAGAATGCAGAGATTCTCGACGTGCTCGGCACGGGCGACGGAGGACTCTTCCTGACGACCTACCGATTCCAGGAAGACGGCAATTTCCTCGAGGAAAAAACCCACGCGAAAAACGGCACCAACATTCCCCATCTGCGGACTGATCTCACGGAGGATGAGCGTGCCCGGATCGAGCCTCTCCGGCAGAAGCTCTGGGAGCATCGCGAGAAGCGCGTCCATCCGCAGAAGGATGACAAGATCCTCACCGATTGGAACGGGCTCATGATCTCGGCCTACGCCCGCGCCGCGCAGGTCCTCGGGGATGAGGCGGATGCGGCGATCGCGAAGAAGGCGGCCGACTTTGTCCTCTCGACCCTCGCGACCGAAGAGGGACGGCTTTTGAAGCGCTACCGCCAGGGCGAGGCCGGGCTCACCGCCCATCTCGAGGACTACGCCTTTCTCATCCGTGGTCTCCTCGATCTCTACGAGACGACCTTCGAGGTCCGATATTTTGAGAAGGCCGTGCAACTTCAGGCCATGCTCGACGCGCTTTTCTGGGATGAGGCCGAGGGCGGCTATTTTACCGTCGCCAAGGATGCCGAGGCCCTCATCGTCCGCGCCAAGAAACTCTACGGAGGCGCGATCCCGAGCGGCAACGCCGTCAGCATCGGCAATCTCGCCCGCCTTCATCGGATGACGGGCGATCCCGCCTACGCGACCCGCACCGACGCCCTCATCCGGGCATTTTCGGGCGAGGTCGTCGAGCAGCCCGCGTCCTATCCCGAGACGCTCTGCGGGCTTGATTTCGTCTTCGGACCCACCCGCGAGATCGTGATCAGCGGCGAAAAGGACGCGGCCGACACGAAGGCGATGATCGCCGCGCTGCGGCAAGGCTTCCGGCCGAACCAGGTCATCCTCCTGCGTACCCCGGAGAACGCGGAGGCCCTCGCGAAGATCGCCCCGTTCACCGAGACCCAGACGAGCCTCGGCGGAAAGGCGACCGCGTATGTCTGCCGCGACTTCTCCTGCAAGGCTCCGACCACCGACGTGGCGGAGATGATGGCCTCGGTCGAGGAACCGTGACCGATCACGCCTCTGTCGGGTTCGCCCCGTTTTCGTGCTTTGCGAGGACGGCGATCTGGTATATGAATCCGGCCGGATCTCCATGAAAACCTGGCACTACGCGACCCCGAACAACGAGCAATTCCAGACGAGCGAGTCGGATTTGCCCATCCTCGTCAGCAACGGCACCATCACCCCCCAGACCCGCGTCTGGAGCAGCGGCATGGCCAACTGGACGCCGGCCGGCGAGGTGATGCCGGCGCTTTTCGCCGCAGCCCCTTCCGCCACCCCTCCGGCCATGCCCGCGGGTGGCCCGCCGCCGGTGATGGGGATGAAATCGCATGAAATCGACTTCGAGATCTTCGGCGACGACATGCAGATCGTCGAGATCGAGCTCGATCCCGGAGAGACCGTCATCGCCGAAGCCGGCGCGATGAACTACATGGAGGAAGACATCACCTTCGTCACGAAGATGGGGGACGGTTCGAATCCGAACGAAGGCCTCATGGGAAAGCTCCTCGCCGTCGGCAAACGCGCCCTCACCGGAGAGTCGCTCTTCATGACGCATTTCTCCAATTCCGGCAGCGGACGGAAACGCCGCGTCGCGTTTGCGGCTCCTTTCCCGGGCAAGATCGTGCCGCTCGACCTCTCCCGCATCGGCGGCGAGGTGACCTGCCAGAAGGATTCCTTTCTTTGCGCCGCCTACGGCACCCAGGTGACGATCGCCTTCAACAAGAAACTCGGCGCCGGTTTCTTCGGAGGTGAGGGATTCATCCTCCAGAAACTGAAAGGTGACGGCAAGGCCTTCGTACATGCCAGCGGCACGATCATCGAGCGCGAGCTGAAGGGCGAGACCCTGCGGGTCGACACCGGCTGCCTCGTCGCATTCTCTCCCGGCATCGAATACAGCATCGAGCGCGCCGGCAACCTGAAGTCGATGTTCTTCGGCGGAGAGGGCCTCTTCCTCGCGACCCTTCGTGGTCACGGCCACGTCTGGCTCCAGAGCCTGCCCTTCTCGCGTCTGGCCGACCGGATCATCCAGGCCGCTCCTTCGATCGGAGGCCAAGCCCAAGGCGAGGGCAGCGTCCTCGGCGGGCTGGGGAGATTGTTGGATGGGAATTGAGGTGGGGGCGATCCGACCGCCCCTCAGTTCCCGCCCGCGGTGATGGTGACGCCGGCTGATCCGGTGGCTCCGAGGACACCGAGACCTTCCTGCACCGCGACGGCTTGCGCCGCGGTGATGAGGACGGCTTCGACGTAGTCCTCGAGCTTGCTCCAGGGGCTGCGGGGCACCCAGACGATGTCGCCGCCCTCGAGTTTGAGGTCGGGCTCCTGGCCTTTCATGATGTTGCGCAGGTTCACCACCGCGACCTGCGGACGCAGGGTGCCGCCACGGAGGATGAGGGCTTTCGTCACGATTGCATCGGTCTGCGGACCGCCCGCCGCCGCCACGGCCGAGATGAGGGTGGCGCCTTTTTCAAAGTAGACCGGTCCCGGCTTGTTGACGTGGCCCAGCACGTAAAACGAGCGGGTCGTCAGCGAGGGGACGAAGATGTAGTCGCCGCCTTTCACATAGACGTTCTGCGACATGTCGCCTTCGCGGACGAGGCGCTCGAAGTCGACCGGGATGAGATCTCCGTTGCGGATGAGGATGGCGCGCTCGAGATCGGCCGCCTCGGGATTGCTGACTTCGCTCGACTCCACGTTCGTGAGGAGCCCGCCGCCGTCGGAAAGGGCGGCGATCAGCGTGGTCGGTTTGGTGATCGGATAGGCGCCCGGTTTCTGCAATTGGCCCAGCATCCAGAAACGCTGGCTGTCGGCCTTGGCCACGTTCACCGAGACGACGGGATTCACGTAATCGTTTTCCAGCGCCTTCGAAAGCAGCGTCGAGATCTCCGAGATCGTCTTGCCGCGCACGTCGATGCCGCGAGCGACATCATAGTAGAGCATCCCGTCGGGCATCACCTTGGTGCGGGCGCGGGTTTCCTTCAGTTCGGCCACCTCGATGTCGAGTTCGTCGCCGGGTCCGACGCGGTAGGGACCCATCGGGGCCTGGAGGTAGGATCGGTCGAGGGTGCGGTTGATCTTGATCTGCTGGAAGGTGGGATCCTTGGGGATGCGCTTCAGGGCCTCTTCCGCGGTGATCCCGGCTTCCGGCGCGTCGAAGGTCGCGTCATAGGCGAACTCCGCGGCGGTGTGGAACTCGCGGTCCGCCGGCTTCAGATGGACGCACGAGCTGAGAAAGCCCGCGCATCCGACCAGCACGAGGAGGCGGAGAAGATTCAGGGATGGAGTGTTCATGGAAAATGAGGAGATTCGATCCGGGGAGAGACGGGTCATTCGTTGTCGGAATCACCCCCGCCGCCGCCGAGGATGGGGTTGTAGCTTTGGTTCATGGCCTCGGCCGTGACCGTCTGCATGAAGGTGATGATGGCGCTGTCGAGGGCGCGCTCCACGATCTCGAAGGGATGTTTGCTGACGAAGATGATGTCGCGGTTCTCCAGCGGGATGTCGGCGCGGCGCCCTTGGAGAATGTCTTTCACATTCACCACCTGGGTCTGCGGTTGGTGGATGCTGCCACGGATCAGCAGTACCTTCGTCTGGAAGGCGGCGTCGGTGAAGCCGCCCGCTTCGGCGATGGCGCGGGCGAGGGAGAGTTTCACCGGCATCTTGCGACGGCCCGACTCCCGCACCTCGCCGAGCACATAGATTTCGTTCTCGAGGCTCGAGGCGACGTAGATGTAATCATCGGGTTCGAGGTAGGCGTTCTGGCTGAAGTCGCCCTCGTAGTAGAGGCGGGCGAGGTCGACGTTCAGCTTCTTGCCTTTCCGGGCGACGAAGGAACGTTCGAAATCCGCGAGTTCGAAGGCCGAGCTGCGCACCGTGCCGATCTGGATCCCTTCGGCCAGCGAGATGCCCTCCAGCACGGAGGTGGGGCGGTCGAGGGTGAAGCTCCCCGGCTTCTTCACGCGGCCGATGATGACGAATTCCTTGCTCGCCACCGCCGAGGGCGTGATGATCACCTTCACGTTCTTCTGATACTTCGAGAGCTCCTCCTCGATGCGGGTGCGGAGTTGGTCGAGGGTCAGCCCCTGGGCACGCACGGCGATCGCCTGGAGATAGCTGATGGTGCCGTCCGGTGCAATTTGCACGTTCTCCCTTGCAAGATCCTCACGATCGTAGACGGAAAAATTCAGGGTGTCGCCCGGGCCAAGGGTGTAGCGGGTCTGCCAGGCGGGAGTTTTCACCGGATTGATCCGGTATTCGGTCGGGGTCGGTTTCGAAAGAGGAATGGCCGAGGCTGAAGGGACGTTCGCGGGCACGTCCTCGAGCTCGACCCAGTAGTCCGAGGCGCGCTGGGCCAGCGGCACGGCACGGACCCGCGGCTCCTGGGTTCCCGCCGGGGACGGCAGAAACAGAGCGATCAAAAGGAGGCGGGCACAGCATTTCATGGGATTTGATATGAAGAGTTTAACCATTCACGGAATCAATTTATTATAAAATCCATAATAATCAAACTTTTTAATTTCCTCTTCCTCGAAAATTTCAGGACTCCCAAGGAGACGAAACGGGCCTAAATGAGGCCCGTTTAGGAAAGTGGGTGAAATTGGCGTAAATTTTGCTACCACAGTCGGAGGATCGTGTTACCGTGGCCGAAACACCGGCACAAACAGCCCCACACGATGCCCGAACAGCGGTTCGACCAATCCCAGTCGTTGCTCCAGCAGCAGACGATTGCTCCCCAGATGCAGCAGAGTCTGCTGCTTCTCCAGACGCCAACACTCGAGCTGCGCCAACTCGTGCAGCAGGAGTTGGTGCAGAATCCGACCCTGGAGGAGGAGTCCACCGATATCTCCTTGGAAGAGGCCGGCACGGGCGAGGAGGATGACTTCGACCGTGAGTTCGCCGAGCTTTCCCAGCTCGACGAGGAATGGCGCGAATACATGGCCCAGTCGCGGCTCTCCTCACCGAAGCGCGACGACGCCGACGAGAAACACCAGTTCGTGATGGACTCGATCGTCGAGCCCATCACCCTGCAGGATCACCTCCTGAACCAGCTCAGCTTCGCGGAGGTCAGTCCGAAGATCCGTGAGATCGCTACGATGCTGATCGGCAACATCGGGGAGACCGGATTCCTCCAGGTCAGCCTCGAGGATCTCTGTTTCGACATGGGCATCCCGATCCAGGATCTCGAGGAGGCCAAGGCGGTCGTGCAGAGCTTCGACCCCGTCGGGATCGGTGCCGTCGATCTCCGCGATTGTCTCCTCATCCAGCTCGAGCGCCTCGGCAAACACCACAGCCTCGAGTACCGCATCATCGATCATCATCTCGATGATCTCGCCCGGAAGCGATATCCGCAGATCGCCAAAAAGCTGAGCGTCACGCCCGAGCAGATCACCAAGGCCGCCGAATTCATCGCCACCCTTGACCCGCGTCCCGGGAGCCGTTTCGGCGAGGATACGAATACCTACGTCACCCCCGACGTCACCGTCGAGCGGGTGGGGGACGAGTGGATCGTCTCGATGAACAACGAGCAGATCCCCCGCCTCCGCATCAGCAACGCCTACAAGGACCTCATGGCCTCGGGCAACGGCCGTGACGCCAAGGCCTACATCCGTGAGAAGATCCGCGCCGGCAAGTTCCTCATCAAGAGCATCCACCAGCGCCAGCAGACCATCCAATCGATCGCCTCCGAGATCGTGGCGCGCCAGGAGGGATTTCTCGATCACGGTCCTTCGCGTCTCAAGCCGATGAACATGGCCCAGATCGCCGAAAAGGTGGGTGTCCATGAGACGACCGTGAGCCGGGCCGTCTCGGGCAAATACATGGCCACGCCCCACGGCGTCTTTGAGATGAAGTACTTCTTCACGACCGGCTACGAGACCGAAGATGGCGAGACTCTCAGCAACACCAGCGTGAAGCAGACCCTTGCCGAAATGATCGCGGAGGAGGATCCGAAGAAACCTCTCAGCGACCAGCGCCTCGTCGAGGACCTGGAAAAGAAGGGCATCAAGATCGCCCGGCGCACCGTGGCGAAATACCGCGAGGAGCTGAACATTCTCCCGAGCCACATGCGGCGGAGTTATTGATCGGAGTACTTCGACATGGCGCAAATCCCGTCATTTCGGGATTGCCTCGGGCGGGCGGGTTTGGCACCTTCCCCGCCGATGAAACGAATCCTTCCCTTTCTTTCCCTCTTCGCCCTCGCCGGTAGCGTCGCCGCCGCCGACTGGCCGCAATTCCAAGGTCCAAGCCGTGACGGACGTTCCACCGAGACCGGTCTGAAGCTCTCCGGCTGGAAAGCCGACGAGCCACCGGTGAAGTGGGAAAAGAAACTGAACGAGGGATTCGGCGGTGCCGCCATCGCCGGAGGCGAGGTTTTCCTCCTCGATCGTCGCGACGATACAAATGACGTCCTCCTCTGTCTCTCGCTCGAGGATGGCTCGGAAAAATGGAGCTACTCCTACGAATTCCCCGGCAAGCTGCCTTTCCCCGGTAGTCGCGGCGTGCCGCTCGTCGAGGAGGACGCGGTCTATTTCATCGGAGGTTTCGGTCAGGTCTTCCGCGTCAATCGCCAGAATCATGACGCCGATTGGGTGGTCTCGATCCAGGAGCAATATGGTGCCGAACCGCCGAAGTGGGGTTGGGCCCAGAGCGTGGTGAAAGTCGGTGATGTCATCGTCGTCCCGGCGATGGCCCCCGAGGTCGGGCTCATCGGACTCAATGCGAAGACCGGCAAGGAGGTCTGGCGCACGGAAGGTTTCGGGGATTCCCACTCGACTCCGACGGTGTTGACGCTGCATGGGGTGGAGCAGGCCGTCTTTGTCGCGACGAAACGCGACGGCGGGAACAATCTCGGCACCACCATCAGCGTCGAGCCGTCCTCGGGCAAAGTGCTGTGGAAAACGGACGCCTATTTCAACAAGATCCCGATTCCCTTCCCGACCAAGGTCACCGAGGATCTCGTCTTCCTCACCGGCGGCTACGGCGACGGCAGTGCGATGATCCGCGTCACGAAGAACGGCGACGATTGGAAGGTCGAAAAGGTCTTCGCCTTGAAGCAAGGCACCCAGGTCCACCCGCCGTTCGTCATCGGGGATCATATCTACCTGCTCGCCAATGAGAACGACAACCACAACGGCGCCGCGCGCAAGACCGGCGGCCTCATGTGTCTCGACTTCGACGGCAAGACGATCTGGCAGACGGGCGATTCTCCCTTCATGGGCCGGGGCAACATGATCCTCGTCGATGGCCACCTCCTCATCCAGGATGGCGAAGTCGGTTACCTCCGCGCCGTGAAACCGTCGCCGAAGGGCTACGAGGAGGTCGCGATGACCGATGTCTTCGGCAAAAAGACGGAGGTCGATGCCGACGTCGCCAAGCAAGTGGCGGCGGGACGCGACACGATCAAGATGCCCGATTTCAAATACTGGTCGCCCATGGCGCTTTCCGACGGACGGCTTGTCATGCGCGGTCAGGATACCCTGAAATGTCTTGATCTCCGCTGAGGGCGGATCGGTTCCTGCCCCAAAGCCCATCCTTGATTGACCGCGGCCTTTCGCGGAAGATCGGGGATGATGAACCGTCTGCTTTTCCCGATCTCCTTGCTCGGACTCCTCCTCTCCGCGTGCGGGGAGCCGGCGACACCTCCATCCGCTGAAAAGGCGGAGGGACCGTCCGCACCATCAGCCCCGTCGGCGGAGCCCGCTCCGGTCCCCGCGGCTCCGCAGTTCTGGAGTGAGGTGAAGTTGCACGAGGTGATCCGCGCCGCGAACCCCGCTTACTCCGGCAACGGGCAGTTCCAGATCGACGAGAGGGGACAGGTGCAGGCGATCGCCCTCGACAACTGTGGCGTCACCGATCTCGCGCCTTTCCGCGGCATGTCGCTGATGGCTCTGTATCTGCAGGGATGTGCGGTGCCGGAGATCTCGGTGCTGAAGGGAATGCCCCTCGTCGAGCTCTACCTGGAAAAGTCGGCGGTGAAGGATCTCTCGCCGCTGGCGGGGATGACTTCTCTCCAGAAACTCTACCTCAGCGGTACGGCGGTGACGGATCTGAGTCCGTTGAAAGGACTCGGCATCGTCGAAATGAATCTCGTCGAGACACAGGTTGTTGACCTTTCCCCGCTGGAGGGCATGCCGCTGCAGATGCTCTGGCTCACCGACACACCGGTGAAGGATATCGCGCCCCTTGCCAAATCGCCGCTCGTCAGTCTCACCCTCCATCGCACCGCGGTGACCGATCTGGCGCCGCTCTCCGGCACGGCCCTGCAGCGGCTCCACGTCGGCGAGACGGGAGTGACCGACCTCACCCCCCTCCGCGGCATGCACCTCACGCGCCTCGTCTTCGATCCTGACAAAATCACCAAAGGCATTGAGGTGCTGCTGGAGATGAGTTCGCTCAGGGAGCTCGGGACGAAGTTCGAGGAGGGGAACAGCGATCTCGCCCCTCCCGCCGTCTTCTTCCAAAGTCGTGCCCGGACATCGGCGGCGCCTCAGGCGCCCGCGCCCTCGAATTGATTCCAAGACAGAAGATCCCGACGCCGGCTCCCGGCCTTTGCTTGTCGCGCACCTATCCCCGCACCGCCATGTTCCGATCCATGTTCACCGTCGGCTCGCTTACCCTGGTGAGCCGCATCGCCGGATTCGTCCGCGACAAGCTGATCGCCTACCACCTCGGCAGCGGGGCGATGGCCGATGTCTGGGTCGCCGCCTTCCAGTTTCCGAATCTTTTCCGGCGCGTCTTCGGCGAAGGGGCCTTCAACGCCGCCTTCGTGCCGATGTACAGCCGCCGCCTCGAGGAGCAGGGCGCGGAGGGCGCCGACCGCTTCGCGCGCCGCACCCTCTCGACGATGTTCGTCATCCTGATGTCGTGTTTCGTGCTTTCCTTCATCTTCATGGAGCCGATCGTGCGGGTGACGAACATCGGTTTCGCCCAGGATGGCCGCCTCGAGGCCGCGGTCACCGCCTCGCGCATCACCGTGGTCTATCTCGTCTTCATCTGCCTCGTCGCGGGGCTCAGCGGCATCCTCAACAGCCGGAAGGTCTTTGGCGCGCCGGCCGTGTCGTATGTGGCGCTCAACATCGTCTTTGTCATCGGCCTCGTCCTCGTCGTGCCGCGGACGGGCGAACCGCTGCTGGTGCTGTGTTGGTCGGTCGTCGTCGCCGGGGTGATCCAGCTCGCCATCGTGGTGGTCTCGTGCCTGCGTCGTGGCGTCGATCTGCGGCCGCTCTTCCCGCATTTCGACGCGGACATGAAGCAACTCGCCTGGCTCATGGCTCCGGGCCTCGTCAGTGCGAGCGTGCAGCAGCTCAATCTCATCGTCGGCGGCACCGTGGCTTCGCTGCAGGTGGGTGGGAAAATGGGGATCAATCTCGCCGACCGCATCAACCAACTGCCCCTCGGTCTCATCGGCATGGCGGCGGGAGTCGTGTTGCTCCCCGAGATCACCCGCAACCTCCGCGGGGGGGATGAAAACGCCGCGAAACGCAGTCTCAACCAAGGGATCGAGCTATCCCTCTTCCTTTGTCTCCCGGCGACCGTGGCGATGCTGGTGATCCCCCGCGAGATCATGTTCACGATTTTCGAAGGGGGTAAATTCGGAGGCGAGGCCGCCGCGCAAATGGGTTGGATTCTCGCCGCCTTCGCCACCGGCACGCCGGCCTACATTCTCGCCAAGGTGCTGCAACCGGGCTACTTCGCCCGCGAGGATACGAAGACCCCGATGTATTTCACGATCGCCGCGGCGGTGCTGAACATGGCGCTCGTCTATCCCCTGTTCCTCTGGCTCGGGCCGGTGGGTTGCGCTGCGGCGACTTCGATCGCGGGGTGGGCGAATGTCTTTCTCCTGTGGATCGGTCTCGGCCGCGCCGGCTATATGAAGCTCGCTCCGGGATTCACGGGCCGGGTCATCCGGCTCTTCCTCGCCGCCGTCATCATGGGTGGTATCGTCTGGACGCTGGCCCATTACGGGCAGGGCCTGCTGATGAGCGAAGGGAGATTCGTGAAGCGCTTCAGTGGCATGACGGTGCTCGTGTCGATCGGGCTGTTCGCCTACCTCGCCGCCGTCGTGGGCCTGCGCGTCTATTCGCTCGATGAGCTCAGGAAACGTTTCCATCGGGGTAAAAAGACGGCTTGAAATGCACGAAAGGATCTTCCCAAGGGAGGTCGTTCCAGCGTAACCTTGACTAGATTTTTCCCGTCTCCCCATGGAAGGCCGATTCTCCCTATGACTGCCCGCAATCTCCTCCTCGTCAAAGGCCTCGTTGCCCTGCTCCTCGTCTGGGGCGTCGCCTGGGGCTTGATGCGATGGGCCGGAGCGGCGCGCCCGACGCCGGAGAAGGTGAAGGCCTTTGTCGCGGAGCACGATCTCTCCACGATCGAGGATCCCGAGGAACGAAAGCGGATCATCGGTGAACTCGCGACCCTGCTCAACGGCCTCGAGCCTTCCGAGGTGCGCGAGCTCGAGGAAAACGCCGAGCGGGATCCGCGCCGCGATTTTTTCCGTGATCTGAGCCCCGAAGAGCAATTTTATTTCCTCGAGCGCCGCGTCGGGCGCGCCTTCCAGCAGATGATGCAATCCTTCAATGAGATGGAGCGCGAGGAACGCAAGAAGATCGTCGAGCGATCCCTGAAACGCATGCAGGAGGAGCGCGGAGGTCCCGGCCGCCTCGAGGAAGCCGATCCGGAGATTGCCGACAAGATCACCCAGGCGGGATTGAAGGCCTACTACGAGGACGCCAACGCCGAGACCAAGCTCGACCTCGCCCCGCTTCTGGAGGAGATGCAGAGATCGATGTCGATGATGCGTGGAAAATGAAACGTGCGCCCGCCATCGCCGTGCCTCATTCGCGTGGTCTCACCATGGTCGAGATCCTCGTCGTCGTCGCCATCCTCGGCATCCTCGTCGGGATCGGTGTGCCAAGTTACCGGATGATGAAAGCCAACGCGCGATCCACCCTCTGTGCCGGAAAACTGCGCGAGATCGGGATCGCTTTGAACCAATACTTCGGCGACCACGGCATGACGTATCCCACCCTCGTCGCCGCCCGTGAGAGCCGCGAGCAGGATGACCCCTCGCTCGATACCGTCCTCCTCGAATACCTCGGCGACGAATTCGCCTTCCAATGTCCCGCCGACCACGAGTTGTTTGAAAAAACCGGCTCGAGCTACTTCTGGAACAGCCTCGTCAATGGCCAAAAGACTTCGAATCTCGAGCTCCTCGGGATGAAGGGCCATCCTTCCGGGATCCCGCTCGTCTCCGACAAGGAGAATTTCCACGAGGATGTCGGCGACGGGGTGAACGTGTTGTATGGCGACGGGCATGTCCTGCGCGAGGTCCAATTCGTGGTGGAGAGAAACTGATGCTCGAATTCAACTCCGTCACGAAACGTTTCCCGCGTGCCTCCGCCCCGGCGCTCGACGGGGTTTCTTTTGCCGTGGAGAAGGGGAAAATCTGCGGATTGCTCGGTCACAACGGTGCCGGAAAAAGCACCGCCCTCGGCGTGCTCCTCGGCATGGTCCATCCCGACGCGGGCGAGGCCGTGATTGGCGGCGCCTCGGTGCAGCGCGAACGGGAGAAAGCCGTCGCGAAAGTCGGCGCGATCTTCGAGGCACCGGCCTTTTATGAGTATTTGTCAGGGTGGCGGAATCTGAAAGTCCTCACCGCGTATTCGGGCGGAGTGCCCGAGACGCTCATGCACGAGACCGTCGAATGGGTCGGCCTCACCCGCCGCATCCATGATCGGGTCTCGACCTACAGCCACGGGATGCGCCAGCGTCTCGCCCTCGCCCAGGCGCTCCTGCCGAGGCCGGAACTGCTCATCCTCGACGAACCCACCGATGGACTCGATCCCGAGGGCATTGTCGAATTCCGCCGCCAACTCCTCGAACTCCGCGACGGGCTCGGCCTCACCGTGCTGCTGAGCTCGCACCTCCTCGGCGAGGTCGAGCAGGTCTGCGACGAAATCGTCATCCTCCAGGGAGGGAAAAAAGTCTACGAAGGCTCCGTCAATCCGGCGGGGGAGGGGAGATCGGTCTATCGCATCGATGCCGAGAATACCGACGCCACGGCCGCGATCTGTCGGGAAATGGGCGGCGAGTTTCTCGGGGACCGCGTCATCTTCCCGGCGTCGGAAAATCCCGCCGATCTCCTCGCCGGGATGATCGGCAAGGGCGCGCGCGTCTCACGTTTCGCTCTCGAGGAAGGCTCGCTCGAGGCGCTCTACCTCCAATACAGCAAGATCGCCGCTTCCGCGTGAGATTGCGCCGATACCGTTTCCGTCGTGGATTTTGACACCCGGTGGGATCCCGTGTCCATTGCCCCGACGTGAGCGCCTCCGCCAAGATGATTTCCCGCCTGCCCGCCTTCTGCCGCCGCCGTTGGCCTGAATTCGCGGCGGCGGCCTCCGGGCTTTTGCTCGCGCTTTGTTTTCCTCCCTTTGATCTCGGTGCCTTGGTCTGGCTCTGGGCCGGTCCTCTTTTGGCCGCGCTCTGGTTTTCAGAACCGCGTCCGGGAAAAAAAGGCACCCGTCCGCGGTGGTGGCACGGAGCGCGTCTCGGCTTCCTTGCTGGATTTGTGTTCGTCGCGGTCAACGCGTCTTGGGTGATGGAAATGTCGCGGGTCGCCGGCACGGTCTGGGCCGGGATCGGCGGGCTCGTGGCGATGTCGGCCTATCTCGCGCTCTACTTCGCCGTGTTCGGAGCCTTCGCCGCGACGGTGGGACGATGGGATCCGGATCGCTCCGGCGCCAAGGAGGGGAAAAAGCGCGACCTTTTCGCCGACTCCCTTTCGGTGCTGCGCACCGCTTTTCTCAATGGCGCGGCCTGGTGTGGGCTCGAGTGGCTGCGCGGCCTCGTCATTCCCGGCTTCGGATGGAACGGTCTGGGCGTGGCGTTGAAAGATCACCTCACCCTCATCCAGTTCGCCGATGTCATCGGGGTGAACGGATACGGATTCGTCGTGATGTTCGCCGGCACGGTGCTGTTCTGCACGATGGTCAGGGTATCCCGGGAGGTGCGGTCGCGCCGTCGTATCCGCCCACATTTCGATCTCGCGATCGCCTCCGCGATGATCGCGGGATTGTTCCTCTACGGACTCCAGGCCATGATGCGTCAGCCGGAAAAGACGATCGATCTGCGAGCCCGCGTCTTACAGATGAACATCGCGCTCGAGGATAAGTGGTCCGAGGATCTCGCCGTGAGGCAAAAGGTGATCTTCGATTACCGCGATCTCACCCGCGCCTTCGTCGAGGCCGCTCCGCACGATCTCGTCATCTGGCCCGAGACGGCGCTGCCCGGCGTCTTCAACTTCCCCTGGGTGCAGGAGTATCTGAACGACCACATCCTCAAGGACGAGGACTTCTACCTCATCACCGGCCTCGAGGACAGCAACCTGCAGAATACCGAGATCTACAACACGATCACGATCATGAAAGGCGACACCGGGTCGCATCAGATGCACCGGAAGAACCATCTCATGCCCTTCGGTGAATACATCCCGTTCCGGAATTCGTTCCCGCTTTTCGCCTGGATCGCCGGAGGTGTCATCGTCCAGGATTTCACCGCTGGAGATTCGCTCGAGCCGCTGACGATCGAAAAGGCCGGCCAGGCCATCGGCATCATTCCCCTGATCTGCATCGAGGACACGATCCCGTTCCATGCGCGAGCCTTCGTGCGATCCGGTCCACAGATCCTCGTGAACGTGACGAACGACGGCTGGTTCTTTGACAGCGTGCAGCCGCAGCAGCATTTCGACAATGCGATCTTCCGCTGCATCGAGCTGCGCCGCCCCATGATCCGCGCCGCCAACACCGGAGTGAGCGGTTTCATCGATGAACGCGGCAGCGTCTACGACCGCACCGGGCGCGAGAAAAACGAGCGCATCATCCGCGACGCCGAAAGCGGCTCCACCTACATCCGCGGCAGCCTGCCCGCCACCCTCTCGATCGATCTCGATCCGCCCGTGACGGTCTTCGCCCGGATCGGCGATGCGTTTTCCATCGCCATGGGCTTGATCGCGCTGACCTTTGCCCTGGTCCCGTGGGCACGAAAGAGGGTCAAGCGCGCCACCTGACCCTGTTGGATCGCGTCGTGCTCACCTGATTGCGTAGCGATTCCGGGGTATTTTCCGCGTAAGTTTCGGCCCTTGAAGTGACGTTGTTTCAGGGAGGATCGTCTCTTCCCGCACCCCCAGCTTTACCCATGATCCGGAAACTCCCCCTGTTCCCGACCCTCTGCGCCGGTCTCGCGATCAGCAGTCTCGCCTCCGCCGAAGCGCCACTGACTTTCAATCGTGATGTCCGTCCCATTCTCGCCGACGCCTGTTTCCATTGCCACGGGCCTGACTCCGTGACACGGAAGGCCGACCTCCGGCTCGATACCGAAGCGGGATTTTTCGGCAAAGACGGCGGGGCCGAGGCCGCCGTGATCCCCGGCAAGCCGGAAGAGAGCTCGCTCTACGACCGCCTCATCACCGACAATCCGGACGACATCATGCCGCCTCCGGATTCCCACAAGGAATTGACCCCGGAGCAGATCGAGATCGTGCGCCGGTGGATCGCGGAAGGAGCGAAATGGCAGCCGCATTGGAGTTTCGTCAGGCCCGAGAAGGCGGCGGAACCCGAGGTCTCGAAAGCGGACTGGGTGAAAAATCCCATCGATCGTTTCATCCTTGCCGGTCTCGACAAGGCGGGATTGGCTCCCGCGCCCGAGGCCGATCGCCGCGCTCTCGCTCGTCGCGTCGCCCTCGATCTCACCGGCCTGCCGCCGACGCCCGAGGAAGTGGAGGCGTTTGTCGCCGACCAGGATCCGAAGGCCTATGAGAAATTGATCGACCGCTACCTCGCCTCGCCGCGCTGGGGCGAACACCGCGGCCGCTATTGGCTCGATGCCGCGCGTTACGCCGATACCCACGGGCTGCACTTCGACAACTACCGCGAGATGTGGCTCTACCGCGACTGGGTGATCGGGGCCTTCAACCAAAACCAGCGTTTCGATCAGTTCACGATCGAGCAGATCGCGGGAGACCTCCTCCCCAAGCCGACCGAGAGCCAGCTCATCGCGACCGGCTTCCAGCGTTGCAACATGACGACGAACGAGGGCGGTACGATCGACGAGGAGAACCTCGCCCTTTATGCCTCCGACCGCGTCCAGACGATGGGGTGGGTTTATCTCGGCCTCACCTTGAATTGCTCGCAGTGTCACGATCACAAATTCGATCCGCTCTCGATGCACGATTACTACGCGATGGCCGCGTTTTTCCGCAACACGACGCAGGCACCGAAGGACGGCAATGTGAAAAACAGCGGACCGGTCCTCGTCGTGCCGGCAGAGGCCGATCGTCCGCGCTGGGATGCCCTGCCGGGTGAGATCGCCGCGGCCGCCGGAAAACGCAACGAACGCCGCGGCGCGGCGCGTCCGGAGTTCGATCAATGGCTCACCCAGGCCACGCCGGCGATGCTCGAGGAAGGGGCGCTCGCGGACAAACTGGTCACCCATTTTCCCCTGACCGAAGGCAAGGGTGGCGCCCTCGCGGCGCGTCTCCCGGCCGATCGGAAGGGCAGCGCGCCCGATACGATCGCGTGGGCGGCGGGAGGCAAATTCGGATCGGCTCCCGTGATCCGGAAGGACGCGACCGGCGACCTCGGCGATCTCGGCAACTTTGCCCGCAACGAAGCCTTTTCCGTGGCCGCGTGGGTGCGCCTCGAAAAGGAAGGCTCGGGCGCGGTGGTGGCCCGGATGGATGTCGGCAAGGGACACCGTGGTTGGGATCTCCTTGTGGAGGGGCGGAATCTCGCCTTCCACCTCATCGACACCTGGCCTGACAATGCGCTGAAGGCCGGCACGCAGCGCCCCGCGCTGAATCCCGGCCAGTGGGCTCATGTCGCCGTCACCTATGATGGTGGCGGCAAGGCGGCGGGGGTGAAATTCTACGTGAACGGCAAGGAGGCACCGTCGCGATCGCTTTCCGACAAGCTCGCGGCCAATGCGGAGACGCGCTCGGAGACGCCGCTCCGCCTCGGACAACGCAGCAACGGTTCGGTCCTGGAAGGCGCCCAGGTGCAGGACCTGCGGATCTTCGCACGTCGCCTTTCCGCGACCGAAGCCGAGCGTCTCCAGCAGATGCCGACGCTGAACGCCGCGCTCGCTGCCGGGGTGAAACGCAATCCGCAGCAGATCGAGAGCCTCTTCGCCCACTATCTCGCCACCCGCGACGCGGCCTGGCAGGATCTCGACCGAGCCGTCGCGAAACTGGAAGGCGAGCGCGACATGATCAAAGATCGCAGCCCGGTCACGCACATCCAGGAAGAGAAAAAAGACACTCCGGCGATGGCGAACATCCTCATGCGCGGAGCCTACGATCAGGTCGGCGAGCAGGTCGCGGCGGCGCCGCCGGCGGTGCTCCACGACCTCCCGGCAGGCGCTCCGGCGAACCGTCTCGGTCTGGCCCAATGGCTCGTCGATCCGGCGAATCCCCTGACCGCCCGCGTGACCGTGAACCGCTTCTGGCAGGAGATCTTCGGCACGGGCATCGTCGCGACTCCGGATGACTTCGGCATCATGGGGGCGGCTCCGAGCCATCCCGAGTTGCTCGATTGGCTCGCCCTGCACTTCATCGAATCGGGTTGGGACGTGAAGGGGCTTTTCAAGACCATCCTCCTCTCATCGACTTACCGTCAGGCCGCCCTGACCGATGCCCAAAAGCTGGAGAAAGATCCCGACAACCGCCTCCTCAGCCGGGGACCGCGTTTCCGCATGGATGCGGAGATGATCCGTGACGCCGCCCTCGCCTCGAGCGGCACGCTCTCAACGAAGATGGGCGGCCCCGGCACGAAACCCTACCAGCCCGAGAATGTCTGGGAGGTCGTCGGCATGGGCAACGCCCGCTACGAGCAGGACAAGGGCGAGAATCTCTACCGTCGCAGCGTCTACAACTACTGGAAGCGGATGGCTCCGCCCGCGAGTCTTGAGATCTTCAACGCGACCAACCGCGAGGTCAGCTGTGTGAAGCGCGACCGCACCAACACGCCGCTGCAGGCGCTCGTCACCCTGAACGATCCGCAATACATCGAGGCGGCGCGCCGTCTCGCCGAACTCGCCTTGAAGCAATCCGGTGGCAACGACGAAAAGGCGCTCGATCTTGTCGCCCGCCGCGTCCTCGCCCGCCCGCTCCGCGAGCAGGAGCTCGCCTTGCTCGACTCGAGCCGGCTCTCGCTGCTTTCCCATTACCAAGGCAAGCCGGAGGATGCCGCCGCCCTCCTCGGTGTCGGCGAGACCCCGCCTGACAAAACCCTCAATCCCGCCGTCCTCGCCGCGTGGACGATGGTCTGCAACCAGTTGATGAACCTCGACGAGGTCCTGAACAAATAATCGCCATGAACCTCCCTCCCGATTTTCTCCTCAACCAGACGCGCCGCCACTTCTTCGCGAAGGGGCGGAATCTGATGGGCACGGCCGCGCTCGCCTCGCTGATGGGTCCGCAGCGCGTCTTCTCGGCCGCGGGTTCGCCCGAAGCCAAGGGCCCGGTCTCGCATTTCCCGGCGAAGGCAAAACGCGTCATCTACCTGCACATGGTCGGCGGTCCCTCGCAGATGGATCTCTTCGACTACAAGCCGGAGATGCTGAAATGGTTCGACAAGGATCTGCCCGACAGCATTCGCAAGGGACAGCGGCTCACGACGATGACGAGCGGCCAGGCGCGTTTTCCCATCGCGCCCTCGAAATTCAACTTCGCGCAGCGCGGAGACTGCGGCATGTGGATGAACAGCGACCTGCTCCCGCACCTCGGCCAGCGCGCCGACGATATCTGCTGGATGCGATCGCTCCACACCGAGGCGATCAACCACGAGCCCGCCATCGCCGCGATGCAGACGGGCAACCAAGTGACGGGTCGCCCCTGTCTCGGGGCCTGGGCTTCCTACGGGCTCGGGTCGATGAATGAGAACCTGCCGACCTTCGTCGTGCTCGTCGCGACGCCGACGAACCGCGAGCAGGAACAGGCCATCTCGGCGCGTCTCTGGTCGAGCGGTTACCTCCCGGGCGAGCATGCCGGTGTCTCCTTCCGCAGCAAGGGCGATCCCATTCTTTTCATCAACAATCCTCCCGGCGTGCCCGATTCGGTGCGCCGCCAGACGATCGAGGGAATCAACACGATGAACCAGATGGCCTACGAAACGCTCGGCGATCCGAACACGCGGGTGCGCATCCAGCAATATGAGATGGCCTTCCGCATGCAGGCGAGCGTGCCGGAGCTGACCGACCTTTCCTCCGAGCCGGAGCACACCTACAAGCTCTACGGTGAAGAGGCGAAGAAGCCCGGCAGTTTCGCCAACTCGGTCCTCATGGCCCGCCGCCTCGCCGAGCGCGGGGTGCGTTTCGTGCAGATCTATCACAACAACTGGGATCACCACTCGAACGTCGCGGGACGCATGCCCTCGCAGTGCCGCGACGTCGACCAACCCTGCGCCGCCCTCATCCAGGATCTGAAACAGCGCGGGATGTTCGAGGACACCCTCATCATCTGGGGCGGTGAATTCGGCCGTACCATTTACACCCAGGGCAATCTCTCGAAGGAAAACTACGGTCGCGACCACCACCCGCGCTGCTTCACGATGTGGATGGCCGGCGGCGGCTCGAAGCCCGGCGCGATCTACGGCGAGACCGATGAATTCAGCTACAACATCGTGCGGGATCCTCTCCACATCAGCGAATTCCACGCCACCGTTCTGCAATTGTTAGGGTTCAACCACGAGCGTCTCACCTACAAACACCAGGGACTCGACGGCCGTCTCACCGGCGTCGAAATGGTGAAGCCGGTGAAGGCGCTGATGGCGTGAGCCGCCGGATTCAAAGATCCGCGTCGCCGGGTTCGTCCTCTGTTGGAGCATCCGTCTTCGGGGACTCGAAGACGGGCAGGGGACTGACGAGCCTTCCGGGCAGGGGACGGACGCGGTCGTAGACGTGTTTGCCCAGCTCGGTGGCGACCTGGTAGCCGCGTTCGAACATCTCCATCTTCGCGTCGAGATTGTCGATGTAGTGGAGGGCCTGGGCCTCGGGCGTTTTCGGCACGACGGGTGAACCGAATTCGAGCTCGCCGTGATGCGAGGCGATGAGGTGAAGGAGGTGGAGCCTGACGCGCTCCGAGGCGGGCTCGAGATCCTCCCAGGCTTTCACAGCTGCCGCGTCTTCGTGGATCTCGCGCCAGAGTTTGTTGACCACTTCCATGCCGAGGGGGATGTGGCTGAGCAGTTCGCTCATCTCGGTGTAGGGCATGGTGAAGCCGTTTTCCTGGTAGGCGTTTTCCCAGAGCTTGCCGACGTCGTGGAAAAGGATCCCGGTGACGAGGAGATCGCGGTTCAGTAGGGGATAAGCCACGCAGATCTGCACGGCCGACCGGGTCATCTGGGCGACGTGCTCGACGAGGCCGCCGCGGCGGGCGTGGTGGTAATCGCGGGCTCCCGCGGTGCGGCGGAAGCGTTTCCCATAACGATCGAAGAAGGCGAGGGCGAGAGCGCGCAGGCGGGGATCGGCGATCGCGGAGGCGGTGGAAACGAGGTAGGCGTAGTCGGTCTCCTGTTTCTCGCGCAGCTCGGGCGTGCCGCCGAGAACCTGGGCGGCCTCGTCCTCGTCGAGGGCGCGGGCGGTCCAGGTTTTGCCATCGATGGAGCGGCCGTCGCCGCCGAGTCCGAATTCGCCGGAGACTTCAAAGAATTGGCCGGCACGCAGTTGTCCGCAGGTGGCGAACATCGGCGCGTTGTTCCAGACGCGGAGCAGCAGGGTCTCTTCGGCGTCGGCGAAGGTCAGCTCGTAAAACGGGTTGCCGGTCTTGGTTGTTTTGGTGAGGAGCCGCTCAAGCTGGGCATGGAAGCGCCAGGCCTGGAAGACCGTGCCCGCCTGTTGTTTCAATTCCCGGATGGAGACCGTTTCCATGGGGGGCAGACTAGCGGTTGGCCTGCTCCGTCGCCAGCAAAACCTTTTTCAGAGGCAGGCAAGGAGGCGTAGCTCGCGCAGGACGAGATCGCCATCGAAGAGCCGGTCGACGAGAGTGGTGCCGAGGACGAGACCCGCCGCGACAAAAGCCGGGGTCAGTTGTCCGGCGAGGGCGAGGATGGCCGTGACGGAGGCGCCGAGGAGAAAGGTGAACGTGAGGAGGTGTGGCCGCAGCCGGCGGAAGGCGGATGAGGCGGAGCCGAGGTGTCTCGAGGCGAGCAGGGCGAGTGAAAAGATCCCCGCGACGACGAGGAAAGGCAGGGCGCCCCATCCGGCGAGGTAGATGATGGCGACAGCGAGAAAGGGAATGAAAGCACAATCGACGAGCGCACCCTGCAGGGATTCCCTGCCAGCAGGGTGACGAAGGAGGGCGAGCCCACCGGTGACGGCGGCAGCCATGATCACTCCGAGAGCGGTGAGGAAGAAGGGCGAGCCCACGTTTTCTCCGAGAGCGCTGCGCGGGGCGACGATCACGGCGATGGCGGCGGCGAGGTTGAGGAGATTCGCAACGAAAGAGAGAGCGATGACTTTCTTCGAAGATTTCGCCGCGAGGCGTTCGCGGAGGCGTTTCCAGAGGCCGGGGCCGCCGGAACGGGTGGGCGAGCTGCCCGGACGGAGAAAGACGCAGACCCCGTCGTAGAGTTCGCGGAGCCGGTCGCCGCGCACGAGCGCTTCGCGGGAGTCGGGAAACTGGACGAGGTAGCTGTCGGCTCCGACGGTCTCCTCGGTGCGCTCGCGGAGAATGACGAAGTTGCTGCCACCGGAGAGTTCGAGGATGACGGGAAAACATCCCGACGGGATTTCCTCAAGGGCGATGCAACGGCGCCGTGCGAAGAGATGGTTGAGCCGGGCCTCTGATTTCCAGACCCGCTCGAGGCGTTTCCGCCCTTTGGCCCCGGCATGGGGGATTTCTTCACCACTGGCCGATGGCAGTCCGTGATGGAGACGCACGAGACTCAGCACTTTGGCGGTGGCCGGGACTTCGGGTTGGTGGAAGGGATTCATGGAAACGAAGATTTGGAATATAATAACCATAATAATTATAAATAAAAGCAAAATTTAAAGAAACCCGTCCGATTGCTGATGAGCCGGGGGGGAGTGGTGACTTGGGGCGGGAGGAAGTGGTTCCCGGGTTTCCAAGCGATGGGGACGTGGTATAGGTGTCGGAATTCTTTTTCCGGCCCATGTCGAATCCCTCCCCCAGCTTGCGTGATCCCCATCTCGAATCGGGGGGCGCCGGGAAAAAATCCCGCACGGAATCCGGCCTCACGCGGGGGCGCAGCCGGCTCTGGAGCCGTGTGCAGCGGACTTTCTTCAAAAGCGAGATGCCGCGCACGGAGGAGTCGATGCTGCCCATGCTCATCGAGGTCTTCGCCGGCTTCACGAAGCTGGATGGACGTGCCGTGGAGGCCGAAATCGACTCGATCCTCGGGTTCCTCCGCTACGATTTCCCCGAGACGGTCTACACCGAGCTGAAGCAGCTTTTCGTCCGCTCGCTGCGCCGCCGCCAGGACCTCGATGCGATTGCCTCGAATCTCGCCGGCACCCTGCCGCTCGAGGACAAGGTCCTTCTCGGGGTGCAGCTCTACGTGCTCATCAGCCGGGCCGGCCTGCCGAAGGAGAACCTCATCACCTTCTACCAGTTCATGACGACCCTCGGGGTCGCGTCGGAGGCGATCAACATCGTTTACCAGCTCAACACCAGCGAGCTCTCACAGCTCGGCAGCGGAGGGGGGCTCGACGGACGCGGCGGATCAGGGGAGAATCACCGGCTCGAGTCGCTCATCCTCTCGACGAAGGAGCCCGCCGACGTCACCATCGCGACGGCCGAGGACGAGCATTCCGTCGTCGCCTTCCGCTTCCAGAGCCTCGTCCTCGTGAAGAACCTCGGTCCCGCGCCCATCCTCGCGCGGGGACGTCAGGTGAACGCGGGGGAATTCTGCCGCGTTTACGAAGGGCAACGTCTCATCATCGGTGAAGAGGTGCTCGCCTTCGAGGATCTCGTCTTCTACTTCAACACGAAGAAGAATCTCTCCTCGGTGCAGCTCTACCTCGCCCTCGACGGAAATGGCAACCATTTCATCGAGAAGGTGCGCACGAAGCAGAGTTATCTGAAGGTCTCCTTCGGTTTGAAGATCCGGGTGGAGGTGCTGAATCCCAGCGACGCCGTCATCGGGGCGCGTGCCTTGAAGAAAGGAGATCGTTTCGAGGTGACCTCGCGGGAAAAAATCGACTTCCCCGATCACAGCGAGATTTCCTTCGACGACCTCCGCCGCAAGGCGCGCGAGCTCGGTGGGCGCTACAGCCTCCCGCCGAACCGCACCGTCTACCTCGTCTCGAACGACCCTGACAAACTCTCCTCGGGTGACATCCTCCTTTCCCCCGGCACCGCCGGACGCATCCTGCTCCGCATCCGCTGCGACAACAGCACGAAGACCGGCCTCGTGGAAGTCATCGAGAGCGAGCGCCCCGTCGCGGTCGAGGGCGAGATCGTGAAGGGCTCCGCGCCGCTCAAGGACGGCAGCGTCATTTCACTGGGCAGCGACCAATACCTGCGCTGCCACTTCACCGAAGGCATCATCGAGGAAGAGCGCAACGTCATCAGCACCCTGCGCGTCCGCGAGATCGCCCACAGCTATGATCGGAAGATCCCGGCGCTCGACGGCATCTCGTTCACGATCCAGCGCGGCGAGATGGTCTGCGTCATGGGCCCGAGCGGCTGCGGCAAGAGCACCCTGCTGAAGGCCCTCGGCGGCCAGCTCAAGCCGAAGAGCGGGCGGATCGATCTCAATGGGGTCGATCTTTATTCCGAGCACGAAAACCTCAAGAGCTACATCGCCATCATCCCCCAGGATGAGACCTTCGATCCGCTCCTCACCGTCGAGGAAAACCTCGACACCGCCGCCGCGATCCGGGCTCCGCATTTCCCCGTGGCCGAGCGCCGTCGCCGCGTCGACTCGAAGTTGATCGAACTCGGACTCAACGAGATCCGGCACCGCCTCGCCGGCGACCAGGAGACGAAGAGCCTCTCCGGCGGCCAGCGCCGTCGTCTCAATGCGGGGATGGACATGATCGGCATCGCCGACATCTACCTCTTCGACGAACCCACCTCGGGCCTTTCCTCGAAAGATTCCGAGCACGTTCTCGAGATGATCCGCGGGCTGACCCACAACAAGATCACCCTCGTCTCCATCCACCAGCCCAGCAGCCGCCTCTTCCACATGTTCGACAAGGCGTTGCTCCTCGACAACGGCGGACGCATGGCATTCTTCGGCACGCCGGCGCAGATGCTCGAGTATTTCCACGAGGCCCGGAAGCAGGAGGGCATTTTCACCGCCGCCGCTCCCGCCGGATGCGAAGGGGCCGAGGGCATCCTCGGTTTGACACCCGACTTCGTCTTCGACGTGCTCGAGACGCCCCTTCGCGATCTCGGCGGTGATGTCATCTACGAGCGCGATGCCCGGGGCAATCTCATCCCGGCGCGGCGCTTCAATGCCTCGTTCTGGTCCGACCGTTTCCAGACCCACCGTCTGCTCGAAGAGGTGAACCTGCGCGAGCTCGACAGCGACACCGCCCAGACCGCGACGATCCACAAAACGCCGCAAGCTCCCGCGAGGAAAGTGCGGCATGACTGGGTGCGTTTTTCGAACCAGTTCAAGCGAGCCTTCCTCAGCAAATTGCGGAACCGGGCGAATCTCGCCACGACTCTGCTCGAGGCACCCGCGTTGGCCATCCTCATCGCCATGGTGATGCGCTACTCGGAGGACGGCGATTACAACTTCGCCAACGCCTTCCACATCCCCACCTACCTCTTCCTCGGTCTCGTCACCGCCCTTTTCCTCGGCATGACGAACTCCGCCGAGGAAATCATCCGGGATCGCAACCTCCTCCAGCGCGAGCGGCACCACGGCTTCCGCATCGGCGGCTACATCGTGGGGAAATACCTCTCGCTCGGTTTTTTCGCCCTCATCCAGTGCGTCATCTACCTGCTCATCGGCAATGCCATCCTCGGGATCCGCGACATGTTCCTGCCGAACCTGCTCTGGATGTTCATGACCTCCTTCGTCGGCATCGCCGCGGGGCTCTTCATCTCCTCGATCGTGAGCAGTCCGAAGACCGCGATCAACATCATCCCGCTCATTCTCATCCCGAACATCATCCTCGGCGGGGCGCTCATCAAATACGATGAGATGAACCGCAGCTTCGACATCATCCAGAACATCCGGCAATGGTTCGTGCCCGAGGACGAGCGCGAGGAGGCAAGCAAGCTCAAGGTCCCCGCGATCTGCCACCTCATGCCTTTGCGCTGGAGCTACGAGGCCATCATCATCCTCCACGCCGATCACAATCCCGCGAGCATCCTCACCAATTACATCGAGGGCGAGATCCAGAAATTCAGCCTCATCCCCGTGGAGCAGGAGCTGACCGAGGAGCAGGACGAGCGGCTCTACCAGTTCAAACAGGCCCTCTCCGTGATCCACGGGATCAAGGCCGGGTCGCCCGGAGAGGTCTCGAAAACCCTCGCCCGCATCCGCCGCGACCTCGAGGCCGGCACCTTCGATCCCGAGCCCTATTACGAGACCAGCGAGACCAAAGAGAAGACCTACTCCGTCGGGGAGCTCTACCTCAACAGCAAGGTGCAGGATCTCTTCACCCGGGCAGAGGTCGAGCGCGAGGACTACCGGAGGAAGCTGAGTCCGCCAAACGTGTTTTTCGGAGCTGAGCGTCAGTTCCGACTACCGTTCCTCGTCGAGCATGTGAAGACGGGTGACATCAAACCCTCATTGTTTCTGAACCAAAAAGAGATCGGTGAATACAAGGATGCCCGTTTCCGCATCAAGACCGTCTCCCTCAACCTCCTCGCCATGCTCGGATTCGTCATCGGCGCCTTTTTCCTCCTCCACGCGAGCCTGAAGCGGCAGTTGCAGAAGGTGTGAGAAGTCCTCGCAGGCACCCGCTTGCGATTCTTCGGGGATGACCGATCTTTCGTCCCGCGAAAGGCGCCCTTAGCTCAGTTGGATAGAGCAACAGATTTCTAATCTGTGGGTCACTGGTTCGAGTCCAGTAGGGCGTGCTTTTTTGAATCCGTCTCGGGAAACGGATGGAAACGCGATCCGCTCAGTTGGTCGCGCCTATCAACGCGGCGAGTTCGGCCCGCGCCTCCTCGTTGAGGTGAGTGGCGAGAATGGCCACCACGGACGCATCCGGTGCGACGTCGGGATTCCCGAAGGGAACGACGCCGGTGGCGGGACGTATCCAGATCCGAAGAACGATGCCAAGGCCGTTGGAAAGATCGGCGGCCGATCCGAAGGAGAGAGTTTCAGCAAGAAGGGCGGCGAGGGCCGGATCCGGAAGGGCACCACTCAGATCGAGGGAGCAGGGGCCATCGATTTGAAACAGCCGGATCCCTCCGTCGTAGCCGATCGCCGCAGCAAGTTCCAGATTGGACGCGACCGTGAGCTGTTCGAAGAGGGCGGCGATACCCGCATCGGTCGGACCCGGCGGATCCCCGTCGAGAGGAAAGGGATGCATCAGCCAGTAGGTGGTACCATCGATGAAGAGTCCTGCTGCCTGGGCCACCAGGGCCGAGGAGAAGGTGCCTCCGGTCACGGTGAAGAGGTTGGAGAGGAGATCGGGATCGATCTCCGAGAAGCGATTCACCGTGACAAAGGTCTGCGAGGTCGCCATCGCCGTCGCCGAGCTTTGGTCGACCTCGAGTTGGAGGAGCCCTCCGAGGTCGATGCCGGTCCCTGCGGGCCGAGGCGCATCGAAGTTGTAGTGATAGACATTGCCGATCGGATTCGCCTCATTCAACGAGGTCACCCCGGGGAGATTGAGGGTGTTGAAACCGCGGCCTCCGTAGAGGTACTGGGATTCGGAAAGAAAGCGGCTGTTGACCGTGTTGGTTCCGGGGCCGAGAAAGAGACGGAGCGACTCGAAGCCGTCGAATCGATACAACGGATTCCGGGACACCCTGCCGGGAGAGATCGTGTAGGTGTTTTCGCCTTTGAGCCGTGAATCATCGATCTCGATCCGGTCGAATCCACCGCGACCATCAACGAATGACAGGGTGGCTTGACGGGTGAAACGGAATCGATCGCCAGCGCGCGACCCGACGATGCGCTCGATCGAGGAAAATCCACCATCGAAGCCGGTGGCGGTGTTGGGACCGATTCGTACGGTCACGGCACGGGATCGTCCCGCGTAGCTGAGAGTGTCTTTTCCACCTCCGCCGTCAATCGAGCCGGAAAGCGATCCGTTGGAATCGAAGAGGAAGCGGTCGTCTCCTGAGCCGCCCCGGAGGACGCTGAACCCGCTGACGCGGAACCCCGAAGTCTCGAAGGTGTTCTTGCCGGTGATGCGATAGTCGAGGCCGCGGTCGGGGCCGGTGAAGACGTTCCGGCCCGAGGCGGGGGCGATGATCTGCCCGATGCGTGAAGCATTCCCTCCGACCCCGGTCGCGGTCTTGTCAAAAAGAATGGAGACGGCCCCGTCGTAGGAAGAATAGTCGAGCACGTTGGCCCCTTTTCCCCCGTCGATCGAACCGCTGAGCCTCCCTCCCGGGAGGAAAACGAACCGGTCGTTTCCATCACCGCCCGATAGATTCTCGAAAGAGAAAAAGTCCGTTTCATCAGTGGAGAAACGGTCTTCCCCGGCGATTTCGAAAACCGAACCGTCCACGAATCCGTGGACCCGGTCTTCACCGGAGGCGCTGCCATCCACGTTCTCAATCCCGAAAAGATCATCGAGAAAGAGGGTGACCGGTCCCTCGCTGAATTCCTCGAAGGTCAAAAGATCGTTGAAACCTCCTCCTCCATAGTAAAAGACACGTCCGCCCGCCGAGAGGGGCGAGTTGATGCGCGCGACACCGTCGTCAGGCTCGAAGGATTCGGAGTAACGATCGCCGAAGGCGATCGAGAGGTCGCCCGATGCTGAGAGGGGCGCATTCACCGTCAGATCGAACCCTTCAAGGTTGAGATCATTTTCCAAAGAGGTGACGGTGGCGTCCACCTGGGTGAAGCCGCGGCCGACCGCGCTCAGATACCCCGTTGCGAGCAAGGGGCGTCCGATGAAGAGATCTCCCCGCGCATCAATCGACAATCGCGAGGCGTTCGCTCCGCCGGCCATGCTCTCCGGATTGCCCAGATCCACTGCGGGAGCACTGCTGTTGGAAACACCAAAAACTTTCAGTTCACCGGAACCCGACACACTCAGGGCGCCGCTGTCGGCGGTCGCGATGATTCCGCCGCTTGCGGTTGCGGTGGCGCGGCCATCGATGTCCAGAGTCCCGTCCTCGACTTCGAGGAGGGCATCCGTTCCCAGAAGAATCCCGTCGTTGCCGGAAGTTCCCGAGCCTCCCCGTCCATCCAGAATGAGGTCCGCTCCGCCAGTGCCGCGGAGAGTGGCGTTGCTGATGGTGATGCCCCTGTTGCCGGTGGATCCGGCGCTTCCGCCGTTACCCCAGAGGTTGAGGGCCCCCGAGCCACCGACCTCGATGGTTGAGTCATCGGTGATCGCTACACCGACATTGTTGCTGCCGCTGTCGCCTGCCTGGCCGATGAGAGAGATACTGCCTCCGGAGGTCGTTTGTATCCTTGCTCCGGAGAGCGCGATTCCCGTGAAGTTCCCCGGGGTGTTGGTCCCGCTAGGGTTCGCCACGAGCGTGAGATTCCCAGAGGCCGTGCTGAGCAGAGTATCGGAGAGAAGGCGAATGGAGCGTTTTGCCTCGACCTCGAAGGAACCATTGCCGAGGGGCTGTATCGCCGCGCCCGGATCCATCACGAAATCGCGATCGGCGTTGAATTTCAGGTGGTGGGGCGAATTCCATTGAAGATTGACGTCACCATCGACGGTGATGTCGCCCGGATCCGGTCCTGCGAAGGCCGATGTCGCCAGAGTGACGGAGAAATTGGCGAGGGCATCAGCCAGAGCTCCGTCGCTGATGGAAGTGCCGGCGATGCCTCCGCCGATTCCATGGAAAATCGTCAGATTCAAGGGATCGAGGAGGAGAGATCCGGAAGAGCCCCGGGGAGCGGAGAGCCGCACTTGCCCGGCGAGGTCGGGGACATAGAGTCGTTCCTGGCCGGATAACTCGATGAAGCCGCCGTTGCCGCCGCCGAAGCCCCCGCGCGCGGAGGCGAGCCCGTCAAATAGGGTGGTGCCGGTGGCGAACACAACCACGCTTCCGCCGTTGCCCACGCCGGTGGCGTCGGCACTGAGGAGAACGCCGTTCCCGATCCGGACTTGTGTGGAGTTGGAGAAGCGGGTATCTCGACCACGGGCTCCGCCGCCGACGACGGTACTGCCTCCCTGGGTGGGTCCGTCGTTGAGAACGAGCGTGCCCGCGAAGATCTCGACATCTCCCCCGAGCACGGCGATCTCACCTCCGGCTCCATCCATCGAGGAGGCATCAACGGTGCCGCCGATCTCGGTCCTCCCCGAGTTTCCGGAATCGACGGTGACACGACCGCCGGAGCCTCCGTTGCTTCGCGCTTGTAACGAACCGGTGCTCCGCACACGTCCGCCCTTCGCCGAGAGAAAAATCTGACCTCCCTGGCGGGTCACGCCCGTGGCGGCAATACGACCGGTGTTGTTGACCGCGAGTCCGTACACGTTGCCACCGTGCGCTTTCAATTCGGCGATGTTCGCTTCGATCGTTCCGGAGTTGACCACGCCTTCCCCCTTCGCCGTCCCGTTGACGCCACTGACGAAAACCCGTTCTTCTCCTTCCTCGGCGAGAAGGACGGATTGCCCGGAGGCGAGGGCAGCGGTGCCGCGGGGGGCGCGGATCGTGCCGGCGTTCAACACCGAAGCTCCCATGAGGACGACATCGCCTCCGGAGGCGGAGATGGTTCCTAGGTTGACCACCGTGGCTCCGGATGTCCCCGCGAAACGGAGATCACCACCCCTCAGGAAATCCCGATCGGAGGTGTCGAGTGTGGAGGCCACGAAACCGGCGACGTCAATGATGCCCTGCGGACCGACGAGAATTCCATTGGGGTTGATCAGGAAGACGCGACCGTTGCCGCGGAGGACGCCGTCGATCACTGACGCAGAGGGGCCACGGACACGATTGAGGACAGCCGCGGCATCATCCGGCTGGAGGAAGCGGGTGGTCTCACCCGCGTCGATCGAAAAAGAGTCCCAATCGATCACGGCGCGCTGCGACTGCTGCCGGATCAAGGTCATTCCCGGGGATTGTTGGACCCGGATCTGACCTTGACGAACTTGCGCCCCCTGGGGATTCGCCCATGCCGCCGGGACCAGAGCAAGGCTGGTGAGAAAGGCAGCGGCGGCACGGAGGACGAACTTCATTTCGGGGAAAACGTGGGGTGAAGGTCGAGTTGCGGAGAATTTGCAAAGCTTTGAAATCAAAGACATCTGCGGAAGAGAAGGGCGGTGATGTCATCACTTTGACCGGCACCCGTGGTGAAACGGGAGATCGCGAGGGAAAGAGAGGCGAGGATCTCATCGCTCGAGGCATAGGCATCGGGCTTGCTCCCGGAGATGGCCTCGAAGAGCCGATCCGGTCCGAACTGACGGCCTTGGCGGTCGAGAGCCTCGGTGACTCCGTCGGTATAGAGCATGAGGGAGTCGCCTGGCTCCAGCCGGGTCCGGAGGCATCGGTAGTTCATGCCCGACATGAGACCGAGAGCGAGGTTTCGGGCTCCTTCCAATTCCTCCGGCGGAGCGCCCGGCGAGAGTCGCAGGGGCGGGAAGTGCCCGGCATTGGCATACGCGAAGGAGCCGGTGGAAACCTGGTAGATGCCCAGCACAACCGTGGCAAACATGCTCTTTCGATTGGTCTCGGCGAGGGCGTCGTTGGCGCGTGCGAGGATGATCTCCGGGGAGGCGTTTCCTGCGGCGGCACGAGCCTCCGCCTTCAGCAAAGTCTTTGCCTGGAGCATGAAGGTGGCTGCGGTGATGCCTTTGTCACACACGTCGGCGACGACAAAACAAAGATGATCGCCATCGAGCGCGAAGAAGTCGTAGAAGTCACCGCTCGCCTCCTGGGCGGGACAAAGGACTGCGGCGAGGTCGATCGAGGGGTGGGCGCGGTTGAAGTCCTCTACCGGGGGCAAGGTCGCGAGCTGAATTTCCCCGGCGGCCCGGATCGAGGCATCGACGGCGATCTTTGATTCGCGGACGAGTTGCCAGTTCCTCAGGACGCTGCCCGCTTGCATCGCCGCATATCCCGCGATCGGCCAGACCAAGGGGAGGAGAAGATCCGCCGCCGCGAAGAGCAGATGGGCGGCGAGCAGATAGGAGCAGATGGCGGCCGCGGCGATCAGGAAGGTCCGCATGGGTGAAGATCCCCTCGCTGCCAACAGGAGCGGGGTGACGACCAGCGTCCATCCTGCCAGAATCATCCACGCCGGAAGAAAGGTCAGGTAATCCTGACGCAGGATGTTGTCGATGGTCTGCGCCTGCAGGTAACAGAGGGGAGTGAGCGGCGAGAACGCGGTGGGCCCCATGTCGGCGAGACCTGGAGCCACCTGGCCGACGAGAAAAAGTCGACCCGCGGGATGGAGTCCGGCACCGGCATCCCAAGGCGCTCCCTCGACCAGATGTTGCGACAGGGCCTGATAAAGGCGGACGTAACTCACGACCCCCTCGGTGAGAAAGCGATCGGGAGAACGGAGATTGACGACGTAGCGGCCCTCTTTGTCGATCGGGACGAGGCGGTCTCCTTCGGGAGTGGCGAGTCGAACATGCCGTCCCGGTACGACCTCGACGTCGTCAGTGTCGAGATCCCAGTAGGTCATGAGCGATCCCAGGGCCAGGCCGGGGTACCAACGACCCTGATGGGCGATGACGAGGGGGATTTCGCGACGCCCGCCATCCGGATCGGCATCCGCGTTGACGAAGCCGGTCCGCACTGCCGCGGCCAGCCCGGGGTAGGGCGAGAGCACGACCAGTTCCTTTTCATTTTCGGCACGTGGGGCGGGCAAGCCGGAAAGGAGGGGCGGGCCGGGATCTCCCGACGGTATTCCTTGAAGGCGCACTTGCTGGGCACCGGCAATCACGATTCCGCCGGAATCCTTGGCCGCGCTCGCGAACGAAGCGTCCGCTTCGCTGTCTGCGCCCGGCTCGGTGAAGAGCAAATCAAAGCTCACGGCGTCAGCTCCGGCCGCGGCGAGGAGAGAGACCAGTTCGCCGTGATAACGACGACTCCACGGCCACCGCCCGACCGCGGCGAGGTCCGCTTCGGTAATGCCAGCCACCTTGATGCGGGGATCGAAACGATGCCAGGGATCGAGGGTTTCGCGGGTCCGGAAACGCCAATCGCGGGCGAGAAACTCCGGCTTTTCGAACCAGGTGAGTCCATCGAGTCCAAGAAGGACGAGTCCGGCCGCAAACACCCCGAGAACATAGCGCGGTAGGGCGGGGAGAGAGCGGAAACGCTTCATCAAGAATCGGCCAAGGGGTCCGGTTCAGGGGGTGCGGGTGGGCGTGAAAAGCCTTTGGAACAGGTTTCCGTTGGGTTTGGCCGGAGTGCTTTCGAAAGCGGGTTCCTCCTCGGAGACTGGAGTAGCGCGTGTCATCGGCGCGGACAAATCCGGACCGGCACCCCTTTCCAAGCCGGACGGAGCACCCTCCGTGGCAAATACGGGCGGAGCGTCGGCGGGCGTTTTCACGGGATCCGAGGCTTCCAGCGGAGGGGCGCTCATGATGCGCGCGCTGATGCTCTCGGCGCGGCGGTAGTATTCGTCCGGATCGATGATGCGGGGAGAGATCAGGAAGAGCCGCTGACGCTTGTTGTTGATGACACGCTTGTTCTTGAATGCCAGGCCGAGCACGGGGACGCGCCCGGCCACGGGCACGCCCACCTCGCCGTTCGATTGCTGGTGCCGGTATTGCCCGCCGATGAGGAGGCTCTCGTTCTCCGCGATGATGGCCTGGGTCGAGATCTCGCTGCGACGCACCGATGGAATCTCATCCACGTTCTGGGGAGTGAAATCCCCGTCTTCAATGTTCACGATGAGACGGATCTTGGTCGGTTCTCCCGCCTTCGAAGCTTCAATCAAGTGAGGGGTGACGCGCAACATCACGCCGGCGGACACGGGGAAAAGATCCACCTCGGCCAAGCCCGCGACGCGCACATAGATGGTCGAATCATCGCGGAGGACGGCTTCCGTATTGTCGATGGTCATGACGGAAGGACGCGAAAGCACCTGCGCCTCTCCCGCTTCCTCGAGCGCCTTGATCCGGGCGAGAATCTGCCAAGTGGTGCCGATGAGGGCGGCCGAGGCGTTCAGACCCGAGCCACTGATCAAGTCGACGCCGTCGGCGAGATCGGCATTGGTGTTCTGGCCGAGGCGGAAGGTGCCGGTGGTCGAGGGGTCTCCCTGGCTGTTGGTTTCCAGCGTTTCGGCATTGAGAGAACGGTAGTCGACTCCCCAGGTGAGGTTCGCGTTGGTGTTCATCTCGATGATGGCGGCATTGATTTCGATCACTTTGGAAGGTTGGTCGAGGTCCTTGATGATTTTTTCATACAGCGGCATGCGTGACGCCCGGTCCGCGATCACCACGGCGTTCGAGCGGGTGTCGGCCTGGATGAAAACCTCCGTCGGCGCGGTATCATCTCGAGGCGGTGCCGATCCGCCGCCTTCCGCCGGTGCACCTCCTGTCGGGGAGGATTCCCCCCCGGACGCGGCTGTCTCGGTGGATGCCGAGGGCTCCTCAAAGACCGGCACGACCTTGCCTTCGATGAGTCCCGCCCCTTTCAGTTTTTTCACCGTGGGTGGTTTGTTCTCGCGGCTGGCTCCTCCGCTCTCCACCAACTGGGGTCCACCCTTTCCGAGGACGTGGCTGAGGAGACGCGCCACCCCGGGCACGACGACCTGCTCGTCGCGGAAATCGATCGTGGTATCGTCGGCGCTGGCATAGCTCAGCTTGAAGTAGCGGACCTCGATCTTCGCCCCTTCCACGGTTTCTTTCTCTTCTTCAACGACGGCCCGTTGGTCGAATTTCTGGCCCAATTCCTCGAGCAGTTCGACGTAGCGGGGGGGGCCGCTCACGTAGACGATTTTTTGCGCGGCCAACTCCCGGAACGTATGGTTCGGATCGAGAATGCGCAGCTCGGTGAGCAGTTGGCGGAAGTCCGTGGTTTCGAGTTTCTCCAGGGCGATCACCGTGCTGGTCATCTCGGCGGCGGTGTAGACATAGAGAATGCTGCCGTCGTAGTAGGGGACCAGGCCGTATGCCTTGGTGATCGAATCAAAGATCTCGGCCGGAGCCCGATTCTCGAACGACGCGTTGACGACGCCTTTGACGCCTTCACTGACCGAGACGGAGATGTCCTGCGCACCGCAAAAGTCGCGGAGAAACTCGGCGACCTCTTGTCCGTTCACCGTCGTGGAGATCGGCGGACCCCAAGGGAGTTCCGGATTCTCCGCCGCGGCGCAATGCACGGCGTCGGCGCTGGAGAGGAAGATGGCGAGGGCAAAGAGCGGGGCCGTAGACCATCGGTAACGAGGGCTGGTTCGTTTCAGTTCCTTTCCCATGATCACCTCCGGGTTGCCTCCAGCCCTTGTTTGAAGCCCGCCGCTTGGTCGAGGAACGATTCCACCGCATCCGTGAAACGATGCCCGACCGTCTCCGCAGCTTCCAAGCGGGTGTGGAGAAAAAGTGTTCTTCGCCCCGTATCCCAGGCAAGTGCACCGCCGAATTCAGCCGTGCGCACGAGATTGCCCTTCAACGCGGTGGAGAGAGTGGCCCTCCCCGGATCGCTTTCGGGATCCAGGGTCGCGAGATCGGCCTCCAAAAGAACCACACCCCGCGACCCCTCGCGAAATCGCAAGGTGAGCGCCCCGTCGTCGAAGTCGAGACGTCTCGCGCCGTCCGCTTCGGGCTCGGGCAAGGGGAGATCGTTGGTCGCGGCAAATTCCGCGAGGAGTGAGTCGAAAGTCATGTTCGTCGGTGTTTCGGGCGAGCGGTCGAGGACCCGGACCTCCACGCGGACGACGCAAGTGCGACGCCTCCGCGAAGCCCGGATCCGGAGACGGATCATTCCGCCTCCCACCCGCTCCGGAGGAAAACGTTCGGATTTCGTAGAATTGCTCGATTCTCGTTCGTTTCTCCTCAGGAGTGCTCTGAACTTTTGGGCGGACCGTAAAATCCTGATAATTCTCATTTTCCTCCACCAAACCGACCTTCGCGCCATCCTGATGAGGGATGGCATGACCCCATGGGTATCCGCAAATGAATGTTCGCCTCGCTTCCGCTGTGCTCCTTTCCCCGTCCCGGATCGGATTTTTTCTGATCGCCGCGTTCCTGCTTGCGGGTTGCAGTTCGGTTCAAATGCGGCGCTGGGTGCCGACGGTGCAGCCCACTCCGAACGAGCTCATCGGTGCCACGAAGGAGCAGGTGTTGCGACGACTCGGGCCTCCCGGACGGGTGGAATCCCGCAGCGGGAAACGCGAGGTCTGGTTTTACCACGATCTTTGGTGGGCTGATGAAGCCTGGTCTTCATGGGAGCTTTATTTCGACTGGGAAGGGCGACTTCGAGGCTGGGAATTGACCGATCCGCCCTCGGCCCAAGGCAATGTCCGCAGCGGATTCTATCAGCGCGATGGAACCCGGATCATCGACTGACTTTCCCCCGGCGCGGCCTCGGCCCGTCGATCTTACGATTCATGAAAACCAAGACCGTGAGCAATTACGAGGTGGTGGATGGCGCGCGAATCATCCGTCTTACCGGTATCATCAACGCCCAAAACAGCAGTTCGGTGCAGGAGAGTGTGATCGAAGCAGCAGGAGAATGGGAGGAGTCCATCACCGTGCTGGATCTCGCGGCGGTGGATTATGTCAGCAGTGCGGCTCTCCGGGTCTTCATGGAGCTATGGAAATGCGCCCAATCCGCGGGGAGTGAGATCGTCCTCGCCGCTCCGTCGTCCGGGGTCAGGGAGGTGTTGGAGTTAACCGGTTTCCAAAACGTTTTCCGCATCGTTGCATCTCCCGCGGAGATCTGAATCGACCCATCCGCCCATGTCCGCCGGTGACCGAAGAGCTGACATTGTCCTTGCCTGTCCGCCTCGAATCTCTCGATGAGTTGAACGATGGCATCGACGCGTTTGCCAGGCGCCATGCCCTGTCCCCATCGGTGGTCTTCGATCTCCGCTTGGTCCTCGAGGAGCTGTTTGTCAATGTCTTGAACCATGCCTTCGCCGATCCGGGCAGCGCGCCGCCCGTGGTGCTGCGTTTCTCCATGGGGGAAAACGGGGTGGCGGTCGGGATCGAGGACGAAGGGATCCCCTTCAACCCTCTGGCCTTTGTCGCGGACGCCCGGGCGGACCCGGCGAGGCCCGCCGGTGGTTTCGGGATCCATCTCGTCGCCAGCAAGACCCGCGATTTGCGTTACGCAAGGCTCGGGGAGCGGCGGAACTCCCTCACCTTCCTGTTGAAATCGGCTCCCCGTCATGAAACCGGAGCCCCCTGAATCGTTTTCCTGCCGTACCGAAGCATCGTTTTCCAGAGCCACCCACCCACCACCTCCCGACTGTTGTCGGCCATTTGAAGTCATGAATCCTTTGATCCGCCCGTTCTTCCTACCGACTTTCAGGGCGGCTTTCCTCTCCGCCTTCCTCCTTTTGACGGCATTCTCTCCGGCTCCGGCGCAGGAAGAAAAAGCGCCCGGTACCGCCACTCTGGTGGTCGGTGCCGCCACCTACGAGGCGCCCGGAGGTGTGGCACCCGTCGAACTGAAGCAAGGTGATCTGATCGCGGTCGGCGGAAAGGTAACGACGGGTCCGGGCGCAAAAGTCGTCATTCTCACCTCCAGACAATCCGCCGTCCGAGTCGGTGCCGACACCACTCTCGTCTTCGAAGAGATGGAGGAAACTCCGGCGGGAGGCGGCAAGCCAAAGGTGCGTCTCCAGCTTTCCTCCGGAAGTCTGGGAGCCATGATCAACTCAAAGGATTTCGGGGAGATGGATTTTTCCGTGAAAACGCCTCATGGGGTCGCGGCCGCGAGGGGCACTTTCTTCGCCGTAGCCATCTCCGGGGACCGGAGTTTCGCCCAAGTGGGAGAAGGGGTGGTGGAGATCCAAGCCGCTGACGGCGGCTCGGCGGCGGAAAACTGAGCGAGCCGGGCGGGGAATCCGTGCCGGATATCGAAAAAGGCTGAAACCGGGGCGGTTCGGTTCGTTCTCCCGGTGGCATGCTCGACGGAATTCAAAATTCACCCTCCTACCTGCAGAACGCGGTCCACCAACAGTTGGCGGATACCGGGGTGGCGGGGAGCTACCGCGGTCAACAGGTCGCGGTGGTGGATCTCCATTCCCTCATCGCGGAAAACGCCGAGGAAATGACCTTTTTCAAATCCGAGACGATGGAGCGGAAATCGCTTTCGGAGCGGAAGGGAAAGTCGAGCGAGACGGACTTGCAACGTCTCCGCGAACTGGCCGAGCTGCTCATCCGGCAGATCCCCGATCTCGGCGACCGTCCCAAGCTGGATCAATTCGTCGAATCACTCCTGCGCAACCGCCCGCGCGATCGCGACGCGCTCAAGCGCGAGACCGAAGGCGGGTTCGGTGACATCAGCCAACAGTATGCGGCGCTACTCTATTCGGCCGAATCCCTCAAGGCGAAAGGGACTCCGGAGTCGATCGAGTTGGCCGGCCTCGCCTCCTCCCTTGCGGAGGAACTCATGACGGGCTCGCGGTCCGAAGTCATCGCCGGACTCAACATCTCCACCGAGGCCGTTCGTTTCGCGGATACCGGACTCGACAGTCCCCAGGGGCTGCGGGACCTCTACCGGACGGTCGTGGTCGGACATGGGAACGCCCTTTCCGCCTTCGACAGTCTGATGGGACGCTATGGATCGGCGAAGTTCGACGACGGAGTCCGCTTCCTGATCGAGTCGATCGGGCGAGAGCGGGGCTTGAATGAAACGAGTGCTCCGATCGAGGAATTGGAAGCATCGGTGAACGACCTGTATTTCGTCCAGTTCATCGGCAACAGCGACTCGGTGATGCGCTCGCTCCTCGAGCGTGTCGACCGCAACTTCCTGAACTGAGGGAATGGCATGCCGGACCGATCCGATCTTTCACGACAGCTCCTGCGGGAAACTCTCGTTCTCGCCACGTCCGCCTTTGTCCCTTCCTCGTCGGTGGCCCGTCTTCTCGATCTCCTCCCCCATCGGGAGATCGAGGCGAAGATCTATTTTCTCCAGGCCTATATGGACTTCGTGCGCGGCATTCCCGAGAAGATTTATCCCAACACCGAGATCCGCGCCAAGCTCCTCGAAGCCATCCAGGAGTGCCTCGACGACCTCATCCGGCAGGAAGAAGAGGGGTTAGCCTGACCGTTCCCGACCCACCATGCTCATCGACGAAGCCATCTCCGAATTTGGTCGTTCCCTGGGAATCCCTTCGCTCACGCTCGGGGAATCGGGACGCTTGGCTCTCTCCTTCGGAGACTACGGGGAGCTCTTTTTCGAGAAGCGGCCCGGAGAACACTACGGTGAGGAGATACTTCTCGTCTGCCTGGCGCGCGACCACGGCCATCAGCCGGAACAAGCCGCCCTTCGCGCGCTTGAAGCCTGCCATCCCCTGCGGATGCCGCGTGAAATCGTCAATGTCGCCCTGGCGCTCGACGGACGTCTCGTCCTGATCATCCGCCTCGAGGAGCGCGAGGTTTCCCTTCCCTCGCTGGAATCGAACCTGCAGTTGCTCAAGGGGCTGCATGATCAAGCGTCCGCCGCCTGAGCCCCCTCCTTGCATCCTCTCACGAAGCGCCATGAACCCCGTACCGCTCAATCCTCTCTCCTTCGATCGCGGTCTCTACGCGATTTCGGAGCTGCGTCCCGGCGAGGTGACTCCGGCGCTCCCCCAGGAAGGCAGCGTCTCCCCGAGTGGCGCCTCGCTGACCAATCACCTCAATGAATTGATCGCCGATCTTTCCCTGAAGCAGGGGCTGCTCGACGCGATCCGTCCGAAACTCGCGGACCTCTCCATCCTCCTGCCACAGAATTTCTCCGCACTGCTCTCGGAAGTGCGCAGCCTCACCGAGGCCGCGGGCAACGGGGAAGTCGACCGAAACTCTCGGCAGCGCTTGGAGGAGCTCGCCGGATTGCTCCGGGAGGAACTCGCCCTGCTCGACCAACTCAACCAGGCCCGCAGCCAGCTGCTCCAGGCATGAACCCGGAGACGCGTCAGCCCTAATGAAACCCGGTCACAAGGATTTTCTGTCCGTGTTGGGGCATCTCTATCTCACCAGCGGGAAGAGTGCGAAGGCCCGCAAGGTCTACGAGGTGCTTCACGCCGAGTTTCCCGCCGATCGCGAATGTGCCCTTGCGCTCGCGTTCGCGAGATTGGAGTGCGGCGACGCCGCGGGCGCGGTCGCCCTCGCGGACATGCTCCTCTCCACCCACGGAGGCGACGGCGACCAGGCCACCTCCTTTGCCCGCCTCGTGAGGGCGAGGGCTCTCTGGGCGAAGGGAGATCGCGAATCGGCCCGCGCCGAAATGATCCGCTTTTTCAGTTCGCGCCAATCCTCCGCGACTCCCGCAGTCCCCGCCGTCCCGCGTCTCCGTACCGGGCCTGCCGCATCGAACCGCCGAGCCTCCGTCCAAGCGTGAACGCCCTGAACCAGATCATCATCCGTGTTTCGAGGTTCAGCGATCTGTTCCTCGCCTTCCTCGTCGTGGCGATCATCAGCCTGATGATCATCCCGCTGCCCCCGTTCCTGCTGGACCTCCTCCTCGCAACGAACCTGGGGCTCTCCGTCGTGCTGCTGATGATGTCGCTCTATATTCCGACGGCACTCGCTTTCTCGACTTTCCCCAGCATGCTCCTCTTCACGACGCTGCTGCGGCTCGCCCTCAACATCACTTCGACCCGGCTCATCCTGCTCTATGCCGACGCCGGGGAAATCATCGATACTTTCGGCAATTTCGTGGTCGCGGGCAATCTCGTCGTCGGAGGGGTCATCTTCCTCATCATCACGATCGTGCAGTTTCTCGTCATCGCGAAGGGATCGGAGCGTGTCGCCGAAGTGGGGGCCCGTTTCACCCTCGATGCCATGCCCGGCAAACAGATGAGCATCGATGCCGACATGCGTGCCGGTGTCATCGACATCGAGGAGGCGAGAAAGCTGCGCGAGAGCGTTTCGAAGGAAAGCCAGCTCTACGGAGCCATGGACGGGGCGATGAAATTCGTCAAGGGCGACGCCATCGCCGGCATCATCATCACCGCCATCAACATCATCGGCGGTATCACCATCGGTGTGATGCAAAAGGGGATGACGGCGGGAGATGCCCTTGAAAAGTATTCCATTCTCACCATTGGCGACGGGCTCATCTCGCAGATTCCCGCCCTCCTCATCTCCATCACGGCCGGGATCATCGTGACCCGCGTTTCGTCCGGTCAATCGCCGGCCCTGGGCGTCGACATCGGTGATCAGATCCTGGGGCAGCCCAAGGCTCTCATCATCGGAGGAGTCATGATGTTGCTTTTCGGGTTCATACCCGGTTTCCCCAAATTGCCTTTCATGCTCCTCGGTGCCGTTGCCATCGTGATCGGCTACGGTCTCAACAAGCGGAAACGGGCCATCGAATCGGGAGAGTCCAAGGAAGAGGAGTATCTCCCTGCCGCCGCGCCCGCCGGCAAAAAGTCGAAGACCCGCCGCGAGGCCGACGAAGGTATCTCCATCACCGTCCCCCTTCTCGTCGATGCTTCACCCGCGATCCAGGATGAGATCGATCCGGACGAGATGAACGAGGAGCTCATCAACATCCGCCGGGCCCTCTACAACGATCTCGGCGTTCCGTTTCCGGGCATCCACCTCCGGTTCGCGGAAGGTCTGCCTCCGGATGGATACCGCATTCTGCTGCAGGAGATCCCGGTTTCGGAAGGGGTGATCCGGCGGGGACATCTGCTCGTCCGGGAAGCTTCCGAGAATCTCGACATCCTCGGGATACCCCACGAACAGGGAAGCCCCATCGCGCCCGGCCAAACACCTCTCTGGGTGGATCGCTCCCACCGTCCCGCCTTGGAGCGTTCGGGCATCCCCTTCCTCGAAGGATCCCAGATCCTGACCTATCACCTTTCCCTCGTCCTGAAGAAATTCGGATCCGACTTCATCGGGCTGCAGGAGACCCGCTATCTCCTGACCGAGATGGAGAAGGATTATTCCGAACTCGTCAAGGAAGTGCAGCGGCTCCTCCCGACTCCAAAGATCAACGAGATCCTCCAACGTCTTGTGCAGGAGGAAATCTCGATCCGAAACCTGCGCACCATCCTCCAGGCGCTTGTGGAATGGGGGCAGAAAGAGAAAGATCCCATCCTCTTGGCCGAGTATGTCCGTGGTACCCTGCGGCGTTTCATTAGTTACAAATACAGCTCCGGGCAGAACGTCCTCGCCGTCTACCTGCTCGACCAAAATGTCGAGGAAATGATCCGCAAGGGGATCCGCCAGACCAGTGGCGGAAGTTACCTCGCCCTCAATCCGTCCGAGGCGAAACGCTTCACCGAGTCCGTCAAACGGGAGGTCGGTGATCTCAAGTCGGCCCGACAGAGCCCGGTGATCCTCACCAGCATGGATCTTCGCCGCTACGTCAAGAAGTTGCTCGAACTCGAAGTCCCGGACCTCGCCGTTTTGTCCCACCAGGAATTGACCCAGGAGATCACCGTGCACCCGCTCGGTCGTATCGCCTGACCACGCTGAAACTTTTCTTCCGCATCGCCCATCGACGATCCTCTCCAACCCGTCTTCCCGACTCCCCTGAAACGCCGGAACGCCCAGTCCGGATCCGATTTCTCGTACCTCGGCCCTATGGAGCCCTCGCCGGGAATGCCCGAGTGCCACCTCCGCGTCCTCTCCGGGCCGCACCTCGGGAACTGCGTGCCCTTGCCCGAAGGTTCCTATTCTTTGGGAAATGGCGAGACCGCGGATTTCCTGTTTCTCGACCCGGCCATGCGGGAGGAACACGTGGTCCTCGAGGTGGGTCGGGGCAACGTCAGAATGTCGATCCTTCACAAGGGAGAACGGACCTACCTGGATGGCAGGCTTCTCGACGGTGAGCCGGCCGCCTTGTCGCCGCGCCAGGTTTTCACCCTCGGTAAAACGCATTTCACCCTGTTGGAACGGGGAGGCGACGAATGGGATTCGATTCCTTTGCCCGAACTCGAACCGCTGGACCGCGCCGAGTTCGCCGAAGAAGAAGTTTCCGAAGGGGAAGCGGAGCCTGGTTCCGGTGAGGAAGAGGCCGCCGGTGACGGGGGAATGGAGGATGGGGGGAATCGGGATGAAGCACGCGATGAAGAGTCACCGCGGCGATCACGCGCTTTCGGTTGGCTTCTCGGTGGGCTGGCCATGATCGCCCTCGTGACGGCGGTCGTGATGTTCCTCTCTCCCTCCGAGGAGGACTCGGGTGGCGGTGAGACACGGCCTCGTGAAGAGGTCGTCCGCGAGGCGCTCGGCGCTTTTCCGGCGGAGTCGGGTCTGCGTGTCGTGCATGACGAGGCGCGCAACGTGGTCTCGGTGGAGGGCTTGGTCTCATCCGTCGAGGCCCGCACCGAAGTCACGTCCGCAGTGCGCCGCATCGATCCCCGCGCACGGCTCAAGCTCAGCGCAGTATCCCAGGTGGAGGCGTCGGTGAAGGCGCTCGTCGATCGGGCCGGAGGCGACGGAGTCATCGCCGGCCTCTCGCTCGATGGCACTCTCGCTCTCTCGGGACTCGTCCCCACCGAAGAGGCGAAAGAACGGCTTCTCGATTCGCTGCTCGGCGACCTTCCCCAACTCCAGACGATCGATGCTGAAAAGCTGTGGAGCCAGGAGGCGCTGGGCAAACTTCTCACCGACCTCACCGTCGAGGCGGGGCTTGCCGAGGAAATCACCTACCGGCTCGATCAGGGAGATGTCGTTGCCCAGGGGCGCATCCTGCGTGATCGCAGCACCCGTTACCGGCGTTTGCGAAAGAACCTCGGGGAACGTCTTGCGCCGGTTTTCAATTTGCGGGATGAAGTGCGCTTCTTCATCGTCGATCCCGTCAAAGGCATGGTCGAAACCGAGATCGAGCCCGAGACGGAGCCGACGCCCCAGACCGCCCCTCCGGAAAAAACCGCGACGGATACCTCCACCACTTCCGCCCCGCCGAAAACGGCGGAGGACAAACCTTCGGAGGTGGCTCAACCATCATCGACCGCCCCCGCCACCGTTCCCACGCCCGCGACCTCTGCATCCACCGCCGGGCGTGTCGCTCCAGCTGCCGGGGATTCAGTTGCGGTAGGCGTCGTCGCCCCAACGACCACCCGTCCTGCTTTCCGCCTCAGCAGCAAGGCGGATCGCGCTCCGACGACCACGGCTCCCGCAAAGCTCATTCCCGGAGCGGATGAAGAGATGGTCCGCAAGGAGATCGAATCCATCGAGAATTTCAAGAACCTCACGATCGGCTCGATCAGCTGGGTCGTGACGAGTGACCGGCAGAAGCTCCTCAGAGGAGCCCAGTTGCCCAGTGGATTTGTTGTCGAAAGCATCACCCGTGAAGCCATCACCCTCGTGCGCGGCAACGAAGTAAAAACCATCAACTTCAAATAAAATCGCAATGCAAGAAGAACCAATCGTTTTCCTCGAGATTGAAAGCCAGCTCAAGGAGGATTCCGGCGGCCGGCTTTCCGAAAGCCTTGTCAGCTCCTTTCTGGAGGATGCTGGCCGCGTCAAAGCCGAGATGGATCGCGGGCTCGCCCCCGATGATTTCGCCGTCGCCGAAAAACTCAAAGCTTGCTTCGAGACCTCGGCCGCGGTCGTCAAGGCCTACCACGCGAGGCACTGCCAGTGACCCCTCACCTCCGAATCCCACCCCATCGATCACCCTGACATGAGCACCGTCAATCTTGATTCCATCTACAAGGCCATCAACACCTCGGTGGAGACGACCGCACAGAACGTCACGAACCACAAGGTCGATCCCAACGACCAGAAGTCGATGATCGAACTCCAGCAAAAGATGCAGCAATGGACTCTCGCGACCCAGATGGAGTCCAACACCATCAAAACCATCGCCGAGAGCCTCAAGGCCATTATTTCGAACATCCGCTGATCATGGAAGTCTCCACCGAATCCATCCGCCGGGCCACCGAAGCGGGATACCTCGCCGCCGTCAACGGAATGGCGCCGCAGTCGCTCCTCATCTTTTCGGGGATCGCGGCGGCCCGTCCGGAGAGCGAACTCGCCGACATCGGTCTTTCGTTCTCCCACCTGTGCCTCGGCGATGTCCGCGAAGCGCTGCGCATCCTCACCGAAGACGCGCTGCGAAAAAATCCGGAGAGCGATCTGGCCAAGGCCTTCGTGGGTCTGTGCCTCAAGCAGGCCGGTCTCAACGGTGAAGCCGAAAGTCTCCTCGAGGAAGTGGCCGGGGGATCCGGTGACGAATCGGCGAGAAACATGGCTGCCGCGCTGATCGGACAGACCTTTGCGTGAAACGTTTTCCCGTAATCCCGATCCCGCCGTCCTCCTCCCGGATCCCATCACGATTTCCGCCATGAGCAATCTCATTCCCGTGGCGCCGGTGACGGCGCGTCCGCCTTTCGAAATCGCCCAGTTGCAGACGGACCCCGTTCGTGGATCGAGTCTGCTCACCCCGGTGGCGCAGCCTGCCGCCGCGGATGTGACTCGTTTCGAGGGGCTCCTCGAGAGTGGTGCGGCGACCGGCGCGACCGCTCCCTCCACGCCTCCACCGGCCCTTCCGGTGGAGCGGGGCAGCGGGCTCGGCGATCTCGTCCTCGCCGGAATCGACCGGATGAGCAGCGCCTATCAGCAGCGTGTCGATGCCGTGAATTCGACCCTCGAATCCTCCGGTCCAGAAGGGCTCAGCTCCGGTGAGATGATGCAACTGCAGTTCGAGCTCACCCAGATGACCCTGATGCAGGATCTCACCGCCAAGGTGGCTGACAAAACCAGCCAGGGCATGCAGACCCTTTTCAAAAATCAGTAAGCCATGCGCCTGGCATCCGCCCTCCTTGTTCTCCTGCTGACTCTCTTTCTCGGGGGCTGTGCCAAGATGCCCGTGTTCACGGACATCCAAGAGGATGAAGCCAACGAGATGATCGCCGTGCTCCTGCGGTCCGGAATCCCGGCCGAGAAATTGCCGGGTGAGGAGGGGACCTGGTCCGTCCAGGTCCAGGCTCCGGATTTCGAGAGGTCGGTCCGGATCCTTGGCGAACTCGGCTTTCCGCGGCCGAAGTATCGTGGCATCGGCGACAGCTTCCAGAAGTCCGGCTTGGTCTCTTCCCCCGCCGAGGAGCGCATCCGCTACGTCCACGCCCTCTCCGAAGACATCGCCAAGACCCTGGGAGAGATGGATGGAGTCCTCTCCGCCCGCGTCCACATCGTGCTGCCCGGGAATGATCCCTATGGCAAGGAAGTCCAGCCCTCCTCCGCGGCCGTGTTTCTCAAGCATCACCCGCTCGTCGATCTCGAGGCCTCCGTCACCTCGGTGAAAGATCTCGTAGCAAACAGCGTCGAAGGTTTGGTGGCGGATAAGGTCTCCGTCGTCTTGATTCCGGCCGAGTCGGCCGAGTTTTTCACTCCACCGGCCGAACCCGCCGAAACCAACGCCAGCATCCTCGGCGTCGCCGTGCCACGCACCGCTGCCGCCGGTGTCTGGAAGCTCGTTGGATTGTTGGGTGGAGCCGGGGTGGCTTTGCTCGGAGCCGTCGCCTACCTCGGTCTCAAGCTCCGGCGGACCAAGCGAGGGCAGGGAGGGGCCAAGTCGGCGTGAAAGTGATGGAGAGCGGCGAGGACTTCGCGGGCACGCTGGTCAGGCGGCCTGACTTGCTGCTGCGCATCCAGGTCTTCGTCCATCGTCCCGACCTCTGGCTGCATCCCTCCCGCCTCGCCGAAGATACAAGCGGGCGCCTGCTGCAATTCCGCCCCCAGTTTTCGGAAGGGGATGCTTCCCGCCGTCTCACATCGGCGTATTCCCAGGCTCTCGCGAGCGACTGCGGATTTGACCCTCTCGATTACCGTGAATTCGCGCCCAGCCTGCGCCGGGTGGCCCTGCTTTCGACCCCCTTGCTCGAAAAACTTGCCGCCACAGCAGGGCGTTTCCGCCTCGCTCCCCGGATCGCGGGGTGCCTGCGTCGCGACGAGGCGGCACGCTTGCGTCAAACCCTCGGGGAAAAATCGTGGGCGGAAGTACTGCGCCTCTCGCCGCTCCTCCTTCGTGAGGGAGAAGCGGCTGCTTGTAGCAAGGAGGAACTGCTCGACGATCCCGCATCCGCCGTTTTCCGCGCGGGTTGGGAAGGCGTGGGGATCGCCCTCCGCGGCGCACCCGAGGCCCTCCGCCGTCGCCTTGAGTGGAAAGTGCCCGATGCGGCGGTGGCATCTCTCCGGCACGGGGCGGAAGCGACGGGAAGCGATCGAGGGGAGCTGCTCGTCCGCCTCCTTCGAAATCTTCTCAACCGGCGAGCCGCCGAAACCGTGTTTTGACCGCACGCGGACCCATCCCTTGCCAACTTCACTTCTCACTTGATGCGCTTTCTCAAGCTCCAGACCACCGAACTTGCCCCGGGCCAGAAGGTGATCCCCGCAGCCGAGGTCTCGACGGTTTTGGAAGGTGCCGCGATTCTTGAGCGGGCCGCGCAGGAGCGCGAGGCCATCCTCGCCCAAGCCCGCCTTGATGCCGAGGCGGAGCGCCGGCGCGGTTTCGAGAAAGGCTTGCGCGAGGGCAAAATGCAGATCGCCGGGCAAATGGTCGCCACCGTCGAACGCAGCGTCCGTTACCTCGGCGAGATCGAGAGTGGCATGGTCGAGATCGTCTTGTCGGCGGTGCGGCGCATTCTCGGCGAGATCGACGACAAGAACCGGATCAAGAGCGTCGTCCGGAAGGTCCTCGCCACCGCGCGCGATCAGCGACGCGTGACGTTGAGGGTGAGCCGTGCCGACGAGGAGATCCTTCGCGGCGAGCTCGATCGCATCCTCGCCGACTTCCCCGGCATCAGCTACATCGACATCGAACCCGATGTCCGGCTTCAGCAGGGCGACTGCATCCTCGAAACCGAGATCGGAGTGGTCGAGGCCACGCTCGAATCACAGCTCGAGGCGGTCAGGACCGCTCTTTCCAAGACTCTCACCAGCACGACGGAATAATGGAACCCGCGCTGACAGGCCTCGGCTACATCACCACACAGATGGAGGGCGCGTTGCGTTCCGTAGAGCCGTTTGTGGTGAAGGGTCGTGTCACCAAGGTGATCGGCACCATCATCGAAGCCGTCGTTCCCTCCGCCAAGCTCGGGGAGTTGTGCATGCTGCGCAATCCGGGCGAAGATCGCCAGATCCCCACCGAGGTGGTCGGCTTCAGCAAAGGCGCAGCCCTGCTGACCCCGCTCGGAAACATGCTCGGCATTTCCTCCGCCACCGAGGTGATACCCACGGGGGCGGTCCATCAGGTACCCGTCGGAGACGCTCTGTTGGGCCGGGTCATCGATGGGCTCGGTTTTCCTCTTGATGAGGCGACCAAGGGTCCGCTTCGCCCCGACGCCTATTATCCCGTCTATGCCGACCCTCCGAACCCCATGACACGGCGGATCATCTCCCAGCCGTTCGAGCTCGGAGTGAGAGTGCTCGATGGGATTCTCACCTGCGGGGAGGGCCAGCGCATGGGGATCTTCGCGGCTGCCGGGGGTGGAAAATCCACCTTGCTCGCCACCCTCGTCCGCAACTGCGAGGCGGATGTGATCGTCCTCGCCCTGATTGGAGAGCGGGGACGTGAAGTCCGCGAATTCATCGACCACGACCTTGGCGAAGAGGGACTGGCCCGCTCCGTCCTCGTCGTCTCCACCTCGGATCGCTCCTCGATGGAAAGGCTCAAGTCCGCCTACGTGGCCACCGCCATTGCGGAATCCTTCCGCGACCGTGGCAAACGTGTCCTCCTCATGATGGACAGCGTCACCCGTTTCGCCCGCGCCCAGCGCGAGATCGGTCTCGCGGCGGGCGAGCCGCCCACGCGGAAAGGTTTCCCGCCCTCCGTTTTTGCGACCTTGCCGAAACTGATGGAGCGCGCCGGCATGTCCGACCGCGGCTCCATCACCGCCCTCTACACCGTCCTCGTCGAGGGCGACGACATGACCGAACCCGTCGCCGACGAAACTCGCTCGATTCTCGACGGACACATCATTCTCAGTCGGGCCCTCGCCGCCGCCAACCATTATCCCGCGATCGATGTGCTGGCCTCCGTCAGCCGGGTTTTCAATGCCATTACCGACCCCGAGCACCGTCGCGCCGCTTCCCGTCTCCGGGAGTTGCTCGCGAAGTATCGCGAGGTCGAGTTGCTCCTCAAGATCGGTGAATACAAGAAAGGAAACGACCCCGTCGCCGATGAAGCGATCGCGCGTGTCGAGTCGCTCAATGAATTTCTCAAACAGGGGCTGCATGAGAAGTCCCGCTTTTCTGAAACTCTCACGGCCTTGAGGGAGGTGGTCGGTCAATGAGCAAGGTGCGCTACCCCCTGCAGGATCTCGTGACCGTCCGCCGGATCCGCGAGGACGCCGCCAAGCGCGCCGTCTCGCAGGCGCGAAACGATCTCGCCGCAGCCCGTCGACGGGTCGAGGAGGCGCGCGAGGCCTGCGAGCGTTTCCGGGTATGGCGGATCGAAGAAGAAAAACGGAGTTTCGAGCGGATCGAGCGCCGCGACATTTCCCTCGAGCGCCTCGAAGAGCAGAAACAGGAGGTCCGCGTCCTGCGCGACCAGCAGGGCGAGCATGAACAGGCCATCCTCGATGCGGAGGCCGAAGTCGTCGCATGCGAGCGCCGCCTTGCCGAGCGCACGAGCGAGCATCGGACGGCCCAGAAGGATCTGGAGAAGCTGGAAGAGCATCGCCAGATCTGGTCTGACGAGCAGGCCGGAATCCTCGCCCGCAAGGAAGAGGATGAGATGGACGATTTCCGTGTCGCGCCCCGCGTGGCGCCCTAGTGAGACCCACCCCTTGACGATATGAACGTGAATCCCATCCCTTCCTCGACGAGCACCGGTCCGGCGTCCGCACCCGTCGAGGGAACCGATCCCCGAACCGAAGATGACCTCGGTGAAGACGCCGCGGCGTTTGCCGCCCGGCTTGGCGGAGAAAAATCCACCCCACGGAATTCCGGGAACGGGGCGCCTCATGTGAAGCCCGAGGTGACACAGGAGGGAGGGGCCGAAAACAAACCAGGTCCCGCCCACAATCAATTCCATGCCACGAACTCCGGCCAAACACCCGGAGGAAAATCGGAGCCAACCACGGATCTTCCCGCGACGCCGGGAATGCTCATGGAGGAGGGCGGACCCGCTCCGTCCGGGGGGGCGGGGAGTCTCCCTTCGGTTGGCGGAGGTGGTAATTCGCCGACAGCCTCCCGCGCGGATGGAGTTCCGGGCCATGCCCCGGCTTCCCAGCCTACTCGTCCCGACACCGGGTCGCCGGGCGCGCCTCCTGTCCTCCCGGAGAACGCGACGTCTTCCGAAGAGCCGTCCGCGGCGACTCCCCCCTCCGCCGGAGACGCCATTCTCGCGGGGCTCTTTGGCGGTGGACAAGTCCGGACCGAAGCAGGCAACCCGGTGATGGCCCAGTCCCCGATCGAGGCCGCCCCCACCCAGAAGTCAGAGCCGACCACCCAGATCGCGCAGATCGCCTCGGCGATCGCCGATCGCATCCTCGTCTCCGACGCATCGCTCACGGATCAGCGGATGATTTCGATCCAGTTGAAAGACGACATCCTGCCGCGCACCGAGATCCGCGTCTCGTTCGAAGGCGGCCAGCTCAAGGTGGAGATGCAGACCGGCAGCGCCGATTCCTTCTTCTTCCTGAACAACCAGCGCGACGGCCTCGTCCGCCATCTCCAGTCGACCCTGCCCGATCAGCCGGTCAACGTCACCGTCGCGATGGAGGGCAACTCGACCGGTGCCGACAGCGACGGACGCTCGCGCAACCAACGCGACCTCGCCAGCGAGCTCCTGAATGGCGAAGACGCCTGATCCTAACGAGCCACGAATCCGCATGATCGACGATCTTCCCGTCATCAGTTCCGAAGAGGTCCGGCTGCAAAATGCCGCGGCACGGGCCGAACCCGGCCTGCCTCTGAATCTGGCGGGTGAAGAACGCAGCCTCACCTTTCTTCCCGGTGCCGCGCCCCTGCGCGAATCGGTCGCCACCCTCGCACTCGTCTTCGATGGACAGGTCGTGACGATCCGTCTCGCGAATCCCCTCCTCGACGAAGGGGCGCTCGAAGCCCTCGGGGTTGTCGATTTCAACGAACTTCCTCCGGCCCTTCGCGATCTCTTCCACCTGCGTGCGATCGATGCCGACCTCGATCGTTTCGAGAGCTGGGCCGGCATCCCGATTCACGTCGCCGAGAGCGGGTCTCCTTCCGATGCCGCTCTCATTCTGCCCTTCGACCTGGGAGGATTGCGTGGCGACCTGGCGATGCCGCGGGATGCGGTCGATCGCATCGCCGAAGTCATCGAGTCCCTGCCGCGACGGTCGCGCGACCTTTCCGAAGTTCCCTTCGCCCTCGGCCTCGAGGCCGGGCGCACCCTCCTTTCCCTCGCCGAAGCGACCCGGCTGCGGAGTGGCGACGTCGTTCTCATCGAAAGTGGTCCCGACCTCGCCTCCGGACGGATCGAATTCCGGGCCGGCGGACGGCTCCATGTCGCCCAATGCGAAGGACCCCATCTCATCCTCGAAAGCATCATGAGCCTCTCCAGCGAAATCGAAGAAGCCGTCGACGGCGAACTCCCCGCCAATCCATCCGATATTCCGGTGGAACTGGTCTTTGAAATCGGCCGCCGCCAGATCACTCTCGCCGAGCTCAACGACCTGCAGACCGGCAGCACCCTGGAACTCGAACGTCCCGTCGAAGAGTCCCTCGTCGTCGTCCGCGCCAATGGGCGGGCCATCGCCCGGGGCGAACTCGTCCGCATCGGAGAAGCGATCGGCGTGCGCCTGACCTGATCACCCTTGCCCAGCCCTTCCGGTCATGTTCGACTCCAGCGCCAATCCCATCTCACTGGTCCTCGTCCTCGTGGGGCTTTCCCTCGCCCCTTTCATCGCGGTGATGACGACCAGCTACCTCAAGATGGTGGTCGTCCTCTCGCTCGTGCGGAATGCCCTCGGCATCCAGCAGATACCGCCGAACATGGTCATCAACGGTCTCGCTTTGATCCTTTCCTTTTACGTCATGGCACCGGTGGTGAACCGCAGCTACGATATCGTCAAGTCCATGCCCGTGCCCGAGGAACAGAACGTGGGCGAGCTGCTGCGCGGTTTCGGCGCGGCGAAAGAGCCATTCCGGGAGTTCCTCATGACCCACTCCCACCAACGTGAACGGGATTTCTTCCTTCGCTCCGCCCAGGAACTCTGGCCCGCCGAAGATGCCGCGGCGGTCACCGAGGACAATCTCCTCATTCTCGTGCCGGCCTTCACCATCAGCGAGCTCACCTCGGCCTTCCAGATCGGATTCCTCATCTACCTGCCCTTCGTCGCCATCGATCTGATCGTCTCGAACATCCTCCTGGCCATGGGGATGATGATGGTCTCGCCCATGACCATCTCCCTGCCTTTCAAACTGCTGCTTTTTGTGCTTGTCGATGGGTGGACCCGGCTCATCCACGGGCTCGTCCTCACCTACGCCAATGCCGGCGGCCCCTGAATCTCCGTGACCGGAAATGGACCAATCCAACATCATCCAGATCACCTCCGAGGTCCTGCTCCTCGTCCTGTGGCTCTCCATGCCGCCGATTCTCGTGGCCACGGTGGTGGGGCTGCTCGTCTCGCTGCTGCAGGCCCTCACCCAGCTGCAGGAGCAGACCCTTCCCTTCGCCATCAAGCTCGTCGCCGTGATCATCACCATCCTCGCGACCGCCTCATGGCTCGGCGGCGAACTCTACGCCTACACCATCAACATCTTCGACCACTTCCCGCGACTCGCCCAGTGACCCGACCCTGTTGCATCGGCGACCCGACCCTCTTTGCTTTTCCCGACCCGCCGCCGTGATCGATCTCGAGCCATTGAAATCCTTTCTCCTCGCGACGGGCCTCAGCGTCGTGCGCATTCTCGCGGTCTTCCTCGTCGTGCCCTTGTTCGGGCAGGAAACCCTGCCCGGAACGGTGCGGACCGGCGTCGTTCTTTCCATCGCCTTTGTCATCTATCCGGCCGTGGCTCCGCTGATCCCGCCGGACGGCATCCCCCTCGTCGAACTGACCGCTCTTCTCTTCAAGGAAATCGTCATCGGCATCCTCTTCGGTTTCGTTTTCAGCCTGCCCTTCCGTGTCGCCGAAGGCGCGGGCTTTCTCATCGACAACCAGCGGGGCACCGGCATGGCCGCCGTCTTCGATCCGATGGCCGGAGGCGAGGTGACTCCCTTGGCCGTCCTGCTCCTCCGCATGGTGATCGCGCTCTTCCTGGCCTTCGGCGGATTCATCGTCTTCTTCAAAGCGCTCTTTTTCAGCTACGAGGTCTACCCGGTGGTTTCGGCTTTTCCGGTGTTCTCCCCGGCGGCGCCCGCGGCCTTTCTCGGCCTCGCCGACAAGACGATGTTTCTCATCCTCGTCCTCACCGCCCCCATCATGATCGCCCTGTTCGCTTCCGAGTTCGGGCTCGGGCTCGTGAACCGTTTTGCCCCCGCCCTGAACGTCTTTTTCCTGGCGATGCCGATCAAGAGCGCCATTGCCGTGCTCATGCTCGCCCTCATGCTGCCGACTCTTTTCGACAGTTTCACCTCGTTGTTCCGCGAGGAGGAAGGCGTCGTCGATTTCATCCGGAACGTTTTCGCCGTCCCCGCACCATGAGCGAAAAGACCGAAGAGCCAACACCCAAAAAGCTCCGCGACGCCCGCGAAAAGGGCCAGGTCGCGATGAGCAAGGATGTCGTCTCCACGGTGCTGCTGGCCTTGCTCTGCGCCTACCTCGGCATCACCTGGAACAAGCACGTCGGGCAACTGCGCGAACTCATCCTCCTGCCGACCGCCTTTTACACGACGGACTTCAGATCCGCTCTCGGCACCGTGATGGACGGCGTCCTCGCGGAGACGATCCGCATCAGTCTGCCGGTGCTCGCCGTGGCCGTCGCCGGCGCGATCATCGGCGGCTACGTGCAGATCGGAGCCCTTTTCACGCTCGAGCCCCTCAAGCCGGAGCTGAAAAAACTCAATCCGATCGAGGGCGCGAAGAAGATCTTCAACATGAAGAGTCTCTTCGAACTGCTCAAGTCGACCCTGAAGGTCATCATCATCGGAGCGGTGATCTATTATGTGGTGAGAGCATCGATCGAACCGCTCATGAAGATTCCCTACAGCGGCATCCCGGGGATCATGGCGGCGCTCTCGACGATCCTTTTCCGGCTCGTCCTCTATACGATGTTCGCCTACATCGCCCTCGCCGCGGCCGACTTCGCCTTTCAAAAATTCCAGCACATCAAACAGCTCCGCATGTCGAAAGACGAGGTGAAGCGGGAATACAAGGAGTCCGAGGGCGATCCCGAGATCAAAGGAAAGCGCAAGCAACTCCACCGCGAGATCCTGGAGGACAACACCCTCCAGAACACCCGCAAGGCCACCGTGCTCGTCACCAATCCCACCCACCGCGCGGTCGCCCTTGTCTACGAGGCCGGTGTGACGAGCCTGCCCGTCGTCGTCGCGAAAGGGGGCGATGCCCTCGCCCGGCGCATGATCGGCGTGGCCCGCGCCGCCGGCATCCCCATCATGGAGAACGTGCCTCTCGCCCGGGCCCTCTACGACCGGGTCTCCCTGCATGGTCATGTGCCCGGCGAACTGCTCGAGCCGGTTGCGCAGGTCCTGCTCTGGGTGCAGACTCTGGGCGAAGCCGGAGAGCGTGCCATCGAGGCGGCCCGAATCGAAACCGGAGGAGAAAGCGATGGCTGGGTCCGAATTTAGCAACCGGCGTGCCGTCGCCTTGTTCTACGAGCAGGAGCAGACGCCGCTGCCACGGGTCGTCGCCAAGGGCGAGGCCCATCTTGCCGCGCGCATGATCGAGGCCGCCCAGGAGGCGGGAGTCCCCATCATGCAGGATGTCGGACTGGCGACGACGCTTTACCACGATGTCCACCTCGATCATTACATCCCCACCGAATTGATCGAGCCGGTCGCCGCGGTCCTCAACTGGGTGAGAAAGATCAAGGAGGAAGGTGCTTCCTACTGAGGCGTTCGCATGGAAGAGGAGCGTTCAGAAGATCGCGTCGGTGCGGTGAGGGATGTGGCCGAAACGAACCGCGTTGTTTTCGTCAAAGCGGTCTTCCAGGAGCACCGTGCCGAACGCACTCTCCTCGTGCGGGATCCCGAGCCCTATTGGCTCTTCGGACGGATCCGTTTGCCCCGCTGGCGGCGCGAGCGCCGCGAGGTGACCCTCTCCACCTCCGATTGCGAGATCGATGGAGAACTCCTCGCCGAAGAGGTCAGGGCCGCCTTGCTCGCGCTCAACGAGCAGGGCTACGAGGCCGTCTCCGTCACCGCCATCACCAGCGGACAATTCTCGCCCCGCTACGACCGCCATCGTCGCGACCGTACCATGGCCCGGAACGCGATGCGCCGGATCGGCTATGGTTTCAGCTACACCGAGGGGGTGCTGATCGTCGCGGAAAAGCGGAGAGGGGATTGAAGAAGGTGTCGGGAACGGTTTTTCCGCGAATGGACGTGCAATCGCGCGGACTCGATTCGTTTCCCTCGGAGAGTCGGCGCTAGTTGGGCGCGGCTCCTTTTCGCCAATCATTCTTCACTCTTCACCAATCAGCTTCCATGATCACTCTGAACTCTCCAGTAGTTAAGACCGTCGATTCCTCCAACTTACTCAAGTCCGCCGTCGGAGAGGAAGGCAGGGAATTGGCGCAGAAGTTCCTGAAGAATGTCAAGATCTCGAGTTTTCAGGGAGATAAGATCGATGTCAGTTTGCTGATGAAGGAAGGTGGCCTGAGCACTTCAGCAAAGACGTTGGTCGAGACGCTTTCCAAAGCCATCAACAGCACAAAGGTGTTCATCGCCAAAGGTCAGGAGGGTAGTGGGACCGTATTGATGTTCCGGAAAGGGAATGATCCAAACAGTGGCGAATATGCTGGTTCAGTATTCATTTCGGGCGAGTTGGGAAAACCCCTAAAGCTCGACACCACCGCCGCGACGCTGAAGAAAGAATACGTCGAGAAGAATTCGTCCCCCGGGACGACTCACACCACTTCCGGTTCCGTCGTGAACAAACCTTCATCGACGGTAAGGACTGTGACCAAAAAAGTCATCAACCAGAAGCCGACGACGGAACCGTCGAAGGTTGAACCGAAAAAGGTCGAACCAAAAAAAGTTGAGACGCCGAAGGTCGAGACGAAGGGGACGAACCAAGTCTCAAGCACCAAGACCGAATCCGTGGTCCCGACCAAATCCGGCTATGTGACGGTGAAAGGGCTGCCCCGCTCGATTGATGAAAAGAAGGTGGATCTGATCAACAAAAAAATGCTCGCGCGGGAGGATGGCAAGATCATGGAATACGGTTTCGACAAGGGAATGTGCTGTTCCAAGGCGGGAGTGGTCACGGTCGGTGGGAAGAAAGTCTCCGGTCAGATCTTTCTTCTGCAGAGTTCCAGCTTTCTCTCCAACGGAGTCGTCCGGAAGGAGAAGTTTTTCGTGAGCGATCAATTTCTCGAGGCATCCAAGAAAAACAGCGAAGCCAAGCCAAAACTGAACGACGTCATCCATATGAAGATCTCCGAAGGCGAGATCCAGGAGATGCAGGATGCGTTCGCCAACCGGAGCCAGACCGCGCTGAAATCCATCCTCAAGGAGCAGGCGCAGAAGAAGGAGACTCTCGTCAAGGAAACGAAGACTTCGCAGGAGAACACCTCCCAGTTCGTGCGTTCGCAGAAGCTGACAATCTCCCAGCAAAATCGCCTCAACGAAATCAACGGGAAGATGCGCGAGGTCAATTTCACGATGGCAAAGAGCGACAAGTCGGGGCCGAAGGAGCACCAAAAGTTCGCCGAAATCCTGAAGGGGCTGAGCAAGAGCGATGTCGAGATCTGGTCGCTGAACAGCCTTCCCTTCATCGAGGGCCTGGGGCAGACCCTCGTGAAGAACATCAGTTCCGAAAAGTTCTGCACGCTCGTGGAATGTTTCGCGAAGGTCAGCCGCGAGGCGGCTTCGAAACTGGGCTCCGAACTCGGAAAAGTGATCGCGGAAGCGAACGAAAAGAAGGATACCGAGACGCTCAAGTTTCTCACCGGTCACCTCGTGGCTTTTTCCAAGGTAGCCAATGACATGAACGGTGAATTGATCCTCAGCACCGCGGCGGTCAATCTGACCGGACCGGAGCGGAAAACGGTCGACGAGGCGATCAACCAACTGAAGACACGCCTTTCCAAGAAATAGCAGGTGTCGGAAATCAAGACCGGACTTTCATCATGAGCATTGAAGCGGCAAGCAGCTACCTGGCCGAGATCGGCCAGCAGACCGGCATCGACCTAGCCCTCGGAGACGACGGTACTTGTGCGATCGATTTCGGTGAGCGCGGAGAAAATACGCTTTTATTTCATTACGTTCCGGGCGAGGACGTGCTCCTCGTCTTGAGTCCGATCGCCGAAGTGCCTCAAGGCGGAAAGGAGAGCGGGTTTCATCGCGCTGTTCTCCGTCTCAACGTCCAGTGCCTCACCAGGTTTGGTGGCGTCCTCGGTCTCGATGGAGAGGAGGGGACGGTGATCTTTGCCGCTCGTTTTCCCCTGGAAGGATCGAGCCATGCGGCATTCGAGGCGTTTCTCCAGCCGTTCGTCAACGCCATCGATGAATTGAAAGCCTTCTTCGCGAACGAGGAGCTCGTTGAAGCCGGAGCGACGTTTTCCTCCGAGGAGGAAATCCATCTCTACGGCATCCGGGTCTGACCAGAGCCGCCCACCGCGTCTGGACACTTGGCAGACCGCCTACTTGTTGAGTTCCTCCATCAATTGATCGAGCTCGGAGAAGTCGAGCCCCTTGATCAGGGAGTCCTCCTTCAGCGCTGCGACGTAGGTTTCCCCGGCGGTCTTGCGGTCGACGACGAGTTCTCCCGAGTCGTCGCTCTCGAAGAGAAAGGCGAGGATGTTTTTGCGGGTCTCCTCGTCGGTCCTGCCGGTGAATTCGATGCCGTCGGAGACCCGGTCGCCTTCGCTCGTCTTTTCGAGGCTGTCCGCATCAAGGTCTCTCAAGAGCTTCTCCATTTCCTCCTCGGGTATCAGGTCGCTCTCGGCGCGCTGGCGCCGGGCCGGGGATAAAGACTCGCGCAAATCATTGAACTGGCCCACTCGCATGGGGGGGCTCGCCCGAAGAAGTGAGGTCGAAGAGTTCCTGGCCTCCGAACACACGTGAAACGCCTTCGGATTCCAGCCGGACCTTCCCTTCCTCAACCGAAACCCGCGACGGGTTCACGAGGAAATCTTTCGGCAGGGGAGACTTCATCTCGATGATCGAAGGGGAATCGAGGATCTCGACCAAATCGTCGATTTCCCCGTTCGAGATGCGGCTCGATTCCCGGAAATCGATCGTTTCACCCCGGGGAGAATTCTCTCCCCCCTGATCTCCGAGGAGTTGACTCAGGCTGTCAGTGTCGCTGTGCGCGACCTTCGGGATCATCGGCTCCATCATTTGACGGCCGATCTCCCTCATCGACTTCTTCACGAAGTCCTGATGTTCGAGCACCTTCTGGATCGTGCGGGTTTTGAGTGCCTTGCGGTTTGAGCCAAGCGAACGCTTCACCGACTCGGCGGCCTCCCCGCCATACTCCACCCGAACCGCCTCAATGAAGGCCTTTTTTGACCTCGGCATTCCGGGAGGTGCTTTCCCCTTTGAAAAAGCGCAGGATACGGCCCTTGATACTGGCCGTCTTGAGCTGGGGCGACTCCGTGTCGCGGGACTTGCCATCGATGAGGACGGTACCGCTCTGGGTTTCTGCGATATTGCGGAATTGGCTGATATCCATGGTTAATCGGAGTGATCTATGGGTTCGTTGATTCAAATCCGGATGAAGCCGGCACCGGGGTCCGGGAACGGCCCCGGTTCATCGAGAGCAGTTCCGGGCCCGGCATGCTCTGTGGGATCCGGTGCCGCGGCCAGCCGCGACGCCCAGCTTTCCCCCAGATCGACAAAAACCTCGAGGCAGGTGAAAAGGTGATCCGGTGTCAGCCCCTCGAGAGGAATCCGATGGCTGAGGGTGAAAATGGACTGATTCCGGTCGAGCCCGATCACGGCACCTGCCGTGCCTGACTGGAAGGAATTCGCCTCCAGCATGGCTTCGAGCAGGGAAGGGGGCGTCTCTCCGGCCGCAGGCGCGTCACCCAGGGCGGTGAAGAGCGTGAGGTGGGTATCGTCGGGCACTCCGAAATGTACGACCAGATCGTCGAATCCCAGAGTGGCGGTGCCATCCTCCGCAAGAGTGAGATCATCAAAGCCAAGAAGGCGGCCGAGTTCGGCGAACAGCGTTTGTTGTCGGGCGGTGGCGGACATGGGGGATCAGCTCATGATGAGAGCAAGTTGGCTGAGCAGGCCGGATTTCTCGTCCCGGACATCATTGAAGTAGGGGGACTTGGCGATCTGCTCCACGGTGAGGCGGTCTTCGGGTTTTTTGCGGGTCAGGTCGAAGATCATCTGATCGAAATCGTCGTCCCCGGTGGCGGAGTCCACGGAGGAGAGCTGAATCCCATCGTGCTTGTCGATGTGGTTTTGTCGACGACTTGGATCGTTTGATACGGGGAAGTCGCCGTTCTTCAAAAGCTGATAAAAAGTGATGGCAAGAGCGAATCCGTCGGTTTCGGCACCAAATTCCTTGCGACCCCATTCCGTGTAGGATTTTGTCTGGGTTGCTTGGCTGCCCGACAGGTTCTGGAGGGAGGTTCCGAAGTCCGCGAACTTCGGTTCGCCGTTTCCGGAGATGAAGATGTTCTCGGGTTTGACGTCGAGATGCAGCATCTGGAGTTGGTTGCGCATGATCGAGGCACCCTCCAGCAAGTGGAGCATCACGGCCTTCCGGAGCTTCGTCGCCTGCTCCGTCGTGATCGAACCTCGTTCTTCGGCTCTGCCGATGGTGTTTCGCTCGATGAGTCGGCTCAACGTTCCATGGGTCTCTTCCTTCATGACAATGAAAAGATTGCCTTGTGGCCCGCGGGCGAGCGTTTCGAAAGAGGAGAAGTGCTTGCTTCCTTCCGGTCCGCTGTTGTCATTGATGTAGCGGTGGTTGCCCACCTCGGCGTCCACATCCGATGTCGTGACCGAAGGGGTAGGCTGCTTGACCACGAGAGCCGGGCCATCCCCGATTTCGGGCAGGAACCGGTAGACGACACCGTTCATGCCTCTGCCAAGTTCCCGATCGATCACATAGGCGCGATCTCCGATGGTCATCCTGGTTGCGTCGCCGTTTTCGGCTGTCTCCATCTTGGGGAATCCGGCTCGAATCGAGTCGATGACGCGATCCACGGCTTCGACGACCGATGGTTGGCGCAACAGTTCGGCAACATGGGCGTCCGGATTCAGCTTCTGTTCGGGCGTGAGGAGTGATTGAATGATCGGGCCCCTGAGGTCCTCGGTGGAAGCCGTCATGAGTCGATCCAGGTGGCGCCCGGGTGACATGTGGCTGATCTGGGAGGTGAGGGAATAAAGACCTCGGTCGAATTTCTCGCCGTGAACATTGAGATCGTCGATGGAAGTGAACCCGGCCTTGAAGAGGGGCACCTGGACGTCCCCTGATTGCACGTTGAAAAGGTGCTCTTTTCGGGTTTCAGCGGGAATCTGAGGCAAATCCGTTTTCAACTTGTACAAAAGTCCGCTGGCTTTTCCTGGTGCCAATCCGTCCATGATGGCGTCGAATACCAGTCCTTCGAATTGTTCGCCGATCTGAGCGGACACCGTCTTGGCAATTTGCTTCATCTCGTCGACACCCAGGAAATTGAAGGCTTGGGCATCCCGTGAATTGAGATCCATGTTCTTGATCTGGTTCGTGATGTCGGTCGGCGTGCCTTCAACCTTCAGGACCTCCGAGTAGATCTTTTGAATCGCAGTTTCGGCCACGGAAAATGAGGAACCAGGGACCCGTTGGTTCACGACATTCACCGTGCTGACTTGGTTGAGGACGAGGCGAATGTCGCGCGCGGTAAGCGGTTTGCCATTGAGTCCGATCAATTCGCGTGCCTTCGCCTCCTGGCCGAGTCCCGAGGCCGACCGGATCGCCTTGAAGAACGATTCCTTCACCTCGTTGTTGCGTTGGGTGGTCGCCTCCTTGTTCGTTATGAATGAAACGAGGCGCCCTTTCCAGGACTGGGTCTTCAGTTCCTTGGTCTCCTTGTCGATGACGACGTTCCCCTCGGAGCGGGCGATCTGTTGGAAATCCTGTATTCTCATCTCGTTATAAGTCTGGATTCTGATCAGTTTCTCTTAAATCGAAAGCTTCCTCGCAAACTGCCGGTCGAGTTCCTCCTCGCGGCCGGCATCTCCGGCCCACCTGGCCATCAGCATCTGCAGCACGAGGGAAATCTGCTCCTCGAGATCGGCGGTGACCTTGGCACCGTCGGCGTCTTCCTGCCGGAAGAGGGCGGCGTTGACCTGTTGGCGGATCTTTTCGTTGCTGGAGAAGTCGAATTTGATCAGCTCGAAGGCGGTGTCGACGGGGTGATTCCGCTCCCCGAGATCGAGGAGATTGGCGACTTCGCGGCCGGTAAGGATCTGCCCGACTCCGGAAGCGGCGCGCTCGAGGGCGAGGGCACCGGCCTCCCATCCGAGACGCCGCATCGCATCGACGGGCAGCCCGGACTCGCGGGTCTGGCCAAGAAGGTCATGTATCTGGCCGGTCGTGAGCGAGGACCCCTGCGTCGCCATGGCGGTGAGTCGCAGCTGGGATTGGAGAAGGGATCCCTCCCAGCCGGGGCCGCCGATGGCTTTGAGGCGGTTTTCGAGGGATCGAACGTGTTCGCCCTGGGCGTTGTAAGCACCTTCGGCAAGGCCGAGGCGGTCGCGTGCTGAGGCGGCATCTTCACGGCTCCGGGTCAGATCTCCCGCGATGCGATCGCGCGCATCGGTGAATTTCGATTCCGGGGGAAGTTTCGCGAGTTTTTCGCGTGCCGCCCCGAGACTTCCCTCGGCTTTACGCAGCTGGTCGGCGAGACCGCGCCTTTCCTTGTCGAACTTGGAGTCGATGGGCAGATTCGCCAGGTCGCTCCGGAGCCGCTCGACCTTCTGTTCGGCGGAGGTGACCCCCGCGGTCAGTTCGCGCCGCTCTTCGCGATTTTTGGCGAGGTCTTTCTCGGCCTTCTGCAGGTCGCCTTCGAGTTTCTGCACGAGACCGTCGGCCTCTTTCACCAGTCCCTTGGCCTTGTTCACCTCTCCTTTCAGGCGGCTCTCTTCGGCTCGTTCTCCGGGCAGGGCTGCTTTGATGCTCTCCGGGTAGGAGGCGATGATTTCGTCCGCCTGCCGGATCCGTTCCGCGGTGGCGAGGGCGCGCAGCTGAAAGGCTTCGTAGGTGCGTAGTTTGTGCTCGATGCTGTCGAGATTCGTTTGCGCCTCGCGCTCTTTCGTGGCGAATCCGATTCGCTCGAGGTCAACCTGCAGTTTCATCAGCAGGCCCTGCAGGGATTCACCACCGGAGAAGATGGGGCTGGGAAGGGAAAGGCGGAAGGTAGGGGAAGGCGACGAGGAGACCGTCGTGTTCGAGAGCGTCAGCGATGGGGATGCGACGGGTGTGCTCGTCGGTTTCGTGATCTCGGCCTTGGAAACACCGGCGTTCGGATCGAGAGGCTGATTCGGGGAGGAGGGTGGTAAACCGGAGATCGTGCTCATGGAGTCGCTCGCTAGGGAAACGCACGGATTCCTCGGAATTGCCGCCACGAGGCGATTTCGGTGTAAATCACTTCCTGGCCATCCCTCCATTCGAGCGTTCTGCCGCAGAGGATCTGTTTGTAATAGCGGGCGATCCGTTCGGTGGAGAGGGCGCGGTCGCCATCCGCTCCCAATGAATGGACGGCACCCTGAAGTCTTTCGATTCCCACGGGCCGCGTTGCCAGCCAATCGAGAAAGCCGACGAAGCCGGCGAAGGAATTGCGCAGCGATCCGGCGGGCTGGAGCAATTCATAAAAAAGCACGTGGATCACCGCACCTCCTGCCTCGACGCGGTAGGTGATGCGGGCCCGGTCGAAACCGACCACAGCCATGCCGACAATCATCGACCATGGCGAGGGGTTGAGTCGCGCGGGCTCCACCCGATAACCTTCCTCGATCAGGCCGGAGGTCACGCGGTCCGTCCGGTTTTCCGAGACCGCCCTTCCTTTTGAATCCATGGGACCGGAGAGGAAAGCGCACCATCGAAGCGGCTTTGCGACCGATCAGGCCCGCATGATGGAAGCGAGGGATTGCTCCGTCGATTCATTGATGGCCGCCATCTTCTGGATGAAATCGCGCAGGAGCTCCTGAAAGTGATTGAGGAATTCGGTCTCCTCCTGGATGGCTGCGGCATCGAGCCGGGAGTTCGCTTCCGACTGGGTGGCGAGGGATCGGTTCACCTCGGCATCGCGGTCGAGCGATCCCTTGGTGATGTCGCTCGCGCCGCTGATGGATTTCGAGACGCCGTCGTTGATCGAGGAAAAGATCTGCGATTTCGTGGAGACCTGGGTGGTGAGGTTCTGGAAGGCCTCCGTCGCGATCCGATTGCTGGAGAAGTCACCGTAAAGCCCTTTGAGATCCTTGAGGGCGGTTCCGGCACTGACGCCGTTCAGCACCGCGGAGCCGATGGAGACACCGATGGAGATGGCGGCATTGACGATCGCGCTCTGGAACGCTTTTTCTCCGGCTTCCTTGAGGAGTTCGACCTGCCGGGCGAGGTCTTTTTGTTCGGCGACCTGATTGGCCTGGCGGGACTCGCGGGCCGATTCCCGGTTCACCATGCTGGTGCTCGTGATGAGTTTGAAAACCTCGGCCATGACGGCGGAGAGGTTCGACAGTTTGCTCGTATCGAGGGGGCGGGTCGACGAGCTCGTGGGTGGATGCAGCGTGGGGGTGCCGAGGACGGGGGTGCCGCCGCCCAATTGGCGGGACAGGGTCGAGGCATCGACGGTGAGATTGCCGTCGATGCGGAAGAGGCCCTTCGAGTTGCTCGCGGCGAGATGGTCGAGGCGGGACTGAAACTGCTGGGGAGTCAGCGTTTCATTGCCCACTTGCCAGTTGCCGTCGTTGAGGCGGGAGACGTTGATGGTGTTCATGGATGGTTCTTGAAGGAAGGAGGCGTCTCAGGCCATCGCGTTGAGGCGCGAGACGATGTTGGATTGGGAATCGTTGATGCCGGAGAGAATCGTCATGACCCGGCTCATCATGTCGTTCACCTGCTCGACGAGTTGCTGGATCATCTCGGTTTCCTCGTCGGATTTCTGCTGGATCAGTTTCATCAGCTTGGTGAGATCGGTGGCCTCGGCTTTGGCCATCTCGGCATCGCGGCGGGCGTTTGCGGATTGGATGTTGTTCACCCCCGAGCCCACTCCGGTCATGAGGGATCCCGACGCGGAAATGATCATGTTGGTGGCATTGATGGCCTTGTCGACCACTCCCACGAGGATGGCGGCGAGGTCTTTGGCGGCCGCGGCCGTCGAGATGACGATGGAGGATCCCCCGGAGGCGACGGCCAGGCCGATGTTCAGCGCGATCCCCATCGCCATGCCGAGACCATTGGCGACCTGGGGATCCACTCCGGCTTTGATGAGACCCTTTCCGATGGCATTGCCTCCCACCGCCATGTCGGCGATCGAGTTGGCAATCACGAGAATCCCCAAGGTGATCATCGCGGCACCGGCTCCGGCGGCGACGCCGGTGGCGACCAGGATGGCACCGAAAACGGCGGCGATGGCGGCACCGAGGATTTCGAAGGCCTTGGCGATTTTGCCCCAGATCCCGGCTTTCTTTTCCTTCTCGGCGGCTTTCTCGAGGTCTTCGATCCGCTCCTGGACCTTCTCCATTTTTTCCTTGTGCAGCCCCTCGTTCTTGGAGCGGTTTTGCTCGATCGTGGTCCGGCTGGTTTCCAGCTGGGTGTTGCCGGATTCCATCTGCATTTTTTGCAGGATCAGGACGACGTCCGTGATCTTGTCGGTTCCGGGCAGGGGCGGCGTCAGCGAAGGGCGTCCGAGCGAGTTCGTGGACGCGAGTGCGAGGAAGCTGAGGGTGTTGGCCGCCACCTCCCAGGAAAGCGCCTTTCCGTTGACGGTGAAAAGTCCGGAACTGCCCGCCGCATTCTGCAAGGCCTGGCGGAGTCCTTTCTCCGGGACAACTTCATTGCCGACCTGGAATTTTCCTTCGCCGAGGTAACGGGCTTGGATGGTGGGATGGTCCATATGAAAAGCAATCGAGGGGAAGCGGGAAGGGAATCAGGGAGCCAACCGGGCCAGCATGCTCTCGGCCTGCGCCTTGAGAATGGCGGACCCCGGATCGGCGGAGGCCCAGGCGACCGCCGTCTTCAGCGCTTCGACGGCATCTTCGGTGCGGCCGACCGCTTCGCAGCAGATCGCGGCGCGGAGGGCGGCCTGCGGCTCCGGGGTGTCGACGACGAGGGGGATGAGGTAGGCCTCGGCGGCACCGGCGAGGTTTTTGAGGGCTTCGCGACATCCTCCGAGACCCAGCCAGTACTTCGGCTCGTGACTGTCGAACAAGGCGAGGAATTGGAAGATGCGTTCCGCGTCGGCATACTTGCCGGCCTGGTAGAGGGTGTAGGCACTGGCGTAGGCGGACTCCATCTCCTCGGGGGTGATACCGCAGAGTTGTCGGTAGGAGAGATCTCCCCGGAGGATGGATTGGGCGGCTTCGGCCTCGTTCAGAGGAGTCGGATGGATGGCGCTCATGGATGGGATGGAAAGGAAGCGATGGAGGGAGGAAGTCAGTTCGCGGAGGAGTTGGTGATGGCGGCGAGTTCGTCGCGAAGGATCGCGGCCTGTTGCTTGATGGGATCGTTCTCCGGTGAATCGACGGTATGTTCGATGGCGAGGTGGAGGAGGCCTTCCGCTTCCTCGAGCTTGCCGACGGCCCGGAGACAGAGGGCGCCGCGGTAGCCCGGCATGGGATCTTTCTTGCTGAGGACGAGGGCCTGCAGGTAGTGCCGGGCGGCCGCTTCGTAGTCATGCCGCTCCTCGAGGCAGGCGGCGACGGCGGTGAAGTATTTGGGCTCGAGCGGATCGTGAAGGGCCAGGTATTGGAAGATGGCGAGGGCATCGTCGGACCTGCCTCCCTGGAAAAGGGTGTAGCCATGGGAGTAGACCGTCTCCATCTCTTCGGCGGTGATCCCTTTTTCGATTTGGAGGGTGGAACGGCCTTCGTAGACCTTCAGGGTGATTTCCTCGAGGCGTGCGAGGTAGTCTGCAGAGAGACCGGATTCTGTGTCTGGCATGGGAGAGCGGGGTGGAAATCAAGGCGGGAACCGGAGGGCCGGAAAGGTTCATCCCCGGATGTTGCCGACGATGGATTGGAGGCTCTGCGCGCCTTTGCTGATCATGTTCGAGGCCATGTCGAAGTAGCGGTTGTTTTCGCTCACGAATTTCTGCAGATCGATCATGTCGAGCTGGGAGCGGCTGTTGTAGGCTTCGATCTTGCCTTTGAGGTGGGTGATGAGGGCGTCCAGATCGGCGCCGTTGACTTCGATGTCGTCGATGGGCACGCCGTGGGTCTTCGCCTTGAAATTCTCGAGCAAATTCATCGTCGCCCCCCCGAGCTTGATGCTGCCGTCGGGGTTGCGCTGCAGTTCGCCCTTGGCATCGCGGACGCCTTCGGTGGCGAAACCACCGAGACCGAGGAAGGCCTGCTTGATCGGATCCTTCGTGAGGTTGTAGAGGGCGTCGGCGGACTTTTTGTGTTCGCCGTTCCAGTGATTGTAATCGACCCAGTTGCTGCGCAGCCGGTCGATGTTGTCGTTCAGGTTTCCGGGCTGGCTCGTTTTTCCCGTCTTGGGATCGGTCTTGATGATGCCTGCATTCTTCAATGCTTGAACGATCGCGTCCCTCGGGGTGTTCGGATCCCGGGCCATCTCGAACGACATTGCCCTTCCATAACCCCGCTCATTCCACTTTTGGGCCTCGCTCTCGTAGTTCTTCCGGGAACTCTCGGCTTTTCCGAAGAAATCCTTCGCGTCCTTGTCGAGACGTTTCGCCTCTTCACTGGAATCACGGATCAGTTCCGACACCTTCTTGCGTTCCTTTTGATCGGCGGGCACATAGGCCTGGAGTGCCGAGAGCTTGGAGATTTTTTCGTTCAAGGACGCCACGACGGCATTGTTGATCTGCATTTTTTCGGTCTGTTCGCGGATGCGTGCCTGACCGGTCTCACTCAGCTTGAAGGAGATCAGCATGAAAAGCTCCGGGATGCTGACCTCGCGCGTCTTGCCGTTCTCAGTGACGGAGACGAGACTCGAGCCGTTCACCGAATGGTAGGAGAGACCGGCGACACTGGTGTTGACGTTCGTGGGCTGCATGGTGTGGAAGTACGGTAGGGAAAGTCAGAGGCGCAGGCGGGTCCGGGGAGCCCGGGTCTCGGAGGAGCTGGTTTCGGCGGGCACCCCGTAGCGTTGCAAGAGGAGACGTCGTTCATCCCTCCACACGAGGGCCGCTTCCTCCCGATCCTCGCGGAGGAGCCTCTCGTACTCCGAGCGGATCGGCGCGGGCATTGCGTCGATCGCCGCCTCGACCTCATCGAGGGTCACCCCGGCGTCGGCCCAAAGCTCCCGGGTGCGACGCATCGACGCCTCGGCTTCCTGCAGGAGGGCCTCCATTTCCGGGGTCCCGTAAGCGGGCGTCTGTGGGGAGGGCTCGTCGGCGGAGGTGTTCATCTTGTTCGTTCGGAAAACGCTCCCGGCCGGGCCGATTGCGAAAAAAGCGTCCGGGCGAAAAAAATCGACGATCGCCTGTAAAGAACCCGGACCCACCGGTGAGAAACGGATTGCCACGATGGCATTCGTTCCATGCTCTCCGAAACCAACCGATTCGCCAACCAAGTCGATCTGATCAACGCCGCCCTGGATGGCGATGACGAAGCCGCCCGTGTCATCCAAAGTCCCGAGAATCGCCGCCGTCTGCACGCCTTTCTGGTCCAGCGCGGCGCGAGTCACTCCGAGGCCGAGGAAATCGGGGGCGACATCTGGTCCGAGGCCTTTCAATCATGGCGGGGGAAGCCACCCCTGCTCGGTCGATTCGATGGGAAGGGCGACATCATCGCCTTTCTGGGGCGTTGCGCTCTCAATCGACTCGTCGATCTGAAACGGCGCGGGCGCTTCCGTGGGGATCTGCAAGAGGCGCTCTCCGCCCCTGCAGGCGATCTGCCGGACGGCGGCTTCGATCAACTCGTGGGCGGCACCGGGCATTTCGGCGAAGTGGATAACGCGTTGGTCGACCTGCTTCGTGAGAGTCTCGTGAGGGCCCTTGCCAAGGCGCCTCCGCAGGAGCTGCTCATGATCAAACTGGTCACCTTGCAAGGCATCCAGCAGAAAACCGTCGCGGAGATGTGGGGCTGGAGCCGCAGCAAAGTGTGCCGGGCCATGGCTGCCACCCTCGAACAGATCCGGAAGGATGCCCTCGCCCACATCGCGGAAGTCGATCCGTGGCTCGAGGTGGAGTGGGAGGACATCGTCGATCTGTGTGCCCAATCCGCCCACGTCTTCCGGTGAGGTGAGCCCTTTCCGTGAGAGATGTTTTTCGGAAAATCGGGGATAATCTGCAAAAGAGCCGGGATGGTTCGTTTTCATGAATGTGAATGCGTCATTAGAAAACTTCCCGGTCATTGAATCCTTCCTCAACGAATTCCCCGTTGAAGTCACCCTGCGCTCCCACAGCGGCCTGCCGATGGAATTGAAAGCGGCCCTCGAGGACCTCGCGAAAGGTCGCCTCCCGGAGATGCGCCGCGACGAAGTCTGTCGCGAGACGCTCGCCCACCGGCAGGCCGTCGGCTTTCTTGCCGGTCTCGCGAGGCAGCGCCAGGAAAGTGCTGAAGTGAAGTGATGCCCCTACGATTTTCCCTCCCGCGGCCATGCCCGGAACCTTTGGCAAAAACCTCGACATTCTTGCCGTCTCCTTGCTCGAGGAGTTCGGCGAGACGCTGAGGCGTCAGATCGTCCGCTCGGCCGACGAACTGCGATGGGGGCGTTTCGACCGTCTCCTTTCCCCCTTGGCCAAAGCGCAGATGAGGCATGGAATCGAGCAGACGGAATGCGACCACCTGTTCGTTCTTCTCGTGGACCCCTCCGGTGACGGGGTCCGTCCCGTCTACCACCTGCCCGCGGGAACAGCCGACGGTGTCGTGATCGATCCGGAGCAAGGTGGTGCCGCGGTGCAGGGCGTCCTCGCGATGACCTGTGCCTCGGGGCAGGCTGTCTGTGATTTCGACGTCGCGGGCAATCCGTTCTGGTCCGGGGAACTTGATGGGCTGTCAGGTGCCACGACCCGGGATCTCATCGCCGTGCCGCTCCGGTTCGCCACGCGCCTCAGGGGTGTGGTCGCCTTTCTCCGCACGGAAGAACGCCAGCGCGGCATGGCCGCGAACGCCCATCATTTCCGGACCGCCTGCCTCGTCGTTTCCACTCTCGAGCCTCTCATCGACCTCCATCTCGCGTCCACCATCCTCAAGTGGGAATAACCACGGTCGGGGTCTCCCGGGGCCAGGGCCGGGCCCAGGCTGCGAGGGCTTCCTTCGCGATCAGAGGGGGAGTCCCGGGGTGGACCGAAAGCAGCCGGGCCAGCAACCCGGCGACACGTGGGCTGGCAAAGCTGGAGCCCATCACTTGTCTCGTCCTTCCTTGCAACCAAAGCGCTTCCGCCTCCAATCCCTTCGCCCCGAAGCGCACCATCTGCCCGTCCCGCTGGAAGAGATCCCATTCATCGGAGGCGATCTCGGTGTGGGAGACCGAAATCACGGAAACAAAATGGGCCGGCCACTCCACGATGCCGGCGTCTTCATTGCTGCTGGCGGCGACAATGTGGCGTCCCCGCAGGCAGGCCTCATCGATCCACTGCTTGAACCCGGGCAACAGCTCCCGCCTCGCGATGCATCCAAAGCTGCAATTGAGGATGTCGTAATCGAGATCGAGGGCGAGTCGAACGGCCTCGCGGATCACCGTCGCCTGGGTCCCGGGCATGCCGGGGGAGATCACCCTGAAGCTACCGACACGGCACTCCGGCGCGATGCGTCGGAGGATTCCGGCCACGGCGGTGCCATGCCCGTAGACATCTTCCCCCTTTCCGGGATTCAAGGTGAGGCGCCCACCTTCCAGATCCACGATCCAATCATCGGTGAGAGCAAGCCCCTGCAGGCCGGGGTGACTCGTCTCGACTCCGGAATCGATCACCGCCACTTTCACCCCCCGTCCCGTTCCACGCCGCAGGGCGGCATCGACCATGGCACCATCGGCGCAACGGAGAGGGAAATCGGTTTTCTCGCAGAGGTCCATGGAAGGATGGCGTCGGGAAGCGTCGATCCGGCAAACCCGGCTACATTTTCGGGCCGCGACTATAGCCTGACGCGCGGCAGCTGCCCGAAAAATTCATCGAGGCGGGGAAACATCACGCGAAACCGGATCCCCATGCAATTGGTCGTTTCGCGAGCGTTTTCCAGCGGGGTGAGCACACGAATCCGGTGGAGCCCCTTTGAATTTCGATGAAATCTTCTCTTATTCTCGTTGAGGAACTGGCCGCGCAACTGGGTCTCGCCGATCTCGTGCTCGATGAAAACGGTTCGGTGCAGCTCGTCTTTGACGACACTCTCGTCTCCTTTGAATTCGACGAAGGAGCGGGACGCCTGCTGGTCTACGCCGCTCTCGGAGAAGTGCCCTCCTCAATGCGCGAGCGCGTCTACGGTCTACTCCTTCGGGAAAATCTCTTTCGGGGAGGGGATGGTGACCCCGTTTTTGCGGTCTTGCCGGAGTCCGGTAGCGTCCTCTTGCAAACGGCATTGTCTCTCACCGGCCTTGAACTTGCCCGCCTTCTCGCGGTTTTGGAGGGACTCCTGAACCGGGCGGATCAGTGGACGGCATTTCTGAAATCGGAGGTCGATTCCCCATCCGGAGATACCTCGGGAGCCCTTGAGTTTTTCGGAGCGGGTGATCCGAGCCGCTTTGTTTGAGTTTTCCCCACGCGCCCTCTCATGGAAATCAAGCTTTCTCAATTCAAGACCGCCGCGTTGGAGGATGCGTCCCGCCTCGTGCTGGGAGAAAACAACTCGGTGGAGGGTCGTGGCACCTCTGTCTGGGGGCGGATTGCCCAGACCTTGAGAGGTTGGATTTCCAACACGCGCGATTCCGAGAACCGGCAAATCAAGGAATCGTTCCTTTCGGCGGTGCGTCACGAGCTTGGCAGCGAGGCGGCGGGTATCGCGGGAAGGGAGATTTCCCGGCACCGAGGTTTGTCATCGAGAACGGTCAACGAAGTTCTCGGAGATCTCGAATCCCGCCGCGACGAGGTCATCAACCTGCACAATGAACGGGCACCCCTGAGGTTGGCGAGGAATCTGATCACAGCCGAAATCGGAAAGGGTGAGGTGGTGGACGGTACCTTCACCAAGATGGTTGAGCAAGAGTTCGTCACGCGGTTTGGGTTTGCTCCGCCCCGACTGGAGCCCATCGAGGTCGAAGCTCTTCTCATGGAAGGGATCCGCGTCAACAGTACGCAGGTTCCGGGACAGCCCGTGACTTTTCAAGTGGGGAACAAGAACGCTTCCATGCTGATCACCGAGGCTCTCTTCACCCGGGCTCTTCGGGAAGGAATGGAGGGAGTGGACAGGGGTGGCGAAAGCCCCGTCGATCAGGTCAAGATGATCGTTGGGAACAAGGACCGGCATCAAGCGATCACCAATTGGCTTGAGGCTGCCGGAAACCTTGCGAAGAGAGAGCCGGAATGGGTTCCTCAAATCCGCGAAGAGGTCAGCCGACTCTTCCATGGAATCGCCTCGGTCGATCCGGGAGACGTCGCCCTCTTCGGAAATGCGTTGAAACTCAAGTTGATCAATTCCGACGTGGTGACGGATTTCATCCGAGGCCAGCTCCTTGAGGGATTCGAGAGCCATGTCAGGGAATCCGGTGGCTTTGAGAGGCTTTACAGCGGCCAGAGTGAGGAGTTTAAGAAACAATTTGGCATCAAACTCTCTCCGTGGGATCCGAAAATGGAACAGGCGTTGGAAAAGGCGCTTCGGAAAGTGGTGTCAAAATCGGCGGAATATCAATCACTTTCCAATCCCGGCAGCTTTAAACCGGCTCAGATCGATAAGGAGCTGAGAGCATTCTGCAACGAGTTGAAATGGGTGAACGGTTTCGAGAGTTTTCCTGAGACGGAGATGCTGGCGGTATTGGGCAACAAGGACTTGCCATCCCGGCAGAAGAACGTGAACGAACTCGTTACGGCTTTGGAACGTCTCGAGCATCAAGCCTCCAAGGCGAACCAGGATACCGGGCCGATGCGGAAGGCTTTCGTCCGCTTCTTCGAATTGGCCGTCGCTCAACAACCGCCGGTGGATCTTAGCGTGTTCCTGACGCCGGGAATCCGTGCCGGGTTGGTGCCGGTCTCCCATCCTGATTCCGGATCCATTTTCATCGATGCGGCGGCCAAGAACCGGCAGGGCAGTCCCACCCTGGCCATTCGGAACTACTGCTGTGCGGAACGCTGCTTTGTGGGTGCCGGAGAAAGCGAACGGGGGAAAAGTGCACTTGTCGAGGTCGGCAAGGTCATCGATGGCTACCTCGGCGAGAACGGCATCAAGGATCGCCCCATCGACCTGGAAAGCGATCGGAGGAAGCTCGCGGAACTAAGGTCTTCACTCGTCGAGAAAGGTCGTTCCGTGGGTGTCGAAGTGACCTCCAGGAAGTTCCGGGATTTCACCGCGGCGATTTATCAGGAGTGCCTCGAAGCCTTCGGCGTGAATCCGGACGACCAGACCATGATGTTGCTCGGATCCGGCTCCCGAAACGAGATGTTTGCCTACTCGGATCTAGAGTTCGCGGTGTTGCATGACAAAAACTATGACACTACCGCCCTGCGGAAGGCGCTCGTGCTTTTCGAGATGCGGATTACCGCGCTGGGTGAAACCCCGTTGGGTGTGGAGATGCAGAAACCCATCGCCGAGGGCTTTTGTTTCGACCCCGGCGGAAATTCTCCGGGCCTTGGAGGAAAGGGATTCATCGGCACTCCGGAGATGGTCTTCAGCAATTTCTCTGACAAGGACCTGATCGAAAAAGAGGTGCTGACCTCGGTGCAAGCCCTGGTGGGCCCCAAGGATGACAAGCGCTTCGGCGAGTATCTTTCTTTGGTGGATGAAACGCTGCGTTCGCCGGTAACGGACAAGACTCTCACCCAAGGTGGGAACTACGCCATAGCCAATCTTAAAGATCAGATCAAGTCGTTCGGTCAGAAGAGCCCGATTGTCATCGGCAAGCTGGAGGAGGGCGAAGTCTTCGACGCGAAGAAGCTCTCCCGTTTCCCCGTGTTTTTGGCATCCGTGCTCTGCAAGTATCACGGGGTGAGCTGCAAGCACACCAATACGGAAGACCGGCTCGGTCAATTGTTGAAGATCGGCGCCATCTCCCGGGAGGAACACGACACCCTCGTCGAGGCCTTCGAGGAATTCGGAAACCTCCGCATGTTCGCGGAAGACCATTTCAAAGGACAGATCCACCACGTCCGGATCGGAGGGGAGACGGACCAAGAGGCGCTGGCGATCGATCGGAAGCAGTTGGAGCCCATCTCGGATCTGATAGGGCAACTCAACCGGATCTACCAAAAGGCGATCGTCTTCGCTGAACATCCGCCGCAGGGGTTCGAGAAAACGACTGAAAATCTTTGATTCGCTGACGGGATACCCGGGCGTGTCGTTGAGAGATCAGGAGTTCTCTGTTTCACAACGGTGTCCGGATGAGAAACTTTCCGTCGCCTCCCGGATTTGCGTCTGAACAAAACTGCCGCGCTCCTGTCACAGTGTCGACATTGGATCTCAATTTCACTATCACATGCTCTCCGAATCGATGAAACCCGGTCATTTCCTACGGCGGATTCTTGCCGTTTTTGCGGTCGTCTCCTTCACTGGTCTGATCTCTGCCAGTGAATTGACCCTTTACACGCAACGCCACTACGAATTCGATGAAAAGCTGCATCAGCTCTTTTCGGAACGGACCGGGATTTCGATCGTGGTCGTCAAGGCGGCCTCCGACGAGTTGATGGCCCGTCTCCAGTCCGAGGCCGACCGGACCCCGGCGGATCTCTTTCTCACCGCCGATGGCGGCGGTCTCGACCGCGCCAAAAAGGCGGGATTGCTCCAGCCCCTGCCCGATCCGGCGATCGCTAATGCGGTTCCCGCGACCCTGAAGGACGCCGATCATCAGTGGGTCGCCCTCACGATGCGGGCGCGGGTGCTCTACTACTCGCCGGACCGGGTCAAGGCCGGGGAGCTCTCCTCCTACGAGGCGCTCGCCGATCCGCAATGGCGGGGCCGGCTCGCGGTGCGTTCCTCGTCGAACGCCTACAACCAGTCTCTCATGGCCGCACTCGTCGAGGCGAATGGTGCCGAAGACGCCAAGGCCTGGGCTGCCGCCGTGCGCGGCAACATGGTCCGGCCTCCCCAAGGCGGTGACCGCGATCAGATCCGCGTGGTGGCCGCCGGTCTTGCCGACGTTGCCATTGCCAACACCTATTACCTCGGTCTCCTCGCGACTTCCGAAGATGCGCAGGACCGCGAGGCCGCCGCCAAGGTGAAAATTCATTTCCCCAACCAGGACGGGCGCGGGACCCACGTCAACATCAGCGGGGCCGGCATCGTGAAAGCTTCGAAAAAGGCGGGCGATGCAGCGAAGTTCCTCGCCTTTCTCCTCTCCAACGAAGTTCAGGAGATGATCGCGGAAAACACCTTCGAATACCCCGTCACAACGACCGCAAAACGGTCGGAGCTCCAGAAATCGTGGGGAGATTTCAAAGCGGATGCGATGCCCTTCTCCGTTCTCGGCGAGCGTAACGCGGAGGCGGTGCGGCTCTTTGACGAGAGCGGATGGGAATAAACGGTGTAGAATCTCCGATGCCCTTTGCCCAGCGCCCCGAGCCGGTGGCCGCACCTCCGGTGGTGGCGGATGTGATTCGCGGATTCGCCGGGACGCGCCCGCGCGTCCCGCGTCCCGACCGCTGGGGCCTGCTCGTCACCGTGGTCGCCGCGCTTCTGCTCCTGCCCGTGGCTGCGGTCGTCCTCCGTCTCGGCGGCGAGAGCACGGCCTGGGCTTCGCTCGTCGAGACTCTCCTGGGCAAGTATCTGCTCAACACCCTCGTCCTCGTCGCCCTTGTCGTGGCAATGGCGATGCCGCTCGGGATCCTCCCGGCATGGCTCGTCAGCACCTGCGAGTTTCCGGGACGGCGGATCCTCTCGTGGATGCTCATCCTGCCGCTCGCGCTCCCGACCTACGTGGCCGCTTTCGTCTTCTACCGCGTGCCGGAGGCCGCGATTCCTCATCTCGTCAAGATCCGCACGACTTTCGGAGTCGATGCTTTCCTCGCGGCGGAGCTCGCCTTGCGCTACGGACTCCTCTCCCTCATGCTCGCTGCGGTGCTCTCGCCCTACGTGTATCTCGCGGCGCGCTCCGCCTTCACCCGGCAATGTCGCGTCCAGATCGAATCAGCCCGACTCCTCGGCGATGGCGTGACCCGCGCCTTCCTACGCGTCGCGCTGCCGGCGGCCCGCCCCGCTCTCGTCGCGGGAGGGGCGTTTGTGGCCATGGAAGTGGCGAATGACTACGGGGCGGTCCACTTTTTCGGCGTGCCGACCCTGAGCGCCGGGATCTTCCGCACCTGGTTTGGATCGGGCGATCTCGTCGCGGCCCTGCGCCTCGCCGCCCTGATGATTGCGACCGTCGTCGGACTGCTCGCTCTCGAGCGGCTGCTGCGCGGGCGCGCCCGCTACTCGGCTGCGGGAGCGGACTCGCGTCCTCTTGCGCGCCGCCGCCTCGTCGGTGTCAAAGCCCTCCTCGCTTTCTCCGTTTGTCTGCTGCCGTTGACGGTCGGATTCCTCTATCCGGTCGCGCGGCTCGGCCATTGGGCCTGGCTGCATCTCGCCGCCGAGGGATTCGCACTCCCCGAGGGGCTTCGTCTCGGTCAGAGCCTCGGGCTAGCCGCCGGTACGACGGTCGCCGCCGCGTTCCTCGCCGCCCTCTTCGCCTATGCCGCGAGATTGCGCGGCACGATGCCACGGCGCGTCTTCCTGTCCATTGCCGGACTCGGGTATGCCATTCCCGGAGCGGTCGTCGCGGTCGGAGTCCTCTCCGTCACCGGAGCGGTCGACCGCCTCCATCTCCCGCTCCTGCCCATGCTCGGGGGCACGGTGGCTGCCCTCGCCTTCGCTTATGCCGTGCGCTTTTTCGCGATTCCGTTGAAACTCTCCGAGGCCGGTCTCGAGAGGATCGGGCGACCTGTCGAGGAAGCCTCCCGGGTCCTCGGGGCATCGCCTTGGCGGACGTTTCTCGCCATCGACTTGCCTCTCCTGAAAGGTCCTCTCGTCGCCGCGGCGATCCTCCTTTTCGTGGACCTGCTGAAAGAGTTGCCCCTCACCCTCATCCTGAGGCCTGCCGGATTCGAGACACTCGCGACGACCGCCTTCAGCCTTGCGAGCGAGGCACGGCTCCAGGCCTGTGCGGTGCCGTCGCTCCTCGTTGTCGCCGCCGGCGTTCTGCCGCTCATCCTTCTCGACCGCCGACTCGGCACCGGATCCCATCATGGCTGAATCCATCCCCCCGCTGGAATTTCGCAAGGTTTCACGACGCTACCGGAGCGGCTCGAGTCCCGCCGTCGCGGACGTTGATCTCGCCGTTGCCCCGGGGGAAATCCTCGCCCTCATCGGTGGCAGTGGCAGTGGCAAAACCACCCTGCTGCGTCTCGCCGCCGGTCTCGAGTCGCCGGACGGTGGCGAGGTGCGCCTCGACGGAGTCCTGGTCGCCGGCGGCGGAATCGCGCGCGAACTGCCCCCCGAACAAAGGCAGGTTGGACTCGTCTTTCAAGAGGGGGCGCTCTTTCCCCATCTCACCGCCGCCGCGAACGTCGCCTACGGATTGCGCGGACGACAACGGGCCGCGGTGCGCGAACGCGTCGAGGAGTGCCTCGCCCTCGTCGCCCTGCCGGGATACGGCGACCGTTACCCGCACGAACTCTCCGGCGGGGAGCGCCAGCGGATCGCCCTGGCCCGGGCCCTTGCCCCCGCGCCCCGGCTCCTTCTTCTCGACGAACCCTTCTCCCATCTCGATCCCGCCCTGCGATGGCGTCTGCGCGAGGAGATCCGCGATATTCTCGCCGGACTCGGTCAGACCGCGCTCCTCGTCACCCACGATCCCGAGGATGTTTTTGCCATGGCCGAACGCGTCGCCATCCTTGAGCAGGGCGCTCTGCGCCAAGTCGGGCCGGTGCTCTCCGTCTACCGCAATCCGGTCAGCCGCTACTGCGCCGAGAGTCTCGGGCCCGCCAACCGCGTCCTCGATCCCGCGGGCGGAAAGGAACGCTGGCGCCGCCCCGAGGATTTCCGCCTGCCCGCCGATGGCTCCCCCCAGGCCGCCGGCGAAGCCCGCGTCGAGGCTGTGCGCGAGACCGGCGCCCGCATCGAGCTGCGCCTCGCCCCCGACGCTGGGGCGGGGGACGAGCCCTGGCACGTTCACTGGCCCGATACCGCCGGCCGCCCCGTCCCCTCCCCGGGTGACCGCATCTCCGTCGCCTGGCGAGCGTGATTCCCCCACAATTCTTGTCGCGGCCGCGACAAGAATTGTGGAAAATGGGTTCATGAAATCAAAGACCGAGCTTTTGCTCTACCGACTTTTTTGGCTTGCCGAAAAGCCGATGCGCCCCACTTTCCGCAACATCGAGCAATCCTTTGAAGGATGGGCTTATCAGAACGGACTGATTGCGCAGATCGAGCGGCTTGAGTCGCAGGGTTTCCTGGAAGCAAAACGCGATCCCGCAACCGGCGAGCGCCTCCATCGTCTCACGGCCGCGGGTCGTCTTGCCGCCGGCGGTGGTCGCGATGTCAACGCCGCGTGGGGGAGAAAGTGGGATCGGAGGTGGCGTCTCTTGCTTTTTGATGTCCCGGAGTGTGAACGGTCGAAACGGCGGAAACTGACCCGTGCACTTTCCGCCGCCGGATGCGGCTGCCTGCAGGGGAGCGTCTGGATTGCCCCCACGACGCCTCCTGCGCTCGCGACGCTGATGGACGAGGAGGACGCGGAATGCTCGCAGTTGCTCCTCCTTCACGCCGAGTCCAAAGGCAAGCGCGTGGACGAGCAGATGGTCCGCGCTGCCTGGAATTTCGAAGCGATCAATGAACGCTACCAAGAGGCGATCGCCGTGATGGATCGATTCTCCGGAGTAGCGAGCGGAGGCACGAGGGAACTTCTCGACGAATGGACGCGCGAAGAGAGCACCGCCTGGCGTCTTGCACTCGACGGAGATCCCCTGCTGCCGGAGGAATTGCTCCCCGCGGACTATCTGGGGCGCGAGGCGTGGCGGCGCCGGGAGGCGAGCCTCTACGAAGCGGCGCGACTCGCCCACGCTCTGGGAAGTGAGCGCGCGTCCTGACCGGTGTTCGCAACTCCACAATCCTTGTCGCGGCCGCGACAAGGATTGTGGGTGAATCCGTCGTGAAATCGGATGAGTCCGGGCCTGCGGCGCGTATAGTTTCTTGTGCCCAGTGACGCCAAACCGGATTTGCAGAAGAAGCTGCGGGAAGTCCCCCACAAGCCGGGGGTCTACCTGCACAAGGATCGCCTTGGTTCGATCATTTACGTCGGAAAGGCGCGCGATCTGCGCAAGCGGCTCGCGAATTACTTCACCCCTTCACGGCAGCGCATGGCCGAGCACAAGACGCGGGCGCTGATCGAGAGCATCTGGGATTTTGAATTCCACGAGGTGCGCAACGAGCCCGAGGCGCTGTTGCTCGAAGGCAAGCTGATCAAGGAATACCGCCCCAAGTACAACATCGCTTTCCGCGATGACAAACGCTTCCTCCTCGTGAAGGTGCATCTCTCGGAGCCGTGGCCGCGGTTCCAGCTGACCCGGATGCGGAAGGAGGACGGGGCGCGCTACTTCGGTCCCTTCGCGCACTCGGGGGCGTTGCGGAGCACGATCTCGTGGATGAACCGCGAATTCGGCTTGCGCGGTTGCCGGCCTCTGAATCCCGGCGAGAACGATTACCGCCATTGCCACAACGATATCATCAAGAACTGCACCGCTCCCTGCATCGGGCGGATTTCCCGCGAGGAGTATCTCGCCAAAGTGGAGCAGGCTTGTGATTTCCTGCAGGGCCATTCGCGCGATCTCCTTACCTCGATCGAGGAGGAAATGCGGGAGGCGGCGGCGGCCTTGGATTTCGAGCGGGCGGCGGAGCTGCGCGACATGATTGCGAATCTGCAGCAGACCTTGCGCCCGACACGGCAATTCCGCCGCCGGGGGGTTCCAGGACAGGCGATCGACACCACGGCGGATCTGGAGGAACTCGGCGAGATCCTCGGCCTCGGCGGGCCGCCGGTGGTGATGGAATGTTTCGACATCTCCAACATCTCGTCGAACCACATCGTCGCTTCGATGGTGCGGTTCCGGAATGGTTTGCCGGACAATGCGAACTACCGGCGCTATCGTATCAAGACGGTGCAGGGTCAGGATGATTTCGCGAGCATGGCGGAGGTGATCCGCCGACGTTACTCGCGCATCCTGCTGGAGGCACGCGAACGGGTGGGGGCGGAGGAGGCCGATGCGAGTCAGGAGGATCCGCTCGAGGCGATGCGTCGGATCGAGGCCGAGGAGGAGGCGCGCGAAGCGGTGGACGCGGGCGGGCCGGAGAAAGGCCGGCGTCCGTTCGTGCGTCTGCCTGATCTCGTGATCGTTGACGGGGGGAAGGGCCAGCTCGGCATGGCGGTGCGCGAACTCCGGCGGCTGGGTCTGCAGGACCTGCCGGTGATCGGCCTGGCGAAGCAGCGCGAGGAGATCTTTCGCCCCGGCGAATCGGAGCCGCTCGTGATCCCGCACGACCGGGGTGCCTTGAAGCTCTTGCAGAGGATCCGCGACGAGGCCCACCGCTTTGCAAACGGTTATCACCAGTTGCTGATGAAACGACGGGTGGAGGAGAGCATCCTCGACGATTGCCCGGGCATCAGCCGGGCGCGCAAGGAGCGGCTCCTGGAGAAGTTCGGCTCCGTCTCGCGCCTACGGAAGGCGGGGCCCGCCCAGATCGCCGAGGTCTCCGGGATCAATGACAAGCTCGCCGAGGAGATCTCGCACTTCCTCAAGACGCACTGAGCGGGAAGCCGGGATCACTCGACTCCTTCCGAGGCCACGACGCGGTCGAGGAGGATCCCTCCGCCATCGAGGCCTTTGAAGTCGATCTGCTGCTGGCCTGTCATGTCGATGAGGGGATCATCAAACCGGGTTTTCGTTCCATCGATCACGAGGAGGAGCGAGCCTTTCTTCAACTCGATCGTCACGTCCGACCACTGGTTGAGCGCGAGTAGGGGAGCGGCGACTTCGATGGTCTTCTGATTCTTTTTCAGCACGAGGGTCGTTTTGTCCTTACCGAAGATGAGGGTATGGACATGGTGACCGACATCGATGAGGGGGAATTTCGGATGTGGCACCGTCCCGTCGTAGCGGAGGCGGAACTGCACGACTAGATTCTCCGGGACATTTTCGAGCCAGATCACGGGCTTGAACCCGGCATGGGAAGGATCACCTTTCGCCACCATTTTTTCCTGAAACTCCTTCGGAGAAGGGCCTCCGGTGAGGACGCCGTCTTTCACGACCCAGGTCGATCCCTGCCGGACCTGCCAGTGCGAGGTGTCGAGCGTGCCGCTGGAGAAATCGTCCTGATAGACCGGTTTCAGGGAGGCGAAAAGCTCGGGCCGGTAGTCCTCGGCAGAGAGGGGGGAGAGTCCGAGGAGAAGGGCAAGAAGACAAGGAAAGCGGGATTTCATGGGGTCTCCAACCCCGCCTTCGCCCAGTCGTTCCTGGCGTCCGTAGAGGAAAATCTCCTGCAGGGGGGCGTGAAAATTGAAAGGCGGCGGGATAAATCGGCGTATTCGGGGGGTGACCGGGCGTCGTTTCGTGTTAAGATGCCCGTAGTATCAAGCCATCCCCTTGGCCTCGTCCATGAGCGTTTTCCCATCGAATCCCCTGCGTGTCGCCTTGTTGGCAGGTTGGTGTCTCGCGACTCTACCCGCCTACCCGCAGTTGCAGATCCCGGGCATCCAGAGTGGCGTGGTGACGAGCGATCCGCGCCCTGAGGCGGAAGAGCCTCCCGTGCCCGCGAACCCGGCGGTGCCTGTGGCCGACCCGGCCGCCGTGCCGGACATGCAGGCGATCCCCCGCTTTGAAGAAGCTCCGGCGGCGGCACCTCCGGCTCCCTCGGTCAGGGCGATGCCGGTGGAGGAGGAGGAAGGCGGCGTGGAGATTCCGAAGGAATTGCAAGGCGACCAGCCGGCCATGCTCAGAGCCGAGCCCATGGCCACGGAAGCGGATGTCGAGGAAGAGGTGCCGGAAAAGGATTCGACTCTGAAAAAAATGGATACCCTCGGTGTCGATGTGACGGAGGCTCCCGTCACGGCGAGTGAAGTGCGGGCCCAGGCTCCTCCGGAAAAACCGGGGCAAGTCGGCTCTTCCGTCCTCACCCGGACGGAGGCGCGCACCTTCACTTTCTCGATTCCGGCACCCCGTGGGCAGATCCTCGATCGCAACGGATATCCCTTGGCTCAGAACAAAGTGGCCTACTACGCGGCGATCTCCTTTCCTTTCCTGGGAACCGAAGTCTCCGATGCCGAAGTGCTCCGATATGCGGGGGAGCGGATGGTGCACGTCAACAACATCCTCGGGACGGATTGGGATTTGTCGGGCAAAGCCGTCATCGACCACTACCGTCACCGCCGCTGGGTGCCGCTCACCTTTTCCTCGGTGCTCACCGACAGCGAGGTGGATGAGCTGAACCGGCAGAAGATGGAAGGCTTGACCCTTCATCCGGTCTATTTGCGGCATTATCCCCAGGCCAAGACTCTTTCCCATGTCGTGGGTTATGTCGGGAAACGTCCTCCGCGCCTCACCGGTCCGATTGTGAATGACGAGGACCTCTGGGGGCAGGCGATCGGGGTCGATGGTCTCGAGCAAACCTTCGACGCCGAACTGAAGGGCACGCCGGGCCGCGTCAACGTCGTCTTCGAGGGCGACGGCACGAAGGTGAAGGAGGAAGTCCTGTCCCGGCCGCGACCGGGATTCAATGTCGTGACTTCGATCGATCTGGAGATGCAGAAGATCTGCGAGGAACTCCTCGCCGAAAAGATGAAGCGCGGCGCGATGGTGGTGATGGATGTGAGGAACGGCGACGTCATGGCGATGGCGAGTTACCCGCAGTTCGACCCGAACGATTTCATTCCGGCGATCACGCCGGACAAGTATTCCGTCCTCGTCAACGATCCCGCCAAGCCGCTCTATCCGCGGGCCTTCCGCGGCACCTACCCGGCGGCCTCGACCTTCAAGGTGGTGTCGGCGCTGGGTTTCCTCGAGAGCGGCTATATCTCGGCGAACGACCTCTATCCCTGCCCGAACGCCTGGAGCGTCGGCAATCTCGTGATGCGGAACTGGAACAAGAACGGCGAAGGCTCGATGAACGTCGTCGGGGCGCTGACCCGCTCGTGCAACACCTGGTTCTACGAAGTCGCGACGAGCGCCGGAGCCGATTCGATGAGTTACATGGCCACCCGTCTCGGTCTCGGTGACAAGACGGGGCTGCCTCTCAAGGAGGCCGCCGGATTCATTCCGAACAACCGCTATTGGGCGGAGAAATACGGCTACCTCATGTCGGACGGGGAGGAGGCGGTGATGAGCATCGGCCAGGGCAAGGTGGAGGTGACTCCGCTGCAGGTCGCGCGCATGATGGCGGCGGTCGGCAACGGCAGCCAGGTCCTGAAACCCCGTCTCGTCCTGCAGGTGCAGGATCTCAATCACGAGCTCGAGCGCACCTTCCCGGTGGAGGTGGCGAACAACCTCAACGTCGATTCTTATTCGCTGAAGGCGGTGCAACGCGGCTTGTATGACGTCGTCAACGCGGGGAACGGCACCGGCAAGCAGGCCTACCACAAGATCACGGTCTCCGGCAAGACGGGGACGGGGCAGTGGAACGTGGCTTTGAAGCAGAACATTTCCTGGTTCGCCGGTTACTTCCCCTCCAAAAACCCGATTTACTCCTTTGCGGTGATTTACGAAGGGGATCCGGGCGAAGTCGTCAGCGGTGGCAAACAATCCGCTCCCGTCGTGGGGGCTTTCCTCGAGCGCTACCTCAACGAAGAAAATTACAACAAGGTCCGCGAAAGGGCCGAGGCCCTCGCCGCGGAACAGGGCGAGGAAGAGGAGCCCGCCTCCTACCGCGACTTCCAGCCGGTGACCTCGATTTTCCGCGAAGGAGAAGTGCCGCCCGGAGAGGATGCGACGGCTTTCCCGCCGGTGCAGGAGCAGGTCGCCCAACCCCAACCCCGCCAGCAGGAGGGCGGTGGGCTCTTCAAGATTTTCAAAAGGAAGCGGCAGTGAGCGGCCTGCCGTGACCTCCGCCTCCCGCCACGGTGTGAACTTCGATCGCCATCCCACTCCGCCGCAGCTCTTCCGGCAGTTCGAGCGCGGCGACATCAGTCGCGAGGAGCTGCATGCCTCGCTCGCGGTGCACGCCCGGGGCATCATCTCGGAGATGGTGGAAGAGCATCGGAATCCCAAGACCTCGTATCTCGAGCGGCTCCGCAACTTCGCCGCCGCGCGGAAACTCGCGAAGAAGCACGGTGCCGCCAAGGTCCGGGAGATCCTCGCGACCCTCGGGGCGATCGAGGAGTTTCCACCGTCCCAGATTCTGTGGAACGCCGGTCACGCCGATGTGCCCTTGCACTGCTTTTTCCGCACGAAGATCGAGCCCGTCTTCCGCATCACCCGCCTCGAGATTCAGCCGATGATGGTGAGCCTCGACGTCGAATACGGCCCTAAAGATAGCTCCAAAACGATCCGCGAATCCATCCTCCTGCAACGCAACGCACTGCTCGAACTCGAGCTGGTGGACCGGTTTGAGACTTCCTGACCGGATCAGTTGGTCAGCTTCAGTTCGCGCTGTTCCTCGATCTTCGCGAAAGCGATGATGCCTTCTTCATCCCCGATTTCGAGGACCTTGGCGCCCTCCCGGACGAGGCCTTCGCAGATCTCCTCGGCGGCGACCCGTTCCTCCTCTCCTTCGGGCATTTTCACGACAAAAAGCAGCTCTTCCGGGAGACAGCCGACGCGCTTCAGCCGGTTCACCTTCGCGATCCATTCGTCGCCGTAGGTGTAGATCGGCGTCGGAGTGCTGCGGGCGAGATTGAGCGGTTTGATCGCTTTCTCCGGCGTCTCGGCTCCACGCGGCGTGAAGGCGAGGGGGATACCGACATGATAGGCATCGGTGCCGACCCACGGGGCCTCCCGGTAGAGGCGACCGAGCCGATGGGTGGAAAGGAGACGGCGGACGTCGCGGGTGAGCTGTTTCTCCTCGTAGTCGGCCTGGGTCAGGTGCCGGTGCTCGACGTAGCGGTCGTAGAGTGCGTCGATGGTGGACTCCATGTCCTCGCAGAGGCGCGTGCCACGGGCCGCGTAAAAGAAAGGCGATCCCTGCGGGGCGGTGAGTTTGGCGAACAGATCGCCTTCCTCCGCGACGAGGAAATCGCTCTGGGCCGGGTGGTTTTTGGCGACCTGGCGGGCGTCGTCGGTCCAATGATTCGTCTCGATCGCGAGCGCGGAAAGCTCGGCATCGAGACGTTTCAATCCGGCCTTGTAGAGTCCCAGATCGAGCTGGGGAAAGGAGACCGCGATGCGTTTCGTCTTTTGCGGCGAGATGAGCCGGTAGCCGAGAAAGCGGCTCTTGGCTTCGACCGCGACGATGCCGACATTCACGAATTCGCCCAACTCGGGGTAAGGGCGGAAGCCGATCGCGGCGTAGTTGAGGATTAGATTCATGGCGGGGCGACTCAAGAGGGTTCAGCCGGCGAGCAGACCCTCTACAGGCAGCTTCGGTTTGATGAGCTTCGCCTCGAGATCCTGGCGGGTGAAGGAGAGGAGTCGTTTCCGTTTGGGGCCGGTGTGCCAGTCAGGCGGCATCTCCTCCCAGATCCTCGCGAGATGGTAGATGGCCGATTCGAAGCGGGTGCGCCACTTCAGGAGAAAGGGCTTTTCAAGAAAGGGGCGCACATCGCGGAAGACATGGCCGCGCTTGAAGGCGGTCGCCTCGAAGCCCGGATCGAGGCAGCGATCGTGATCGATCACGAAGATCTGCTGCAGCACCGGATCCCAGAGGATGTTCGGGTCGCCTCCGATGCGATCGAGGCAACGATCCGGATTCCGGGTCCACCAGTCAAAACAGAGGATGCGCAGCTTCGTCTCTTCGTCGATGGAACGGAGGTGGGCGGTGCGGATTTCCTCCGCGAAGGGCACCCGCAGGGATCCGAAGGCGAGGCCGGGAGTCAGTTCGGAGCTGCCCTCCAGCGCACTGTGGTAGAGGAGCGTCTCGGGCAACACAAGCCGGCGCACCGGGGGCACGGGCAGCCCGCACTCCTCGCCGAGACGGCTCATCAGATAATCCATCGCGAGCCGGTCGAGGGACACGTTGTCGCGCTTCAGGAAGTAGAAATGGCCGTCTTCTCCCTCCACGAGCCATGGTCGGCTTTCGCCGTTGGCGGCACGTCCGCAGAGCCCGACGACACGGACGGGGGCAGGAGCTTCGGCCTGGACCGCTGACGATTTTCTGGATCTGGCCATCGTGGGGGAGGGTGGGGCACGAAACTAGACGGGACCGAGGCCGGACGGCAAGCACTTCTCCAAAGATTTTGAGGAAAGGGGGGAATTCCCACCCTCCCCTTGCCATCGGGCGTTTTCCCCCGAACTTCGGGCGTAACCTCTTTGAAATGCCCTCCTTCGATCCTGCCGCGGTCCGTGCCGATTTTCCCATTCTCTCCCGGGAGATCGGGGGGAAGCCGCTCGTCTATCTCGATAACGGTGCCACCACCCAGAAGCCGCGACGCGTCATCGAGGCTCTCTCGCGCTTTTTTTCCCATGAGAATGCCAACATCCACCGGGGTGTGCACTACCTCAGCCGCGAGGCGACCGATGCCTACGACGCCGCCCGCGCTTTGTTGAAGGACCGTCTGCGGGTCGCCGCTTCGCACGAGCTCGTCTTCGTCCGAGGCACGACGGAAGCGATCAATCTCGTCACGCACGGACTCGCCATGCGCTTGCGCGAAGGCGACGAGATCGTCCTGACGATCATGGAGCACCACGCGAATTTCGTGCCCTGGCAGGTGCTGGCGCAGAAAACCGGAGCGGTGCTGCGCTTCGCCGGCCTGCGCGACAATGGCGAACTGGATCTCGAGGAATGGAAATCGTTTTTCAATTCCCGCACCCGTGTCGCGGCCTTCACCCATGTCTCGAATGTGCTGGGCACGATCAATCCCGTTGCGGAGATGACCGCCTTTGCCCGCGGGCAAGGGGCTCTCGTGCTGGTGGACGGCGCCCAGGCCCTGCCGCACGGCCCGGTCGATCTGGCAGCGATCGATGCCGATTTCTACGTCTTTTCCGGGCACAAGGTCTATGCCCCCGATGGCGTCGGGGTGCTGGTGGGGCGCCGTGAATGGCTCGATCAAATGCCACCCTACCAGACCGGCGGGGATATGATCGAGCGCGTCTCGGTGGCCGGCACCACCTACCGGCATTCTCCCGAGCGCTTCGAGGCGGGCACGCCGAATATCTCCGGGGCGATCGGGCTGGCGGAAGCCTTCCGTTATCTCGACGGGATCGACTGGGAGGCGGCGAACGCCCACGAACATGCCTTGCTCGCCCACGCGACGGAGGAGTTGACGAAGATCGAAGGGATCCGGGTCTGCGGATCGGCCCCGGGCAAGGCTTCGGTTCTCGCCTACCATTATGCCTCGGCTCATCCGCACGATGTCGGCACCATCCTCGATACCGAGGGCGTCGCCATCCGCGTCGGCCATCACTGCGCGCAGCCATTGATGGACTACCTGAACGTGCCCGCCACGGCCCGGGCCTCCTTCGCTTTCTACAACAACCACGACGACGTCGAGGCGTTCATTCGGGCGATGCGGAAGGTGGAGCGGTTTTTCGGGTGAGAAGACTCGTCGGGATTTTCCTTGCCGGACGGTGGCGAAAAAGGTTAGGACGAATTCCGGAGATCCATGTCCCAACCTGTTCCAGACAACGGCATCCATGAGCTGGAACGCAAGCTCGACAAGCTTTCATGGGCATTCGTTGGACTTGCCGGAACGATCCTCCTTGGCATGGCTGCGGTCGATCTGCAGGTGGCTTTCATCATTCCGAAGTTCGAGCGGATCGTCAGCGAAATGCTCGGTGGCAAACCCTTGCCGCTGATGACACAAATCGTCATCGACGCCGGTCGATCCGGGGCCGGTCTGCTTCTTCCGGTCGTCTCCACCCTGGTTCCGCTTGGTGTGTTGACCTACCTTGTTGCGCGGAGAGGCCATCCCGTTGCCTGGTTGATCGCGGTCGCGGCAGTGTTCTTTCAGATCCTCTGGGCGGGTTTCGCGGTGGTGTCCCTTTATCTCCCGATGATGTCGATCATCACCGGGATGAACGGAGGGTAGTCCCGAATTCCCGCGACCGTGGCGCTGAGTGCGAATCGCTTGCTTTCCCGCTCCCATCTGGCAAGGTTTCGGGTTTTTGATCCGAGTTTCATGAGCGACAAACCCCTCCAGATTTATATCGACGGCCAATTCCTTCCGCAGGAGGATGCCAAGATCTCCGTTTTCGATCACGGCCTGCTCTACGGCGACGGGGTTTTCGAGGGGATCCGTTTCTACAACGACCGCGTTTTCCGGCTCGAGCAGCACATCGACCGTCTCTTCGATTCGGCCAAGGCGATCCATCTTACCATTCCGGCGACCCGCGCGGAAGTCTGTGAGATGACGCTCGAGACGATCCGCCGCAATGAACTGCACGACGGCTACATCCGGCTCGTCGTGACGCGCGGGGTCGGATCGCTCGGGCTCAGCCCCTACCACTGCAAACAGGCCTCGATCATCGTGATCGCCTCGACCATTTCCCTTTACCCGGCGGAGAAGTACGAGAAGGGCCTCATCATGGCCACCTGCGCGACGCGGCGCCCCAATCACGACGCCCTTTCCCCGGCCGTGAAATCGCTCAATTACCTCAGCAACGTCATGGCGAAAGTCGAAGCGATGGCGGCGGGAGCGGAGGAGGGTGTGATGCTGAACGCCGCCGGCTACGTGGCCGAATGCACCGGCGACAACATCTTCGTGGTGAAAAACGGTGTCGTCTACACCCCCACGGTGGCTTCCGGTTCGCTCTACGGGATCACCCGCGGCGTCGTGATGGAGCTCGTGGCCGAGGCCGGCCTGGAACTGCGCGAAGTCGAAATGGCCCGCTATGATCTCTATACCGCCGACGAGCTTTTCCTCACCGGGACGGCCGCCGAGGTGGTGCCCGTGGCGGAATACGACAAGCGCATCATCGGATCGGGAGAGCCGGGTCCGATCACCAAACAGCTGATCGGGATGTTCCGGAATCTCGTGCAAACCACCGGGACGCCGATTTACGAAAAGGCTTTCGTGTCGTAATATACGGTGGGTGCTGATCCCCCGGCCCGCGCGGCGGGATTCCGGCACCCCCGGTCCTGCCATGAACTGCGACATCTGCCATACCGAAAAAGCGACGATTTTCTTCAGCCAGATGGCCGAAGGGAAGCTGCAGAAGGTGAACCTCTGCAAAGCCTGCGCCGACGACAAGGGCGTCACCGATCCCACGGGCTTCGCCCTCGCCGACATGCTCGAGGGCATGGGCAAGCAGACCGCGGTGGAGACCGGCCCGGCCCGGAACGAGCTGGTCTGCGGCAGCTGCGGCTTCACCCAGACCGACTTCAAGAAGACGGGTCGCTTCGGATGTGCGGATTGTTATCACGTCTTCGACGAAGGTCTCGACGGGCTCCTCGAGGCGATGCACAAACACACGCGCCACGTCGGCAAGGTGCCGCAGCGTTTTCCCGAAGCGAACGATCGCGTCGCCGCCTCGGCTCCAGTGAGTCCCGGCGAAACAAATCCCCGCGCCCGATTGAGCGAATTGCGCCAGGCGCTGTCCAAATCCGTCGAGGACGAGGACTACGAGGAGGCCGCCCGCTTGCGAGATGCCATCTCACGGCTCGAGACCATCCTCGGCGAATCCTGATTATTCTTTCATCTTCTCCAACCCAACTGGCACTTCGGGTGCTAATCCTTTCATCAGCGACGTAACGAGGTGATGCGCTTCTCCACCCTGCTCAAAAAACCGGCCGAATGGATGCGGACTCCCGGCCCGGAGAACGACATTGTCATGACGAGCCGGGTCCGCCTCGCCCGCAACCTCGTCGGTTTCCCTTTTCCGGGCTGGGCGAAAAAGGATGACCGCACCCGCGTGATGGAGAAGGTCCGTCCCGCCCTCGAAGAACTCGCCGAGATGAAGGACTCCTTTTCCGAGGAGATGACCCAGCTCACCGCGATCGAGAAGCAGGTCCTCGTCGAACGCCATCTCATCAGCCGCGAGCACGCCGCGAAAGGACCCGGCTGTGCCACGGTGATGAACCGGAAACAGACCGTCAGCGTGATGATCAACGAGGAGGACCACCTCCGCATGCAGGCGATCCGGCCCGGCTTGCAACTCCTCGCCGCCTATCGTTCGCTCGATCAGATCGACACCGAGCTGGAGGACGACCTGCCCTACGCCTTCGACCGCCAATACGGCTACCTCACCGCCTGCCCGACCAACCTCGGGACCGGCATGCGCGCCTCGGCCATGCTCCACCTGCCCGGCCTCGTCCTCAGCGAGCAGATCAATCAAACGATCCAAGGGGCGAACAAGATCGGGCTCGCCGTCCGTGGACTCTACGGAGAGGGTACCGAGGCGCTCGCCAACCTCTTCCAGATCTCGAACCAGAACACGCTCGGGATGCGCGAGGAGGACATCATCGCCCATCTCGACCGCGTCATCGGCCAGCTCATCGCGAATGAGAAGAACGCGCGGATGAAAATCCTCGAGGACCGCCCCACGATGATGCAGGACCAGATCGGCCGTGCTTTCGCCGTGCTGAAATACGCCCACATCATCTCCTCGAAGGAGGCGCTGAACCACCTTTCCATGATCCGCCTCGGCTGCGACCTCGGTTTCATCCCCGAGGAGGAGCGCGAGTGCATCACCGTGCTGCTCACCGAGATCCAGCCGGCCCACCTTCAGATCTCGGCCAAGTGCAAACTTTCTCCCGAAGAGCGGGACATTTTGCGTGCCGACATCATCCGCAAGAGCTTAATTGGGCTGACGCCGCCCGATTTTGGGAGTATACTTACCGACAGGGACAACGACGATGAATAACTTCACCCCCCGCGCACAACAGGTCCTCGCCCTTGCCCGCAAGGAGGCGGACCGCTTCAATCACAACTACGTGGGCACCGAGCACTTGCTCCTCGGGCTCATCAAGCTGGGCCAGGGGGTGGCGGTGAACGTCTTGCAGAAGATGAATCTCGACCTGGAGACGGTGCGTCTCGAGGTGGAGAAACAGGTCGGCAATGGACCCGAGACCAAGATGGTCGGGAACATCCCCTACACCCCGCGGGTGAAAAAGGTCCTCGCCCTCGCCGGCAAGGAAGCGAAAGCGCTCAATCACAGCTACGTCGGCACGGAGCACATCCTCCTCGGCCTGCTCCGCGAGGGAGATGGCGTCGCCGCCCGCGTCCTGAAGAATCTCGATGTCGACATCGAGCGCACCCGCAACGAGATCCTCCGCGAGCTCGATCCGAATTTCTCCGGCAATGCCGCCGACGATGACGAAAGCGATTTCGAAGAGCCCGGCAACAGCGGCAACCGCAAGGAAGGCAAGACTCCCGCGCTGAAGGCCTTTGGCCGCGATCTGACCGAACTGGCCAACAACGGCGAGCTCGATCCCGTGATCGGCCGCAGCAGCGAGATCGAGCGGGTCATCCAGATCCTCTGCCGCCGCACCAAGAACAATCCCGTCCTCATCGGTGAAGCCGGTGTCGGCAAGACCGCGATCGCCGAGGGCCTTGCCCAGGAGATCGCCTCGGGCAACGTCCCCGAGCTGCTCCGCGACAAACGCGTCATCACCCTCGACCTCGCCCTCATGGTCGCCGGCACGAAATACCGTGGCCAGTTCGAAGAGCGCATCAAGGCGGTGATGGATGAGATCAAGCGTTCCAAGAACGTGATCCTCTTCATCGACGAACTCCACACCATCGTCGGTGCGGGTTCGGCCGAAGGCGCCATGGATGCGTCGAACATCATCAAGCCCGCCCTCAGCCGCGGCGAGCTCCAGTGCATCGGCGCGACGACGATGAACGAGTTCCGCAAGTTCATCGAGAAGGATGCCGCCCTTGAGCGCCGCTTCCAGCAGGTAAAGGTCGAGGAGCCCAGCGTCGAGGACGCCATTCTCATTCTCCAGGGCCTGCGCTCGAAATACGAGGCGCACCACAAGGCGCATTACACGAACGAGGCCATCGACGCCTGCGTCCGGCTCTCGGCCCGCTATCTCACCGGCCGTTTCCTGCCCGACAAGGCCATCGACATCCTCGACGAAGCCGGGGCGCGCTCGCGCATCGCCTCGATGACGCGCCCGCCCCAGGTGAAGGACCTCGAGGCCGAGATCGAGAAGATCGTCGCCGAGAAGGAAGCCGCCATCAAAGGCCAGGATTTCGAGAATGCCGCGGCTCTCCGCGACAAGGAAAAACACAAGCGTCAGGAGGTCGAGGACATCCTCAACCAGTGGCGCGCCACGAACGAGGAGAAGATCGTAACCGTCGAAGAGGACGACATCATGACCGTCGTCTCGAAGTGGACCGGTGTCCCGCTCCAGCGCATGGAGGAGAAAGAAACCGAGAAACTCCTCAAAATGGAGGACGAGCTGAAGAGCCGCATCATCGGCCAGGACGAGGCCGTCACCGCGATCTCGCGCGCCCTGCGCCGGAGCCGCGCCGACCTCAAGGATCCGCGCCGTCCCATCGGTTCGTTCATCTTCCTCGGCCCCACCGGCGTCGGCAAGACCTACCTCGCCCGCAACCTCGCCGAGTTCATGTTCGGGGACAAGGAGGCGCTCATCCAGATCGACATGTCCGAGTACATGGAGAAATTCACGAGCAGCCGCCTCATCGGTTCGCCCCCCGGCTACGTCGGATACGAAGAGGGCGGCCAGCTCTCCGAGGCGGTGCGCCGCCGCCCCTACTCCGTGGTGCTTTTCGACGAGATCGAGAAGGCCCACCCGGACGTGATGAACCTCCTTCTCCAGATTCTGGAAGAGGGCATGATCACCGACTCGCTCGGCCGCAAGATCGACTTCCGCAACACCATCATCATCCTCACCACCAACGTGGGTGCCGACGTCATCAAGCGCCAGGTCACCCTCGGGTTCGGGGCCATGGGCGGCGGCGACGAGAACTACGACAACATGCGCGACAAGATCCTCGACCGCGCGAAAGAGGCCTTCAAACCCGAGTTCCTCAACCGTCTCGACGAGAAGATCGTCTTCCACGTGCTCGATCGCGACAATCTCATCAAGATCGTCGATCTCGAGATCGACACCGTCGTGAAGCGCCTCGCCGCGAAGAACATCCATCTCAAGCTCGACAAGAAGGCCAAGGAGTTCCTCATCGAGCAGGGCTACGATCCGAACTACGGGGCTCGCCCCATGCGCCGCGCCGTGGAGCGTCACATCGAGGACCCGCTCGCCGAGCATCTCCTCCGCGGAGATGTGAAGGCCGGCCAGACCGTGAAGATCACCCACAAGAAGGACGAGAAATACCTCACCTTCCGCCCCGAAGCCGCCGATTCCGCCGAGGATGACACGGTGGAAGTCGGTTCGGCCGACGAGGCGTGAGGGCTTCTCCGGCTTCAGACGATCCGCAAGAAGCCCGGAGGTTTCCTCCGGGTTTTTTGTTCCCCGGAAGCGGGATCAACAGTCCGCGAGCAGCTTGCGGTTTTTCCAGACGTAGCTCAAGCCCGAAACGAGGGTCAGGATCAGGGCGACCCAGATGAGAATCTGTCCGAGCACGTGCGGGCCGAGGCCGCGCCATTCGAGGACGGGGCTGAGCCAGGCGAGCAGGGGCTCTTTCGCGGCGAGGACGATGAGGAAATAGATCACGGCGATGATCTGGAAGGTCGTCTTGTATTTGCCGAGATTCTCCGCGGCGAGGACGATGCCCTCGGCCGAAGCGACGAGGCGCAGGCCGGTGACGAGGAACTCGCGGGCAAGAATGACCACGACGATCCATGCCGGAAAATATCCCTGCTCACAGAGCATCACGAATCCCGCACACATCAGCACCTTGTCGGCGAGCGGGTCCATGAGTTTGCCGAAGTTCGTGATGAGATTCCGACGACGCGCGATCTGCCCGTCGAGGAGGTCGGTGTAGGCCGCGATTGAAAACACGGCGAGGGCGATCGTGCCCGCGTGCGGGATCCCGTCGATGGAGAGCACCCCGACAAACACGAAGGTCAGGATGAGCCGGGCGACGGTGAGCTGGTTGGGCAGATTCATGCGGGGGAAGCGGCGCATCTTACGGCGGGGAGCGGACGCGGGCAAACGGATCGGAGGAAGTTTTTCGCGACCCGACAGGGTCCGGTGCGGCATCAGACCCTCTTTAGTCGAAGTATTCGAAGACCCGCCGCGGCGAGCAGGCCCACTGGCGGACCGTGGCCGGGGCGGTGGGGGTGTGGCGTGTGCCTCCGGCCCAGGGCGAAAAAGCGGGGAGAAAGATTTCGCGGCAGGCTTCTGGCGCTTCCTCGATCACGAGCGAAGGGAGACGGAGACGGGTGCCGCTGCCGTCGTTGAAATTCACCGAGGGATGGACGTGCCCCCGGACGCGGCTGCCCCGATCGGGAGCGGGACGCGTGAGATGGCCATGCTCGAAGAAGACGTCGCCATGCCGCCAGTCGTCGATCCATTGGAACTCGCGTCGGATCGGCCCGCGATCGTGATTGCCGGTGATGAGGACGATGCGTGAGGCGAGCGTGTGGACGTGGGTGAGCCAGGTGATGGCTTCGTCGGGCGCGGCCGATCCATCGACGACGTCGCCGACGAGGATCAGTGTTTCCGGCTGCCAGTCGCGGACGAGGCCCTCCAGGCGCGCGGCGATCGTCTCCATTCCCCACATCGGCCAGAGCCCGCCTTCGCGGCGGCGGTTGGCCTCGTAGCCGAAATGGAGATCGGCCACCGCGAGCCATCTGGCCGCGGGATCGACGAGGGCGAGGCGCCCGTCGAGGATCAGTCCGTGGCCGATCTCCGCGACGGCGGCGCTTGCCGGGGAAGGGGAATGGCCGGTTGATTTTTTGTTCGGGTCGATCATGCTGCGGTCCGCAATTTTCAATACGCCACGCCAAGCTATGTCAGAAGAAACCGAAGTGCCACCGATGGAAGATTTGGGAACCCTCCTGAAGGTCCGACGCGAGAAAATGGATCACCTCCGCGCCCTCGGGGTCGATCCCTTCGGCAAGGGATTCGAGACGACGCATGCCCCCGGGGCGCTGCGCGAGGCTTTCGCGGAGGGGATGGAGGTCCGTGTCGCCGGCCGCATCACCGCCCTGCGCGACATGGGCAAGAGCAATTTCCTCGATCTCTCCGATCTGAACGGCCGCATCCAGGCCTTCGTGAACCAGAAGGAAATCGGCGAGGAGGCGTGGGCGATCTACAAGAATCTCGACATCGGCGATTGGCTCGGTGTCTCGGGCGAGACCTTCCTGACGAAGACAGGCGAGCCTTCGGTGAAGGTGAAGGAGGTGACGGTGCTCTCGAAGTCGCTGCGTCCCATGCCCTCGAAGTGGCATGGCGTCGTGGATCCGCAGATCAAATACCGCCAGCGATACCTCGATCTCATCGCGAACGAGCGCTCGCGGGAGATTTTCAAGAAACGTTGCCTGATGGTCGCGGAGATCCGCCGCTATCTGCAGGACCGCGGTTTCTTCGAGGTGGAGACGCCGATGCTCCAGGACGTGCCCGGCGGTGCCGCGGCGCAGCCCTTCGAGACGCATCACAATGCGCTGGGGATGGACATGTATCTCCGCATCGCGCCGGAGCTCTACCTGAAGCGTCTCCTTGTCGGCGGTTTTGAAAAGGTCTTTGAGCTGAACCGCAGCTTCCGCAACGAGGGCATCAGCCGCCGCCACAATCCGGAGTTCACGATGCTGGAGGCCTACTGGGCCTATGCCGATTTCGAAAAGATGGCCGATCTCGTGGAGGATCTCGTCTGTCATCTCGCGGAGAAATTCCGTGGCGGGCTTGTGATCGAACACCAAAACGCCGGGGGCGAAGTGACGAAGACGATCAACCTCTCGCGTCCGTGGAAGCGGGCTCCCTACCGCGATCTCGTGGCAGGCGCGGCAGGGGACGACTGGTGGTCGCTCGATACGGCGGCAAAGCGGGCGCGGTGTCACGAGCTCGGGGTGGAGGTCTCGGCGGGAATGGAGGATTACGAGATCTCGCAGCAGGTCTTTGAAAAACTCGTCGAGGAAAAGACGATCGATCCGGTCTTTGTCACGCACGTTTCGAAAGAGCTCGTGCCGCTGGCGAAGCAGAACGCTCAGGATGATTCCATCGTCGATGTCTACGAACTGATCATCAACGGCGCGGAGATTTCGCCCGGTTATTCGGAGCTGAACGATCCCGACGTGCAACGCCGCCGTCTCGAGGAGCAGGCCGGTGAGGAGGTGCAGAAGATCGACGAGGATTTCCTCCTCGCGCTCGAATACGGCATGCCACCGGCCGGAGGTATCGGCATCGGGATCGACCGGCTCATGATGATGTTGACCGGGGCCGAATCGATCCGCGATGTCGTGCTCTTCCCGCAGCTGAAACGCAAGGAGTGAGGCCGGGGAGACTCACGCTTCCCGCAGGGTGCGGGCGATCCATTCGATCGCGGTCTCGCCCCCATCGACATTTTTGACGAGACGGATCTGGCAGAGGCACGGATGATGCCCTCCCTCGGCGTCGGTGAACTCGAGGGGATGATCGCGGAGCCGCTCCGACTCGCGGAGACGGTTGAGAAGATTCGCGAATTCACCCGGCTCTCTGAGAAAGGTGGCGAGATTGAGACGTCCGATCGCGGGGCGCGACCCGATCCCGAGGAGGGCGGCCGCGGCTCCATTCGAGAGCTGGATGAGCCCGTCGAGTCCGGTCACGAAACAGGCATCGGTCATCGTTTCGAAGAGGTGCCGGAAACGTTCCTCACTCTCGCGCAATGCGGCTTCGACCAGACGACGTTGGGCGAGTTCGTGGCCGAGGCGGCGGTTCCATAGGCTGATCAACGCGATGACGAGGGCGGCGCATCCCAGGACGATGAGGCAGACGGTGATCACCTTCCGGCTGCTCCACAGTCCGGAGATCTCGACGAGGACCCACTCCTGATAGACCTGATAGCGCTCCTGCGGGGTGATGGAGTCGATCGTTTTTTCGAGGATCTGATGCAGCTCGGGGAGGTCGCTTCTCACCGCGACGGCGGGATCGAAATGAAGCTGGGTCGGTCCCGTGATCTTCAAGTTGGTGAGACCGTGGGTGCGGATCAGGTGCGAAGCGACGCCCAGATCCTCCACCATGGCGGCGGCGTCGCCGGAAGAAACAAGGCGCAGCGCTTCCAAGGAATCATTCGTAAGCCGGAGCGGGATGGATGGGTGGGCCTTTTCGAGGTAGAGGGTCGGCGCGTAATCCTTCGGGGCGGCGACGACGAGCTGGTTCTTTTCGATCTGCTCGAGCGAGGTGAAGAAGGGGCCGTCGTCGCGCATGATCATGGCGACGGGGAAGGAAGCGTAGGGTTTGGTGAAAAGGAAATCGGCGGAGCGCTCGGGCAGATTCGCGACGCCGGAGACAAGGTCGATCTCGCCCCGTTTCAGCTTTTCGAGGTTCTCGGGCCACTGATTCGTCGGGACATACTCGAAGCGGATGCCGAGACGGCTTTCAAAGAGATCGAAGAGGCTGCGGTCGATCCCGACGAGGCGGTCCCGCCTGCGGATCGAGAAAGGCGGCCAGAGGGGATCGGCGCCATAGCGGATCACGGGATTCCGCACGAGCCAGGCTCGCTCGTCGGCGGTGAGTGCCACTTCCTGCGCCGGGCTTGTGGTAACCGTCGACGTGCAAACCAGGACAGCGAGTGAAGCTACGAAAGCTCGCAGCCAGTTCGTGGGCGATCCGATGGGGAAATACAAAAACATCGATTCTGAGTCGGTGGGGGAGGCTATCACCCCCAACGGAATCGGTAAAGTAGCGAATGAAACGAAACCGGTGCCGTGTCGGCAGGCAAAGTCACTTCGACAACTTGCTCGCGATGTCTTTGGCGAAGTAGGTCAGGATCATGTCGGCCCCGGCGCGTTTGATCCCGATGAGGGACTCCATCGCGACCTTCTCTTCGTCGATCCAGCCGTCTTTGGCGGCGGATTTGATCATGAGGTATTCACCGCTCACCTGATAGGCGGCGATGGGAAGATCGAAGGCATCGCGCAGGGTGCGGATGATGTCGAGATAGGGACCGGCGGGTTTCACCATGATCATGTCGGCACCTTCGTCGACATCGAGCTCGGCCTCGCGAAGGGCCTCGCGTCGGTTCGCAGGATCCATCTGATAGGTTTTTTTGTCCCCGGCCTTGGGGGCCGAGTCGAGCGCGCCGCGGAATGGGCCATAGTAGGCGGAGGCGTATTTCGCGGTGTAGCTGAGGATGGAGACTTCCTCGTATCCGGCCTCATCGAGCGCGGAGCGGATCTCGCCGACCCGGCCATCCATCATGTCGCTGGGCGAGACGATGTCGGCACCGGCCTCGGCATGGCAGAGCGCTTGCCGGCAGAGGATGGCGACGGTTTCGTCGTTGAGGATTTTCAGATCGCCGTCGGGCATCTTTTCGACGACACCATCGTGACCATCGGAATTGTAGGGATCGAGGGCGATGTCGGTGATGACGGTGATGCCGGGATAGGCCGACTTCACCGCGCGGATGGCGCGCGGGATGAGTCCGCCGGGGTTGAAGCATTCTTCTCCCCGCGGAGTTTTGAGGGCGTCGGCGATCTTGGGGAAAAAGACGACGGCGCGGACGCCGGCATTCCAGGCTTCGCCCACTTCACCGACGAGACCCTCGAGGCTCCAGCGATGACAGCCGGGCATGGAGGCGATGGGATCGTTTTGCGGTTCGTCGTGAAGAAAGAGCGGGTAGATCAGATCGGCCGGAGTCAGCACGGTCTCGCGGACGAGCCCGCGGACGGATTCGCTCTTGCGGTTGCGGCGCGGGCGGAGCGGGAGATTCAGTTTTTCGGACATAACTCGTAGCCTTCCTTGGTGTCTTTCACTTCCCAGCCGAGGGCGGAGATTTCGTTGCGCAGCCGGTCGGCTTCCGGCCAGTCTTTGGCGGCCTTGGCGGCGCGCCGGGCTTCGGCGAGGGCCGCGATTTCGGCAGGGGCCTCGGCGGTTTCTTCTCCCGCGGTCGCAGGCAGGAGGAGCCCCAGAGCGGCAAGGACCCGATGGAGTCCCATCCTCTCGCTTGCGGCCTCATCGGGAGAAAGTGCATCGACCTTCACCGCCTTGATCGCCGTGAAAACGCGACCGAGGGCCTCGGGGGTGTTGAGATCGTTCTGGAGCGATTCGAAGGCGCTTTGGAAAGAGCCACCTTCTTTCACCGTGAGCAGCGCTTCGTAGGGAGGAATGTCAGGATCGCCCGATCTCGCGGCGAGGGCGGCATCGAACTTCGCGAGGCGTTGCAGGGCCTGACGCGCGCCGAGGAGGGCGGGGAAGGTCTCGTTCCCGTCGGCGTCCTTCGCCACGAAGTTCAGCGGCTGGCGGTAATGGGCGGAGATGAGGACGTAGCGGAGCTCGGCCGGGGAGAAGCCTGCTTTCGCGAGCTGATCGAGCGTGTAGAAATTGCCGAGACTTTTCGACATCTTGCCACCGTCGACGAGAAGGTGGGTAAGGTGGAACCAATGATCGGCCATGACATGGCCGGTACAGGCCTCGCTCTGGGCGATCTCGTTTTCGTGATGAGGGAAGACGAGATCGACGCCACCGGAGTGGAGGTCGAAGCTGTCGCCGAGATACTCGCGGCACATCGCCGAACACTCGAGATGCCAGCCGGGGCGACCCTGGCCCCACGGGCTGTCCCACCAGTTGTCACCGTCCTCGTCGCGACGTGCTTTCCAAAGAGCGAAGTCGGAGACGGAATCCTTGTCGTATTCATCGTCGGCGACCGCACCGGAGGCACCCTCCTTCAACTCGCGTTGGTCGAGCCGGGAAAGGCGTCCATAGCCTTCGAAGCTGGCGACGCGGTAGTAGACCGATCCATCGGCTGAGGCGTAAGCGTGACCTTTTTCGATCAGCTCCGCGATCATCGCGATCTGATGGGGAATGTGCTCGACCGCACTCGGCTCCAGGTGAGGGCGCAGGAGATTGAGCTGGTCGCAGTCGTGATGGAAGCGATCGCGCCAGTGATCGGTGAATTCCTTCAGGGTGCGGCCGGAGGCCTGGGAATCGCGGATTGTCTTGTCGTCGACGTCGGTGAGATTGCGCACGTGAAAAGTGGCTTGGCCCGACAGCTCGAGACTGCGGCGGAAGACATCCTGCAGCACAAAGGTGCGGAAATTCCCGATGTGGGCGGGACCATAAACGGTCGGTCCACAGCAATAAAAACGGAAGGTTTTGCCATCGCGGGGTGCCAGCTCGCGCACTTCGCGGGTCATCGTATCAAACAGTCTCATTTTCAGCGGTCAGGAACTCGGGAGAGGGGAAAGGACGGCTCAAGCCCCGATTTTGCAAGGAAATCGAGGGTCGCCGAAAGGATTTGCCGGAGCGGTGAAATTCTCAATTTTTATAAAATCCGCACGATTGAGACCCAGTTGATTTATTTTCACCTTTTCAAACGGCACGAAATTTGTTAACGTTGCGAACGTTTTCGCAAAGTTTTTCAAAAATCGCTCATGACGCTCAAATTAGTGGTGACGACCAACGTCAACGGGGATGTCTTTGAACTCGTCCTGAAGAATGCCCGATACGGGGTGGGACGCAGACATGACAATGATCTCCGCATCAAGGAGACTTACATCTCGGGCTACCATGCCGAGGTGGTGCGCGGCGAAAACGGCGAATATTTCGTTTCGGATCTGGGTTCGAGCAATGGGACGTTTCTGAATGGCCGCCGTCTCGCGGGGAGCGAGGCAATCAAGGCGGGCGATTTCATCAAGTTCGGCATTCTCAAGGTCGCGGTGCAGGAGCATACCGACACGATGCCGAAGATCGTCTCGCTGCGGGATCGGCCGGCCTTTGCCCGGAAAGATGAATCTCACACGGCTTCGATCGCCGTGGAAAAGAAGACCGGATCGGTTGCCACGGTGGAAGGTCGATCGGCATCTGCTGAAACCCGGGCCACGCCGACGGAGCGTCCTGCGGCGGTGGCGACGATTGCCGCGCCGGTGGCTACGCTCGTCTCGGCCACGGCGACGATGCCAGAGGCCCGCTCCTCGAAAGAAGAGGTGTCAAAGGTGGTCACCGAGAAAGATTCCAAGGAACTCGCCAGGGCGAATCGGCTCGTGGAGGAGGGAAATGAGCGCATCGCCAAGCTGACCGCCGAGATGGAGGTAATGCGGCGGCAGTTGAAGGAAGGCGAGGATCGTCTGCACGAAGCCAAGCTCCAGTCGGAATCAGAAAAGAAGGTGGAGGGGGAACTCAAGGCTCGCGAAGCCGAACTCGCGAAGGCGAAGACGGACCTTGAGAAGCTTTCCACCGAAGCATCGGCGAAAGCCGCCTTGGAGAAAGAGTTGAAGGCCCGCGAAGCCGAACTCGCGAAGGCGAAGGCCGAAACGGAAAAGCTCTCCGCGGAAGCATCGGCGAGAGCCGCCTTGGAGAAAGAGTTGAAGGCCCGCGAAGCCGAACTCGCGAAGGCGAAAGCTGAAGCGGAAAAGCTCTCCGCGGAAGCGGCGGCGAAAGTCGCCTTGGAGAAAGAGTTGAAGGCCCGCGAAGCCGAACTCGCGAAGGCGAAAGCTGAAACGGAAAAGCTCTCTGCGGAAGCATCGGCGAAAGCCGCTCTGGAGAAGGAGTTGAAGGCCCGCGAAGCCGAACTCGCGAAGGCGAAGGCCGAAACGGAGGCCCGGGCCGCCGAGGTCGCCCGTCTCGTGTCGGAGGCAGGCCAAACCAAGAGCGAGATCGAGAAAAGCTCAAGTCAATCCGCCAAGTTGGAGCAGGAACTGGGTGCGTTCCGCCAATCCGTTGCTCGTGCCGAGCGTGAAGCCGCCGAGACCCGCGCGGAACTCGCCAAACGGGAGAAAGTCATCGCGGAGAAAGAGGCGGACTTGGCCGCTCTTTCCGACGAACGCGCCTCCTTGAAGCAAGCGATCGCGGCGAAAGATGGGGATCTGGCCTCGGCGACCGGCGAGTTGGCGAAGATTGGTTTGTTGGCAGCTTCGGTGGCCGCGCTTGAAAAATCCCTGGCCGAAGCCCGGTCCCATGGGGAATCGGTCGTGGCCGAACGCGATCGTCTCGAAGTCGCCTTGCGGGATCGCGAGAGCGAACTCACCAAGCAACGGCAAGGATTCACCGCTTTGGAAGCGAAAGTCGCCTCCCTCTCGGACTCCGCCGAGAAGGACAAATCCGGACTCGCCCGCGAACTGGGCGAGGCGAAGGCTGCTGCCGCGGAAACAGCGGAGCAATTGAAGGCGGCGCGAGCGGAGCTGGCCGAGGAGCGCAAATCCCTCGGGGCATCCTCGAAAGAGTGGGACCGCGAAAAAGCCAAACTCGAAAAGTCGCTCGCCGCGCTCGAGGCAAAGGTCGCGAAGCAGTCGGAGGAGCAGGTCGCGCTGAAAAACGCCCTTCAAGAGAAAGAGAAGGATCTGAAATCGGCCGCCGCTGAATCCAAGAAGGCGGGACAAGTCGCGCAGGAGATCGAATCCTTGCGGCGTGATTTGGAGGAGTCGCGGAAGTCTCTTGAAGAGGCGCGTGCGAAGGAATCCGAGTGGGTCGTACTTCATGGGGAAAGCGAAACGCGCCTGGCTGCTCTCGAGAAAGCGCTTGCCGCCGCGGTGTCGGAGTCGCAGGCTCTCTCTTCCCGGATCGGCGACCGTGATGCCGAACTGGATGCGGCCAAGGCGGACGCGGCTCGTTTTGCCAAGGAGTTGGAAACGTTTCGTCGCGAAAGCACCGAACAATCCAGTGCGGCTCTCGCTGCCGCCGCCGCTTTGACCCTGTCGCGCGAGAAAGAACTCGCGGAGGTGCGGGCCCTCTTCGAGAAGGAAGAAGCTTCACGCCAAGCCGCGGCCAAGGAACTTGCCGAAGAGCAGGCTCGTCGTGAAGTGGTCGAGAAAGACCGGACCCGTCTTGCCGCCGAGCTCGACGAACTGCGCAAGGCGGGTGACGGGACCGCGGGCGAACTCGTGGCACTGCGTGCCCGGCTCGAATCCGTCGAGGCCGAGCGGGATGAACTGCGGAAAGGCGAATCCCTCCGCACCAACGATCTACAGGCCGCCAAAGCCGAAGCGAATGATCTGCGCATCGAGATGCGCAAAGGCAAAGAGTCCGCGGAGCGGGCTCATCGCGAACTTGAGACGACGCTGCGATCGCGCGTCGCCGAGCTCGAGACCGCCCTTGCCGCCGAACGCGTGCGGGCGACGGATACGGGTTCGGAGAAGACACGGCTCGAAGAGACGCTTGGCACCTTGCGTGCCGAGATGGAGGCGATGAAGGAAGAGGCCGCCCAATTGCGCGTCAGGAACGAAGAGGCCTCGCGCAACAACGGCCGGCTCCAGGCAGAGCTCCACCGCGAGACGGGCGAGCGTTCGCAGGTCAACGAGGCCCTTGAGGCGAGCCGGATTCGAGTGAACGGCCTTGTCGCCGAGCTGGAGGTGTTGAAACACGCGCTTGATGGCAAGGAGCGCGAGATGGCGGAGCGCGAACAGCAATTCGCCCGTTCGGAGAGCGAGGTCGTGCAAAAGATCAAACGCGAGCTCTCCGAGGCGATCGCGGTGCGTGACGCTGCCGAGGAGCGCGCGGCCAAAGCACAGAAGGAGAAACAGACACTGAGCGGTGCCTTCGAACGATTGAAGGAACAACTCGACCAGACGGAAGCTTCGCTTCGCGCCGCGAAAGAGGTCGAGGAAGAGATGAATCACAGCAAGGGGCTCCTCGCGCGCCGGCTTGAAAAAGCCGAGTCGAGCAACAACGAACTCGCCGCGCGCATCAAGGAAGAGGCCATGGCGGCTCTGGCAAGCCGGAACCTCATCGAGAAACTCGAACTGCAGATCCGGGAAAATGAATCGGAGGCCGTCGCCCGTGAACGCGAGCAGGTGAGCGCGCTCCAGGCCGACCTCAGCCGTGCGAGCCGTCGCGCCGCGGAGGACGATCGCCGTCGGCGCGAGCTGGAGGCAGAGTTGGCAAAAGTCACCGAGGCCCGCAAGCAGGCTGAAGAGCGGATCCTCTCTCTGGAGGCGCGCCTCGTCGAGCAGCAATCGGAGACGGAATCCACGCGCGGTCTTCTCAATGACACCGAGAAAAGCCGGATCGATCTCGTTTCCCGTCTCGCCGCGGAGACCACCTTGGTCGAGACCCATACGCGCACGATCGATGGATTGCGCCGCGAATTGGCCGAGACGATTTCGCGTTTCACCTCGGCGGAGTCGGCGATGATCGCCCGGCACGGCGAGGAGACGGACAAGCTCCTCGGTGAACTGCGGAATGAACGCACTCATCGCGAGGGGCTGGAGGTCGAGCTGCGCAATACCCGCGAAGGGCTTTCCGAGGCCTTGCGCCAGGCGCGCGAAAACGCGGAGAAGGCCCAGGCAAAACTCATCGCCGAAGGCAATGCGAAACTGTCGGCGATCGAGGAGGAACTGAGCAAGGCAATCCGCTCGCGCGAGCTGATCGAGCAATCGCGGAGTGCGCTGGAGGATGAATTGAACGAGCGCGAGGAAGAGATCGAATCTCTCTCCGAGCAGATCGAGGATCTCGGGATCCGCCTCCAGGACGAGAACGAATCACGCCAGGGAGTCCTGCGGCTGCTCGACACGACCCGGGCAGGTTTCTCCGATTCGCTTCGTTCAGGTTGGGAGCACCTCGGAACGGTCCGCCACCATCTGGGGCAGGAGCAAGGTGCCCGACGGGAAGCGGAAGACGCGCTGCTGCGCGCACGCGAGGAAATCGAGCGCCTCGGCAACGATCTCAAGGAGTGGGAACGTCATCACCAGGCGGAAATCCGGGAATGGGAAGACCGCTATGAAACCCTGCGTGGGGAAAAACTCACCCTCGCGAGCGAAGATGCCGACCTCCGCAAAATCCGTGACGAGATCATCGCCGCGACCGCGAGGAAGCGCGCCCTCGAGGACGAAATCGAGAGCCTGGGCTCGGGAGTGAAAGACATCCAAAGCCGTCAGGGCGAGCTGAAGTCGCAGCGGGAATCCCTCCTCGCCGAACGCGAGGAACTGAAGGCCGCCCTCAATGCCGCCCGCATGGAGCTCGGCATCCTGCAGAAACGCTGCAGTGATTCCAAAGAGCAGGAGGCCAAGCATACCGACGCCATCGCCGCTGCGGAACGTCGGATCCAATCCCTCCGCAAACTCGAATCGGAGATGGAGCAGGCTGTCGAACGTCGCCGACTGCAACACCAGCTCAGCCGCGGTGAAGTCTTCAGCGAGCCGGGCGACGTCGCCTTGTCGGCCGCCCCGACCGACTTCTCGCAGGAGGATTTCTACCGGAAGCTCATCGGCAAGCTCGACCTGATCGACGATCTCGCGAAGCGCTACGACAACAAGTGGCTCTATCCGAAAGTCTCCGAGCAACTTGGAATCCTCAAACGGAGCTTCGTTGAGTTTCTTCAGGATCATTCGGTGCAACCCTTCGATCTCGAACCCGGCACGGTCGTGTCGATCTCGGAGCGGAAACGCATCAAGCTGGTGCCACTCGCGAATGGAGCGCCGAAGAAGGCGAACGGAAACGGGGCGCAGAGTTCCATGGTCGTCGAAACGGTCCGCCCCGGATATGTCTACCGAAATGGGTCGAAGGACGTCATCATCCGGAAGGCTGAAGTCGTGGTTTCCTGATGAAACCAAGGAAAATTGTTACAGAAAACGTGATAATTCTAGATTTTACTAATTAAGGCGTTATTTTGGACCGGGCAGAAACCTGCCAAACCCTTTTGTCCGGACCGTTCCTATGTCAGAAAAACAAGCGATTTACGTCGGGATCGATCTCGGCACGAGCACTTCGGCGCTCGCCCATGTGAGGCCGGATGGCAATCCTGAGATCGTCCCGAATGCGGACGGTGAGCGGCTCACTCCCTCCGTCGTGTTTTTCGACCGGTATGAGGGAGTGAAGCTGGTGGGATCGGCGGCGAAGGACGGAGGCGATCCCGACCGTACCGTCCGGCATATCAAGAAGCACATGGATGATCCCTCCTACGTCGTCGAGATCGATGGCGAGAAGTGGACTCCCACCGAGGTCTCGGCCCTCATTCTCGCAAAGCTCCGCAAGGACTGTGCCCGCATCATCGGACAGATCGACGAAGTCGTCATCACCGTGCCGGCGAACTTCAACGAGCTGGCCCGCAAGGCGACGGTCACGGCCGGGCGCCTTGCAGGACTCAAGGTGCGCCGCATCGTCAACGAGCCCACCGCTGCGGCGCTCTACTACGCCCACACCCAGGGTGTGCGAGGCCGCGTGCTCGTCTATGACCTCGGCGGCGGCACCCTCGACATCACCGTCCTCGACGTCGATACCGACCGCATCGACATCCTCCTCAGCGAAGGCGCCCGCCACCTCGGAGGATCGGACTTCGATGAGATCCTCCTCGAACTGATCGCCGAGAAGTATCGCGAGCAGAATGGGCGCGAATTGGTCCTCGATGCGACCCAGCGGCGCCGTCTTCTCGCCGCTGCGGAAGACACCAAAAAGCGGCTTTCCAAGCTGAATGTCGTCTCCGAGAAAATCGGCACCGAAGATTACGGTCTCGCCGAAGTCGAGCTGACCCGGGATTCCTTTGAGGAAGCGATCCGCCGCCTCCTCACCCGCACCGTGATGCTCCTCGAGCAGGCCCTCGATACCCTCGGGCTTGCCCCGAAGGACATCGATCACGTCGTCCTCGTCGGAGGCAGCACCCGCATCCCGAAGGTACAGGAACTCCTCACGCGCCATTTTGGAAAAGCCCCGGTCTCCTGCGGTAATGTCGATGAATGCGTCGCTCTGGGTGCCGCCCTCTTCGCGCAGCGGGCCCGCCGGGTTTCCGAGGTCTGCAATCACAGTTACGGCACCCTCGCCATCATCGAAGACGCCCAGACTGGCATCGCCAAGGTGCGGAATTCCATCGTCATCCCGAAGAACACGCCCATCCCGTGCTCGATGTCGCAGACTTACATCACCTCCGAGGACAACGAGGAGTTGATCGAGGTGGAAATCACCCAGGGAGACGATCCTGATCCAAGGTATGTCGACATCGTCGGCAAAATCAGTCTCCGCGTGCCCCCGGGACGCCCCGCCGGCTGTGCGGTGACCGTCACCTACAGCTACGACGAAAACCAGCGCGTCCGCGCCCAGGTCTACGACGAGGAATCCGGCCTGCGCAAGGACATCGCCATCGAATACGAAGGGGCCGGCGTTCTCAATGAGCACGATATCGAGCGGAAGTCCGCTTACCTCAAACAAGTCCGCATCGCCTGATCCCCGAATCGTCTTTTCCCTGCCATGATCAAAAAGCTCTTCCGCTGGTTTTCCGGACATCAGGAGACAGCCCCCGAACCCCTCCAGGTCGGAGGCATCTTTGGACGCATGACGCCCGAGGGCATGTGCGAAATCGATCCCTCCAAGATGGGCCGCGATGAGATCCGGCAACAGCTTGCCGCTCTCTACAAGCGGCACAACCATGCGGCGGGAAGCCTCGACGGGGACCTGCGCAAGGAAGCCGAGATGATGCTCGACGCCATCGTGCACTGCCGTGAGAAGTACGTCGATCAGGCGTCTTGAGACGCCGCTTCGTCACGGATTGAGTTCCTCGTTCTCCAGGATCGCCTTGCGGTCTTCGGCCGTGAGTTCGGCCACGCGGACGTAATGACCGTCGAAATAGGCGCGGGCGCCATGATAGGGTGAGGTGTTTTCACCGATCACCTCGATCCTGATTCCCCGTTTGAGAAAAGTCAGCCAGGTCTCCACGTCTTCACCCTCGGATGTGACGGAGAAGCGGGCGGAGCTGCCATTCCATCGGGCATTCCCTCCGATTCCTCCGACATGGTAGGTCGGACCGCGCACGACATCGAAGGTGAACGCGAATTGTCCCTCCGCGTTCTCGAAGATCGCCAGGTGTCCACCTTCACCGTCACTCCAGATGCCTTCCCATTCATGGGCGAAGGAGTCGTGCTTCATCCATCCCTCGATGATGCGGACGCGTTCCTCCGTGATCGAGGCGAGGGTGGTCCAGTATTCAACGGTGGACTTTTCCTTTCCCTCCTCCGCCCCGCCATCGAAACCCGCGGCTTGCAGGGAGCGGTAGTCGCGATAGCTCAGCCAGCTTCTTTGATCTTCCTGCAACTCCGCGAAGAGGTGCTCGGGCAGCGTCGATTTGGCTTTTGCGTAGGAGACGTTCAGCAGCTTGTCCGCCGCGGCGTGTTCGGCCTTGGCCTGTTCGAGGGTCAACTCCTCGGCGGCCAGGGACAGCATCAGGAAAGGGGCGGCGAGAGCGAAGATCAGATTCCGGAGCATGGTCGAATGCTACACTCCGTCCCGATGTCCCGCAAATGATGTAGTCGTATGGGTGGCGAGGCGGCGTGAATTCGGAATTGCGCGGGTGCCGCCGTCCCCTCTATGCTTGGCCATGCTCAGATACCTTTCCGTTTTGCCCCTCCTCGCCTCCAGCATGATGGGAGCCGATGAGCCCGTCATCTACGACGAAGCCAAAGTGCCTTCCTATACCCTGCCCGATCCTCTTCGGTTCGAGAATGGAGAACCGGTCAAGACCTCGGCCGACTGGCCGAAACGCCGTGCGGAATTGCTCGGGCTTTTCGAGGCGCATGTTTACGGAAAAACCCCCGTCGGTCGTCCCGCAGGGATGCACTTCGAACCCCGCAAAAAAATCGATTCATTTCTCGGGGGCAAAGCCACCCTCGAGGAGATCCGGATCCATTTCCGGGAAGGGGATGACGGACCTTTCGTCGACGTCCTCCTCATCAAACCGGCCAAGCCCGCTGTCGGCGGCGCGCCTGCCTTTGTCGGAGTGAACTTTACGGGCAATCACGGAGTCCATCCCTCGACCGAGATCACCCTCTCGACCGCCTGGATGAGGGAAAGCAACGAGCCGGAGAAGAAGGGACAGGTGATCGATCATCGCTCCACCGAAGCCTCGCGGGGAAATCAGGCGTCGCGTTGGCCCCTCGCAATGATCGTGGATGCGGGATGTGCCCTTGCCACCTTTTACTACGGCGATATCGATCCTGATTTCGACGACGGTTTTGAAAACGGCATCCATGCGCTCTTTGGCAAACCCGGTCCGGCTGAGTGGGGCTCCATCGGAGCCTGGGCCTGGGGAGCGAGCCGGGTCATGGATTATCTCGAGACCGACCCGGCGATCGACTCGAAAAAGGTCGCGGTGATGGGGCATTCCCGCCTCGGTAAAACCGCCTTGTGGGCGGGCGCGCAGGATGAGCGGTTTGCCATGGTGATCTCGAACAACTCCGGTTGCGGCGGAGCCGCCCTCAGCCGGCGGCGCTTCGGTGAGCGGGTGGGGCGGATCAACACGTCTTTTCCCCATTGGTTCGCCGACACTTTCCATCAATACAACGAGAACGAAGCGGCTCTCCCGGTCGATCAGCACCAATTGATCGCCCTCATCGCCCCACGTCTCGTCTATGTCGCCAGCGCCGTCGAGGACGAATGGGCCGACCCCCGGGGAGAATTCCTTTCCGCCGTCCACGCAGGCCCGGTCTACGAGCTTCTGGGCAAAAAGGGGCTTGGAGTCAAAGAGATGCCGGAACTGAATGCCGCGGTGGGAGAGTCCATCCGTTACCATATCCGCAGCGGAAAACACGACGTCACCGACTACGATTGGGAGCAGTATCTGAAGGCGATCGCGGGATTGTGAGATCTTGTTGGCCGACCTTATCTGCCTGCAAACGGATTGCGGCTTTCCGTAATCGATCCATCGGGGAGAAGAATGTGTGCCCCGTTTCCGTGTAAATCCCCTCGTTCCATGGCCCACGGCTGGTTCCAGCGGAAAGGTGTGGCGGGCGCCTCGTCGAAGCGGGTCACCACGTAGGATCCGTAGTACTCCAACTTTTCCTCGTCAGGCAGCCCCAGGTTGCGGCGGTCCATCGGACAGCTCCACGTTTCCTGACTCAGTCCGTAGGGCTCTGTTGCCTTGATCCAAAAACCGAAAAACTCTTCCTCCGAGAAGTCCACCCGGTCTTCCTCCATTTGCGGCCAGTGGCCGTGGTCGGTGTAATATCCCATCAATCCCGAGTGGATGGTCCGCATGTTGGACATGCAGCGGGCCTTTTTGGCCCGCTTGATGAAGGTGTCGGCAATCGCACCGGTCAGTGTAAGCAGAAGGACACCTACCGCGATGGCGGTCAACAGTTCCAAAAGGGAAAAGGCACCAATCGTGCGATTTCTGAAATTCATACCAGAAACCGCACTCCGTAGCTAATTGGGAATTAGAGTCCGAAGAGGATCTCGTCGGATACCTTCGAACCAAAAACGCTGAAACGGACGACTCTTCCAACCTGGGTGGACACCTCAAGGCGCCCAGTTCCAGCGAAGCTCCGGACCGGCAGGAGCGGTCCTGTTCCAGTCATATTGGCTCTGAAAAAGGAACTAAGGCGCGCCCCGGTTTGGTTTGCACCAGTGAAGGCGGTACCCACCCCGAAGGCCCTGCCTTGTGCGGAATTGACGGTGCCGATGACGTTTCCAAAGTAGCTTACCCCTTCGAACACCCAGATGTTGCTGGCGTTGGATCCCAAACCTCCGAAAAAGATGTTACCGGAATTTAGTCCGGGGACGATGAGAGGGTTGTTGTTTCCCGTGTTCGGGACTTGAGAAGGAACCGACGATTGCACACCGGCCGGGTTGACACCGTCGAAGTTGTTACCCACGACAATCCTGTAAAGACCGAGGCCGTTTCTAGCCGTGGCAACGACTTCGTAGACACCGTCATCGCCGCCGACGTCCGAGAAGGAATTGGCGCTGTAAGGTCCTCCCACCCATGCTTGGGCCGAGAAAGAGGGCATCAGGACGAGGGCGCAAAATGCGGCGAAGATCTTTTTCATGACTGGAAGAGTGCTAACTCTCGATGAAAGTCGTTTTCCTTGAACGGTGCAAGCAAGAAATGAGATTTTCTATTTAAGAAATCTTAACCATTTTCAGCCGCCCCCGTTGAAATGGCCTCGAAGGCCCTGCAGAACCGGCCTTCAAGGTCCTCCGGATCCTCCAAGCCGACCCAGATCCGGACAAGGTTTCGCGGGGCTCCTCGCTCGGCGGCCCAGTCCAGCTCTTGGTAGTGGGCGAGCAGGGTGTAGGGGCTGACGAGGCTGAAATTCGTCCCCAGGCTGGGGCCTTTGGAGACTTCGAGGGCGTCGTAAAAAGCCGCGGCGGCTGGTTCTCCGCCGTGCAGCTCGATGGAAAAAAGTCCTCCAAAGCCGCCTCCGGGCCTCATTGCCGCCTCGTAGGCCTCGCGACAGATGAGGGAGGGGTGCCAGATCGAAGCGATCTCGGGCCGCGTTTTAAGCCATTCGACCAACTCGAGGGCGTTTTCGTTGGTGGCCGAGACCCGCTCGTCAAAATGCCGCGAATTCCGTTCGAGGACGATGGCATCGCGGACGAAGAGCGGGCTGGCCGATTCCTCAGCGGACAAAGTGGACTTCAGCGCTTCGTAAAACGGCGAGGCCGGATTGAGGACGACGGAGCCTGCGGCGACGTCGCCGACTCCGGAAAAGAGTTTTGTCAGGCTGGAGGTGGCGACGTCGGCGAAGCGGAAAGGCTCCACATTCACCGGAGTCGCGACGGTGTCGTCGATCACGAAGGGCACTCCCTCGCGACGGAGGATCGCGGCGATTCCCGCGAGATCGGCGGTGCGGAGCAGGGGATTGCTTGGCACTTCGGTAAAGACGGCGGCGGCTTTCCCCCTCCCGGCGAAGTGGGCTTCCAACTCCGCGACTCCCCCCGACTCGGTCACGGTGATGTCCACGACCCCGGGCCCGAACTGCTCCTGCAGCTTGAACGAATCGAGGTAGGGGAACTCCACCTGCACGGTCGGCAGGCCGGCGCGCAGCGATGTCAGGACGCGGAACACGGCCGAGATCGCGCCCATGCCCGAGGAGAAAAGAAAGACGTCCTCGGGGGAGGCTCCGGGATAAAGACCGGCGATGCGATCGCGCAGGATCCGCGTCGCTTCCTCACCGGCTGCGATCACCCCGGGTTCAAGCGGAGCATCGCCCAGGGCCGATTCGGCGAGGCGGCTGCTCGTGATCTCCCCGCTGTGCTGCCAGTATTTCCAGGCGGTGTCATAGGCGGATTCGTCGAGGAGCACGACAGTGAGGTTTCCCCATCCGTAGGATTCCAGCCGGCAGGAGAGACCGGTGCGGCGCTTCACATGGTCGGCGCACCGCCAGGCTGCGGCGAGCGAAGGAAAGACGAGCGCGGATTCGGGGTTCTTCGAGTTCTTCGCGAACTCCGCTTGCGCCGCGAGAAAAAGCTCCGCGACATAGGGATGCGGAACAAACCGCGGATAACCGCATTCAAAGGTGTCCAGCACCTCCGGATCGCCCTCCTCGTAGCCGATCACGTCGCGCCAGCGGGGGAGGCAGACGGAGACGGCGTGATCGCTCTCGGGGATGGCGAGGCCCAGGTCCTCGGGCCGGCAAAAAGGTTCTTCGAAAGGATCCCGTGTAGCCATGTCAGGATTTCGCGAGAGCCGAACGGACGTCGGCGATGAGATCATCCACCGTTTCGATCCCGACGGAGAAGCGCACGAGCGAGTCGGTGATGCCGACGGCCTCGCGGCGCTCCTTCGGCACGCTCGCGTGGGTCATCGAAGCGGGATGACAGCAGAGCGACTCGACCCCGCCGAGACTTTCCGCCTTCGGGAAAAGGGTGAGCCGCCCGAGAAAGGCCTGGGTGTCCGAGAGGTTCATCCCGAAGTCCACCGTGACGATGCCCGAGCCGCCGCGCATCTGACGCTTCGCGATCTCGTATTGCGGATGCGAGGGGAGGAAGGGATAACGCACCGCAACGGCGTCGGTTTCCTGCTCGAGGAATTCCGCGAAGGTCAGGGCGTTGGCACTGTGCCGCTCCATCCGGATCGAGAGCGTTTTCAGTCCCCGTGAAACGAGCCAGCAATCCATCGGCGCGGGTTGGAGGCCGAGGGCCTTCTGCGCGAAGATCATCTTTGCCTGCCATTCCTCCGAGTTCGTGCAGACCGCGCCGGCGAGCGCGTCGGAGTGGCCGTTCGCGTATTTGGTCAGCGAGATCAGCGAGAGATCCGCGCCGAGCTCGATGGGACGCTGCACGTAGCTGCTCGCAAAGGTGTTGTCGACGAGGAGCGGCGCGCCTGCGGCGTGAGCGGCCTCGGCGACGGCGGCGATGTCGAGGACCTTCAGGTTCGGATTGGTCGGCGACTCGATCCAGACGAGGGCGGGCGAATGCGTGGCAAGCGCGTCGAGGGAGGCCGGGTCGGTGAAGTCGAGGTAGACGACGGACACACCGAACTTCGCGAAGACCTGGGCGAAAAGGCGGAAGGTGCAGCCGTAGAGATTCTCCTCGGCCACGACGACGTCGCCGCTCTTCAGAGTCGAGACCACCGCGGTGATCGCCGAGACGCCGCTGCCGAAGCAGGTCGAGAACGCCGCCCCTTCGAGACTGGCGACGGCGCGGTCGAGCAGGCGGAAGTTCGGATTGCCCGAGCGGGTGTAGTCGAATCCGTTCGGATTGCCGTATTCGAACGTGGACGTGAGCCACACCGGCGGGGTCACCGCGCCGGTGTCGCTCACGAAATCGCGTCCGAGATGGATCGCCCGGGTTTCGAAGCCCGATTGGGGGTCTGCTGCCATGCCGGAATCAACAGGGTTGAGCGCCGGAGTCAACCCTGTTGCGTGGCATAAGGTCAAAGGGGCCGGGAACTTCCGCGGCTTCCGTAATAATGGTTGCGTCCTCCAAACGGGACGGGCTAATCTGAATCCATGCCGGACAACTACCTTGATCGCCTTCCCGAACGACTCCGAAAGGTGGGGGCTCACGAAGAAGGTGAGATCGAGATCCTGACTCCCGCTCCCGGTGAGGCCGGATTCGGTGTTCTTTATGAGGATAAATACATCCTTCTGCTGCGCGACAAGGTCAGGTTTCCAGAAGGCTCGATCGGCGGGTATTTGCGCATTCTGAACCAATCGGATCTCAAGGGGCGTTCCGGGAGTGTAATTGTGCCGGTGGTCGGAGACTCCATGGTTTTCATCCGCACATTCCGACACGCGATTCGCGAATGGAGTTGGGAATTGCCTCGCGGCTTTCATGAAGAGGGATTGTCTGAGGAGCAGAATGCCCGCAAAGAGTTGCAAGAAGAACTCGGTGGCGAGGTGATCGAGATCGCCCGCATTGGTGAGATCAACGCAAACACCGGACTGCTCGCAGGTACGATTGGAGTTTATCGCGCATTGATTCGCGAAGGGAGCTTGCCCGGAGTGCCGGAGGACCGACACGAATCCATACGCGGATGGGAGCTGGTGGATGAGAGTCGTATTTCGCGGTTCCTGTCGGAAAAAAAGGTCGTTTGTGGAATCACGCTGGCTGCCCTGTTTTTGTATCTTGACTTGAATGAGCCTGAAAAACGAAAATGAGGAAGATGCCTGCCGGGCGGCGAAGGCTGCCATGCTGTGGAACTTCTACTTGGATCATCTGACGCAGGCCCGCCATCATGAGACATTGCGCGCCGGCACTACCGCGACTGTTGTGCTCGGCTCCGGTGCCGTCATCGCCGCCTTGGTCGGCGATGGTGCCATCAAACTGGAGAGCATCGGGCTCTTGAAACTGCTGTCTTCGGGAATGGCGTTGAGCTTGCTTGGCGCACTCGGCGGCCTCTCGTCGGCGAAGCACTTTGAAATTTTCGAGCGCCAGCTGCAGATCGCATACTCCTATCGGGATGCGATTGAAGCTTTATTCCCGGACGGTGCGGCGGATTCGTGCCTCATTCCGGAAAAAAGGGAGGGTGGTGGCCTTCCCCTGTTCGCCTTGCGCGCCAGGGGGGAGCGGAAGCACGAGCAAATCTGGGATTCGCGTGGAGACGCTTGCTTTCAATGGTGGTCCGGCTGCATCCGGCGGATAAGGTTGTTCACGTTGACGAACCTTATCCATTTGTCTTTCCTTCTCCTCGGCTTAGCCCTTTTGGGCGCGTCGCTACTGGCCATGCTGCGTAACTTGGTTTAGGGAAAGTGGACGAGTTTCGATGTTTTCGGAATTTTCGTCACTTCAATGGTCTTTGAATGGACCGTATTCCTCGCGCAATATAAGCCCCATGGAGGCGAACGATTTGATCACGCATATGGAGGTTGGTTCGGAATACCCGGGCTGCTATTATTTGAATTGTGGATTCGAGCGACGCGTTACCGTCGCCTCACAGGAGATCCGGGGGATCTCCCTGGTCAGTGCGTTGCTCGCTTCGGGTGTAATCAAGCCGATGCCGAGGACTGTTTCAGATGGCCTCCGCGTGGCCGTTGTCGGCGCGGGAGTTGCCGGAGTTGCTGCGGCGGTTAGGGCAGCATATGCCGGATGCCATGTCGCTTTGTTCGAGACCGGTGAGAGGCCCTTGTGGAGATTCGAGAACAGTGCAAGGCTTCTCCATCCACGCCTTTACGAATGGCCGAGATCCGGTTACGAAGATGGTAATGCAAGGCTCCCGCTACTCAGTTGGGATGCGGGAACCGGGGCCGGAGTCACCGCTGAATTGAGGAGTCAGTGGGTATTCTATCAGAGGCTCTTTGATGGACGAACGGCGAACGCTCTCAAGGGGAAGGTGGATGTCACCCTCGAATGCGGGGAAATTCAGCCAGTCAGCAATCAGATCGCTACTTTACGGGTGAAAGACGGGGAGGAGAGCTTTCAGGCGATCATTTTCGCGATGGGGTTTGGTGAGGACCTTGCTTTTTCCTGGTGCGGGGGCGTTTACAGAAAGGATCATTATTGGGATGCGGACACAGTGCGGATGCGTTCCGAGATAGGCCGCATCACATCGGTTGAGAACAGACGTCCCCGGGTCCTGCTCAGCGGGTTCGGCGATAGCGGTCTCACTGATTTGTTCTCGGCCGTTGATGTCTGTTTCCGTCAAGAGTCAATCCGAGAGCGGTTTCTGAAGCCACTTGAGGCGCAGGTGGAGGCCCATGCCAAGATCGTAGGCATGTTCGAGAGCCAGGCGACGGAGGCGAATGCGATACCGCCCCGGCAATTCGAGGTGAATCTGAGGCAGGCGGTCAAAGAATACACCCTGAAAAATCCGGGTTCGAATCCCTTCTCGGGCATACCGGAGGTCGAGCTCACGCTGTTGGGCCGATCCGATCCTGAACGTTCGCATCTTTTCTCCGAGAAGAGCTTTCCGCTGAACCGCCTCATTCTTGCTTTCCTCCTTGAGTCTGACCGTGTTTTTGAGATCGAGCCCCCCGAAGGTTGGGGAATGCCTGGCGAAAGCGATGCCATCCCCGTATTCTATGACATCATTCTTTCACGCCACGGAGCGGAACGATCGTTGGAGAAATCGTTTCCTGATGTTTACGGAGCAATTCAGTCTTCGAGAATATCCCGGAGTTCCGGCGGGATCGATACGGGCGAGCAATTCTACCGGCAGCTTCTTGCGCCGGAGGACGTCCGTCAGACGGTCTTTTACAGTGATCTCTACGATTCGATCATCCAGCGTCAGATAAAGACCGCTCTTGGGACGATGGGGCTCTCTGATTGGTTCGTTCCGCTCTATCGTGGTCGCCTCCTGCGTGATCTGCTGCTATACGACAAGATCGTTCTCACCGACAGCCAGTTCCTTGACGGCAGCTTCTTCCGTGATTGGTCAAGCCTCGTGGAGGATTCGTCGATACACTTCGCGAACATCAGCGCGATGGTCGAGGCCGATTGGATCGAATTCCGTTTCCGCACCAGACCGGCATGGCATTCCGGGGACTGGCGCGACCTACTTTGGCGAACGATCGGGGAGATTGCCTTCGGCTTTGACGGAGAAGGTCGGTTTCTTGATAGAAACTTCCTGTTTTCTGCTCTAGGTGAAATCAACGGAGTTGCCATCGGACTCCCCAAGGTCGATCCGACCGTCGATGCGGCTATCCGGGATGCCTTCAAGGAGGGCCCGTCGCCCGAGGTCACCATATGGGTGAAGGAAATGTTGATGCGGAAATTTCAGTCCGAGGACGAGGAAATCTCGCATTGCTGCGAGCGCCTCATGGGATACTGGAATTCCCTTTCCAAAATGAAGCTGACGGTCTGTTCGTGGGACGGTGCGTTCGATTTCTCCGCGCGATTTGGTTCTTCATTCGAGGATCCTTGGCGCTTTCTGAGGGAGGTGAACGCCGTGGGCGACGTGAACGCCGAGGAGATGCTTGTTCGCGTCTGCGCGAGCCTAAACCGCAGTGCCATCCAGACTGAACTCGACGATCGGAAGCGATCCCCCGTCGAACGGGAAAAGCGCCTGGCGCATGCGTTTTACGAGTATTACAACAGGGCCTACAATCGAACGATCGGACGGCAGCATGGTGCCACGGTCGTCGAGTCGACCTACGTGAAGGAATGGACGATGCAAGAGGGTGATCGCCCGACAGCCCACATGCCGTCGTGGGAGCAAAACCTCTCCTTGTCCTCGCTCTCCTTCGACGAGTTTGAGAGTCTCCGGCGGGGGGTGCGGGCTATGCGCGGGATAAAAGCCCGATCGTCCTCAATCGATGATTACCTCTCCGCTCGGAGCCTCCTCGGGATCGACCATCCGGTCAAAAGATTCGTTCAAGAATTGACCTCCGGGCGCGTTTCTGAATGGGAGCCCGAACTTGCTCTTTTGCTTGTAAATGATAGTTTCGACATCGAGCCTTTGAGCGAATATCGGATCTACGACGATATCTCCCCTGCCGCACGACTGAACGCCTACGCGGCAAGGGATTTGAACTATCCTTCATGTTGCAGCGTCGTGGAGTTTATGTCTCCCATTGCGGAGTGATGATCCTGCGGCGAGAGTTTTTGTCAGGCGGGCCTTCGTGAACCCGGGGGGCTACATGGGTGTAATTCCGCCCTCGGCGAATGGCAAGCTGCTCACGGCTTCCGCGCGATCCGGGCGAAAGCGCGGTCGAGTGGCGAAGCGCCGGCCTGAAAGCGGAAGGCGGTTTTGATTTTGGCGGAATCAGCCGGGAGCACTGTCCGGACTTCGTAGCGTACCACTTGGCCTGGCCTGACCGACGTTGCGGTCGTCCCGCCTGCCAGGAAGGCGGCGGTGACGTTCTTCTTCCCGCCGGTCATTTGGAAACAGCGCGTCTTCGAGAGTCCCGCTCCGCGTTTGCCTCGAGTCCGGATGTCCTGGGTCACATTGCCATCGTTTTCCGTGGCCAGGTGGATCCGGGCAAGGCCGCTCGATGAGGGGGAGGTGAGGATCTTCTGCCCGCGAGCGTTGCTGTTGTAAAGATTGTTGCCCTTCATCTTCGTGAGCGAAGGCTTTTTCCCGATGCGGAGATCGGGTTTCGACGTGGGGACGGCGTCGTGGATGGTGAGGAAGAAGTCGTTGTCCTCGGCCACTCCGAAGGCTTCTCCCGCATTCTCAACGTCGTTGATGCGCACATCGAATTCAAAGGTGTCGGCCCCCAGAATCATGCCACGGACACTCGGGATCCGGTCGATGTGTGCGGAGTTGTTGAGATGAACCTGCATCGCGAAATCCTCCATCGATTTTCCCGCGAACCGGCCGGGGGCGGAGAGGGTGAAACGATATCGTCCCGGGCCGGTGCGCTCCAAGGCCAGGTTCGCGCCGGGGAGGCTGATGGCACTGCGTCGCAGCAGTCCATTGTTGCCCTGCACGCTGGCCATGGCGAGAAGCAGCGATGACTCCGCGGTGGCCGGGGATGGACCGCCCGCCCGGTAGATGGTGAAGTGGAATTCGTCATCCTCGGCTTCGGGATTGTCGTTGGAGGCGTTTTGCACATCGGCGGTGCGGAATTGGATCAGGACGTGGTCGTTGCTTTTCGAATCGGCGGTGCCCACGGGCAGGTTGTCCTGGACGTTGGATTGGTTGCCCGAGGTCGCGAAGGGATAGAAGTCCTCCAGTCCGAATCCCGCGTACGCTCCCGTTTTCGAAAGGGTGAGGTGATAATCGCCTTCTCCGACACGGTTGACCTCCAGAGTCGATCCATCGGAGGTGGCGGCGCGCTTCAAGGTTCCGTTGGAAGCGATGCTGCCGGTGGCGAGGAGATAGCGCGAAGCCGCAGGCACGGCCGATGTGCCGGCCGGGAACCGAAGCAAGGCGAACTGGAAGGAATAGTTGACCGGCTCCGGGCCGCTCGGATTGGCGCTGTCCTCGACATCCGAGAGATAGAAAACGGCGGTCACCGAATCGGCGGAGACCGCGGTGACCTCTCCGGTCAGGGCGCGGTCGCTAGCGGCTCCGATCCGGGTCATGGCCTGCGGCAGAAAGTCGCCGATGCCAGCACCGGTGAACTCACCGGGTGCGTCGATCGTGATATGGAATTCTCCCGTGTTCGGCCGCGAAGTGCTGATGGTGCCGACGGGGCTCCAGCCTCCGATGACGGCGCCGGAACTGTGGATCCAGCCGATCCCGAGGAGGGTTTCCTGGGCATGGAGGAGTTTGGGCGCGGACAGCACGGCGATCAACGCCAGCAGTCCGTGAAGGATTTTGGTATTCATGTTAGGAGGGGTCTTCTTTTGGTTTTTCAGTTGGGTTTCGATCGGCTGCCCGAAAGCTGAGTCTCGGATGCCGCTTTTCATTCCTTTCTTGGGAAGCTGCGACCGGTGGTTACAGACGCCGTGAAAAAAAGAAAAACGGCGCGAGGATCTCCCTCACGCCGTTCTCTTCGGGCCACCTGGATGGCTCCTCCTCCTCAGCGTTTCCGGGGCGGCCTGGAGATTTGCAGCATCACCGCATCGCTCGTCCCGCGGGTCTCGCCGGCGATGCGCAGATTCGCCCCGGCGAAGCGTTTGCCGGGCCGGATCGAGAGATCGAGGCGGCGCGAATCACCCGGGGCGATGGTACCGGTGAGCGCTCCGCTCGTGACGATGGTGGCGGTGACGTTCGTCCGCGTTCCGCTTTCGGTGAGGAAGGCAGTGAGGGTCGCTGTTTTCGAAGGACGAGTTGTCTGGAGGCGGATCGTGTCGTCTCCTTCGCCGTCATTCTGCACGGTGACGATCGCAGCGAGTGGACGGGTCCCCTTCGAGCGTAGGATGAGTCGTTGATTCGCGCCGGTGGTGTTGTAGATCCCGTCGCCGAGTGGTTTTGTCAGGGTGGTGCCGATCAGGAGGTCGGGTCGCGGAGCGGGCAGGGGAACCTCGACGAAGTGATCGCCCGCGTTGGAGAACGCGCCCGGACCGTTTCCGTTCGTCGCACGGATCGCATAAAAGCGCGTGTCCCCCGGAGCCACGCCGGTGTCGACAAATCCTGCATTGGCACTCGTGCCGAGCAGGAGGAGCGAACCGGCATCCGGCGCGGGACCGCCCCAGATCTCGTAGCCGGTTGCCCCGGCCACCGCGCTCCACGAGAGCACGACACCTTCGCCTTCGACGAAGTTGGCCGTCACATTCGTTGGAACCGCCAGCGGAATGGTCACGAAGGTCGATGCCGGATTCGAGAAAGAGCCGGGCCCACCCGCATTGGTCGCGCGGATCGAATAATAGTGTGTCTGTCCCGACGCGGCAGCGTGTGCGAAGCCGGTCGTGGCCGTCGTCCCGACGTGCGCGAGGGAGGCGGGATTCGACGAGCCACCGCTCCAGACTTCGTAGCCGGTCGCCCCGGCCACGGCATCCCACGAGAGCACGACACCTTCGCCCTCGACGAAGTTCGCGGTGATGCCGGTGGGAGCCGGAAGCGGTTCGGGATCACCGCCATTGTCGAAAGGCGCATGCCCGTTGTCACCGAGCCAGGCCGCGAGCGGGGTGCCGGCGAGATTCACGACAGGGCCGTTCGGTCCGGTAACGGAAGCGGCTTGGAGCGCGGCGGCATCGAGGGCGGGATCGGGACGCCGGATCCTGACAAAATCCACATCGGCGATGAGGTCGGGAGTGCCGCCGGTGTTGACGATGCGGTTCTGATGGAAGGGGATGCGCGGATTCGAGAAGTCCCATCCGGCGGCGACGGTGTTCCAGTCGGTGTAGGTGGTCATGCCGATCTGGAGCGTCGTGGGCAGGTCGGCGCGCTCAAATCGGTTCTCGATGATCCACGGTCCCTCGCCATGGCGGCGGAGGAGGAGGAAGGTGGAGCCGCGACGCACCATCTGCAGCATCACGACCGGCTCATTTTCCGGCACACCGTGGGTCCGGGGATAAAGGGTGGAGACGCCGTTGGTCGTCGTCTTCACCTCGTAGTGCCAGCGGTTCGGGTTGCCACCGTCGGGAGTAGCCATGCCGGCGCTGCCGAAGCCGAAGGAGAGGAAGATGTAGTTCTCCGTGTCGGGCTGCCAGGGGGTCGTGTAATGATTCGGCTGCCCCTGGGCCGGCGGCGGCCAAGGCAGGAAGGTGCCCGGCCCGGGATCTGGCGAGGGCGCTGCGTTGGTGAGACCACGCGGGGCGCGCACCATCAGTCCGGCGAGGCTGAAGTCGGAGTTGGGCCTTCCCGTTCCGGCGCGGTTGGTGACATCGAGGCGGGTCGTGAGGACAAAGTCGCCGGTGACTTCCTTGTAGGTGTAGGCTCCGGTGAAGTCCTCGTACCAAGAACTCGAGTAGGGCATCAGGCGCATGTGCCCGGGGCTGGTCGTGTCGATGTCGTATTGCTCGAGCTTGCTGCCGCCCCATCCCTCGACGGTCTCGTTGCGGAGCCAGTGGGTGATGGTGTCAGGATTGTCGAACTCGTCGGAGAGCGGGGCGAGGTCGTCCGGCACGACGGGCGCGTAATCGACCTGGGCGACGAGGGAGGCGTTGTTCACGCTGCCTCCGGCGAGCCCGTCGACCGCTCCGGCGGGCAGTTGCAGGGTGATCGATCCGGCCCCGGTGAAGCCGCCCACCCGCAGCCGGTAATGGGTGCCCGCGGTCAGGGTCGTGAGTTGCGCGGTCGTTGGCAAGGCCGTGCCACCGAGGATGAAGTCGCCCGCGACGAGACCGGTGACGGGCGCGGAGAAGACGATGTCGAAATCGATGAAGTCCTCCGTGAGCGGCGGCGTGAATCCCGGCAGGGTCGTGATCGTGACGCTGGGATTCGCCGGATTCTGTGCCGCGGGCGCCTCGCCGGGACTGCCGTCGAGTTGGCGGAGGTAGGCGAGGAGATCGTCGCGGTCGCCGGAGGAAAGGGTCGTGACGACCCGGTGTGGGGCCGCCGCGGCGAGGACATTGGCATTGGCGACGAGGATGCCGTTGACGAGCAGATCGGCCGACTCGCGCAGCACCTCGATGGTGTTCGTGGCACCGGCATTGAGCGGCACCTCGAAGCTCGCCCAGCGCCAACCGCTCACCATCCAGTTGTTGTCCGGCTCTTGGATCAGGATGGGGAAGGATTGATTGACTCCGTTGACGCGGAAGGTCGCGGTATTACCGCTGTATTGCCGCACGTAGCGAAGCGTGATCAACGCGGTGCCTCCGGTGCCGCCATCGACGTTGTTGAACCGCACCCCGTTCCCGGCCGCGCCGGTGATGCCGACGAGCTGACCGCCGAAGACCCCGCGGGTGAAACCGCCCCCGCCTTCCGCGGGATTGTCAGTGCCGGTCCCGACCGCCGCGCCCCCGAGGAATTGGGCGTTCGCCGCCGGCAGCCAGACGCCGCCGGCCTGTGAGAAGACCTCGTTCAGGGTCGCGCCGAGCCCGTGGTGCAGATAACGGCGCGCGGCGTGGAGTCCGATCAAGGTCGGCGTGTCGATGCCGGCGAGCGGCTGGCCGAGGCGCTCCCCGCTGAGCGCGGAAAGGGTGCCGACGCTGTGCAGGGTCGGGGTTCCGTTCGAGTCGGTGAAGTCGTCTCCGCTGTGGCAGGAGACGCAGTTCTGAGCGACGAAGAGATCACGTCCCCGCAGGGCCGCCGCGGTGAGCGAGCCATCGGTGTTGCGATGGGGACTGCGCGGCACCTCCGCATTTCCCAACGAAGCCACATAAGCGGCGAGCGCGTCGAGATCGGCGCTCAGTCCGGCCTTCGTCGAGGCGGGTGAACCGTGTTGGGTCGCGAAGGCAACCGGGTTCAGTGGGAGGAATCCGGTGCCGCCAAAGGGCCCGCGGATGTCGTGCTCGAAATCCTGGATCTCGTCGAAATTGGCCGACCAGTGCACGTTCCCGTGGGCCATGCCGCCGCGGCCGCGGAGGTCGATGGTGCGGCGGAGACCCTCGCCGCGACCGGTGAAGTCCCAGACGCGCCCGTCGTGGCCACCGTCGACGTGGCACGAGGCGCAACTGATGTAGCTGTCGGCGCTCATGCGCGGATCGGCGGCGTGGTAGAAGATCTGCTTTCCGAGGAAGACGTTGAGAGGCAGCGGCTCGTTCGCGACCGTGTCGACGGTGGTCATGTTAGGGAGCGATCCCTGGTTCATGGTCAGGAGTGGTCCCGCGTCGAGGACGGTGACACTGCGTCCGAGGAAGTTCTGCACGAAGAGCCGTCCGCTCACCGGATCAACGAGGAGTCCCTGCGGCGCGGCTCCGGTGTTGGCGTCGAGGGTTTTCACAACAGGCGAGACGAGGGTGGCGCCGACGGTGTTCGGCCCGGTGACGGGCGCGAGGGAGAGGGCGTCGAAGCCGACGACGCGGTTGTTCCCCTGCAGGGTGACGAGGAGGGTGTCGCCGAGGGGCGTGTAGCTGACGGCGCTGGGACTGTCGGAGTTGTCGAAGTCGCGTCGCGAATGCCGGATCTCGGCGTTCGCCTGGAGATCGAGGAAGGAAACGACGGCGCGCACCGTGGTCTCGAAGGTGAGGTCGTTGACGCCAAAGAGTTCGCCGCGCTGGATGTTGTCCTGCTTCGAGACGACGGCGGCGCGGGTGCCGTCGGGGGAAATGGCGATGCCGGCGAGGTAGTTCGGCACGCCGGAGGCGCGGTCGCCGAGGTCGATCGTGTTCGAGGAGGAAAGGCGGAAGGTGCGGACCGCGTCGAGCGCGGGCGAGTTGCCGTCGAATTCGCCGATCTCGGCCTCCAGGTCGGGCGAGAGGAAACGGGTCACGAGGACGCGTTCACCGTCGCCGCTGACGGCGATGGCGCGGGGCGTCGGAAAGGTCGTGCGCACCGTCGGTGCCGTCGCCGGGGTGTCGGCGGTGTAGCGATGGAGCCGGCCCGATCCGTAGAGGGTGACGAAAAGGAACTCGCCATCGGGCGAGGGCGCGATGCCGAAGGGTGCCGATCCGTAGGGCACCGTGACGGTGGCGTGCGGGGTGGTGTCGGCGTTGAAGACGCGGATCTCGTCGCTGCCCTGACACGTCACCCAATAGCGGCCGTTCGCGTCGCGGGCGATCGAGCGGGGGTCGTCGCCGACGGCGAGTTCGGCGTCCACTTCATTCGTCAGCGCGTCGAAGACGGTCACGGTGTCGGCGTCCGGATTCACGACCCAGACGCGATGACCGGCGGGACCGTCGTTTCCGGAAGTGATCGTCGAACTGCGGGTCGGTTGCGGACCGGCGGGGACGTTCGTGACGAGGAGATTGAGCGGCCGGGTGATGGGCGCGCCGTTGCCTTCGCGCACCTGCACGAGGACGCGCTGGCGGCCGGTTTCGTTGTAGGAATGATTCGCCGAAGCCGCCGCGCCCCAGGCCGACCAGGTGCCGGTGAAGTTGAAACGATATTGCAGCGACCCGCCCGGGGTTCCCGGCGTGGCCGTTGCGGTGACGGTGAGGCTTTCGCCGGGGGCGGGCTGGTAATCGCTCGCGGTGAGCGCGGAGAAGACCGGCGCGGGCGAGGCCGCGACTCCGCCACCGGTGGAGAAGCGGAAGGTGTAGGGCTCGATGACATTCCCGGCCGCGTCGAAAAAGCCGATCGGATTCGCCGGATTCGAGTCGTCGGAGAAGAAATCGACCTGGTAGGTCGTGTTGGCGGCGAGCCCGCCCTGCGGTGTGAAGGTGACGACGCCCGAGAAATCGTGGATGAGGTAACCCGGCACCGCCGCTCCGAGGCTGGTGCCATCGGGACCGACCGGGCGCACCGCGAAGTCGATGCCGTTGCGCAGGCCGCCGTGCCGCGGATGTTCGTGGAGGAGGAAGCTGAGCGGAGCGAAACGCGGGTAGTTCGCACGGCCGTTTTGGGGGATGTGATAGGACACCGCCGGAGCCGTCTCATCGGAGTCCTGCTGGTGCACCCACACGGCCATGCCCTGCGAGCGCACGCCCCAGGGATTCTGCGCGTTGACGCCGCCGTTCGGATAGCCGCCCGTGATCCAGAGATTCCCGAGCGGCAGGGACATCTGGGTGGTGTCGACGCCGGTGGCGGCTTCGTTCAGGGTCAGGGCGATCGAGTTCATGCCCGCGTCCGCGAGGAATTCGGTCATGTCGATCTTGCGGTTGTGGATGAAGGCGAAGCGGTCCTGGTAGACCGGGTAGGAGGCGTTCGTGAACCCCGGGATCGTCAGGGTGGGACCGGCGACGACGGGATTCTCCGACGAGGTCGCGGGATCGGCGGCGTTCGTGATGTTGGCCGAGGTGAGGATGTCGGTGGCCGATCCGATCACGTAGAGACCGGTGCCGTCGCTGAAGAGATTCGGCCAGTAGCCCTGGAAGCCGCCCTCGAGCGAGCCGACATACTGCACGCCGACCTGATCGTTCGCGGGATTGCCGTCCTCGAAATTCGTGTAGCTGAGCCGGTAGACGACGACCCCATCGTTCGCCGCGAGGCCGCTGCGGGCGTAGATGAGGAGGTCGCCGAAGAACATCGGGTGCCAGTCGCCGCCACCGAAATCGCCGACATGGTTCCAACTGGCGAGAAGATCGCCGGGCGCATTGACCATCCCTCCGACGACACGGGGCCGCCTGATTTCCATCAGACCCGAGGCGGGAAGGGTGTTGCTGTACCAAAGCAGCGTCGCCGACCAGGGACCGGCCTGGCTCGAGCGGTTGTAGAGCAGCGGCATGCCGGAAAGCATCGGGATCCCGTTGGTGCCGCCGAGTTCCACCGGGCCGCCGAAGGTTTGGACGCGCATCACGCCCGGCAGGGTGTAGGGACCGCTCTGGGCGGTGCCGTGGGCGTTCCATCCGTCGTCGTTCTGGATCCAGAGATTGTTCGGATAGACCAGCCCGAAATCCGAGGGATGCCGCCGCACCGGGTTCGTGGGATTCGAGATGTCGTAGACGCGCTTGATCAGGTCCGAGCCCGGCGCGGAGCCCGGCGATTCGCCCCCGACGATGAGCCAGCCGTTCACGTAACTGAGTGTGGTGGTGCGGCCGAGGTTCTGCGATCCGTTCTGCCATGGCGCGCTGAGCAGGGTGCCGGGGGCTTCGGGACGGGCCTGGTTGAGAAAGCCGGTCGTGGTGACCTGGGCACGGATGACCGAAGGTGTCAGCGTCAGCAAAAACACGAGGAGCAGAGCGGGAAGGGGAAGTTTCATGCTCTTTTCTTGGGAAATCGCCAAGGCGGGTTACAGTGGGCGGAGATTTTTTTGCAGAAGCATACCATGGCCGCCCCCGCTTCCAACGCGCCCTTTCCCGCGACGAAGTGGAGTATCGTCCTCCAATCGGCCCGCGGCAACGCGAATGCGGAACAGGCCCTTGCCGAACTTTGCCAGGCTTACTGGCTGCCGCTCTATACCTTCGCGAGGAGGGCGGGTCACTCGCCGACCGATGCGGAGGATCTTGTGCAGGGTTTTCTCGCGAAAGCGGTGATCGACGAGCTTTTCTCACGCGCTGATTCCGGTCGCGGAAAGTTGCGCACCTTTCTGCTCACCGCCTTCAGGCGCTATGCCCGGGACGAGCATGACAAAGCCTTCGCCGGAAAACGCGGTGGCGGCGCCGTGGTCTCGCTCGACCTGATCGAGGCGGAGCGCTGGTATGCGGCGGCCGGGGAATCGCCCGGAACTTCACCGGAGGAAGCCTACGACCGGCAGTGGGCGCTCACCTTGCTGGAGCGCACCTGCGAGCGGCTCCGCGGCGAGTTTGAGACCAAGGGCAAGGTCGCCGACTTCGATGCCTTGCGCCCGTTTCTCACCACCGACGCCAAGTCCGGCGACTACGAATCGCTCGGCGCGGCGCTCGGGATGAAGCCCGACACCGTGAAAGTGGCGGTGCATCGGCTGCGCGCCCGTTTCGGAGCCACTCTGCGCGAAGAGGTCCGCGACACCCATGCCGACGACACCGATGTCGACGAGGAACTGCGCCATCTCATCCGATTGCTGTGAACGAGACCGGACATCCTGACGAAACACCCAAACGCCCGCGCTCGGCGCTGGACGGGCTCGACGCGCGCCGGCTCATGGCGGAGGCGCTCGGGTTCGACGCGGAATCGGCGGGTGTCGAGGAGATCCCCGAAGTGCCGGGCTACGAGATCCTCCGCCTCCTCGGTCGCGGCGGCATGGGCCGGGTCTGGCTGGCGCGACAGATCAGCCTGGATCGCCTCGTGGCGGTGAAGGTGTTGCATGCCGGAGGATCCGCCGCGAGCCAGTGGCTCGATCGCCTCGAACGCGAGGCGAGATCGATGGCCCGTATCTCCCATCCGCACATCGTGGCCGTTTATGATTTTGTCAGGCTCGCCGACGGGGGGGCGGCGATCGTGATGGAATGGGTCGCCTCCGGCACCCTGCGGGAAAAATGGCTGACCTCGGGCAAACCCGTGCGCGATCTCGGCGTGGTGCTCGCGGTCGTGCGTCAGATCGCGTCGAGTCTGGCCGCCGCCCATGCCGCTGGGATCGTCCACCGCGACCTGAAACCGGAGAACGTTCTCATCGCGGTCGATGGCTCGGTGAAAGTCACCGATTTCGGGCTCGCGCTGCCGCTGGGTCCTGAGTCACAGCGGCTCACTCTCACCGGCACCTCGATGGGCACGCTTGGCTACATGGCGCCGGAACAGGTGGAGGGCAAAGAGGTTGATGCCCGGGCGGACGTGTATTCACTCGGCGTGATCTTCTACGAAATGTTGACGGGCGTGCGCCCCCACGGGCATTTCGAGGCACCGGGCAAAGTGAGGAGGAATCTGCCGTCCGGATGTGAAGCGCTCGTGCTTCAGGCACTCCATACCCGGCGGGAAAAGCGCCTCGCATCGAGCGCTGAATTTTTGTCGCGGCTGGACCGCTGTGGAAAGACCCGGGTTCCCCTGGTCTTGGGCGCGGTGCTGATGCTGGCCCTCTTGTCATGGGCGGGTGCTTCGTTGCTCTCTTCCGGAGATGAATCCGTCGCCGACACCGGAGTGGAACTGATCAAAGAGACCGGCGCTGAAAACCGGCAGTCCGATCAGCCAATCCCTCCTGCGGCTGGTGAATCACGGAAGGTTGATACCCCCCTCGTGGAACTCCGGCCGGGGCTGTTCGCGCCGGCGGACTGGGCCGGACGCCTCGATTTCCGCCCGCTCAGCGGCGTGTGGAAGGACGAGTCCGGCGGGCTGCGCTCGGATTCGGGCATCTCGATCGTGCAGTTGCTGACTTCCCTCCCGCCCGAAGGTTGCCGGGTGAAGATCGCCTTCACCCGCCTCGAGGGGATTCACTCGGTGGCTCTCTTTTTCCGCACGGCCCGCGGAGTCGGCACGGCGGAGCTTTCGGCCTGGGATCAATCCTTCGCGGGGTTCCAGACCCTTGATGGCCTCGACCTGCGCACCCTGCCCGAGCCGCCCGTCTTCCTCATGGAAAACAGCCGCCGTTACGAGATGGAGGTGGAAATCCGGCCGGATCGGTTGCGCCTCTCCGTCGAGGGACGCTTGCTCCAGGAAGTGGAGATCCGGGGACGCGAGTTGGGTGTCACCTATCCCTGGAGCTGGGACTCTCTCGCGAAGGACTCGACCTGGCTCGGGCTGGGGACCTATGAAAGTCCGACTCTCTTTCATTCCGTAGCCATCGAGCCACTCGAAGATTGAAACGCGACGGATCCTGACAAACCACCCTTTTTCCTGACAAATCATGAATCGCCTCACGATCCTGCCTTGGCCTCTCGTCGTGTTCGCCATGCTGGTGATCGCTGCCGCGGTGGCCCGTGCCGACGTTCCGCCCCCTCCGCCCGAGGTCCCGGTGTCCCGGTCGGACGCGCGGCTCCCCGGTGTCGCTCTTGCCGAGGGCGTCAGCCAGCTCACCGGAGTCGCGATTTCGCCTTTGCTGGGAGTCAGCGGCGTGGGTGCCTGGGAATACTTCACGACCGCGGAGGCGGAACGCGCCGACCTTCCCTGGTTCTGCCATCCCGTGGCCTGGGGTATCGGATTCACCATCCTGGGGCTTGTCATGTTGAAGGACGTATTCGGCGCCGGGATGCCCACGATCCTGAAGAAACCTCTCGATGTCATCGAGCTCTTCGAGGACAAGATCAGCGCCGTCGTGGCGAGCGCTGCCTTGATTCCGTTTCTCGATCACGAAATCACCAAGGTCTTTGCCAAGGGCGATCCCACGGCCTCGGTGACGGGTTTCTCATCGGCTGGCTTTGCGGCGATCGATCCCGTCCTGGCGCAGTCGCCGACACTCTTGTTGGTGATCCTGGTGCCACTCTCACTCATCGCCTTTTTCGCGGTGTGGTTGAGCAGTCATGCCCTGAATGTGTTGCTCCTCTTTTCACCTTTTGGATTGCTCGACCTTTTCTTGAAGATTTCCCGATTGCTCTTTCTCGCATTTCTCACGCTGCTTTCGGCCGTGGCTCCCGTGTTGGCGGCGATCTTGTGCGGAGTCCTCATTCTCCTGGCCCTTTGGTTCGCGCCGCGGACTTTTCGGTTTTGTGTCTTCGGATCGGTGATGTCAGCGGACCTGCTCCGCTCGCTTGTGCGGCAGTCGGATCGCCATGACAAAACGCGGGGGTTCCTCGCCCGGCGGGTCGGAGGTCTCGCGGCCCTCTCGTTTGGTCAACTCGGGCAGGAGGACGGAGTGGTCATGTTTTCCAGCCGCTTCCTCCTCCTCGGCCCCGCGCGTCGCGTCGCACTGCCCGACCCGGATCGGCTCGATCTTGAGAAGGGGGTGATCTTTCCCTCCATTCGCGAAGACCGGGGCGGGTCGGAAAAGGCCGCGGCCCTCGTGCACTTGCTACCCCGGCACCGCCACGACCTCATCCATGTCTCCGAGAAACTCGGGATCCGCCGCATCCTCGATCAAGCCGTCGTGCGCGGTGTGAAGGCGGCAATGAAAAGGATATCTGCGAGTATCGAGGTGCGTCGCGCGGAGATCGGGACAGGGGAGAGTTGAAGGCCACGCTTAGCTGCCGGGTCGATCCGTCATCTGCGATGCGTTTTGCTGAGGGAATTTCAACTGATCATCCCGCGTCACTCCTGCCCGGGTTAATTTCGATGCCCAGATCCGGCATGTGAAGACGAGTAGCAGTCCTGCCCCGAAGGTGAGGAGCTGATGCCAAAAATCATAGAGACTTGCCTGTTGAGCCTCGCCGTCGATGTCTGGCTGCGATCGGTTCACGGCGAAGTAGTGCAGCCAGTTGAACACGTCGGCGAAGGAGTTGAGGGCGAACCAGAGACCCACGCCAAGGAAGACTGCGGAGTAGAGCTGCGTTTCGGAGATGCCACTGAGCTGGATTTTCTCATCGTGACGGGCGGAGAGGAAGCGCGAGAAGGGCGGAGCGAGGATCCACATGATCACTCCGACGATTAAGCTCGCGACGCCAGGCAAGAAAGCGAAGGCCCATTGGGGGCCGTAGCTCCCCAATTGAGTGCAATTACCTACCGTCTGCACAAGCCCCTGGACCGCGATATTCAGGGCATAGAGTCGAATGAGGATTGCAGCGATCGATGAAGCGGGCATGGCGCTTTGTAACAGACATCGCCAGCGAGGTAAATGGGAATCAGGCAATGGAGAAATGAAGTCACTTCACCCCATCAGCTTCTTTACCACCTCGCCGTGCACGTCGGTGATCCGGAAATCGCGGCCCTGGAAGCGATAAGTGAGGTGTTTGTGGTCGAAGCCGAAGAGATGCAGGATCGTCGCGTGGAGGTCGTGCACGTGGATGGGATCCTCGACAACGCCCCAGCCGACCTCGTCGGTTTGGCCAATGACCTGTCCGCCCTGGATCCCGCCGCCCGCCATCCAGAGACTGAAGGAATGGGGATGGTGGTCGCGGCCGGTCACGGTCTTGAAGCCGGGGCGGTTTTCCCCGAGAGGCGTGCGCCCGAATTCGCCGCCCCAGACCACGAGGGTCTCGTCGAGGAGCCCGCGCTCCTTCAGATCCTTGAGCAGGGCCGCGACGGGTTGGTCGGAGATCCGCGTGTTTGTGGCGAGTTCCTTGTCGAGATTGCTGTGCTGGTCCCAGGTCGAGAGGAAGAGCGTGACAAAGCGAGTCCCGCGCTCGACGAGGCGACGGGCGAGGAGGCAGTTGCGCGCGAAGGAACTCTGGAAACCCGTCTTGTCGCTGCTGTCGCGCTCACTGCGATCGACTCCGTAGGCCTCGAGGGTGGCTTTCGATTCTCCTGACAAATCGATCAACTCCGGCGCGGCCGACTGCATGCGGAAGGCGAGCTCGTAGTTGCGGATGCGGGCGGCGATCTCCTCGTGTCCGGTGCGCTCTTGCCGGATGCGGTTGAGGTCGTTGATCACCTCGATGCTGCGGCGCTGCATGGCCGGGGAAATGCGGTCGGGCGTTTCGAGATTCAGCACCGGGCTGCCCTGGCTGCGGAAGAGCGCGCCGCCGTAGTTCGAGGGAAGGAAACCACTCGACCAGCTCGCCGCGCCGCCAGGGAGGCCGCGCCCGAGGGTGGTGAGGACGACGTACCCGGGGAGGTCGCGCGAGTCGCTCCCGAGTCCGTAGTTCAGCCACGATCCCAGCGTCGGCCATCCGCGCAGGGGAGAACCGGTCAGCATCAACAATTGGCCGGGCAGGTGGTTGAACTGGTCGCAATACATCGAGCGGACGAAGGCGATGTCGTCGACGCAGGTCGAGAGGTGCGGCAGAAGGTCGGAGAGATCCATCCCGCACTGACCGTATTTTTTGAAGGTGCGCGGACTGCCCATGAGGCGGGCCTCCTCCTTTTTGATGAAGGCGAACTGGGCCTTCTCGAGGACGGAGGGAGGAAGCGGCTGGCCGTCGAGTTCGTTCAGCTTCGGCTTCGGATCGAAGAGGTCCATCTGGCTGGGACCGCCCTCCATGAAGAAGTAGATGCAGTTCTTCGCTTTCGGCGCGAAGTGAGGAGCCTTGAATCCCGTCTGCGACTCCGCGGCGAGGAGCCCGTCGTCGCGCAGCATCGAGGCGAGGGCGAGGGCGCCGAGTCCGCTCGCGCCCGAGGTGAAAAATTCGCGCCGGCTGCGGGGATGCGGGGAAAAGAGCGGGGACTCGGGACTCATTCGCGGGTGATGAATTCGTCGAGGTTCAGGACGACGCGCGCCGTCGCGGTCCAGGCGCGCTCCGGATCGCCCGCGGCGAGGAAATCGGCGTGGGCCGAGCGCAGGGCGTCGCGCTCGGCCGGCTCGGGGTCGCGGCCAAGGCAGCGGTGGAAGAGTTCGTCGATGAGCGTGTCAGGGGCGATGTCGGGTTGTTTTGTCAGGCTCTTCCCGAGGGCCTCGGCACACTCGAAGAAGACCGGATCGTTCAGCAAGGTGAGCGCCTGCATCGGACTCTGGGTGCGGTCACGGCGGCTGCACGCCACCGAGGTGTCGGGCGCGTCGAAGGCGATCAGCGAGGGATACATGATCGTCCGTTTCAGGAAGATGTAGAGGCCGCGCCGGTAGCGGTCCTCGCCCTCGCTGACGGGCCAGGCGACGCTGCGTCCCACCTCGGTGACGAAACCTGGCAAAGGCGGACGCACCGGCTTGCCGCCGATCTTTCGCGAAAGCAGGCCGCTCGCGGCGAGGTGGAGATCGCGCACCGTCTCGGCCTCGACGCGATAGCGGTTCTGCCGCCAGAGCAGGGTGTTGTCCGTCGCATCGACCGGCGGCTGGTCGGGGATCGCCGAGGACCGCTGGTAGGCCTGCGAGCTGACGATGAGCCGGATCAGCGCCTTGCGGCTCCAACCGAGGCGCCGGTATTCGGAGGCGAGCCAGTCGAGCAGTTCGGGATGGGTCGGCGCGGCGCCCTCGGTGCCGAAATCATCGGGCGTCGCGACGAGTCCGACCCCGAAGAGGTGCTGCCAGATCTGGTTCACGGCGACACGGGCGGTGAGGGGATTCGCCTCGTCGAAAAGCCAATGCGCGAAGTCGATCCGGTCGGCCCCGCCCTCCGCCCGCCGGGCTTTCAGGGGATGCAGGACCGCGGGCACCCCGGGCGCGACGACCTCGCCGCGCCGCATGTAGTCGCCGCGGACGTGGACATAATCATCGTGGCGTTCCGCGCTGCGCTCTTTCACCGTCTGGATCTTGCCGGCGGGTTTGGATGGGATCTTCGCGAGTTGATGGTCGAGTTCGAGACGCTTTGCCATCCAAACTCCATCGAGGCTGCGGTAATGGTTCGAGATCACCTCGCGTTGCGTGGTGGTGCGTTTGTCAGGAGCGATTTGTAGGGCGGCGATCACCTCATCAGGTAGGTCGGTCGCCACCGCGCCCGTCTCCACCGCTGCGGAGACGCGGAAGCGTCGCAGCGTCGTCGCGCTGCCGGCCTTGTGGCGCAGGGTCAGGACGAGCGTTTCGCCTTTCGCCAACGATGCCGCTTCCTTCAGCGGAAAGCTTTGCGCGTGCCGCCTTCTCGTTTCCGTTTCGACCTTCCAGAGCGGATCACGGGTGTCGGAGAAAGCCAGCGACCGCAGCTTTCCGTCCGCACCGCGCACTTGAGCCGACAGGGTCGAGAGGACGAACGAACCCTCTTTGCCCCGCCCGGCGGTGACTCCGGCCTCGCGGCCATCACCGGGTGAACCGAGCGCCTCGATGCGAATGGAGCCAACCACTTCCGGCGCAGGAAACTCAAGCGTGTAGGTGACCGTGTCGGGATCGGTCTTCTTCGCCTTGGCGAGAATGCCACCGTCCATTCCGATCGTCATCGTATCGCCCGCGCCGGATTCGGCTTTGGCCGGATGGAGCACGGCCCAGGGCGAAGCCGGCAACTCCCCGAGGCCCGCCTCCCACTTTTCTTGTCGTTTCGTCAAGCTTTCCGCCTCCTCCGCGAGCTTCGCCTCCAGCGCGGCGGTCTCTTTCTCCCACGCGGCGAGACTGGTCTGGTAACGCTCCGTTTCGCCGGGCAGCGGGAGCGACGGATCCTCATCGTCGAGATTGTTGAAGAAGGCGTAGACCTTGAAAAACTCGTCCTGCTTCAGCGGATCGTGCTTGTGGTTGTGGCATTCGGCGCAGGCGAGGGTCAGCCCGAGCCAGGTGGTGGCCACGGCGTTGACGCGATCGACGACCTGCTTGGTGCGCGCGAGTTCCTTGTCGACCCCGGCCTCGGTGTTGAGAAGGGCGTTGCGATGGAAGCCCGCGGCGATGCGATCCGCCTCCGAGGCGTCCGGGAGCAGATCGCCCGCGATCTGCGAGATGCTGAACTGGTCGTAGGGCAGGTCACGGTCGATCGCGTCGATGACCCAGTCGCGGTAGCGCCACGCCCAGGCCCGCTCGGTGTCGCCGAGGTAACCGTCGCTGTCGGCGTAGCGGGCGAGATCGAGCCAATGGCGCGCCCAGCGCTCCGCGAAGTGAGGCGAGTCGAGGAGCATGTCGATCTGATTGCGGATTGCGGATTGGGCTGGGCCGGCACCCCGGTTGCGGATTGCGGAGGTTTCGAACGCGGCGAGCTCGGCAGGAGTTGGAGGCAATCCGGTGAGATCGAGCGAGAGCCGTCGCAGGAGCGTCGCCGGGTCGGCGGGCGGGAGCGGTTCGATCCCGGCGTCTGAGAGTCGGGCGTCGATGAAAAAATCGACGGGATGTTTCCCCTCCGGGACTTCGACGCGAACGGGCGTCTGGAAGGCCCAATGATCCGAGGCTTTCCCCGGTCCGAAGAGGGAAAACAAGAGCACGGAGCAAATCAGCGGGAAAAGGCGCATCAAGAGGCCGGGATCCTACCACGGACCGCCTCCGCCCTCGCCTCACGCATGCGCGGAGGAATGCGCGGCCAGAATGGTTGCGGCCTTCCGCATTAGGGAATTGAATCGGGTGAGATCGGAGGCTTCAAGCGCCGAATGATGCTGCTCCTGAGTTCATGCGACCCGAAGTACAGGCAATGAATGAGGCAATCGACCGTTTTTCCTTCCGGCATCGTGGAGCCCGGTCGTTCTGCCAGGAATTCCCGAAATTCCTTAAAATCATTTGGCGCACAGATTCGGAATTCGTCGATGCTCTTCTTCTTCAGATTTTTGTAGGTTTTCCCTTCGCTAATGATCCTTCTATCGAACCCGATGGGAATCTCGGAAACCTTCTTTACTCCGCGGGCGCCAAAAACAACTCCGGATATAAAGTGATTGAACAGCCATCTGGAGATTCCGGAAACCACCAATGAGTTGAACGCCACGTTCCATTGTGATGAGGAATCGGATAGCGTTTTACATGCTGCCCGTAGCAATGCCAGGGCTTCGTCTTCTTCGTGGCAAAAACCGCGCCAATGGGCTTCGTAATCCGCTCGGCAGGCATTTGTTGCGACCTGTTCATTCAATTTCATCTCGTTGTGCCAGAAAAAAGGCGTTCCCACGGTCAACCAGCGGTAAAGCTTGGACAAGCGTACTCCTTCGTTGGCATGGCTGAGTAGTAATGCCAGCCAAATGACAGTGCCACCATGTGAGTGGCCAATGATCGAGTAATCGGAGATCGCTGGATCCGATTCTGCCTTCCGCATCAAACCAAGCAGGTTTGTGGCAGCCTTGATTCGAGCGTCGTTTGAGTTATCACCAGACCATACGAAGAAATACGGGTCTCCGTGATGCGGGATGTAATACTCATGCAGTTGGCTCCGAAGTTTGTCGGCGAATTCACTCCCCACTCCAACGCCCTTCCTGAAGTCCGTGCTAAAAGTGCCTTGAATCAGAATGAGGAGACGCGTCTTCTTCTTGGTCCTTTTACGAGTGGCTCTCTTTCAGATGTGCAGGAGTGATTCCTGCCTGAGTTTGAGGTAGAGGTATTCGAGGGAGCGGATGCCGCGGGCCTTGAAGATGATGCGGCTCACGGTGCTGTTGAAGGATTCGATCCTGGCGTTGGTGATGCGGT
>JAEUHI010000024.1 GCA_016795385.1 Verrucomicrobiales bacterium | reverse complement strand
CGGTCGCTACGCTCCCTGCGCCTACGCTGCTGCCGGACGAGAGCGGGCACTCAAGCCTGTTTCGTCTGGTGTCATGAATTATGGCGCAACGACCGAGATTAGGAAAAACGCTTCGGTGTCATTTTCTTATGGCGCAACACGCGCGACGGGAGTCGTATTCGCGCCCGGGGCACAAGATCCGCGCATCCCTACGCAACAGGTGCGTCGCCCGCGCTTTTGACGGTCACTTCGCCGGATAGACCGGCGGCGGCCCCGGTGCGAAGACCGGGGGAGTCAGGGTGTCCCGACGCGTCATCAGTTCGGGGGTCTCCTCCTCGACCGGTGCGTTGATGGGATTGCCCCCCGGATCGACGAGGCGCACCGTCACGAAAATCGTCAGAGCCCGTTTGGTCGACTGCGTCCCTTCCGATTTGAAGGCACGCCCCAGCACGGGGAGATCGCCCAGGTAGGGAATCTTGTCTTCGACCGCGGTGATCGACTCACCATGGAAACCGCCGATCGCCACGGTCTGTCCATCCCAGATCGTGACACTTGTTGTTTCCTTGATGGCATCGAAGACCGGCATGAGGATTTCATTCGGGGTCACCACCGAGGGCTGGCCGTTGATGAGGAAGGCGCTGTTCGTGATGGGGGTGCCGTAGTTGATAAAGCCGGAGAAATCCGTGAAGTCCATCAAGACGTTCAAGCTGATCGTCTTGTTGTCCGAGGCGACGGTTGGCTCGACCTCGATCGACTTGCCGAGACGACGAGTCTCAAAGGCGGTCGGAGTGGCGGGAGTGGCGGGGAAGATGGGATCCTGGTCCAGGAAGGTGATCTGGGTATTGCCGATTTGCACCACCCCGAAGCTGTTCGGAATCTCCGGCGGATCGTACTCGGTGGGATAAATGAATTCCCGCACCTGCTCGATCTTGGCGAGCTGGCCCGGGCGCGTCACGACGTGGGCGTCGCTGAGCATGTCGGATCCCTTCATCTGGCTCAAGGCCCGGAGCACCATCTGGAACTGAGGATCGGTGAAAACGCCGGCCACGGAGAAGATTCCCGGTATCTTGGCCCCGACCGGATCGGGAGATCCCCGGTTGATGACATCGTCGATGCTCTGGCCGGAATTGAGATCCCCCATGCGCAGACCACTGCTGACCGGGAAGGTGCCCACGGGACCTCCGGGTCCCACGAAGGGAAAATCCGCGCCGCTCACCGGCACATTGGTGTTTCCGGTCGTGCCGCCCGCAAAAAAGGCCCTCGCCGAGCTGTCGATGTTGCCCGCCCCCAGCAGGAAATCGAGACCGAGCTGTTTCAGTTGATTGGCCTCGACCGAAACCATCCGCACGTGGATCTCGACGTTCTTGGCTCCCGAGTCCTTGGCCGACTGCACGATCTCTTCGACGACCTGTAGCTGCTCGTCCGTGTTCTTCACGATGAGCGAGTTCGTCGCCGCCACGTAGTTTGCGTTCGCGCCTGCCCCGAATTGAACCCCGCGGGACGTGAGAAATTCCTGTGCGCTGATGCGCTTCACGAGAGTGGCTCCGCCCTCGGGCGCCGGATTCGCGAAGGGATCATCGGGAGCGGCCGCGCCTGCCGCCGCATCAGCGCCGGCTCCGGAGAGAAAGCCCGGAGGCACGACCCAACGACGCACCTGCAGCGTGCCATCGGCCGCGCTCGAAGGTGGTATGATGCGAACGGCGAAGTTGTCGGTGCGGTAGGTCATCCCCACCTGCTGCACCGCGTATTTGAGAGCGACGCCCAGCGGGACGTTGGCGAGGCGCACCGAGAGGGTCCGTTGCCCGGGATCCTCCCCGCCGGGAGCTCCCGAATCGATCACAAAGTTCACCCCGCGTTTGGTGGGATCGGTCTCAAGCGTATCCAGCTCCTGCGCTTTCAATCCGAGGAACTCAATCACTTCCGCAAGGCGCGAATCACTGAATTCGAGGGTGGGGATGATGATTTCCTTCAACTTCTGATCCAGCACGGCGTTGCCCCCCATCACCACTCCATCGCCATTCAGGGTCACCTCTTCGCTGCCGAGGACGGGCGACACCGGCGACTCCCATCCCGCGGCGACTTCCGCGAGCCGCTTCGACCGGGTGTGATCGTAGGCGGCGTCATAATAATTCATCCGGAAACGCTCCACTTCCTCGAGCCCCCGGCGGGCCGCGGTGCTGAAGCGGTCCACGTTGAGAACCTCGTGGTAGGAGCGCTCGGCGCGGTCGTAGTCGCCCAATTCAAGATACCCTTTGGCGAGAATGAGTTTGGCCTCGACCTGATTGATGTCGCGCAGATGCCGCGGCGATAACGCGAAATTGTAGCGGTCGTCCCGCCCTTCGAGATCCTTCAACATCTTCCGCAACGCCGGATCGATCTCCCCGGCCGGCACGCGGCGGGATTCGGCGAGAGCCACGACATCGGCCAGCGTCTTTTCGCTCTCGGCCCACTTGGCCTCGGCGGCGAGGATCTCAGCGTGCCGAAGCGAGGCCGCCTGATAGCGCTTGAAGAAAATCCGACGCTGCTCCGCCACCGCTGGCACGTCCGGGACCGTCTCGAAGGCGGCCTTGAAATAATCCATCGCTTCCGCGTAGGACTGGTCGGCATAAGCCTTCGAACCCGCGGTGAAGAGGGTCTGCGCCGCCTCGACCTGGCCCTGACGCTTCTGAGCCTCCGCCGCAGCCATTCCCGCGACGCCCCCGGGCACGCCGTTCCCATCGGCCATCACTCGAGGCACGCTCGCAGCATGAAGCGCGACCGCGACGAGACACGGGAAAAGCATTCGCGGCAAAACCGCGCTCTGGAGGGAATTTGACACGTTAAAAACCAGAATCCGAGTGAGTTGCGCCTTTCGCGGACCCGAATCCCGACCTTAGCAGCAACCAGGGACCCTGCGCAAGCCTAGAATTTCCAGCAAAAAACGACCGATTCGGGTCCGAAGGGACGCAGGAAACCGATCATGTTTGCCGAACCCCTCGGATCAATCCCGCGAGGCCGGCGTCAGCTTCAGCGTCATCTCCTCCTCGCCCCGCTTCACCGTGATCGTCGTCTCTTCGCCGACCTTCAGGTCCGCCATCGCCTCGGTGTAGTCGTAGATGTTGAGGATCTTCTTGTCGCCGAGACCGGTGATGACGTCGCCACCCTTCACCCCAGCGACACCGGCGGGCCCCTTGTCGGCCACGCCGCTGAGTTTCACGCCTTTCACATCACCCTGGCTGTAGTCGGGGATCGTGCCGAGATACACGCGGAAGCCGCGCGCACCCTGGTTCTTCGGCGGATCGACCTTCACATACCGTGGCGCGTTCGAGTCGATCGCGAGACCGCGGGTGATCAGGCCCATCAGCTTCGCGATTTTCGTCGCGCCCTCGTAGTTGATCTTGTCGGGCGTGTCACGCGGCGAATGGTAATCCTCGTGCGCCCCGGTGAAGGCGCTCAGGATCGGCACCTCGCGGAGGTAGAAGGGCGTCGCATCGGTCGGCAGGTAGGTGTCGCTCTGGATCGTGATGGGCAGGCCGATCGGCGCATTGCGGCTCTCGATCGCCCCCTTCCAGTATTCGCTCGAGCCGATCCCCTGCAGCACGAGCGATTCCCGCAGACGCCCGATCATGTCCATGTTCAGATACGAGGAAAGGAGCAGACCGAGGGGAGCATTTTCATCGCCGAGCGCGTCCTTCGCCAATTTCCTGACAAAGTGCGAAGATCCGAGCAGGCCGATCTCCTCGCCCGACCAGGCCGCGAAGACGACGTCACGCTGCAGGTCGAGTTTGCCCTGCTTCCGCTGGTCGGCGAGATACTCCGCGATCTCGAGCAGGCCCGAGACACCCGAGGCGTTGTCGTCGGCACCGCGGTGCGTCTGGCCGCGCTCGTCCTCGCGTGCGAGCGAACCCGCCCCCGCCTCGTCACCGAGGTGATCGATGTGCGCCCCCACCATCACCGCGGGATTCGGATGCGGCCCCGTCTGACCCGCCGAGAGAATGCCAATGACATTGCGGCCCGTCCGCGTTTCCTGGTCGACGTCGATCGTCGTCGTCAGCTTCGCGTCGGGGATGTCGAAGCCCTGGATCATCTCCCCCTTGTCGAGCGACTTCTGGATTTCGGTGAGGTCCTTGCCCGCCGCCGCGACGAGCTTTTTCGCGAGCTCGGTCGAGATGCTGATGGCCGGCAGTCCGGAATCCGCGTTCGAGGCGTCGAACTCCATCGGCACCAGCTCCTCCCTCACCTCCGTCTCCGGACCCGTCACATAGATGATCCCCGCGGCGAATTTCCGGCGCGCCAGCGTCGCCTTGTGGCGGAGGCGCGAATAGCGCTGCATCTCCTCGCGCTGCTCCTTCGGCACGTCCTCGGGCACGTAGCGGAGCACCATCACCCACTTGCCCTTCACATCGAGGTGGAAATAGCTCGTGTAGGATTCGCCCCCCTTGCCATCCGGAATCTCCAGCCCGTAGCCCGCAAAGACGATCCCCGAATCCTCGAGGGTCCCGTTCTTCGCGAAGGAAACCGGACGCCAGTCCTTGTCCACCGCCGGCTTCAGCGTCTCGCCGCCGAGATTCAGGGTCATCGCGTTGTCCTTGCCCACCGCCACCCCGGCGGTGAACTGGAACTTCTGAAAATAGGTCCCGTCGTCACCACCCGGCTCGAGCCCCCACTTTTTGAAATGCCGCGCCACATGCTCCGTCGCCGCGATCTCGCCCGGCGTGCCGGTGAGACGTCCGCCCAGTTCCGGCGAAGCGAGATACTCGAGATGCGCCCGCAGATCCGCCACGTCGATCGCCGGCTTTGTTTCAAACGTCGCGGCCGGAGCCGTTTGGGTGGTTTTGTCAGGCTCTGCCGAAGTCGTCGCCGCCGGAGCCTTGCCGCTCTTTTCCAGCATGGCCAGCGCCGCCTCGTGATTCCACGACGCGAGGAAAATCTGCGACTGCTTCGAGGGCGTGCGGTTGCTCGTCCACGAGAGCGTTTTCCCATCCGGCGAAAAAACGGGCAGTCCGTCGAAACCCGTCGTGTGCGTCACCCGCACCGGCTCCTTTTCGCCCTTCGCGTCCACGAGGTAGAGCTCGAAGTTGTCGAATCCGTGTTTGTTCGTCGCGAAGATCAGATACTCTCCGCTCGGGTGAAAATACGGCGCCCATGACATCGCGCCGAGTTTCGTGAGCTGGCGCTCCTTCCGGTCCGCCAGATTCATCGCGAAGATCTCCGCGACAAGGCCCTTGCGGTCGAAACGCCGCCAGCAGATTTCCTTGCCATCCGCGCTGAAAAACGGTCCCCCGTCATAACCATCGGCCGTCGTGAGCCGCTCCACGTTCGACCCGTCCGCGTCGGAGAGGTAGATCTCCATCGGGAATTTCTTGTCGAGCTTGAAGGCCTTCGTGTCCTCCTCGCTCATCGAGCCGTCGTAGGCCTGCCGGTTCGACGCAAAGACCAGCTTCTTCCCGTCCGGCGACCACGCTCCCTCCGCGTCATAGCCTTCCGTCTTCGTCAGGTTCTTGAATTCGCCCGAGCCCGGCACCGTCTCGTAGATGTCGAACTCCGCGTCGTAGTCCCACGAATACTTCCGCGCCGTGCCCGACTCGCGCTCCGCGTATTCCGCCTTTTGCTGGGCCTCGATCTCGGGATTCTCGTGGGTCGAGGCGAACATCACCCGTTTTCCATCCGGATGGATCCAGGCACAGGTCGTCTTGCCCTTGCCCGGAGAGATCCGCTCCGTGTCGCCCGTCTCGAGGTCGAGCAGGTAGATCTGGTAGAAAGGATTGCCTTCCTCCCGCTCGCTTTGGAAGACCATCTTCGTTCCGTCCGCCGAGAAATAACCTTCCCCGGCCCGCAATCCCTCGAAAGTAAGCTGCCGGGTCTCCGACAGCAAAGCCGCCTCCGCTTTCGCCGCCTCCGCCGGATTCGCCGCCGCATCGGGTTTCGCGGCGTCCTGCGCCACCAGCACAAGACCGGCCAGGAGCAAACAGGGTGCAGTGAAGGACAATACCCTCTTGGATGGAAGAATGGAACGGGACGGGGTCATGGGTGGAAAATCTGAACGGGCCGGGCTTCCGGGTCAACGATGTTACGTCGCAGACCGCAGGCCGATTGACGGTAGATTGCCAAGGCGCAAACGTGTTCAATCTTCGTCTTCCTACTCCCACTCCCGCTCCTCGTTTCACCGCCCGCTCTCGGCACGCCGACCTTTTACTTTTTACCTTTTACTCCCCCACCGCCTACCGCCTACCGCCTACCGCCTACCGCCTACCGCCTACCGCCTACCGCCTACCGCCTACCGCCTACCGCCTACCGCCTACCGCCTACCGCCTACCGCCTACCGCCCACCGCCCACCGCCTCCACTCGCTCGCGCTCCTGGCTACAATCCACCCATGACTCATGGCCCGTGCCCCACTCACCACCCGCTTCGCGCCTAGCCCGACCGGTCAATTGCACAAAGGCCACGCCTTCTCCGCCTTGACCGCGTTGGATCTCGCGAGGCGCTCGGGAGGCCGCTTTCTCTTGCGCATCGAGGACATCGACCCCACCCGCTGCACACGCGAAAACGCCGAACAGATCTTTGAAGACCTCGCCTGGCTCGGGATCGAGTGGGAAACCCCCGTTCGTTTCCAGAGCGAACACCGCGACGACTTCACCACCGCCGCCGACCGGCTCGCGGCCCGGGGTCTGCTTTATCCCTGCTTTTGCACCCGCACCGACATCCAGCGCGAGATCGAGCGGGCCGGTCACGCGCCCCACGGCAGCGAAGGCCCCCTTTATCCCGGCACCTGTCGCCGCCTCTCTGAAGACGATCGCCACGCCCGGATCGCCGCCGGCACGCCCCACGCCCTCCGCCTCGATCTCGAAAAGGCCCTTTCCCTCGCCGGACCCGACCTCACCTGGCACGACACCTTTCACGGCCCCCAACCCGCCCGACCCGAACTCCTCGGCGATGCCGTGCTCGTCCGCAAAGACATCGGCACCAGCTACCACCTCGCTGTCGTCGTCGATGATGGACTCCAGGGCGTCACCGACATCGTCCGCGGGGTCGATCTTTTCGAGGCCACCCATCTCCACCGCGTCCTCCAAGCCCTCCTCGATCTCCCAAAGCCCACCTACCACCACCATGCTCTCCTTACCGATCCCAGCGGCAACCGCCTCGCCAAACGCGACCGCGCCGCGACCCTGAAGAGTTTGCGTGAGGGAGGAATGAGCGCGCGGGAACTGCGGTCGGAGTTGGGGTTTCACTGATGTTTTTGTCGGCAGTCGGCAGTCGGCAGTCGGAAGTAAGAGGTCAGAAGTCAGAAGTCGGAGGTCGGAGGTCGGAAGTCGGAAGTCGGAAGTCGGAAGTCGGAAGTCGGAAGTCGGAAGTCGGAAGTCGGAAGTCGGAAGTCGGAAGTCGGAAGTCGGAGGTCGGAGGTCGGAGGTCGGAGGTCGGAGGTCGGAGGTCGGAGGTCGGAGGTCGGAGGTCGGAGGTCGGAAGTCGGAGGTCGGAAGTCGGAGGACGGAAGTCGGAGGTCGGAAGTCGGCAGTCGGAGGACGGAAGTCGGAGGTCGGAGGTCGGAGGTCGGAGGTCGGAGGTCGGAGGTCGGAGGTCGGAAGTCGGAGGACGGAAGTCGGAGGTCGGAGGTCGGAGGTCGGAGGTCGGAAGACGGAAGACGGAAGCCATCGAAGGTAAGCCCAAAAATCCCTACCTTTGACGTCAATTTCAGCTCGCATTTCGTAAACCGTTCCCAAAGGGTTCACCGCCCACCGCCCACCGCCCACCGCCCACCGCCCACCGCCCACCGCCCACCGCTCACCGCTCACCGCTCACCGCTCACCGTTCACCGCACACCGCCCCCCGAACCCCGATCACCGAACACCGATCACCGATCACCGCACACCGACCCCCGCCCACCGATCACCGCCCACCGCCCCCCGCCCACCGCCCACCGCCCACCGCCCACCGCCCACCGCCCACCGCCCACCGCCCACCGCCCACCGCCCACCGCTGACCGCTCACCGCTGACCGCTCACCGCTGACCGCTGACCGCTGACCGCTCACCGCTCACCGCTCACCGCTCACCGCTCACCGCTCACCGCTCACCGTTCACCGCCTACCCATGACTTTTCACGAAATCGCCCGATCCGAAGACCTGGAAGAAGGCAAGGGCCGTCCCTATACCCTCGAGGGCCAGCGCCTCGCCTTGATCCGCCACGGTGGCGTGGTCTACGCCCTCGAAGACCGCTGTCCCCACGCCAACGCCCCCATCGCCCTCGGTCCGGTCGAAAACGGCTGCATCGCCTGCCCCTGGCATTACGCCGAGTTCGAGCTCGCCACCGGCCGGGTCCTTTCTGGTCCGGCCTGCGAGAGCATCACCGCCTACCCCGTCGAGGAAAAGGACGGCTTCGTCTCCGTCTCCCTCACCCCGCTCGATCACGCCAGCGCCTGAAATTGCACGATGCCTGACAAAAGCAATTGACGATAGCCCCCGTAACAGGCATCGTTTCCGCCCGTCCCTTCCGCAAGGAGGTGTGTCGGAAACCAACATCACGTTGACCAGGTTAGGTGGCTGAGTGGTCGAAAGCACTTCTTTGCTAAAGAAGCGTACCCGTGAGGGTACCGAGGGTTCGAATCCCTCCCTGACCGTTTTTTAAGGCCCCGAGGGTTCAAGCGTAGCTGGACCCTCGGGGCCTTAAAATTTGGTAGGACGGGTTCGAACTGCAGTTCGATTCGCAGCGAGCCTCGGCGAGCGGAGAAAGATGGAACGTTAGCGGAATCAATCCCTCCCTGACCGTTTTTTAAAGGCCCCGAGGGTCCAAGCGCAGCTGGACCCTCGGGGCCTTTAAATTTGGTAGGACGGGTTCGAACTACAGTTCGATTCGGAGGCCACGCCAGAGGCCGGAGAAAGACAGCCGAACTCTGTGAGTCAGGTGCCCGAAGGGCAAGCGCAGCGTCCAAAGCGTCAGCGGAGTCAATCCCTCCCTGACCGGAATGGCATTGACTTAAGCGAGATTCTCGACCAACGGACCACGCCCGACGCAGGACAGGAGTGTCCTGCCTTCCTTACTCGCTATGGCATTCCAGCGGTGTCCTTCTCCGCGCGAGCGCGTAAGGAGGGCGGACACTCCTGTCCGCCAAGTCCAACGAGTGAGCGGCTTAAGTCATTGCCATCCCACCCTGACCGTTTTTTGAGGCCCCGAGGGTTCAAGCGTAGCTGGACCCTCGGGGCCTCAAAATTTGGTAGGACGGGTTCGAACTGCAGTTCGATTCGGAGGCCACGCCAGAGGCCGGAGAAAGACGGCCGACCCCTGTGAGTCAGGTGCCCGAAGGGCAAGCGCAGCGTCCAAAGCGTCAGCGGAGTCAATCCCTCCCTGACCGGATTGCCACGGAAACCAGACCCTCGATCGGCGGACTAGAGTTTCCGCCCTCCATACGACATTCGCGGAGAACGGCCCCTCTCCTCGCGACAGCGCTTGAGGAGGCAGGACACTCATGTCGCGGGCAAGCGTTCGGCGAGGGTTGGACGGATCGTGACGATGCGCGGCCACCAATGCCAAAAGAGCCGGCGCGAAGCCCTCGAAAGAAAAAAAGGCGAAAAAATGCGTCGGATCGCCTGTGGATGTCCCACCCCCTGGAGGAGAATGCTTGACCAACGGCACTTCCGGGTTTGCAATCCCGGGGCGCCTTCCCGACCAAACGAACGATCCGTGTCATGAAGAAACGTCCGATCCACGCTTTCCCGGCACCTGGAATCGATCCTGCGCGACGAAACCGCTCGCATCGTGCGTTGAATCGACTTTCCTCCATCGGCTAAACCATGAACCCGAGTTCCGACAACATGGACATCATCCGCAGCGAGGCCGGCCTGGCAGCCGACGTGCGCGCGATGATCGAGCAAACCCGCGAGGCTGTCGCCCGGACGGTCAATGCGGGCATGACCTTGCTCTACTGGCGGGTGGGCCGGCGGATTCAGGTGGAAATCCTTAAGAATCAGCGGGCGGAGTATGGAGGAGAGATTGTCTCTACGTTGTCGAGAAAATTGACAGGAGAGTTTGGACCGGGGTTTTCGGAGAAGAACCTCCGGCACATGGTGAAATTTGCGGAGACATTTTCGGAGGGCCGGATTGTCTCTACACTGTCGAGACAATTGGGGTGGTCCCATTTCAAGGAGATCCTCTACCTCAAAGACGAGCTCCAGCGCGATTTCTACGCAGAAATGTGCCGGGTCGAGCGATGGAGCGTCCGAACCCTGCGCGCCAAGATCGAATCCATGCTCTTCGAGCGCACCGCCATCTCGAAGAAACCGGACGAGCTTGCCAGGGCGGAGCTGGCCGCCCTCCGTGGTGAGGACAAGCTCACGCCCGACCTCGTCTTCCGCGATCCCTACCTCCTCGACTTCCTCGGACTCAAAGACCGCTATCTCGAAAAGGACCTCGAGGACGCCATCCTGCGCGAACTCGAAACCTTCCTGCTCGAACTCGGCGGCGGATTCGCGTTCCTCGGCCGCCAGACCCGCATCCAGATCGATTCCGACGACTTCTACCTCGACCTCCTCTTCTACCATCGCGGGCTCAAACGTCTCATCGCCATCGATCTCAAGCTCGGCGACTTCAAGGCCGAGTACAAGGGCCAGATGGAGCTTTACCTCCGCTGGCTCGCCAAGCACGAGCAGCAGGCCGGAGAAGGTCCGCCCCTGGGCCTCATCCTCTGCGCGGGAAAGAAGACCGAGCAGATCGAACTTCTCGAACTCGATCAAAGCGGCATTCATGTCGCCGAATACCTCACCGCCCTGCCGCCCCGCGAACTCCTGCAACAGAAACTCCACGCCGCCATCGAGATTTCCCGGGCGAGGCTGGAAGCGGGGAAGGAAGACTGACCTTGATGAGAGACTTCGTGATTCTCCCCGCCGTCGGGGAACTGCCCGGCCACCCTCGCTTCGTTCCGCCCCGAATTTCCGTTGGGCAGACCGTTTCGCCCCCGCCGTCCCCGATGCCGGAGGCATCCCAGCCATGAGCCGGTGGTTGAGTAGCCACGCGACGGCACCACCAGTCCTCAAGCCCTCTCCCCTCGCATCCCGGACAGGAGGCCAATCACGGAGGAGGGGATGCCAGCCGTCGGCGTCATACCTCGACATCCCGACAGAGCGCTTCCATCGCGGCGACGAGCCGGGTGAGCTGCGTCGATGAAAAACGCGCCTCTCCGTTCGCGTCGATTGCCTGGAGCACCGCATGTCCCGCGCCCTTGCCGGTGACGACGCGGGGGTTCGTCAGGGCCGTTTCCACCACCCTCCATCCTGGAATCGCGACGACCTGTTTCACCGGCCCTGAAAACCCGCATGCTTTCACGAGATAGGATTCGAGCCACTCCGCGTTCTTACTCACCTGCCACAGGGTTTTGGAGTCATCGGGGCATGTCGAAGATTGTTACACGCTGACTCCCCATCGAGCTGATCCCCTGTTTTGCGCGTCAGGTTGCCGCGATCTTGGTGAGACAGGTGATATTCATCGCAGTACTCCCACCATTGTCCCCAGAATCGGATACCCGATCTCGTCTTTCTCGACCCAGATCGCTTCGTATTCGGGATTATCAGATTCGAAAACCCAACGATCAGGTTCTTCGCGAAAGCGCTTGATTGCTTCCGTGCCCCCGGTAGCACCTCCAAATTCGGGCAGATTCGCGATGACGATCTCACCTTGGTGGCGCGGAGTGCGGTGGTATTCGAAGACGACGAGATCTCCGAAGTGCAGCGTCGGCTCCATGGAATCGCCCGAGACACGGACGACGAAGCGGCGCTCCTTCGCAAGGCCTTCCGGAACCTCGATCCAGTCGAACTCCTCCAGGACCGCGAGATCCTCGGTCTCAAATCCGTGGAAGGGCAAACCGGCGGCCAGCGATGCAGCGAGGGGGAGATAGGAGGTGAAAGCTCCGGGGCCGATTTCGTCGAATCTGAGCAAGCGTGGATTGTGGTCAAGTTCCGCCAACGCCTTTGGTTCCCGATCGCCGGCCAATACGTCCATCTTCTCCGCGCTGATCGCGCTTGGCCCGATATAAAGACGTTCATCGGTCTTCGGGTACGGGGCGCGATCGGGAACAATGATCCGGTTCGACGGGACTCGGCTCGACACCGCAACCGCCGGTTCCCATCGCGCGGCTCCTCGCTGGGCTGCCGTCGTCTCGAAAGCTTCCACGAACCGACTGAAGAGCTTGGTTTCCCACGACGCGGCAGGAAGGGCGTCGGCACCAAGCAAGGATTGCGCCTCTCGTCGAAAACGTTCACCAAGCGCTTCGTCGAGTCCACGCCAGCAATGAATGATGAGGTCGCGCCGCAACTGCAGCAACTCGTAGGTCGGCAGGCGGTCGCTTTTGCGGTTGTTGGCTTCAACGCTGGCGGGTAGAAGGTTCCAAAGATCGTTGTTCCGCCAAAGGGCAAACGGTATGGCATGATCTACCGCGAATTCGCCCGGGATAGCCCGCTCAGTCCAGACGCAAGTCCGTCCGACTTGCGAGAGGTAGTAGCGCCGTGCATCCTCGACGTTGCGCTTCGCATCGGGCACCGTGAGCAGGCAGTCGATCATTCGGCTTGCTTTCACTGCTCCGCCGTTGATTTGCTCGGTGAGTTCGGCCCACCGCAACACGGTAGCGTCCTGTATCCAGTTGCCGGTAAGACAGAGTTCTCGCCAGAGCGAGGCGTCCATTACGATCGACTTCGCCGATTGGTCGTATTGGAGAATGTCGAAGTCTCCGCCACCGGCATGGCGCACCGGCATATTCCAAATCGTGTGCATTACCTTGGACAGCGCCTTTTTCGCCAATTTCGCAGCTTCGCCTGCGAGCCGATCACTGCGCCAATCAACGTAGAAGGCCGACAGTCCGCCGCAGTTAGCATAATGCCGCACCAGAGGTTCCATCGCCGGGCGGATCGCCACGTCCGATCCGCGGGTGCCGGAGCTTGTACCCTGCTTGATCGGGCTTTCCTCAGCGAAGACGGGCCAGTAGTAGAAGAGCCACTTTTCGGCCACGACTGCGTTCGAGATTCCAACCCGCCCGTCTCCTCGGTAGTCGGCGATGTGGGCCTGGGTCTGGGCGATCTCGGCGAGGGCACGGAAGAGCGCCAACTTGTAGGTGGCGACTTTCTGATCGCGGTTGAGGATGCTCTCAACGAGTTGAAGGGGACGGTTACGGAGTTCGCCAAGATGGCGGAAAACGAAAGTCCGCCAGCGAATTCCATCGCGCCCGAGACCGTCACGACACGATTCGGATCGCTCCAAGGCGAAGCCGACGCGCTCGAAGAGCAGTTGCAATTTGGCAGCAGGCAGCGGGGTAAAGAGGCGTCCGCCTGCGTCGCGGGAGGTCAACGGATCAACATCAGATCGGGCCTCGGGAATCGAAACAAGAAGCGTCCCGTCGGCCCGCAGAACGCGCCGCAGTCCGTAGACTGCGTCAAAGATACTTTCCTCCGGCAGGTGCATGAGCACGCCGGAGCAGAGAATGCCATCGAAGCTGGCGTCGGCGATCGGATCAAGACTTGGAAGCGAGCCGAGGAACAGACGGCGGGTCGGATCGTAGCCATGGCGACGCAACAAGGCTCCCGCTTCGGAGATCATGGCCGATGAAGCGTCAAGGCCGATGGCGTTTTTCCCCCGCGTGAGGAGATGGAGCGTGTCCCGGCCCGTGCCGCAGCCCAGGTCAAGGATCGTCGCGGCGTTGGTGAAGACCTGGTCGAGAAGATCGAAATAAGATGGATCGACAAGCGAATGCTCGACCGCGAGGCGGCCCGCGTTCTTTTCATAAAAGCTGGCGGTGGCTGAGTCCATTCGGACAGACCAGGAAGAGGGTCAAGGCGTTCAGGGAAGGGTGACACGCAAGCGATGAAACTCAACTGCCGCGACACGCCGTCTTGAAGACGCTCCGTCCATGCCTCGGCCCGCATTCTCGCCGGCGGATCGAAGATCCAACGCCTTTACGCCCTCCCGACAAAGCTTTGCGGAGGACTTTCGCGAATCGCTTCCATCACGCCACCATCTTGTATTCGACCTTGTCGTTCGGAGTAAATGCGAGGATCCCGGATCGGACAAGATCCTTGATGATCTTCTCAACAAACTCCGGCTCGATCACATTCCCGAAAGCGGATCGGATTTTGTTCTCGAGCCTTTTCCGGTTGGTGGGACGCCCCTTGCTTGCGTCTGAAAGTTCCGCTTTGATTGAAAGGAGCCGCTCTTCAAGCGTCTTGAGCGCGGGAATTTCGGAGAGTTGCCCGTATCGTGCCACCAACCGGTCCTCCGCGTGCAAGTGTCGAACGACGGATTTGAAATCATTGTCCTTCGACACAATGTGGAAGTATCCCTCCGGGTCTCTCGACAAGATGCGGCCGAGTTCAAGGGCCAGGACCATGTCGAGCGCATTGCGGCCCTCGACCGGAGTCTGGATGATCCGGATCTGCTCGGGATGAGCTTGAACGAACATGACAAGGGTGGTCGGCAGATTTTTCTGTTTCGTGCCCACGATCACGAAAACTTGAACCGGTTTCCCGGAAACTCTGGATAAATCGGACACGGCGACATTCTCGAAGTCGATGAAGATGTATTGGGTGCGCGACATGTTGAAGAGGCGTTAACGGCGGCGGAGATCGAAATGGTTTTCGTACTTTGGTTAGTGGAGCCATCGCTCAGGCCACGGCACATTTAGCCGTCACCATCAGCCCCAACCGCTCTGTAAATCCATTCCGCCCCGAAGCCGTCATCAGCAGCCGCTCCTTTGCCCGCGTCATCCCGACGTAGATCAGCTTCATATTCTGCGCGGCTTCTTCCTCCGAGTCGTCGATCTGGCCGAGGCCGATGAAGATGACGGACCGGAACTCAAGCCCCTTGCTGCTTTGCACCGAGAGGATGTTGACCCGGTTGCTCCGCGGGTCGTAGGACCGTTTGCCACGACGCTCGGCCATGAGAAGGTGGGGAATCCCGAGGGACTGGAGCTGATGGGCGACGCGTCTCCCATGGTCCATGTTCATGCAGATAACGGCCATCTCTCCGAGGAAGTCGCCGCGTTCGTACCAGGCCTTGAGGCACTTCGTCGCGTAGGCGATCTCGTCGCCGATGCTTTCGAACTGACGGTAGGCCGGCCCCGGGCCGGAGATGCCGCCGGTCTCAGGCAGGACCACGGGGATGTGATCATCGTCCGCGGCTTTCGCGTCGAGGACGCGGCTCGAGAATTCACAGGCGAAATGAATGATCTCGCGGGTGTTCCGGTAGTTGAGACGTAGGATTGAGGTCCGTCCGGAGGCCTTGATGCCCACGCTGGAAAGACTGAAATCGAGTCCCTTGGATTTCCGGTAGATGGATTGCGCGTCATCGTAGAGGAGGAGCAGCGAGTCAGTCTCGGGGTCGACCATCTGGGTGACGAGCTTCAGCCACTCGGGCTCGAAGTCGTGTCCTTCGTCGATCAGGATGGCACCGTATTGGGCGCGAGGGATGAGACCGGCATCGACTCCGGCGATCACCGCTTTTACCTGTCGATCCCACACCAATCCGCCGTTCTCAGGAACTTCGACGTGATAGGTTCGGAGTTGTTCGCCGCACCATTCGTGAAAGTGGTGAATGTTTACGCGGTCTTCCAGTCCTCGATCGGCAACGAAGATCCGCAGCCTTGCGGCCAGGGTAATGTTGTAACAAAGAACGAGGATGGGCTTGTGGAACATCGCGGCGAGGTGGACGCACCGGAAACCGAGGATCAGGGTTTTTCCCGAGCCGGCCACCCCATGGATGACACGATGGCCGCCGCCAAGGCTCCGGGCGAGTTGCTCCTGCTGTAAATCGAGCACGCGGATGAGATCAGGGATCGACTCAGGCTCCTGACGCACCCCGCCTTTTTCCTCAAATTCGGTAAAGAAGGTCGTCTGCCGCTCGCCGATCCGGATCTCCGGAAACAAATGCCAGCGGATGCGCTCGATCTGCGGGAGCGTTAGCCGCCGATTGAAATGGTATTGGAACATGCCCCAGAGCCGCTCTTGGAAATCCATGGCATCGACCGACTCGGTCATCTCGTCCTGACAGATCACCAATCGACCGGGAAGGACGAGGCTTTGCTCCTCCTCGGAAAGCGCGCCGTCAAGCTGCTTTCGCGTGATGTTCGTCAACACCACGCCGTAGCCGTAGGGGAAGCCGATCTTGCCTTGATAGGGGCCTTCCGGCTCGCAGAGCTGGGGATCCCGGCCGAGCGTGTTGATCACCAGATTGAGGTAGCTGCGAGCCTGTTCCAACGGATTCGCCACGGTTTTGACCGCACCATTCACACAGATCTCGGCGGATATCTTGTCGAGCCGGCGGATGATGTCGAGTTTCCAATCTTTGACCTCGAGAAGGAGCAGCCCCCTTGAAGGATGAAGGATCAGAAAGTCCGGGTAGTGCCTCGCGGGACCAACCGGAACATCAAACCAGCACAGGTAGTCATCCTCCAGAAGGGTCTCCAAACGCTTCGCAAACCGCCGCTCGCCGGGGGTGACGTTGCGCCGGTTCTGGGTGAGCGAATTGATAAATCTGGCCATGGGAAATGCTGGATTGAGACTCTGCCTACCGGGTCGCGTCAGGCGAAGGTTAATATAATTACCATAATTCCAAAATCGCTCAATCGAATTTCGACCACCCTGACATCCGTCCATTGTGGCGTACCGCAGTCTTCTCTTCCGCATTGACCCCTGCACACTTCTCCGCTCTTTTTGATCACTCCATGTCCCGACTGCTGATCCTCGCCACTCTGTGTTTGCCGACCTTCGTGCACGCACAGAACCCGCTGCAAGAGTTTCGCAATTGCCGCCTCGTAGATGCGGAATGGGCGGATGGCGACAGCTTTCAGGTGAAGACGGAAGCTGACGACATCTTCACGGTCCGCCTCTACGGAATCGACTGCATCGAGCTCCACGTTAACGATGAATCCGATGTGAGCCGCCTCCGCGCGCAGAGTCGCTACTTCGGCGTTGAGAAGTCCCTCCCGGTGGCGAAGAGTTACGGGCTGAAGGCGAGGGAGGAAGTTCAGCGGGTCCTGTCAAAGCCCTTCACGGTGCATACCTCGTTCGCTGATGGCCGCGGTGACCCGAACTTCAAGCGCGTCTATGCCTTCGTCTTCCTGAACGATGGGACCGACCTCGCCGAGCACCTTGTCAGCCGGGGACTGGCTCGCGCTTTCGGCGTCTCCCGCGGTACGCCATCGGGGCTGAGCCGCGAAGATTACCTCGCCCTGCTCGAGGATCTCGAGCTGCGTGCGGCGAAGAAAGGCACCGGAATCTGGGCGGAAACGGATTGGGACAGCCTCCCGGCCGAACGCAGTAGTCAGCGAAAAGATGAGGCCGAATTTCAGGAGCTATCCGGGAAAGGGAAACTGGTCGAAGGACAGACGATTAACATCAACGAGGCATCCCGTGATGAATTGATGAGGCTTCCCGGCATTCGAGAATCTCGAGCGAATGCGCTGATTGAATCGAGAAATTACTTTAAACCGGAGGATCTGCACAAAGCGGACGGCATCGGTGAAGGGACCATTGAAAAAATCCTGCCCTTCATCCGGTTCGGCGATCCGACGGAGGCGGAGTGAACAAGAGTCGGCCAGATAGCCCCGTCCGGCCGAGGCGGGGTCGAGTTGGTGCGCGCGGACTTCGCTGAGCCGTCACGCAATCCCATGCCGCCCCCGGTGCCAATCCAAGTGCACCGGATCCGGCCTCAACCTCGCCCGCGAATCAAACACCAGCGCCATCCCGTCCCGACCCAACAGGGTCCGCCCATCGACCGAACCCTCTTGAAACCGTCCCTTCGCGACTTTCACGAGAAAATGATCCCCCTTCGGAACGGCGGTCCAGAGCCCCGCATCGAACATCCAGTGCGCGTCGGGCGTCAGGGCCAGACCATTCCGCGGATCGTCATTGCCGCTCCGGGCGTGCTGATGAATGTGGGCGGCCTGAACAAGGGAACCGTTGACGGTCTCGAGCCGGTAGCCGGTGAGGGCGCAGGTGTAGTGGTAACCTCCGAGGACCTCGCTCTTGAAACGGCTGTCGCGGCCCTTGCGTTGGCTCGCCTTGAAGGCCTCGGCATCACGACGGAGCGCTTCGATCTCGCCGGTGGCGGGCAGCGGCAATCGGAGCCGGGCGCAGAGCATGACCTGCTCCCGAGGCGTGAAGTAGATCGAGACCAAGGAACGGCGTGCCGCGAGGCGGAAGGCCGGATCCTGGAAGAGATGGAACAGCTCGGGATCGAGGCGGGCGAGCCGCGAAGTGAGCTTGGCGTGGGACGGTGCGCCATCGACGGTCAGCCGCTCCCAGACCCGGTCGCGTTCACTGCCGAGAGCGTGAAAGGGCATTGCGATGTCGGGGGAATTCCGCCGACGGTCGAGGACGAGTTCCCAATAATCGCGGAAGCGCGAGACGAGGCGCACGTCGTAGTGGACGAGACCATCCGGACCAACTTCCCCGGCCTCGATCTGGTCCATCACCGTGAGAAGCAGGAGCGGCTTGTGCGGAGCAGGGCCGCGGCTCTCGGATCGAGAGATATTCAAGTTGCCGAGGCGGCCGAGCCAGGGATGGGGGGGAGTTTGCAAGTGTTCAGTATTCAGTGTTCAGGGAGGAAGAGGTGGCGCTTTTGTGATCGACCTTCAAGGCGGCGGTGCGAGGCAAACGCGATCGGTCACGAGTCGGATTTGCCGTCCGACTGACGCTTCCGCCATTCCTCCGAAGCTTTGGCCTGGATCATCACCTGCTCGAGGGACGCGGGCGGCTTCTTCGCCAGCGCGACGCGGGCGGCGAGATCGTCGGGATGGGGCAGGCGGGATGTGGGACGGGCGTCTACCGATCCGCCCTCCGTTTGCCGCCGGTGCCATGCCTGGGCCTCGCGGATTTGCTCTTCGATCCTTTCGACGGTCGCGGGCGGCCGCTTCTTCAACGCCTCACGGATCGCGATGACGGAAGGATGCGGAAAGCGGCTCGGGTTCTCAGGCTCCATTCGCGTGAGGGGGCGTTGGTCCCGTCAGGGTGTCACGAGCGGGGGTGGGAGTCAATGCGGGGATCCTTCGATATCATTTTCGCGGCGTCACGAAAATGGTGTTCAGCCATTACCTGCTCAGTGCCGTAAGAAGGTCGAAAGCATGACTTCCACGGCGGCTCCTTTGACGGGCATACCAGAGAACCCTCATGCCACTCGCGCAAGAATCCGCCGTTCACGGTCCGCGGCGAAGGCGATGCAGGCCCGGATGTCTTCACCGGTGAGCTCGGGAAAATCTTCAAGGATCTCGGCCTCGCTCATTCCTGAGGCCAGATACTCCAGGATGTCGCTGACGGTGATGCGGAGTCCGCGAATGCACGGTTTGCCGCTCCGCTTCCCGGGCTCGATGGTGACAATCTCGGAGTAGTCCATGGGCAAAGGATAAAACGCGCGCCGGTGCGGGGCAAGCTCACCCTTTTCTCTTCCGGGCAAGCCCCCGGGTCAGTCCCACCTGTTCGAGAGCGGACTCAAACTCCTCGCGACTCGGCGCCCCCTGGTCATTCGGGCAGAGGAGAGCGTAGCGTTTATAGCGATTATCGCTTGAAATCCCGATCTTGAGAAGGAACCTTCCTGCAAGGCATCCTGCCCATCCTCGCGTGGGAACCTCCCGTCCGGAGACCGGAACGAAACCCAGCCGACCACGCCATGCTCACCACCCGAACCAACCGACTCGACCCATCGTTGTTCCCGGACGAGGAGCTCGCCGAGCTCGCGAAGCTCTTTGCGAAACCGGACCAGGTCGCACTGATCGACGATCAGGGGAACCGCACCCACATCCCGGAGGCCCTCTTCGCCCACCTCGCGCGCATCGTCCGCCTGATGGCCGAACGCCGCGCCGTCGTGATGATGCCCGAGGACGAGGCCTTCACCACCCAGGCGGCCGCGAACTACCTCGGGATGTCGCGGCAGTTCTTCGTCAATTTGCTGGAGTGCGGGGAGATCCCCTTTCACCGGGTCGGGACGCACCGCCGGGTGACCTTCAAGGACCTGCTCGAATACGAGCGGAAGCGTGACCGAACCCGCCGGGAGGGACTCGACCGGCTGACGGAGGAGGTCATCGCGGCCGGGAAATACGATTCCGATTACACCGGAGACGAATGAGGGCCGACTACGACGTCCTCATCGACGCGTGCGTGCTGGCCAATTTCGGCGTGTGTGATCTCCTTGTAGACTGTCTGCCAAAAGTCCGTTCGCAAATCGGATTTTTCTTTGGGTCTTGGATTCTTGCTCGCTCCGCTCGGTCTTCTCTCCAAGCCGGCCGCAATTCGCGCTTCCCGCGTTGCTCCTCGGTCATGGAGCCCGCTCCACTCCCTCTTCGCGCCTCGGCATCACCAATTCCGACTCGGCCGATTCACGAACGGACTTTTGGCAAACAGTCTCCGTCTCGCGGAGCGTCCCCGTCTCTTCAGGCCCAAGTGGTCTGAGGAGATCCTCGACGAAGTGCGGCGCACGCATCTCGACAAGCTGGGCTGGGATGAGAAGCTCGCGGACTCGTTTCAGGCGGAATTGCGGCGGAACTTTCCCGAAAGCTTCATTCGTGGCTACGAGTCCATCGTTCCCAATCTGACCAATGACGCGGCGGATCGCCATGTCCTCGCGGCGGCGATCAAAGGCGGGTGCCCGTTGATCCTCACCTTCAATCTCCGCCACTTCCACAGTGACGACCTCGATCCGTGACAGGTGACGGCAAAACATCCCCAGGATTACCTCGTCGTGCTCTACGAAATGGAGCCGAAGAGGGTGGCTGCCTGTCTTGGCGAGATCGCAGGCAAGCGCAGGCTGGAGATCGAGGACGTCGTGATTCGACTGGGGAGAACGCTCCCGAAGTTCGCCAATCGAGTGCTGGATGATCTCTGAGGGAGGCTATCGCGGCTTCGGCTTTCGGGCAAGTCCCCGGGTCAGTCCCACCTGTTCGAGAGCGGACTCGAACTCCTCGCGACTCGGCGCGCCCTGGTCGTTCGGGCCGAGCAGGCCTTCGTGGATCCCGAGTTTGCGGAGCCGTTTGCTGTATTGCTCGAAGCCGTCGCGGCCCGGGTAATCGGCGGGCAGGAAACGCTCCTTGAAAAAGAGGATCTGATGCGTCGGACCCTCGCTGTGATCGACCACCAGGACAAAAAGCCGCCGCAGATCGATCTTCACGCGTGTGACGAGTTCGGGCAGGGCCTTGCCATCGAAGTCATCGAAATGGAGGAAGGTGAGTTTCCCGGTGTAAACGTGCAGCTTGATGAGATCGGCCTGCCGCGGGTCGCCGTAGAGGCGGGCGGCGCATTCGATGTAGATGCGGAGAATCGCGGGGAGTCGATCGAGGAGGGAGCGATGAATCGTGAAGTGCCCCTGCGAGGCGTCGAACCAGCCGAATTCGAGATCGGTGATGGCGGCCTCGATTTCGTCGGAGTCACCCGAGGCGAAGAGAAGAGCGCGCGCCTCGTCACAGGCTCCGGCGTAGTGACCAAAGAAGGCTTTGATGTCGGACCGAAGAGGGTTCGAGAGCCGGGCAAAGGGGGTGCGGCGCTTTTGGAATTCACCGGCCGCGAGGTAGACGAGCAAATCCTCGCGGCGTCGCTGGCGCGCCTCGTTCAGGGGCTCTTCGCCGTATTTTTCGACAAAGAGACGGGCCGCCTGATGGATCGTGATCCGGGCGGCGCGGAGGTCTTCGATCCGGTCAAACTCCTCGGGACGTGGAAGCCGGCCGAGATCGACGAGCGTTTTCCAAAACGCCTCGAGCAGTTCGGGGTGACGATCGTAGAGCGAAAGGCGAACCCGGGCCGGACGGAGCAGGCGGAGCCGCTGATGAATCTGCTCCCAATCAATGACTCGTCGCGTGCGCCGGGAGAGGAAATCCTGTTGATCGCCGATATCGCGGAAGACGTAGCAAAGCCCCAACTCCACGGGAATCGGTTCCGCATGGAGGGCGTGCTCGATCAATCCGGCCAGCTCGCCGGGCTCGAAATGCTTCTGGAAGGTGTTCCTGACCGTGACGAGTCCATCCTCGAAGGAGTCGGCCTGCGAGTAGTTCTCCCGCCCGCTGACGAGCGTCGAAACGGCGAGGAAGCGCTTCGTGTGTTTCCAGGCATCGACGAGCACCTCGACCCGTTCGGCGGGATCCTCGATGACGTTGAGGACGAAACCGAGGTTGACTACCTCGGCGCGGACCTTGGGTTCGCCTTTCGCGTAGTAGGGATCCCAACCCTGGGCGTGATAACCGAGTACCTCCAGTCCGGCGACGTCGTCACCGAGTCCGCAGCCATAGTCGAAGAAGGTATCGCTCGGTCGGAGAATCCCATTTTCGAGCAAGGTGCGCACGGGCATGGAGAGACCGGACCGCGAAAGGGCGGTGCGGTGGCGTTCGATCTTCGGGGCGGAGCGGTCGCTTTCACCTGTGCTCGCGTCTCCGGGATCGGCGGTCCGGGCGACGAGCCGGTGTCCGTGAATCGCGAGTCCTTTCGCCTGGAGCAGCTTCTCCCAATTACGCTGAAATCCGATCGTGGTGGTGTCTTCGTAAAGTCCGGCGGCCTCTTCGGCCTCGGTGAGATGCCGGTAAGTCGGAATGTCGGGATGCCCTTCCGGAAGGAAGGTTTCCTTGCGGTGAAGGATGGGTGGATTCGAACGCCCGGCATAGCTGACCCGGCGAACCTGTCCACTGGCCAGATCAATCGAGACCGCTTCCTGCAGGGCGGGATGGGCCTCGTCCCGAAACGTAGGATAGGAAAGGAAAGAGAGCTTCAGCTCCCGCGTGCCCCATTTGAGCAGGTTGAACTCGGGACCGAGCTGGAGACGCTCGCGCAGACGGTTCGCGATGGTCCGCAGCGTCTCCGGCATGGGGAATTCCGGATCATCGACGAGGTAGACCGCCGTGGGCAGCACCTTCCCGAACGATAGCGAAGCCACGGCGGCCTGGTAGGCGGGAAGGGATCGGGGGGAGCTGGGGTCGGAGTTCACGCTCCGAGACGAATCGCTGGTGGGAGGCCATCCCGCAAGCGCCGCGATGCGACCGGGGACGGAGAACAGCCGTCAATCTTGAGGTCACCCGTTGTGACCTCAGGATTGCGTCGGTCTCGAACGAGATTCGGAACGAGACTAGAACGAATGCGCCCACTTGAAGTGCCGATTTGGCACCTCAAGTGGGCCGCTTCTTCAAGGATTTCCGGACTCGATCGGCGCTCCCAGGACGCTGGCGCGATCAAAAGGGAACCAAGGCACCATTCCGCCCGCCAACCGCCAACCGCCAACCGCCAACCGCCAACCGCCAACCGCCAACCGCCAACCGCCCACAGACACCAAGGCGCCCCCTGAGCACGCCGACCTTTTACCTTTTACCTTTTACTCCCCCTCTGGCACTGAACGCTCCCTCCATCACGCCCACGCCCACGCCCTCGCTCGCGGCGACACGGCGGCGCATTGGCGGGCATTCCCTGCTGGACATCCGGGCGGGAGTGGATCAAAAATGAGAATCCCTTCACTCTTGTTTCCCCCGAATCCCATGAGCTTCCGCCTGCCCCACGAAGACAGCCCTCTCGATGCCCCGCCGCTCGCCGACATGTCGGCCATCCTCGTCGTCGATGAGGATCCCGCCTTCCAACTCGGCTTGAAGACCTTTCTCCGCGAGTATGTCGGATTCGAAAAGGTCTTCACCGCGCGGAGCGGTCAGGAGGCGATCGATTTCATCCGCGCCGAACCTTCGATCGAGGTGATCACGCTCGACTACCGCATGCCCGGGATGAACGGCATCGAAGTGATGGCTGCCCTCGCCGCCCAGGTGACGAGACCGCTCGCGGTGCTGATGATCACGGGATATGCCTCGGAGGAACTCGAGGCGGAATTCCGCGCGCACGCGACGGAGACCCTCCTCGCCACCCATTTCCTGACCAAGCCGGTGCAGTTTGAAAAACTCGAGCCCGTCGTGCTCGCGGCCCACGAGGAGGTGATCGCGACGAAACGCCGCCTCCGCGAACGCGAGCTGGCTGCCGCCGCCGAAGCCGCCGCCGCTCTCGCTCTGCCCGACGACGCGAGGGAGACGGAATCGTCCGCGCCTTCCGATCTCGGCTCCCGTCTCGACGCGCAAGGCGAACGCCTCGCCGCCGTCGAACAGGAACTGCGCGCCCAGCGGGGCAAGTGGCGCGCCGACTTCTGGCGCGTGGCCTTCGTCCTGCTGCTCTTCTGGCTGGCGGGTCAATTCGGCCTTTTCCAATCGATCGCCCCCCGCTGGACCGCGTTCAAGGCGGCCGCGATCGAGCGCGTCGGCGAATGGAAACGTGCCCTCGAGTCTCCCGCGGCGAAAGACGCCTCCGAAGCTCCGGCGGCTCCCGAGGCCGCACCGACCGCGCCTGAGGCGTCCCCTGCCCCCGTGGCTCCCGCCGCTCCCGCGACGGGAGATTCGCGGGGCGAACCTTTGTGAAGATCGGCCGCATCAGCGACGCGGGCCGATCGTCGGACTCCGACCATGGGAGCGTCCCGCGACAACTTCGTCAAGTACCCGCGCACCCCGCATCTGTTCGGATCGCGGGGCACGGACGATGACAAACATCTCGGAGCCAAAGCCTCGACGGTTTTCCTCTCCGATCCCTCGCTGATCGTCGAGGAGAAGCTCGACGGCACGAACGTCGGGATCCAGTTCCTCGCGGACGGACGTCTCTTCCTCCAGTGCCGCGGCCACGAGATCACGGAAGGCATGCACCCGCAGTATGACCTCTTCAAACAATGGGCCGCGGTGAAGCGGCCTGTGCTCGAGGAGATGCTGGAAGACCGCTACATCCTCTTCGGCGAGTGGCTTTACGCGAAACACAGCGTCTTTTACGCGCGCCTGCCGCATTACTTCTTTGAGTTCGATCTTTACGACAAGGAGAAGGAGGTCTTTCTCACGCTGGATCGCCGCCTTGAGCTTCTCTCGGGCACCGGGATCGAGACCGTGCCGGTGATCCATCGCGGGCCGCTGCATGCCGATCGGCTCGAAAACCTCATCGGCGATTCGGCTTTCGGCGCCTCGTTCGAAAACCCGATGACCGGGGCCATCGATTCGCGCATGGAGGGCCTCTACCTCCGCACCGAATCCGCCGACCGGGTGACCGGTCGCGCCAAGAAGGTGCGCCCCGAATTTGTCGAGAAGGTGAAACAAAGCGGACACTGGCAACACCGGATGATGGTGCCCAACGAACTCGTCCCGGGAGCGGACCTGTGGTCATGAAACGGACGTTTTCCATCTGGCAGCAGCTCGTCTCCGGCAACGACGACGCGATCCTCGCTTGGGCGGGAGAGCAATCGTGGTCGGAGCCGATGCGGCGCTGCGCCCAGGACGCGGTCTGGCATCCGGAGGGCGACGTCTGGACGCACACGGAAATGGTCTTCGGACAGGTCCGCGGGCTCGACGATTATGCTGGCCTCCCGCGCAACGATCAGATCGCCTTGCTTTTCACCGCACTCCTCCACGACAGCGGCAAACCGCAGACGACCCGGCCCGATCCGGAGACGGGACGTCTGCGCTCGCCGAAGCATTCCCTCGCCGGAGCCCACCTCGCCCGCGAAGTGCTGCGGGAAGCGGGATGCCCGCTGAAGGAGCGGGAGGAAATCGTCGCCCTCGTGCGTTACCACGGTCGTCCGCCCTACCTGCTCGAGTCGGCGCGTCCGGAGCACGAGGTGATCCGCCTTTCCACGATCCTGACAAACCGACAACTGCATCGCTTCGCCGTCGCCGACACGCGGGGCCGCGACCGCAACGAGGATTCGCGTCCGGAGGAGGCCCTGCACCTCTGGCGCGACCTCGCCGCGGAACTCGGCTGCCTCGATGGTCCCTACCCTTTCGCCAACGACCAAGCCCGCTTTCTCTTCCACCGCGATACCCTTTCGAGCCTGCATTACACGCCACACGAGGCCTGGGCCTGCACCGTCACCCTGATGAGCGGACTCCCCGGTGCGGGCAAGGACACCTGGCTCGCCCGGCATCGTCCGGATCTGCCGGTGATCTCGCTCGATGGATTGCGCGAAGAGCTGGAAGTGGACCCGGAGGAAAACCAGGGCCGCGTCGCCCAGGCCGCCCAGTCGCGCTGCCGGGAGTGGCTCGCGGCGGGCACGTCATTCGCCTTCAATGCGACGAACCTGACCGCTTCGATGCGGGCGCGCTGGATCGATCTCTTCGCCGCCTACGGGGCCCGCGTCGAGATCGTCTATCTCGAGCCACCGCTCGACACCCTGCGTCAGCAGAACCGCGAACGTGAAGCGGCTGTGCCGGAATCGGTGATGGCGCGATTGCTCAAGAAACTCGAGGTGCCGACCGCGGCGGAGGCCCACGCAGTGAGGTGGATCGGATGAGGCGATCGTTTTTTCCAATCGCTCCGTCATTTTATAATCGCGGGATCCGGGAAAAAATCGAACACTGCCGGGGTAATCCACTCCAACCTCCTGTTATCATGAATCCCGACTCCCAAGATCCTGTTTCCCCCGATCCCGCTCCTGCCCCGAAAACGACGCAGGAAAAGCTCGACGAACTTTCCAATACCCTGACCGAGGCCATCCTCAAAGGAGGCCGCGACGCGAAGCGCGCTTTTGAAGAAGGCATGCCGAAGGTGAAGGGCGAATTCTCGAAAGGCCTCCACGATGTCGCCTACGCCGTCGGTTATGCCGCGACCTTCGGGGCGACCCTGCTCCGCGAAGCCACGCCCGACGCCTTGCGCGACGGGCTCCGCCAAGGGGCCGCCTCCGGTCGCAAGGCCGCCGATGAAGTGATGCGCCAGCGCCGCGAAAAAGCGGAGCGCGAAGCGAAAGCGGATGCCGCCGGTGATTCCGAAGGCGCTTGGGCGTAAACGCCCCCCGGCCCACGACCCGGCCTCACTGAGGCCGGCTACAGGCTTTTCGCCTCACTCCACCACCGCGACCTTGTCGAGGGTCAGCACCTCGGCGGGCACGGCGGGGAAAGTGACTTCTCCCGTCGCGGCCCACTCGACGCCGCGTTTAAGCGTCTCCTGGAATCCCAGCCCGCCCATGGAGACGGCGCTGTGGCCGAGGGCGGTGTGGAAAACGCGGCCTTTCCCATAAGGGATCGCCATCAGGAGCGGCTCCCACTCGCCCGAGCCTCCCGTTTCGACGGTGGCGAGGGCGGCCCCGAGCACGGTGACATCCTTCGCCGGTCCGCGGAGACGATCGTAAAGCTCGTCCTGGGCGTGAAGCCATTTGCCGGGCAGTCCCTTCACGATGGGATGTTCGGCATTCTGGATCTCCACGACGAACTCGTGCTGTTTCCCATGCGATCCGCCGCGTCCCGCCGTGGGATCGAGGGTCCATTGGCCGTCGCGCTTGCGCAGGTAGGGACCGGAGAGCTCGCTGCGTCCACCCCATCCGCCGACGCCGATCATCTCATTGTAGGCGGGCCATTCGGGAAAGGAATTGTTTGCCGCGTGGACGGAGACAAAACCGCCTCCGCCTTTGACGAAATCCTCGAAGGCCGTCCGCACCGCCTCGGGCCAGCTCTCGCCGTTGTAATTCGAGACGACGACATCGTGGGCGGCGAAATCCGGCTTCCACGCGGCCCAAGCGGCGGCGCTCTCCGATTTGTGGGCGGCGACCTGCGACTCCCACGCTTTCATCTCGGCCGCGAATTTTGCCTTGGCGGCCTCGTCGGGATCCTTCGGAGCGCGTGGTGGTTTGGGAGCCGAGGCGGGAGCGGTCGAGACCTTCACCTCGAAGCGGCCCGATTTCTCGAGCATCGCGACGAGGAGCGGACTGGTCTCCTGCCAGGCGTGGTTGTTCTGTCCATCGATGAGGAGCACTTGGATCTTTTCGGCCGCCGCGAGCGGCAGGGCGAAGGAGAGAAAACCGGCGAGAGCGAGAAAGGCGGGGCGTTTCATGATGAGGCGGATGGTAGACCGGGAGGAGCCCGTTTGCCAAGGACGCATTTCCCCGGGAAAACGGAGGCTTCACCCCCAGTTCTCCACGATTTCCCGCGCGTCGGCGAGATCGAGCGACTCGGGCAACCGGATGAAGACGGAGGCCCGCGAGCCGAGCCGGTCGGCCTGCGAGGTCACGCCATGGACGTCGGCGCGGAGCCTCCGGTTGGCCTTGCAACAGAGCAGGTAGATGAGGGCTCCGACCTCGCCGGCGGATTCGCCGCGCAGGCGATAGAGGCCGTGACGCCATTCCGTGAGGGTGATGCCGAGAGCGACATCAGGCAGGGCGGCTTCGTCTTCGTCGGACCGATGGAGCCGCGACTCGATCGCCTCTTCGACGAGGGCGGCGAGATCTCCGTAGCCGGGACGGTCCGCCCCGTTTTGCGCCGGCGGCGCGAGATGGAAAAAGTCGAGGGCGAGCCCGTGATTCATCGCCGAAAACAGATGCGCCTGGCTCAGCCCCACGCCCTGCTTCCAGAGCGCCCCGCTGATCGAGGCGGCCATGCCGCGATCGTCCCTCGCCGCCACTCCGAGGATGGCGGAAGGCCCGTTCGAGATGAGGATGGCCTTCGGCTTCCGGCTCCGGTCGGGATCGGCGAGACGAAGGAGATGGGGACAAAAACGCACCGCGTAGTGCCGGTAGATGCCCTCGAAAAAGTCGCGGCCGAAATCGAGTAGGATCTCCTGCGAATCGCGGTCGGCGAGCCCCGCCTCGCCAAGGAGACGGTAGGGATCAAAGCGCCGCTCCTCGGGCATGCAGGCCTTCGCGTAGAGCTCGCGGATATTGAAAAAGAGGGTCGGTTTTTGTCGCGGCGATTCCCAGGCATGCCGGTCGATCCGGGTGAAGACGTAGAGGGCGCGGGCTTTCTCCCGATCGCCGCCACAGCGCTCGAGCAGATCTTCAACGGCGAGATCATCGATCAGCCCGGCGTCCGCGATCTCGCGGAAGGTGCGGCGGTTTGCGACGAGGAAACGGGCGAGATCGAGCACGTCCGGATCGAAGCCCGCCTTGGCGAAACTCCGCGTGTAATACTCGTCGAGCGGGATGCCGGAGAAGCCGCTCGAAAAACGCTCGGAGAGGGAACGCGTCGGATCATTCCGCGCCACGAGATCGTCGGGAGTGAGGGGCAGGCGCTTGGTCTTGAGCGCCAGTTTCACCGCGGCGAGTTGGGCGTTGGTGAGTCTCGCCGTCTCGACCTCGATGCGGATGTCGTAGCCCGTGTCGGTGAGCCGGTCGGGCGTGCGGGATTCGGCGAGGATGCGCTCGCCCTCACGTCGCTCGGTCTCGAGCTCGCGCATTTTCTCCCGCTCGAGGAGGCCGCGCATGATGACCCGCTCGGTGCGGACCCGCTCGTCGAGCGAGGATTCGAAGCGACCGTAGCCGGGAAAGAGCCGGTCCTCGGCCCCGGGGATGCGCGAGAGGAAATCAAACGAGGCGGCGAGGCTGCCGCGCGTCTCGAGGAAGAGCGCGCCAAGCTCGGGCACGGGTGCCAGCCAATCGCCGGCGCGGTCGAAGGTGGTGAGCAACTCCGAGGCGTCGATCGGCACCTCGTAGCGTTGTGCGATGTGGATCAGGGAGAGGGCGGCGCTGCTGCGATCCTGATCGGTGACGCAGGTCTCGGGATTCGCATGATAAAGGCCGCCGGCCCCGAGCGCGACGGGATGCCCGGGCGAAACGGGACGACCGGGGCGGAGCTCGCTCTCGATCACCCCGCGGGCGAAGGAGACAACCCGGCGTCGCGCGGCGAGGAGACGGGCGCGGACCTCCTCGGCGAATTCGAACCGCTCCGTCGTCGCCGCTCCCTCCGGCAACCATTCGCCGAAGGAATCGAAGTCGTCGAAATTCATCACGTCCTCTTCGTGATTGCCGAGGGCGGTGGGCACGCCTCCCGGGGGGCGGCGCAGATGGATCCAGCCCCGCATCCGCAACAGAAAATAGAAGGCTTCGAGATCGCGCGGATCATCGCCGCCGAGTTCCTCATACACCTCGTGGCTGTGGCGGAAATCGCGCCCCGCGATCGTCCAGATCGCGGCGAGGAAGACGCGCTGGGCGTCGTTTTTCAAATCAAATCCCGCGATCCGCTCGGCGGTGATGCCGGGCCGCTCGATCTGCTTCAGCCAGAGGCGGCGCACATGCAGGAAATGCTCGAAGGGATCATACGTCGCCCGGATGCGCCGACGATATTCGCTGCAGAGATCGCCGGGATCAAAGACGGGAGCGAGGTCGAGGAAGGCGTTGAGATCTTTCTCCCGAAGATTTGGAATGTCATCGAAGGCATACGGCAGGCCTTGGATGGAAAAGCCGAAACGATCGCGGAATCCACGGGTGTGGAGCGTCTCCTCCTGCAGCCGCCGCACGAATCCCCGCGTCGGCTCTTCCTCGACGGGATCGGCGAAGAGAAAAACGATGTCGAGATCCGAGCAGGGCGTGAGCTCGGCGCGGCCGGTCCCGCCCAGGGCGGCGACGGCAAAAGGACGATCAAACTCCGCCGCGAGGCCCGCCGCCCATCGCGCGATGAAATCGGTGTAAATCGCGCTGCGCTCGGCGAGCAACTCCCGCCCGTTGTCGAGATCGGGCTCGAGGATGCGGGCGTTGTTCGCCGCGATCCGTTTTTGGAACTCAAGGGCCTCCGGACTGGTCGTCATTTCACAAAATCGCTCACGGATCGCGCGATCCCCGCCCGGGGACAAGCGGAGTTTTACCACGACCCGGCACCGACGACGCCGGGATCGCCTAGGCGCACCTCGAAGGGCGCGAAGGCCACCACCGCGCAGACCGCTCCATAGCCCGGCAGGGGGATGGAGCGGAGGATCGCGGCTGGTTCCGCCGGCTCGAAACAACGCACCGGATACCCCTCGGCGAAGGCGAGTTCGATGCGCTGGGGCGACAGGTGGAATCCCTCGCCCGAGGCTTTCATGCGCGCCTCTTTCGCGGTCCAGATCCGGAAGAAGGCGAGGTGCCGCTCCGCCGGGGCGAAACTCTCCATCCACGCGATTTCCGAATCCCGGAAACAGCGGCGCGCGAGCCCGGCGTGATCGACGCGGCGATCGTAGCCCTCGACATCGACGCCGATCGCCCCGCCCCCGCCGATCGCCAGCACCGCCGTCCCCTCGGAATGCGAGAGATTGAACCCTGTCGGGTCGCCGACCAAAGAGGGTTTGCCCTTGTCGCCGAGGCTGAATTCGAGCGAGGCGGGATCGATGCCGAGACGCCGCGCGAGGAGGGCGCGCATCATGCCGCGGCCGCGCACGAAGCGATCCCGGTGGATCTCGAAGCGGAAAGACGCGGCCCGGGCGAGCTCGGTCTCGCTCAACCACGAGCGCGCCAGCGCGAGGGGCAGCACGGCCTCCTCATCGAGGGAAAAGGGCGTCACCTCGATCGTGGCGGTCGTCCCGGAGACTTCAGGCAGAGCAGACATGGGAAAGGCGGCAAGGTAACCTGCAACCTCTGCCCGACCAAGGGGAGAGTTTCCGCCGGATCAGCGGCGGGCTCCACTGTCACTTTTTCTTCTTCACCTTCTTCGAAGTGATGTTCGCGACGACGACGTCGGGTGATGGTGCGTTCGGCGTGCTGACGCCGTAGACGAAGGTCTGCTTCGCCCGGACCTTCTTCGAGCGGGCCTTCACCGAACATTGGATCACGGTCACCTCGCCCGGCTGCACGGAGTCGATCTGATATCCGGCGATGAGGGCGGCGGTCACGTTCGCGACCGTGCCGGTGGTCCGCACCGCGGCGTAGCGGACCGTGTTGCCGGGTCTGGATCCGGTGATGCGGAGATGATCGTCGATCTCACCATCGTTCTGGGCGGAAAGGTAGAAATAGCCCATCCTCGTGCCCTTGAGTTTCAACACGAGCGACTGGCCGGCACCGGTGGTGGTGTAGTAGTTGTCGATGCGATGGGTCGCCGGATTTCCGCTGAGTCCGATCCTCGCATCGGGCTGGAATTTGCCCTCGAAGGCACCGAGATCGGCGATGCCGTTGAAGGGACGCGGCTCGCCCCGCTGATCGATCGTCGGCGCAGCGACGAGGGTGCCTCCGCCATCGATCAACGGGCTGCCCAATTGCGGTGCGACGGTCTCGGTCGGTCCGCCGTTGTCGGCGAGCGCCTCGATCTCGGGATCGCCGGTGGTGAGATTGTTCCCGACCGCGGTGAAGGTGCCGATGTTGTCCGCCGATCCGGCGTCGTTCAGCGCCACCACCGAGTTTGCGAGGGTGATGCCGTTGCCACTGTTGATCCCACCGGCGATCTGCCAGATCCCGCCCCCGGTCGAGGCCGCGCCGAGCGCGCCACCGGGGCTGCCGGCTCCGCCAGGCAGACCGGCGTTGTTCGAGACCACGGTGAGATGCGTCAACGTCGCGGTGTAGTCAGCGCCATCGCGGGAGAAGGCGATCCCGCCACCATTGCCAGCGTCGCCACTGAGCCCGGCACTGCCACCGGTCGTGCCACTGCCGCCGAGGCCTCCGTCACCCGCGAAATTGAGGATCACGGTGGAGTTGACCATTTTCCACTCCACCCCGGCGCTACCCGCGACGAAGATCGCGCCGCCGCTCCCGCCATCCCCGCCGTCGGTCCCGGACTCGCCGTTCCCAAGCCCCGGGGAATTGCCACCGACGCGTCCAGGACTCGCCTCATTCCCCTGAAACAGACAGCCCTCGACGTGGGCCTCGCTGCTCGCCGCAAAAGCTCCCACCCAGAGTCCACCCCCGTCGCCGCCTTTACCCCCGGCTCCCCGGGTATCGGCAACGGAGTTGTAATCGCCCCCGAAGCCGCTGAATCCGGCCGTGTTGTTTCGGAAAGTCGAATCCTGCAGGCGGATCGCGGTGCCTTGCGCATAAATGCCGCCGCCATGGCCTCCGGTGCCACCGGTGCCCGCCGTGCCCGCATTCCCATTTCCCCCACCCTCGCCGCCGGCACCAGCACGATTCGTGAGAATGCGCGTGCGCACCAGCTCGAGCGATCCGCCCTCACAGGCGATCGCGCCGCCGTCTCCGCCATGGCCCGCGGCCCCGATCACACCCGTCGCTCCGGGCTCGAGATCCCCCGCCGCGCCTCCGGCACCGGCTTCGTTGTCGAGTAATTCACAATCTTCGAGATAGACGGAGGCACCGGCCCCCGAGCTGTAAATGGCACCGCCCTTGCCGCCTTCGCCACCGCTGCCGGGATTCCCGGGACCGGCTCCCGACTTGCTCCCGCCCAGACCGCCGTTGCCGGCAAGACAGAATTGAATCTTGCATCGCTTCAGAATCAGGGTGCCGGCATTGAGAATCCCACCCCCATTTCCCCCGGCGACGCCATCCGTCGGCGCGGGACCATCACTCCCCGCATCTCCCCAAGGCGCCGAACCTTCGGCGAGGTGGAGGTCGTTCAGTTCGAGCTCGACGTCCGCCCCCATTTCGAAAAGTCGCTCGAGACCCAGGGCATTGATCGTCACGGGCTGGGCGAGCGACTCGGCCGAAACGAGAATGCGACCCGCCGCCGACAAGGCCAAGGGTCCGCTCGTGGAGAGGTCGATCGTCGCGCCCGAGAGGCTCGCCTGAAAGGTGATGGTGTCATCCTGCCCCACGGTGCCCTCGGCCAAAAGCAATGCGGCGCGCAAGGAGCCCGCTCCGCTGCCGGCATCGGTCGTCACCACGAAGTTTCCGGCGTGGACACTGCCAGACAACACAAGCACGGTGGCAGCGGCCGAGAGCAGGGTAGCGGGGTATTTCATGAAGCAGGAGTATCGAAAAAGATGCGGGGAGAGCAAGGTGACACCTATCCGGGATTGCCGCCAGAACTCTCGGCGTGACGGCGATTTCATCCCGCCAATGCGTGGATTTTCCAAAGCTCGGCGGCGATTTTGGCGATCCCCAGGCCGAGGACCGTCAAGCTGAGTCCTGAAAGAACACGGGTGAAGAGCCCGGTTTTCTCCGGCGCAAGCGTCAGCGATGGAGCCATCACCAGCCCGAGCGCGAGCCCGCCGAGAAATCCTCCGGCGTGGGCGGCGTTGTCGATGAAATCACTGCCGAGCAGCCCGAAAATCGAGACGACGATGGTCGACTGGATCAGACCGACACGAAGGGATCCCGGCAGCAACGCGCGAAACCGCCAGGTCAGCATGAGGAGGAATCCCAGGCACCCGAGAATCCCGCCCGAGGCCCCGACACTCGCCCCTGAAGAGCCGAGATAAAGACTCGCGAGGGAACCGGTCACGACCGTCGTCAGAAACACGACCCCGAGCAGCGCAGGACTCACCAAAGCCGTCATGACTTTGCCGAAATTGTAGAGCGCCATCCCGTTGAAGAGAATGTGAAGAGCATTCGCGTGCATCAACCCGCTCGTCACGAGACGCCACCATTCGCCTTCCTCCCTCACCCGGTCCTTCATCAGGGCGGCGGCCCCGATCGAATCCGGCAGCCCCACCCACACCTGTCCGAGGAAAACGGCCACCAGGATTCCCAGACCGATCGCGAGTGAAGGCGACGATTTTTTGGCCAACCACCGGTGGAAGAAGACAAAATTGACGAGACGTCGGTTCAACTCTTCCACCGACAGCAGGTCGAGGCGACGCCCCCAAGCCATGGCCGCATCCACCAGAGGAAAGAGCCCGAAGTAGGACACCGCGACCAACGCCAGCATGCGGGCCTGCGGAACGTAGTAGCTCGCCGCGATCAGTCCGCACGTGATGAGGAGAGCCTGGAAAAAACGTCGCTGGCAATCCGCACGATAGGCCGTGCCGTCGATGCGTTGCGTCTCCCGCCTCACCAACGCCGCCGGGACGACGCGATCATACCAAGGAAAAACGAAATCCGTCACCGTGGCGAGCTCCGGAAGACGGGCGGCAAGATCGGCTCGATCCGCAAACCGGATCCAATCGCCCTCGCGATACCGCCAACCATCCATCTTTGTCGTCGCCCCCACCCGCACCGCGTAATGCCCCTTCAACGCACGCGGCACCTCGGTGAGGATTTCCTCCCGCCCCCAGGGCCGCTCACCGGGAATCCAGTCCTCAAACCAGACCGTGCCATGCGACCAGTCATCCAGAAACGAAGCACTCGTCTCCGTCGGGGCCCCGCGATTCTCTTCTTCCATCACGCCAAAGCTAGCTCGCGGAGGTCGCTTTGCGTAGCGGGAATCCGAGAAACTCAAAAAAGTGTTCCCCTGAACAAAAAAAATTCTTGCACAGATGGGGTGGGGCGGTTATTTCTATCGAAGTGTTCAGCGTAACACTGTTAAATCGAACTAAAACTCAAGACATCATACGTTATCTCAAGACATGAAAACGATCCTCAGCCTCAGCGCCGTCCTTGCCACCCTCACCGTCCTCGGCTTGCTCCCGCTCGCCCTCGCCGATTCGAAGGAGATGAAAGAGACCTCGCTCCCCCAGGCTTCGGAGAAGGCCTCGAGCCCTGCGAAGACCACGTCCACGAAAAAGAGCCAAGCAGCCGCCGAGGCTCCCGCTGTTGCCAGCTCGGACAACGAAAATCCGGGCAAGACCTCGACCCCATCGCCTTCCAAGCCGAAGTCCAGGTCCAATTCCAACTCCAATTCCAAAACCGCTCCCGACGCGGCGGAAAAGCTCGACCTCACTCCGACACAGGAGGACAAACTCCTCACCCTGCTCAATGAAGGAACGGTCGAGGATCTCGATGCCATCCCCGGGATCGCCATGACCCGCGCCGACTCCATCGTCAGCGCCCGTCCCTACGCCAGCGTGCACGAGATCATCCTCGTCGAAGGCGTCGGCAACGCCACCTTCGAGAAAATCCTCGCCTTCGGGAAGACCCTCACCCAACGCGGCAGCCAGGCCGATTCGTCCGGCCAATCGACCACCGCCGCCCGCAAATCGTAATCCGGGAGCCTGGAAAGCCCGGAGGCGTCCCGGTCCTCTCCGTTCCGCGGGCTCCGGTCACCGCCTCCCCTTTTCAGATCTCTTGTTCATGCGACATCATGCGGGGACCGGTTCTCCCCCGCATGATGCTCCATTTTGGGAAACGGCGGCTTTCTCCGCCAACCTTCCGGGTCCGACTTCCGGAATTCAGAGCACCGCCTCGTGGAGGATTCCGCGCGCCGCGATCCAAACGCCCATCGCGAGCAACACCAACGACGTCGCTTGATTGACCCGGACCGTCATCACCTCGGGAGAGCGCTTTTTCAAATGATGGAGCAATTCATTCACCACGAGCCAAAAGAGCATCGCGCCGGCGAAGACCCCCAGCGCGAAAAAGAGATCCGTGGCAAGGTCCGGTGCGGTGCCGAGGATGTGAAAGGTCGTCAACATCACCGCAAATGAAGCAAAGGGCACGGGGTTGAAAAACGTCATCACGAAACTCGCCGAGAACTCGCGGAGGTAGCGGGTCCGCTCCACCGCCCCCGCCAAGCCACCGACCCGCCCGGAAAGTCCACGCCAGCCCATCACGATGAGAAGCACTCCGCCACCCAATTGGAAAAGGGTTTCATGATCGTGGAGGAAGCGCGAGATCACCTTCAATCCGAAGAGCACGAAAAAGACGATGATCGCGTAGGCCCCCGCCATGCCCAGTCCGGCACAGAGCCCCGTGCCGCGATCCGCCAGGAGATTCTTCCTTAGACACCACAGACCCACCGGCCCCACCGGAGCCGAATTGACGATACCGAGAAGGACCGCTTTCCAAAGCAGTTCAAAAGTCATGGAGCGCGAAAGCTCATCCCATATCCCGCTCTCGCCGGACGGAAAAGCGAACGATTCGTCACACGGGAGAGACCTTCGCAAAACCGCCCGCCCGCTCCGACGCCGCTATTTGCAGCCGAGACCACGGCGGGCATCTTCGCCATCCCGCCGCCGCATTCATGGCTCGTCCCAAATTCGGACTATCTTTCTTCCAAAAGCGCCTTATAATTTCCATAACAACCCAGGAGGTTTTTATGGGAATGATCTTCGTGATGATTATCTCTTCCGTCGCCGGCTACATCGGCTGGTGGATCGGTGATTTTTTCGGCTTCGCCGCGGCCCTGATGTGCAGCTCGATCGCGAGCGTGATCGGGTATTGGTACGGGGCCAAATGGAACCGCGAATACTTCAGCTGAGCGTCCAAAGCCACCCGGGGATCCTGATCGAGCGGAGAACCCGTGGACTTTTCCGTCATCCACGGCGATCCCGCGAGGACCTGGATCATCGACGACGTGGCGGCAACCGCGGTCAGTGAGCGGCCCGTGAAGCTAACGCTTCAAAGCAATCTCGGCCCAGCCTTCCATTCTATCGGGTATCAGCCAATAAGACGAAACGTCCCCGTCCGCAAGCATCGGACCGACATGCTTGGGATCGTTTTCCCAAACCGCGCTCACCTTGACCCCGCCGCCCTGTGCCACATTCCGCCCACCTTGAAAAAACTCGACCTCGGCGAGACCGCCCTTGTCATTGATTGATCGGGTGACTTCCACCCGCAGGGTGTCCGCGACCACCGAAGGCGTCGGGATCTCCACCTTGCCCTGATCGACCGGATCCCATTCGACCTTGATCGACTTCTTCGACCAAACCTCGCGCCCGTCCAAAAGAAGGATCACATTGATCCGTTCCGTTCCCCGATCTCCCTTGCCTCCGTTGTTCTGGTTCCAAACGACGATCCGATCGCCTTCTTCCGCTTTGACCGATTTGGAAGAACCTTCAATCGAATCCAATTCACGCTGCACGGCGAGGGCACCTTCGAGTTCGCCTTTCGCACCAAGTTCCTTTTTCAGGTTCTCCAGATACGCGACATACTTCTCCGTAATCGGAGCGGTCGCCGACTCGATCTGCTTTTGATAAGCCGCACGAACGGAAATCAACTGGGGCGGATCCGCGGCCACGGAGTATACGATGATCAGGGGAAGAGCCAGCAGAAAATGGTGGTAACGGATCATTCGTGGAACCCTTTGATGCTTTGCATATCTGCTTCGCATTCCGAGATCAAGGCTTTTCGCTCCCCCTCAACAATACTTCTCCAGAATCCCCCGCATCTTCCCCTCCCGCGCCTCGATGCTTTCACACAAGGCGAATTGGACGCGGGCGCGGTTCAGGTTCTGGGCTTCGTAATTGATCTTGAAGTAGACATCGCCGGCGAGGTAGTCGGTGTAGAAGCGCAGACCGAGTTCGAAAGCGATGAGGCGGACCGAGTCGTAAAGGTATTTCTTGTCCGACTCGGTGAGGAATTCGCGGGCCTCGGTGAGGTAGCCGCGCACAAGCGCCGAAAAGAGATCGAGATCGAGATACACCTCGCTGAGATCGCTGGTCTCCTCGCCGGCGGGATTGCATCCGCTCCGGACCGCGTCGCCGAAATCGTAGTGGATCAGTCCCGGCTTCACCGTGTCGAGGTCGACAATCGCCGTCCCCTTGCCGGTGAAATCATCGATCATCACATTGGTGATCTTGGGATCGCCGTGGATCGGTCGCAGATGCAGTTCGCCCCGCTCCTTCGCATCCTCGAGGACGGAAACAAAACCCCGGCGTTGCTCGACGAACTTCGCGAGGCGGCGCGCCTCGGATACCGCGAAAAGCCTTTCCTGCGCGCCCTCGGAAGCCAGGACGCGGTCGTACTTTCCCAGATAACCCGGTGCGATGTGAAAACCGGGCAGCGTGTCCGCGAGTTCGCCCGCGGGGAAGTCGGAAATGATCCGCTGGAAGTAACCGAGGACCCGCCCGGCCTCGGCGGCGTGCTCGGGTTCGTTGACCTTTTCGTAATTGGTCGAGCTCGCGATCATCGAGAGAGCCCGCCAGTAGTGCCCCTTCCCATCCACGGTGTAATCTCGGCCGTCCTTCGCCGGGATCACCCGTGGCAGCTGCCAGATGCGATCGGCCTGGTCCGCCTCGGCCTCGATGCGCCGGTGGGCGTGATCGGTGACGGCCTTCATGTTCGCCATCACCGCGACGGGATCCTTGAACACCGCCTGGTTGATTCGCTGGAGGATGAACTGTTCCTCGGAGAACGTCGTCCGGAAGATCACGCGATAGGTGTCGTTCACATTGCCCGCTCCGATCGGCTGCAGGGCAACCAGGCGGCCGGGGACTTGGAAGTGGTTGGCGACGGATTCCGCGTTCATAGAGGCGCGGAGGATAGACGGAATTCCCCGCTTCGTCCAATTTCCCTTTGGACGCCTCAGGCCAGCAATTTCTCGACGAGATGACCGTGGACGTCGGTCAAACGGTAGTCGCGTCCTTGATAGGCAAAGGTCAGTTTCGTGTGTTCGATCCCCAGCAGATGCAGCAAGGTCGCGTGCAGATCGTGGATGTGCACCGGGTCCTCGACGACGTGGAAACCCAGTTCGTCGGTCGCGCCGAGGGTGATGCCCGGCTTGATTCCCCCGCCCGCCATCCACATCGTGAAAGCCTGGGGGTGGTGATCTCTCCCGAGACTGCGTCCCAGCGCGGCACTGGCCTCGACCATGGGCGTGCGGCCGAATTCACCGCCCCAGACCACGAGCGTGTCTTCGAGCAGGCCGCGCTGTTTCAAATCCATCACCAAAGCGGCGGAGGCCTGATCGACTTGCAGAGCCTGGCTTTTCACCCCGTTTTCGACCTGGGAATGGTGGTCCCAGCCAGAGTGGTAGACCTGCACGAATCGCGTCCCGCGCTCGACGAGCCGACGCGCGAGGAGGCACTGGTTCGCGAAAGCTGCTTTCGGGTCGCCGGGTTTCGCGCCGTAAAGGGCGATCGTCGCGGGCGACTCGTCGGAGAAATCCATCAGCTCGGGCGCGGCCGACTGCATCCGCCACGCCATCTCGTAGGCATCGATGCGCGTCTGGATCTCGGGGTCGCCGATGACGCCGAGTTCGCGCTCGTTCATCTTGCGGATCAGATCGAGCGAGTCACGCTGCGCCCTCGCATCGTAGCCCTTCGGATTCGAAACGTGCAGGATGGGATCGCCCGCGTCGCGGAAGGGCACGCCGGCATGACTGCCGGGCAGGAATCCCGCGCTCCACATCGCCGCGCCGCCGCTGAGACTGCCACCGCTTTTCAGCACGACGAAGGAGGGCAGGTCGTCGGCCTCGTTCCCGATGCCGTAGCTGAGCCACGAGCCCATCGCCGGACGCCCCGGCAGGCCGTGGCCGGTATTGAGGAAAAGCTGGGCCGGAGCGTGATTGAACTGATCGGTCTTGAGCGACTTCACGATGGCGATGTCGTCGACGATCTTCGCGAGATGCGGGAGACGGTCGGAGAGTTCGGCGCCGCATTGGCCATGCTTGGCAAAAGGGAAACACGGCGCGAGAACGGCGGCATCGGGCTGGATGAAGGCATACCGCTGTCCCGCGATGACCGAGGGCGGGATCGGCTTGCCTCCGAGCTCGCGCAGCTTCGGTTTGTCATCGAAAAGTTCGAGCTGGCTCGGTGCCCCGGCCATGAAAAGGAAGATGACGCGTTTCGCCTTGGCGTCATGATGAGTCTGCCGCGGTGCCAGCGGATGCGCCGCCGCATTCGCCTCGCGGACGAGGTTGGAGAAACCACCCGCGAAGGCCGAAGCGAGCCCGATGCGGCCGAGACCGAGACCGCAGTCGTGGAAGAAATGTCTTCTTGTCAGGGAGCGGAGGGATTCGTTCATGATCAACCGCGGGTGATGTTTTCGTTCAGATTGAGGAGGACACGCGCCACCATCGCCCAAGCGGCGAGCTCGGGGGTGACGGGGCCTTTGTCGGGTGAAAGGATCGTGTCGGCCTTCAATTCACCGGCCACGAGACGGGCGCGCTGGGCTTCGTAGAAGGCGAGGTATTCCTTCGCCTCCGCCTCGCTCGGTTTTCTTGTCAGGACGCGACGGAAGAGCGAGGCAAGAGGGTCGGGTTCCCCATTCGACCCTGTCAAACGCGCCAACCCCTCGGCGGCCTCGTGGAACATGGGATCGTTCATCACCGTGAGGGCCTGGAGCGGCGTGTTGCTGCGGTCTCGCCGCGGCAGGCAGTTTTCCCCGGTGGGACCGTCGAAGGTCAGATAGGCGGCGAAGGGCGCGGTGCGTTTCGCGAAGGTGTAGAGACTGCGCCGGTAGCGGTCCTCGCCGGACGAGGTTTTCCAACCGCCTCCCCCGTAAGCCAGCTCGACGACACTGTCGGGCTGCGGTGGGTAGACGCCAGGGCCTCCCATCTTCGGGGAAAGCAATCCGGATGCGGCGAGGGCCCCGTCGCGCAACATCTCGCCGGTGAGGCGGAAGCGCGGACCGCGGGCGAGGAGGACATTGTCAGGATCTTTCTCGAGCTGGATCGAATCGATCCGGCTGTCGCGACGGTAGGCGGCACTGGTGACGAGAAGACGGTGCAGTTTCTTCACCGACCAACCCTGCTCCACGAATTCGACCGCGAGCCAGTCGAGCAGTTCCGGATGGGAGGGCAACTCCGACTGATAACCGTAGTCGCCGGCGGTATGGACGATGCCTCGTCCGAAAAAGGCCTGCCAGGTACGGTTCACCATGACCCGTGACCCGAGCGGATTGCGGTCGCTGACGAGCCACTTCGCGAGACCGAGGCGGTTCGCCGGCACTCCCTCCGGAATGGGTTCGAAATACGCGGGCACGGCGGGCGCAACGGCTTCCTTCGGCGAGAGATACTCACCGCGGTGATGACGATGGGTCGGGCGCGGGTGGTTGGCGGGACGCTCCTTCATCACCAGGGTGGTGGGCGGCTCGGGGAGACGCTTGCGGAGTTTCGCGACCTCGTCCTGGACTCCTTTGTGGACCGGATCGATCCTGACAAACGCACGACGAAGGGCGGCATCATCGCTGGAATGAACGTCCGGCGTGCCCGAAGGCAACGCGACCACGGTGCCGCCCGCCGTCGTCGCGGAGAGGCGGAATTTCCCGAGCCCGGCGACGAAGTGACGCTCAAAGAGCAGGGTGAGATCCAGCGTTTTTGCTCCCACCATCGGCTTTGCGAGATTCAGCACCAGGGCATGGGCCTCGCCCTCGCGCGTCGCGGTGGACCAACCGGTCGATCCGTCTCCATCGTAAAGGTTCTCGCCTTTCGCCTCACCGGATCCGATTGAGATTTTTCCGAAACTGACACTGGCACCGGAGAACGCGACCTTTTCCCCACCGACCATCGCGGAGACCTCGCTGAGGAAGAAGTCGCCTTTCCTCCCCTCGTAATACGCCGCTCCGGGACCGTTCGCAGGCAGGCGGGGATCAGGCAGGGCCTCGAGCCTCAGGGCGGTGATGGCTTTTCCTTCGAGCGGCGCGAGATCGAGACTGACCTCGTAGACATCACGTTTGGTGAAGTCGCCGCTCGCGTAGATCGCATGATCCTTTTCGATCTCGAGGAGCGGCAGATTTGATTTCGCCCGAAGCGGCGGCAGCACCGTCCACGGAGTCGACTTTGCCCTGAGATCGGCGAGCCAGGCCTGGTACTTCGCTTCGTCGATCGCGGCGACGGCTTTCGTTTCGAGGTCGGAGATCTTCGCCTCGACTTCCTGACGCTGTTTGGTCAGGGCGTCGTCAATGATCTCGATCTCGGGTTCGTCGGCATTGTTGAGCAGGGCGTAGAGGGCGAAGAAATCCGTGTGGGTGATGGGATCGAATTTGTGGGTGTGGCATTGCGCGCAGCCGGTCGTTAGCCCCATCCAGACGGACCCGGTCGTGGCGACGCGGTCGATCATCGCGAGGTAACGGAACTCGAGCGGATCGATCCCGCCTTCCTCGTTCAACATCGTGTTCCGATGGAAACCGGTGGCGATGAGCTGGTCGGTCGTGGCATCCGGCAGGAGGTCGCCGGCGAGTTGTTCGATCGTGAATTGGTCGTAGGGCAGGTCCTGGTTGAAGGCACGCACCACCCAGTCGCGGTAGGGCCAGATCGAACGCGGACGATCCTTTTCGTAACCATTCGTGTCCGAATAACGAGCGAGGTCGAGCCAATCGCGCGCCCAGCGCTCCCCGTAGGCGGGCGAGGCGAGGAAGCGGTCCACGAGCGCGCCCCAGGCGGCCTCGGGATTCTTCGCGTGCTCGGCGAGGTAGGCGTCCGTTTCCTCGATCGTCGGCGGGAGGCCGCGGAGGTCGTAGGAAAGGCGGCGGATGAGCGTGTGTGGATCGGCGGGGCCATTGAGGGGCAGCTCTTTCCCGGCGAGCTTCGCGTCGATGAAACGATCGATGGGATGATCGGATCCGCTTCCATCTTTGGCGGGCGTTTCAGGACGCACCGGTTTCACGAAGGACCAATGCTCCTGATACTTCGCGCCTTGATCGATCCAGCGTTTCATCAGGGCGACTTCCTCGGGAGAGAAGCGCGGTTTGTTCGACTTTGGCGGAGGCATCACCTCTTTCGGGTCCTCGCTGATGAGCCGGGCGATCAGCTCGCTCGCCGCGGAGTCACCCGGCTTGATCGCCTGATACCCGCCGAGGTCCCGCGTGGCCGCCGCAAAAGTATGCAGGCCGAGATCGGCTTCCTGCATCTCCTCGTCGAACCCGTGGCATTTGAAACAGCGGTCGCTGAGGAGCGGCCGGATGTCGCGCTGGAAGTCGATCTCGTCGGCGGCCTGAACCGGCAAGGAGAAGGTCACGACGGCGAAGAGCCATACGGGGATTTGGCGCATCGGAAAACGTGCACCCGGATGCCCCGGATGTCGTCGGGCGGAAAAACGTGATCTTTTCAGCGTAAGATCGGGTCAGGCCTCCGGGCGGACCTGCCAATCGAAGGATTGGTAAGCATATTCGAAGCTCCCATCGGCGCGGCATTCGATCACCCCGAAACCCTCCGGATTTCCGTAGACGGGCCCCTTCCACCACATCCCGGAGACGGCGCCGCCTTGGATGTAACGCGTCTTGCCGATCTCGATTTTCTCGAGGACGTGGCCGTGACCGGACAGCACCAGCTTCACGTTGTGAGCCTCGAGCAGCTTGCGGAATTCAAACACATTGGCGACGAGCGCCTTGCCGTCGAGGGCGAAAGAGGGGCCTTTGATCACCTGATGCCAGACAGAGTAAAACGGGATGTGCGAGACGAGGACGACCGGCGTGTCCTTTCCGGCTTTCGCCAGATCGTTCTCGAGCCAGGAGAGTTGGTCGTCATCCACGCGTCCTTCATAGTCGCCCGTCGTGGTGTTGCGTCCGATCGAATCGAGCAGCACAAAATGCCAGCCCCCATGGTCGAAGCTCCGGTAGGTTTTCCCCTCGCCATAACGGTCCGCGAAGAGCTTTTTCCCGTAGTCCTGATGTCCCGGATCGACAACGGCCTTCGAGGACCAGCCGACGACGTCGTGATTTCCGATCGTGTGGTAGGCGGGCAATTCAAGAGTCTTCAATCCCTCATCGAAGAGGGTCCATTCGAGCTTGGCCCGGTCAATGCCGACCTCGAGCGCATCCATGATGAGGTCTCCGCCGGTGATGAGAAAGTCCGACTTGGTCGCCGGAGCGGCCGCGACCGAGTTCATCTTTGCCACGCATTGTTTCCACCCCTCCCCTGCCCCGCGCTCGGGCTGGACGTGGATATCGGTGGCGAAGAGAAAGCGGAAAGAGGGGGCGGCGTTTTCTTGAGCGATTGAAGGCAGGGCAGCCAATCCGGAGGCTCCGGCGGCGAGTCGGAAGAGGGAACGTCGGTTCATGGCAGAACGATACCCCAACTCCAACTCAAGGCCCCCCGCATTTACGTCCCCGTGCCTCGTGCCCGCGATCAAATCCCATACCCCACCATCGCGTCCGCGACGTCCGGCCGGATGAGGTCTTCGAGGCTGGTTTCACGAAACTTCCGGTTCGTCGCCTCGCCGGCTTCGGACAGGCAACGCTGGATGCCACGCGAACCGGGGAAGTCGGGATATCCTTTGGCTTCGAGAAACCGCATGAGCTCTCCATCGACGGACTCGACGATGTCGGCGACCGTGATGAGCCGGCTCTCGCGACCAAGCCGATAGCCGCCCCCGACCCCCCTCTTGCTGCGGAGCAAGCCGGCGCGTTTCAGGACGAGGAGGATCTGTTCGAGGAATTTGATCGGGATCTTGCCGCTTTCGGCGAGTTCCTGCGCCTGGAGGGTGCGGTCCGGCGGCAAAGCCGCAAGGATGGCCATGGCGCGGAGGGCGTAGTCGGCTTTTTTGGAAAACTGCATGGCGCGGTCGATCAAGGCCGGTAATTGAAGAGTTGGCCGAGCTCATGAACGGGCTTTTGGCCATCCTCCCCGGCCGGGACGGCGGCGTTCAGCGCTTTCAAGACCTTACGCTGGATGTTGATCGTGATATACCGGCCCTTGCGCGCTTTCTGGACCTGTTTGTGCGTCAACTGCTCGGTGCTGGCAGAAACGAGAGCGTGGTTTTCCAAGCCCAATTCGGTGAGGAGGGCATCAAGCGGTTGGGGACCGAAATCGCGTTCCGGGGTGTCTTCCATGGTCGGGAAAAGGGTTGGGAAAGGGCTCAACTTGGGCCTTGTTTTCGCCCGACCTCTCGCTAACCGTTGCCCCTCGCCATGACAACCCGAATTTTGCTCTCCACCACCAGTTACCAGGACACCCCCGGCCCCCACCATGCGCTCCTCGAATCCCAGGGATTCGAGATCGTCCGCGAGCGCGGCCCGCTGCCGGAATCGGCCATGCTGGAACTGTCCGGAGAATTCGACGCTTTCCTTTGCGGCGACGACGCGATCACCCGCGCCGTGATTGAGAAATCACTCCCCCGTCTCAAGGTCATCAGCAAATACGGGATCGGGCTCGACAAGATCGACGTGGCCCATGCGACCGAGCGAAAGCTGCCCGTGCTGAACACGCCCGGAGTCAACCACACCACCGTGGCCGAGCATACCTTCGGACTGCTCCTCGGTATCACGAAGAAGATCATCGAAAACGCCGTCGATGTCTCCGCCGGCAAGTGGGTCGCCGGCTGGAAGAAGCCGGTCGGGCATGAAATCCTCGGTAGCACCATGGGCATCATCGGACTCGGTCGCATCGGCAAGGAGGTCGCGACGCGCGCCAAGGCCTTCGGCATGTCGGTGATCGCCTACGATCCCTATTTCGACGAAGCTTTCGCCGCCGAACACGGCGTGAAACGTTGCGCGACGATGGATGAAGTCCTTCTCGAAGCGAACGTCGTCAGCCTGCATTGCTTCCTCGACGAGAACACCCGAGGCATGATCAACAAGGAAAAGATCGCGGAAATGAAGGACGGGGTCGTCGTGCTGAACTGCGCCCGCGGCGAGCTCGTCGAGACCGACGACATCCGCGAGGCGCTCGTGAGCGGCAAGGTCGGCGGCTACGGCGCCGATGTCCTCGACGAAGAGCCGCCCCGCGCCGGACATCCGCTCTTCGACGCGCCGAATTGCGTCATCACCAGCCACATCGCCTCACGGACCTACGAGAGCGTGGAACGCCAGGCCTTGCGGGCGACCCACAACCTGATCAATTACCTGTCGGGCAATCCCGATTTCATCCAGGCCAACAAGTTCTGAGCGATGCCAAGGAAGGTCCGCCAGCTGATCGAGGATCTCGAAAAAGCGGGCTTCCGAAATCGCGGCGGCAAAGGAAGCCATCGAAATTTCCAGCACCCGAAAGGAATCGGTGTTACGATTTCCGGCAAGAGCGGTGCCGACGCGAAGCCCTATCAGGAGAAGCAAGTCCGCGCCGCGATCGAAGAGACAAACCGGAGATGAAACCTACCGACATTTACCATCGCTGGGTCTCTTGGTCGGAAGAGGACCAGTGCTACATCGGCTGGTGCCCCGACCTGTTCTTTGGAGGCATCCACGGTGACGACCCGATCGAGGTCGCCCGTGAACTCCAGGATGCCATTGATGAGTGGGAAAGGCTGATCTCCGAGCGAGGGCAGGACCTTCCTGCTCCGAAAACGCGTCCGATGCGCGAACTGGTCTGAACCCGGATTCCCGTCGGACGACCGGTTTCTTCGTTTTGACTTTCCCCAATCCCGATTTTAACTCCCCCACCCACCATGCCACTCACGATCAAACCCGCCTCCGAAGTCGCCTACGATTGCCTTTCCATGGGCGAAGTCATGCTCCGCCTTGATCCCGGCGAGGGCCGCATCCACACCGCCCGCCAGTTCACGGCTTGGGAAGGTGGGGGCGAGTACAACGTCACCCGCGGTCTGCGCCGATGCTTCGGACTCCGTGCCGGAGTCATCACCTCCTTCGCCGACAACCCGGTGGGCCGGCTCATCGAGGATTTCATCCTCCAGGGCGGCGTCGATACCCGTTTCATCCAGTGGAAGAAGTATGATGGAATCGGCCGCGATGTCCGCAATGGCCTGAATTTCACCGAGCGTGGCTTCGGCATCCGGGGTGCCGTGGGCTGCCCCGATCGCGCCAACACCGCCGCGAGCCAGATGAAACCCGGCGATTTCGACTGGGATGAGATTTTCGGCAAGCACGGCGCCCGTTGGTTCCACACGGGAGGCATCTTCGCCGCCCTGAGCGAAACCACCGCCCAGCTCACGATCGAGGCCTGCAAAGCCGCGCAGAAATACGGGACCATCGTCAGCTACGACCTGAACTACCGTCCTTCCCTCTGGAGTTCCATTGGCGGCCTCGCCAAGGCTCAGGAGGTGAATCGCGAGATCGCCAAGTATGTCGATGTGATGATCGGCAACGAAGAGGACTTCACCGCCTCGCTCGGCTTCGAGGTCGAGGGCGTCGACGAGAACGTCCGCGGCATCGACGTGACGAACTTCAAGAAGATGATCGAAACGGCGGTGAAGGAATTCCCGAATTTCAAGGCCACCGCCACCACCCTCCGCGAGGTCCACACCGCGACGATCAATGACTGGGCCGCGATCTGCTGGCACGACGGCAAGTTCTATGAGTCGAACGCCTACCCGAATCTCGAAATCATGGACCGAGTCGGCGGTGGAGACAGCTTCGCCTCGGGCCTCGTCTACGGCTTTCTCGAGTCAAACGATCCGGAAAAGGCCGTGCAATATGGTGCCGCCCACGGCGCTCTCGCCATGACCACCCCCGGCGACACCACGATGGCTTCGCTCAGCGAGGTGAAAAAGGTCGTCTCCGGCGGCGGGGCCCGCGTCGTGCGCTGAGATCAGGCTTCCTTCCCGGGTGCGAGTTGCCCGAGCTCCTTGAGCACCTCGCGGATCCCCGCCTTCTCCATGTCGAGGAGACTTTCGTCTTTCTCGAGGAGAACTTGGAGGATCTCAACCACGCGCGGGTGTCTCTCGCCATTGGCGACGAGGGAATTGTGGGCGAAGGCCGGCAATTCCTTGTAGAGCGGGACGTATCCTTCGGGGACGGCAACGCCATCCGGCTTGTCCGGAGCGTTCACAAACCGGAAGCAGTAGATGAGTCTACGGATCGGCTCCGGGGAGCCCGTCGCGTAGTAGAATCCCCAGAGCATGTCCACCGTATCGCGCTTGTCGAGAGGCATCTCGAGAATCTTCTGCGTCTCCTGTTTCTGATCCTCGTAAGCTTGTCCGAATTGTTCCTTGAGGATCTCATCCGCCTCGGTCGTGCGGGAAAAGAGCATTGCCGTGAGCATGACCTGCATCTGAGGGGGCTCGAGACCAGCGAGGCCAGAGTACCAGTCGGCAAGCTTGTCGCGGTTCTGACGGATGATTTGGCTGATAAAGGCGATGAGCGCCGGCTTGGCGTGATCGTTGTCGAGCGTACCGTCGGTGGCCCAATCCTTCATCTGCGCGACGAAACGGTCCGGCGTGGGATTTTCGTAATAAAACTCCAACCAGTCCTTTTCCTCGCCCGGTTCCGTGGAATCCTGCCCCTTCCCGGCAAACGGGGTGATCAGAACGAGGCCAGAAAGCAGAAAAAAGAGACAGGAATGGAGTTTCATGTTTGAAGGGAAGCACAAAAGAAGCGTTCGTGACGAGGCGAAATGTTGAATTTCCACTTGAATCCTTGCCAAATGGCGTAAAATTCCCGCCCCACCATGGCAAAACAGAGTTGGATCACCCGAAACGCGCGCAAGGCACGCACCGTAGCAAAATACGCCAAGCTTCGTGCGAAGCTCAAGGCTGAAAAAGACTACGACGGTCTCACCATGCTCCCGCGTGACGCGAGCCCCACCCGCCTCGTCAATCGTTGCGAGGTGACCGGTCGTCGCCGTGGTTTCATCCGTCGTTTCAAGATGTCGCGTATCACTTTCCGTGAAATGGCCTCGAACGGGATGATCCCCGGAGTGACCAAATCCAGCTGGTGATTGGTTTCCTGGTTGCCCACCAAACACCCCCGGGAAGCGGAGTCTTGCGACTCCGCTTTTTTCGTGTGCCGGCATCGGGAGTTGAAAGCCTTCTCATCGGTAGGATATTGATTTCATGCCGCTCTACGAATACATCACGACCGACCCCGAAAAAGGCTGTCGCATCTGCAAGAAGGGATTCGAGCTGCGGCGTCCCTTGAGCAGGCCTCCGCTCGATGCCTGCCCCTTGTGCCGGAACCCGGTGAAGAAGTTGGTTTCCAAGAGCGTGGCCTCGCCCAAAATCTCGAAGCCGCTCTCGGTGAGCGATGCGAAGAAGGCGGGTTTTACCGTCCTCGAGAAGCGCGATCAAGGGACTTACGAAAAGCTTTGATCGCACCGGATCACCTTCTGACTAGGGGATCTTTGCTTTGGGGACGATCGTGAGCGTTCCGTCCTCGACCCGGAGGTCTTCGATCCGCTCGAAGAAGGCTGTCGCTTCCGGATTTTTAGACGCATCTTCGAGGAGGTTTTGGGCCCGCAGACCCGATAGGAATGCCTCCGGAACGGCCGCACCATTGACCGAAAGGCCGTCCACATAGAGCGCGGGTCGACCGGCGGCCATGCCGAGCTTCACTGAGACTTCTCCGTTGAAATATTTGCCTTTCAAGGCATCTCCGACGAACCCCTCCGGCAGAGGGAACTCATCAAAGCTGATGCTGACTTCGCTCGTGAGCACGTCGCCCTCGATCGAGACGTTCGTTTTACCCGCAACGTCAGTGAAGTTCGGATGATTCCAGAGGATGAGATTGAGCTCTTCACCTGTGAGAGTGAGGGGCTCGGGAGTTCCTCCAGCCGCCATCCCTGCACGGAACGCGTCAAACTTCTCCACCGCCGAAGAAACCTGCTCCGGAGTGGCTTGCGGGGTCTCAAGCGGCACATACTCCGTTGCGGTGTATTCGTTCACCACTTTGCCGAAATAGTTTTTCGCAGCGATCGCGCCAAATACCACCAGTGCAATCATGACCCCCAGGGCAAGCAAACAACCAAGCCCACATCCCACCCCGCCGATCGCACAACCCGATTTGCGCGGAGGCGGACCGGCCGGAGCAGGCTGCGCATACGGGTGAGAGGCCTGCGGATAAAGCGGAGGTGGGGCGTCGTTCATGGGTTAGGCCAATAGGATACCACAGCAGCAACTTCACCCAAGTGGAAAGCGAAATTGCTGACTGCTGCGAGAATTTTTCAGACAAATTATTTGCGGCGCGACATCTTTGGCATCATGATCAAGAAATGCATGGCGCAAAAACTCGACTAACCGGAATTGGCCGCTCCTATTATCACGTCTTCTCCCGCGTCGTGGACCGGCGGAAGGTCTTTGGCACCAAGGAAAAGGAGGTCTTCCGCAAGATCCTCCGCAACCAGGAGGCCTTCGCCGGCGTGCGGGTGATCACCTACTGCCTGATGCCCAATCACTTCCA
>JAEUHI010000046.1 GCA_016795385.1 Verrucomicrobiales bacterium | reverse complement strand
GAGCACGGCGTTGATCTCGGCGACGGTGCCGGTCAACACGAGGGTGTTGCTGCCGTTGCCGGTCAACGAGGTCAGGGCGGCCTGCTGGAGCGCGGTGCCTCCGGCGGTGAGGGTGCCGTTGTTGACCGTGATCGTCGTGGTCACATCAAAACCGAAGGCATCGACGTCGGCGATGGAGATCGCGTTGCCGTTGGCCGTCGAGAAGACACGGGGCGTGTCCTCATTGAAGGTCTGTGCGCCAGGAACGGTGTTGACCGGCGCATCATTGATATCGCTCACCGTCAGATTGAAGACCCGGGTCGCTTGCTCGTCGGTGGTCGTTCCCGTGTGAGGCTGTCCGATCGTCGAGGGATCGACACCGGTGTTCCCGTTGTCCGATACCACCACCGTGAGAGTCGCCGCACCATTCACGTCATCCGGGGAATAGGTCAGAGACGCGAGGGCGTTGTTCACATCCGCGACGGTGCCGGTGAAACTCAGGACATTGGAGGTCCCGTTTCCGGAAACCGCGCTGAGCCCCGTCAGATTGCCGAGCTGGAGGATCCCGCCGGGATCGTTCACTGTGAGCGTCACGGTGGCGAGACCCGAACTGATGTCGGAATCGGTCACGCTGATGGTGTTTGCCCCATTGAAAGCAAATGTCGCCGAACTGATGAGAATATCGGCGGATGGTCCGGAGATGACGGGTGCATCATTCACGCCGATCACGGTCATGTTCACGGTATCCGTATCGGAGAGCGGGCCACCGTCGCCGGTGTTGCCGAGATCGTTCGTCGTGATCGTCAGGATCTCGCCGCCTTCGAAATTGTTGTTTCCGCGATAACGCAGACCATCGAGGGCCGCATTGATGGCGCCGATCGTGCCGCGGAAGGTCATCGTGGCATCGGAGGTGCCGTCTCCCGTGGTGAACGAAAGTCCGGAGGTGGTGGCGAGGGTGAGCGTGCCGTTTCCGACAGCGAGAGTCACCTGCACTTCCTGTCCGAAGGCATCGACATCACCGATCGAGATCGCGTTGCCGTTTGCGTTGCTGAAGATGAAATTGACATCCTCGTAGGCTGTCTGGGCGCCGGGGATGGAGTTCACCGGCGCGTCGTCGATCGGGCTCACCAACAGATTCACGACACGGGTCGCCTGCTCGTCGGTGATGCCGCCGGTATCGACGAGCCCCGGGATCTCGCCCACGGGCACCTGCGAGGGATCGACGCCGGTATTGCCACCGTCATTGACATGGATCGTCAAGGTGGCAGGTCCATCCAGATCGGTGGCCCGGTAATGCAGCGTGGCGAGGGCCGCGTTGATTTCGGAAACATCCCCGACGAGGACGAGGACGTTGCTCGTGTCATTTCCCGTAATGCTGGTGAGGCCGGTCGTGTTGATCACCCGGAGAAGTCCGCCCGGATCGGAGACGGTGAGCGTCACGGTGACATCGCCGGTCGCCGCATCGTTGTCCGCGATGCTGATGGCACGCGCGCCGGTGAAGTGGTAGTCGGCGGTATTGACCGTCGCCGAAGCCGGTGCCGCGATGACGGGGGCGTCGTTCACGGCGATGATACCGATGAGGAAAGTCTCCTCGGCAACGTTGCTCGATCCATCATCGATGCGGAAGTTGAATTGATCGGCCGAGGTCTCGCTGCCGTTGTGGCGATAGCTCACACGACCGGCGATGAGATCATCCTGGCTGAAAGCCGACCCCACCCCGATGGGGCTCCCGTTCAGCAGGAGGGTGCCGTTGATGGGAGCGGAGGTGATCCGGTATTGGACCTGCTCGTTGGTACTGTCGGGATCGGTCGATTCGAGCACGGCCGGTGTGAGGACACGCGTGCCGCCCTCGTAGACACGGCGGTCGCCGTTGATGTCGTTGACGAGGCCTTCGTTCGTGGTGACGGCGGGCGCGTCATTCACGGGGATGATCCCGATCGTCATGACACCGGCACGCGTGCCGGGAGCATCGAAGCCGGGGTTGTTGTAGGTGTTGTTGTCGATGACGGTGAAGTCGAAGTCGTCATCGAAATTCTCGGATCCATCATGCTGGTAGCTGAGCCTGCCGATCTCGGAATGATCGAAGACGAACCCGGCGGTGACCGCCGTCAAGCCGTTGACGGGATCGTTGTAGAAGAGCGTGCCATGCGCAGGCAGGGAATCAATGCGGATCTGCAGTGGGGCGTCCGGGGAGAGGCCGATGTCATCACCGACTCCATCGACATCCGAGATCCCCAGGTCGGCGGCGGTGAAGGACTTGGTCGCCCCTTCCATCAATTCAAGGAAACTGGCGGTCACGACCGGCTGGTCGTTTACCGGAACGATTTCGAGGGAAAGAGTCCCCGTGTCCGTGGCACTCCCATCGGAAACCCGCAATTGCACGCTGTCGAGGAAGCGCTCGTCCCCGTCGTGCTCGTAGGTGATCCGCCCGTCGATGACATCCTGGTGGGAGAAGGTGCCGAAGGCCGGCAGCCTGTTTCCATCCTTCAGCAGGCTGCCCCCGGAGGGAGAACCGATCATGGTGTAAATCAACTGGCCCGGATCCGTGGTCTCTTCATCAGTGACGCTGAGATGGGCCGTCGTGATGGTCCCCGTGGATCCCTCGCGGATTCCGTTGACCGTGGAGAGGATCGTCAGCACGGGAGCGTCGTTCGTGAGCCGCACGACCACATCGATCATTTCCGGCATGCCATCGACGACAAGGTTGATCATGTCGCTGTCGTTGTGTGAACCATCGTGGGCGTAGAGAATGACATCGCCCGGCTGCACCAGATACGGCACCCCTACCCCGAGCGGCATCCCGTTCACGAGGATCTGTCCGCGCGCCGGGGCGGAGGTGAGTTCGATCGTCTCGCCCGGAGCGGCGATGTTCACGGTCGCGCTCTGACCTTCGTCCAGACGGATGACAGCGCCACCACCACCGGATGCCGTGAGATTGAACCGCAACTCGAGAACCCGCTGGGGCGTCGTGTGATCACCAGTTCGAAGCGTCCCCAGCTCATCCGTGAGGATGCTGACCTGCGAATCCGTAACCGTGAAGAACAGGCTGTCCGGACCATTTGCTCCTCCATTGGTGAAAACGACCTGGCCTGCGGCAAGCTGCGCCTGCGTGAAGGTCGCACCCGCGCCCGAAAGCTGGCCGTTGATGTAGAGATCGCCCAGCAAAGGCGAGGACTGGAGGGTGTAGGTGAGCTGGTTGTTCGGACCATCGGGATCATTCACCTCCATGTCGGCAAGGCCGAGGACATGGGAGTTCCCCGACGAGATCGTCGGCACCGCGGTGCTGAGGTTGATGAGTTCGAGATCATCGTTCACCGGCACCACATCGATGTTCACCGTGTGGTTCACCGTCTGGACCGCCCCGGGGCCGGCTCCGCCGCCGAGGTCCGTCACCTGGATCGTGAAACTGCGGTCGCTTGGGCTTGTGCCCAGATCGTCGATGCCATCATGCCGGTATTCGAGAAGTCCGGAATCCGCGGCATTGAAGGAAAAACCTCCGTCCACCATCGCCTGGGTCACCTGCGTGCCATTGAAAAAGAGCAACCCTCCGCCTGGAAGCGAGGTGATCCGGACGGTCTTCGTATCCGCCTCGGCATCGCTGATGACCAGGCTCAGCACCGGCACCGGCTTGCCGGGCGCGATCGCACCATCACTGGTGCTGCCGCCTTCGTAGACCACCGCCTGCGTCACGACGGTCATGGAATCGTTCACGGGTGTGATCGTGATGGGAATCACGACAAGGGCATCGGTGCCTCCGGCTCCATCATTGACGGTGAGGGTGAAGGAATCGGAATGGGTCTCGCCACCCTTGTGGACGTAGACGAGGGCTCCTGCGTCGAGCATGGCCTGGGTGAAGACCGTGCCGACCGCAACGGGGAAGCCGTTCAGACGAAGTTCGCCCGCTGAAGGGAGGACGTCGAGGATGAAGGTGAGCTGGTTGTTGGTATTGTCGGGATCGACCGCCTCGAAATCGGCGAGAGTGAAGGTATGGGGCGTCGTTTCGGAAGGCGTGCCCGTGCCGGAGGCATTCACGGGATTGACGGTGATCACCGGCGCGTCGTTCTGCGAGACCACGGAGATGGATAGATCCCGGCTGGTCACGTCATCCCCGTCGTCAACCGTGATCGAGAGGGTCTCCGGACCAAAGAAATCCTGTCCCGGCGTGAAAACGAGTCCATTGATCGCGGCATTGAGGTTCGCGATCGTACCGCTGATCTGTAGCAGCGCATCGCCGTTCTGGGTGCCCGAGAGGAAGGTGATCCCGCTCGTACCGGAGAGATTCAGCCCCCCCTGCCCGACCGACAGGACAACTGTCAGAGAAGGAGACTCATCACTGCCCACCGTGATGAGATTCGACCCGGAAAAGGTCAACGGGGTGTCCTCCAGCGTCGACAAAGCTCCCTCAGGTGCGGTGATCGTCGGCGGTGCCAGCAACCCGCGCCAATCGGCCATGGCGATCGTGGCGGCTTCAATCTCTCCGGTCGATACCTCGAGATCCCAGTCGCCGCCGAGAGCGGAATGCCCCGTTTTGTCGGACGACGTTGCGACATCCGCGCCCGTCAGCCGTGCCAAAAGGGAAGCGGCGGTCTCTCCATCCGCTCCGCTTGAAAAGTCGCAACCATAAATGAGCAGGTCTGCGCGATCCGAGAGTGAAGATCCGATTTGGGCGAGGAGCGCCCCATGTGAACCAGACATGGACGAGGCATCGAGGACCGTATCCCCCAGGAAGAGGCGGCCCTCTTCACCGTGACCGATGAGATGAATCGCCTCGATCCCGCTGCGTCCCTCGAGGACTTGCGCGATTTGGGCGATCGCATCGGAGCCGGGCTCGATCAGGTAGACTTCATAGGCCGGATCGAGGTGACGGGCGAGGTAGTCGTCGTCGAAAACGCCACTCGAAACGAATACCAGTTCGCGCGAGTCGCGCGAATCCAGGTCCGCGGCACGGAAATTGAGCCCTCCGAGGATCTCGTCTTCCGCGGCATGTGGCCCGGAATCGGCGCCGTCAGCGGTCCCGGTAAGGGTTTCCACGATCACTTCTTCCTGCATCTCCGGAAGGTCGTGATGCGCGGTCATGCCGCCATCGACCGGCTCGATCGCCGTGGCGGAAAAGAGGACGCGGGGCTCAACCGCCTCGAAATGAACGGGGGCGGAAGAAAGATCAGCTTCGGAACGAACGCGACGACGGGGGTGCAGACTGGCCATGGAGACAATGGATGTGAGGAGGATTTATGTTAATATCATAATTTAAAAGGTTTTTGGAACTTTTCAAGAATAAATCAAAATTTTATTATATTTAATATAAATACTAAATATTATTGAAAATTTTTGATTATGCCCGGATCTTCGCGACCGGATTCGTCTGCACACGGAAATTGGACACGGCGCGCTTCCGGTGTTTTGCCGTGCCGGATCTTCCGTGGAAAATCCGCCGGATCGTGCCAGAGTGGAGGTTTGGCCCTCACGATGCCCATGAAACGCGCTTCCCTCTGCTGCCTCACCACGCTTCTCACCCCCGGACTGCCGGTCTTGGCGCAAGAAGCATCCCCTGCCGGAGGCAAGACGCTCGCCGCTCCCGCCGCCTTCCTGAGCCGCGAGGCCTATGACGCCGAGGCCAAGGTGCGGATCCAGAACTTCAAACTGCCCGAGGGCATCACCGCGGCCCTCTTCGCCGATTCCAGCCAGACTCAGAATCCCAGCGCGATCTGCTTCGATAAGGCCGGGCGGCTCCATGTCGCCGAAATCCATCGCTGGAGGGCCGGTGTCCAGGATATCCGCAACGAACAGCAGATCCTCCTCGATGACATTGACAACGAGACCAATGCCGACCGTCTCGCGATGTATGAGCGGGATGTCGTGACACGCCCCCTTTCCTTTTACACCGAGTTCACCGACCGGATCGTGCGGATCGAGGACGCCGACGGGAATGGACGCGCCGACAAGACGGGTGTCTTCGCCACGGGCTTCAACGACATCCTCGATGGTCCCGGGATCGGTCTGATCGCCGGAGAAGACGGATCGATCTACTATTCGAACATCCCCCACCTCTGGAAACTGACGGACAAGGATGGCGACGGAACCGCCGACGAGCGGATCTCCCTGCAGGATGGTTTCGGGGTCCGCATGAGCATTTCCGGCCACGACATGCACGGTCTGGTCCGGGGACCGGATGGAAAACTCTACTGGTCGATCGGTGACCGGGGGTATTCCTTCACCACAAAGGAGGGGCGTCACTATCACCGCCCCTTCAGCGGCGGGGTCTTCCGCTGTGATCCCGATGGATCCAACCTCGAGGAATACTACACCGGGCTGCGCAACCCGCAGGAACTCGCCTTCGACGCCTATGGGAACCTCTTTACCTGCGACAACAATGCCGACGCCTGGGATAACGGCCGTCTTGTCTACCTGATCGAGGGTGGAGACTCGGGCTGGCACCACGGGCACCAGGTGCTGATGAATTTTCGAAACCAACTGAAACTACGAACTCCGAACTACACCCACCCCGGACACAAGGAGATCCCGCTCAATCCGTGGACCGGCGAAGCCCTCTGGGAGCCACAGCACGAAGGCAGACCCGCCCACGCCCTGCCTCCGATCGACAAGGTTTCCTGGGGTCCGAGCGGCGTGGTCTACAATTACGGGGCGACCACGATGCCGGAGCGTTACGATGGCCACTTCTGGGTCTGCAACTTCGGCGGGGCCAACGGCGACCTTGAAGCGTTCTCGGTGAAGGAAGCGGGCGCGGGCTTCGCCGTGGCACACAAGGAAGTCTTCATGGTGGGCCTCGGCAATACCGACGTGGAGTTCGGTCCTGATGGGAAGATGTATCTGAGCTGCTTCAACAACAGCGGCTGGTATAAACAGGATCTCGGCAATGTCTACACCCTCTGGTCTCCGGAGACGGCCAAGGCAAAGGGCGAACTTCTCGCCGACACCGCCCGACTCCTCACAACTCCCCTGTCGGACCTTGACCTGCCTGCGCTCGATGGCGCACTTGGTCATGCCGATCTGCGCGTGCGGCAGCGGGCACAGTTCGAGCTGGCGCGCCGCGATGCGAAAGAGATCCTCACGGCAGCTTCGGTGCAAACGGAGAACCGCTTCAAGCGCCTTCATGGTATCTGGGGGCTCGGCCAACTCTCCCGCAAGGACGAATCACTTCTCGCTTCCGTCATCCCTTTGCTGGGCGATTCCGATGCCGAAGTTCGCGCCCAGGCGGCCGAGGTGCTCTCGGATTCCCGCAAAACGGTCGCAGGAGAGGCTCTCGTCAACGCGCTCACCGACTCCTCGGATCGCGTGAAGTCCTTTGCCGCGATCGGGGTAGGGAAATGCGGCATCGTCACGGCACTGCCCAAGTTGCTCGAACTGCTGGCCACCAACGACAACCGCGATGTTTTTCTCCGGCACGCGTGTATCGAAGGCATGTGGTATCTGAACGAACGTGAGAAGATCCTCAAAGAGGTGAAGAACGAATCCGCCGCGGTGCGCCTCGGGGTGCTTCTTACCCTGCGGAAGCTGGAGGATCCCCGTGTGAAGTATTTTCTACGCGACGCCGATGAAGGGGTGCGGCTCGAAGCGATCCGGGCCATCCATGATCTCGACCTCCTCACCGCCCTGCCCGATCTCGCCCGATCGATCGAGTCCTACGCGAACGCCGCGGAAGGGACCCGGCTGCCCGCGGACCACCGCGATATGCTGATCCAGACCCGGCTCATCAACGCCAATTTCCGCGCGGGCGCGTCCGAGAATGCGGCCCTCCTCCTCGCTTACGCGGCACAACCCAAGCTTCCCGCGCTCCTTCGCGAACAGGCCGTCCTCGCCCTGCTCGAATGGCGCTCCCCCAACCCGGTCGACGCCGTCACCGGACGGCACCGGCCGCTCGATGCGAAAAGTCGGGCCGACATCACCGCAGCCGTGAAGGACGGCTTGCCCAAGGTTTTTGCTTCGGCGGAAGGTGCCCTCGTCGGCCTCGCGACCCGTCTCGCTTTGGATTACCAGGTCCCCGCACCGGCAGACCTTCTGAAAATGCAGATCCTCGACGATTCAGCGGCGTCGGAGTCCCGCATCAGCTCACTCGAGGGCCTTTTTCGGCAGGATCCCGCGGCTCTCGCCCCCCTGTGGGATTCCCTCTTGAAAATCAGCGATGCCCCGGTGCGTGCCACCGCCGTGAGACTGCTCGCCCAAGTCGATGCAGCGCGGGGAACCGCCGCCGCGATCGAAATGGCCGGATCGGGTGAGCTACGTCTCCGCCAGGCCGGCTATCGGATTTTGGGGGAATCTCCTGCTCCGGAGGCGACCAGCTATCTCCGCGGCCGCCTCGAAGCCCTTGCAGGGGAAGAACCCGGTGCCTTGCTCGATCTTCTCGAGAGCGCGGCAATGAAGGAAGATCCCGCCATCCGCGAGCGTCTCGCCGCTTACGAAAAATCACATGATCCGGCCGATCCGCTGGCTGCCTTTGCCGCGGCCCGCGAGGGCGGTGATCCGGGAAAAGGACGGGAGATCTTTCTCACCCACGCCGCCGGACAATGCTCCAAATGCCACAAAATCGATGGCGACGGCGGTATCGCCGGTCCGGAATTGACGGGCATCGGTAGCAAACATGATGCCCGCTATTTCCTTGAGGCGCTCATCTCGCCCAGTGCGGTCGTCGCGCCCGGTTATGGCATCACGCTCGTCAGCCTGAAAAATGGAGAGAGCCTCGGCGGGATTCTCATGAGCGAAAACGACGGGGAAATCGTGCTGAAGATGCCCGATCCCGCGGACCCGGCGAAACAAGTGGATCGCCGCATTCCCATGTCCGACGTGGCGAACCGACAACCGCCCGTCTCCGCCATGCCCCCGATGGGATACCTTCTGAAAAAGTCGGAAATCCGGGATCTCATTGCCTTTTTGCAGTCCTTGAAGTCCGGGGACGCAAAAAAGGGCCATTGATCCGGCGAGACATCCGTTACAGAACTGGTACCGTGCTTGAACCATGCCGGGTGCACCGTTATTGTAGAAACCGATGAGAACCTTTCTCCTCCCTCTGATCCCCGTGCTCGCCTTGCCCGCGATGGCCGCGATGGCCGCCGATCCACCGGTCAAGCGTGGAGGCGGTTTCTTTGGATTCGGGGCTCCTCCGGCCGAGCAGATCTCCGCAGGACTCTTTCCGGAGCAGGACGGCAGTTCGGCCAACCTCTCTTCATCCGCCACGAGAACGGATCGCAAACCCGCCTCGGACGAAGGAATTTTCCGTACGGGTGAACCTCAACGGGTCGCTCCCGTTTCCTACGTGATCGAGAACGGCCGGCGGGTGGAGCGTCCCGTGACCGCGGAGACCGCTGCTCCGGCCCCTTCCGCGACGGCTCCGGCCGCCACCGAGAAACCCGTCCTGGCGATGCAGCCACTCTCTTCGGAGTCCACCAGCCCCGTGCTCGCCGCCACCAACTCCAGTAGTGAGAAAAAGCGGGGTTTCCTCGGTTTCGGGAAAAAGGGTGACTCTGCCGATGAGAATCCCGTGGTTTCCCCAATACCGCCGGTTCCTGCGGCGGCCCCCATGATGGCGGCAACACCCGTAGCGTCCCCGCCTCCGGTCGCCAAGCCCACGCCCCGGGCGGAGGCTCCGGCCACGGTGGATACCCCCGCCGCCTCGAACGTGAAGGTCGATACCCCCGAGTTTGCAGGCGTGAAGGCAGAAAAGGAAAAATCGAGCTGGATCCCCTTCCTCGGTCGCAAGAAGCATGAATCAGAGGAGGCGCAGCCTCCCGTCGCCGCCGCGCCCATGGTCGACGAGCCGGTCGCGGCTGCGCCTGTCGCGGCAGTTCCCGCCGCTGCTCCAGCTCCCACGACCACCCCGGCCGCTGCCAAGCCGACCAACGAAGTCGCAACTTACGAAATCCGGCGCGACGAGTCCAAACCCGCGCCCGAGAAGAAAGAGGCCAAGGACGATCGCGAAGGCGGGATTCTCACGCCGATCACCAAAATCAAGGTTCCGCGGAAGGAAATCGACCTCACCGGAGCCGAGACGATCATCGCAAACGGAGAGATCGTGAAAGAGTCCGGCACGGCCACCGCGCCGGTCGCTCCCGCAGCCCCCAGCACGGCATCCGGTCCCCGTCAGGCTCCGCAGGTGGTGAATGGTGTGAAAACCTACTCCTCCTGGGATGATGTGAATGCGCGGACGGCATCCGCCGCCGATCGGATCATTGGTCAAATGCGGTGATACCGCCTCCGGCGAAAAGATCCCGAAACCGTTCGCAATCCGGGCATTTTGGTCCAGCATTCCCCGCTTGCGGGAAGCAATGGACTTATGGAATCTGCGGCGAATGATGCCACCTACCTTCGACGCGCTCTCTATCTCATCGGGGCGGTTTTGGTGTTTCGTTTGATCTATGCGGCGATCTTTGCCACCAATCCGGCCGGCGACGAGGCCTATTACTGGGATTGGGGACGCCAACTCGATTACGGCTATTATTCCAAGCCCCCCTTCATCGCCTGGCTCTACGCCCTCGTTGATTGGATGGGCGGAGGCAGTCTTTTCGGCATCCGTGCGATGGCAGCCTTTCTGGGCACCACCTCCCTGCTGATTCTCTACCGTCTCGCCGCCGATCTTTTTGATGCTCGGACAGGCTGGTATGCGGTGCTGCTCGGCCTCGCAGCTCCCGCCAACGCCGTATTGTCGTTTTTCCTGACGATCGACGCCCCGCTCGTCATCTGCTGGAGCACGGCCCTGTGGATGCTCTGGCGCATCGTCGATGGCAAGGGCGGCCTTGGTTCATTTCTCCTTCTCTTTTGCGCCCTCGCGATCGGCCATCTCTGCAAACAAATGATGATGGTCTTTCCATTGATCACCTTGATCTTCGCGGGCTTGTCATCGGAGACGCGACCGCTCCTGCGGAGGCCCGTCCTCTGGATCGTCCTGCTCGGCTCCTACCTCTCCCTCTTGCCTCCGCTGGTCTGGAATGCCCGACATGATTGGATCACGTTCCAGCACACCAGCCACCACTTCGAGGTGAAGAGCGACGGCGGCAACGTGATCGTCGAGCGCCTCGGGGATTTCCTCTCCTTCCTCGGAACCCAGCTTGGCGTGCTCTCGCCGGGGACGGCTTTCGTTCTCTTTTCCCTCGCACTGGGCGGCCTGCCCTTGCTCCGTCGCGCGGTTTTGCCACACCGCTTCCTGCTCACCTTCGGCGCGCTGCCCCTGGCGGTAATGCTGCTGCTGGCATTACGGCAGGGTCTGCAGCCCAACTGGGCCGCGGTGTTTTACCTCTCTGGCATCGTCCTCGTCGCAGCATGGTATCGGGGCGTGGTCTCCGCCGGGTTCCCCCCGACGTCGTGGCGACGACTTTTCCCCGTGACCTTGGCTGTCGGATTCCTCCTCGTGGGGTATTTTTATGCCGCATCCCCCTTGTTCTCGGCGCTTGGTATGGCAGGCCACACCGCCGACCCGAATCGACGGCTCCTCGGCTATGACGACCTCGCTGCCGCCTTCGAGGGCGTCAGGCAGAAGCTGCCGGAGAAGGACGCTCCTTTCCTCCTTGTCATCGGACACCGCGACCTCACGAGCCAGCTTGCCTTCGGCCTGCCCGATCAACCGCGAGTTTACAATTTCGACCCGCGTCCGGGCGTCGATTCCCAATATGAGATGTGGAATCTTTCGCAGGCGGCCGGACTGATCGGACGCGACGCGCTCATCCTCTTTCCGGAAAGCGAGCGACTCCCGCGCCGTTACGCGAAATGCTTCGGCAACGTCGAGAAGCTGGAAACCATCACCGTAAAGCTCCAGGCCACGGAGAAAACCTATACCGTCTTCCACGCGCGCGACCTCCGCGAATGGTTCGCCGATGATCAGGGCTGAACGATCGCGAGATCACCGACCTCGAGTTTGCCGAAGAGATACCTCGCCCCCTCGTAGCTGAGGCGGATGCACCCGTGGGACGCCGGATAACCGGGGAGATGCCCCTGGTGCAGACCAAAGGCCGCGAAGCTGAAGCGCTGGAAGAAAGGCATGCTCGAGTGGTAGATCGTCGAGGTATGGTGACGGTTTTGATCGCTGATCACGTATTCTCCCGGTGGTGTGCGATAGCCCGCACGCCCGGTCGAACACGCGGTGGAATAAGTGGCCACCCCGTTCTCATAGAGCGTTACCCGCTGGGTCGACAGATCGACAATCACCTTGCGCGGCTGGGGATCCGGCACCTTTCCGAGCAGGCAGATCTGTTGGAGACGGGTGTCCTTGAACCAGGATCCGATGATCGCTCCGGAGAGATACTTGCGCGAGTAAGCGTTACCCTTCGCCCCGGCATCCATGAGGGCCTGGGCGACTTCATGGTTTCGCTGGGCCGCCGCCATCATGATCGGGCGGATCCTGCTGTCGACCTGGAGGTGGTATCGGAAGGTGGTGCTGTCGAACTTCTCACGGAAAGCCGCGGTCGCCGGGATCTTCTCATCCGCATCGAGTTCGATCCCCGCTTTGACGAGGGCCACCGCCACATCGGTCATCTTGTTGGCGAGAGCCCATCCGATCAGGGAATGCCCGTCACTGGTCTTCACGCCCTTCACCGTCGCGCCTTTCTCGACGAGGGCGAGGGCCACATCGGCGTTCCCCTCGCGGACGGACCTCGAGAGCCAGGTCTCTTTCTCATCGTAGCGGGCGTTGGGATCCGCCCCTCCGTCGAGGAGAATGCGGGCCGCGGCATAACGCTCGTTGGTCAGGCAATAGTCGAGTGGGTCCTGGCCATCAGGACCGGGCTGGCGGGGATTCGCACCCGCGGCCAGAATCAGGCGGATGAGGTCGTCCTGCCCCGTCAACAAGGCCGCCCAGAGATTGTCGCCGATTTTGGCTCCCGCCGCGAGAAGGGTCCGCACCGCGCCCGTGGCTCCGTCACGCACCGCAGCGTCGAAAACACGCTCCTGGGAGCCGGGGAAGGTCGACTCCGGATCAGCACCGGAGTCGAGCATCAAACTCATGAGCGGGTCGTTGCGTTGCTCGAAGGCCTTGGCGAGGAGGGCCTGCTTGTCCACCTTGGCCCCCTTGTCGATCAACTGTCCGACGATCGCGAGATTGCCGAGCTCCACCGCGGCCAGCAAAGGTGAGGCAGCCCCTTCCCCGGTGAACGAGGGATCCGCCTTGGCACCGAGCAAAACACCGACCAGATCGAGATCTTCGCGCTCGACCGCGGCTACCAAAGGAGACTTCTTCTCCAGCGAGAGCACCTCGCTCTTCGCCCCCTGTGCAAGGAGGCGCTTCGTCAGATCGTGATCCCCCGCCGCCACCGCTTCGTAGAGCAACGGATGCCCGCCCAGGCCAGCGACGTCGGCCGTGGCTCCGGCCTTGAGCAAGGCTTCCTGCATCTCCCGATCCTCGCCGGCGATGGCGAAACTGAGCGCCGTCATCTCACCGCCCTTGCCATCGCGGGTGGTCGCATTGACTTCCGCCTGGTGCGCGAGAAGGAGGTCGAACTCTTCACGACTCCCGTCCTTCACCGCTTCGATCAGGAGGGATTTTCCGGTCGTGCCGCGGGTGTTCGGATCCGCGCCCGCCTTGATCAAGCGCTCCATCAGGGAGACATCGCCCTTTTCCGCGGCCAAGGCGAGAGCCGTCGTCGGCTGGGCGCTCCGGTAATCCACATCGACGCCTTTCGCGATCAGGTAGTCGATCAGTTCACCGTCGCCCGACTTCACTGCCGCCATGAGGAACGGCACCCCGGGCTCCACATCCACCTCAAGGGAAGCCCCCTTCTCGAGGAGTCGCTCCACCAAGGGAAAATCCCGTTCCCGCAAGGCCACGGCGAGGGGGGTCTCCCGTTCCGGCTCGGTGATGCGGTTGATCGATTCCTTCACCGCTTCGCGGTTCATCAAAAACTCGATCGAAGGATGATTTCCGGCCTTCACGGCGGCGAGGAGAGGGGTCAACCCACGATCATCCCCTTTCCCGAGACTGATCCCGGCGAGTTCGAGCTGTTCCAGCAGGATGAGTTCGCCCTTCCTGGCAGCCTCGATCGCGCTCGCGGGCGAAAGATCGACGCCTTTTTCCGACAGAAACCGCTTTGCTTTCCGCGTCACTTCATGGCGGAAGTAATAATCTCCGATGATCGCGCCCGCGAGAAGCGAGAGCGTGAAAACCGCCAGCAGAAAGGTTCTGAAGAAGAGGGCCGCGGGTCTCATCCGGGTCGGTGGATCGTCATTGCTGAAAATGGCAGGGTCCGCACCCTTGGCGGACGCGCTTACGATAGCACGTTTCCCGCCAGACAAAACGACTTTCACATGGCGTTTTTGCTCCACTCGTCCGCCGGGCGGACAAAAACCTCAGACCACAACCCGCAAGGCCAAAGGCAGCACCCTCACGAGTTGCGGTGTCTTGGCGATGACATCTCCGTCCACCTGGATCTCCAGGACCGGTTGGGTGCGGATCTCGACCGTCTCGACCGCCCAGTGGGTGACCATCTGGGAGGCGTCGAGAGCGGGAAACTCGTCCTTGATGAGGCGGTCGAGCCCCGTCATCTTGCCCGCGAGTTGCACGATGCCCTCGATATTGGCCCGTTTCAGGAGAAACACGTCGAGTTTCCCATCGTTCACCTCCACCGAGGGAGCAAGGGTGAGACGCCCGACGCCGACCGTGCCGGCGTTCGCCACGACACAGGCGACCCCACTTGCCTGCACGATCTCATTGCCATCGATCAGCAGCTCGTAGTCCGCCTCCGGGATCTCCTGCAGCATCTTGATCGCCGCCCAGACGTAGGCCCATTTGCCAAACTGGTCCTTCATCTCGCGGGTCGCCTCCTGCACCACACCGACCTCGATCCCACAACCGACACGGAGGAGAAAAGGCTGGTCGCCGATCATCCCCGCATCGATCCGCCGGGTGGAAAATTCGTCGCCACAGATGAGTTCGCAGGCCTTTTCCAATTGGGTCGGCAAACGCAGCTCCGAGGCCACCAGATTGCCCGTGCCACCACCGAGGATGAGCATCGGCACATCGCTCTCGAGCAGGCCCGAGGCCACCTCCATCACCGTGCCATCGCCGCCATAGACCGCCACGACCCCGGCGCCCGCCTCCACCGCTTTGCGGGCGAGAGTGGCGCCGTCGCCGGCTCCGTGGGTAATCGAGATGTCCCAATAGATCCCCGCGTCGCGGAAGGCCTGGTTCAAAATCGCGAGCAAGGGAATGCGGCGGGACGGAGCCGGGTTCACGATGACGTGGACCGACTCCGGTTTGGGGTGGCGCTCTGTCTCCCGGGATTTGCTTGCCATGTGCTTGAATAGTAGGATGTGATTGCGAAAACGTCACATGGATTGTCAGTCCATTTCACGGTTTGCGTTCCCCGGCGACCGGGTGGTTTGTGACAGGAATGTCACGGGTGCGGCCTTTCTATTCGCGGAAGTCACTTGACACTGCTCACGAACCAGACTCCGCCCCGCTTTTTATGCCCACCATTCTGATCGTCGACGATGAGGAAGACATCCGCGAACTCATCGCGGTCAACCTGATGCGCGAGGAAGACTACAAACTGCTCGAAGCCGTCACCGGCCTCGAGGCCCTCCATCACGCCCGCGCCTCGAAGCCCGATCTCATCATCCTCGATCTGATGTTGCCCGAGATGGATGGACTCACCGTCTACCGCCACCTCCGGGAAGATCCCCGGACGAAGTCGATCCCCGTGATCATGCTGACAGCCCGCGGGCGGCTCGAGGAAAAGATCACCGGACTCGAACTCGGGGCCGACGACTATCTTTCCAAGCCCTTCAGCCCGAAGGAGCTCATGCTCCGCGTCCGCAACCTGCTGCGCCGTACCAATCCCCTCCAGGGTAGCAGCGTCGTCGAGATCGGGCCCTTCAGCCTCGACAAGAGCGCGCTCAAACTGCATCTCGACGGCCAGTCGATCGAACTCACCGCCACCGAGTTCAAGCTCCTCCTCCTCATGATCGAGTCCCCCGGCATCACCCAGGAGCGGGGTGATCTCCTCAAGAAGGTGTGGGGCTACAACGATCTCATCCAGACCCGGACCCTCGATACCCACATCAAGCGACTCCGCGAAAAACTCGGGAATCACGGAAATTCCATCGAAACCGTGCGCGGCGTGGGCTATCGTTTCCACGAGGCCTGACCAGCCGCCTTCGTCCCTCCACCGAGCAGAGTGTCGCATTGGACTCTCCCATTCCATTTTTCCTGGCCGCCGGCGTCGCCGCCTGGTATGCCGTCCGGTATTTTCGGCTGAAACGCGGGATCGGCGAGATCACCCGCACCCTTCGCACCGCCCCACCGGACCGAAACGTGGATCTGCCTCGCTACACCGACGTCCCGTCGCTTTACGAATTCCGCCGCGTCCTCACCGACACCCTTTCCGAAGCCGCCTTGTTGCGGGATTCCGAACGAAAGCAACGCGAATTCCAGGATGCCCTGCTCAACGAGATCAAGGACGCCATCTTCATCCTCGATCGCAACCGTGAGATCCGCTTCCTGAACGAGGCCGCGCGACGCCTTTTCCCGAGCACCCAGCCCTATCAGTCGCGCGATTTCCTCGAGGTTTGTCGTGACCACCGCGTGGAAGATACCCTCGATCTGGCCGACGAGCTCGGCTCGAAAGTCTCCGATCACGTCACCCTCCGCGTCAGCGACGGACGCAGCGATCGACTCCGCGATGTCACCCTTCTCGTCGAAGCCGAGCCGCTCACCTTCGGCCAGAGTGCGGGAGCGTCCGGATCGTGGATCCTGATGAAGGACATCACCGCGGAGCTGGAGACCGAGCAGATCCGCCGCGATTTCGTTGCCAATGCCTCCCACGAACTCCGCACCCCTCTCTCCATCATCAACGGCTATCTCGAGACGATGGACGAGCCGGATACCGATCTCGGGCAAGCCATCTACCGCCGCGCCATCCGCACGATGCGCAAACACGGCGAGCGCATCGCCCGCATCATCGAGGACATGCTGACAATCTCGAAACTCGAAAGCGCCGCCGATCTCCTCACCCTCGAGCCCTTCGATCTCCGCGACTCCGTCGAGGAGATGATCCGGCAGCTCGCGCCCATCATCGAGGGCAAACACGCCCGCGTTGCCGTCCAGGCCGACCCGGCCCAGGATTGGTCGCTCGTCGGGGATCGTTTCTACTGGGACCAGATCTTCTTCAACTTGATCGAAAACGCCCTCAAGCAGAATGGCGAACCCGGGCTCCACGTCACGATTTCCTTTACCCGCGAGGAGGGCCGCTACCTCATCCGGGTGATCGATGATGGCATCGGCATCCCGGCCGCCGACCTGCCTTTGATCTTCAAGCGCTTCTACCGTGTCGAAAAACACCATGCCCAAAACCAGGTGAAGGGGACGGGGCTCGGACTTTCCATCGTAAAGCGCGCCGTGGAGGCGCACCATGGACGCATCGAGGTCGAGAGCCAGCCCGGCGTGCGCACCACCTTCACCATCACCGTGCCCCAGAGCTTCGTGAAAACCACCGACGCGCCCCTGAAGCGGGATGGTGGTGAAGCCTGACCCGAGAGGGTGTGGCGTCGCATTTGACCCTCTTCAGTCAACCACCTTCACCAGGGCCTCGGCCCAATGGGGTAGCAGCAGGCCGTCCCCTCGGGCGACATCCGCGGTGACAAGGTGAACCCCCGGATCCGCCTCGGCCGGCACCGTCAGGGAAAGGTGCCATTCGCCGTCACCGCGGGCCGCCACGGTGGATGAGGCGGTGGAACCCTGTCCTCCGAAGGGCGGGTGCCACGTCGCCGTGAAGTCCTCCGCTTTCGTTGCATGATTCGAGATCCGCAGGGTCAGACTCACCGTTTCGCCGCGCTTGACTTCGACTCCGTAGGGACGGATCCAGGCCCATTGTTCGTCGACCGCGTTGTCCGCTTCCCCTCCCGCCACAAAACCCGCGATCAGCCCGATCCGCTGCCGATAACGCGAGAGCAGGAATTCCGTCTCAGCCGCATTGAAGCGGAAACGGTGCGGAATGTGTTGGTTCACCAACCAGGTGTCGGGAGGCAGGCCCGCGACGATCTCGAAACATTTCAGGTAGCCCGCATCCTCGCGGAGAAGATTGCGGTTCATCAGGCAGTAATCGTCGATGCCGCTTGGCGAAAACGAGTCGCCGATGAAGAAGACGGGAGTCTCACCGGCTTTCTCCACGAGGAGCGCCCCATGGTTCAGCATCTGTCCGGGAAAGGAACGGAAGGTGAACGTGAATTCCTCCCACTTCATGGACGCGCCATCCTGCATGGCCGTCACGGCATCGACCCGGTTCGGCGAGACGCCCGGAAGAAACCAATCGCCGGGACCGGACAGAACCGGCGCCACCTCGGGCGTCGCATAGACCGGGCATCCATAAAGCCGTGCCGCCTCACCGATGGCGGCGGTGTGGTCGTTGTGGGCATGGGTCGCAAAGATTCCATCAATCTCCTTCACCAGACCCTCCGCCCGGAACGCCTCAAGACTTTTCAGGACCGAAGGTCCTCCCACGTCGAGGAGAAAACCCCGGCCCGAGGAAGAGACGAGCAGCTTCGTCGTTCCGATATGCTGGCACCATGCCGGCAGATCGACATGCTCGGCGAAAGGCATCCCTTTCACCCCGTGACCGGGCCCGAGGACGAGGTCGGCGCAGGTCGACATGCGTTCCTCACCGAAGTACCAATGCAGCGCGTTCGTCTCGAGGTAATTCCGATAGATGGCCCTCGCCTTTTCGGCCGCGGCGGCAAGGTCGCGGGCCGGATCGGTGAGGATCGGCCCGCGCCAGGGCACGATCAGGTCCGGCTTTTCGGCGGCGAGTTTCTCGAGACTTGCCAGCCAGGCCGGGAGACGCCCGAGGTAACCGTGATACCCCCCGACTTTCGCCTCCGGAATCGCATCCTGGAACGAATAGAGGTCGGCCACTCTCCCGCCCTCGCGGATCAATTCCCCGGTAAAGGCCACCTTCACGCCATCGATGGTCGTCACATAGCAAGCGCCGTCACGGGTGTATCCGGGCGTGGCCAGATGGCGGAACTCGAGACCGAGCCACGTGAATGTCTCTCCGTCGCCGAGGTAACGATCGACCGCGACATCGCGGAGAGGACGCCGTGTCACCTGTTGTTCGTAGTAGTCGAAGCGTTTCGACCACCACTGCTCCCAAAAATCCGCCGTGTTCTCAAGAAATTCGCGCGAGGCCGCCGGGGCCATGACCTTGACCAGCAGCCCCCCTTCCGGCAGAGCCAACTCGGTGATCTCGCGGCGGGCGTGTGTCAGAATCACGACTTCCCCCATGCCCATGCTCCGGTCCGCTCCGAGATTGATATCGAGCTTCGCGCCTTCTCGGACCAAAGAGACGGCGTTCGGACTTCCCTCGCGGAAAACGAGCGACGGCGGCAGATCGACAGCATGACCGGCGATGGAAAAGGCAAACGAGCAGACCAGGAATAAAGCGGATCTCGTGATCATGTCAGGGTCAGGGAAGAGCGAGCGTGGTGGAATCTCCGGGTGCCAGATCGCGCACTTCCGGAAAGGCACCGGGACGATTCACCACCACCATGAGCCGCTTGCCGGAGCCAATGAGGTGCAAAAGCCTTACCTCCGTCGCATCAGCAGGCAGCGACAACGTTCCCACCAGAAAACCGGGGCGGGCCGCCTCGATCCCGGCCGCCAGCACCCCGGCCTCCGGAAAGCGAACCTCCTTCCCCAGATCGATGGGAATCTCCTGTCTCCGGAGGTCGAAGGTCTCTTCGAAGAATCGCCGCGCATCGGCCAGGACCGGGGCCAGTTCCGCGGTCGTTCGGCCTTCCAACCACGTGAGATCCGTGGCCGTCGGATCCGCGCCGAGCGCCCGGGCCGATGCGAGGTCGGCGGCGTGAACGGAAAACGTAATCTGCGCCGGCCCTCCGCCCCGCGGTATGGTCACCTCGAGATAGTGGTAGAGCGAATCATGCGCGGTCGCGGGCCACATCATCGCCCCGATCATCGCGCAGCCGATCAACCATTCGCGGATTCCCATCGCCGTCGAGGCTAACGCATCCACCCGCGCCGTGGCAATCGCGCATTCCGGGAAGGCTTCCCCCACGGTACGAAAAAAGGGCGGGAGACCGATCCCCCGCCCTTTCCGAAAACGTTGTCCCGTCGATCAGATCGCCACCGGCTTGCCGCCGGCCGCCGAGGCATAGATCGCGTCGATGATCTGCATGAGGGCGAGCCCCTGCTCGGCGTTGTTGAGCGGAGCCGCCTTGCCTTCGATCGCCTCGACGAAATTCGCCGCGGAGTTGATCCGGCCCATGTCTTCACAAGGCTCCACCGTGATGGTCGTGTCGACCCGCTGCCCGCCGGTCTGCGTGTAGAGTTCGCAGGTGTCGATCGCGGTATCGTCGAGACCATCGGTGCCGAAAAGACGCTCCACCTTGCCACCGGCTTTCACGCCTTGGAAAACCACGGAGACCTCCTCGCGTTTGATCATCTCGGCCCACGACATCTGGAAGCTGAGGACCTGGCCCGTCTCGAAAGTGACGAACCCGTGGGCGGCGGATTCGACGTCCGTGGTGCCACCCTCGCGGTCCGGGATCCCCCAGGGGCCCTTGAACTCCTTCAAGGTGATGTGGTCGTTGAAAATCTGCGCCATGACATGAGCCGGCTTCGGATTGCCCATGAAGTAGATCGCCAGATCCATCATGTGGAGCAGGTCGATCACGGGACCTCCTCCCGAAAGCGCCTTGGTCGTGAACCATCCGCCGAAACCGGGAATGCCGGTGCGCCGGATCCATTTGGCCTGGGCCGAATTGATGCGACCGACCACACCGCTGTCGATCAACTTCTTCATCTCGCGCGACTCGGGACGGGCGCGGTTGTTAAAATTGAACATCAACACCTTCCCCGCCTTGTCGCGGGCGGCGATCATGTCGTGGACCTCGCCGGCGTTCATTGCCGGGGGTTTTTCGCAGAAGACATGCTTGCCTGCCTCCATCGCCTGGATCGCGAGAGGGGCGTGGAACTTGTTCGGAACGATGATCGAGACGGCATCGATGTCGCTCGCGAGGAGCTCGGCCACGTCGCCGTAGACCTTTTCAATCCCGTTGGAAGCCGCCGAAGCCTTCGCGGCCTCGACGTTCACGTCGGCCATGGCGACCACTTCGCCGCCGGCTTTTCTGAATCCGTCGATGTGATAGCGGGCCATGCCGCCCGCTCCGATAACGCCGATTTTGGTAGCCATAAAATTCGCTCGCGGGATGGGATCACTCGCCTTTTGCCTTGCCCTTTTCCTTGCCGTCGCCCTTGCCCTTTGCTTTGGCATCGTCACCCGCAGGAGCCGCCGGGGTCGCAGGAGTCGCGGCGGGAGCGGGGGCATTGGTCACCTCCGCGGCCTTCACCTGCATGCCCGCCTCGAGCGCGAGCTTCACGGTCGCCTGGGTGATGTCGACGTTCGTGGCATAGGTGAAAACGGGGGGCGTGACTTTCATCAACACGACTTCGAGCCCGGCTTCCTGGGCCGCCTTCAAGGCGATGGGTTCGAGCCGGATGCGAAATTCGTTGATCATGCGGACCCGCTCCTGCGCCAAGGTGTTCTGCGCCTGGCCTTTGAGACGGTTGAATTCCTCGTTCAGTTGCTGATTGGTCGCGATGATCTGGCGCTTTTGCTCTTCGCTGGGATTCTCACCGGCCGCTTCCTCGACGCCAGTCATCTGCTTTTGCATCGTCTCCTGGGTGCGCTGAAGGTCGGCATTCAGATTGTTCTGCATGTTGAGCAGGTCGACGCGCACCTTCTCCTCGACACCCAGCTGGCGGGCGACTTCGTCGATATCGAGCACGGCGACCCCGCCTTTCTGGGCGGCGGCCGGGAGGGCGAGAGCAAGGAGGGCGAAAGTACTGAGGAGGATGGATTTCATCTGCATGAGGGTTTTCGAAAGAGATCGGAGCGTAAAACAGAAAACCCCGTCTCGTCCAGAGTTTTCTGGTGAAGACGGGGCCTGCGGGGTCATGCCCAAGAGGGTCAAGTCTACGACCCGACCCTCTTGACTGGCGGACGGCTCACGATTTGTTTGAATTCGCTTTGCCTTCGCGGAACGCGGTGATGGCTTCTTCAGGAAGGAAGAAACCGCTCATCTGCAGCTTCGCGGGGACGGCGCCAAATTCGGTGAGGTAGTCGTAGTGGGCGCGGGCATCGCCGTTCTCGAGCGGCCCGACCGTGGCGACGACACCTTCGGCCTTGCCGGTAACGAGGCTGGCGAGAACGCAGCCGGTGATCTCGTGGCGGTCGCGACTGCCGAGGAAGTTGAGGAAGGCGGTCTGCACCCCTTCATCGAGTCCCTCGAGATCCTCGGGCAGGTAGATCGTCTCGCCGACCACGCCGGGCAGGCTCAATTCCCCACCGGTGGTGAAGAGGATGTCGCCCTGGGTGACGAAGCGCTTCACGGCCTCGTCGAGCTTGAAGACGGGCGGGAAGCTGTAATCGACCACGAGCGTTCCCGGCTTCAGCGCGGGAATCCGGAGGACGCCGGGGAGATTCGACGAGGCGACGACGAGCGAGGCCTCGTAGACCTCGGGCGGCAGGGCCCCGCCGTTCTTGACGATGTCGATCTGGCCGAAGTATCCGGCGTCGCGGACGCGGTCGCGGAGACGGCTCATCTGGTCGTCGGTCTGGTAGGGATCGCAGAGGATGAGGTGCTTCGGATGCTCGAGGACGTCGAGCATGAGACGCAGGGTGCCGAATCCGATCGAGTCGAGGCCGACGACGGAGACGGTTTCGTTCTCGATCTTGCGTCCGGCCGCCGCGAGGATGCCCTCGACCGATTTCACGATCGTGGCGGAACGGGTCGCGTCGCCGGTGGTGATCTCGGGCAGGTCTTTCCCGCCTTCCATCCACTTCACGATTTCGCGGGCGTGGTCCGTCGCCGAGGGAATCACACCCGTGAGCGAGACGGAAGTGGCTCCGGCCTCTCCGGCCATCTTCAGGGCGGCGAGGAGCGGGGCCTTCACCGCGGCCTGGTTCTTGTAGAAGTCGGCTTCGTAGCACGGCAGCATGACGACGCCGATGCGGCCCTGCTCGAGTTCGTAGACGTTGGTGAGGCGCGGTTTCCCGGCGAAGAGGCGCTCGGAGATCTCGTCGCGGCTGAAGCCGGAGAGGTTCGCGAGGACTTCGGGGATGTAAGTGAGCGCGACGGCATCGAGCTTCGGCATGGTCTCGGCGGCCATCTCGATGCTGATGTGATCGAGGTCCTCGGCGCTGATGCCGGCGGGCACGGGTGTCGGGGTGCGTGCCTCCGCCGCCTTTTCCGCGACTGGTTCGCTGCCGAGGTAAGCGGCGAGCTGCTCGATGCTCGGATGGGTGAGGAAGGCATCGACCGGGATCTGCTGTCCGAATTCCTCGGAGAGCGCCACGATGATGCGCAGGGCGAGGAGCGAGTCGCCGCCCATCTCGAAGAAGTTGTCCGAAACGCCGACCTCGGCCGATTCGAAGTGCTGCTGGAAGACCCCGAGGATCTTCGCCTCGACCGCGTTGCGCGGGGCTACTTTTTCCCCTTCCTTGGTCGCTCCGAAGGACGGCAGCGGGAGACGCTTGCGGTCGATCTTGCGGTTCGGCGTGAGCGGGAATTCCTCGAGGGCCTTGAAGTAGGCCGGCACGTAGCTCTGCGGCAGGACGGCGGAGAGCTGCTGGCGGATCGCGGCGGGCTCGAGGGCGGCTCCCTCGGCGAGGTAGTAGCCGACGAGACCTTCGCCGGTGGGCAGGTCTTCGCGTTTCACGACGACGGCCTGGCGGATGCCGGGGATGGCGGCCATCTGGGTCTCGATGTCGCCGAGCTCCATGCGGACGCCGCGCAGCTTCACCTGGAAGTCGACGCGACCGAGGCACTCGAGGCGGTTGTCGCGGGTCCAGCGGGCGAGGTCGCCGGTGCGGTAGATGCGGCGTTTCCCGACGAGGGGCAGCTCCACTTCGCGGAAGGAAGCGGCGGTCAACTCGGGCTGATTCCGATAACCACGGGCAAGGCCGTCGCCGCCGATCCAGAGTTCGCCGGTGAAGCCCGACGGCACGGGACGCAGGTGTTCGTCGAGCAGGTAGACCTGGGTATTGGCGATGGGATGACCGATCGTGATGGCGGCTTCACCTTCGACGACGCGCTCCACCGTCGACCAGACCGTGGTCTCGGTCGGTCCATAGAGGTTCCAGACCTCGGCGGCGGAATTGACGAGGGCGTTGGCGAGGCGGCGCGAGATTGCTTCCCCACCGGAGAAGATACGGAGTCCGCTCTGGCCTTCCCAGCCGCTGTCGAGCAGCATCTGCCAGGTCGCGGGCGTGGCCTGCATCACGGTGATGTCCTCGGTGGCGAGGAGTTTGGCGAGACGGCGTCCGTCCTTCACATCCTCGGCCGAAGCCACGACCACGGTTGCGCCGGAAAGGAGCGGCAGGAACATCTCGAGGAGGGAGATGTCGAAGGAAAGCGTCGTGACCGCGAGCAGTCGATCCTCGGAGGTGAATCCGGGCTCGGTCTGCATCGAACGCAGGAAGTTGACGGCGGCGCGGTGCGGGATCTCGACGCCCTTCGGTTTGCCGGTGGAACCGGAGGTGTAGATGATGTAGGCGAGCGAATCGCTGGAGAGGCCCTTCAATCCGGGGGATTTCGAGGTGCCTTCGACTTGGTCGAGATCGATGACGCTCCACGATCCGGCCGGCAAGGTCGCGACGAGGCGACCGGAGGCGACGAGCGCCTTGGGCGCGGCGTCCTGGAGCATGAGTTCGAGACGCGAGGCCGGGAACTCGGGATCGAGCGGCACGTAGGCGGCGCCGGTCTTGAGCACGCCGAGGAGGGCGGCGATCATGCGCGGGGAACGATCGGCGAGCACGCCGACGGTGTCCCCTGCCCCGACCTTGGCCGCCGCGAGATCGCGGGCGACGCCGTTGGCGAGGCGGTTGAGTTCCCCGTAGGTGACCTGGGCGTCGCCGAAGACGACGGCGGTTTCCTCGTCGTTCTCGAGCGCGACGGCTTCGATGAGTTCGTGGAGAAGGCCGTCCTTTTCATAGGCGGCGAGGGTCTCGTTGAGATCGACGAGGACCTTCTTCTCTTCCTTCGCATCGAGGAGATTGAGGTCGCTGACCTTCGCCCCGGGAACGCGGCACATTTCGCGGAGGACCTGCTCGTAAAGACGGCCGAGTTCCACGATGGTGGCTTCGTCGAAGAGATCGCGGTTGTAGTGCCAGCAACCGAAGAGCTGGCCTCCGGCTTCCTCGAGGGTGAGGGTGATCTCGAACTGCGAGTGACGGGTCGAGAGATCGACCGTCTCCATCGAGAGATCCCCGACGTGGAAGGTGTGGCCGCCTTGGCCGATGAGGAAGACGGCGATGCCCTGTTCATCGATGCCGGGCACCTTCTCCATCGAGAAGCTGACCTGGAAGAGCGGCGAACGACCCGCGTCGCGGACGGTGTGAAGGCGGTCGACGAGCCGGGCGAGCGGATACTGCTGGTTCTCGAGGGCGCCGTTCACGCTGCGGCTGTTCGCGGCGAGGTAATCGGCGACGGTGAGATCCTCGGCGAGGGTGCTGCGGATCGGCACGGGATTGATGAAATACCCGACGCTGTTGCGGAGTTCCTGCTGGGTGCGTCCCGCGAGCGGCACACCGATGACGAGGTCCTCCTGCCGGCAATAGCGGTGCATGAGGAGGTTGTAGGCCGAGAGTAGGGTCGTGAAAAGGGTGACCCCGTGCTTCTTCGCGAGTCCGTCGACTTCCTCGGTGAGGCTGGCGTCGAACTGGAAGCCGAAGGTGGCTCCGTTGAAGGTCTGCACCGGCGGACGGGGACGGTCGGTCGGGAGATCGATCGCGGAGGGCGCTCCGGCGAGGTGTTCCTTCCAGAATTCGAACATCTTGTCCCCTGCCCCGCTCGCGAGGTGGGCTTGCTCCCACTTTACGAAGTCGGCGTAGGTCGCGGCGATGGGTTCGACCTTGGGCGTACGTCCTGCCTTGGCCGAGAAGTAGTATTCGATGAGATCCTGGATCATCACCGAGATCGACCACGCGTCGGAGACGATGTGGTGCATGCTGAGCAGCGCGACGTGCGCGTTGTCGGCGGTGCGGAAAAGCTCGAGACGGACGACGGGCCCGCGCTCGAGATTGAAGGGACGATCCGCGTGCTCGCTGATGAGCGCCTTGAGCTGCACGTCGTCGAGTGCGGTGCAATCGTGCTCGCGGAAGTCGATGGTGCGGCCTTTGTGCACGATCTGCACGGGCTCGCCGCCGCGGGTGACAAAGGTCGTGTCGATGAGCGGATGCCGCTCGAAAAGAAGGGCGAAGGCCTTCTTCATCGCAACGATGTCGAGGAGCGGACGGAACTTGCCGGAGAAAACCAGATTGTAGGCCGACGAGTCGGGCGCGAGGCGGTTGAGGAACCAGAGCGCCTTTTGTCCTTCGCTGAGCGGGAAGACTTCGGGCATCTCGCCGGTCGCCTCGAAGGGCACGAGCGAGGAAGCATCGATGCCGGAGCCACCGCCCTGACCCGCGGCACTGCCACCGGCTTCGATGAGTTTCTCGAGCACGGGAATGGAAAGGTCGCGGATGTTCGGCCCGTTCAGGACCGAACCCATGGGCATGGACATGGCGAGTTTCTCCTCGATGCGGTTGACCAGTTCGATCGCCATGAGCGAGTCGAGGCCGAGGTTCGTCAGCGGCGTGTCCTTGTCGAGACGCGAGGCGTCGGTGCCGAGAACGGCCCCGACCTGCGCGGCGATGAGATCCTCGACCATGCCGAGGCGTTTCTCGGCGGGAGCTTCGAGAATGCGGGCGGCCATGGAGTCGCCACCGCTCGAGTTCGAGCGCGGCACGACATCGAGGAACATGTTCGAGCCCGACACCGAGGGACTGAAGCGCGCGAGGGCTCCCCAGTCACAACGCGCCGTGCCAAGCTGCACGGCGTCGGTCGGCACGCCAAGTCCGAAGAGGTAGAGCGTCTCGTCCATGTTGGTCGCGCCGAGGCCGACCATTTCGAGATACTGCTGCGTCTTCTCGTTGCGGGCGACGAAGCCGGCGCCTTCCAGGGCGCCCCAGTTGAAGGTCAAGGCGGGCAGACCGAGGGCGCGTCGGTGGTGCGAGAGCTGGTCGAGGAAGACGTTCCCCGCATTGTAGTTCGACTGCTTCACCGCACCGATCACGGCGGAGAAGGAGGAGAAGGAAATAAAATGCTCGAGCGGAATGCCGAGGGTGGCCTCGTGGAGATTCCACGCGCCCAGCATCTTCGGGAGAAGGACCTTGTCGAAGCGGGCTTCGTCGAGTTCGACGATGAATTCGTCATCGAGGACCATGGCCCCGTGGATCACGCCGATGAGCGGCGCGCCGCCTTCCTGGATGTCCGCGATGATGCGGTCGAGGTCGGCACGCGAGGTAACGTCGCCGCGGGCGTCGATCACTTCGACACCGGTGGCGCGAAGGGCCTCGATCTTCTCGAGCGATTCCGCGTTCGGACCGGAACGGCTCATGAGCGCGAAATGGCCGGCGCCATTCTTCGCCATCCAAGTGGCGAGTTCGAGGCCGAAGCCCCCGGCACCACCGGTGATGAGATAGGTGCCGTCGCCACGGAAACGATGGCCCGCCTCGGTCGGCTGGCCGATTTCAATTTCCGGCAAGTCGAAATCGAGCACGTTTTTCCCGATGTGTTTGCCGGCGGCCATGAAGCGGAAGGCTTCGACCACTTCGGTGACGGGGAAAACGTGGTTCGGCAGCGGCACGTAGCTGCCGTCGTAGAACTTCGCCTCGAGATCCGAGAACATGCGCGCGATGTAGGCGGGCTTGCTCTGGAGGTGCTGGGCGAGGTCGATGACGAAGAAGCTGATGTTGTTGCGCAGCGGCTCGAGGCCGATCTTGGAATTGCCGTAGACGTCGACCTTGCCGATCTCCATGTAGCGGCCGAAGGTCTTCAGGACGGAGAAATTCTTCGGAATGAAATCACCGGCGAGGGAGTTGAGGACGGCATCGACCCCTTCTCCGTTCGTGATCTCCATGATGTCGTCGGCGAACTTGAGGGTCCGCGAGTCGAGGACGTGGTCCACGCCCATGTCCGTGAGGAGCTGGCGCTTCTCCTTGCTCCCGGCGGTCGCGAAAATGGTCAGCCCGAGGTGTTTCGCGATCTGGATCGCGGCCTGCCCCACCCCGCCGGTGCCGGCGTGGATGAGGATGCTCTCGCCCTTCTCCATGCGGGCAAGCTCGTTGATCGCGTAGTGCGAGGTGAGGAACACGGTCGGCAGGGTCGCCGCCTCGGTGTGGCTCATCGTCTCCGGCTTCCGGAAGACCATGTTCCGGTGCACGGTGACGTGGCTGCGGAAGCAATACGGAGCCATGCCGACGACGTCGTCGCCGGGTTTGAGATCCTTCACCGCCGAGCCGACGCGGATGACCGTGCCGGAGAAGTCGTCGCCGAACCATTTCAGATCAACCGGCTGTCCCGGGTAGATCCCGAGGGCCTTCATGACGTCGCGGAAGTTGATCCCGCCCGCCTTCACCAGCACCTCGATCTCATCGGCACCGGGCTCGCGGCGGATCGTCTCGTTGAGGGAGAGATTCGTGAGAATGCCGGGTTTGTCGATCTGGAGACGATAGGGCGTGATCGATCCGTCCTTGGCGACGGCGTTGCGCTTGCGCGGAGGCAGCTCGTCGGACTTGACGCGGTGGACGCGCCGGACGTAACGACCGTTCCCGCGGAAGGCGATCTCGTGCTCCTTCCCAACGAGGGAGATCTCGGCGACGAGGTCTTCGATTTCGTTCGGGTTGTCCGCGGGATCGAGATCGATCTGGGTCCAGATGAAATCGGGCTGCTCGTTATTCGCGACGCGGAGGAGACCCGTGAGCGGAGCCGAGGCCAGTCCGGGAAGGGACTCCCCGGGCAAGACCGGCAGAGTGCCGCGGGTGAGGAAAAAGACGCGGGGACGTTTCGTCCATTCGCGGCCGGTGATGGATTTGAAAAGCTGGTGGGCAAAGCGAACCCCGGTATTCTGGGCCGCATTGAGGGAGGCTTCGTCGAGCTGGTCGGCTTTCGGATGATCCAGCGAGAGCGTGTGGATGAGACCGCGCACGATCCCTCCGGAGGCGGCGACTTCGTCCAGTGCCGCATCAATCGCGGCGAGAGTGCCATCGACCACCTGGACCGCGACCGCATCGGAGGCCAAGGCCTTCGCGAGACGCTCGGCGAGGCCGGATTGATCGCGGGTGATCAGGATCGTTTCGGCGGCAACGGCCTCAGCGGATTCACCGGAGCCTGCCGTCGCATCGTCATCGGAGACGACCTCGACCGGTTCCGGCGCACGGGCGACGAGACAGGCCTGCTGGTCTTCTTTCGCATTCGGCGAACTGATAAAGCTCGTCACGTCGCGGAAATCCAGGCTGGTGAGGAATTTCTCCCACTCCGACCGGGTCAGCAGCGCGGAACGTTTCCGGAGTTCCTTGTCGGAGAAACGCCACCAACCGGGCAGTAGACCGAAGACGTTGTCGAGGGCGGCACGGCGCCAGGTCACCTCGAGGAACATGAGGATGCCGTCGGGAGCGAGGGCCTTCCGGAGATTGCCCATCGTCACGCTGAGGTCGGCAGTGGCGTGGATCACGTTCGAAGCGATGATGAGATCGAAATGGTGGGGTTCGAAACCCTGGGCCACCGGATCCTTCTCACAGTCGAAGATCTTGTATTCCACGAAGGGAAAATTCTCCTCAAAGCGATCCTGCGCCGCCTGGAGGAAGGTCGGACCATTGTCCGTGAAGAAATACTCGGTGCGATCGGGCGGGAAGACCGTGAGAATCTGCCCGGTGAGCGATCCCGTGCCGGCTCCGACTTCGAGGACGCGGATGGCGCGGCGCTCGGGGAGATTCTTCACCGCCGCGGCGAGGGCGAGGCGGATCTGCTCGTTGATCACGGGGAAGTCGGCGCCTTCACGGTAGAAACGCTCCATCACCCGCGAGGAACCGCCAGGGAAGAGCACTTCGATGGGATCTTTCTCTCCACAAAGGACTCCGGCGAGATTCGGCCCGGCGAGGCGCTGCAGCTCGGCCTCCGAGGCAAATTCCGGCATCTGTTTGGCGAGACGGTCGACCCACTTGAGGGCCTCCTCGCGCACCGGGACCTCGATCACTTCCCACTCCTCTTCTCCAACAGATTTCAGGAAACCACCTTCGGTAAGGGCGGTGAGCTGCCCAAAGACGAGCTTGCGGTGGTGATCCGCGATCATCAGATCGCGCATGTGACCGGCCACGGTGACGCGATCACCCACCCGGGGCTGCCATCCGAGATCGAGATAAGCGTTGACGATGAACTGCCGGGAAAGCTCCTCCATCGCGGGCAGGAACTTGCCGTAGTGGTTCCCGAGACCGCGGGCGTCGTAGAGCGCCTGCAGGCCTTCGTTCGCGGCCTTCACCAGTTCCGCGGGAGCCGGAATCTTGGCCGGTCCGTCGATCCGGGTGCCCTTCAGCAGGAGCGGTTCCCAGCTCGCCTGGTAAAGGCATTTTTCAAGGTCGTCCGCCTTGCTCTGCTCGACCCGGTCGGCACGGAATCCGTAGATTTCGGCGACGAGGCGGCCACCATCGTCATAGACCTTGATGTCGGCGATGATGTATTCGCGGTCGTTGTCCGAGTTGACCTTGGCATGCCCCCAGAGGCGCAGTGGCGGCTTGTCGGTGTAGAGACGGATGCTGCGGATCGCCGCAGGCAGGTAGAAGTAGTCGGTGGCGAGGGCGCCATCGGGAATGACCTGCCCCCCTTTCACGGTGTGGAAACAGGCGTCGAGCACCGCGGGATGGAAATGGTGGTCGGGGATCGTGTCCTTCAGCCCCTCGGGAGCGACGATCTCGGCGAGAGCCTCGCCATCCTTGCGCCAGACATTCTGGAGGTGCTGGAAGAGCGGGCGGAACTGGTAGCCGGCCTCCTCGTAATCCTCGTAATACTCTTCGTGGGTGAAATGGCGGGGCAGGCCGGCTTTGATCGCATTCAGATCGGCCGAGGCATCCGCCGGAACCGGGAGTTTGCGTAGCACACCCTGGGAATTGAGATCCCAATCCTTGTATTCGCCGGTGGAGCTGAAGATCTGGAAGACCTTCGTGATCGGATCAAAGACCACCTCGACGGTCGGCACCTTCTCTTCGGTGACGAAGAGGGCCTTTTTCATCTCGAGATCCTCGACCGCGTAGTTTTCCCCCGGGAAAAGCTTGCGGGCGATCGCGAGACCGATTTCGCCGTATCCCGCGGCCGGGAAGACGACGCTGTCCCAGAAACGGTGGTCGTCTAGCCAGGTGAAATAGCGGGGATCGAGATCAAACCGCCAGGTCGGGCGCGGCGCGGTCTGGGCCAGTCCGAGGAGCGGATGCTCGATCGGGGCGCAGCGGAGGTAATGACCCTCGGCCGACTCCAGCCAGAAACGCTCGTGCTGCCAGGCGTAGGTGGGCAGGCGCACGATCACCCCGGTGGCCTGGTTCACGGAATCCCAATCGATCCCGTAGCCATGGAGGTGGAGGCGGGCAAGACTGCCGAGCATTTCCTCGGATTCGTCCGTCTTGCGCTTGAGGCTGGAGAAATAGAAACCCTTCCGGTTTTGGTCCGAAAGACACTCCATGATCGGATTTTGGAGCGCGGGGTGCGGCCCCACTTCGAGGAAGGAATCTTCCCCGGCCCGGATCAGGCTGGCGATCGCGGGGGCGAAAAGCACGGCCTCGCGGACGTTCTGCCACCAGTATTGGGCATCGAGCTTGGTACCTTCGCAGACCCCGCCGGTGACGGTGGAGATATAGGGAATGCTGGTGGGCAGCGGTTTGATATCGGCCAACACCTCGAGAAGTTCCTCGCGGATCGGCTCCATCTGGTGGGTATGGAAAGCGTAGTCGATGCGCAGCCAGCGGACGAATTTGCCCTGGGCCTCGAGTCCGGCGACCACTTCCTCAAGCGGTGCGGTGTCACCGGCCAACGTGACCATGCCGGGGCTGTTGATCACCGCCACCTGCACCTGGTCTTCCTTGCCGGCGATGGCCTTGCGGGCCTCCGACTGGGAAAGGCCGACCGCGACCATGCGGCCTTTGCCACCGGTCTGGTCCTGCAGGCGCGAGCGGTGGTAGATCACCTTGACCGCGTCTTCCAAAGAATAAGCCCCGGCGACATAGGCCGCGGCGACCTCACCGACGGAGTGACCGACGACCTTCGAGGGACGGATTCCCCACGACTTCCAAAGTTCCGCCAAAGCGACCTGGAGGCCGAAGATGGCGGGCTGGGCGATGTTGGTCCGGTTGATCTGCGAGGAGGCCTCGTCCCGCGTCATCTCTTCGATGAGCGACCAACCGGCGAGCGGCTTAAGGTAGGAATCGATCTCCTCGAGCACCTTGCGGAAAACCGGCTCGCGCTGGATGAGATCCTGCCCCATCGCCCACCACTGGGCACCTTGGCCCGTGAAGACGAAGACGAGCGGATGCGCTTCGGCGACGGGACGGCCCGAAAAGACCTGGCCGCTGCGGTCACCCTCGGCGAGCCACTCGGTGAGGCGGTGGATGAGATCCTCGCGATCCTTCGCCACGATGGCGAGGCGGTGATCGTGGTGTTCGCGCTTCGTTCCGGCGGCGGCGGCGATGTCGCCGAGTTGCTCCTCGGAGGCGCGGAGGAAACGGCGCCAGCGGATCACGGTGTCGCGGAGGGCGTCGTCAGTGCGGGCCGAGAGTGGCAGCAGCACCGGGCGCTCGACGGATTTGGCGGATCCTGATGAAATCGTGAGGGGCAGGGATTCCTTTGCCTTTACCACGGGCTTCGGCGGGGCCTCGAGCAGGATGTGGGAGTTCGTCCCCCCGAATCCGAAGCTGTTCACGCCGACCACCGGCGGGAGATCGCCCAGGTGCGGCAGCGGCTGGAGTTCCGTCGCGACCTTCAGCTTGAATTCCTCGAAGGGAATATTCGGATTCGGGCGCTTGAAATTGAGGTTCCCGGGGACCTGGTCGTGATACAGCACCAAAGCCGCCTTCGCGAGACCGGCGACGCCCGAGCCCGACTCAAGGTGACCGACATTCGTCTTCACCGAGCCGATGAGGCAATAATCGCCCTCGTCGCGCCCGCGGGAGAGCACCATCCCGAGGGCACGGGTTTCGATCGGATCGCCAACCGGCGTGCCGGTGCCGTGGGCTTCCATGTAGCGAACATGTTTGGGCTGGATCCCTGATTTCGCGAGGGCATCCTCGAGCATCTTGGCCTGCGTTTCCACGCCCGGCACGGTCATCGAGGAGGTGTGGCCATCCTGGTTGATCACCGCGGCGCGGATCACGCAATAGACCCGGTCGCCGTCCCGCTGGGCATCGGCGAGCTTCTTGATCGTGAAAATTCCGGCTCCTTCCCCGCGGACGTAGCCGTTGGCGCGATCGTCAAAGGCGAAACACTGGCCCGACGGCGAGAGCATCGTGGCCTTTGAGAAGCCGATCGAGGCATCGGGCGTGAGCAGGGCATTCACCCCACCCGCCAGCGCCATCGAGGCCTCCCCTGCCCAAATGCTTTCGCAGGCGAGGTTGATGGCGACAAGAGCGGAGGAACAGGCGGTGTCCACGGAGACCGCAGGCCCCTTGAAATCAAAGAGATACGAGATCCGGTTTGACGCGATGGAGAGCGTGCTGCCCGAGTTCGTGTGCACGTCGACGTTGCGCGGATCGCTCTGGGCGACGTTGGCGTAGTCATTCGACGCGATCCCCACGTAAACCGCCGTGTTGCTGCCGCGGAGCGAGACCGGAGGGATCCCGGCGTCTTCGAGCGACTCCCACGCCGCCTCGAGGAGCCAGCGCTGCTGGGGGTCCATCCGCAGGGCCTCGCGGGGCGAAATCCCGAAGAATTGGGAGTCGAAACGGTCGAAATCGTGGATGAAGCCCCCCCACTTCGTGATCATCTTGCCCGGAATGTCCACATTCTCGTGGTGCCATCGCTCGCGGTTCCAGCGGTCCACCGGCACTGGCACGATCCCCGAACGCCCCTCCACCATCAGTTGCCAGAAGGACTCCGGCCCGTTGACGCCACCGGGGAGACGGCAGCCGATACCAACGATGGCCAGGGGTTCGTGAGTCGCTTGGGTGGAGTCGGACATGGGAGCAAACTGTCAGGAAAATCAAAAAGGACAGGTCCGAAGACCCCGTGTGAGGGGGACTCCGGACGTGCCGTTTACGGGAAGGAATTTAAGCGCTTTCGCTACAAAAAAGGGGCCGGAGATGGTGTCAGAAACGGTTCAAATCTTGGGTCAAATCTTCGACGAATGGGACGCATGTCTTAAACGTTTTGAACGCCGGAGTCAACAGGGTATCCTCCGACGTTCAACAGGGTCCAGCCTTGCGTAATGCCCGGTTTTTCAGGGAAGCAGGTCGGCCACCGCCTCCCTTTCCTCACGCAATTCTTGTACCGTTGCGGCAATTTTACCGCGGCTGAAATCATTCACGGGCACGCCTTGGATGATTTCCCAGTTCTTGCCATCGGTGCGGATCGGGAACGACGAAATGAGGCCGGCATCGGTCTCGTAGGAGCCATCCGAGCAGACCGCCACGCTCGTCCAGTCCCCGGCCGGTGTCGGAGTGGTGAGACTGCGGACGGTATCGACCACGGCATTGGCCGCGGAAGCCGCCGAGGACGAGCCCCGGGCTTCGATGATGGCGGCACCGCGCTTCTGCACCGTCTCGATGAAGGCACCGTGGAGCCATTCGTGGTCGGAAATCACCTCCGTGGCGGGTTTTCCGCCGATGAGGGCGTTGTAAAAGTCGGGATACTGGGTCGCCGAGTGGTTCCCCCAGATGACGGTGTTGGTCACTTCGCTGACGTGGACGCCGGCCTTGCGGGCGAGCTGGGACTTGGCCCGGTTTTCGTCGAGGCGGGTCATCGCGAACCAACGCTCCTTCGGCACCTCTGGAGCGGCGTTCATGGCGATGAGACAGTTGGTGTTACAAGGATTGCCGACGACGAGGGTGCGCACGTCGGATGCGGCGTTTTTCGCGATGGCCTGGCCTTGTCCGGTGAAAATCTTGCCGTTGATACCAAGGAGATCCTTGCGCTCCATCCCCGCCTTGCGCGGCACGCTGCCGACGAGCAGAGCCCAGTTCACGTCGTCAAAGCCGACATTCAGGTCCGAAGTTGCACGGATCTCGGTGAGCAGCGGGAAAGCGCAGTCATCGAGCTCCATCACCACCCCTTCCAGAGCCTTCATACCGGGCTCGATTTCGATCAAGCTCAGTGCGACCGGCTGGTCGGGACCAAACATCGATCCGCTGGCGATGCGGAAAAGGAGAGAATAACCAATCTGACCGGCGGCACCGGTCACTGCGACTCGTATGGGTTTGCTCATGGTGATGGAAACAAGGTGGGGTTATGGAAAATATGAACGTCAACTCCGTGACGTCGACGGTCGGCCCCAGCGCTCCTCACCCGGCCGACTCACACGCCGTGGACCCTTCGCGAACGTCCGGTTTCGTTCAAGAGATTTTTCAGACTCTCACGCAACTCCCAGTAGTCCTTCCCGGTCGTCAATTCCTTCGCCGAAACCGGCACCCGGTAGCTCCAGTTCGCCCCTCCCATCACTCCCGGCACATTGATGCGCTCGGTATCGAGGAGAAGTTCGTTGATCAGCACCGCGACCCGGTCCGAATTCGACATCGAGAGCTCGCGGAAGAGCTTCGTCCAGATCTCCGCCGAATACTCCGGGATCTCGCCATCTGGTCGTTCGATCCCGGCAAAGGCACAGAGTGTTTCCAGAAAATTCCGTGCTTCCCAGTAATCATGGCCACCATGGTCGGACTCCAACATCCGCTGGCGTTGCTGCTCCCATTGCCCCCTCATCGGGGCGTGGTCGTGGGACGCATAGGTGGCAAAAGAAAGCGCGGGATAATGGAGCCCCGAACTGACCCGACCGTCCGTGAATTCCCACTGCGGCACCTTCATTCCGGCGATGCCGAGTTCAGAGAGCGAGGGACGCACATAATCCGGCACGGTGCCGAGGTCTTCCGCGATCACCTCCGCCCCATCAGCCGCTTCGAGGATCATGCGCAGGTATTTCTCCCCTTCGGCACGGTTGGCCCGCTTCGCCTCCTCGTTGTGATCGGGGCGAGGCCGAAATCCGGGCAGCCTGCCGCCACAACGGCTCGCCGCCTCGTCATGGGAAAGTGGAAGAAATTCCGCATTTCTCACGGGATTCCATGGGAATGAGTAAATCCGATAAAAACCAAGGGCATGGTCGACGCGGAACATGCCAAAAATCTCGGTCGTTTTGGCGATGCGACGTCTCCACCAGTCGAAATCCCGTTGTTCGAGGACGTCCCAGCGATACAGGGGGATGCCCCAGTTCTGGCCCCATTTTTGGACGAATTCGTCGTCCTTGAAGAGCTGCTCCGGCGGAGCCCCGCCATACCAGTCGAGGTCGAAGATGTCGAGTTCGGCCCAGACATCGACGCTGTAGAGGCTGACTCCAAAAGGAATATCCCCCATCAAGGTGACCCCCTTCGAGGATGCGTAGGCCTGGACCTCGGTCCACTGGGAGAAAGCGATCCACTGGACGTAAGCGTAGTAGCGCAGCTCCCGATCGATCTCATCGGGCCGCACCTTGGCTTCTTCGACGATGGCGGCCAGAGCTTTGGCTTTGTCTTGATACTCCTCACGCCATAATTGCCAGACCTGGCTTCCGCCTTCCCGGTCCATGAGAAGCCGGAACAGGCAGTAGTCGTTCAGCCAAGCGGCCTCGCGCTGGCAGAAAGATTCGAAATCCGCGGCCCGCGTATCAACCCGACCCAACACCTTTTCACAGAACGAGTTGAAGGCCCTTTTCAGCAGCGCATGTTTCAGCACCCGCACCTCGGCGTAGACCACATTTCCCGCATTCAGCGCCGCCAGGTCATGAGCCGCCGTCACCTCCGCGAAGTCTTCCGCGGTGAGATCTTTCAGCCCGCCTGTCGTGCAATCGAGCGTCATCGGCTCGATCGCCACCGAGCTGATCGCGTTGTAAGGGCTATTGTCCGGACCGGTCTCATTGATCGGGAGAAGCTGAACGAATCCGAAGCCGGTTTCGGCCGCGAAATGGACGAAATCCCGGAGTGAACTCACGTCCCCGATGCCGAGATCGTGTTCGCCACGGATGGAAAAAACCGGAACGAGGATGCCGGCGAGTCTGCGATTCATGCTGTGTCGTCGAGCGGACATGCCCGTATCGTCAGCACGTTAGCGAAGTTCACGCCATCCGCCACATGAAACTGTTTGGACGGGGCTGCAAGCTTGCGATCGATCCTGAATTCGCGTAATCTCACTCTCATGAGCACCGTGCTGGAGTATCCCGCGACCGAACTGGCGGCGACCGACTACCATGCCTTCAATGTGGCGGTCTGGGATAAGCTCTCGGCTGATCCAGCGATCGCCGCACTCGATTTCCGAATTGAGACCGACCGTCACGGTCAGATGATCATGTCCCCTCCCCCCGCTCCCAGTCATGGAAGTCGGCAGAGTGAAATCTCTTACCGACTTCGTTCGATCATCGATCACGGACGAGTTGTCTCGGAATGTCCCGTCTCCACCAGCGAAGGCGTCAAAGCCATTGATGTCGCCTGGTGCTCGACCGCGTTCTGGGAGCGCTTCAAGACCCAGTCTTGTTTCCTCGAGTGCCCGGAGATCAGTGTCGAAATCTGCTCGCCCTCCAACACCAGGAGTGAACTCGAGGAGAAAAAGCGACTCTACTTTGCTGCCGGCGCGCGCGAGGTTTGGTTTTGCGAGCGGGATGGCTCGATGCGCTTTTTCTTGGCACCCGAGTCGGAGCCGGTCACTGGATCCGCCCTTGTCCCGGAGTTCCCTTCCCAAATTCCGTGAGTTCGCGCGGGAAACCTTTCAAGCCCCGCGGTAAACCCGGTCCAAAATCGCTCTGGGGCTCTTGCCTCGTGCGCTTTGCCACTTTTCCGCGATGCGTTTTGCGAGCCTCCGAGGCACCTTGAGGTAAGTGTCGGCGAGCGACCAGTAGCTCGCCTGCCCCGCCGCGAGGGCCTCCTTGGCCTGTTCAGCATGACCTCCCAGATCGGGAATCGGCAGGGTTTCCTCCCCGCTTTTCTCAAAAACGCCGAAAAGATTTCCCGGCAACACCTCGACAAAACGGGCCTTCAGTCCCGCTTTCGCCGCGACCGCTTCCAGCGTCAGGGCATCGAATCCAAAAAGATGCCCTTCGTGCCATTTGTGGTCGAATCGCATCCCCGGAAAGAGGATATCCGGCACTTCAATGAGGAAAAGCCCGCCCGTTTTCAGAAACCGGCTCATGCGGCGGAGGTCCTCGACCGGGTCGGCGAGATGTTCGAGCACTTGATAAAGCGAGAGCAGGTCGAAGGACTCCGGCTCGAAAGCCGCTTCCTGATACATGCCGAGGAAGACCTCGACCCCGTATTGATCCTTCGCAAAGCTGCCGTAGCCGAGGTTCGGCTCGATCCCACGGGCCTCGCAACCCAAGGTTTTCATCAAATACACCCATTCTCCCCCACCCGCGCCGATGTCTAGCGTCCGCATTCCTGCTTTTGCAGCCTTGCGCGAGTGTCCATGACGCTCCACCGCCACGCCTCCCGCGCGGAGGATGTGTTTGGGCTTGGGAACAAAGGTTTGTTTATAGGAAACACGGTAATCCTCACGATAAAACTTCGCGAGGTCCTCGACCGGCAGTGGATCGACGTAGATGATCCCGCTCGCGAGCGACATCACGTTGCGGAGCGGGTTTCCGTGGCGATCGCGATTCGCCACGACGACGGCCTCATGCGAGCCGGTCAGCGGACAGGGCCGCACCGTTTGGATGGAGTCGCCGATCGAGCAGTCGTGAAGATTCGCCATGAGGGAGGCCGTTCTTTAGCACAGGACGGCCGCGGTGCGAATCGGAAATCTCGGGGAAATCACTCGAACGTCAGCCCAAGAGCCTTCAGGGGATTCCGGCGGTAGACACGGTCGATCTCCACCTCACCCAGCCCGAGGTGCTCGCGCAATTTGGCCGCCACCTGATGCCCCCGGATCGTCGATCCCGCCAAGTTGGGCGATCCCGGACGACGCGCCACCCCCTCGGCATCCACCTCGACCGGCGCGCCCGAAAGATCGTAGATCCCCGGTCCCAGCCCGGCCGCGGTGATCGCGTCCGAGGTGAAAATGGTCCGCTCGAGCCCGGTGATCTTGTAATAATTCCGCAGGGCAAAGAAGGGCACGTGCGCCCCGTCGGGAATGAAGCAGACCCAGAGCCGGCCCGAGAGCGAGAGCACCCGCTGGATGAAATTGTCATGCCGGGGCAGGATCACCGGGCATCCGTTGCCGAGATGGGTGACCATGGAAAGCCCCGCGTCGATGGCTCGTTCCAAGGTCGCGAGATCCGGATCGCAGTGTCCGGCGGAGACCGTCACCCCCTGCTCGACGAGGTATCTCGTGGTCGCGGCACCCGGGTCATTTTCCGGGGCGAGGGTGAGGAGCCGCACCAGGCCATCCCCCGCCTCAAGCAAACGTGCCGCGTCCTCGCGGTTCGCCGGCACGACACAATCCGGCGGATGCGCCCCGATGAATCCCGGCTCGGCGTTGAGAAAGGGACCTTCCACGTGAAAGCCCTTCACCATTTCCGCGATCACCGGGTCCGCTTCACGGTAGCGGACCATGCCCTGCAGCTTCCCGCAGAGCGCCTCGACCGTATCCGTGATGATCGTGGCAAGGATCCCCTCGATCCCGTCCGCCGCCAGAGCCTCGCAAGCCCGCCGCATCTCCTCACCGGTGAGGTTCGGCGAACAAAAATCGACACCGGCATAGCCGTTGATCTGGAGGTCGAAGTAGGACATCCCTCGTTCGATAGCGGAGAAAACGGAGGGATGCAAGACTGGACCGGTTCCGCATCAGATGAGGATTCAACCCAAGCCCAATCCAAGGATTCTTATACAAATCACATAAAATCTATTTGAAATTTTCATATTTATCGTAATTTTTTTTAGATTGCCAATTTGAGGCATTCCGGCTCTCGCGGTTTTACGATGATCGAAATGATCATGGTCACTGCGATCATTGGGATACTCGCCGCTGTCGTCGTTTCCGTGGTAGCCTCGGGTACTCTTCAGGGGGCACGAGAGGTCAGATCCAGTCAGGACGAAAAGGTCTTGAATTCGGCGGTGCTCGCCTACCTGGCATCCGGAGGCGACCTCTCGAGCGCGAAAGGAGGCGAGGCAGTGCTTGCAAAATTGAAGACCAGCGTGTCCGAGGACCAAAGAATGCGCACCCCCGGACTTTCCGGTAGCTTCCTCGACTCGTCGGTCGAATTCGTGATGCAGACGGAAGAAGAGGCTAAAAAGGAACTTCCGAGACTGCTTTGGAGCCCATCGAAGAATCGTTTCGAGGTGGCCCGATCCGGTCCTCCCGGGATTGTCTCGATCGCCAGGCGCGGGGATTCCAGTGAAAGTGATGGAACCCCATCCTTGCACGGACCTTCCGGATCGGCTGGGGACGGAGCCACTGAAGATCGTGAAACTCCATTTTCCTACGCCGCGAAAGACACTTGGATCTGGGACTACGCTGAGGCCCCCGCCACCACCGGCCCCGGTATCTCTGATTTCGGAACCAGCGATCCGACAAATGCCACCCCGCCATCAACGGTGGCACCAATCCCTCCGTCGATCCTTCCGCCGACTCCTCCTGTCGTTCCACCGGTAACGTCGCCTCCAGTCACGAAACGGGTCCCGCTTCTCGCGCCACAGTTCTCGCGGCCTGGAGGACGCTTTGCGCGGTCGGATTTCAACCTCTCCGTCTCCCTTCGCGACCCAAATCCAGCGGGAAGCGCCGCCCTTTTTTACGCCCTCAACCACGGTGCATGGACCCCTTACTCCGGCGGTTCGATTTCCATTCCTTACGATACCTCCTTAAAAGCACAGGCAATGCCGCTCAATGCCGAGACCCATGATCCGAGTGCGGTGGTCGAGACATTCTATGAGGCGTTTGATCCGTTCAACGCGATGCTGCTGCCGCCCGGGATCGACTTCACGAAGGAATACTTCCAAAACAACTCCGACAGCATCACCGTGCGTCTCACGAACCCGAACAAGGAGGGAGTTTCCGAGATTCAATATCAGCTACTGCCGGTCCCGGGCGGCCAGGGGCCGACCTTGGCCTATTCGACTTACTCCGGCCCCTTTGTGGTAAGTGCCGGGAGTTACCCGTCCGGATTTGGGATCAGAGCGTACGCCAAGGCCACCGCATCCGGTTATGTCGACAGCCGACCCGCGACTCGATTCGCCACGGCTCAGAAGACCCTGTTTGGCGGTCACCTCGATCTCGACACCTCGACCGCCATTGCAAAAGTCGGATCCGGGACCACGGGAGCCCATAGCCACGACATTCTAAAGGCCGGCGGCACCTCGTTGAACTTCTTTGCACTTCCCGAAGGCAAACAGATTGAAATCCAGGAGGCAATCCGTTCCGGTGCCCATGCCTTCAAGCTCACCGTCGTCAATGGAGCGCTCTCTCCGGGAATGAATCTCACGATTGATTACGATTTCAACGGGAGCCGCCGCACCATCGACATGCCCGTGGATGCCTACGGAAAACTCAAGGTCTCGGATCTGCCGGCCTTTTCGCTCGTGAGTTCCGCCGGCACAGCCAAGCTCACCGGCCTCCGTCTTTCCATGGCGCAGGATTTGATCTACCAAGCCGGAGTCATTCCGACCACCACGGGAGAAGTGGTGTCGAATGTTCCCGGCAAGGACGGAGAATGGCGCAACGGAGCCCTCACCCTCCAGGCGGTCGCGGTGAACGCGGACGGTAGTCCCGCCCACAGCCTTGATTCGTCGAAGAGCAACGGCAGCCATGGTGCCGCGACGAGTGGGATGCTTTGGGAGGCGGCGGTCTTCTGGCATTGGCCGGGCGAATCCTACAAGAGCAACAAGAACACCTTCAAACCCGGCAACTTCAATTCCATCCGGCTTTTCGTCTGGAACACCGGTCAAACAGGGAACGGGAAGAGCAAAGGCAAGTAGCCGTGCCCCCCATCACTCCTCCACCACCACCGGGGCCTCGGGCATCGCCTCGAGGAAAACCTTTCCGTAGCGTTTCGTCAGGACGCGGTTGTCGAGGATCACGACCATGCCGCGGTCTTCACTGCTGCGGATGAGACGGCCCACGCCCTGGCGCAGTTTCAGGATGGCCTCCGGCACGCTGTAATCCATGAAGGAATTCCCTCCGTGCTCCTCGATGTATTCGAGACGCGCCTGGGTCAGCGGATGATCCGGCACGGCGAAGGGCAGCCGCGTGATGATGACATTGCTGAGGGCCTTGCCCGGCACATCGACCCCGGTCCAGAAACTGTCCGTGCCGAAAAGGACGCTCGTCTCGTCGTTCTTGAAATCCTCGATCAACTGATTCCGCGAAGTGCCTCCGCCCTGGGTGAGGAGCCGGATTTTCTCGGTGCGGAAGAAGTCGTCGAGTTCCGTCGAGATCCTTTGCAGGAGCTTGTAGCTCGTGAACAGGACGAAGGCCCGACCGCCCGACTTTCTCACGAAATGGCGGATCCATTTTGCCAGCGCCACCTCGTAGGCCCGGTCGCTCGGCTCGGGCATGGATTTGACGAGGTGGATCGTCATCTGCCTCGCGTAGTCGAAGGGGCTCCCGATCCGGAGTGCCTCGACCTCCCCCGCCCCCACCCGCTTCCGGAAATAGCCGAGGTCGCGCTCGCCCACCCCGAGGGTGGCGCTGGTGAAAATGCAGGGACGGTCGCGGTCGAAAAAGACCGGCTTGAGCAGCTCGGCCACGTTGACCGGGGCGGCGACGAGACTGAGCGACTCCCGCTCGCTCTTCTCCGCCCAGTAGACCAGCCCGTCATCGCGCTGGTCGAGGAAGCTCCCGAGGGCGGCGCGGCAGTCGGCGAGGCGACGGGCCAGCTCGCCGAGTTCGGCCTTGGTCGTCTCGTCCGCCAGCTCCGCGATGGTCCGGGCCCGCCGGCTTACCTCGATCAGGCCTGCGCCGAGGGTGTCCTCGACGAACTCCGCCTCGCGGATGCGGAATTCGCGCCCGTATTCGCCCCACTTGCAGTTCCCCTCGACCCGATCGAAGAACTCGTCGACCTCGTCAAGCAGGGCCATCGTCAGGCGGCGCCCCTCGGCGTCGCCGGTCAATTGGAAGAGCCCCTTCTTGTTTTTGGGATTGAAGAGGCGGTGCAGATCGAACTTCATCCCCGTCTGCGAGAGCGAGAGCCCCAACTGCCGGGCCGCGACCTGCTCGAGGGTGTGGGCCTCGTCGAACACGAGGAAGTCGTTGGCGAAAAGAAATCCTTCGCCCGATTCCTTGAACTCACTCTGGGAATTGAGCAGGGTGAAAAAGAGGGTGTGGTTCACCACCACGACGTGGGCATCGGCGATGCGTTTGCGGGCTTCCTGATAAAAACACTTCCCCGTCCCGGCGCAGCGTTTCGGGGTGCAGGCATGGCTCTCGCTGCAGACCTGCGACCAGACCCGCGACGAGGGCGTGAAATCGAGATCGCTCAGCGTGCCATCTTTCGTCTTTTCGGCCCATTCCCAGATCAGCTTCAGTTCCTCCAGCTCCGAGGTCGTGAAGAGCTCGGGACCACCCGACATCGCGATCTGGAGCCGGAGCGGGCAGAGGTAATTGCGGCGCCCTTTCAACAAAAGCGCCCGGAACGGCTCATTGAGGACCGATTGCAGGAGCGGGATGTCCTTCAACACGAGCTGCTCCTGCAGATTGATGGTGTGGGTCGAAATGATCGCCTTGCGCCCTTCATCGAGAGCCAGCCGCACCGAAGGAGCGAGGTAAGCCAGCGATTTTCCCACCCCCGTGCCTGCCTCGACCACGAGCGGGCGCGACTCCTCCAGGGCCCGTGCCACCGCCACCGCCATCTGCTGCTGCTCGGGGCGGAACTCAAAATCCTGAAGCCGCGACAAAGCGCCGCTTTTTCCAAAAAACTCGGAAGTGAAGCGCGTCAAAGAATCGGGGGCCTGCCCCAGCTCGACGAGGGAGATCACGTGTTCAGCGATGCACCGGAATGGCGGGCGGGGCAAGGGGGAAGAAGACAAAATCGTCTTGTCCCGAATCCCTTGTCAACGGAGCCATCCGAGGACGAATGCCCCCAATCGCCCCGGTCCGCTTCAAAACGGCGCTTCCCCTTCCCACGGGTTCCAAAGACGCAACCCGGCGAATTCGAACTGCCGCAGATTCCGGGTAACAAAAACCATCCCGTTTTGAATGGCTGTGGCGGCGATCTGACCATCCGCATGCCCGATCGAAAATCCTTGTGACTCACTGGCGGCGGCAAGCTCACCCCAACACGCCGCAGCTGCCCGGTCAAAGGCCAGAATCCGGTCCCCAAAGTCAGACTCAAACTTGCGCAGCCAGCGCACGAGTTCTCCCTTTCGCTCCCCATCCGGCAGGCGTCGCACTCCTTTGATGAGTTCTCCAAAAACGATCGAGCTGATGTAAAGAGCTTCGGGTGGCAGGGCTGCGATGCGCCGTTTCACATCGCGATCCCCCTGCGGATGGCGAATTTCCGAGATGACATTCGTGTCGAGTAGCCACCTCATAGCGACACTTCACGCATAGGTTCTCCGGACCGCTCCAGATCGACGCCCTCCAACGAAGGACCCTCCATGAGAAAATCGAGAAACGACTCCCGACCGCCTGTTTCCCGCAGGTATTGCTCTTTGGAAATCAAAACTAGTTCATCCCCGCGACGAGTAATGGTTTGCGGCCCCTCCTTCAAAGCCAGATTCACCACTTCGCTCAGCCGGTTTTTTGCGTCTGCCAACTTCCAGATCATGCCACAAATTTAGCTAGATTGGCTAGATGGAAAAGCGAAATCTGCCTGGAACCACCTTCTTCACAATCCCCGCTTGCCGCCCCGTCCGATCCCCCTACCGTTTCCGCCCGATGTTCCTCCGTCTCATACCTATTCTCCTGATCCTTCTCCCGCTCCTCACCTCCTGCGACTCCCCCGCCCCTCCGGCCGCGGCGACGCCGGTCGAGTGGCCGGAACTTCGGACCTTGGAAAGGATCGCCGCGGAGGTCGCTTCACACGCCCGGGATCGGTCCGACCTCGAGTTGATGAAAAACCGCGCCCGCCTCGTCCAGGCCGGATGGGCGGTGGGTCCGGCTTCTGTGCCGGAAAACGTGGCGAATTTCACCGAAGTGAAGGCGCTGCTCTCCGACCTCGTCAGCCTCGTCAACGGACTCGCCGTGCCTGAGGCCGAACCCGCCCGCTTCCGCGAACTGGCCCTGCAGATTCCCGGGGTGGTCTCGAAGTTGATCGAGGTCAGTGGTGCCGAGTGAGGCCCGCTCACCCCCGCCCCGGCAGGAAACGGCCGGTGCGTTTCATGAAATCGCGATACTCCGCGCCGAAGACCCCGGTGAGGTGCCGCTCTTCATCGACCGCCTTGATGGTTGCACAGACGTAGTGGATCACGAGGATCGCGAAGGAAATCCAGGTCGGCAGCAACAGCGCCGCCCCGATCAACATCGTCATCTGGAATCCATAGATGGGATGCCGGATGCGGCGATACGGCCCGACTTGCACCAGCTTCGAGGTGCCCTTCTCATCGATCCCGATCCGCCAGGCCGCGCCCATCGCTGCATAGCACCAGAGGGTCGCGGCATAGCCGAGCACGATGAGGATCACACCCGCGACCCAAGCGGCGGGATGGACGAGCGACGCCTGCACGCCGTACCATGATCCGGTGCCCCGCACCCAGAGGGGTTGGAGGATCCAACAAAGGATGACGAGCGTCCAGCCGACCCAGAGGAGGCGCTCCTTCGTGCCTTTGGGTTTCAGGTTCGGGGTGCGGCCGATCTTCTTGCGGACGCGGCGGGCCTGGATCACGACGCCGCCCCAATAGACGAGCCCTGACAAAGCCACCACGATCCGCTGCCAGAGAAATTCTTCGTTCATGCCGTGGGTTCCTTTCCGGTGAGAATTTGTAAAAAGCGGTCCGCAATGCCGCGGACGATGTCGCCCTGGATGACGTCGGGGCGGTAGGTGAAGCCGAACTGGAGGCGTCCGTCGAATCCGGTCACCCCGATCACGAACGGCAGCGCCGGTCCCGCCGAGACCGCGCGATAGTAGTCGGCGACCCGAGCCTTCTCTCCGATCTGAAATCCGTCCATCTTGAAATTGGTGATGCTACCCCACACCGGATAGGCCTTCCGGTAAAAATTGCGCTGTTTTTCGAGAGGCTGCCTCGCAAAGAGAAAGCGGTTCATGCGGAACTCCAGCCGCGAGGCGAGGTAGAGTTTGGCCCGCTTCACCTCCTCGGCCTGGGCGTGGACGCTGGCGACCAACTCCTCGAGCCGCACCGTCACCGGCACCGGATGCGTCACGGAGAAGGACCCGAGAAACAGCCCAAAATCCCGCCGACGCGCCTCGGGGAGGTCGCGCCGCAGGTTCACGACGCAGCCCGCCGAGAGATGCTGCCGCTTCTTTTCAAAACGCCACATCGCCGCAGGGATGACCGCCTGAAGAACGGCCGCGAGACAAAGATCGTTCACCGTCGCGCCTTGTTGCTTCGCGAGCGAGAGCACCGCCGCGGTCTCCTCCGCATCGAGGGATCGGCCGAACCACTCATTGCCAAACCGGTTCACCGGACAATCCGGAGAACGGAAGCTCTGCCGCATCCGCTGGAATTTGCCGTAAGCCGCCGCCGTCCGACGCAGCAGCCCGATCGGCCCACCCGTCGGCACCCGCGAGCTGCGCCGTTCAGCGAGCGAAGGATCCCGTAGCGGCAAAGGCGATTCATCAAAAGCCGCCGTGATCACCTCACGCAGGAGCCGGCCGATCGCCTCGGCATCGGCGACGACGTGGAAGTAAGCGATCCCGACAAAGGTCTCGCCCACTCCCCGGACCAGGAACCACCGGAAAGGTTGAAAGACCTTGTCCCGCGGAAAGGGCTCGTCCAATTGCCGGGCCATCTCGCGATGCACGATCGCCACCGGATCCTCGCCCCCATCGATGAGGACCGGCGTCACCTCGACCTGACCACCCTCGTAGCGGTAACGTCCGCCCTTTTCCCACACCGAATAATTCGTGAGGCCGGCGGCGGCGAGCACATGGGCGGTCGCCCTCGCGAAACCTTCCGGCTCGATCACCGAGGTGACACGGGCGACGTGGACCGCGTTATAGGGGTGCAGACCACTCCATTGGAGCATGGTCCGCTGGAATTCATTCAGCTTCCCGGAGACCGGCCCCGGTCCCGCGGTCGGGGTCGATGGGCCGGCCAATGACATGTCCCGGGTGCGCGGATCCCCGACTCAGCGGCGGCGGCCCACCTTGGCGAGCACTTCCTTCATCGCGAGAGCCTGCACCTCTTTGACCTGCTCGATCGTGAAGTGGTTCGCGCCATACTTCGAAACATCGACGTGCGACAGGGTGCCACGGAAGCCGGGGCCTTTCACGAAGGGGCCGATGTGGGACGAGCGGTAGTTGATCACTTTCTTCGCCCCTTTGGTGAGGGTGCGCTGCCCGGTCGCGTCGAAGGCGATCACCAATTCGGTGCTGATCCCGTTCTGTCCGAGGAAATTCGCGAACTCCGTCACCGCATCGGCTCCAAAGGAATGCCCGAGGACGATGATGGGGTAAGAGACCTTCTTCTCCTTCGAGCGCTTCACGATATCGTTCGCGATCGACTGCCACGACATGAAACTCTGCGAGGTCGCCTTGATCTTTTTCGCCCGAAGCTCACTGGCCATCTGGTTCATCCCCGTCGAAAAGATGTCGAAGCCGCCCCGGAAAAAGTAAACCTCTTCGGCGGAGGCGGGCACGGCGGCAGCGAGTGTGAGAAAAGCAAGCAGGGACAGGAGCGGTTTCTTCATTACAGGGTCAACAGGGTGCGGTCGGACGCCATACCCTCTTGGGTCGGCGAAATCGCAGATTCCATCCGTCCACCCTTCGCCCTTGTCAACGCGAAAGCGGCGGTACTTCCGGGCTGGAGAATGGGCGGAATGCCATTCCGTCCTGCATCATTCTCCTTCGGCGACGCCGAAGGCTTTGAGGAGATACTCCAGAACGGTCGGCGTGACTCCCTCGGCGCCGGGGTAAGAGAACTCGCACTTCACTCCGTTCGCCTCGCAATGTTCCTGCAGCTTCAGACCGAAGTTCGCGCTGTGGGTTGGATCCTTCTCTTCTTTCCCGAGCGCCGGAGGGGCGCCGTAATAAAGATAGACCGGCGGATCATCCTTCGAGACGAGCGCGTAAGGCGAATACTCGGCGATCCAGGGGAGAATGGTCTCACGTTTGGCGAGGAACTCGTCGAATTGGGTGATCTTTTTGCCCGGGTCGCCGGTGAAGCCGAAGGCATGACCTCCATACCGGCTGTTCGGCGTCCATTCCTTCATCTGCGCCGGATCAAGGGTGGTCTGGGCACCGGAGACGGCGGCAAAGGAAAGCCGGCTCGACTCGCGGGCGACGGGATCCTCGCTCATCGGATCGGCGAGATCATCGTTAAAGGCGAGCCAGAGTGAGGTGCAGGCCCCGGCCGATCCGCCGCTGGCGCCGATCTTCGTTTTGTCGAGTCCCCACTCGCCCGCCTTGCTGCGGAGGAACTGGAGGGCGCGCGCCGCGTCGGTGAGGGGTCCCTTCACCGGAGGCACGATGCCATCGGCGGTCGCTTCGGCGATGAATCGATACTCCACCGAGGCGACGGAGATGCCTTTTTCGAGGAGGGGATTCAGCAAGGGAATCAGCCCGCTGAGCCGTGCCCCGCCCGACCAACCGCCGCCGTGGATGAAGAGCAAGACCGGAGTCGGCTTGTCAGATTTGGCTTTCCACACGTGCATCACCTGTTTGGGATGCGGTCCGTAGGCCACGTCGTAATGGGTGGGATCCGGTAGCACGGGATTGGCCGCGAGGAAAGCCTGGGCTTCCTTCTCACCGATTTCCCTGACGTAGAGATTGCGCCAGCGGATTTCGCCGCCGTGGGTCTGCAGCATCAAGGGTCCCTTGGCTGGAAAGGGTTGCGTTTTGTCGGGGTAACTCTCAAAATCCGCTCCCTCGACGACGACCCGGCCATTCAGGGTCACCCAGGTGCGGGCGCCGATTTGTTTGATCTTGAAGCTGTTCCATTGGCCGAAGGGCTTGTCCATCTTCGCGATGGGATCACGCCCGAGAGTCTTGGGTGTGTTGTTGAAAAGCCCGCCGGATCCGAGGTGGGGACGGCGGTCGGGTTTGGCGGGGTCGAAGACCTGGTTCATGTCCCAGATCTGCACCTGGGGCATGCCGCGGAGGTAGATCCCGCTGTCGGCTCCGGCGACGGTCTTGTATTCGATGTGCAGTTCGAAGTCGCCGAATTCCTCCTCCGTCGTCGCGTAGGGACCGGTGCCGCTGTTGACCAGCTCGCCGTTCTCGACGCGCCAGTGGTTCGCGAAATCGGCGCGCTGTTCTTTCAGGTTCGCGGCGAGCTTTTCGCCTTCGAGCTTGGCCGAGGTGTGGGGATTCCACCCGTACCAGCCCGTGAGATCCTTGCCGTTGAAGATCGCCCGGAAGCCCTTCGGCGGAGCGGGTTCATCGGCATGGGAAAAGGTGGCGGCAAGCAGGATGACGGCGGCGAGAGAGCCAAACAAGCGGGAGTTCATGCGTGGCATCGTAGCGATTTCCGCCAGAGCGTCGAGGACGCTGTCTGGCGGGGTCGCGCTAGGGATGCAAAAAACGGCGGGACCCGCTTCTGCTTTTCACTTCGCCTTCGGCTTCGGCGGGGCCTTGGGATCGAGGTTGGCGTCGAGTTCTTCCTGCGTGGGAGTCGGGGTGACAATGCCTTCGGCCGGGATCTCGGCTCCGGCGATCCAGCAGATCGCGTTGAGCACGGTCTTGCGGAAATCGTCGTGCGCCCAGTTGTCGTGGAAGTGGAGCCCCGTGAAGCCGAAGCCACGCCCGCCATCGGGACGCTCGACGACCCAGCAGACGTGCTGTGGCATCTTCTCCTCGACCATTTTTCTCACTTCGGGATTACCGGAGTGGTTTCCGTCGGGACGTGACATCGTCTCCTGCGGCGGCACGGCGGAGAGGATGGGCGTGACGCCTTCCATATCCTTCTTGAAACGCATGTTGAAGTACCATTCGTCCCGGATCGTGAAAGGCTTCACTCCGCGTGCGACGGGATGTTCGGGCATTTTGGCGAACTCACCGTCCCAATGCGGATTGACGGAGTAGTTGATTTCGAAGGCGCCACCGGTCGCGGCGATGAGGGTATCGTTGGTCTCGCCGGGGGTCATCTCGACGGCGTAGTGGACCATCCCGACGCCGACGCCGCGCTCGCGAAGGTAGTCGATTTGACGGAGGTGCCAGTAGGCCGAGTGCCCGGCTCCGCCATCGGACTGGATGACGAGGGCATCGGCATTCTGGAAGGCACTGAGGTCGGACGGCCAACCGTTGTGGTAGGTGGTGACGTGGACTTTGTCGCCGTGATGCGTGTTCAGCAGCCGTTTGGCCATGAGGGCGCCGGCGTTGTGTTCGTGCATCCGAGGCGGGTGGCTGGGACGACCGGCGACGTAGACGACCTTTTTCACGTCGCCGAGCGGCAGCCGCTTGAGCCGGATGTTGCGGAACTGCACCTTCATCGGCGGACCGGTGTGGATCTGCAGGGCGAGGAGTCCGGCGCGGCGGCGCGTGTCGGTGTCATTGTCGGTGATCTCGGACATGACGGTGCCGTTGATCTCGCAGACGATCTTGTGGCCTTGGGCGACGATGTGGTAGGTGTTCCACTCCTCTTTCTTGATGACCTGGGCGAGCTCGGCGGAATCCCCGAGGCTGCCGGTGATCTCGGGCTTGCCGTCTTCGTTGATGACGGTCTTTTCGCCCCGCTTCGCAAGGACCCCGCGGAAGGCTTCGCCGTAATTCGTCCCCGCCCACTGTCCGGCGGCGTCGATGTCGGCCTGGTATCCGCCCACGGCGTGCGGTTTCTCAAGATCGAAGCTGCGGACCTGGATGCCGGAGTTGCCTCCGAAGATCCGGTATTCGGCGACGAGTTCGAAATCATCCAATTCCCCCGCGGTCCATTTGAGGAAGGAATTGTGTTTCAACTCCGTCGTCGCGGTCGTTTCGCCGGTGATGGCCCCGTCCTCGACCCGCCAGAGCGCCGGATCGCCTTCCCAACCCGCGAGGGTCGCCCCGTCGAAGAGCGGGATGAATTCATCGTGGCTCACCGCTTTCTCCTGCTGCTTCGGAGCGGGCTTTTCCTGCGCGACGGGCAGGGACAGGATGGCGACAAGAGTGGTCCCGAAGAGGGAGGCGCTCAGCAAGGGCAGGAAACGGGCGGATTTCATGAAGAGACTTGGCGGATGGCAATGGTGTAACGCCGACGGCCGGAAGTGCACAGCAAAATCTCAGCGGATCGCATCACGGTGATGCGCCGCGTGAGACCGCCTCAAGGAGCCATGATCCAGCCGACGAGGTCGCGGAAATCCTCCGGCGACAGCACGTAGCCGAAGATCGCGGGCATCAGGGAGATGGCGGAAACCTCCCGGGAGGCGATTTCGCTCTTCAAAACACGGTGGGTCTGCCCGGAGGCGTCGAGCAAGGTCAGGATCTCGCCGCTCTCGCCCGCGACAAATCCCGCGGCGATATTGCCATCGGCTTTCTTCAAGGCGGTGAGCCGGAAATGGGCGTCGACGTTGCGGTTCGGGTCGAGGATGTCCTCGGCGAGCCTCGCGAGCCCGCGGGAGCCGACTCCATCGAGCTGGGGACCGATTAATCCGCCCTCTCCATCGATGCGATGGCAGGTCGCGCAATGCGTGGCGAAGAGAGCACGTCCTTTTCCGGAATCAACCTTCGCGGGATCGAAAGACTCGACCCGCCCGGCGATGAGGGCATCGAGACGGGCACGCTCTTCGGCGGTGATCTCGAAAGGTGGGGCCGGCGGTGGAGGCGGCAGAAAAGGACGAAGCCGGTCCCGCAGCTCGACAGCGGCGGTGGGGCTGAGCAGCCGCGCGAGACGGCGGAGCGCATCGTGATTTGCCTGATGCTTTGCAAACTCCTCAACGGGAAGGGAGGTCCCCGTGATCTCCCCCACCCCTACCCAGGCGTAGGACGAACCGGCGTCCCCATCGACCACTTCCAGCCGCACGGCCCGGCCCACGATCTCGGGGAGACGCCATTCGACTCCGACCGCTTGATCCTGCTGCGGGGCGAAGGCGCGCCCCAGATCGGTCCCGTCTTTGGCATCGACGATCCGGACGAAATTCCGATCATGGTCCTCCTCGCCGGGCTTGCCACGGTGACCGCAGATGAGGAGCGTGAGGCGCTCCGGCATCGTAAAAACGCGCGATCTCACGATGCCGGTGTGTTGTTCGGCTCCCTTCGCGCCACGAACCAAACTGGAAAGCACCGTGATTTCACGACCATTCGGCCCCTTCCGGAGCTGTGTCTCCCAGCCTCCCTTTCCTTCGCTGATCTCCCATGATGGTGGAGCGGTGCTCTCGCGGATCTTGAGCAAAGCCGTCACGACCTTCCCGAGGAGAGCGAGCAATGCCGGATCCCGGATGATCCCTTGGCGCTCCTCCACCGCCTCGGCGATCTCGAGATAGGCGGCTGCGGCGGTCTCTGGTGCATCTCCGGCCCTCGCCTCACCCTCTTTCTCGATGAGCGCTGCAAGGGTCGCATCATCGCCGTGACGCGAGAGATGTCGACGCCGGGAACTTTCCCAGTCAGCAGGCAAGTTCTCACCAGCCTCGAACCCGAGCAACCAAGCCGCACTTTCAGCCGTCGGCACGGCGAGGGCGATCCGGGCGAGATCGGCATCGGCGGTCTCTCCAATCCGCGAAAAGCCTCCGGGCTGGGACAGACACTCTTTCGTCGCGATGCGAAGGGCATGTCGCAGATGGGTATCGTTTTCCGGGGTCGAGGCGAGAGCCTGCCGCAGGGCGGGCAGCGCCTCCACCATCGGACTCAGGATCAAAGCCTCCGCGGTGCGCCTCTGTTCCCAAGGATCGGTCGAAGCCAGACCGCCGACGGGATCCGCCGGAGCCCCGGGAGGTGCAAACGGGGCCCCTTCACCAGCGCTTTCCGTTTTCACCACGCGCCAGATCCGGCCGCGCTCGCGGTCCCGTCCCGGATGATCGAGGGGCACCTCGTAGTGACCGATGATGCGGTTGTAGAAATCGGCAACATAAAGAGCGCCGTCATCGGAGAGCCGCAGATCGACCGGCCGGAACCATGGATCGCTGCTGGTGATGAAATCGGGCTTTTCCTCCGCGCGAGGGGTCGTGCCGGTGAAATGGATGCGATCGAGATTCACCCGCGAGGTCACGGGATTGCCGATAAGGACGTGATCCTCCCATGCCGCGCCCCAGACACCCCGATCGACGAAAACGATCCCGGCGATGCCGGTCGAGCCGTGGGTGTGTTCGATCATGGCCGGTCCGAAGCCGAGCCCGTCGTGCGGTTTGCCGAAGCTGGGATACACCGCTCCGGGGATGAGTTGGTAGACGGGGGCGCTGTGGCAATCCGCGCTGTAGAGATTGCCGCGTCGGTCGAAAGCGAGCCCGAAGGGATTCACCTGTCCCCGCGACCAGATCTCGACCCGCGATCCATCAGGACGGAAGCGGAAGACGTTGCCCGAGTGCAGCTCGAGTTCGCTCCCGTCCTTCGCGCGGATCACGCTGGTATTGTTGAAACCATGCGTCGCATAGACCCATCCATCGGCGCCGAGGCGCAGACTCGAGACCATGCCGTGGGTGTCCTTTTCATACCCGAGGGGACCGAAGAGCACTTCGCGGAGATCGGCCTTCCCATCCCCGTCGGTGTCGGCGAAATACCAGAGATTCGGGATGCTCCAGGCGATGCAACCATCGGCATGCTCCGGCCGATGCCAGGGGAGCACGCCGGTCGGAATATTGAGGCCGTCGGCAAAGTCGGTCACCCGATCGGCGCGTCCGTCGCCATTTGTGTCTTCGAGGATCTTGATGGCATCCCGGCTGCCGCTCACCCGGGTCCCCTGCGGATCGGACCAGCGGGACTTTTCCGCGGCATAGGGATACTCGACCGTCGAAGAGACCCAAACGCGCCCCCGCCCGTCGATCGCGAGATTGATCGGCTTGTGGATCATCGGCTCGGCGGCAAAAAGGGAAATGGAAAACCCCTCCGGCACCGTGAAAGAAGCGAGTTCCTCCTCGGGCGAGAGCGCTTCGGTCTCCCTCACGAGATGATCCTGGGCATGGGCGACGAGAAGGGAAGCGAGGGCAAAGACGACGACCAGACGGCGGAACATTCACCCATCGTGGCAGAACCGGCGACAATTGTCGCTCCCGTTTTGACGTGGGTCGGGGATCGCTTTTCAAGTTGATTCCCGGAAGGAAATCTGCTCATCCTTCTCCCATGAAATCGTTTGTTCTCCACGCTCTGCTGCTGCTCTCCTCGCTTGCATCGACGATCGGCCTCACCTCCTGTGCCTCGAACAGTGGCAACGCTGCCGGAGATGGCACCTACACGCCCCCGCCCTCCCTCTCACCTGTCGAGGCCACCGACCGGATGCGCAGCCATTATCGCGATTTCCGCTGAGTCCGGATCGTGTCCCGGCTTCCTTTTGCTTCCCATCGGGATGGCCTTTCGTGTATCCTGATCCCCTAGCCGGGATCATGGAAGAGCACAGCATCGTCGAATCCGTCCTCGATAATCTGCCGGTCGCGCTCTTCGCGAAGGACGCCACCGACGATTTCCGTTTCATTCTCTGGAACAAGAAGCAGGAGGAAGTGACGACCATCCGGGCCGAAAAGGCCCTTGGGAAAAACGATTACCATCTCTTCTCGCAGGAGTCCGCGGACTACTTCCGCAGCGTCGACAAAGCGGTGATCAAGCGAGGCAGCCTCATGAAGGTGCCCGAGGAGATCATCGAGACCAAGAACGGACGCGAGGTGCACCTGCGCACCGTGAAGATCCCCGTGCACGACAAGGAGAGCGGACGCCTCCTCGTCGTCGGCATCAGCGAAGACATCACCGAACAGGTGAAATCCCGCGAGCAGCTCGAACGCCTCAATCGACACCTCGTCCAGGCGAATCAGGAATTGCAGCAGACTCAGATGCAATTAATCCAGGCGGAGAAGCTCGAGTCGATCGGCCGCCTCGCCGCCGGCGTGGCCCACGAGGTGAAGAATCCGCTCGCCCTCCTTCTCCTGGGAGTCGATTACCTCTCCCAAGGCATTGAGCCCGACGACCCGAATGTCGAAAAGATCCTCCAACAGATGCGCGATGCCGTCGAGCGCGCCGACCGCATTGTGCGGGGACTTGTCGATTTCTCCTCGCAACGGTCTCTTTCCCGCGAACCGACCCAGCTCTCGCGCGTCATCGATGAAGTCCTCCTTCTCGTGAAACACGAGCTGACGCGCTCGAACACCAAGGTGAACGTGCGCATCGAGAAGGATCTGCCGCTGGTCTTTCTCGACATGTCGAAGTTCGAGCAAGTCCTCATCAATCTGATCATCAACGCCGTGCACGCCATGGCCGGAGTCGAGTCGAAGCTGATCAAGATCCGGGCGCGCTCCGAGTCGCTCGAGGAGGTGGTGAAGAACCAGGGAGCCCGCAAGCGCGAGGTCTTTCGCAGCGGAGACCGCGTCGTCATTCTCGAGATCATCGACAACGGGCACGGCATCGCCCCCTCCGATGCGAACCGGCTGTTCGATCCCTTCTTCACCACGAAAGCCACCGGCGTCGGAACCGGACTCGGGCTCTCCGTGGCCAGGCGCATCGTGGAACTCCACGGGGGCGAACTCACCCTCGAAAACCGGGAAAAAGACCCCGGCGCGGTCGCACGGCTCATCCTCCCCACCAAACTCGAAACCGCGAAGGTGCGCACCGTGACCGGTCGCGTAAAAACCGAAGAAACTCCGAAAGAGATTGACACCGGTCCCTCCGACCTGACATCCTGATACCGACGCCAATTCCAACCCAAACGCACCATGCCACGAAAAATTCTGCTGGTCGATGATGAGGCGGGGTTCACCGAACTCCTCAAGATGAATCTCGAGCGTTCAGGGGCCTTCGAGGTCAGGATCGAAAACGATTCGACCAAGGCCGTCGCCGCCGCCCGCGAGTTCAGTCCCGACGCCATCCTCCTCGATGTCGTCATGCCGGAGATGGACGGAGGTGACGTGCAGGCGCAGTTGCAGGCGAATCCCCTGCTCGCCCGGATCCCCGTGGTGATGCTGACCGCGCTGGTCGATTCCACCGAACTTTCCGAAGGCGCCGTCGCTCAGGCCGGCACCCAGATGGTGCTGCCCAAGCCGGTGAATCTTCCCCTCCTCCTCCGCGTCCTCGATGAGATCGCCCCGGCAGCGTGAGCGTCCGTTTGGAGCGCGCGCAGAGCCGGTAAAGGTGTCAAACCCTTAACATTTCCTAATTGGTTTCCGCCGGATCCCGGTACATACTGGCCGACGTGAAAGACTGGCAATCCGTCCTCTTCCTCTGCACCGGTAACTTTTATCGGAGCCGCTACGCGGAGGCCTGGTTCAATTTCCTCGCGCCGCGCCACGGTTTGTCTTGGCGCGCCGAATCGCGGGGATTCCGCCCGCACATTGAAGAAGCACCGCTCTCTCCGTACGCGGCTGACCGGCTCGAGGTCCAGTCGGTGCCCCGTCTCCTCACGCGACAAGCACCGGAAAAGCTCGTGGAGGGCGATCTGGCCGAGGCCTCCATCGTCGTGGCGTTGTACGAGTCCGAACACCGCCCCATGATGCGCGATCGGTTTCCCCATTGGGTCGACCGGGTCCGCTATTGGAATGTCCCCGATATCGATGAGACCGCCCCACCCCTCGCCCTTGCCCGGATCGAGACGGAGGTCGAGTCACTCATCCAGCATCTGCGCGCCGGTCACGCCCTCGGCTCCCGCGCGGCGGTCGGAGCGGAATTTTGATTTAATTTTCCGAATCTTTTGACATTCCGAAGCATTTTGGCCAAGATCCCGCTATCTCCGGTGTCAGCGTCCTCAGGGACTCACTTACAGAAGTTATGACCGATACCCCCTCCGAGACCGTCGCGAACGGTCCTCTCCACGGTCCCCTCCAATCCGAGATGTTTGTCGTCCACGGAGGACCAAAGCGGAAAGCCGAAGAGAAGCACAAGCGAAAGCCCCTCTACGGCAACGGCCTCAAGGCCCCCTCGCCTATCGGAAAGAATTTCGTCCTCGATACCAACGTCCTCCTTCACGATCCGGACTGCCTCGACCGCTTCGGCGACAACCATGTCTGCGTTCCGCTCGAGGTGCTCTGCGAGCTCGACAAATTCAAGAACGAACAGTCCGAGCGCGGCGCCAGTGCCCGCAGCGTCCACCGCAAGCTCGCCGCGCTTTTCGCCAAACATCCCGAAAACGCGACCACCGGCATCCCCAACCGCGAGGGAGGCTCGGTGCGACTCGTCCCCGCCCAGCCCACGGCGACCAATCGGAGCGCCGTGGTCGAAGAGCTTCTCGCCGTTTTCGAAGGCCAGATCTCGAACGACAACCGCATCCTCATTTGCACCCAGCTCATCGCGGAGAAGAATACCGCGCCGACCATCCTCGTCACCAAGGATCTGAACCTCCAGCTCAAGGCGCACGCCATCGGCATCCCCTGCGAAGACTATCAGAACGACAAGGTCGACAGCGCCCAAGTCGGGGCGGCCTCGCCCATCGTCGTCGAGATCAAACCGAACGACCTGCAGCGTTTTGCCTCCACCGGAGGTCTCGACCTGCCCTCGCACGTCCGCCGCATCAGCCCCAACGAATACGTCCTCCTCAAGGCCGGCGACAAACGGACCATGCCGGCCCGCATGGGTGTCGACGGGGCCTTTCACAAGCTGAACATCCCCGAGCAGATCCGCATCCAGCGCGGAGCGCCCCTCCGTCCGCTCAATCTCGGGCAGCAGTGTTTCCTCGACGCCCTCCTCAATCCCGAGATCAGCCTGGTCACCTGTTACGGTCAGGCCGGCACCGGAAAAACGCTCCTCGCCGTGGCCTCCGCCCTCCACATGACCTTTGACGGGGTCTATAACGGGGTCACCGTGAGCCGTCCCGTCATTCCCATGGGTGACACCCTGGGATTCCTCCCCGGATCGCTCGAGGAAAAGCTCGATCCCTGGCTGAAACCGGTTTACGACGCCCTCGAATTTCTTCTCACCCCCGAGCAAGGGACGGCCAAACGCAAGCAGGCCCAGCGCCCGCAGCGCAAGGGGGGCCCGGAGTTCCCCCCGGCCGGCGGCGGCAAACGCAGCTACGATCCCTTCCTCGAGTCGGGGCTCATCGAGATCGAAGCCCTATGCTACATCCGCGGCCGCTCCATCCCGAACCGCTTTTTCATTCTCGACGAGGCCCAGCAGTTGACGCCGCTGGAAGCGAAGACCATCGTCACGCGCATGGCGCGGGGGTCGAAGCTCGTCCTCGTGGGTGATCCCGCCCAGATTGACAACCCTTATGTGGATCGACTTAGCAACGGTCTTGTTTACACTCGCGACCGTCTCCGCGACGAGGCGTGCAGCACGCACGTCACCCTGGAGCGGGGCGAACGCAGTCAGTTGGCGGAAGCCGCTGCCCGGAAGATGTAATTCAGGCGGTGTCACGGCGTTTTATTTGCGCAAGGACGAGGTCCGGGGCATAAGGTCACCGGAAGATGGCCCGTGAATACACCGTCAGTCGCCAGCCGGCGAATGCCCAATCGAAGATCAACTACGCCGCCGAGCTGAATGAAAAGCAGTTCGCCGCGGTGACCGCGCCTCCGGGCCCCGCCCTCGTCATCGCCGGGGCCGGCAGCGGCAAGACGCGCACCCTCACCTACCGCGTCGCCTACCTCCTCGACAACGGGGTGCGTCCGGCCAACATCCTCCTGCTCACCTTCACGAACAAGGCCGCCCGTGAAATGCTCGAGCGCGTCGGCGAGCTCGTCCCCTACGATCTCCGCGATCTCTGGGGCGGCACCTTCCACTCGGTCGGCAATCGCATCCTCCGCAAACACGCCCGCGAAATCGGCTGGGAGTCCGGCTTCACGATCATGGATCGCGAGGACCAGAAGGAACTCCTCTCCGGCACGGTCGAGGAGAGCGGCATCGACACGAAGGCCGTCCGTTTCCCCAAGCCCGAGGTTCTCGCAGACCTTTTCAGCCTCTCGATCAACACCGGCGAGGAGATCTCCGACCTTGTCGAACGCCGTTACCCCTACTTCCGGCATCTCACTCCCCAGATCGAGACGCTCCAGAAACAATACGAGAGGAAAAAGCGCGAGACCAACTCGATGGACTTCGACGATCTCCTCGAAAAGCCGCTCCGGCTTTTCCGCGAGCGCAAGGACATCCTCCGCCTCTACCAGAACCAGTTCGAGTGGATCCTCGTCGATGAATATCAGGATACCAACCTGCTCCAGGCCGAATTCATCGACCTCCTCGGAGCCCCGCAGAACAACGTCATGGTCGTGGGCGACGACGCCCAATCGATTTATTCGTGGCGCGGAGCCGACTTCCGCAACATCCTCGAGTTCACCGACCGTTACGAGGGCGCGAAAAAATACGTCATCGAGACGAACTACCGTTCCGTCCCCGAGATCCTCACCCTCGCCAACGCCGCGATCGCCCCGAACACGAAACAATTCCGCAAGGACCTCGCCCCCTCCCGTCCCGACCGCGAGTCGCTGCCCGCCCTCGTCCCGATGCAGGATCCGGGCACCCAGGCCGCTTTTGTCGCCCAGCGCATCCTCGAGTTGCGCGACGATGGGATCGAGCTGAACGAGATCGCCGTGCTCTACCGCGCCCATTTCCACGCCATGGAAATCCAGCTCGAGCTGACGAAGCGCGGGATCCCCTTCATCATCACGAGCGGGCTCCGCTTTTTCGAGCAGGCCCACATCAAGGACACCGCGGCCTTCATGAAGCTCGTCTTCAACCGGCGCGACGAGATCGCCTTCAAACGCCTCGTCCGCATGCTCCCCGGCATCGGAAACAAAGGGGCCGAGAGCCTCTGGCGCGAATGGAGCCACAGCGAGCTCGCCACCACCGAGAGTGTCGTGAATTTCTCCGAGACCCTTCTCAAGTTCAAGGTCGGTGCCAAAGCCAAAACCGGCTGGGAGCAGCTCGCCTACACCCTCGACGAATTGGTCGATGCCGGCGGTTACCCCAAACCTCCCGCGAAGATGATGCCCTCCATCCTCGGCGGCGTTTACGAGGATTACATGAAGGCGAAATTCACCAACTACGACCATCGCAAGCAGGATCTCCTCCAGCTCGAGCGCTACGCCGAGCGCTTCGATGATCTCGGCGAATTCCTCAGCCAGCTCAGCCTCCTCGCCGGACAGGATGCCGTCGAGGCCACTGCCAACCAGCCCGACAAGGAATCCGTCTGCCTCAGTTCCGTCCACCAGGCCAAGGGCCTCGAATGGAAGGTCGTCTTCTGCGTCTGGCTCGCCGATGGCATGTTCCCCAACAACCGCGTCATCGACGAGGATAACGAGGACCAGAGCGGCCTCGAGGAAGAGCGCCGCCTCTTCTACGTCGCCGTGACCCGGGCGAAGGACGAGCTTTACCTGACCTACCCGCTCCTCTGGCACGGCTCCTTCACCGGCGAAGTCCTGCAGCGCCCCTCGCGCTTCCTCGACGAGATTCCCCTCGAGTTGATGGAGGAATGGAAGGTCGGGACGGGGTGGTGAGGCGAACTCCGCGATTTTGCCTTCGGCGATGGGAAGAGAAAGAAGAACCAATGCCAGTGAGGAAGATTCCCATGAGCGAAGACCTGATCCCGTCCTCCGATTTCTTCACCGACGTGCGGACCATCCTTTCCCAGGCCCGACACGCGGCCTGCTCGGCCGTCAATTCCGCCATGGTCGCCGCCTACTGGCAGATCGGCCGCCAGATCGTGGAAGAGGAACAGGGAGGCTCGGCAAAAGCGACTTATGGAGAGGGATTGCTTCCGGCGCTCTCCCGGGCCCTAACCTCTGAATTCGGAAGAGGATTCTCCTACGCCAACCTCCGAAATTTCCGCCAATTTTACCTCACCTATCCTGACCCTGAGATTTGCTACGCACTGCGTAGCAAATTGACCTGGACCCACCATCGGCTCATCATGCGGGTCGAGACCGCCCAAGCCAGGGATTATTACATCACTCAAGCCGAAAAGGAGAACTGGAGTTCCCGCACCTTGGAACGTCAGATTGAGACGCACGCCTACCAACGCCTGCTCTCCAGCCGGGACGGTTCCGCCGCCAATCCTGAAGAGGTCCCGTTCAAACCCTCCATCCGCGACTTCATCAAGGATCCCTACGTGCTCGAATTCCTCGGTCTGCCGGAAGCCCCGTCCGCGTCCGAGACCGAAGTGGAGTCCGCCATTATCTCCCAGCTCCAGAGTTTCCTCCTGGAATTGGGTCACGGCTTTTCTTTCGTCGCTCGCCAGATGCGCATCAGCACCGAGACGAGCCATTTCTACCTCGATCTGGTCTTCTACCATTACGTGCTGAAGTGCTTCGTGATCATCGACCTCAAGACGACCAAGCTCACCCATCAGGACATCGGCCAGATCGACATGTATGTGAGGATGTTCGACGATCTCAAACGCGGACCCGACGACAACCCCACCATTGCCCTCATCCTCTGTGCCGATAAAGACGAGACCATCGTCCAATATTCCGTCCTCAAGGGCAGCGAACAGCTCTTCGCCTCCAAATACCGCACGGTTCTCCCGACCGAGGCCGAACTCATTGCCGAACTCGAACGAGAGCGCCGCGTCATCGAAAGCCGTCAGACCACCGGTCGCGATTGAATTGCGTCGTTAATTGCGTCCGGCTCCAATTTCTCATCGACATCACCGCACGCATTCCCTATTCATCATTCCCAGACATGAACCGCCGCACCCTGCTCACCACCACTTTCGTCTCCGGCATTTTCCTCGCAGGCGTTGCCCAGGATCGTGAGAACGATCCGTCCACCTTCATCTGGAACCCGGCTCTTTCGCCGACCGGACCGGTGCTGGTCTGGGTAAATCTGAAAACGCAGACCGCCGCCGTCTATCGCGACGGGATCGAAATCGGGAGCTGCCTCGTCAGCACGGGACATGAAGGCTTCGAGACCCCCACTGGTGTCTTCCACATTCTCGAGAAGGACGCCGACCATCATTCCTCACAGTACAACAATGCCTCGATGCCCTTTACCGAGCGGCTCACCTCCGGTGGCGTCGCCTTGCACGCCGGCGGTCTGCCCGGATATCCCTCCTCTCACGGCTGTGTTCACCTGCCCTACGAGTTCTCCAAGCGCCTTTTTGGCATCACGGAGCTAGGAGCGACCGTCATCATCACGAACGATGCGGAAACCGGCGGAGTCTCGAGCGGCCATCGCATCGAGTTCAGCGAACACGACACCGCCGAATTCCACTGGGCGCCGCAGGATTCCCCCCATGGACCGGTCGCGATCCTTTACAGCGCGGCCGACGGGCAGCTCGAGATCATCCGCAACGGGGTCCTCATCGGGAAGGGACCGGCGCATTTCAAGGCGATGACTCCCAAACCCGAGGGCACCTACACCTACGTGCTCGACGGTTGGTCGAAAGATCCCCTCGGCAAGGAGGTTCATCCGAGCTGGCATCAGGTCGGCGGTCCCGCCAACAGCCGCGAGGTGAAGGCCTTTTCCCACATCCAGACCGATCCCCGCCTCAGTCACATCCTCGAAGCCGTCCTCGCTCCGGGCGCCGTCCTCGTCATCACCAAAGACCCGATCAGCAAGGCGACCCGGAGCCAGCCGGGTTTCCAGATCATGAGCACGGCGGTCGCGGCGCGCTGACTCGATCAAGCGCGCAGTTCCGCCCATGCTTCTCCAAACGCCCGCGCCGCCGTCGCGAGATCCTCCTCGCTGTGGGCGGCCGAGACCTGGGTGCGGATGCGAGCCTTGCCCTCGGGCACCACGGGAAAAAAGAAACCGATCACATAGATTCCCTTTTCGAGCAGGCGCGAGGCCATTTCCGCCGCCAAGGTCGCCTCGCCCAGCATCACCGGCACGATGGGGTGCTCGCCGGGCAAGAGGGTGAGTCCCGTCTTCGCCATTTCGGCCCGGAAGAAGGCGGTGTTGGACCGAAGACGGTCGAGTCTCTCAGTAGACCCTGTCAGGAGCTCGAGCGCCTTGATCGATCCCGCGACGATGGCGGGGGCGACGGTGTTCGAAAAGAGATAGGGGCGCGAGCGCTGGCGGAGCAGGTCGATGATCTCCTTTCGCCCGCTCGTGTATCCGCCACTCGCGCCGCCGAGGGCTTTGCCCAAGGTGCCGGTGAAAACATCGACGCGCCCCATCACTTCGCGGTATTCGTGGGTCCCCCGTCCGGTCGCGCCGATCACCCCGACGGCGTGGGAATCATCGACCATCACCGATGCTCCATAGCGATCCGCGAGATCGCAAATCGCCTTGAGATCGGCGATGGATCCATCCATCGAAAAAACCCCGTCCGTCGCGATGAGCCGGAAACGCTGCGACTGCGCCTCCTTCAGACAGGACTCGAGCTCATCGAGATTGCCGTTCGCATAGCGGTAGCGCTTGGCTTTGCACAGGCGGATGCCGTCGATGATCGAGGCATGGTTCAACGCATCGGAAATGATCGCATCTTCCTCGCCGAGGATCGTTTCAAAAAGCCCGCCATTCGCATCGAAGCAGGAAGAATAAAGGATCGTGTCCTCCGTACCGAGAAAGTCGCTGAGACGTTCCTCGAGGTCCTTGTGAATGGTCTGCGTGCCACAGATGAAACGGACCGAAGAGAGTCCGTAGCCCCAGCGGTCGAGGGCTTCATGTGCCGCCGCGATCACCTCGGGATGATCGGCGAGACCGAGGTAGTTGTTCGCACAGAGGTTGATGACCTCGCGTCCCGTGCTGGTGGCGACGTGCGAGGATTGCGGCGTTGTGAGGACGCGTTCGGTCTTGTAGAGCCCGGCGGCGCGAAGCGACGAGAGTTGCTCGGCGAGGTGGGTTTGGTAGGGAGCTTGCATGGGCCTGACAAATTACCATTTCAGAATCACTTTCCCCGATTGCCCGCTCTTCATCACCGAGAATCCTTCCTCGAAGTCGGTGTAGTTGAAGCGGTGCGTGATGACGGGTCGGATATCGAGCCCGCCCTGGAGCATGACGGTCATCTTGTACCAGGTCTCATACATGCGCCGCCCGTAGATGCCGGAGATCGTCAGCATGTTGAAGACGACCGTATTCCAATCGATCGCGATTTCCTCGGAAGGAATCCCAAGCATCGCGACCTTGCCGCCGTGGCAGAGATTCGCGAGCATCTCTCGGAAGGCCGAGGCATTGCCCGACATTTCCAGCCCCACGTCGAAGCCTTCGGACATCCCGAGTTCTTTCTGAACTTCGGCAATACGCTCATGACGCACATCGATGGTCCGGGTCGCGCCGAGTTTCTTCGCGAGATCGAGACGCCAGGGGTTCACATCGGTGACGACGACGTGCCGGGCTCCGGCGTATCGGCAGATCGCCGCGGCCATGCAGCCGATCGGTCCAGCCCCGGTGATGAGGACATCCTCGCCGAGGATCTCAAAGGTCAGGGCGGTGTGCACCGCATTCCCGAAGGGATCGAAGATCGCGGCGAGGTCGCGGTCGATGTCGTCGGCGTGGTGCCAGACATTCGCCATGGGCAGGGCGATGTATTCGGCGAAAGCTCCGGGACGGTTCACCCCGATGCCCTTCGTATCCTTGCAAAGGTGACGCCGCCCGGCCATGCAGTTCCGGCAGCGGCCACAGACGACGTGGCCCTCGCCGCTGACAATCTCGCCGGGACGGAAGTCGGAGACATTCGATCCGACCTCGACAATCTCGCCGACGAATTCGTGGCCGACCGTCAGCCCCACCGGCACAGTCTTCCGCGCCCACGCGTCCCAGTTGTGGATGTGGACATCGGTGCCGCAGATCCCGGTGCGATCGACCTTGATGAGCACATCGTTGATGCCGATGGTCGGCTCGGGCACGTCCTCTAGCCAAAGGCCGGGTGCATCGTGGGTTTTGACGAGGGCTTTCATGGGAAAAAGACAGGGATATTGTGCCACGGCCGGCACGACTTGGTCGAGACCACAATGTGTCATAAGGAAGACGGCGGATGGAGCGGGAGGCAGGCATTGACAAGACCTCTGACGTGCCGCAATTTGTGCTACAATGAAGACCGCGACCGTCCGAGAGCTCAGGAACCATTACACCGGCCTTCTGCGCTGGGTGGCGGCGGGTGAAGAGGTGCTCATCACTCAAAAAGGAGAACCGGTCGCCCGCCTGATCCCCGTGGTTCTCCAATCCATGGATGAAGTGGATTGGGCGGATAGTCCCGAGGTCAAACGCGACCGGAGGGAAGAATCGCAACTCACCGCGGAGCAGGTCGATTCCCTGATTCACGAGGCCGGGGGGAAATGGTGATTGCCGGAGACACGAGCTTCTATTTTTCACTCTACGGCAACGATGTCCACTCGTCGAAAGCCGTGTCGTGGACTGCCTCGTGCCGACAGCCCCTCACGCTGAGTCCTTTCAATCCCTTCGAGTTTGGCAACGCCCTGCGGCTTGCCGAATTTCGAAAAGTCGTGAAGCCGGAAGAAGCGGCCATGTCTTGGTCTCAGTTCCAAGCAGCGATACGCCGCGGCCGCCTGGTCACGCCTCCTTGCAACCTTGCCGACGTCCTCGATGAAGCGACACGCCTTTCATCAACCCACACCGGCAACGGAGGACATCGCGCCTTTGACATTTTCCATGTTGCCGCCGCCCTGGTATTGGGAGCCGGAGAGTTTCTCACTTTCGATGACAACCAGAGGAAACTCGCCAAAGCCGAGGGTTTGACGGTGCCTTTCTAGCCGACACGCCTCCGTCTTCGCGCCGCGTTTTCGCTTGAGACGCCATCCACGGGTTCGTTATCCTCCGGACATGTTCCTCCGTTCCGCCCTCTTCGCCCTTGCCTTTTCGACCACCGCTTGGCTCGCAGCCGCCGACTACCGGTCCATCCCCACCGAACCGACCGAGGGCGACCGCATCCTCGCCGATTACTTCGATCGCGAGACCCGTCGCCTCACCGCCCGCAACGCGGCCTTTCTCGAGAACGTCACCGACTGGCCCGCCGCCCAGGCCGAGATGCGTCGGCAGCTCTTTGAAATGCTCGGGCTCCAACCGCTCCCGGCCCGTTCGGATCTGAAGGCGGAGATCACCGGCACGATCGAACGCGACGGGGTCATCGTGGAGAAGATCATCTTTCAATCCAAACCCGGTCTCTACGTCACCGCCAATTTCTACCGCCCCGTGAAGCAGGAAGCGCCCCTGCCGACGATCCTCTATGTCTGCGGTCACGGCGGGGTGAAGATCGACGGGGTTAGCTACGGCAACAAGACCACCTACCAGCACCACGGCAACTGGTTCGCGAAAAACGGCTACACCTGTCTCATCCTCGACACCCTCCAACTCGGCGAGATCGAAGGCAAACACCACGGCACCCACAACCTCGGACGCTGGTGGTGGAACTCGCGCGGCTACACTCCCGCCGGAGTCGAGGCGTGGAACTGCATCCGCGCCCTCGACTACCTCGAGACTCGTCCCGAGGTCGACAAGACGAAATTCGGTGTCACGGGCCGCTCCGGAGGAGGGGCCTATACCCTTTGGATCGCGGCGCTCGACGAACGCATCCAGGTCGCCGCTCCCGTCGCCGGGATCACCTCGATGCAGAACCACGTCCCGGACGGCTGCATCGAGGGGCATTGTGATTGCATGTTCATGGTCAACACCTTCCGATGGGATTTCCCACTCGTCACGGCATTGATCGCCCCGCGTCCCTTGATGATCCTGAATACGGACAAGGACACCATTTTCCCGCTCGACGGGGTCGTCGATGTCTACCAGAAGACGAGAAAGGTCTATGAAGCGATGGGAGCGGGTGACAAGATCGGCTTTGCGATCTACGAAGGACCGCACAAGGATACCCAGCCGCTCCGGGTGCCAGCCTTCCACTGGTTCGAACGACAGTTCAAGGGGATCGACATCGGCGACGAGATCGCCGACACGCGGGCACCGAAACCCTTTCAACCCGCCGAATTGAAAGTGCTGGCGGAAATCCCCGGGAACGAGCGGAACACCTTCATCGACGAGTATTTCACCAAGCGGGTGCCGGAGACCCCCGTTCTGCCGGAGACTGCAGCGGATTGGAATGCGTCAAAAGCACTCATCCTCAGCCGGCTGCAAACCCGCACCTTCCGCGGCTGGCCGACAGCGGGAGAAGATTTGAATCTCACCGAGGATTTCCGTGAAGTGAACGACGGGATCGCCTTCTCGAAATGGAGCTTCGACAGCCAGACGGGCGTCCGTCTGCCGATTTACTTCGCCCAACCTGCCGCGACGCCTTTGGGGGATTTGGATCTCGTCGTCCTGAACGCCCTCGACGATGACGGCTGGAATTCATTTCTCTCCACCTATGGCAGCGCCTTTGCTGGTGCTTTCCCCGGCGCGACCTTGCCTGAAACGGATGCCGAGGCCTATGAATCCGAGAAGGGACTCCACGCCAGCCAGAAGTGGGGCATGCTCTATCTCCCCGTCCGCGGCGTCGGCCCGACCGCCTGGACCACCGATGAAAAAGAGCGTACCCACATCCGCCGTCGCTTTGCCCTCCTCGGCCAGACGCTCGACACGATGCGGATCTGGGATATCCGCCGCGGCGTGCAGGCGATCCGGGAGATGGAGGACGGGGACAAACCCAAACTCTGGCTCCAATCCAGCGGCGTGATGGCCGGAAACGCTCTCTACGCCTCGCTTTTTGAGAAAGACATCCACCGCCTCGATCTCCATGCCCTGCCCCTAAGCCATCAGGAAGGGCCGGAGCTGTTGAACGTGCTCCGTTTCACCGACCTCCCCCAGATCGCCGCGATCGCCGCCGAGCGCACCCAGTTGCGGATCTATGGCAAGCCGGCCGATTGGAGCTACGTCACGGAGGCGGCGAAGAAATTCGAGTGGCCCGAGAAGCAGGTTCAGGTGCGGGAGGCGGTGAAGGAGGAGGAATGAACTAACGCAATTCCACAATCCGGCAACCTTTCTGAAACTCTTCGGATATCCTGGTCCAACTCGATTCCAGTCTTTTGATCAGATCAAACGTACGGCAGTTGCCGATCCGGAGCCACAAAAGCCGCCCTGGGTCACCGGGACGCGATGCGAGAATCACGAAGTCCTCATCTTTGCTGATGACGATCCGCTGTTCGTCAACGGCAGCATGCCAAATCACCCGATCCGTTGACTGGCCGAGCTCCAGGTCGAGGACGTGGACCGCATCGACTCCCCGCTTTTGCAACCAGTGGGCAAGCGCAACCGGCAGCTGATTATCGACAAGAAACTTCACGCCGCATCCGCAGGTTCTGGAAGAATGACAGGATGATCCGTGAGGCGGGCGGCATAGAGAATGGCCGCTGCAATGTCTTCCTCTTCAAGAAACTCGTAGTCCGCCAGGATTTCTTCCTTGGTCGCACCGGCCGCCAGGAGTTCCAAAAGATCAGTCACACGGATGCGAAAACCCCGGATGCAGGGTCGGCCTCCACATTTGCCTGATTCGATGGTGATCCGATCCAGCAATTCCATCTGGGAACGTTCCTGCGATTATGGCCTCCGTCAATGGGCAAGACCGCCGCGCGCCCGCCCGCCCGCGATCTCCGTCACCGTCCTTGACCATCGCCCGCGATGCGGCACCTTCCCCGGGAATGACTGTCCGCACCCGTTTTGCCCCCTCTCCCACCGGTTTCCTCCACATCGGCGGCGCCCGCACCGCGCTCTACAACTGGCTCTATGCGAAGCGCCACGGGGGAACATTCCTCCTCCGGGTCGAAGACACGGATGCCGATCGCAGCACGACGGAGTCGATGCAGATCATCCTCGACGGGCTCCGCTGGCTGGGGCTGGAGTGGGATGAAGGTCCGGGCGTGGGTGGTCCCTGTGGTCCCTATTTCCAAAGCGAGCGTGTCGGGATCTACGACCGCTACCTCGCCAAGCTCGAAGCCGCCGGTCTCGTCTACGAGGACGAAGGGGCGATCCGTTTCAGGGTTCCTGACAAGCTCATCACCGTTTCAGACCTGGTCTGCGGTGAGGTTTCCACAAATCTCAAGGAAGCGGGCTCGCGCCGCTACGACGCCGACCTGAAACGCGAGGTCGAGGCGAATCCCGACATCGTCATCAAACGGCCGAACGGCGGCTACATCTTCCACTTCGTGAACGTTGTCGATGACATCGAGATGGCGATCACGCACGTCATCCGCGGTGAGGACCACCTTTCCAACACGCCGAAACACCTCGCTCTCTTCGAGGCCTTCGGGGTGACCCCGCCCCAATTCGCCCACATCCCGCTGAACCTCAATCCCAGCGGCACGAAGATGAGCAAACGCGACCAGGGTGCCCTCATCCACGAGTATCAGGATGCCGGCTTCCTCCCCGCGGGCGTGAACAACTACATGGCCTTGCTCGGTTGGTCGGCCAAGGACGATCAGGAAATCTTCTCGATGGAGGAGCTTAAGGCCCGCTTCGACCTTTCCGGGGTCAACAGCTCGAACTCCAAGTTCGACTTCGACAAATGCCGCTGGGTGAACGGCGAGCATCTCAAGCGCCTCACGACGGAGGAGTTCGAGCAGCTGGCCGGTCCGTTCCTTGCCAAAGCAGGGATCGCTCCGGAGGATCCCCGCGTCCCCGCCGCGCTCGGACTCGCGCGCGACCGCGTCCAGACCCTCGGCGAAGTGCCCGCGATCATCGGCACGATTTTCGCCGGGTCCGTCACCTACGACGAGGCGTCCGTGGCGAAGGTGAAAGAAAAAGCGGATCTCGCGGCCGTGACCGAGGCTCTCATCACCAGTCTCGAAGCGGCTTCCGATTGGTCCATCGACGGTATCAAGGCGGCGGTAACGTCCGGAGCCGAATCCCTCGGAGTGAAGATGGGGGCCCTGATGCTCCCCTGTCGCGTCGCGACGATGGGCAGCACCAGCGGAGCCGACCTCGTACCCGTGCTCGTCCTGCTCGGCAAGGAAGAGACTGTGAAGCGGCTTCGAGGCTTCGCTGGGATCATTGCCTGAGGGAATTCTACGGCGAAGAGGTCGTCCTACAATCGAGCGGAGAAGAGGCGGCCTACGGAATACACAGAATACGCGGAACAACAAAAGACCGAGAAAGATGCCGCAGGCATCAATATACGCAGAATACCCGGAAACAGACCACCGACGGACTTGTGGAGACGATTCGTGGGCAGAGTCGCATGACACCACGCCATCCTGTCTTCCTTCCGTTTTTTCCGCGTATTCCGTAGGCCACCAATTCTTGAGTCAAGGCATGCCTCACCCCTTCCTCCGATAAAGCACCAGAGCCAGTGGCACGAGGAAGTGGGTCGCCCGCAGGAGCACCTCGCGGTAAGCGTCGAGACCGAGGCACGTCATCCGTGAGAGCGCCGTGATCAAGCCCCAAGCCGCCATCCACCAGAGCAAAGCCGGCGTCGGCCGGGCCAGGACCAAGACCGCTGCGACGACATCCACGGCCCCGATGGCGGTGAGCATCGATTTTGCCTGTGCCTCGGTGACGCGCCAGCCGACGAGATTCTCCGCGCTGCCGATGATCAAGTCGATGAACCTCGGAAAATGCAGGAGCGCTTCCGCCCCATGGGTTAGGAAAACCATCGCCAGCGAAACGCGCAACAGCATCGTCACCTGGGCTTCGCCGAAGGGCTCCTTCATCGCGAGCAGGGCGAGGGCAAAGGGCGTCGCGTAGCGCATCGCATGGGCGGCGGGCGCCCATTCCGCATGACCCACCCCACCCATCTTCGCGATGAGGCAGGCTTCGGCGAGGAGATACCCGAAGGCCGGCAACATCAGACATCCGCCCCATCGATGGTGACGGAGGAGCAGTCCCGCCACCGCGAAAGCCATGGCCACCAGCACCAGCGTCAATTCGGTCCGAAAAGCAGCGGCGTGCGAAAACCCCTGATCGAGAAAGAGCCACGCATTCCAGCCTGATCCGCCCGTGCGGAGAGCTGTTACGAGAGATCCCCCCATGGTTGCGACGACGGCAAGCCCCAGAAAGAGCCGGCCACCTCCCTTGGAAGAAAGGTCGAGAGGCAGAGGGGATGAGGCGAAAGCGGACTTGGACACGATGGGGAAGATGCGTCGTCTCTCCCCTTTTGCCAAACGCCCGCTGAGGTCGGCGGGGACGCGTCCGCGCGAGGATCCTTTGAGGGACGAGGCTTTGACTTCCGTCCTCCTCTCTGGAACGATGGGCCTGATGAAACGAACCGCTTTTCTCCTTTCCGCCGTTTTCGCGACGACATCGATGGCCTTTGCCGCCGAAGTCTCCACCGCGGAGCAGATGGCGCGCCCCTTCATGCACCACCGCGTCCTTTTCATGGAGGATCCGTCCACCAAGGCCTCCATCGCGTGGACGACGGCGGATGAAGTTTTCGAATCCCACCGCGTCTACTGGGACACCACATCCCGCGACGGCGACCTCACGAAATACGCCAACCAGACCGACAAGGTCCATTCGCATCCCTATACCCTCGTCGAGAAGGACAAGGAGAACCGGATCCCGAAGAACATCGGGCACAGCGTCCTCCTCGAAGGGCTGGAGCCGGCCACGACCTACTACTTCGTCGTCGCCAGCGGGAAATACGTCTCCCGGGAATTCCACTTCATCACTGCTCCGGACGATGATCGCCCCCTGAAACTGCTCTTTGGGGGCGACTCGCGCCGCGGTCCTCAATGGCCCGAGGTACATGAAGACCGCCGCAAGGTGAACCGCATGATCGCCGGCCTCGTCGAAAAACATCCCGAAGTCGTCGCGTTCGTCCATGGCGGTGATTACTGCGCCAAGGCCGAGTGGACCTTCATGACCGACTGGCTCTCGGATCTGGAACTGACCACCACACCGGAGGGCCGCATCCTCCCGATCATCCCCGCCCGTGGCAACCACGACCGCCAGGTGGTCTTCGAGGAGATCTTCCACTGGCCCGGACGCGAGACCAACTACTACTACGCCACCGAACTCTCGAAAAAGGTGGCCCTCATCACCCTCAATACCGAAATGAGCCACGGGGGCGATCAACGGGATTGGCTCGAAAAGACCCTGAAACACTATCGCGAAGGTGATCGACGCTGGCTCCTCGCCTCCTACCACGTCCCGGCCTGGGGCAGCGTGAAGGAGTTCACCCAAGGCGCCTCACAGCGCCAGCATTGGGTGCCTCTCTTCGAGGATCACCAGGTCGACCTCGTCCTCGAGAGCGATCACCACAGCCTGAAGCGGACCCTGCCGATCTACCGGGAGAAGCACGATCCGGAAAAAGGCATCGTCTACATCGGCGACGGAGGTCTCGGGGTGCCCCAGCGCGATCCTGATCCGAAGCGGTGGTATCTCCAGGCTCCCGGCATGACTTCGAAGAGCCATCACGTGCATCTACTCTCCTTCACCAATGAGAAAATCACCGGCGAAGCGATCGCCCTCGATGGATCCGTCCTCGACCGGTTCGAGATCCGACCCTGATCACCCCGCCGTCTGCATGATGAGCCACCAGGTCGCGAAGGGCACCGAACGATAGCGGCGCGCCTCCCGCAGATCGACCTCGCGACAGCCCTCTTTCACCGATTCGACGACCTTCTTCACCTCGCCGACACTCGCGGGATCGTCAAAAACGACGCTCAACTCCCGCGAGAGGTGGTAGGACCGGTGGTTCAGATTCGCCGAACCGACGAAGGCGATCCGGTCGTCGACGAGGGCGCATTTGTAGTGAAGCGGACTCACCTCCGAGTCGTAGACCCAGACCCGCGCCCCGGCCTTGATGAGATCGCGGATCCCGTAGTAGGAAGCGTAGCGGAAACGCGGAGCCCGCGCCTGGGTCGAGAGGACGAGATTCACCTCGACGCCCCGCTGGGTCATGCCCCGGATCTGGTCGAGGATCTCCGCGTTCGTGAACGTGTAAGGCTCGATCAGCCAGACCGATTCCCGCGCGGCCGCGAAGAGACCGTCGAACATCGCTTTCGTCGGAGAGGCCCGGCCTCGCACGTTCTCCTGATTGTAAAAGCAGAATTCGACGCCTCCCGGCTCCCAATCCGTTGGCGGGGACGGGATGAACCGGAACGGCACTTCGGCAACGCTCTCCTCCCAGGTTCTCGCAAAGGACTCCGTCAGATAACGGGCTGCTGCGGGCGACTCGACCCGTACCATGAGGTCGCGGTTTCCCCCTTGCGCCGCGTCGACGAGGCTGCTGTCGCTGAGATTCGCCCCGCCGAGAAACACGGTTCGGCCATCGATAATCCAGAACTTCCGATGATCGCGCTCGAGGATATGGCTCGGGATGAAGAGACGCCAGCCCTTCACCGGATTGAACTCCGCCGTCGCCACTCCCCTCGAGTCGAGAAGTTCAAAAGCCTCAGGCTCCCGCACATAACGCGAAGCCCCGTCTCCGATGATATGGACGGCGACTCCCGCCTTGGCTTTCGCCGCCAGTGCGTCGAGGATTTCGCGGCTGCGCGGACCATCGTTCAGGAGAAAACTGTCGATGAGGATGGAGGACCTCGCCCCTCGCACCAACTGCAGCATCTCACGCCGGATCGCCTCGCCGCTGTCGACGAACTCCGCTCCCGAGACGGGAAGGCAAACGGCACCCCCGGGCGCCCCCTCGCCCTCCTGAAGAGCACGAGGGGAAACGCACGCCCCGAGAAAAACAGGTGCGATCAGCCACCAGTGTGTCCCCCACCCTGACATCCACCCAAGATACGCCTCTCATCCCCCTGTCCAGCGGGAATGCGGACCACCCTGAGAGCGGCGCACGAGAGGCCTGAAGACCGGTCCCCCGCTCCCTGAGCCGGGCGGCGGACCGGTGTCGCGGGATTTCTCAGGACTCCGAGTTCTCCGTCTGCACCATCGCAGCCTCCGCACGGCGGCGGCGGATGCGGCGGGTGAAGAAGCCGGCGAGGGCCAGTCCCAGCAGCCCCAGCGTGCCCGGTTCGGGCACCGCGGTAAGGGTGATGGCGTTGGCTCCGTAGCTGATCTGGTAGCCCGAGATGATGGCTCCATCGGCGAAGTTGCTGAAGGTGCCGGTGCGGGTGCCGTAGCTGGCGATCGTGTAGGAGTGGCCGACCGTGAAGCTGGTCGCATCCGGGAGCAGATTCAGGGTCGTGTTCGCACCGATCGTGAAGGTTCCCACGTTGTTGATCAGGTCGGAGAATCCGTTGGTATCCTGCACGAGATCCACGAACCAGGAGCTGTTGTCCTCGAAGGTCAGGTTCTTGCCATTGAAGTTGAGCGTGCCGATATCGAACGCATCGGGATTGCTTCCGGTGGAGATCGAACCGAAGACGGAGGTGTTGCCACCGATGGTTCCTTCACCGCCGAGGATCGCGTTCGTGCCAATCGTGACATCGCCCGTCGCCGCGGAGTTGTTGCCGTTCATCACCAGGATGCCGTTCGAGACCGTCGTCGTCCCGGTGTAGGTATTGTTACCGTTCAGCGTGAGGATCCCTTCGCCGTCCTTCGTGAGGCTGCCCGTGCCCAGAGCGATCGCATCGGCCACGGTGATGTCGCCTTCGCCGGCGAAGGTCACATTCACGTTCGTACCGGAGATGGCGTCACCAGAGGCCGCATCGATGAGGAGGAGATCTCCGGCCGTATCGGATTGGATCCGGCTGTTCGAGGCCAAGGTGATGTTTCCGGCGAAGGTGTTGTTGCCCGAGCTGCTGCGAAGCGCGCCGTTGCCGCCGGCTCCGTCGCCGTTCAGGGTGAGGTCTTCGCCGGTCACCGTGACATCGCCCGCCAACTCCAGGGTGCCTCCGGAGGCAACCGTGGTGCCTGCCGCGGTGGTGCCGAGAGCCGTGTTGGCCGTGACGCGCAGCGTCCCGGCCGAGACGACGGTGGCACCGGAGTAAGTGTTGGCTCCGTTCAGAACCGTGGTGCCCGTGCCAATCTGACGAACTTCACCCGTTCCACTGATCACCGCGTTGAAATCGGTGCCTTGGGTGAGGGTGTTGCTGCGGTTGAAAGCGAGGGTGGCATTGTTGACGAGGGCGCTCGCGGTGTTGAGCGAGCCCGTCGTGCCGCCGTCTCCCAGCTGGAGGGTCCCGGCCGAAACCGTCGTCGCGCCGGAGTAGGTATTCGCTCCGGAGAGCACCAAGGTGCCCGCACCGGCCTTCGTCAGGGAGGAAGCCCCGCTTACGGGAGCGCTCACCGTCAAAGCGTTCGTGCTGTCCACGGTCCAGGTTTGATCCTTCGCAAGGACGACACCGCCGCTTCCGCTGATCGTGTTGGCCGCGGAGCCGGTCGTCTGGTTCACCCCTTCGTAGACCGTGAGGGTGTTGCTGCCGGTATTCACCGTCACGCTCGAGCTGGCGTTCGAACCCGAGCCAAAGTTGAGGCTGCGAATCGTGAAATTCGCACCGAGAGAGGTTGCGAGATTTCCGGCTCCGGAAGTGCTGAAGTAGACGTCGTCAGTAAAGACGGGAACATTTCCTGGATCGGAGCCGCCTGTTTCCGCATCTTGCCAGTTCGTGTTTCCGGCAGTGTTCCATGCCGCACCGACATCTCCATTCCAATACATCCGGCGGCTGATTGCCTGTGCCACGATGAGGTTGCCAGTGGCGTTGAACTGGCTCACGTCCCAGACGAAGCCATGCCCCAGCTCGAAGAGATCGAGATCCGTGCCGGTCTCGGCTCCGGTGCGGAAGATTCCGCCGTTGTGGGCGATTCCGCCGGTGTTATAAGCGAGAGCCGCACCGGTCCAGTCGAGGAGATTGAAAATGTCACCCGCGGTCGGATTGTATCCGTTATTGGCCACGACGATCTTTCCACCGGAGGTGATTGTTCCGGAGACCCGGAGTTGGTCATGCTGGGCGGTGGTGACGGGATCGTTCGACAAGTGACTGTAGAGAGGGTCCGAGGCGTGGCCGGCGTTCCAGGTGCCATATTCACTGTCGTGGATGTTCACCGCGTTCAATGCCGTGTAGCTGGCGCGCTGGGTCTGAAGGTTAATTGTCGTTGTCCCCGCCAGAGTTAGGGTGCCGTTGATAAAGAGCGTGCCCATCGAACCGCCCGCTTCATCGCCGGGGCGGAGGAAGCCATTGATGGTGCTGTTGCCTTGGATCACGCCGGTGCCCGCGATGGTCGTGCCAGCGTCCGCTGTTAAGCCCGCAGCACCGACAGCTCCAGTGTCCCCCACACCATTGCGGCCGACCTGGAGGATGCCGCCGGTGACGGTTGTGGATCCGGTGTGATGATTGTCCACGCTAAGGGTGGCCCAGCCATCACCCGCCTTGACGATGCTGAGGGCAGCGCTGGCGCGGTTCTGATTGTCCAGAACATGGCTGGGGATCTGGCCATCGCGGAAATGCACGTCCCAGAGAGCCTGAGTGGCAGCAGGGGTGGTCTGGGTGATGGTCAGGGTGGCGGCGGTGGTGGAAGCATTTTCAATGAAGGCGGAGCTTCCGGTGGTGCCGATGAAATTCCCGGTGCCATCGTTGGCCGTGCCGACCGTGCTGGTGCCGTTCAGCGCGGCGTTGTTCGTGATGAGGCTGCCAATGGTGACATTGTTCCCGGCGATCTGGAGGGCCGAGGAACCGCGCATGAGGACATCGTTCTTGTTTGTCAGGGCGTTGACATTCTCCAGGCGCACGATGGACAACTCATCCTGGTCGTAGGACTGGTTGATCCCGATTTCGAGGTCACCGGTCCAAAGGGAGTTGTTCCCGCGAAGGACGAGGAATCCCGACCCTTCTCCGACCTGCTGGTTGTTGGCGGTGCTGCTGTTATTGTCGTCGGTGTGGAAGACGATGTTGCCGGACCGGTTGTTGACGGCGTCGTCCTTGAAGTCGCCGGTGAAATACATGCTGTTGTAGGTGCCTCCCGGGAAACGCCCCCCCTGGATCATGTAGAGTCCGAGGTTGTCGCTCAGGGTCACGTCACCATGGAACCAGGCATTGTTGCCGGCGGCGGTGTCGGCCCCGAAACTGATGCGCTTGGATTGAAGGGGGTTGTAGATGACGTTGATGTCTTGGAAAAGTTCGTAAACGGCTCCGACGTAACCTTGCTCCGAATACAGCTGAAGCTCGGAAATTCCCTGATGGGTCGTGGACCCGAGGGTGACGGCGGTGGTGCCCACACCACCTGGAAGGCCCGTGCTGATGAGGCGCATGGTGCCCTCATAAACGTTGAGTGCCCCGGACCAGAGGACGTTGTTGTCGCGGAACTCAAGGGTGCCGAGGCCGGTTTTGGTGACGTTGCCCGCACCGGTCATGTAACCGCCGCTGCTCTGGTTGAAACGGGCGGTCATGCCTGAAACCACGTCAACCGTAATGCTCCCGGCCACATCAATCACCCCGTTCAGGTGGGTGGTACGATTCGTGTTTCCGGGAATGCCGAAGCGAATCGTGTTGCTCCCTTCGAAGCGGAGGTTTTCCTCGATTCGCCATTCTGGCACGGTCCCCGTTGTATAGCCCGTTGGTCCCATGGCAATCTCAAAGTTCGTGCCGTTCCGAAAGATGGTTCCGTCAAGAAGATTGGTGCGGTTGTCACCAAGAATGTTGACCGTCTGTGTACCAGTTACAGCGGTGCTGATATTGCCATTGATGCGCAAGGTACCCTCGCGGACATCGATCATGCCCTTGAAGTTGCCCTGAATGGCATCAGTGCCACCCGTGAGTGTCAGTGTGCCCGCGCCCATCTTGATGAGGTCGCCGCCGATGTACTGGCCGGCGGTTGCGGTCTGGATATTGCCAAGCCAGTTCTCGGACTCGATGTCTCCGGTGATCTGAAGGTTCGCACTGCCGTCCACAACATCGATCACGCCGCCGTTGCCACCGATCTGGAAGCCGCGGTTTACGTCGAGCGCCGAAGATCCGGTACCGGTCCAACGCAGGACTCCACCGTTCATGTAGACGGCGTCGGCAGCCGCCGCGGCGAAAGTGGTTTTCCCGAGGCGATTTTCCGCGTCGACGGAAAGGACGCCGCCGTTGAGCAGCCAGCGGGTCTCCACGTTGGCCGTCTGATTGGCGCCGGAGAGGATGACCTGACCGTTCGTCGCGGAGTTCCAGGAGGACAACTGGGCGGCGCCGGTCATGGCCGGGCCGGTGACGATGACGCGACCCGGAGCGGCGCCCGCGGCTCCGATCTGGGAACCGATGTTGAGTGTCCCATTTCCGTAATGGTGAATCATCAACTCGCCGTTGTTCACCGTGGTGAGGACGCCGCCGGTGATGGTCTTGTTGGCGGCTCCGACATTGCTGCTGACGAGGATGCCTCCACCGGCGAAGGAACCGAAGGTGGTGCCGTGGACGGTGAGGGTGTTGGCTCCGAGATCGACCGTGCTGTCAGCGTTGGCGTCGAAGCGGAGGGAGTTCAAGGTCAGGTTGGCAGACAATGCGTTGCGGAAGCCGCCACCACCGTTTTCGGAGATATCGCCGGTGGCGTTCCAGGTGGCAACATCATTATTGAACTCGTCGAAGGCACGCCCGAAGGGATTCACGTTGGCACCTGTGGTGTCCACCATGGCAAAATCGATCGCGGTGCGCGGTGCGGCGCCATAGGTGGCCCACGGCATGGAGGCGTTGGACACGATGCCGGTCTTGGCGGCGAGGGTGATCACGGAGGTACCTCCGTTGCCGAACTCCACGAAGTTGACCGTGCCCCCGGTAGCGCGAGTCACCACCGCACCATCGGTGGCGCTGGCGAGGCGCCCCATGTTCAAGGTGGTGGTACGGCCGGTGGCGCTTTGGACGACGACCTCTGTGCCACCCGCCCGAAGATTGAGCACGTTGTTGTTCGTGTTGCTGATCGACTGAGTGGTGTTGGCCGTGGCGTTGCCGACGAGGCGTAGGGTTCCACCGTTGAAGTTTGTGGAGTGATTGCTGTTGGTGCGACTGTTGTTGGCCTGTGTGTAATCAAAAACCAACTCACCCCCGGTGGTCTGGAGGTTCGTGATTGTCGATCCCGCGAGTGCAAGGTTCGTGGCGCCGAAGTTCGCCAAAGTGTTGCCGTATAGTACGACGGTGCCACGACCGATCTTGGAGATGCTGCCGCCAGTGAAGCGGCTGTGATTCTCCACGGTGCCGCCGGCGTTGGCATAGATCGCGAGGTTGCGCCCCAGAGCGATGGTGCTGTTGGTGACCGAGGTGGTAGGGCCGAAAGTGACCGTGCCGCTCTCGTTTTCGCCGCCGATCATGGTCATGCCCTGGTTATTATTTGCGTTGTTGGTGATGGTCCAGTTGTTAACACCGAGGCTCTGGCCGGGCTTCGTGAGAAGGAACCCGACCATGGAGTCGTTGCCGGGGTCATTCTTCATCACACCACCGCCGATCTGGAGTCCGACGTGGTTGTTGCCCGCTTCGGAGCCGTTGATGAGGGCCAGCGTGGCGGGATCGTAAAAGTCGGTGCCGGCGTTGCCGGTGTAGCGGAGCCAGCCGCGCTGGAGTTCGATGCGCCCCACGGCGGTCCAGGGCTGGGTTGCTTCGACATTGAGGTGGTCCGAGCCGCCGATCCAAGTTCTGAGCACCTCGTTCTCATTGACGAGGGAGGCACTCGACAGGGAGCTGCCTCCCGGGATGGTGGCCGCCTGGCTCAAGGTGAGGGTATTGTTCCAGGGGTTGATGTGGGTCACCGTGGTGCCGGCCGGGATCCCGGAGCCGCTGATGGCCATGTTCACCCACAACCCGAGAGTGTTGTTGACCGTGACCGTGGTGCTGGCGCTGGTCGCAGTCGTACTGGTGGCATTGACGATCGTTCCGGTGGCCTTGTTGCTGAGCGGGCCAGTGACGGAGAGCGGATTGCCCGATCCGTTGAGCTTGTCACCCACGGAACCTTGGAGGATGAGCCAGCCGGCGGAGCCATCGAGGCTCCATCCGCGGGAGTCGATGTAGTAGGTGTCCTGGCTGACGGCGGTGTTTCCTCCGCCGATGTTGCCGCCGACGATCATGGTGGCGTTCGCGTCCACGAGCAGGCGCGGCTGGAGGCGAACCGCCCCGTGGGCAGTTTGACCGGCACTATCCACGTTGTCGATGGTGACATTGCCGTAGTGGCGGTTCACCGAGTCATTCGATCGCATGAAGATCTGGTTGTCCGCGGAGAGGACACCGACGTAGGTGTCTTCCCGGTTTGCATTGATGTTGAGGCCATTGTTGGCCAAGGCGGGATTCACCTGCCAGGCCGTGTTCATCCCCAGGTTCACGCCGGCGTTGAAGAGGATGGAACCGGAGCCTTCGATGACCACGCCGTTGCCATCTCCGCCGGCCCCGAGAGCGGCGTTGCTGCGGAGGCGGAGGAGGCCGTTGGCCACCTTGGTCGTGCCGGTGTAGGTGTTGATACCGTCGAAATAGACTTCGCCAAGGCCGGACTTGGTGATGCCCACATTTCCCGGAGCGACGGAGCCTGCAATCGTCGAGCGAATATACGCGCCAGTAGAGACCATCTGGCCGTCTGACGTACGATACCATCCGTTGACATTCGTGATGACGCCTTCGTTGGCTCCAAAGCTCAGGGTTCCACCGTTGATGTAGGTCACCATGTCTTGGTTTACCCCTTGGCCCATGTTGGCAAACAGGATCATGCCGGAAGCAATGGTCAGAGTGCGGCCTTCGTCGATGGTGAGCGCGTTGTTGGTCTGCTGCCAGCCGACCATGCGGGTGCCGGGGATGAGGTAGGCACCGGAGGAGTCGTTGAGGTTGTCGTTCAGGTTGCCGAAACGGAGGCTGTTCACCGACAGATTGTCCAGCACGGCGGTGTGAGGCAGACTGAGGTTCAGGTTCTGACCGGCGGCCCCGGCCATGTTGGCTATATTGGTATAGTATTCGCTGTCATCCAGCGGGCGAAGGTAGCCGCCGTCCAGGCGCATGAAGTCGCGGCCGGAGAAGAAGATCATGTTCCTCTCCTGGGTGGAGGCGGTGGCGTTGGCCCAAATGTAGGGATCGGAGATGGGCTGGACGGCAAGACCGCCGTAGAGTCCGGTGGCGATCCCGGCACTGGTCGGACCTCCTGCGCCAGTAAAGGTGAGCCCGGTGCCGGTGGTGGCGATTCGGAAGCTATCGTCCCCCGCGGGAGCGGTGGTGCCGAACGTGGCGGTGGAATCCCAACTGGTGAAAGTCAGGGTGGAACCTGCTTGCCGGGCAAAGGCGTTCACCGTGAGCGTAGTGTTCTTGTTTGATCCGTCCTGGAGATTGGCGACCACGAAGGTGTCGCCAAACTCGGGGCGCAGGGTACCGAGCGTTTCGGTGACGTTGTTGTTCCCGCTGTCGAAGACGAGGAAACCGTCGCGCAGCTTGAGGGTGGCGGCGTCGTTGATGCGGTCGGCGAGATTCGCGCCGACGTTGGTGGTGCCCGCTCCATTGACGTTGGTGCCATCGAAGAGGTTGTGGTTGATCACCCGGAGCATGCCACGACGTTCCAGGACGATGTTGGAGGTGCCGGAAAGCTGGCCCTGCCCGTAAAGGCTGGCGCTCCATCCGTTCGAATAGGCCTCGTTCTGGACAGGGTCGATAGGCTGGGCGTTGTTGTTCTGACGCATCACCACGAAGTCACCCCCGAAAGTGTTGTTTCCGGTGAGGCGCAGTTCGCGGGAGCCGATCTTGGTGACACCGCCGGTTCCGGTGATCTGGCCCTGGACGATGAGCATGCTGGTGGGATTCACCACCTGGTCCCCGCTGGGACTCAATGTGCCCGTAACGGTGTTACTGATGTTGGTGCCCGCGCCCCCGGCCTCGATGTTGAAGAACGTATTGGAGCCGTTGGCGATGCCGGTGAGGTTGATGTTGCCGTCCCAGAAGGTGTAGACTTTGGGGAGCGTGTCCGCGTTCAGTTCCAGATAACTGCCACCGGTGCCGGAGGACGCGCCGAACGAGGTGATGTTGGCCGTGTGATGGGCACCGTGCTGGCGGAAAAGGTCGAGGCGGGCGCCGACGATGGGCAGGGGCAGGGCCGTGCTGAGCGGATCCGCCGTGGGTCCTCCGTATACGAGGTCAATGCCGTTGGCGATGTTTGCGGAAGTGAGGATAGTGTGCGGATAATTGGCCAGCGGCGTGGGCGTTCCAGCCGGGTTCCCCAGCGGGAAGGCATTGACCACGTTCGTGGCGAAGGGGAACTGACTGCGGGTTTCCGCGCGGAACTCGCCTTCCGCGATGATGAGCTTGTTGAGACCCGTGATGGTCGTCTCGAGGGGGACAAATTCGCCACTGCCCACTTTGGTGAGGTCGAATCCACCACCGTTAAGGACCGGTGCGGTGGCGGTGATGCCTGGGGAGGTGTCGGTGTCGAACGCCACCATGTCAATCCTGGCATTGCCCCCGACTCTGGCGTTGGCGGTGAGGACGAGATCGGTGAGGTTGGCGGTGCCGGCGGTGTTGCGGAGGGCTCCCGTGCCGTTCACGCCGATGCCGGCGATGCGGATGATCTCGCGGGTGGCGGTGGGATCGTCGCCAAAGGCGAGATCAGTGTCGCGGAGATCGAGGGTGGCTCCGGATTGGACGATGGTTTCGTTGCCGACCCCAGTGGCACCGAGGGAACGGCTGTTGTTACCGACATAGAGGAGACCATTGGCGACAACGATCTGTCCGGAGAGTGTGGGGGCGCCATCGATCCAGTTCGTACCGGCGATCTGAAGGATGCCATCGCCGGTTTTGGTGAAACCGTTGGCCCCCTTGATGATCCCGTTGCTGGAGAGATGGTTGCTGCCCGCGACATCGAAGGTGGCGCCGCCGGTGGTGGTGTTGTCGAGGTCGATGCGGTAACTGAGGTTCAGGTTTGCCTGGATGACGAAGTTCCCGTTGACGATGCTGCTCGGGATGCCAATCTCACCACCTTCGTTAACCGTAATGAATTCTGAGGCCTGAGGAACCGCGGGAGTGAGGTTTTGCGGGTTGACTGCCTGGACGACGCGGAATTCGAGCCGTCCGTCCGCGCCAATGACGGTCCGACCGATGTTGGAACCGAGACCGGGGGTGTTGAGGCCTGAGTTGTTTCCCACGTTCACGGCAGCCTGGCCGTAGGCGAGGATCCCACCGTTGATATAAGTATCACCGTAAAAATTGTTCCCCGAATTGTTGAAGATGATAGTGCGGGTGTTGGTGGCGGCGAGTTCGATGGTGCCATTTCCATTGATAGCTCCATTCAGGGAGATGTCCGCCCCCGCGCCGTCAAAGATGAGCGAGCCATTGTTGTTGATCGCTCCGGAAACGACGCTGGCGGTGGTTCCGTTGCCACCCAAGGTGCCGGTGGTGACGGCGGAGAGGCCGTAGGCGCCACCCGCATTGCCGACACGCAGGACCGATCCCGTGTTAAGATTGGTGGTTCCGGAGCGGAGACTGGCGTCGCTGGTAAGGACAACCGGCCCAGTTCCGGTGATGGTGAGACCAACAGCATTGGCTCCGTTGTTGATAATGCTCGAACCGAGAATGAACGGGTTTCCGGCGTTGTATTGATGAACGATGAGGTCGTAGTCACCGTCGTTCGCGTTGCCTGCCGTAAGCGTACTGCCGGTGATGGTGGAGGCGTTGGCACCGACGGCATTCGTGACCAAAATACCGCCGGTGTTGACGGTGCCGGCCGCGGTCAGGGTGATCGTGTTGGCGGCGGCAGTATTGAAGCGAAGCGAGTTGACCTGCCCTGACTGATTGGATGAGGTGGCAACGTCCACATTGTTCGCGGTCGCCCAAGTATCTGCCGTGTAGGTGCCGAGAGCCGTAATTGCGGTGTCGGCAGCCCCGGTACCAATGCTGAAGGCCCAGTTGGCCTGAGCCACCGTAGCCCAGCCGCCAAGGATGCCGTTGGTGCTGTTGGTGTCAGTGTTGGCGATGCTTGCCGCGCCGAAATCCAGAGTGCCGCCGACGCCACGAGTGATGGCGTTCAAACGAAGCACGGTGGTTCCCGAGGATCGAATGATCGAAGAGCTTCCCAGATCCACGGTGGTGGCGGAAACGATTTCCTGACCTCCCGAGTGGTCGCCGACCAACCGGATGACCGTGCCTTCGGAGTGCATTGCGTTGCTCCCACTGTTCCAAAGGCCTTGGCCTTGAACAGCGAGAGCACCACCTCCGCCGAGATTCAAGGCGCCACCATCGGCAAGTTTTGAGCCATTGTTAGTCGTATAGTTCAATTCCACGACGCCGCCGCGGGCGAGGAACGCGCCGGTGACTGTGTTATTGTTGGAAAGGATCAAAGTGCCGGACCCGTATTTGTTGATGGTGTTTGAGCCAGAAACCACGCCGGAGAGTTCAAAAGAAGCTCCGCTGAAGACGGGAACGATGGCGGCCTGGTTGATGGCCACGGTGCCAGTCCAGAGGTTCGTGCCGGTGGAGGCACCGAAGCCTGCGGAGTTGTTGTTGGCGCCGCCGGTGTAGGTCAGGGCCTCGCCGGTGACGGTAACACCACGAAGATCAAGGAAGGCGCGGGTATTGTCCCCCGGCTGGGTGATGGTGACACCGCCGGCGGAGGTGCCGAGGGCGCCGTTGTTCGTGATCGCCAAAGTGCCGCCATTGATGGTCACGGCGCCCGTAAAGGTGTTGGCATTCGTCAGCACCCAGATGCTTTGCTCCGTTTTTTGGAGGCTGGTGACTTCAGCGCCATTGTCGATGATGCGGGGGGCGAAGACGTTGTTGACCACGGCGCCACCACGGAGGGTGACGGTTCGCGCCCCGGTGCCGGTAAAGCCGATGTCCCCGGTATTCCCAAAGGTGATGGTGGATTCGTTGATGCCCTCGTTGAAGGCCCCATCCGCCCAGATGGCGGTGGGGCTGCTGAGGGCACCGACGGGACCAAAGCTTAGGAGGCGGTCCGTGGTCTGGGCGCGCGTACCGATGAAGCGGAGCCCACTATCGGCGACCGTTCCCGCCAGGACGAGGTTGGCGGCGGCGTTGGAGGACTGTCCGATGCCGCTGGCGACACCTCCGTTGGCGAGGGTGGCGGTGTCGATGCGGCCGCCATTGACCCGAGTGACCCCAGTGTAGGCATTTTGGCCGAGGGTGGGCAGGTTGTTGTTCTGACCGCCGAGGCCGATGGCGGCGGTTCCGGTCTTGGTGATGCCCCCCGTGCCGGTGATGAGGCCGTTGTAGGTCGCCGCACCGTTGTTGGCTCCGATGGTGAGGGTGTTGCCATTCAACTGGACGGTGGCCCCGAGGTTCCCAGACAGGTGGTCGATCGTCTCGTTGAAGAGCAACTCCAGGGTGGATCCACGGCCGAAGGCGTTGTTCACGTTCACGTCCACGGAGTCCGCCAGAGTCGTGCCGGCGGCATTCCCCAGCTGAAGCACGCCGTTATTGATCGTCGTTGCCCCGGTGAAGGTGCTCACCCCGTTCAACCTCCAAGTGCTAAGACCGTCTTTGGTAAGGGCGGTGGTGTTGGTGCCGCTGTTGTTTACGATGGCCCCCGAAATGACGTTGGTGAATCCCGTGGTGTCGTCGAAGCGACCGATGGCCAGGGTTTTGGCCCCGCCTCCCGTGGCGGTCCAGGTGGGGTCCGCGATGGTGAGGGCGCCGGAGCCGAGGTTCACGATGCGAATGGTCCCGGTGGTGCCGGAGAGGTTCATTTCCATCGTAGAGGGCATCGCGCCCCCCGTGAAGGCAGAGCTGAACTCAAGCGTGGGCGTGCCGGTGCCGGAACCAAGGTTGTAGGTCTTGGTGGAACCGCCTAGCACCCCGATGGCGCTGGCGATGAGGCGTCCATTGTTGTGGTTGATGCTGCCGGTGAAGGTGTTGGTGGCGTTGGTCAGGGCCCAGGCACCCCCGTCATCTTTGAGGAGGCCGCCGGCCCCGACGATCTGGCCGGAAACGGTGGGAACTCCGATGGACCAGGAGGCGAAGGGGGCCATGTTCGGATCGGTGCCGGTGGCCGACCCTCGGAGGTTGAAGAAGTTCGCCGCGGTGTTATTGGTGACCGTGCTGGCGATGACGAGCTGTCCGACGCCATAGGAGGCGACGCCTTTCTGGCGGTTTCCGCTCGTGCCGGTGATGGTGAGGTTGTTGGAGATTGTTTCGACGGTTGAGGTCAGACCGACATACTGCAGCAACTGCGTTTCCGCTTCGGTGGAAGCCCCGGAATCGATGGTGATCGTACCCGATCCGAGCGAGCCGGCATCGACGAACTGGGTCTGGTTCCGCGTGAAAGTGAGGCCGCCGGCAAAAGTATTGTTGGGATTGTTCAGACGGTGGGTGACGTTGCCGTTGAGGATCAGCGCTCCGGCGCCAATGATCTGCCCCGCGGCAAAGAAGGCGGAGTTGCCGTTCTGCGTGTAGTTGGCACCGTTCAGGTTGAGCGTGCCATTTTTCATCACGCCGATGTTGGTCGTCTCGGCCGCGTTAACCTGGAGAGTGGCCCCGGAGCCGACGGAGATGAAGCCGTCATTGCGCCAGGCACCGCCACCCGCGGACCCGTTGAAGATCACGGTGCCGCGGTTGATCTGGTTGCGGTTGTTGAAGAGAGTATTGCCGTCGAAGGCACTGGTGGAGGTCGTGCCGGGACTCAGGGTGAGCGTGCCGGAGCCGTTGTAAATGAAGATGCCGCCCTGATCCGCACTGCCTCCACCGGTGATGTTGGCGGAGATGGTCTGGTTGGCATCGCCGGTGAGTTCGAAGTAGCCCCAGTTCGCAACAACACGGCCTTGGTTGGTGTCACCTGCAAGAGCGATCTGTCCCCCGAAAGCTTTGGCGGGATCGGGGACCCCGGCAGTGAGGCCCATGAGGTAGTTGTTGGATGCCGCATTGGTGACGATGCGGAGAAGGCCGTGGTTCACTTCCAGATAACTGCGGTCATCAATCGAGGTGGCGGCATACTCGCCCGCGATCTTGCCGGTGAGTTCGAGGGTGCCGACGTTGTTCTTGATGAAATAGGTGAGGCGGTTGGCGTTGGTGTTCGCCAGGGGAGCCAGGGCGATGTTCGAACCCAATGTCAGGACGTTGTTGGCTTGGCTGAAGCGCACCCCGCGATCGACGTTGGCGTTGGCGGTAGCACCGTTGACGATGATGTTGGAGAAACCCGGAGCAGCAGGGGTAAAGTCGTGGTCGCCGAGGAATATCTGGATGCCCAGATCACTGCCGGGGATGACCAGATTGCCCGTGGCGCCACTTAGATCGCCGGTCAGGTAGACGTTGGAACGACGCACCTCGATGTTGCCTGCACCGGAAACCGTGTTGCCGAAAAACTGGAACGAATCGTTGCTGTTGAAAATGAGGGTGCCGTTGTTGGTGATGGCACCGGTGACGCCGAGGGTGCCGGCGGAGTTGTTGCCGATCATCACGTTGGCGTTCGCTCCGATCGAGAGGGTGCCGTTGATCACGTTGTTCGGATTCGTGAAGGCGAGCGTGCTGCCGGAGGCGCCCCCGTTGATGGTGAGGTTGGATCCGGGAGCTCCGATGATCTGTCCGCTCAACACATGCGTGACCGCGGCCCCGGCACCCAAGGTGATGGTGCTGGAACTGGAGAGGACCAGGGGAGCGGAGTAGGTGGAGGCGGCCGTCGTGGCGATGTTCAACGTGCCGCCATCCAGATTCAGCAACTCGGCGATAGACGTGACACCTCCCGTGAAAGACAAAGTCCCTCCGGTATTGACGGAGGTGAGGTTGGCCCACCGGTTGGTGGGCGAGGTGAAGCCGAGACCGAGACCGACGTTGTTGGTGACCTCCAGGGTGCCGCCGCGCACGGTGACACGGCCTGCGAAGGTGTTGGTGCCGCCCAGAGTGGTGGTGCCCGAGCCGAGCTGTTCCAGGTTGCCGGTACCGGAGATGACGGCGGTCGGAATGCCGACGGCATTGGACCGGTTGAAGGCAAGAGTGCCGTTGTTGAAAATGTTCCCGGACCCGACCATGCCCGTCGTGCTGCCGCCGACCGTGTCGTCGCCGACTTGGAGATAGCCGTAGCCGATGTTCGTGGTGCCCGTGCCTCCGATATTGTTGGTGATGAGCGTGCGACCTCCGCCTGCGGTCGTGATGACGGTATTGGTGCCGGCGACGTTGGAGAGCACAAGATCGCCCAGCGGGTTGTACTGGTGGATGATGAGTTCGTTGCCAGTGGCATTCAGGGCACCGGAAATGGTGGATGTGTTGGCCCCGACGTTGCGAGTGACGAGAATGCCGCCGGTCCCGGTAGTGATGGCGGCTGACTGATCAACGGTGGCCGAGCCATTGAATCGAAGAGTGGCCACAGTACCCGTGCCGTTCCCCAGAGTGATGTCGTTGTGGACGGCTGAGCCGATACCGTCGGCGGTGTACGAGCCGGCGGCCAGACCGGTGATCGCGACGGTTCCGGCACCATCGCCGACCGCCCAGGTCGAGCCATTGAAGGTGGCGTAACCGCCCAGAATGCCACTCGCTCCATTGGCCGTGCTGGTGGCGGCCGCATTGCGGCCTACATCGAGGGTGCCGCCGGCGTTCCGGGTAATAGCCGCAAGGTTGATCCCATCGACGCCGGAGTCGAGATAGCCGGTGGACGAGTTCAAGGCGCGGACGGAGGACGCGCCGGCACCCAGGGTGGTGCTCGCGACACTCTCGAGGATGCCGGAGGCGGAGTCTGTGCTGATGACGCGGAGATGACCGCCGTTGAGGGTGAGGGCGCCAGTGCCGGGAAGGATGTTGTTGCCGGTGCCGTAGTTCAGGTTGAGGACCGAGTTGCTGCTCGCGGTGAGGCCGCCGGTATGGCCGAGGTTGCTGGAGAGCGAAAGTCCGCCGAAGCCGGAGAGAATCAGGGCTCCCGCGCCGCTGGTGGCGCCGGAAAAGGCGGTGGCGGAGGCGGTGCCGCTGGCGGCTTCTCGAAGAGTCAACCCCTGGGTGAGGGCGGCATTGCCGGTGCCTGCCAGAGATCCAATGGTATCGGCGAGGGTAACCGTGAGCTGGGTGCCGGTGCCGTTGAGGTTGACCCGGGCGCCGAAAAGCCCGGTGCTGTTGATCGCGCCACCGGAACGGTTGAGGGTGAGGGCGGCGTTGCTGCCGACGTTGATGGTGCCGCCAAAGCCGGTGCTGTTCCCGGTGAGGGTGAGGGTGGAGGCGGCGGTGGCCCCGAGGTTGAGGACGCTGTTGAAGTTGCCGGTCAGGGCGGTGCCGGTGGAGAGGGTGGTTTGCGCGGTGGTCGTGAGGGTGCCGTTGATGAGGGCGAGGTTGCCGCCGGTTCCGGCGATCCGTCCCACCGTCTCGGAGGCCCCGTTCAGGTCGAAGGTGCCGCCATTGACCGTGAGCACGGCGGTATCGCTCAAGGTGCCGAACCCGCTCGTGGAAAGCGCGCCGAGACCGGTGGCCTGACCATAGGCCCCCAAGCGGAGGATGCCCGCATCGACCAGGACGTTGTCGATGGTATTGGCGCCCCACAGATCCATGAGACCGGTGCCGGATTTTTGGAAGGTGCCTACACCTGAGAGCACACCACCAAAAACACGTGGAGTATCATTGCTCGAAACGCGGAGAATGGAGCTGGCGGCGACACCGACCTCGCCCCCGGTCATGGTCGTGGAATTGCCTCCGAAGTTGGTGGCGAAGGGTGCGCTGCCGCCAAAGGTATAAGGCTGAAACCCGGCGACACGACCGCCACCGACCAGATTGCGAACAGAATCGGTGTTGGCTCCGATGCTGTAGGTAAGGATGGCTCCCGTGGTGTTGCTGAGAACGACGAGGGACGCATCATCGAGGCGGCCGGTTCCGGAGATGGTCAATCCGCCCTGCTCGACGCGATAGATGTTGTCCGAGGTGTGCACACCAGTGAGGGTGAGCGTGCCGGTGCCGGTTTTCATGAGGGCGGCATCCGCGGTGTCACCCACGAAAACGCCACCCCAACTGGTGGTCGAATTGTCCCCACCGACGACCAGGGCCGCCGAGCCGACGTTGTTGGGGCGCAGGTTGATGGTGCCTCCCGTGCCGGCGAGGGACCCAACTTCCTGATAATTGCGGAGGTTCACGTTGGGACCGAAGAAATTCAGCGTGCCGCCGGTGTTCACGACGAGGGCGGAGTTCCGACTGAGGATGTTGTGGGTGGAGGCTTCGCCACCGATGAGGAGGGTGCCGGCGTTGATCGTGGTGGCCCCGGTGTTGGTGGATTCGGCCAAGGGGCTGGAGGGGGCAAGCCAGACCGTGCCGGTGCCTTCCTTGGTGTAGCCGCCCGCTCCCGTCATCTTGGAGGCGATGATATTCGTTCCAGTACCGGTGATGCTTGTAGAAGCTGTAACTGCCGTCCCAATGGGCTGGCTCAACTCGATGGAGGTGCTGCTGATCACGCGACGGACAAACGTCCCTGCTGGGATGTTTGTGCCTGTCAGGAGCATGCCTTCAGACAACCCGTGAGCGGCGGTGAAGGTGGCCACATTGGCACCCACCGCGATCGCATTGACTGTTGTCGTGGTGACGGAGACATTGGCGACGCCGCTGGAGAGGGTGGCTCCAGTACCGAGGTTTAGGATGGAGTTCTTACCGCTGGTAAGGACGCCGAGGGTCTGGTTAGTATTGACGGTGAGGGTGGCATTGCGCCCGGTCAGGCTGAGGTTGACTCCGCTGGCGAGGGTGTTGGATGAGGCGGCGGCAAGGCTGAGGCCGCCCCCCTGGACGATAACGGATCCGGTCGCGGTGCTGTTTCCGGTGAGTGTGAGGACGCCGTTGCCAATCTTGGTGAGGCCGCCCGTGCCGGAGAGGACACCACCGAAAGACGTGCTGGTCCCATCCATGCCGACAGTGAGGCGGCCGGACCCAAGGAGGACGTTTCCTCCCGTCGTGCCGCCTCCGGCAAGAGATCCAATCGTCTCATTGACCCCGTTGAGATCGAGAATGGCAGTGGCCACATCCGCAAGGACGACGGCGGAGCGGTCCGGGAGCACTTGGACGAGGCTGCTGGCAGCGGTCTGGAGGGTACCATCGTTGATCGTGGTTGCACCGGTATAGTTATTGCCGCCGCCGAGGATAAGGGTGTTGGTCCCCGCCTTGGTGAAGGAAGCCCCATTCGCCCCGGTACCGGTTTCCACGATGACCCCGCTGAAGGCTGCCGGAGATCCGCCGTTGTCGGTGACGGTGAAATGGGTGGCGGTGGCACCCCGGGAGATGGCAAGCCGCGAATTCGCGACGCCGGTGAGGGAGCCGACGGACTGGTTGAAACCGTTGTTGACCTGGAAGGTGGAGGTGGTCCCGGCAAGGTTGACGGCGGCCGTGGCTCCCGTGGCGTTGGCGGCGTTGGCGAGGAAGGTGCCGACGTTGTTCACCGTCACGCCGGTGGTGGCGGAGGCCTTGTTGAACTGGAGAATGCCGTTGTTGACCGTGGTGGTGCCGGTGTAGGAAAGGGTGCCACCGGCGGTGAACACCTGCGTGAAGCGGCCGCTCTTGATCAGATTACCGGTGCCGCTAATGGCACCCTGGTAGTTCTGAGCCACGAAGGTCAGCGTCTCCGCGGTGCTGCTCGCAGCCAGGTCCGATCCGGTGATGGTCAGAGTGTTCCCGCCGAGAAGCACACTCGCGTTCGTCTGATCCCCGCGCAAGGCGGCGACAGAAACATCAAATGAATTCAGATCAAGGGTGGATCCCGCCGAATTGTTCAGAATCATTCGGCTATCCGCCGAAATGGAAGTGGCGGATCCCGCCCGCAGCGTCGAGGCACCCGAGCCGCCGACCGTCGTTGAGCCCGTGTAGGTGTTGGTTCCGGTGAGGAGAACCGTGCCTCGATTGGTGACGAAGGCTCCCGTCCCGGTGATGTTGTTAGAGATGGTGTTTTGCGCCAAAGAAGCGCCGGTAGTCTTACTGATTGTCAACGTGCCATGGTTGACGACGTCTCCAGCACCGAGAGACGCATTGTCCGAGGCAGCGTCATTGGCCCCGATGTTCAATCCGCCCGCAGCGATAGTCGTTCCGCCGGTGTAGGTGTTCGCCGCACGCAATGTGACCGTGCCCGCTCCGCCCAGGAACAAGTGCAGGGCATCGCTGCCGACTCCGGTGTTGTTGTCGTCGATCACCATGTTCACCGACGTGGTGTTCTGCAAATTGTAGAGGTAAAGCGTGTCGTTGATGTTGTCGTCCGCGCCCCCCGCCGTGAGCGTGCCCTGACCAACCGTCGTGGCATGGCCGATCATCCGGGTAAAGTTCCCCACGCCAAGGATTCCGCCGCCATTGGCACCGTCATCGATCGTCAGCGTGTTGCCCGCGCCGATATCAACGGAAGCGAGGTTCGCCGTGTTGTTTAGCTTGAGCGATCCGACCGTACGGCTGGCAGTGGAGGCGGTGGTCGCGGCATTGACGATGATGTTCTGGTTAGCCGCCCAGGAGTTCAAGTTCACCTGCGTTGTGTAATCCGCGCCGCTGAGAGCCAAGGCCGCGATGTCGGAGCCCGCCCCAGCGGTCTTGATCCAGTTGGCGTCAGTGGTGCCGTTGATCCCGACCGCCCAGGCGCCGATCTGTCCGGCCGACGTATTGAGCACGTCGGTGGTGACGTGGCTGGCTCCGGTGGTCGCGATGTTCCCGAAGTTCAATGCGGCGCCGGTGGCGCGGGTAATGCCGTTCATCTGCAGAATACCGGTTCCGGCGGACCGAGTGACCGCATTGAGTCCCTGGCCGAGCGAAACCCCCGCCACCGTTTCCGTGCCGCCACCGGTTCCTTGGAGGTTTACTGTGGAGTGATTGATCGTGAGCGTCTGCGCATCTGCCAATTTGTTTTGGCCGGCGGCGCTCTGATCCAGGTTCAACTGGGCGGGCGCGCGGAGGTGGCTGCTGCTGCCTACTGTGACCGCACCGGTCCAGCCGGTATTGGTGCCGCTGAGGTTGACGATAGAGGCTGCGCCGGACTGCGGACCGTCGATGAGAAGATTTCCCGCACCGGAAATGGCACCGGTACCGCTCCCGCCCAAGGTGACCGTTCCCGCGCCTTGGATCGTGACGGCACCGTTCAGCGTCAGCGGCGCATCCGCAAAACTCAGCGTGCGCCCCGTCCGCATGGACCAGGTCTGGTTTGTCGCCGCCACCACCGAAAGATTCGCGCTGCCCGCCGTATCCCGCTGGAAGGTCAGATTCTGGCCCGCCAAAGACAGATCGATACCGGAGGCACCGAAGTTGAGGGTTTGAGCACCACCGCTTGCTAAGTTGCGGATAGTGATCGTTCCGCCCGGATTCAACAGACTGCCATTAAAGAATTCACCCACGCGCAATCCCCCGAGCGTGATAGTTCCATTCACAGTCGTGGTAAGTCGATTGGTGACAGCACCCGTGATGAGATTCGTATATGAAAGGATATCTCCCGATGTCAAGGCCACTCCTTCCCCATTGTTCATGATCGAGTTGAATCCCACTGTAGTGGTCTGCTCAAGCAAAGTGGCATCACCGTTCGCCTTGTAGAGAGTGTCACCCAACACCGGCATGACCGGCCCTGACAAACCCACCGAAATCATCACCAACCCGGTCATGCCGGCATGGAGCAATTTGCGAATGAAACGAATGTGTTTGGTCCGCAAGAATCTTGGGGCTTTCATAGATCGAAACAGTGGGGGTAACAGAAGCGAGTTTGCGTGGGGGACACAAAAAACGCTTAATCCCTTGGGATTAAGCGGAGTCACGGGGGCTCAAGCGCGAACTTCTCGCAAAAATGCGTTTCGCCAGCAAGCTATTTTTCAATCCCCTTAAACAAATTTCTCAAAAATGACTTCAAATAAAATTTGACAGAAATTTTCTAAAAATGTCTCAGAGCGCCCCTTTCGTATGCAATCGAGCACGTTTGGCGGGGGGCAAACGGAACCAATCAGGGGGCTAAATCCTTCAGAAATGTTACCAAATCGCCCCAGTCCGGGCGGGAAATGGGTCGATTCGGGCCGCATGGAGATCCGGCCGGGGGGCCTGCGTTCCCGGCGTCGCCCCTCTCGATCTCGAAAAGGTTCCCTGCGGCATCGACCCACTCGGAGGATTGACCCAGCCGGACCTGCGACCAGCCGAGGGAGGTGCCGCCCCCCTCGATCGACACCGGTCTCAACTCGTAGCCGCCTTTGATTTGCTCCGCCGGGCGCGCGATGCTCTTCACCAGTTCCGAAAGATCGCGCCCTCCCCGCAGGAGATCTGGCGCGGTGGCGGGACCTTCCCCCTGCACATTGTGACAGACGACACATCCATAGCTGACGAATGCCAGGGCTCCGGCATCGACATCGCCGTTTACCGTGCCGACGACTTTCACCAGCTCGTCGATCGAGGCTTCCGCGACCGGAGCAAGCGCCTCGCCGGTCGTCGGATCGAGTGAGTGAAGAGCCGCGAGTCTGGCACCGACGGCGCTCGCATCCGCTTGCTTCTCCGTCGCTTTCAGAAAACGGACAATGAAAGAAGGGGGCATGAACGCGAGCTCCGAACGGAGGACGTCGCTCCCCTCTCCCGTTGCCTGAATGGCCAAGGCGAGATCCTTGATCAAGGAAGATTCGAGCCCGGGATTCTCCAGCCCGGGCCACGAGGCGACCAACGTGGTCCAGGCAAGTGCCCGGCCCGCAGGATCGCCCTGGCGGGTCCGGGCGGAAAGCCAGTCGGCCTGGGCGGCATGATCTTCGCGCCCCCACCAACGTTGGCGCAGGATGGCGGCAGACTCCGCGCGGCGTGATTCCGAGAGAATTCGGAGCGTTTCGGTAAACCATTGCCGATAGCCCTCCCGGTTTCCGAAACCGGCGATCAGAGCACCGGCCTTTTGGCGGATCGCCAGATCGTGACTGTCGTCGGCGGCGATCTTCATCAGCCAAGGGATCGTCTCTTCCGGCAAGGATTCGGCGGAGGAGGCAAGCAGACCATCAAGCGCGTAGCCGAGAAAGCGGAGATCTCCGCTCCCCAATCCGAAGAGTTGGCCGGGCGTCGGCGCGGGCAGCCCGTGGGTTTGCATCGACTCCAGCAAGCTGGCGCGATCGACGCGGGGATCGTTGACCCGGGCGGAAAGATATCGGGCGATCCTCGCGGCGCTTTCCCCTTCCCCACCCTCAGCCGACATGGTGGGATAAAGAGCCGCGAGCGCATCCAATCCTTCCCTCCGGAAGACCGGATCCCGCTGGCGGTCGAGGCAGGCGATGAGCCCTCCGACCGACTCCGGCCCGGGCAACTCGCGCAAAAGCTGAAACGCGCCGGGCCAAAGTCGCGCGTTCTCTTCCCCCAGCGTCTGCAGCGCGAGTGGCACCGCCCGCCGCGCCAAGAGGAGTTCGAAGGCGGCGGCGGAAAGTTTTTGGTCCTGATGGTCGAGCAGTCCCATCGCGACCATCTCGGCACCGGGCAGCAAGGCCCCGCTCCTCCTCAGACCGTCGAAGATTGCCGCGCTCACCTGGGGGATCGTCACTTCTCCCAAGGCGGAAAAGATCGCCGGAGACACGTCGGGATGATCTCCGATCGATTCAAATGCCGCCGCCCGGATCGCCGGGTCGGCATTTTCGAGAAGCGACTCGAGTCGATCGCGCGAGCCACGATCTTCGCCGCCTGCGACCGCTGTCACATAGAGCCGCGCCGCCCCGGGAGTTGTCTCGGCGCCCGGGGGCCACTCGGGCTGGGCGCTGTCGTCCGGATGCTTCCGGCGCTGCCACTCGAGAGCAGCCTCACGCCGCTCCGAAGATCGGAGGTCATCCGTCGCGGGCAAAAGCGTTTGGCTCAGAGACGCGGCCGGGATCTCATTCCAATCCCTGCCGGGCTGCGCCGGCGCATCGACCGGAGCAAGGCAAATCACGGTGTTTCCCTCGCCGCCATCTCCGCCTGAAATCCAGATCTCGCGGCCATCGTCGCGACGGACGAAGCTCCCCTCGATGCGGCCCCCGTCAGGCAAATCGCCGTCTGACGACTCCGCGACCAGCCGCTCGACGCTCAGGCCGCGCCCGCGCGTCGAGAAACGCAGCATCCCGTCTCGTGGCCATGAAATCAGGCGCCCTTCCCGCGAGATGATGTTTCCCGCCTTCTCGGCGGAGATGCGCGCCCGCAACCAACCATCGTCGCCGAGTGACAAATCGCGGATTTTTGCTCCCACCGGAGCCCCGTTGGCAGGAAACTCAAACAACACCCCGAGACGCTGCCGTTCATCCGCGGGACCGTGGCCGAGCGCTCGTCTGACCCTGTCGAGTCGCGGACCTGACAGGGTATAAAGCCACTCGCCATCCCAGGCGAGCGAAGTCCCTGGTTCGATGCCGGAGAGGTAAGGATGGAACTCCAACCCCGCTTCGCCTCCGGGGAGAGCGAACTTCACTTCACCCGCACCGCCGCCTTTCGGGAAAAGAGAGAGAAACACCCCTCCCGACGCTGCCGGCACCAAAGTGCCGATCGATCCGTCGCCCGGGAGGGTCGCGGCCCGGGCGACGTGCCAGCCGGGAGCCAGATGGACGCGACGGAGGAATCCACTCTCACCGGCAGGACGGAGATCACCGGAGGACGGCGGGGGCGTCCGGGGCAACTTCACAAGCACTGCCGCCGGGACGGCGGAACGATCTTCAAACACCGCGACTTCCCGCAGACCCCAGGTTCCGCCTGCGGGAAGGGCCGGAACGGAGACCCGCAGCCCGCGGTATCCGGCCTGGGACAATTCCTGCAAGACAGGCCAGTCCGACCGCCCTACCGCCACAGGAGACCCCAGTGGCGCCCAAGCGTGACCATCGACGGAGCCTTCGAGAAGGATCTCGGCGGGCGGGCCGCTCCAGTAGATCAGAAGCGCACCCAGCTTTTTGGCTTGCTCCCAGGTCAGGGTGAAGGCGCCCGGACCTGAGGTCGGAGCGGTCCAGGAAGTCTCCGGATCACCGTCGATCGTTTTGCCCACCTCGGCGGACGCGGGATCGGTGCCGCCCCAGGAAAAAGCGCTCACTTCCCCTTCCCTCGCGGCATTTCGGCCAGGACGCGGCAAGGGGATCGCCGGTATCCGCAAGGTGAAGCCTTTCAGCGAATCGGCCTCGGGCACGTCGCGGAAGGTGGTCTCGAGCGGCTCTCCCAGAGCCCAGAGAAAACCGCGGCTGACAAGATCGAGATATTTGGCATCAGCCACCGTGGCGAGTTCATTGCCAAGGGTCGTGGCGAAGACCCTGGTTTTCGAAGGTCCGTAACGATGGGTCCAGGTCGTGAGATGGGTCAGACCCTCGGGATCGGAGGCCTTGCTCACGACTGCGAGGCCCTCTTTCGTGGCTTCGATGCGGTAAAGTTCCTCCCGGGGAATCTCCCAGAAGGGAAACTCCGCGAGGAGAGGACTCTGCTCTGTGACCGTCTCCACCCGGACCGCGCGCGCACGCTCGTGAGACCGGGTCGTGACTCCGGTGAACTCGAACCATTGCTCGTCCCCGGTGCGGAAGGACATCATTGCCCCATGAAGGAGCACGGCGGGGAGACCCGACCGATGCGGAGCGAGGATGCGATCCACATAGCCGGTGTCCGTGACCCGGGGGAAACAATGATCGTGCACGACGATGTCACAATCCTTGGCCCACTCGGCGGACTCAAAAAGAGGGATGCGCGCACTACCGTCACCCAGCCCCTGCATCCGCACGACCCACTCGATCGGTCGAGCGACCCGCTCGCGGATCCCGCGGGTGAGGATTTCCTGCCGGGTCGCGTAGTCATGAGATGCCCCGCCGGTGATGAGAAGGGCACGGATCGGAGGCGGTCCCGGATCGGGCGGGGTCTTGGCAAAGACCGAAGCCATCCCCGCGAATGCGATCCCCGTCGCGAGGCAGAGCCCGCGGAGGGAGACGGAGGAATCGCCGGGGTACATGGGAGGGAATTCGCGGGAATCAACCGCCGCCTCTTGCGCTCCGCAAGCCCGGAAGTGAGGGCGCGGGGATCAGGCGTCGCTCCCGTGCTTCACCCACTGCTCCGATTCGTTGCTGCGGGGAAGGATCTCGACGATGTCGGCAAAGACCATCCCATCGCGATCGAGCAACTGATTGCACCGGCCGTAGAGCGTCTCACCGGGCAACTGATGCAAGGCCCGGGCGATGTGATCATCAGCCGGGACGGAAAAATAGGCGACCGGGGCGCCGCGATGCTCCACACCATACTCGCCGAGGAGTCCACCGAGAGGCTTCCGCCCGGCCACGACCTCGGCGGCGACTTCGGGTGGCAGACCACCGAGTTGGATGGCGATGGCGCCGTATTCCACCGGAGCGTCATTGGATTGGGCATGCAGGGTGACGAGCCGCATCACAAAGGCCTCGTTCGATTCGTGCTCGTGCACCTCGAGATACAGCCGCGAGTGGTGGAACGCCGCCAGCGTGGGCGTCATGTCATTGGTATGGACGAGGAGGGATCGATACGGGTAAGGCACCTCGTCGCCCCTCAGAAACTGGAAGTCGGGCAGGTTTTTTCCGTCCTTCTCATAAAAATAATGGAAGGGCATGAGCCAACTCAAGGCCTCGGCCAGCTCCAGCCGTGCGCGTTCCTCAGGTGTAGCGTGCATCTCGGTGCTGGGGAAGGAAGAAGCCATGGAGGAGGCGATCGATTTGCAGGAGTCCCTCACGGCTGATGAGGATTTCATCCCCCTCGAGACGCAGGTATCCATCCGCTGCCAAACCGGCGAACTGCTCGGGGAACCGCAACGCGGGATCCTCCCCATACTTTTCGCGGAAATAACCCCGGTTGGTGTGGCCGAGCTTCAACTGGAGGATGAATTCGCGGATGAACCGCTCGTCGTGACTCGTCGGGTAGGCGCGGAAAATGGGCAGCCCCCCGGCATCGACCTCGGTCATGTAGGGGCCGACGTCGGCCTGATTCTGATAATGCACGCCGCCGAAATGTCCGAAGCTCGCGACTCCGGCCGAAAGAAGGTCGGCCCCGGCCCAGAGGCTGTCGCGATAGACAAACTTGGTCGTCTCAGGATTCTTCACCACGGTGTAGGCACTGCTCACGGTATACCCGGCGGCTTGGAATTGGTCGAAGGCCCAATCGACCCAGGCGCGCTTCGTCCGCCAGTCGGCGACGGGAGCGGTGACCCGGCCCGACTCCTTCATCTCTTTATAAATGGTGGTGTTGAAGGGGATTTCCATCTGGTAGATGGTGACGCAATCGGGCTCTTGCTCGATGGCGGTGCGAACGACGCGCTCCCAGTTGTCGGGCGTCTCATCCATCATCCCCGCGATGAGATCGATGTTGAGCTGGTCGAATCCAAGGGTTTTGGCGAAATCGATGGCCCGGTAGGCCTCCTTCGAGCGGTGGGCGCGACCGTTCACCTCGAGGATGTGATCATCGAAGCTCTCGATGCCAAGGCTCAGTCGTGTCACGCCGATCTCGCGCAGGGCCTCGAGCTTTTTCTCGGTCAAGGTCCCGGGCTCGGCCTCGAAGGCGACCTCCTCGGTCTCGTCCCAGGGGAAAAGGTCCTTCATCCGGTCGGTCAGATTCCGGAGCTGATCGACGGAGAGATAACTGGGGGTGCCCCCGCCGAAGTACACGAACTGCGGTTTTCTCCCGGCAAGGTAGGAGGTGCGGGAGTAACGCTCGAACTCACGGATCCCCGCATCGAGATAGGCGTTGATCTCGGACGCGTTTTTGTCGGTGTAAACGCGGAAGTAGCAGAAGTGGCAACGCTTCCGGCAGAACGGAATGTGGAAATAGACTCCGAGATTCGTGTCGACCGGCCGCGGGGAATTCAAGATGGCGTGAACGGCGTCCTTGTGCTCGGGCTTCCAGAAGGAAAACGGCGGGTAATTCGCCACGAAGTAGTTTCCGGCCTCGGTCTGTTCGGCGGAATCGGAAGCGAGGGGCACCCTCAGCTTGTCGATCACGCCGGAGGGAAGAGTGGATTTTGAAGGGGAGGCCATGATCTCGGGGAGGAGAAGAGTAAAGGGAGTGAGACGCCTCACTTCCGGAAACCATACACCACGCCGTCTTCGCCGCAAACCACGAGGGTCCCGCGCGATGCCGCCGGTGAGGCTTTGATCTGGGTGCCGAGGTCGTAATTCCAGGCCTCGCTGCCATCCTCGCGACGGATCGCGTAGAGACGACCGTCCATCCCCCCTTGCCAGATCAGGTCTCCGCTGATCACGGGCGAACTGGAAAGCGCCCGCGGTGCGACAAAAGCCCACGCTTCTTCGCCCGTCACACGATCGTAGGCGACGAGGCGCTTGTCCGGACCCGCCACATAGAGACGCTTCTCATCCACCGCCGGCGAGGCGGTGTATTCGATCCCGGTCTTGGTTTTCCAGACCGTCTCCCCGGAAGCGATCTCGATGGCGACGACTTCTCCCCCATTGTGTGCGACATAACAGATCCCATCGCGCACCGCCGAGGTATTGGCGACGTAGGCACCGATCTCGATCTCCCGTTTCGCCCCCTCGCCTTTGGCCGGCAAGACATGGAGCAGTCCATCGCAACCGCCAAAGGTCAGATCGATCCCTCCGTCGGCTGACCGCACCATCGAGGGAGTGGCGACGACGTAATTGCCCGTTTCATGTTTCCACAGCACCTCGCCAGTCGCGGCGTTCAGGCAATAAAGGAAGAAGTCATGGCTGCCCACGAAGATCCGTGCGGCATCGCCCTCCTCCGCGAGCAGATTGATCCCGCCCTCGATCTTGCCTTCGGTTTCGAAGCGCCAGGCTTCCTTTCCATCCGCCGTCCCGAGCGCATAAACAAATCCGTAGGTGTCGCCAAAATAAACACGCTCTGCGAAAACCGCTGCCGGAGCGATGATCGGCCCCTCGGCCTTGAAGGTCCAAAGCAAAGCCCCGGATTTCAAATCGATCGCGTAAAAATTCCCGTCCTGGCTCCCTACGAAAACTTTCCCGCCGGCAATCACCGGCGAAGCATCGATGGGAGGCCGCCGTTTCCCCTCCTCCGCGGGAGTTTCGAATTTCCAAGCCACTTGCAAGGGCGCATCGAGCCGCTCCGGCGTCTCTCCGCGCATCTCCGCATCCCCCCGGAACAAAGGCCAATCATGCTCCACCACCGGCGCCGGTTCGGCCGACTCGTTTGGCGGGGAATCAGGCCCGGAGGCCCGTTCACACGAGCTCAGAAAGAGAGCCGCCACCCCGGCCCAAAGAGCCGTTCTTGTCACACTCGGTGGTTGAACAAAAAGGATTGATGGAAGACCAATCTTTGGATTGCGAGAATCTCTCATTCGTCTATGATTATCTCGATTTTCCAGAATATCAACGTTCGTTGTGTTTGACTCGGTCCCGCACCGTTCCCCGCCGTTTCTCATCTCCATGAAAGCGTTACCCATCGTCCTTTTTCTCTCGTTTTTTTCCTTGGGTGACCTTTTTTCAGAGGAGGTCACCGGTCCACCGGAATGGATGAAGAGCGTGACCCGACTCCCTCCCGGAAACCACGCCGATCTCCGGCCGGTGGCACTCGAATACACGCTCGATTGGAATCACCGGGTGAACGCCGGCCGTGTGGAGATCTCGATCGTGAAGAGCGATTCGAACTCGGGCCGGTTCGTGGGTGATGCCCAAGGCAGCAGCACGGGGTTTGCCCGTCTCCTTTATCCTTATGACTTCCGCGCGAAGTCCATCGTCGATCAAAACAGCCTGCGTCCCCTCACCTTCCAACTCGTCGAGAAGGAACGCGGCGGCGAAAACAGCTATGACATCATTTTCGAGACAAAGCGCCAGATCTTCACGACCACGTCGAAACAAAAGACCGGCACCGTCTCGAATACCGGACGGTTCCGCTTCGATTTCGGCCAGGACGCGCTTTCCTCCGCCTTTTATCTCCGCAGCCAGGCGTTGAAGGATGGCGACGAAATCTCCATGGTCGTGACGCCCTTCAACCGTCCCTATCTCGCCAACTTCAAGGTGCTCGGACGTGAGAGCCACAAGGTGAAGGGCAAGGTCTACGAGGCGATCAAGCTCGACGCGCAAATCGGCAAGGTCAATCCCGACCTCAGCATCAAATCCTACGAAAAGGTGAAGAGCACGACCCTGTGGTTCAGCGACGATCAGTACCGCATTCCCTTGGAACTCCAATCACAACTGACCTTCGGCTACGTCTCCGCGCGACTGGATGAGATGAAATGGCTGGAGTGATTACTCCAATGGCGAAAGTAGCCTCTTGATTTCCCGCGGGCGGCTCTTAGACTTGCGGCTCTCCACGAGAGGCCGGTGTGGCGGAATGGTAGACGCGCTCGATTCAAAATCGAGTTTCTCACGAAGTGCGGGTTCGAGTCCCGCCGCCGGTATTGCCTCTTGGCTGAGATGGTCCGGCCCTACTTCTTCTTTTCCGGAAGCTTCTTCCGCTTGGTGCTGGCCAGGTCCTCGAGTTCCTTTTCGGTCATGGACTCGACCATTTCCTTCGAGGCGCCTTTCAGGCTGGATTTTTTGGTCTCTCCGCGCTTTGCCGAAAGAGCGGCTCCGGCGGCCTTCTGTTGTTTTTTGGATTTGGCAGGCATGTCGGGCGGGGGGGTTGCAGTTCACGAATGTGCGGCATTGTCGACGACGCCGTCGACGCCGGCCTTCCTGGCGCAATGGGCGCAGCAGTAGATGTCTCCACGCTCCCCTTCCACTCCGTGCCCGATCACGCGGAGACCGCAATGTCCGCAGGAGGGTGCCAGAATGTGGATGGCGCACTCGAAGGAATCAAAATGGTAGGTGGTGCCGTCGAGCGTGATCTCAAAGGAGCGTCGGTAGGTGTTGCCGCAGCAATGACAGGGATTCATGGAATGATGGGTTCTTGGGGTTTGATCGGGCGTCTTTGCCTGGGAGAGACCTTTGCAGGGACCGTGCCTTCCTGTCCGGCCCGCCTTCGTGCCGCCATCTGGGGCTGCGCGGCGTTTCCCAATCCCGTCGAAAAACCTGCACGACTGCATTCCGCCCGTTTCACGATGCAGATTGAATGCCCATCATCACCCGATCGATCGGCTCTCGCCCCGGAGCAGTCGTGGAAAACAGGACGCGGCGACCATGCAGCCTGCATCCCATTCCCGGATATTGCACGGTGAAGGGCCCTGAAGCGGCTCCCCCCTCGTCATTCCTAACCTTCTCTCTTTGAGCGCGTTCAATGCGCACGGCCCGGTTTGGCACATCCCGTGCGCCCCTTCCATGCCGATCGCGGCACCTCGCAAAAGGTGCGCGTCGGTCGCAACCAAACCTAAAAATCCATCCCCAGATCATGAAACGAACCCTCCTACCCATGATTGCGGCGGTCGCCTCGATTGCCACGGTCACCACCGGACTCGCCCGGGACCGGGCGCCCTCCTCCGCCAAAGAAACCCCCACCGCCCGGGACGATGCATCGGCGCCGGCAAACGACACCAATCGTGATGCCAGCACCAGCGCGGATCGGCCCCGCAATACCGGCACGAACGCCGACCGTGATCCGTCCACGACGTCCACCACGAGGGCGGCCGACAACGACGGCACCCTCAACCGCAATTCCGCCCGGCATCACCGTGCCAGCGAGCTCATCGGCATGGACATCATGAACGGCCAGAATGAGAAGATCGGGGCGGTCTCGGACCTCGCGATCGACTTTTCCGGTCAGCGTGTCACCGCAGTGATCATCTCCAGCGGAGGTTTCATCGGCATCGCCAACGAACTCAGCATCGTGCCTCCGTCGGCGCTGATGCTGCACGCGGACGGAAAACATCTCACCTCCGATCTCACGAAGGATCGTCTCACCGACGCCCCGCGTTTCCAGGGCAGTGAGTTCCCGAACCTCAACGACCGCGATTACCTCGCCGGCGTATACAAGGCCTACGCCGCGGAGCCTTATCTGGAAAAGATCGACCAGGATGCCGATGAAGGAACCCGTCGGATTCTCCGGGCTTCCGAACTGCTCGGCATGAACGTGGACAACTACCAGGACGACACGATCGGCGAAATCCATGATCTGATCCTGAATTCGCGTCTCGACCGGGTCAATGCGGTGGTGGTCGCCTCCGGCGGTTTCCTTGGCATCGGCGATGAACTGAGCGTGCTGCCGGTTGGCGCGGTCTCCACCACGAAGGATGCGGTGCTGGTGAACGCCACGAAGGAAACCCTGGAGAAATCCCCGCGTTTCACCGCCGACCGCTGGCCGGAGAACATGAATGATCCCGGCTATCTCGTGGACGTCTATTCTCCCTATGAGTATCGCAGCGATACCAAGACCGATGTCGACGTCAACGCCAGTGCTGACAACGCGAACCCGGATCGCCCCCGCACGAACGACGCGGAGGACAACACGACGACCCGCAAGACCGCCCAGGATCAAAGCAACAACCTCGGTGATGTCTCGGTCAGCAGGAACATCCGGCAGCGTCTCGTTGCCGACGAGGACCTTTCGTTCACGGCAAAGAACATCCGGGTGATCACCACCGAAGGCAAGGTCACGCTCGCCGGCCAGGTGGGATCGCAGGAAGAACTGGACCGGATCCTCGAGATCGCCCGGGACGAAGCTGGACCGGACATGGTCACCAACCGGATCACGGTCGCAGACTGACTCTCTTCACTCCACACTCAAAAAAAACCAATGAACAAACTCCAGCTCAAAGGAAATTGGAATATCGCCAAAGGCCGGCTGAAAAAACGCTGGGCCGAGCTCACCGACGAGGATCTCACCTACGTCGAAGGTCAGGAGGATGAGCTGATCGGCCGCATCCAGAAACGCACCGGCGAAACCCGCGAAGCCATCGAAGATGCGCTCGCGGATCCGGACCGCGTCTGATCCAAAAGAAATTCCGGCTGACACCGAACGAAAAAGCCCCGGGCCGCACAATGCAGCCCGGGGCTTTTTTACGTTTACGTCCGCGTCCGTCGTGGACGACGTTTTTCAGGTACACCCACGGAGGAGGAAGAGCACGAGGAGGATCGGCACGGGAATGCCGATCAACCAGAGCAGGATCCAACCGATCTTCCCGGAAATTGAAGGGTTCTTCTGAGGGTGGCGTGGTGAGGGTTTGGTGATTTTCATCTCCTTTCACCAACGCAAGGGTGATGCCACGGAGGCCCTTTGAAATTCCCCCCGGATTTTCCATGCACGGAGGCGATGGAGCCCGTCGCCAGCGCCCCATCGCGTCCGGGATCCCGTGCAGAGCGCAACCAGCGCCGTGCAATCCACCTCCTCAACCGTTGATGATTTCTCCGCCGTTCGGATGCAGGGTCTGGCCCGTCATGTAGCTCGAATCGGCAGAGGCGAGGAAGACGAACGACTCCGCGCATTCCCATGGTTCACCGGCCCGTCCGAGCGGGGTGTCGGCACCAAACTTCGCCACCTCCCCGGCCGGAAAAGTCGCGGGGATGAGGGGCGTCCAGATGGGGCCGGGAGCCACCGCATTGACCCGGATCTTGTCTTCCGCCAGATTCTGCGAAAGCGAACGGGTAAAGGCGACGACAGCCCCTTTCGTCGCGGAATAATCAAGCAGGCCCGGGCTGCCGCGATAGGCGGTGACGGAGGTGGTATTGATGATGGAGGCTTGCGGAGATCGCTTCAGGTGGGGCAGAGCGGCTTTGGCCATGAAGAACATCGCAAAGAGATTCGTCCGGAAGGTGGCCACGAGCTGCGCTTCGGTGATGTCCAGCAAGGATTCGCGGGGATGTTGCTCGGCGGCGTTGTTGACGAGGATATCGATCCGGTCGAACCGATCGATGGTGGCCTCCACCGCTTTCCGACAGACGGCTTCCTCGCCCACGTCGCCACGAAACAACTCGGCCCGTTGACCGAGCTCGGCGACGCGCCGGGCGGTCTCGCGGGCGTCGGCCTCTTCCTCCAGGTAGACGATCATCACATCCGCCCCTTCCCGGGCGAAGGCAAATGCGGTGGCGCGTCCGATCCCGGAGTCGCCCCCGGTGATGATCGCGACGAGGCCAGCGAGGCGTCCGCTGCCCCGCGCGCCCGGCTGCTCGTGAACGGGGGCAGGTCTCATTTCCCCTTCCCGGCCAGGTTGGCGTTCCTGATGTTGTGGCGGGCGCTGATCGGTATCCGAAGAGACCCCTTTCTGGGAGGATTTATTGGCCATGATTCCCTGTTTTTGCAGATCGCGTACCATCGGAGGGGGCAACGCCCGTCGAGTAGCGGCGCTTCAGCCAATGAGCCAGGAAGAAGAGCGCCACGGTCCCGAGGAGAATGAGGCCAACGGTCATCGCGTTGAGGTCGGTGATGGCTTTTCCGGCCCCCACCGGGATGAGGGAAAAGCCGGCATACACCGGCACGCCGATCCCGCAATAGTAGCGAAAGGGCAGATTCGTGAGGGCGAGAAGGTAAAGCTTCGCCGCGTACGGTGGCCCGTGGATGGATGCAAAGATTGTCGTGAACCAAAATCGGTGTCTTTCCTCGATCCTCGGGATTCGGTGACCAAAGGAGGCGATGCGCCTCTCCATCTTCTCGCGCAACCAACTCCGCGAGATCGCAAAGACGACGAGGTGATGGAAGAGCATGCCTACGGTCACGAGAACCATCCCCCACCCCACACCGAAGCGGAGGCCGATGAGCACGAGCAGGACACTCACGGGGAATCCGATGAGCGGCAGCAGGAAGAATGCGATGACGATGACGACCGGTGGGAGGGACATGCCGTAGGCAAGGATGGACTCGCGATCGAGACGACCTTCCTGCGTTTTCCAGAGAAAGACGAGGCCGCCGACCAAGAGAAGCACGACGACGAGTCCGCCCCAATGCCGCTTAAGAAAGAGGGCTGCTTTCATTGGTGGAGAGTTCTTCGGAGGGGGAGAGTTCGACGCAAACCGGGAAATGATCCGAAGCGACCAAGGCGGTGGCGGTGAAGGGCACCTCGACCCGGCGAACTTCGAAGTGACGGCTGACCATGAGGTGATCGATCCGAACGATGGCATGGCGGGTCGGAAAGGTGGGACGCGCGACGTAACCCGGCACGGCGTGTTGCACGTCCCGCAGACGCTGGCTTAGGCGCTGCCACACCGTGGAGCGCTGTCGGGAATTGAGATCCCCGCAGAGAATGATGGGTTCACCCTCGGGGATGCCGCCGATCCATTCCGGCCCGAGGAGAGCCGAGACTTGGCGCAGACGCTCGTCGCGGTTCAGGCCGAAATGGGTGTTGATGAGGTGGATGCGCCGCCCTCCGCCCTCCTCCTGAAAGGTGATCCACATCGCCCCCCGTGCCTCCCGCCGTCTCGGCACCGCGGGAGTGAGGTGACGGGTCTTCACGATTTCAAAAGGGTAGCGCGAGAAGATCGCGAGCCCGTATTTCTCGGCACGCTCTTCGAAGACGGCGTAAAAGGCGTGATCCATCTTCAGATGATCGGCGATCACCTTGGCCTGATCGTGCCCGCCCGAGCGAGGCCGATGGGCATCGACCTCCTGCACCGCGACGAGATCGGGATCAAACGAGTTGATGACGCGGGCGATGCGTTCCGGGCGGATCCGTCCGTCGAGCCCCACGCAGCTGTGAATGTTGTAAGTCATCACCCGGAGACTCCGTCCTTTCTCGCGCTCGCGGCCACCGAAGACGACTTCCTGTCGCACGCCGTTCTCTCCCAGATAATGGCGCACCACTTCCCTGAGATCGGTGCCGCGCATCCAACGCCCGCTCGAGGGATGGTGGGCGAGATGCCAATGGAAGATCCGGTCGGGCACGAGGACAAATCCGTGGGTCTCCTCGCGCCCCGGTCCTCCGTGGGCACCTTTCTCCCGGGGAAAGGAAATGAGCGCATCCTCCGGATCCCATCCACCGATGATGAAGTCTCCGGCGTTGGGATGCCGTGAGAGACGGATGATATCCTCGGTCACGGCCTCGAGAAAGGGATGATCGCCGCCAAAGACCTCCGCCTGATCACGGGGCAGCCGCCACTCGCCGCGGCGGTTGCGCACGATCACCTCTTCATCGCTTTTCGAAGTGTAGAGCACAAAAGGAATGGCGGCATCCCTGACGAGTGCCAGGGCATAGTCGCCGAGATCCTGATCCCCCATCTCGAGAGGCAGGTAGATGTGCCCGATCGGCCCCATTGCGGTAATGTTGATCTTTTCCGCACACTCTTCGGGAGTGCCGAATCCCGCATGTCCCGGCCTCTGATGGAGGAGACGCCGCCGTCCCTCCTCGCGGGACCGCGGACGCTCGGCCCGGGGACGCCTCGCCATCTGCCTCTGCGCGGTGATGCCGGTGGAGAAGACCGCGGCGATGGCATCCTCCACGGTGCGTCCGTGGAGATGATCGTAGGGCACCACGTGCTCCTGCCCGTGGTCCGAATACACCAGCAGCTCGTAGGCCACGAGCGGGCTCCCTTCCGCGGCGCGATGGATGTCCCGGATCGCATGGTCGATCCCCTTCAGCGTCCAGTGCGCGAAGTCCGAATCGGGTCCGCGACGATGCGCCTGCTCGTCGTAGCCGAGAAAATTCGCGTGGATGAGCGGTACCCCGCGCGTGATATCGAGGAGGACGCGGAACCGGATCGCCTCCCTCGCCGCGATACAGATACCGACGCGGGCCGGGAGAAAGCCCAATTCATCCCGGAGGTCCCGGAATGAAAAACCACCGCCAATGACATCGCCGATCGCGATCACCAGCTCGAGCAGGGTCAGCCCGATCCCACGGAGCAAGGTGGGAAAGTAGACGATCGCGAGGAGGAGACTCTTCAGGGGATTGAGACGGCGCTTGAAACCCTCGACACAGAGATCCCCGGAGCAATAGTGCGACTCCGCCGCACCTGCCCGATAGATGTTCGAATACACGTGCGCCCCGGGCAGGAGCGGCTCGGCTCCCTCGGCGACGAGACGGCGCTCGATCTCGCTCGCCGACTCGGCTTCATACATGCGGAACATGCGTCCGGTCTGCCCATCGAGAAACTCGAAGGATGGCACCGCCGCTTTCACCCCGTAAAAGAGCTCCCCCTGCACCGCCGGCGTCGTCGAGGGTACGCCCGAATAAAAACTGCCCAGCGAAAAATGTCGACGGCGGAGCAACCGCGACAAGTACGGCATGCGCCCGGCGGCCAAGGCAGCCTCGAGCTGGCGTCGCGAGAGCCCGTCGATCTGGATCATGATCAGACCCGGCGTCTCCGTCGCTTCTTCCGGCAGATCATGACCGATGAGCCGGGCCGCGAGGCGGGTCCGGTTCCACTTGTGACGCAACCAGCGCCATCTCGTCGGAAAGGAACTAATCACGGGCCACCTCCGGGTTGGGGATGGGCAGCAGGGCGGTCGCCGCGGCCGACATTTTCGCGGCAAAGAGATCCCACTCGATTTCGAGCGAGTTCAAAAAGGGGTCCCAAGGCATTTTTTCCTCGTCCGAGCGGACCGCCTTTTCGCGAATGAGGCGCGCATAGACTTCCGTGACCTCCCTCGCACAATGTCGATGATCGAATGCCGCGGCCGAGGATCTCGCTTTTTCCCCACATTCCCGCATCCGCGCCTCATTGCCGGCGAGATCGGACAGTGCTCTCGAAAAAGCCGCCACGTCCGCATCCCCGGGGAGGAGGATCCCGTTTTCTCCATCGACGACGATCTCCCGGACCCCCGGCCCGTCGAGGGCCACGACCGGCTTTCCCGTCGCCATGGCCTCGGCCAGGACCATGCCCTGCGTCTCGCTTTGGGAAGCGAAAACAAAGAGATCCATCGCCGCATACGAGTCGGCGAGATCCGTCGAGGTGAGCTGACCGGCGCGGAAGACCCGATCCCCGACGCCGGGTTCCGAGAGGATCTTTTCCATTTCCTCTCCTTCGCTCCCGGTGCCGACGATGAGGAAAGAAGCACGCTCGTCGCCCGAGAGGTAGGCACCCACTGCCTCGGCAAGAAACCGCAGGTTTTTTTCCGGCGCGAGCCGTCCGACATGACCGATGACGAGGGCATCTTCCGGAATCCCCTCGCGCCTGCGGAAGCGCCCACCGTCTCCCGCGGCAAAGAAGGCGGTGTCCACCCCGGTCGGGATCGGAGAGATCGGGCTCGTCACCCCCCGTTCGCGCAGCAGCCCCCGGATGCTCTCGCTCGGGGCGATTACTTCGCTGCAGAGATTGCAGTACTCCGAGGCGAGCTGGATCGCCATCTGCTTCAGCGTCGGCGAATCCAGGGGCACGTAGTGTGTGTAGCGTTCGTAGAGCGTGTGATGGGTGAAAACCACCGGGATCTCCATCCGCCACGCCTGCCGGAGCGCCGTGTCGCCGAGGAGAAAGGGGTGATGGCTGTGGATCACATCCGGCTGGAAATCATCCATGAATTCGCGGATCATCGCCGGTGCCGGCAACCTCACCGCGAAATCGCTGCCATTGAACTTTTGAATCGCGGGCACGCGCAAGACGTGCGGCGACTCCTCCGCCCCGTCGAATTCCGGCGCGATCACCTTCACCTCGTGCCCCAGCTTCCGGCATTCGTCTTCCAGCGTCTTCACGGATCGCGCCACGCCTCCGACGTGGGGCAGATAGGTGTTGGTGAACATGGCGATTTTCATGTTTTGTCAGGGGATCAGGGTTGCGCGGCGATCAAGCGGTAGACCCGGCGTTCGTTAGCGAAGAGTCCGGCGGTGCCATCCGCTTTCCGGAGGTGAGGCGCCCGGCCGTTAATGATGCGCTGCAGCGATCCGTCCCGGTAGGTGCGGAGGATGCCTGGATGGATGTAGTATTTCCGGCAGGTCGCGACCGTGTGATGCAGCTCTCCCGCCACCTCGCGGATCGCCGACGTCACGGCACGCCGCTCCCCCGCCCTCGAGGTCGGCGGAGGCACCCGCTTCAGCGCCAGCGCACAGAGCACCGTGGCTTTCCACGTGCGGAAGAACTTCGCGGAGTAGTCGCCTCCTCCCGCCTCCCGCAGCCAGGCATTCACCTCCGCGGATCCGACGTCATGCCAGTCTCCCGACTCGTCTTCGTAGCGGAACAGATGCTGTCCGGGCAGATCCTGGAGATCGAGGATGAGATTCACGAGTGCCTCGTCCGTGACCTCCGTATCGTGCGCCATCCCTGACTTGCCGCGAAAAGCGAGCCGACATCCTTCGCGATCGATCCGCACATGCCGCGCATGCAGAGACGAGAGCCCGTAGCTGCGATTCTCCGTCTCGTAACGTGAATTCCCGATGCGATAGCCGGTGACGTCGAGCAGCAGGACGATCCCGGCGATGACACGCTCGCGGCTGAGATGATCCGCCCGGAGTGCCCTCCGATAGGCTGCGCGGATCCTCGGCAGACTGGCCGCGAACGCAGGGAGCTGGGCGAACTTCCGATCCGCGGCCAGCTCCCGCCAGGCCGGGTGATAGACATATTGTTTCCGCCCCCGGGCATCGAGTCCCGTGGCCTGGAGATGCCCGTTGGCGAGACGGCAGATCCAGACCGATTCATATGCCGGCGGGATTGCGAGAGAGGCGATCCGTTGCCGTTCCCCCCGGCTCCGCAAGAGAGCACCGTCGGGAAGTCGATAGGAAAATCCCCGTCCCCGACGCACTCGCGAATATCCCGGCATCTCATCGCTGGTGAACACGAGAGACGGGAGGGATTCACTGGCGAAGGGGTCGGATCTTTGCATCGGAGGGCGCTTCCCTCAACGCAGGAGCCGTGCCCGTATCGATCGGGCGAAAATCCAATGATGCGGCAAGGTGCAGCCCTCGCCGCCTTGCATTCCGCAGCCCTCCAGTGGGAGATCTGCACGGTCCGCGGAGCGACGGAGCGGACGTCTTTTGATCCGCCGCGCGGTTTTCCGGCGGTGGCACCCATCGTGCGATGGACTCTGGCATCATGAGCCCTCCGACTCCCCTCGAACAACTCCTCTCGCAGTGCCTGCGAAACCTCTTCAGCCCCGAAACCCATCGACTCCGAGGCCTGCGCCGCATTGCCTCCCGCGTCACCGACGAGAGGCTCCGCGAAGCGATGCTCTCGTTGGCCGCGCTGGGCGAGCTGCACCTCGCCCGTCTCGACCTCATCGCCCACCGCCACCGCATCAAACTGACAGAACGTGGCGCACACGGGATGGCGGGGATCCTCGAGGGTATCGATGAGGCCGATCCCCTCTTCCCCTCCCCGCGCATCGCCGACCTGTATTACGCAGGCCTCGTCGGCCGATGCGGTGCCTACCTCCGATCCGTCTACCGCTCCGCCCTTTCCCTCTCAGTGAGACCGGGTTGGGCACACGCCGCCGCATCCCTCGAAGCGAATCTATCGGAGGAAAACGAAACCGCCGGGCACCTCGCCGCTTTCAGCAATCCTCTTCCCACCACCCGCACCGGGCAACGCTTCCTCGCCCTCCCGTAAACCGACACAAAAAACCCTCCCCGGCGGGACCGGAGAGGGTGTTGTCCATGAATCAACAGGGTTTACTGCTTTTCACGGGTGCTGTCCGCCGCGTCTTCGAGCGCATCGGCGCGCTTCTCCGCATCATCGCGGACGGCGTCGGCGGCGTTCTCCTGGGCGTCCGCTTTCCGTTCGAGCGTGTCTTCCCGCATTTGTTCCTCGCGCGAATCACAGGACACGGCACCGATTCCGAAAAGGGCGGCACCAAATAGCATGGCAATGGATTTCATCTTCATAGTTTTGGGTTTTTGGATCCGGTTGATCCGGATGAGTCCTTCAATCGCAATGAGCGTGCCAATTCAAAAAAACCGTCCTTCCGGCCCATGCCGGGAGACGGCTTCAGCACGATGAACTTCAGCCATCAACGGACCCTTGCCGAGTCGCTCCGGGAGTACGGCCAGGGTGTCGCGGGCGGCCTCATTTTCGCCTTGCCCCTGCTTTTCACCATGGAGTTGTGGGATTCCGCACTGACGATCGATCCGTGCAAGCTGCTGCTCTACGTGGCTTTCACCATGGGACTCCTCTTTCTCTACAATCGCTACGCCGGGCTGCGCCGCGACGCTTCCCTGTGGGAGGTCTGGATCGATTCGATCGAGGAACTCGGCATCGGGCTGCTTTTGTCAGCCGCGTTCCTCTACCTGCTCGGACGCATCGGGGCGGACGACTCAGGCTATGAGATCCTGAACCGCATCGTCATGGAGGGAATGACCCTCGCCATCGGCGTCTCGGTCGGCACCGCCCAATTGGGAACGGACGAGAAGGAAAACGAAGGAGGCATGGACGGCGACGATGATCCTGACACCGCCACCTATGACTATCCCGGTCAAAGCGCCATCGCGCTGTGCGGGGCGGTGCTTTTCGCCGCGAACATCGCACCTACCGAAGAGGTCGAGATCGTGGCGCGGGAATCGTCGCCGGCCCGTCTTGCCGGGTTCGCGATCGTAGCCGTGGGGATGGGCATCGCCCTGCTCTACTTCTCGGAGTTCCGCGGATCGCGGCGTCACCTGCCGGGCCGCACTTGGTGGCTGGTGGCGCGTGAAATCATCACCTCCTACGCCGCCGCCCTCGCCGCATCCGCCGCGCTTCTCTACTTCTTTGCCGGAGCGACGCCCTTCCATGCGGCAGTCATCGTCGTGAGCCTGCCCGCCATGCTCGGGGCCTCGGCCGGCCGGCTCCTTCTCCAGGTCCAAACCCCGCAACGCTCTCCCGATCATGAATGAGGAATCGACGAATCCGCATCGCACCAAAAATCCGCTCGAGTGGACCGTGTTTTCCCTCAGCCTGGCTTTGCTGCTGGGCACGATCGGCGTTCTGATTCATCAATCGATCCGCCTCGGGAACGAACCGGCTCATCTCCGCATCACCTTGGGCGAACCCGAAGCCCTCGCCGACCAGGTCCGTGTGCCCGTGAAGCTCCACAACGACGGCGACCAACCCGCGGCCGCGATTCACATCGAAGTAACGTCGGCCTTCGAGGGCGCGGAGAAGCGGTGCATGCTGTTGTTCGATCACATCGCCCATCATTCGGAACGCGAGGGCTGGGTGAGTTTTCCGGAGCATCCGTCACCCGCCACTCTCAGGGCCCGGGTGACGGGATATGCCAATCCGTGATCCGCGGGGACATTTGCACGGGCATCGCCCGCAACTTGCAAGATGATCGATCGCTCCTACTTGAGGAATTTTGGCGTCAAATTCGATAACTCGCTGAACGGTTTGGCCTTGCGGAAGCCTTCGGCGTGTTGGCACAGCGGGTGCGTAGGAGTCCAGCGACCGGACCCACGAGATCGACCCTGATCCCCGCAGCCCGGAGCCCTCCATTTACCAAAACCCTAAAATCCTCCCCGCCATGTCACACCAATCCGTCGTCTGCCTCGCCACCTCCCGCGCCCAAGCCGAACTCATCGTCGATGACCTGCGTCTCGAGGGCTTCACCAGCAACGACATCTCCGCACTCTTCGCCGATCATGGCACCAGCCGGGACTTCGCCCACGAAAAGCACACGAAAGCTCCCGAGGGCACGGCAGCAGGTGCCAGCACGGGAGGAGCGGTAGGCGGCGCCCTCGGATGGCTCGCCGGGATCGGCATGCTCGCCATTCCGGGAGTCGGTCCCTTCGTCGCCGCCGGTCCCGTCCTCGCCGCATTGAGCGGGGCCGCGATCGGAGCCACTGTCGGTGGCATCGCCGGTTGCCTCATCGGACTCGGCATCCCCGAGATCGAAGCCCGCCGTTACGAAGGCAAGCTGCGCGAAGGAAACATCCTCATCGCCGTGCACACCGAAGACTCGAACGACATCGCGCGGGCGAAGAAGATTTTTGAAAGGGCCGAGGCGTCGGACATCTGCACCACGAGCGAGAAATCCACTCCACGTGTGTGAGTCGTCCGCCGTTTCGCATCCCTCTTCACCAAAGACCGACGCATCCTGCGGACCCCCGCGCGGCCCAGATTTCCGCGCGACACGCGTGCGCGTCGTCCCCCACGACAACAAGACAGCAACCAACGCCTGCGGTCGGGGACCACCCCGGCCGCAGGCCCCTGCTCCTCTCCCCCAAAAGACACGATACCAACACCCAACCCCCAGCATCCCATGGCCAAACTCAAATCCATCGAAGATCTCCTCATCCACGAAATCAAGGACCTTTACAGCGCCGAGACCCAACTCGTCAAAGCTCTCCCGAAAATGGCGAAAGCGGCCTCCGATCCGGAGCTGCGCGCCGGCTTCGAACAGCACCTCGAGGAAACGAAAACCCATGTGGAACGCCTCGAACAGATCGCCACAAGTCTGGATGCCTCGCCGAAGGGCAAGGCTTGCCAGGCGATGAAGGGCCTCATCGAGGAAGGCTCCGAGGTGATCTCGGAAAACGCCGAAGCCACCGTGAAAGACCTCGCCCTGATCGTCGCCGCGCAAAAGGTCGAGCACTACGAAATGGCGGGCTACGGCTCCGCCCGCACCCTCGCCGGAGCTCTCGGCCTCGACGAAGTCGCGGAGCTCCTGCAAATGACGCTCGATGAGGAGGGCGCCACCGACAAGAAGCTCACCCAGATGTCGCTGCAGCTCATCCCCGAGGCTGAAGCCCTCGAGTCCTGATCCACCCCTCACCCTCCTTCGCTTTCATTCCTCCGCCTCCGGCTTGCAACTATCACCCGGGGGTTGGAGGAATGTGCCTATCCCGTTTTCATCATGTGACGTGACCGATTACTCCGCCCGATCTCCATGTGCACCGATACCTCCGGGCATCCAGAAAGCGTGAACTACCGCCTCGCTGAGTTTCTCAGCGGCCGCAAAGCATCCATCTGCGAAGCGTGGTCGAATCGCGTGGGCAACGATCCCCGCCTCAAAGGTTTCCCGACCCGGGCGTTACCGCTGGAGGTCGCGGAACTCCTCTCGCATCTTGATGAGCGTCTCCGGCATGCTTCCTTTCAATCGAGCGGCACGGAATGGTTGAAGGAAGGCGGGAGTGACACCGGGGACACGTCCCCGAACCCGCGGTGCGCCGCCCTCCGCGAAATCCAGCACCTGAGGGCAGATCTGCTCTACCATCTCCGGACCTTCGAAGATGGGCACCCGGAGTATGGCATGGCCGCGATGCTCTTCGTTTCCCACGTCGTCCACCGTTTCCTCGACGACCTCATGATCGATCTGGTCGCGCGCGATCCGGGGACCTCCGCAGTCACCTCTGAGTGAGCTCGTTATGCCTTCGCAACTGCTGTCCGCTCGCGACATACTGGTGGGAGATTTGCATACCCAGGCCGTGCAGATTGCAACGCTTGGCGAAAGATTCCGTTCTTGGAATTCAGGGCCGGAAGTCGGGCAAGCCTTTCACCCATTCACCTAGCGTCCATTTCCGCCGTCGGCTTGGCATGGGCACGTGATTTGCAGAAGAGCCGGGAATGGACATTCTCGTGGTCGATGATGAAAAGACCGTGCGCGCGAGCACGGTATCCGCACTCGAGGCAGATGACCATTACGCCGAAGCCGTCGCCACCGGCGAGAGCGCACTGCATCGATTGAAAGAGGAGGAGTTCGATCTCGTTCTCCTCGATTTGAATCTCGGCAATGAAAACGGGCTCACCGTGCTGCCGCAGATTCTGAAAAGACGCCCCCGCACTCCCGTGGTGATCGTGACGGCGGAGGCTTCCATCAGTACGGCGGTGAGGGCGATCCAGGCCGGAGCCATCGACTATTTGGAGAAGCCCTTCACCCTGGACCGTCTCCGCAGCGTCCTCGCCCGCGCCAGGCAATGGCGGCAGTTGCAGGATCGCATCGTGGAATTGGAGTCGGAAGTCTCGGCGCATTCGCCGCCACCTCTCTTCACCTCCAACGACCCCCGGATGAGGGAGACGCTGGATCTTTTCTTTCGCGCCGCGCCGACTTCGGCGGCGATCCTGATTCTCGGAGAGAGCGGCACGGGAAAAAGCCTCGTCGCCCGCGAGATCCACCGCCGCAGTCTCCTCAGGGACAAGCCATTCGTCACCATCTCGTGCCCCAGCCTTTCGAAGGAGCTCCTCGAGAGCGAGCTCTTCGGCCACGTGAAGGGATCCTTCACCGGAGCCATCCGGGACAAATGGGGGAAAGTGCACGACGCGAATGGAGGCACGCTCTTTCTCGATGAAATCGGCGATCTCCCGCTGGATATCCAACCCAAGCTGCTGAGACTCCTCCAGGAGCGCGAATACGAGCGTCTTGGCGAAACCAAGACGCGCATCGCGGAGGTGCGCGTGATCGCCGCCACGAACCGGAATCTGAAACGCAGTGTCGAATCGAACCACTTCCGGGAGGATCTCTATTACCGCCTGGATGTCATCTCCGCTTCGATGGTGCCGCTCCGCGAACGTCCCGCCGACCTCAAGGAATTCGCCGAAAGGTTCGTGAAGTTTTTCTCGCAGTCGAGCGGCCGGAAAATCGATGGATTCAGCCGATCCGCGCTCAATCGTCTGCTGCTGCACGGCTGGCCGGGGAACCTGCGCGAACTCCGCAACGCGATGGAGCGGGCCGTGATCCTCGCCCGCGGACCGAAAATCGAGGAGGACGATCTACCCACCCCGACCATGGTCACCGGCCCCGGACTGGAGGACGATGTGAAGGCGATCGTGCCAGGAGCCAGCGTCTCGATCCAGGAACTGGAGACGGAGCATATCCGTCGTGTCCTCGCACGCACCCGGACCCTGCAGGAGGCGACCGCCATTCTCGGAATCGATCAGACCACCCTCTATCGCAAACGACGCCGGTTGGGGCTCTGATCAGTGGGCGGATTGCACGATCGGTTTCTTGCAAGCTGCCCTATCGGCCCGCGGCAGACCTCCCGCGGGATGGGATCGCCAGGTGATTCAAGTGATTCTCCATGAGCCACTTAAGACCCTATTCGGGCGGCTGGCACAGTGCGTGCGAAGGAAAGAAGGGGCGGGTCGATCGGTCCGCCCCCCAAACCCAAACCCCCATCCAAGTCATGATCAGCTCAGCCATTACTCTCTTCCTCATTGGTCTCATTGCCGTCGCCCTCGGGTTTGGCGGTGTGGGTTCGTTGGCACTCAACATCGGTTGGGTGCTGCTCGGGATCGGTGTCCTCCTCGCCATCATCCACGCGGTCTCCGGCCGTCGCACGGTGTGATCCCACCTCGATTCAACGCCCTGCGGCCAGACTCCGGAAGGCGAAAGCCTTCCGGACGTGATCGCGATGCCATGATGCCCCAATGCGTTCCGCCAGGAATTGGTTTCAAAAGAAGATCCGCTCTTCGCAATGCGTGCCGCCCCCACGCGCGGAACTGCTCAGCAGCGAGCAGTTGAACCTGCTCGCCATCCAGCTCGCCCAGGACCACCAGATCGATCCGCGCAGGGGCAGAAACTGTCTCCTCCGGCGCCTCGACGAGAACGAAAAGGTTCTCGTGGAAGCTTACGATCTGGTAACGAAAATGGAGGGCGGGGACGTCGAATCCTCGGCCGCCTGCGAGTGGCTGCTCGACAATTTCTATCTCGTCGAGCAGCAGATCCGCGCAACGAAGCTGCATCTCCCGGGCACCTACAGCAAGGAGCTGCCGCGGCTCCGCAATGGCATCTCCTCGGGCTTTCCGAGAGTCTACGACATCGTCCTCCAACTGATTTCGCACACGGACGGTCGGGTCGACACGGACAATCTCACCCAGTTCATCGCATCCTATCAAACCGTGACGCCGCTGACTCTGGGAGAGCTCTGGGCGATCCCCATCATGTTGCGTCTCGGTCTGATCGAGAATCTCCGCCAGGTCTCCGAACACATCAGCCACCGCCGGCGCGATCGGAACCTCGCCACCTATTGGACCAGCCGCCTTCTCGGGAACGGGGACAATCCCTCGAGCGTGCTCCGCGTCCTCGCCGAACTGGCCGAATCGGATCCACCGCTGCGCTACGAGTTCATCCAGGAATTTCTCACCGGGCTGCAGGGCAAAGGCAACGGGCAGGCGATCGCGACGGTGCAGAGCTGGGTCGAGCACCGGCTCGCCGAAGCGGACCTGACGAGGGAAGCGCTCCAGCGCGCCGCCAATCATCAGCGCGCCGCCGATCAGATCGCGATCGGACACAGCATCGGCAGTCTGCGGCAGGTCGATGTGGTGGACTGGCGTCACTTCGTCGAGACGATGAGCGTGGTCGAGGAGGCGCTTTCCTCGGATCCGGCCGGAATCTATCCCAAGATGGATTTCGCGACGCGCGACCGCTATCGCCACCGCGTGGAACGGCTCTCACGGCGCTCCCGGCTCAGCGAAGCGGAAGTGGCCCAAGCGGCCGTGGCATTGGCGCGCACCGCCAGCGTTGACCAGGGACGGCCGGAACACGTCGGCGTTTTTCTCATCGGCAAAAACCGACGCGATCTCGATCGCTCCCTCCGAATCCGGGCATCGCCGTTCCATGCGGCGAGGAGTCTGGTTTCCCGCGCGGCGCTGCCCCTCTACGTGCTCGCGATCCTCACCCTCACGGCCCTGGCGACCTGGTGCGTCGTCCGCGCCAGCGGTCCGATGGATGGGCACACCGGGTGGATCTGGCTCCTGGTCGCGGCCGTGGCGGTCAGCGCCTCGCAAGTGGCCGTTTCGGTGGTGAATCTTCTTTTCAATTTCTTCGCCCGGCCCCGTCCGGTGCCAAAGCTCGACTACACCCAGGGCATTCCCGCTGACGACAGCACCATGGTCGTCGTGCCGACCCTGCTGACGAGCCCCGCGGCGGTGGCATCCCTGATCGAGGACCTCGAGCTACGCTATCTTGGCAACCGCGATCCTCATCTCTATTTCGCCCTCCTCACCGATTACCGCGACGCGCCGGAGGCAAGGCAGGATGACGATGAAACGCTGCTGGAACTGGCCCGTGAAGGCATTCATCAGCTCAATGCCCGCTATCCCCGCGAAGGCACGATCACCTTTCATCTCTTCCATCGCCCGCGGGTTTGGAATCCGCATGAAGAGCTCTGGATGGGCTACGAACGCAAACGGGGCAAGCTGGAACAATTCAACACGCTGCTGCGCGGCGATGGCCGTGATCGCTTCTCCGAAGTCATCACCGACGCTTCGATCTTTCCTTCGATCCGGTATGTCATCACGCTCGACACCGATACCACCCTGCCGCGCGACGCGGCCCGCAAGCTCGTCGGTGCGATGGCCCATCCGCTGAATCGTCCGCTCCTCGATCCCCACACGGGAAAGGTTGAAGAGGGGTATGCCATCCTCCAACCACGCACCCCGATCAGCTTGCACGCCGCAAACCGATCGCGATTTTCCCAGCTTAGCTGCCACGATGCCGGACTCGATCCCTATACGAACGAGGTCTCGGATCTTTATCAGGATCTCTTTGCCGAGGGCAGCTATGTCGGAAAAGGGATCTACGACGTGGATGCGTTTCAATGCGCAACGAACGGGCGCTTCCCGGAAAACCTGATCCTCAGCCACGACCTCGTGGAGAGTTGCTTCGCCCGCTCCGCGCTGATTACCGAAGTGCTGCTCTTCGAAGACCATCCCGCGAGCTTCACCGCCGAGATGGCGCGCCGACACCGCTGGATCCGGGGAGATTGGCAGATCGCCGGCTGGCTGCTGCCCCGCGTGCCCGTCCCGGGGAAGAGTCGCGTCCGCAACACGATCTCCGCACTCGGTCGGTGGAAGATCTTCGACAATCTCCGGCGCAGTCTGGTGCCACCCGCCATGCTGGCGACGCTGATCCTCGGATGGCTGCTGGCACCATCACCACCCGGTCTATGGGCGCTGACAATCGCGACCTTCTTTCTCGTACCCGCGATGATCTCCGGTGGCTTGCATCTCTTGAGGAAGCCGAGGGAACAAAGTATCCGCGGTCATCTCCAGACGATCGGCCGGGATGTGGCGCGGCAAGTGGCGGAGGCCGGCATCTCGATCGCCTCCCTCCCCTACCGGGCCGCGATGCACCTCGATGCGATCGCCGCCTCCGCCTTCCGCATGCCTTTCACCCGTCGCGGGCTCCTCATCTGGCACACCCGCCGCTACGCGCGGATGAATCGCGTCACCACCCTTCCGGACGGTTTGAAAGAGATGTGGGTGCAACCGCTCGCGGCGATCCTCGGCGTCATTCTCCTCTCGTTTGTGGCGCCCGGAGAACTCTGGCTGAGCGGTCTCATCCTGATGTTGTGGCTGCTTTTCCCCGTGGTGAGCTGGTCGATCAGCCGCCCTCTGCCCCGCGGGCAGGCACCCCTGACAGAACCACAGAAAGCCTACCTGCGCCGGCTCTCGAGACTCACCTGGCGTTACTACGAGGTCTTCGCCACGGAAGCGGAGAATTGGCTCGCACCCGACAATTTCCAGGAGGTGCCCGAGCCCGTCATCGCTTCGCGCACCTCGCCGACCAACATGGGCATGGGGCTGCTCGCGAATCTCGCGGCGATGGACTTCGGATACCTGTCTCCCGGAGAGATGCTCGATCGCACGGAAAAAGGGCTCTCCTCGATGGAGCGGCTCGAGCGCTACCGCGGCCATTTCTACAACTGGTACGACACCCGCACTCTGCAGCCCCTGATGCCGCCTTATGTGTCGTCGGTCGACAGCGGCAATCTCGCCGGAGCGCTCGCGACTCTGCGGAGCGGCCTGGCGGAATTGCCTGATCTGCCCATCCTCCCTCCGGCGGTGTTTGCGGGGCTGCGCGATACCCTCACCATGGTGTCGGCACCCGAGGCTGAGCTGCTGAGCCGGATGCTCCACGAGGAATCGCCCATCGGAGCCGGTCGCGCCAAGGAATGGCTGGGGGAAGTGTGCCGGCTGGCGGAGATGCTGCCAAAAGACGGCGACGATGAGGAGCGCCGCTGGTGGTCCCGGGCTTTCGCACGACAAGCCGAGGCGGCCCTGGCCGATCTGACCTTGCTGATGCCGCAAGAGGTCGATGCCGGAGCCCCCATCCCGACCCTGCGCGAGCTCGCGGAGGCGGGGCAGTCGACGGCACGGGATCGGATCGATCGGATCGGGTCGCTCATGGAGCGCTGCGACCAGCTCGGCGAGATGGATTTTTCCTTCCTCTATGATCCCGAGCGGGATCTTCTCTCGATCGGCTACAATGTGAACGATCGCAGGCTCGATCCATCTTTCTACGACCTGCTCGCTTCCGAAGCGAGGCTCGCGAGTTTCCTTCTCGTCGCGAAAGGTCATCTGCGGCAGGAGCATTGGTTCTCCCTCGGTCGCCAGCTCACCACGCAGGGCGGTTCCATGGCCTTGCTTTCATGGAGCGGCTCGATGTTCGAGTATCTCATGCCCCTGGTGCTGATGCCCACCTACGAGCACACCCTGCTCGACGAAACCTATCGGGCCGTGATCGCCAGGCAGATCGAGTACGGCCGGCATCGCGGCGTCCCGTGGGGCATTTCGGAATCCTGCTACCATCTCACCGACACGAAGGGCACCTACCAATACACCGCCTTCGGGGTGCCCGGGCTCGGCTACAAACGGGGTCTGGCCGATGACCTCGTGATCGCCCCCTACGCTACCGCCCTTGCCCTGCTCGTGAAACCGCGCGAGGCCTGCCTGAATCTCGAGAGGCTCGCTGCCGAGGGCTTCCTCGGTGCCTACGGCCTCTACGAAGCGATCGACTATACCCCTTCGCGAGTTCCCCGCGGGAAGACGTCGGTGACGCTGCGCTGCTACATGGCGCACCACCATGGCATGAGCCTGCTCTCGTTTGCTTCCGTCCTCCTGCAACAGCCGATGCAGCGGCGCTTCCTCGCCGATCCCCGTCATCGGGCCGCGGACTTGTTGCTCTGCGAGCGCATTCCCACCGCTCCTTCCTCGCTCCAGCCGCATGCCGCCGAGGTGAACGCTTCCCGACGGCCGCCTGAGAAGGCGGCGGCGATGATGCGAGTCTTCGACAATCCTGACACGCCCATCCCCGAGGTCCACCTGCTTTCCAACGGTCGTTTCCATGTGATGGCAACGAACGCCGGTGGCGGATATTGCCGGTGGAATAATCTTGCCGTGACCCGCTGGCGGGAGGATGCGACGAGTGATGATTGGGGAGTCTTTTGCTACATGCGCGATCTCGAGAGCGGCCGGTTCTGGTCCGCCACCCATCATCCGACGCGTCGCCAGGCCGATCACTACGAGGCGATCTTTGTCGAGGGTCGAGCCGAATACCGGCGACGTGATCACGAGATCGAAACCTACCTGGAGATCGCCGTCTCACCCGAGCACGATGTGGAGGTGCGCCGCATCACCCTGACGAATTTCTCCGCGCACGATCGCCGCATCGAGCTCACCAGCTATGCGGAGGTGGTGCTCGCCCCGCAGAATGCCGACCTCGCCCACCCCGCCTTCAGCAACCTCTTCGTGCAGACCGAGATCCTGCCCGGGGCCCAAGCCATCCTCGCGACCCGGCGGGCACGCGCCGCGGGTGAAAACCCACCGTGGATGTTTCACCTCATGACAACGCAGGGCTCGCCCGCCATCGACCCTTCCTACGAGACGAGCCGGTCACACTTCCTCGGGCGGACCCGCCACCGGGAGAATCCCGCCGCCTTCGATCGTTTCGGGTCACTCACCAACAGCGAAGGGTCGGTGCTCGATCCCATCGTCTCGATCCGCGGAGGCGTCGTCATCGCGCCCGACACTTCGGCAAACCTGCATTTCATCACCGGCGTCGCCTCCACACGCGAGGCGGCTCTGGCTCTCGTGGAACAATACCGCGACCCCAGCTTTGCGGCGCGCGCGTTTGAGATGGCCTGGTCGCACAGCCAGCTCGAGCTCCACCAGATGCAGACGAGCGAGGCCGATGCGCAGGCCTACGGCAAGCTGGCCGGATCGATCGTCTACGCGAACCAACGCACCCGTGCGCCCAGCGGTATCCTCGCAAGAAACACCACGGGGCAATCGGGACTGTGGGCTTTCGGCATCTCCGGCGATCTTCCCATTCTCTTGTTACGGATCGCCGACGTCCACCGCATCCACCTCGTGAAACACCTCCTCAAGGCCCATGCCTACTGGCACGGGAAGGGTCTCGAAGTCGACCTCGTCATTCTCAACGAAGACCACTCGGGCTACCGGCAGGAGTTGCAGGATCGCATCAACGGCCTGATCGCCGCCGGCACCGAATCCCATCGTGTCGACAAACCCGGCGGAATCTTTGTGCGACGCAGCGAGGATCTCACCGAGCAGGAGCGCATCCTCCTCCAGGCTGTCGCCCGCGTCGTGATCTCAGACAACACCGTCAGCCTCTCACAGGAGAACGCCCGCGAGTTTCATCCCGGTCGCCGGGTCAAGCCGTTCATCCCCACCCGCAAGGCCTCGAAATCCGGGCCGCCCCATCCTGCACCGGATCACGATCTGATCTTTTTCAACGGACTCGGCGGGTTCACGAAAGACGGCCGCGAGTATGTGATCCGATTGGATCCCGGACAAGCCACCCCTGCCCCATGGTCGAATCTCCTCGCCAACCCGCGTCTCGGCAGCGTCGTCTCGGAATGTGGCCAGGCCTACACGTGGTTCGAAAATGCGAACGAGTTCCGGCTCACGCCTTGGGCGAACGATCCGATCAGCGACGCGGCCGGAGAGGCCTTTTACCTCCGTGATGAGGAGACCGGTCAATATTGGTCACCGACTCCCCTGCCGGCACGCGGAACGGGCACCTACAAAACGAGGCACGGATTCGGATACAGCGTTTTCGAGTCGCGGGAGAGCGGGATCCATACAGAGATGTGGACCTACGTCGCGACGGACGCACCGGTGAAGGTGATCTTTTTCAAACTCCGGAACGAGACCGAGACCCATCGCCGCCTTTCCGTGACGGGATATTGGGAATGGGTGCTGGGACGCTGGCGGCACCAGAACGGGCTCCACGTCATCACCGAGTTCCACCCTGCCGTGGGGACCGTCTTTGCCCGGAACGAATACAATCGGGAGTTCGCGGGCCGGGTCGCCTTTGCCGGCACCTCTGCGCCGAATCGCAGCGTCACGTGCAGCCGCGCCGAATTTCTGGGCCGCAACGGCACCCTTTCGCGTCCCGCGGCGATGTCCCGGCAATCGCTCTCCGGCTTCACCGGAGTCAGCTCCGATCCCTGCGCCGCGATCCAGGCACCGTTCGATCTGCCCGCCGGTCGCTCGCATGAGGTCGTGTTCATCATCGGGGCAGGAAGCGACGCCAATGAAGCACAGCAGCTCGCCCGTCGCTTCGCGAGCACCACCGGCGCCCGCTTTGCCCTCGAAGGCGTGTGGGAGTTCTGGAAACGCACCCTCGGCACCGTGCATGCGGAGACCCCGGATCCCGCCTTGAACCTTCTCGTGAACGGCTGGCTCGAATATCAGACCCTCGCTTGTCGTTACTGGGGACGGAGCGGCTACTACCAATCGGGTGGCGCCTATGGATTCCGCGATCAGCTTCAGGACACCACCGCCCTCATCCACGCCGCCCCTTGGACAACGCGCGAGCACCTCCTCCGCGCGGCGAGCCGGCAATTCCTCGAGGGCGATGTGCAGCATTGGTGGCACCCTCCCGTCGGTCGCGGAGTGCGGACACACTTTTCCGACGATTACCTGTGGCTGCCCTACTGCGTCTCGCGCTACGTCCAGGCCACCGGCGATACCGGCGTGCTCGACGAACGGATCGCCTACCTGCAGGGACGTCCGGTGAACGAGGATGAGGAGTCCTACTACGACCTGCCGCACCCGTCGGGCAAGGAAGAAACCCTCTACGAACACTGCCTCCGCGCCATCCAAAACGGCCTCCGCTTCGGCGAGTACGGGCTGCCCCTCATCGGCTGCGGGGATTGGAATGACGGGATGAATTTGATCGGCGAGAAGGGCAAGGGAGAGAGCGTCTGGCTCGCCTTTTTCCTCTACGACGTCCTCATGCGGTTCGCTGGGATCGCCCGGAGACGAGAGGATCTCTCCATCGCCGACTTCTGCGAGGGCGAAGCCGCGAGACTGCAATCGAACATCGAAGCCAAGGCCTGGGACGGCGAATGGTACCGGCGCGCCTATTTTGACGACGGCACACCCCTCGGCTCGTCCTCGAACGATGAGTGCAGGATCGATTCCATCGCGCAGAGCTGGGCGGTGCTTTCGGGCGCCGCTGATCCGGACCGCTGTCGCCAGGCCATGGAGAGTGTCGATCGCCACCTCGTCCGACGGGAAGCCCGGTTGATCCAGCTCTTTGATCCACCCTTCGATCGATCGGAACTCGAGCCGGGCTACATCAAAGGCTACATCCCCGGTGTCCGGGAAAACGGCGGCCAATATACCCACGCCGCGATCTGGACGGTGATGGCCTTCGCCCGACTTGGCGAAATCAACAAAGCGTGGGAGCTCTTTTCACTACTCAACCCGGTGCGCCATGCCGCCGATCCAGAGGGGATGGCGCGATACAAAGTCGAGCCCTATGTGGTGGCCGCTGATATCTATTCCGTCGCCCCGCATACCGGCCGCGGAGGCTGGACGTGGTACACCGGCTCCGCCGGCTGGATGTACCGGCTCATCGTTGAGACGCTGCTGGGACTCGAGGTCGAAGCCGATCGGCTCCGTCTCGACCCCTTGCTGCCGGATGAGTGGGACGGGTTCAAGCTCCACTATCGTTACCGGGACACCCTTTATCATCTCCACATCTCCCGCGGAGGCGACCGACGCATCGTGACGGTCGACGGCGTGGAATGCCCCGATGGCACCGTGTCGCTCGTCAACGACCACCGCGACCATGCCGTGGAGTTGAAGCTCCCCTGAGGGCGGATCGCACGGTTTTCCGTGCATTACGCGCCGCCTCCCGTGTTGCCAACTCCGGGAACCCCATCTCCCACGGGGTTTCCGTCGTGTCGAGAGCATGGCATGGCACCTGCAAAACCATCAGGGAAACGCCCGATCCATGAGCCATTCCACCTCTCCCAGCCATGATTACGAAGAAGGGGTCTCGCGCCGCGCCGGCGCCTTGAGCCAGCACGTGCGCAAACTCGCCCTCGAACTGCGCGAGAACACGCGCACCACACCCTTCGCCGCCGAAGCCCTCATCCTCTCGAATGAAGTGTGCAGCCTCTGCGATTACGTCGATCACCTGCACGACAGTGTCGAGGTCCTCCTCGCCGAGAGCGATGCGGCCTCTCATTCCCAGGCAGTCCTCGTCGCCGGTCAGACGCCCGAAGAACGAAAGGCCGTCGAGATCCAAAAGGAAATCCACCGCTTCGACCCCAGCGCGAAAGACATCATCAAGGCACTTTTCATGTGGCGCGACTCGCCCGAGCAGCGGCTCCGGGACGGGAAATGAAGCATCGCCTCATCCCCGCTGCCGTTGCCGGATCGCGATGAGTTCTTTCATTACCTGACTGAGACGGCCCTGCCAATCCGCGACCCCGAAGGCATCGTGAAGCGTGCGGTAAAGCGCGTAAATTTCCCGGTAAACCGCCTCATTCTCAGGGATTGGTCGATATTCCACCTCTCGCATCCGACAGCAATTCCGCTGCACTTCTTCGAGACTCACCGATCCACCGCAGACCGCGCCAAAGAGCGCTGCGCCGAGGGCACAGGTCTGTTCGCTCGCGGCGACCTGGAGGGGACGGCCGAGGATGTCGGCGTAGATCTGCATGAGGGTGGCGTTCTTTATCGACAGACCACCGGTGTTGACGACCCGGTCGATCGCGATCCCATGCTCCTCCATCCGTCGGATGATCGTCAGGGCTCCAAAGGCTGTCGCCTCGATCAGCGCGCGATAGATCTCGTGGGCTTCGGTGTGCAGCGTCTGCCCGAGGATGAGCCCGGTGAGACGCACATCGACGAGGATGGTGCGATTGCCGTTGTTCCAATCCAGCGCCAGCAGGCCAGTCGCGCCCGGCTTGAGCTGGGAAAGGCGGCGCTCCATCTCCGTGAATTTTTCTCCCACCGTCGCCCCATAGCTGTCAGGCACGAGGTGGTTCACAAACCAGAGGAAAATGTCGCCCACCGCCGATTGGCCCGCCTCGATCCCGAAGTGACCCGGCAGGACGGAGCCATCGACGACACCGCAGACGCCCGGCACATCGCCGAGGGCGGCGGTATTCGGCAACACGGTGATGTCGCAGGTGCTGGTGCCGAGGATTTTCACAAGGGTGCCAGGCTGCACACCTGCCCCCACCGCGCCCATGTGGGCGTCAAAGGCCCCGATGGCCACGGGGATCCCGGCTTTCAAACCCAGTTTTTCCGCCCATTCGTCGGTGAGAGTTCCCGCTGCGGTGTCGGAGGGAAAGGCCTCCTCGTAGAGTCGTCCACGCAACTCCGCGAGGGCCGGATCGAGGGCAGCGAGAAACTCTGCGTCGGGCAGCCCACCCCATTCGCGGGCATACATGGCCTTGTGCCCTGCGGAGCACACGCCGCGCTTCACGAGGTCGGGCCGGGTGTTGCCGGTGAGCACGGCCGGCAGCCAGTCGCAGTGCTCCACCCAGGAATGAGCGGCGGCAAAGACTTCCGGATCCACCTTCAGGCAGCGCCAGATCTTGCTCCACCACCATTCGCTGGAGTAAATGCCCCCGCATTTCGCGAGGTATTGAGGCCGCATCCGTGCCGCGATTTCGGTAATGGCCGCCGCCTCGGCATGGGCGGTGTGATCTTTCCAAAGCCAGACGTGCGCATTGAGATTGTCGGCGAATGCCGGCTTCAGCGCGAGGGGCGTGCCCGCGGCGTCTACCGGGATGGGGGTGCTGCCGGTTGTGTCGACGCCGATGCCGATCACCTCACCCGCGTCGAAACCGGGACGGGCTGCCGCGGCCTGTGCGATCGCGCCGGTGATGATCGCGACCATGCCATCGAGGTAATCCTGCGGATGCTGGCGGGCCACATTCGGGTCCGACGGATCGGTCAGAATGCCGAGTTCTCCCGAAGGATAAGGAAAGACGACCGAGCCCAGCTCCTCGCCGGTATCGAGATCGACGAGGAGGGATCGGCAGGAATTGGTCCCGTAATCAAGACCGATAGCGTAGCGACTCATGGGCCGAGTGTATAAAGGATCGTCCCGTAGGATTCAACGCCAGAAATCCGTGGAATTTTCCGCGTGAGACGGGGGAACTCGGTTGCGCCCACCCCGCCTTGCAGGTTCATTCGCGGCACCATGGACGTCTTTCTCTCCGATATCCCCGAAGAGGGCTTGCACCTCGAGGGCGAGTTTCCCGCCTCGATCTTCGATCTTCCCGCCGATGATCCGATCCGGCCTTCCGGTCCGGTGCACTACGAGGCGACCCTTTTTGCTTTTGAGGAAGTGATCACCGTCCATGGGCGACTCCGCGGCCCCTTTGACCTTCAATGCGGGGCGTGCCTCGAGTACTTCCCATACCAGGCCGACTTCCCCGATTGGTCTTCCGAGATCGATCGAGAGCCCGATCAGGAAAGCTTCGACCTGGAAACCATCGTCCGGGAGGATTTCCTTCTCAATCTGCCCGCGCACCCCCGCTGCGACGAATATGTCGAGGGTCGCGTCTGCCCGAAGGCCGATCTGGTGGAGGAATTCTCCGAAGAAGCCGGCGATGAGGCCGACCCGACCCGACCAAACGTCTGGGGCGCGCTCGACGACTGGAAACAGTGACCCCCGCCGCCCTTTCAACCCAGGAAATCCGGATGTTTCGCACAAAAACCTGCATTTCAAATCCAGCTTCATGAAATCCGTTTTGAAAAGGTTGCAGCATTGGGTCGGCGTCGAATTGATTGCCGTCAGCTCACTCGAGCGCCTCGTCGCCGTTTTCGGCGGAGCGCTCGGCATCACCGGGCTCAGCCTGCTCCTGCACTGGCAGGCCCCCGGACTGGGACAAAGCTGTCTCATCGCCTCGATGGGAGCCAGCGCCGTGCTCCTTTTCGGGGTGCCACACAGCCCCTTGTCGCAGCCTTGGCCCCTCATCGGCGGACACACTCTCTCCGCCCTCGCCGGAGTCCTGTGCGCCCGCTGGATGGAGCCCCCCTTCCTCGCCGGTGGTCTCGCCGTGGGATTGGCAATCGGGGTGATGCACCTGGCACGCTGCATCCACCCACCCGGCGGTGCCACCGCACTCACCGCCGTGATCGGTGGAAAGGTCGTCGAGCAATGGAGCTACTCCTATGTGCTCTTTCCCGTGCTTACCAGCACCGTGCTGCTGGTGATCCTGGCGACCGTCATCAACGCCCCCTTTCCCTGGCGGCGTTACCCCTCCCTCCTTGCCCGGCCCGTCAAACCAGCGACAACAAAGCCTCCGGCATCACCAAGCCACGATCAGATTCTCGCGGCGATGCGGGAAATCGACACCTTCGTCGACATCAGCGAGGAAGACCTCGTGCAACTCGTCGAGCGGCTCTCCGCGGATGTGGCCCGGAGACGGAACGGTGACGCTTGATCCCGTTGCCAACGGGGGAAATCCGCTTACCTTCCCGCCTTTCTTTTCCCCTCATCCCCGCCTGCATGACCGAACCCGCCACGACCACCTCGAAAGACTTCATCCGCGAGATCATCGACGAGGATCTCGCGTCGGGGAAACATTCCGGCACGGTCACCCGCTTCCCTCCCGAGCCCAACGGTTACCTGCACCTCGGTCACGCCAAATCGATCTGTCTGAATTTCGGGATCGCCCAGGAATACGGCGGCCGGTGCCACCTCCGCTTCGACGACACCAATCCGACAAAGGAGGAGGTCGAATACGTCGAGTCGATCAAGACCGACATCCGCTGGCTCGGCTTCGACTGGGGCGAGCACCTCTATTTCGCCTCGGATTACTTCGAGCAGCTCTACGATTGGGCCGTGTCCCTCATCCGCGAAGGCAAAGCCTACGTCGACGACCAGACCGCGGACGAGATCCGCAAAACCCGGGGTGACCTCCAGACGCCCGGCACCGCGAGCCCGTTCCGCGAGCGGCCTGTGGAGGAAAACCTCGACCTGTTCGCACGCATGCGCGCCGGTGAATTCGGTGATGGGGAGAAGGTGCTGCGCGCCAAGATCGACATGGCGCATCCGAACCTGAACCTGCGCGACCCCGTTCTTTATCGCATCCTCCACGCCGAGCACCACCGCACCGGCGACGCGTGGTGCCTCTACCCGATGTACGACTACACCCACGGGCAGAGCGACGCGCTCGAGCACATCACCCATTCGCTCTGCACCCTCGAGTTCGAGAACCATCGTCCGCTCTACGACTGGTTCCTCGAGAACCTGCCCGTGCCCTCGCGCCCCCGCCAGATCGAGTTTTCGAGGCTGAACCTCACCTACACGGTGATGAGCAAACGCAAGCTGCTCCAGCTCGTGAACGAGAAATACGTGAGCGGCTGGGACGATCCGCGCATGCCCACGCTCTCCGGCGTGCGCCGCCGTGGTTATCCTCCGGAGGCGCTCCGGAATTTCTGCAAGACCATCGGCATCACGAAATTCGAGAGCACCAACGACTTCGCCCTGCTCGAGGCGGCCGTGCGCGAGGTGCTCAACCGCACCGCGCCGCGCTACATGGCGGTGCTCGATCCGATCAAGGTCGTCCTCACGAACTATCCGGCCGACCAGGTCGAGGAAATGGAGGCGATGAACAATCCGGAAGATCCCGCGGCCGGATCGCGGCTCGTCCCCTTCTCGCGGGAGCTCTACATCGACCGCGAGGACTTCATGGAGGTGCCTCCGCCGAAGTATTTCCGCCTTTCCCCCGGCACCGAGGTGCGCCTGCGCTCCGGCTATTTCATCCGATGCCACGAGGTCGTCAAGGACGCCGCCGGCGAAATCATCGAGCTGCATTGCACCTACGATCCCGAAACCCGCAGTGGATCGAATCCACCCGATGGACGCAAGGTGAAGGCGACGATCCACTGGGTCAGCGCCGCCCATGCCATCGACGCCGAGGTGCGGCTCTACGACCGGCTCTTCGCCGCCGAGTTCCCCGACCGCGGCGAAGGTTCCTTCCTCGATCATCTCAATCCCGATTCGCTCAAGGTGCTCTCGAACGCGAAACTGGAGCGCAATCTGGCCGCCATCGCCGTTGGCGAGACCGTCCAGTTCGAGCGGCTCGGTTACTTCTGCGCCGATCCCGACGGCACGCCGGACCGCCCGGTCTTCAACCGCACCGTCGGTCTGAAGGATGCCTGGGCCAAGGCGAAAGGACAAAGCTGAGACCTGACAGGGTTGCATGGCCGATCCGACCCTCTTCACTCCCGGAATTTTCACGCACATCGGGGCTTGCCGGTGGAGGTTGGCTCCTGCATTCTTTCCCGCAATCCCATGAAAACCGCCCCCTTGTCGCTCGCCCTCATCGCCGCCGCCTGCCTTTCCACGGCCGTCCGCGCGGAGGAAAAATTCGAACCCCTTTTCAATGGCAAAGACCTCTCGGGCTGGAAGGCGCCGGCGGACAACGTCTGGTATCTCGTGAACGACGGCATCCTCCAGATCCGCAGCAGCCCGGATCAAAAAGGCTCGGTGCTGTGGACGGAGAAGGAGTATTCCAACTTCGTGATGGAGCTCGAATTCAAATTCATCTCGGGCACGATCGATTCCGGCGTGCATGTGAGGAACGAAGACCAGATCCAGATTGGCATTTCCGGCTCGCTCAAGCGCGACATGACCGGCTCGCCCTACATCCCCGGCAAAGGTTACCCCGTCGAAGCCGAGGGCGTGAAAGAGCTGCTGAAGCTCGATGATTGGAATCACATGCGCATCGAGGTGCGTGGCATGGAATATGCGGTGTCCCTCAACGGAAAGAAGGTCATGACTTACAAGAGCGAGAGTGGCAAGGAGAAGGGCCCCATCGGTCTGCAGCTCCACGGCAGCCGCGACATGGCCATCGATTACCGCAACCTCAAGATCAGCGAGCTCTGATCCCGACCTGTTTTTCCCCGTTCCCTCCCATGGAATTCTCCCAGCACGACAAACCCCTCTACGAGCGCATCGGCGGCGAAAAGACGATCGAGCGACTCATTGACCATTTCTACCATCGCGTCACCCACGATGGTGAGATCGGTCATTACTTCACCCACGTGCCGATCGGGAAACTGAAGTTGATGCAGCACGAGTTCTTCGCCATGGCCACCGACGGACCCGTGACCTACAGCGGCCGTCCCCTCGCCCACGTGCACCATCCTCTGGCGATCAGCCGTCGCGAGTTCCAGCGGTTCACCGAGCACCTCATCGCCACCCTCGAAGAAGCGGGCATCGACGAGCAGGACCGCTACGAGATCATCGCGAAGATCAATCTCTACGCCGACGAGATCACGAACGAGGACAGCTACAGCTGAGCGGCGTGGAATCCGTCGCGTGACGACGGTTCAATTCAGTCAACGGATACCGATTGGGTCACGACCGGATCCTTCAATCGCGCTCTGAGCCAGAGTCGGAGTCCGGACTTGCCAGTTGCAGCATCCGGCAAATCCGGATTAGCCGTGAAAGCCCCGAAGGCCGTGCCGGTCGGCAGAGGCAGCCAGGCCTCTTCAGCAGGCGGCGTCTCCCCGTAGCCATGGGCGAGATCGAGCGGACCGAGGCGGGCGAGGGATTCCGGCGTGAGAGAGACACGCCAGTAAAAATCGGGATCGCCGGGCTCCAAACCGGCGGGATGGGATGGCACGATCGTTTCCCCGCCGAGAACCACGGCAGGCAACTCGCGCATGAGAGAGCCAACCGAGCCCTTCCGCCAAAAGCCGTAGCTGAGCGCCGCGTAGGCGAACACCAAGAGGCACGGAAGGATCAGGGGAAGGAAACGCCGGATCATGAATTCGTGGACTTCGTGGGGCCGGTCCTCAGGCAATAGACCGCGACGCCGGAGAAACAAAGCGCGGCGAGAACCAGTCCCGAGGCAAACCAGATCAGCTTCGACCAGAGCCCGCCGAAGCCCCCGAAGTGGAGCGGATCGGCGGTGTGGGTCCAGCGTTGTTTCCATCCCATCTCCGAGACTTTCACCACGCGCCGCACTTCGCCGCTGACGGGATCGATCTCGACGGCGTTGGCCCGCTCGCGCACGAGGAGGTCGCCGGCCTGGCCGCTGATGGAGACGGTGCCGCCCTCTTCCCACGGGAGCCAGAGGCTGGTGATCCTCAGCCCGGGCAGCGCGGTGCGGGCGGTATCGGCCCAGCGGTCGATGTCCTCGCCGGATACCGTGCGGATGTCGGCGAGCACCGCGGTGCCTTGCGGCGGTTCCGGGCCATCCCACTGGAGGAGACCGTCCCACTCAAGCAGGTACCACACGACGGTGAGACCGATCACTGGCAGGAAGAGGAGCGACCACACGCCCAGGAGACGGTGCAGTGCGCCCCACCAAGAGCGCGGTCTCTGCGCGGCCCGCGGCCACTTCGTGAACCCTTTGCGCCAGCCGCGGTAGGTGCGCAGACCGGTCACCATCATCATGAGCAGAACGGGGCCGAGGATGCCGACGACGTAGAAACCGGCTCCGGTCACGTCGAAGAGGTAGTAGTGCAGCGCCCGCATGAAGGAGGGAAAACTCACTCCGCTGGTAGAGCCCTTCACCTCGCCGCCGACCGGGTCGACATAAACGCGAAACTCTCCTCCGCCCCGGTCGGTCCCGCGGACGGTGGTGGCGAAGTAATCCTCCACGCCGCTCTCGGTCGAAGTGACGGATAGTCCCCCGAAGAGGACGTCGGGATGGGCGGCGCGGGCCGCGTCCCAGCGTTGTCCGAGGGTGCTATCGGGTTCGCCCGCGCCGGCCCGCGTAGCGGGCACGGCGAGCCATTGCAGCTCGTGACTGACCACCGCCACCGCCCCTGTCAGACAGACGATCCCGGCGAACGTGCCGAGGAAAAGTCCGAGGAGGTGATGGATGCGGAAATGGATCGGCCCCTTCGCGGCTGGCATGCGGATCAGAAGCGTTTCGTCACCCCAAAACGGAAGAGCTGGCGGTCGCCCACGTCGATCTGGTCCGATCCAAAACCGCCATCCTGCATCGAGATATAGTAGGTCTCATCAATCAGGTTGCTGGCGTAGCCATAGATCTCGGTGGAGTCGTTCAGCTCACAGCGAAGACCTGCATCGACCACGGTGTAGGAGGGCAGGATCAGATCGTTCGCGCTGTTTCCCGGTCGGCTCGAGACGTGCACGAGCCCGGCGGATGCGGTGACATTCGGCAGTCCGAGGCAGGTCAGTTTGTAGTCGGCGAAACCGGTGAGCTGGAAGTCGGCGGCATTCGCGAAATCGTTGCCCGCATACGGACCCAGCCCGGTCTGCACGATCTCGGAGTCGAGCACGGCCAGTCCGCCACGGAAGGCGAGATCATCGGTCACCTGTCCGAAAAACTCGGATTCAAAGCCGGAGATTTCCACCTCGCCGAAATTGACGACAAAACTCTCGTTTCCGACATTGGTGGGGTCAGCGGCGGTGACGTCGGCGCGCGACGTGTGGAAGAAGCTGTTCGTCCAGAGCGCGCGACCGTCGAAGAGTTCGGTCTTCAATCCGAGCTCGATCGACTGGTCTTGCGTGGGATCGATCGGGTCGCCGGAGCGGGTTCCTCCGGCTTGCGGCAGAAACGCGTTGCTGTATCCGGCAAAGACGGTGTGGATGTCGGTTAGGTCATAGGAGGCCGCGGCACGGACCGAGACGGTGCGGTTCGAGGAACTCGAGCCATAGTAGACCGAGGTGTAGTCGATGAACTGCGTGCTCACCAAGGTGCGGAAGCGGGGCGTCCATTCCGTGTGGAGGCGCAGGAAGTAGCCCAACTCCTCTTCGGAATTCGAGTCGAGATATTCCGGACCAAAACCGACGATCCGTGTCGAAAGCGAACCCGGGTCCGGGCTGAAGAGATTCACCGTCGTATTCCCACCGATGACCGGATCGAAGTAGGCGTCGGCGCTTTCCATGGAGAAAATCCGGAAACCGGCCACGGCGGTGTTCTTCGTCCCCCCGATGTCGAAATCGTAGTCGAGCTCGAACTGGTAATTGTGCACCTGGTAATCCCCGCTCCAGATCGCGAAGTAGCCCGGGATGGTGCGGCTGCCATCCCAGGTGAGTCCGTCCGCCCGGAACGGGCTGGGATCGCCGTAGCCGATCTCGCTGGCGGCGTTCCGGTAGCCGCGGATCTGATACCCATAAGTGAGATACTCGTAGGTGGAACGGACGGTGAGCGCCTCGCTCAGATCGTGTTCCCAATCGATGCGGTAGCGGTTCTGATCATTGATGTCGCGATCGCCATTCTGGTGCCAGCTCCAATCGCGGGGAGCGAATCCACCGGGAAATCCATTGCGGAGGTAGATGATCCCGCGGTCCTGCGGATCGGCCTGATAGGTCCGCTCGAAGCTGAAGGTCAAATGGCCCTCATCGCTGTAGTCCCAGCGAACGGACGGCGCGACCACATAGTCGTAGATGTTGTCATTATCCTCGCGACCCTTGCGCCACTCGGCGGACTCGCCGTAAGCCGCGACCATCCGGGCCTGGAGCGATCCGTCCTCGTTGAGGGTGTCGTTGAAATCAATCGAATAATGCTGGTAGCCGTAGCTGCCGACCGAGGCATCAACCTCGTAGAGCCGCCCCTTGAAGGGTCTTTTGTGGATGAGATTGACCACGCCGCCCGGCTCCGCCACACCGAACTCGGCACCAGCCGCCCCCTTGAGCACTTCGATTCGTTCAATGGTATCAAAGTGGGGGCGAATGCTGCTGTTGACCTGCTTCAAGCCATCGTTGTAGAACCGATCCGACTGGAATCCGCGGATCAGGATGCCATCCGTCATCCATCCCCCGTCGTCCCCGACCGTGACTCCAGGGATGTAAACTAGGGCATCGCGGAGACGGTTTGTCTGGGAAGATTCCAGGAAATCCTCGGAAAGCGTTGATACGCTGGCAGGCAATTCCTTCAACTCCATCGGCAGTCCGAGCGAGTTCGTCGTCATCGGGGCGAAGGAGCCGTAGTGGTCCAGCGGCACCATCGGTGCCGCGTCGTCGATCTCCGGGGCAGGCGCGGGAGCCGGTGCGGGCACGGGGGCCAGCCGGGGAGCTGGACGCGGCGCGGCCGGGGCCGGGGCCGCCGTTTCGATCACGGTGGGTGCAAGCTCCTGCGGAGCGGTATCGGATTCCTGGGCGGAAAGGTGCGGGACAAGACTGCCGGAGAGGCAGGCGGCAAGAAGGAGCGAAGGCAGAGGGCGACTCATGGCTCCCTGGTTTACTGCTACTGCGTCTCAGTTGCAACCGGCTTTTATGACAATTTCTCGCTAATCACCGAGCGGAAACTCACTTCACGATCATCTCCCCTTTCATGAGGATCCAGTGTCCCGGAAAGGTGCAGAGGTAGGGATACACGCCGGGCTCGGTCGGGGCGGTGAAACGCAGGGTCTCGCTGGTGCCGTGGTCGAGCAGCTTGGTGTGGTGGAGGATTTGGTCGGATTCAGGAATGAAGTGCTTCGAGAGGCCCGCGGGATCCTTCGCCATCTCGTTTCCGGCGAGGCCGAGGGTTTCGAGCGAACCCGGTTTGCCGATGACGAGGTTGTGCTGGGTGACGTCGGGGTTGGAAAGGATCAGCTTCACCGGCTGGCCCGGCGCTGCCGTGAAGGAGGTGGTGTCGTAGAGCATGCGCTCGGGGAGGCAGCCGATGCGCACGGTGAGGAGATCGGGCAAAGCATCGAAGGCGGCGTCCTTGGCGTTGAGTTTGCCGACGAGGGGTTTGTCCTTTTTGGTGTCCCAGCTTTTCAGAAAAGTGGTGAGAGCGGGATGTTCGCGATTGGCCTCGACCGCGGGTCGGAGGGCCTCGGAGTTCAGGGCGCAGCGCAAGGCGTAGCGGAGGTGGTCGCCCATGGGTTGTTCGAGGACGGGGAGGATGGCGCGAAAGTCTTGTTCACCGCCCAGGTAAGTCGCCGTGACGATTGCCTCCATCCGGACGAGGGCATCGGGATCCTTCGCGGCTGCCGTGACCGCCCCGGAGGTCGCAGTCTCTCCGGAGGCAAAGCGCAGTTGGCGCACCGCGGCCGCGCGGGCCTCGGGGACGTCGCAAGCGAGAAGTTCTTGAGTCAGATCGCCGAACTCGGCACCAATCCATCGATACAACCACATCGCCTCGACCTGATGATGCCGGTATCGTTTGTCCTCCGGATCCAGCCCGGCGACCCAGGCATCGAGCGCCTTTGCCACCTCCTCAAGCTCCCGCCACGACAACTCCCGGCGTGACCAGGCGCGGACCTTCGATTCGGGGCGTTTCAGGTTTTCGAGCAATTCGGGGATCGTCGCTCCTGCGATCTTCGGTGGGTCCTGCAACTTTGCGCCCTTCGGCACGACGCGCCAGATCCGGCCCGAGGTGCGGTCGCGCCGGGGATCGCGAAGGGAGTATTGGGCGTGCCCCTTCACGGGATTGTACCAGTCGCAGATGTAGAAGTCGCCTCGCGGACCGAAACCGACATCGACGGGGATGAAGCTCAGATTCGTCGAGAAGATCAGATCGAAGACAAACTCCTCGGCGTAGTGGTCGTCTTTCCGGATCCACTGGTGGAACTCGATCTTGTTGGTCGGCTTGTATCGCGCCTTGATGAAGCCGCCCCGCATCTCCTCCGGCCAAAAGGGAAAATCGACGAAGTCGTGCCCGCAGGTGCCGGAGTAGGCGGGCAATCCGGTCGCGGGTGGATGCTGCCCGGGATAGGGTGGATTCGTGGCGTGGAAGGCGTTCGCGAAAATCGGGTGGCTCGCGACATGATTGCCCCAGTCGTCAAAGGCGACGCCCCAAGGATTGGTGTTCGGGTAACTGCCAAAGGCGATGAGTCGGCCGGTCTGCGGGGTGTAGCGGAACCAGGCCGAGTTCTGCGTGCGCACGGGGCCAAACTTCGTCTCGACCTGCGAGTGGTGGAAGATCGACTCGCGCATGAGGAGATCTCCATCGGGCGTCCAGATGAAATCGTGGATGGAGTGGTGGCTGTCTTCCGTTCCGAATCCTGACAAAAGCACCGTGCGACGGTCGGCTTGGTCGTCGCCATCGAGATCCTCGATCAAGGTCAGGTCCGGCTGCTCGGAGACGTAGATGCCGTTTTTCGCCAGCTCGAAGGAGAGCGGGAGGTGGAGGTCGTCGGCGAAGACCTTGCAGTCGTCCGCCGTTCCGTCTTCATCGGTATCCTCGAGGATGACGATCTTGTCGCGCGGCTCCTCACCGGGATAGACGTGGGGGTAGGTCGTTGAGCAACTCACCCAGAGGCGGCCGCGCGAATCCCATCGCATCGCGATCGGCTTGGCGAGATCCGGGAACTGCTCCTCGGAGGCGAAGAGATTCACCTCGAAGCGCGGATCGATCTGGAAAGCGGCGAGCTCGTCGGCCGGCGAAAGCCATTCGTTGGCCCCCTTCCCTTCCGCCACGGCGTCGAGCGGGGGTAGGTTCGAGTCATCGACAGGACCTTCGATTTTCTCTCCCCGTGCGAGCGCATGGATGCGGGCCTCGCGATTGGCGGCCATCATCTCGAAGTTCCTCATCGCGGGCAGGAAGTCGAGGTAACCGTAGTCCTTGTTGCGGTCGCCGGTGTAGTAGAAGGTGTTGAGCGGACGATAGCGGCGGAAATACTGCCGGTTCATGTCGATGACGACGGCACGGAGCGCTTCGTTCACATCAGGGGGCGATTCCTGGAAGACGGATTGGAAGACCTCGCGGGCGAAGAGGCGGTATCCGGCTTCGTTGAGGTGGACGCCGTTGTCGGAGGGCACAGAGCCGAGGGGAGCGAGTGCGTTCGAGAAAGCGACTCCTTCACGGGCGGTGACTTCAATCATCGCCCTGGTATAGCTTTCCAGATTCGACACAGTCGCGGCATCGGCCCCTTCCACCGCCACGGGAGAAATCAACACGATGCGGGGTCCCGCTTTTCCGTTGAAGGCCGAGGTCTTCAGCTCTTGGAGGTACTTCGCGAGACGCTCCTTGAACTCCCCGAGTTTCTCCGCTCCTCCAAAGCTCTCGTTGAACCCGAAGCTGGCGAAAACGACATCGATCTTCTCCCTCGCGAGATGTTGGGCCACCGTCGCGAAATTGTCAGGGCGCGGTTGCAGGTCCACCTCGTCGCCCGACCACGCGAAGTTGCGGATGACGAGATCGAGATCGGGATGCGCCTGATAGAGCATCGCCTCGAGGATGCCGTATCTCCCGGCCTGCTCCAGCAGACCGTTGCCGACGAATGCGATGTGGTCGCCTTTCTCCAGTGTCAGCGGCAGCGTGGTCACGACGGCCTCACCCTTCACCGGGAAGGGCGCGGACTCCGCGTAGATGCCGTATTTCGCGAGGGCGGGATCGGCCCGCGGGGCTTCTTTGCCGGTCGACTGGTTCTTCGCGTCGGCAGGGTTGACCGGTAGCGGACCTTTGGTCTGGGCCAAAGCGGCGACCGGTGCGAGGACCAGAAGGAAAGCGATCCGAAGGGGGAGCATGGGGTGACGGTGATCGTTCCGACGCGCCAAGTCAAAGGACGGGGTTCCGCCACGCTTGTTGTGTTTCCATTCACATGATACCTTGGGCCTATGATGGGAGTCGAGAAGTGGAAACCCGTTTTGTTTCAAGACTACTTGGACTCGGAAGAAGTTTCGCCATTGAAGCGAGAGTATTGCGAGGGGCTCATCTTCGAGATGCCGGATTTCACGAATCGTCACAATGAAATCTCCGGCAATGCCCTCGGACATCTTCATTCCCAACTGCGAGGCAAAACCTGCCGACCTTGGAACAGCTCCACGAAAATCCGCATCCGGCTCACCAGCGGGACCCGTTTCTACTATCCCGACGCCTTCGTCGTCTGCAACCCGAACCCGGCGAACGACACCTACCACGATGCTCCGGTCGTCGTTCTCGAGGTGACCTCGCCCTCGACCCGCCGGATCGATCTTGGCGAAAAAAAGGACGCCTACCTCGCGATCCCCACGCTGATGGTTTACCTGGTCGCCGAGTCCACCGAGCCGGTCGTGCAGGTCTACCGCCGTTCTCCGAACGGGGACTTTCAACGCGAGTTGGCGATCGGGCTCGAAGCCTCCATTCCCCTTCCGGAAATCGGCGCGACTCTCGCCCTTGCCGACCTTTACGAAGGCATCGATTTCGAGGCCGAGGCCGCCGCCTTGCGGGTGATGGAGGAAGAGGCGCTCTACAGCGCAAGCGGAGCTTGACCAGCGCCTCGTGTCCCGCGACTCATTCCGTGTGACCGCCTCGCTCGATCTCGAACTCACTCCGCGCCGGAAGGTGCTGCTCGCCGCTTTCGCCGCGGCGACGATCCTTTTGATTCCCGCCGGGCTCTGGATCGCGGGTGTTCCCGCTTTTGTCCTCTGTGCCTGGCTCGTCGCGACCGATCCCGAACCGAAACTCCGCCGGCGCCTCGCCATGCTCCTCGGCTGCATCCTCATCCTCGCGGCCACCGACATCAATCCGGGACTCTCGAACGAGAATTTCCTGAAGGTCGGCATCCCCTTCACCCTGGTCATCGTCCTACCGGCCCTGATCTGCCACTTCGGAGATCGAGGCGTCATCCGCTACCGCTTCTGGCCGGTGCATTGGCGGAAGCACGACGTGATCTACACGATCCTCTCGATCCCCCTCGCTTACGCGGTGCTGAAAGGCTACGAATGGGGCAACCGGACCTTCTTCGACGACGAACTTTTCCGCCACTGGACACTGGGTCCCGAGGCCGATCCCGCGGAGATCCGACGCCTCTTCATCGGGATCAATCTTGTCGGGATCTGGGACGAACTCTTTTTCGTGAACACTGCTTTCGCCCTGCTGCGTTCACTCTTCTCCTTCCGGACCGCGAACGTGATCCAAGCCGTGCTCTACACGGCGGTGCTCTATGACATGGCTTTCACCGGCTGCGGCATCTTCATCGTCTTTTTCTTCGCCTGGACGCAGGGATCGATGTTTGAAAAGTCGGAGAGCCTGCTCTGGGTGCTCATCGTGCACCTCATCGTCGACTATTTCCTGGTCGCCTTCATCGTGCAGACCTACTACCCCGACTACGGTCTCGATTTCCTCTGGCGGAAGGGCTTTTAAGCCGCAACTCCGCCTCCGCCCGCTCTTGCGGATTGGAGCCGCCCGGATAGAGTCGCAGCCATGATCTTCCGGCCCGTCTCCCTCTGGTTTCTCCTCGTCACCAGCCTGCCACTCGTCGCAGCCGATTCCTGGCCGGAGTTCCGAGGTCCCACGGCGGATGGTCACGCTCCGGAGGCGAACGTGCCGACGCTGTGGTCGGCCACGAGCAAAACACGCTGGAAGATCCCGGTAGAGGGAAAAGCGTGGTCATCCCCGGTGATCGCCGATGGAAAGGTCTACGTGACGACCGCCGTCTCGAAAGACGCCAAACTCTCTCTCAAGGCCCTGTGTTTCGAACTGGCCGACGGCAAACAGGTCTGGGAGCGCACCGTCTTCGAAAAGGCCGAAGGGGCGATCCATGCGAAAAACAGTCATGCCTCCCCCACCCCGGTCTATGCCGAGGGCAAGCTCTACGTGCATTTCGGACATGATGGCACGGCGGCGCTGAACGCCGGCGACGGATCGATCCTCTGGACACAGACCTCACTTTCCTACGCCCCGGTCCATGGCAACGGCGGGTCGCCAGTGGTCCATGACGGCAAACTGATCTTTTCCAGCGATGGACAAGCCGATCCCTTCATCGTCGCCCTGAGCACCGCCGACGGCTCGGTGGTGTGGAAGACACCCCGCAACGTCACGGTGCAGCGCACCTTTTCGTTTGCGACACCCCTGCTGATCGAGGTGAAAGGAAAAATTCAAATCATCTCCCCCGCCTCGGGCGCGGTGATCGCCTATGACCCGGCGGACGGCCAGGAGATCTGGCGCTTCCGCTATGGCGAGGGGTATTCGGTGGTGCCGCGCCCGCTCCATCGCGATGGCGTCATCTATGTCTGCTCGGGGTTCAACCGGGCCATCCTTTACGCGGTGAAAACGGACGGGACCGGCGATGTCACCGACACCCATCTCGTCTGGCAGGATGACAAGACGGTGCCAAAGGAGAGTTCGCCCATCCTCGTCGGAGACGAAATCTATTTCAACGACGACAAGGGCATCCTGAGCTGTCTCGATGCCGCGACGGGCAAGGAGCACTACCGCGAACGACTCGACGGCCAGGGCGGCTACTCGGCCTCGCCGGTCTTTGCGGGCGACCATCTCTATTTCCACAACGGGAACGGCATCACCACGGTGGTGAAACCCGGGAAGACCTTCACCAAAGTCGCGGAGAACCAGCTCGGCGAGTATGGACTGTCTTCCTTCGCGGTGGTCTCGGACGGCTTCGTCATCCGCACCGAAGGACACCTCATCCGACTCGGCGAATGATCCGGCTCACTCCCGGAGGTATTTCTCGAGCGATTCCTTGAGTTGGGTGCGGGCGCGGAAAAGGAGGCTTTTCACGGCCGGGACGGACATGGAGAGAACGGCCCCGATCTCCTCGTAGGGCATCTCCTCATAACGCCGGAGGACAACGGCGAGCCGTTGCTTTTCGGGCAAAGCTTCGATGGCGCGGTCGATCGCCGCTTCCATCTCGCTGCGGAGCAATTCCTCATCGGGAGAAGCGCCCTGCACGTCCTCGACGACCCGGTGAGTGGTCTCCTCGCGCTCCTGCACCGAGACGGTGGGCTTCCGCTGGCGGCGACGCACTTCGTTGAAAACGAGATTCCGCGTGATCGTGAAAAGCCAGGTCGTGAATTTCGCCTGCGGCTCGTAGCGCGCCGCCGATTTCCAGATCCGGATGAAGACCTGCTGGGCGATGTCCTCGGCCTCGGTGGGGCTCCCTAGCATTTTGGCGACGGTGCCGATTACGGACCTCTGGTGGATTTCGACCAATCGCGCGAAGGCCTCGTAGTCCCCGTCACGGATGCGCCCCATCAGTTCGACATCGAGTGCATTGGCCCTTTCCCGGTCTTCCCCATCGCCGGAGAGAGAGGAATTCGGATCGGGCGGGGTCATGGAGGGATTTTTCGGAAATTCCTGAGAGAAGTGCCTGCAATAGCAGGTAAACTCAACCCCATCAAGCCGCGATTGTTGTGCGGCCGCCGTCACCCGATGGCCTGAGAGACGTATGACCGACCCGAACAAGCTGAAATCCCGACGCCGCTGGCATTTCCTGCGCCGATTCACCCTTTTGCTGATGCGGCTGGGAGTGACCAGCGAAATGGTCGCGGTCATCGGAATGATCCTGGGCATCCTCGCCGGGGTCTCGTTCATGGCCACCGGAGAGTCGAGCCACCCCCGTCTCGCATGGGCGATCGCCATCGTCCTGTGCCTGTTGCGGGCCCTCACCATCCGGCTCGATTCGATGCTGCAGCCGACCTCGATGCGGCAATCCCGTGAGGACGAGTTTTACAACGAACTCCCCGAACGCGTCTCCGACGCCGTGACGCTCCTTGGATTTGGATTCGCGAGCGATTCGAGCCCCTGGCTCGGGCTGGCCGCCGCCCTCTCGGCGATTTTCTCCGCCTACATCCGCTCTCTCGCCTCCGCCCGACTCGGGGGCAAGCGCCCCTCCGGACTCGTCCTGATGACCCGGACCCAACGGCTTTTCGTTCTCTCCATCGCCGCCGCATTGATTCTCGGCGGAGTCTCGACCGGCGTTCCCGGCCGCGATCTTCCCGAAATCACCCTCGTGACAGTGATCGCAGGATGCCTCCTCACCGTCGTCATCCGTTGGTTCAGCCTTCGCGGAATCAAGGTCTGAGAAAAAATACTTAAGAAAACTTAATCACCTTCTCGACAGGAAAGGATTCCTTCGCTACTCTCCCCCAAATGCGTTGGTCGCTCCCATCCATTTTGTTGATCATCGTGACGGGGTCCCTCGTCACGGTCATGGTCCATGGCGGGGAAGTCTTCAACAAGGTCGTGATCGATCCCGGGCATGGAGGAAAGGATCCCGGATCAATTGGTTTCGGGCTGGTGGAAAAGGAACTGACCCTCGATATCGCCAAACGGATCGAGAAGCTCCTCGTCGGCAAAGGCATCGAAGTGGAAATGACCCGCCGGGAGGATGTCTATGTGGAACTCGCCGATCGCAGCGCTGTCGCGGCGAACTCCCCCGACACGATCCTTCTCAGCCTGCATTTCAACGCTCACGCCGATCGCAGCATCAGCGGGACGGAGACGCTCTACTGGCCCGGCAGCGAAAAAGGCCGTGAATTGGCCAGCTATGTCCAGAGCGAACTCGGACGCCGTCTCGTGACCCGCAATCGCGGCTTCCGGCCGGAGCGCCTCAAGGTGCTGGAACTCGCGCCCGTCACCGGCATCCTCGTGGAGTGCGGATTCCTCACGAACCGCTGGGAATGCCAGCGCTGCGGAGCCGAATGGTTCCGCCAGATCGTCGCCGAAGAGATCGTGCAAGGTCTGCTCCGATACCGTGAGGCCGGTCAATGATCGGGATTGCCAACGCTTTCGGGTTGTGTTAATTTTCGTGAATTACTAGAATTTCTGCCGCTTATTTTTGTTTCCCATGAGTGATCCGATCGCGAACCGCACCTTGGAACTGGCTTGCACCGTCGGCGCCCTCGACGACGCCCGCGAGGCTCTCGAGGACGGGGCCGATGTCAATTTCCGCTCCGGCGCACCTCTGTTTCTTGCCATTGTGAACCGCAACCGCTCGATCATCCGTTTCCTCCTCGATCATGGTGCGGACGGTGAGATGTTCCTCCCCAAAAAGAAGCTGAAGGACATCAAGAACCGCGACGAGTTGATCGAGGAACTCATCGCCTGCGCTCCCTACAACCCCCGCGACATCAAGATCGAGGAAATCGAGCAAATCGATACCGCCATCCGTGGCCGGGGCGTCGAGTTTCTGGTTTCCGAACTCGATTGGGACCACGCCACGCGCTTTCGGGACTCCCTCAATGCCATCGGAGCCGGATCGAGCCACCGGTGCGTGGCCGAGTTCCTGCAATGGGCGCGCAGCGAAAGCTCCGCCTTTGAGAGTGGTCTGGATGCCTTCCTCACCAGCAATACCGACGCTGTCTCCGAATACCGGCAACGTTATCTGAGCACCGGCGAGGATCTCGTCGCCCTCGCCAATGATTTCCTGAGCAGCGCCGAGGGTTCGGACGATGTCCGGGGCGAATAACCGCCCGCGATCCTCTGAAAGATCGGAGGCGGGGATGTCGTATTCCCCGGCATGGCTTTCAGACGACACCGACCTTTCATCCGTCTCCTTGGTTTTGCGAGCGTTTCGTTCTTCACGTTGGCTTCCCTCGTTTTCCTGAGTGATCGATGGGTGAAACGCTCGTCCCGGGAATTTCTATTCGACGATCACGACTCTTGCCCTCCGGTAACGGTTGCCCTCGTCCTCGGCTGTTCCCCCGAAGTCGCAAGCGGTCGGCCCAACTTCTACTTCACCTCCCGCATGAAAGCGGCGGCCGGTCTCTACCACGCGGGGAAATGCCGCTACCTCCTGGTCAGCGGAGACAATCGCGACGCCGGTTACGATGAGCCGACCGCGATGAAGGAAGCCCTCGTCGCCCTCGGGGTGCCGGAGCCGGCCATCGTCAGAGACTACGCCGGCTTTGACACCCTCGATTCCGTACTGCGGGCGAAAGAGGTCTTCGAGCAATCACGATACCTTGTCGTCTCCCAGGCCTTTCACAATGAACGCGCCGTCGCCATCGCACGCCATCATGGAATCGAAGCTTATGGACTGAACGCCCCCGACTTCCGAGGACGACAGGCGATCCGTATGGTGATCCGGGAAAAACTGGCCCGCGTCAAAACTCTTGGTGAACTCAAGCTCGTCGGGAGCCAACCGAAACATCTCGGCCCGATCGTGTCGATCGGCAGCGGCGAAGGTTGATGGTCCACCGCACTGCCCACGCAGCGGCACGGGATCAACGCTTCTTGCGCAGAAAGGTCGGAACGTCGAGGTCTTCACCGTCCACGATCGTCGGATCGGTCTTTGCGAAACGTCCGCGACCGGCCACCGGATCGAGCTGCAGGAGTTCCTGCTGCTGGCGGGCCTCTTCACTGAGTTCCGCGGCCGCGGCATCATGGGAAGGGATCACCGGTGGCTTTGCGGGCGGGAGGACCGGACCATCCAAGGCGGGAGCCAAGGGATCACGGGTCTTGATGCGACCGGTATTGCCCGAACCGACAACACGGGTCAGGGTGATTTTCTGCGAAGATTCCGTCAGCGCCTCAACCCGGGCCACTTCGTTGGTGTGGGATTGCGGCGGGAAGGGAGGCGGTGAAAGCGGCGCGGGCTCGGCGGGAACCGCCATGGCGCGGGCGATGGGATTCACCAATTCCGGCACCTCATCGGGGTCGGCCTGGAATACCGGAGCACGATGCAACGGTGGCACCGGATCGGGAGCGTAGGAGGGCACGGCCACTTCTTCTTCCGCGACGACCTCCTCGAATTCCTCGAGCGGCTCAAAGACGGAAGCGTCATCGACGGGCTCCGGCTCAAAAACAGGGGCTTCCTCGACAACCATCTCCGGCTCCGGCTCATACTCTTCCACCGGAGGAATCGGAGCAGGAACTGGCGCGACCGGCGCGGCGGCAATTGCCACCGGTCGGATCGGCTGGGTCAGCTCGGGTTGTGATGCAGGTGCCATACCGAGGCTGATCGCCGGTGCGGCGCTCTCCTCCTCCGCTTGCGCCGCTCGCATCGACGAAGCGGCAGGCCCCGCGATGGAGCTGATGATCGTCACCGTGAGGCTGTTTCCAAGGCGCTTGTCGGTACCCGTGCCGAAGAGAATCTGCGTCTGCTTGCCGACGTGCTTGGCGACCTCTTCCATCACGAGCTGGACTTCGAAGAGCGTCATCGTATCCCCGCCGGCGACCTGCACCAGCACGGAACGCGCTTCGTTGAGAAGCTTGCCCCGGTCGAGGAGCGGGCATTTCAGGGCTTGCTCCAGCGCTTCGTGGGAGCGATTGTCCCCCTTGGCGACACCGTATCCGAAGAGGCAACGGGAATCGTCCGCATCGAGTGCGGAAAGGAGATCGTCCATACCGATGCGGATGATGCCCGGACGGAAAACCACGTTCATCGTCGCGCGGATGCTCTGGCTGATGATCTTGTCAGCGGCAGCAAAGGCTTGGGCGACGCCATCTTTCGGCACGATGAGTTCCCCCATGCGGTCGTTGTCGAACGTGATCACCGCGTTGGCGTAGCGCGAAATCTGCTCCAAGGCGGTGCGGGCCTGGCCCATGCGGCGCTCCCCTTCAAAGCTGAAAGGCATCGTAGCGAAAACGACGAGAAAAACACCCTCCTCGCGGGCGATCCGGCAAACTTCCGGAGCGGCCCCGGAACCGGTCCCCCCACCGAGACCGACACAAACAAAAACCATCTTGCTGCTGCGGACCGCCTTGCGGATCTCGTCAACCGCCTCGATCGCCGCCTGCTTTCCGAGGGTCGGATCACCGCCCGTGCCCATCCCCTTGAGGAGCGTGGCTCCCAACTGGATTTTCTGACTCGAGACGGACGTCGATAAAGCCCTCACGTCCGTATTCAACGTGAGCAACTCGGCGTCATCGCTGCCTTCGAGCGCCATCCGGTCAAGAACGTTGGCACCGGCTCCGCCGATCCCGATCACTTTCACGCCAAATTCCGAGGTGTCGGAAAATTCGCCCTGTTCCGCTTGGTGGTATTCAATCATGGGGTTCACTCCAGTTTGGTTGAACGACAAAGATTGTCAATCTTTTAGAAGTAACCTTTAAAATGTTACTTTCCCCCACCGAAAATCTTCTCCAACTTTTCACCCAATTTGGAGAATGCCCCCCTCTTGGGCTTTTGTTCATCAAGGAGTTGGGCGTATCGAATTAGACCCACCGGCGTCGCATACTGGGGGTTTTCAAAGAGCGTGGAGGGCCCTGACATGGCCGCAGAGCCGGATTTTTGGACAGGAATTCCAAAAATTTCTTCGGTCAAATCTGCAATTCCCTTCATCAAACTTGAACCACCGGTGAGAAAAATCCCCTTCCCGAGGCGACTCAGATACCCCGCTTTGGCGAGCGGTTCGTGGACGACGGAGAGCAACTCGGTCACCCGCGCGTTCATGATCTGATTCAGCAACTCCTGGCTGACCTTCTTTCCCGACTCGCCTTCCACGGTGATATCGACATCAATCATGCCGCGGAGCGAGGCGCTCCCGTGATTGACCTTCAGTTTCTCCGCACGCGCCAGCGGGATCTTCAGCACGAGGGCGATGTCGTTCGTGATGTGATCGCCACCGATCGGGACGCAGCCCGAGGCGACGACCGCGCCGTCGATAAAGCAAATGTAGTCCGTGGTGCCACCACCGATATCGATGAGGAGAGCCCCTTCGTTCTTGGCTTCGCGGTTCAGCACCACCTGCGCGGCGGCAACAGGCGAAAAGACGATGTCTTCCACCTCAAGAGGCACTTCGCGCACGCACTTGATCGCGTTCTGGATGCGGGTCTTTACCCCGTGAATGATGTGATAATCCGCCTCCAGCTTCTGCCCAAGCATACCGACCGGGTTGGGGATTTTATCCTGCCCGTCCACATAATAATGCTGGATGATGGAATGGATGTAGCCGTTTTCCTTTGGCAACGGGACGTCACGGGCGATTTTCTTCACCTCCTCGAGGTCTTCCGGGGTGATCTCCATCTGCTCGTCCGCCACGCGGATCGTCCCGCGGTTGTTGAGACTCTGCACGTGCGACCCCGTGACCGCGAGAAAGACCGTGTTCACCTCGACATTGCTTCGTTCCTCCGCCCGCATGAGGGCGTCGTGGAGACACGTCTGGACCGTCTCCGGGTCGACGATCTCCCCTTTCCGAACGCCGGCGGAGGGGTGCTGCCCGACTCCGAGAATCTTGATGGCACCGTCGCCGCGAACCTCGCCGACCACCATGCAGACTTTTGATGTCCCGATCTCCAACCCGACGTAGATGTTCGATGCAGCCATAAGATGTGGGGCTATCCGAGGATGAGGTCTGAGTCAAAAGGCGAGCTTACCCGCCCCGCAGAATGGATCGCAAGTGTTTTTCCTGATCGACCGTGTCAACCGTAGCCGGCGCTGGCGGAGCGGAGGCCGGAGCCATCTCGACCGGAGCCGCTGCCGAAGATCGCGGCGAGGCGGTAGAGGTGATGCCAGGCACGGCCGCTGCCACGAACGTCACCGGGATGTTTTTCTCAGCCGCCACGTTGACGGAGGCGAGTTCGCGCCCCGATTCCGCCATTCGATCGAGAATCAGGGAGAAATCCTCCAACCCGCGCTGGTAATCGTAGACCCCGAAAATCACCTTCAGGTTGGTGTTGTAATCGCACTCCACCGCCCATTCGTCGCGGACCTTCACCTGGCGCACGGCCAAGCCGTCCTCCACAAAACGTTTTTCGCTCTCCAGGATCAGTTGAAGCCCTGCCAGGACCCCTTCGGATTCCACCTGGGTGCCCTCCACTGGCTCTGTCATCTGGAAAGACTCCACGACCGGCAGCGATTTCATCCCATCGTTCAAATCCAGGCAACGGAAGAGGTGTCCCTCCTCATCGAGGAGAAAACCCCGCTCCATATCCCAAGGGCGGACACCCAAGGGAGGAATCGAGAGCCAAGCCACCGGGATCCGCTCACGGATCGCGAGATGCAGACGCTCTGGCAACTCGCGGGTGACGGTGGCCTTCTCCACCTGCGGCAAAGTCTCGATTTGCTGCTGGATCTGGCCCAGATCGAGGTCCATCAGGTTCATCCCGGGGGCCACGTTGGCGATCTCCGCGAGACGGCTCACACTCAGGATGCCGTCCGTCTGGATCTGCAGGGTCTTGAGAACGAATTCCTCGTTCTTGAAAAACACCTCTCCGTATCCCCACTGGATCGCCACCGGAATACTGACGGAGAAACACGCAAAAGCCGCCAGCTTGGTGGCAAGGAGCCTCCGACGGATCCTCCGTCGCGGACTCAGCTTGGCCGCCGCGGGCTCGTCATCAAACTTGAACCATTCCGTCTCGTCATCGGCGCGACGACGAGCGAAAAGCTGTTTGAATCGAAACTTCCGGGCATTGCCTCGCTTTGATTTCTTTCGCATTAGTTAAACTCTAGCGAAAGTTCAATAATTTTCAAACAGAGATTGGCGTAATCGATCCCGACCGCGGCAGCCGCTTTGGGCAGCAGACTGCTCTGGGTCATGCCCGGGATCGTGTTCACTTCGAGCACAAAGGGTTTCGAATCGGATTCGCGCAGGAGCACATCCACCCGCGAGTAGACCTCGATGCCGAGCGAGCGGTGCGCCTTGAGTGCCTCCGCCTGAACCGCTTGCGTTACCGCTTCGGGCAGGTCGGCCGGGCAGAAATAGTCCGTGCCCCCCTGCCCGGTCATCCAGGGATACTTGTTCGAGATGTCGTAGAAGCCGGAACGCGGCTGGATGTGGATCACCGGCAGCACTTGGTCGCCGACGATGCCGACGGTCAGCTCTTTTCCGGAAATGAGTTCCTCAACGAGCAGATCGTCCGAGTATTTCGCGGCATCCGCAAAGGCTGCGGGCCACTGATCCGCCGAACGCACCAGATGCACCCCTACACTCGAGCCCTCGCGCGGCGGCTTGACGACACAGGGAATGCCGATCGCGGCGGACGACTGGTCGGACTTCGAGGCGTAGATCACCTCCGAGGCGGGCGTGATGACCCCGGCATCGAGAAAGCGCTGTTTGCTCAGCACCTTGTCGAAGGCGGTCTCCGAGCTGACCCGCCGCGCTCCGGTGTAGGGAATGCCGCGTCGCTCCATCTCCGCCTGGAGCTGGCCGTCTTCACCAAAGGTGCCGTGGATCACGTTGAACCCGAGGTCGGTCCCGGCGGGCAGTTCGAAGTCCGGTCCGTGGACGTCGACGAGAGTCACCTTGCCGACCCGGCCCTCCAGCGCACCGACGACCCCCTTCGCCGACGCAAGCGAGACTTCACGTTCCGATCCGGGGCCGCCCGCGAGGACGGCGATGTGCAGGGTGTTGAGAGGATGCATGGCAGTTGGGGAAATGATTCAGAGAGGAGGTTCAGAGACGGTTGAGTCCAAAGGAGGGATGGCGGCGATCGTGTCGCAAAACCAGCACCCGGATCCCGCCTGGCGTCTCGCGGAAGAGGAAGTGATAAGGAAAACCGGGAAGGTTCGCGCGTCGCAAGATCCCGGAGGCTGGATGAAAGAGACGCGGAGTCTCTCGCGCTTTTTCCGCGAAATGCAGAAATGTTTCAAAGAACCGGTCCGCCACCGAGGAAGTCGCCTCTTCGCGGTAATAACGCAGGATGGCGTCCATGTCGCGCTGTACCAGCCTGTGGAAAATGATCTCGCGCTCCATCAGCGGCCGAAGGCTGCTTTGAACGCTTCCAAGGTCATGCCCGAGGAGGGATCTGCCTCCAGTTCAGCATCCCTCCGGAGCGCTTCCGCCACACCCGCGTCCTCGTCGTGCAAAACCGCAGGCAGCGAATCCAACAGGTGCGCCGCCAATCGGGCCCTCTGGTCTTCAGGGAGCAGCAGGGCTTGTTCTTCGACCTCGAGCAGAGTAGCCATGGGAAAATAGGTTAGGGTTTTTACCAAGTTTCGCAATGCGGGATTTGTCAGCAGAGAGGGTCGCGTCCGCCACCCGACAGGGTTCACACCGGCTCGTCCTGGCCGATGATCTGCACTTCGGTTTCAAGCTCGATGCCGCGCTCTTTGAGGGCGACGGCTTTGATTTCGGCGATCAGGTCGAGCACTTCCTTCGCAGTCGCACCGCCTTCGTTGACGATGAAATTCCCGTGCACTTCGCTGACCTTGGCGCTGCCCTTGGCGGTGTTCTTCAGGCCCATCTCATCGACGAGCTGACCGGCCCCGATTGGCCCGGGATTCTTGAAGACGCATCCGGCGCTCGCGGCGACGGGCTGGGAGCTCTTGCGTTTGTCCTTCGAGGCATTCATCCGCACCGCGATTTCATCATCGGAGGCAGGGGTACCTTTGAAAACGGCGGAGACGGCGACATTGTGGGCCAGTTCCGGGACGTGGCGGTAATAATGGCGGATCTCGGAGACGGGTTTTTCAAAAACGGCCCCCTGGGCATCGACCATTTTCACGCTGACGACCTGGTCGAAAGTCTCCCAACCCATCGCGCCGGCATTCATCCGCAGGCTGCCGCCGACGTTGCCAGGGATGCCCTCCATCCACTCGAAATCCCCGAGCCCGGCCGACTGGGCGGCGGCGGCGAGCGCTTTGAACTTCACCCCCGCACCGGCGCGGATCGTGTTGCCCTCGACGCTGATTTCGCCGAATTCCCCTTTCACCGGATTCATCACCACGCCGGGGATGCCTCCATCGCGGACGAGCAGATTCGAGCCACGACCGACCACCCGCAGCGGCATACCGCCCTCGGCGCAGTGCTTCACGACACGGGCGAGCCCGTCCACCGTGGTCGGTTCGATCCAGAATTGGGCAGGACCACCGACTTTCATGGTCGTGTGACGGCGCATCGGCTCGTAAAGCTTCAAAACACCCTCCGATTCACCAAGCACCTCGCGGAGACGGTCGAGAGTGCCGAGATCCTTGGCCAGACGAGTCCCGATTTCGTGGACGTTGCCTGCCCCGAGGGTGATCAGCCAATCTCCCGGCTCGAGCTTTTGCCCGACGGCGAGGTGCAAGGTGGCGAGATCGGGATGAAAAGTCACCTTTTCGACCTCACCGTTTTCGAGGACGGCATCGACGATGGTCTGCCCCGAGACCCCCGGGATGGGCGGCTCGCTTGCGGCGTAGACGTCGGTGACCCAGAGTTCATCGACCCCTTCAAAACAACGGCCGAACTCATCCCGCAGCAACTGCGTGCGGGTGTAGCGGTGCGGTTGGAACACGACGACGAGCCGGCCGGCATGCTGGGAGCGGGCTGTCTGGATCGTCGCGGCGATTTCGGAGGGGTGATGGCCGTAATCGTCCACGATGGTGACACGGTCGCTGTGGCGCTTCAGCTCGAAGCGACGCTTCGCCCCACGGAACGATCCGAGGGCTTCGTCGATGCGGTCGAAAGCCACCCCCGTCTCCAAGGCGAGGGCGATCACAGCCAAGGAATTGAGGACGTTGTGCCGCCCGGGGATTCCGAGAAAGACGCGTCCGATCTCCTCGCCCTTGCGGCGCACCGTGAACTCCGTCCCCGCTCCACGCGGGGAAAGATCGCAGGCGGAGACATCGAGATCGCGATTCCACCCGTAGCTGATCGCATTGGGCCGGTCCTGGCAGACACGGCGGGCGTTGGCATCCTCGCCGCAGTAGATGATTTTGCCGCTCGTCTGATCGCAGTATTGGCCGAAGACCGCGCAGATCGCGTCGATGCCGTCGTAAAAGTCGAGGTGCTCGGCCTCCACATTCAGGAGGATGGCGTGCTCGGGATGGAAATTGACGAGGGTGCCGTCGCTTTCGTCGCCCTCGGCCACGAACCACTCTCCTTTCTCCTCCCAATTCGCATTCGTGCCGAGAATCGGGATCTCCGCGCCGACATAGTGCGAGGGAGCTTTCCCGCCCACCCGAAGGACGTGCGCCGCGAGGGAAGAGGTGGTGGTTTTCCCATGCGTCCCGGCAACGACGATCCCCTTCTTGCCCAGCATGATCGCCGAGAGCGCCTCCGCCCGGCGCAAGAGCGGGATCCCCCGTTTGACCGCTTCATCGTAGGAGGCATTGCCCGGCTTGATGGCGCTGGAGTAGATCACCACATCCGTGCCCACGACCGCCTCGGCGGAATGAGGACTGGAAAATTGTAGACCGGCCTTCTCGAGTCGTTCGGTCTCGCGGGAAGTCACCTTGTCCGATCCCGAAACGCGATGGCCGAGGCCAAGCAGCAGCGAAGCGAGACCGCTCATGCCCGAGCCGGCCACGCCGATCAGATGGACGCGCACGGGCTCGTCGCGTTTGGCGAATCGCTCGCCCCAGGTTTTACAAAGATCACTCATGAAAACGACTCACTTCAGACTCCCTTTGATCACCTCACAGACACGGCCCGAGGCATCTTCCAGAGCGAGCCGACCGGCCGCCTCGGACATTCGCGCAAGCCGTTCTTCGTCATGGATCAGGGAAAGGATTTTACCAGCAAAATTGGATTCATTCAGATCGCCCTGAGGCCAGAGTTCGGTGGCACCCGGACCGGAGAAGATCTCGGCATTGCGCGTCTGGTGATCCTCGGCGGCGAAGGGATACGGAATCAGCACCGACGGCAGACGGTAGTATCCGAGTTCGGTCAAGGTGGACGCCCCTGAACGGCAAATGGCGAGGTCGGCCGCGGCGAGGGCGAACTGCATCTCGGAGCAAAAGCTCCGCAATTCCCCCGCCCCGGGATGTTGTTCGTAGGCAGGCTTCACCAGATCGAAATCACCGGGCCCGCTGATGTGCAGGACCTGGATGCCCGCGGCCTCGAAGACGGCAAGCGAGGCGGCGACCAGCTCGTTCACCCGCCGCGCGCCTTGGCTGCCCCCCATGACCATGAGGGTCTTTTTCCCCGGCTGCAGACCAAAGAAGGCGAGCCCCTCTTCGCGACTCGGCCGTTTTGCGACGGATGGGCGCAGCGGTGTGCCGACCACTTCGACTCGTTTGCCTGATCCAAAATGACGCGCACAAGCTTCAAAGCCCACGAGCACGGCGATGGAAAACCTTGCATTGAGACGATTCGCCTTCCCCGGGATGGCGTTCGATTCGTGGATGAAGGTCGGCAGCCCCATCCATTTTCCCGCCGCAAGCGGCGCAGCCGAGGTGAACCCCCCCATCCCGAGCACGGCATGGGCACCGTAGTCGCGCAGCAGCTTCCGGCAGTTTCCGAAGGATCGCAGGAAAGCGAGGAGGAACCCCGGCATCTTCAACGAAAACAGCCCCGGCATCGCGATCGAGGGCATGCGCTCGAACCGGAGATGACCGTATCCTTCGGTGGCGAGAGTATCGATCTGCTTTTCCGAGATCAGTAGCAGGGCTTCTCCGCCGCCGGCCGTCCATGCCTCGGCCACGGCGATGCCGGGGAAAAGATGTCCCCCGGTGCCTCCGCACGCGATCACCAAGCGTTTTCCGGAATTATTTAACATTTGATAATTATCAGATCTTGCGTGATTTCACTGCGATTTCAACCGCTGATCCGGCACCCGAGCACTTTTTACGCGGGAATCAACGCGGGGCTTTCAAGGATCTTGTCATTGCCGGGCCCAACCGTTCTTACCGCCTCCCCGGTTGATTGACTTTCGTGGACTTGGACGGACCGTTCGCGTCGGATCCATGAAAGGCACTTTTCTTCCTTCTCTATCACTGGCGGCGGCCCTCGCATTCACCGCCCTGCTCCCGGCCGGGGCAGGACAATCGTCAAGATTCAGCAATGGAAAAGCAGCCGCCTCCCAATTGGGACAGGTAGGGATCACGAGTACCGCGGGGGACAACCGGGGTGGCGTGGCATCGGTCTCCACTCTTTCCGATCCGGCCGCCGTCGCCGTCGACCCCACCTCGGGGAAGGTTTTTGTCGCCGACTATGGCAACAACCGCGTCCTCCGGTACGGCTCCACCGCCGCGCTCACCAATGGTGCCTCGGCCGAAGCCGTCCTCGGCCAACCGAACTTCACGATCACCGCCGCCACCGTTTCCCAGAGCCGGTTTTCCAAAGTCCGCGCGATCTGCTGCGATGAGGCCGGACGCCTCTGGGTGCTCGATGATCGCCGCGTCCTTCGTTTCGATGCCGCCTCCACCCTTGCCAACGGAGCCAATGCGAACGGAGTCCTCGGTCAGACGACGTTTGCGACGATGGATGCCAACACGGGACAAAACGGACTCGGACTGCCGGCCTCGCTTTTTCTCAGTGTCACCGGAGCCCTCTGGGTTTCGAGTCCCGATCTGAATCGAATCAGCCGATTCGCCAACGCCGCCTCGAAAACCAATGGAGCGAACGCCGACACCGTCCTCGGCCAGGTCGACTTCGTCGCCGTCGCGCCCGCGACCACCCGAGGCGGGTTGTCAGGCCCCAGGGGGCTCGCCGTCGATCTGGCGGGAAATCTTTACGTGGCTGATTCTGGAAATCACCGCGTCCTTGTCTTCAAAAACGCGGATCTCGGCGCCAACGGCCGCAATGCCGATACCGTCCTCGGCCAACTCCTCGATACGGAAGCGATCGCCGCCGCCGGCACCCTCGGGATGAACACCCCGGTCGGCGTGACGATCAATTCTCTCGGAACCCTGTTTGTCGGCGACCAAGGGAATGATCGCATCCTCCTTTATCAGAATGCCGCCGGCAAAGGCGACGGAGGCGCCGCCGACGGCGTCCTCGGCCAGCCGGATCTTGAGACCCAGCTCCCGCTCTCCCTCGATCGCAGTCTGGATCTCCTGGACGGACTTTGGGCGGACGGAGAAAACCGCCTCTGGGTCGCCGATACCGGCAACGCCCGCGTCGTGCGTTTTGAGACCGATCGTTTCCAGCCCGACGCTCAGATCGGTACTAAACCCACCCTTTTCAAAGGGAACGGCATTTACAATCTGACCGGAGCCAGCCAAAAGGCGAGCATCCTCGTTTCCGGGGTGAAGAAAACCAAAGCCTACGTGAAACTGGAAAACGATGGCGACACCCCCGATGACCTGGGTCTCTCCGGTGCTGCGGGCAATCGCTACATCCGTCTTTCCTTCCTCGATCCGACGGGCACCAACGTCACCGCCCAAGTGACCGTAGGCACCTACACCTTGCAGGATCTCAACGCGGGACAAGCCACGATCCTTCAGATGCAGGCGAAAGGAGAACGCAAATTCAAGACGCGCAGCTCGAATTACAAAGCAAAGCTCACCGTCACGTCGCGAACCGACAACGAAGCCGATCTCGTCGTGTGCGCCGTGGGGAAACGTCCGTGACAGGCAATCGAGAGGATCACGCTTGGACGAATTCATTCTACATGAACAACCGGACCAATCGAGTTGTTCAAATGATAAACGCTCGTATCAAGGAAGACCCGACGAGAGAAACACGGAATCTGGAGATCCGAAAGCTCGAAGCTGCCTTTCGAACCGTCGGAATCATTCTTACTCACCGCCCGCTCCGATGGCGACCCGACTGCCGCTGCAGACGCCCACCTTGGCTGGCGACGGGCGATCCGACGTCTGCACCGTCCAGGAAATGCGACTGCATCGTGATCCCATTCGGCCTTGACCCGCGCAGAGCGCCTTTTTTGAGTGGGGCTGAATGCAGGTCGAGACCAGAGCAGCCCCCCGGTCATGCCAGCGGATCGAGCTCGGGCTTGAAGTCGGCGGCGTGATAAGAGCTGCGCACGAGCGGCCCCGAGGCGACGTGGCGGAAGCCCTTTTCCAGAGCGATCTCGCGATAACGGTCGAACACGGAAGGATCGATGTATTCGACCACGGGGAGGTGTTTCGGGGAAGGACGCAGGTATTGACCCAAGGTCAACACGGTGACGCGGTGATCACGCAGATCGTCCATCGCCTTCAGCACTTCGTCTTCCCGTTCGCCGAGTCCCAGCATGATCCCGCTTTTGGTCGCGCACCGACGCCCCATTTTTTCGGCCATCTCGCGTGCCGTGAGCAGCACCTTCAGGGACCGCCAATACTCCGCCTTCGACCGCACCACCGGCGTGAGGCGCTCGACCGTCTCGAGATTGTGATTGAAGATGGCGGGCGCCGCCTCGACCACGATCCAGAGCGAATCGTCCCGGCCGATGAAGTCGGGCACCAACACCTCGATGACCGTCTGCGGATTCCGCTCGCGCACCTTGTAAATGACGTTGGCGAAATGGCAGGCACCACCGTCCGGGAGGTCGTCCCGCGCCACGGCGGTGATGACGACGTGGTTCAGCTTCATCCGGGACACGGCCTCGGCGACCCGATCGGGCTCATCCGCCTCGAGCGGCAAGGGGCGACGCGTATCCACGGCACAGAATCCGCAGGCCCGGGTGCATCGGTCGCCGGCGATCATCAGTGTCGCCGTCCCCTGCCCCCAGCACTCCCATCGGTTCGGGCATTGGGCTTCTTCGCAAACGGTGACGAGCTTGAGATCGTCGATCAGGCCTTTGGTATCCCAGAAAACGGGGTTGTTCGGGAGCCGCACGCGGATCCAGGAAGGCTTGCGCTCCTGATGCAGTTGGGGATCGATTTTGACAGGCATTGCGGGAGGGATCAGACGCGGGCAATCGACGGGGCTTTCTCCGGAAAGAGCGAACGGATGCCCGCTTCGCTCGCGGGACATACCCCGCGTTCCGTGATCAGCCCGGTGACGAGCCGCGCGGGCGTCACGTCGAAGGCAAAGTTCGCCACGGGTGTCCCTTTCGCAACCAGATTCACCTCGATCTCCGTGTCATTCGCGAGCCCCGCGATCTTCGCGACCTCGTCCCCTCCCCGCTCCTCGATGGGAATCCCGGCAAGGCCATCGGCGATTTCCCAATCGAAGGTGGAAGACGGGAGGGCCACGTAAAACGGCACGCCATTGTCCTGAGCCGCGAGGGCTTTCAAATACGTGCCGATCTTGTTCGCGACGTCACCGGTGTAGGTGGTGCGGTCGGTGCCGGTGATGACTAGATCTACTTTCCCATGTTGCATCAGGTGGCCGCCGACATTGTCGACGATCACGGTGTGGGGCACGCCTTGTTGTCCCAGTTCCCAAGCCGTGAGGCGCGCGCCTTGGTTCCGCGGCCGCGTCTCATCAACCCAGACATGCACCGGGATGCCGGCGGCCTGCGCCGCGTAGATGGGGGCGGTGGCGGAGCCATGATCGACAAAAGCCAGCCAACCTGCATTGCAGTGGGTCAACACGTTGACCGGCGATTTTCCACCCTTTGCTTCAAAAACTCCACGAATCAGATCCAGTCCATGCTCCCCGATACGCCGGCAGAAGTCGGCGTCTTCATCGGCGATCTCGCGCGCCATTTCACGGGCCACCGTGACTTTATCCACCCCGGAATCGACCAAGGCCACGGCCGCGAGCTGCCGCTCCACCGCCCAAGCGAGATTCACCGCCGTCGGCCGGGTCGCGCAGAGTTCACGCCCTTTTTCCCGCAGGGCGCGGTCGAAGGAACCGCCCCGGAGTCCATCACGCTCGCACTCCCGCGCCGCGAGATACATCCCGTGCGCGGCGGTCGCACCGATGCAGCCGGCCCCGCGCACCCACATTTCCCGGATGGCGTGGCAGACTTCGGCCGTCGAATGCAACCGCACCGTCTTGAAGGCAAAAGGCAAGAGGGTCTGATCGATGATCTCCACCGACTCCCCCCCGGCTTCGAGCCAGACGGTGCGATAAGGTTGGCCGTGAACGAGCATGGGAAGAAGGTTTCACGGAATCCGCGATCCGCCAAACACCGTTCAGCCTCGGCCAAGAGCGCCGCGGAGCATCGCCAGATACCAGAACCAGATCGCCGGCCCGGTGAAAACCCACAGAAAGGCCCCGAGTGCGAGGTAAGGGCCGAAAGGCAGCGGGCGCGACCACTGCTCGCGGAAAAGACTCTTCTGGAGCAGCCCGATGATGGCACCGGCGACCGAGGCGGCGAAAATGGTGAAAATGGCGGCCTGCCAGCCGAGGAAGGCCCCGATCATGGCCATGAACTTCACATCTCCGAACCCCATGGCCTCGCGCGGCACGACGGCCGAGGTGATCCTGCCGCTGACCTTTTTCACCGACTCGATCTCGACCCGGGCACCGTCGAGCTCGAGCGCATCACCGAGCACGCGGAAGGTCTGGAATTCCTTCGGCTCATCGTCAAAAGCGAGCTCCTTCGTGTCGAGTTCGAGCCGATCCCATTTGCGGAAAAACACGTCTTCCCATTGGTAGGTGTGCTCGCCCAGTTTGATATAGATGGGAGAGTCTTCCCCGTCGGGTTGGGAGATTTCAAAGTCGACGGGCTCCTCCCAGCGATGATGGATCTTCCCGAACATCATCTTGCCCATCAGCACGATGAGCCAGAGGAATCCAAAGCCAACCGCCGCCCCGATCACTCCCTGGAGACCGCCCTGCCACCAGTTCAGCGTGGGACCATGCAAGGCCGGTACCGCAAAACTCGCGATCAAGCCTACCACCGTGCCCCCGATCGTGATCGAATCCGGGATGATGAAATGGTCGAAATCGATGAAAGTCGCGGCGATCAGCAGAGCCGCGAAAATCCACAGCGCCACCACCCCCTGGAGGTCATAAGGGGCGATCCCATGCTTGAAAAGGGCGAGAAAACAAATCGCCGTGAGAAGCTCGACAAGAAAATAACGAAAGGCGATCGGCGAGTGGCACCATTTGCATTTTCCCCTCAACATCAGCCAGGTGAAGAGCGGGATATTCAACCAGATCGGGATCTGAGTCTTGCACGTCGGACAGAAGGAGCGCCGGGGTTCGTTCACGCTCAACCCGTTCGGCACGCGGTAAATGACCACGTTCAGGAACGATCCGATACAAGCCCCGATGGCAAACGCCATCACCGGGAGGAAGACATCAAACAAAAACTGCGGCGACATGGCGAAACTGCGTGGAGTTTCGCTTAAGACCTCCGAAAAGTCTAGAAATTATAGAAGTTTTCAGTAGGCGAGTTGCCGGATCGAGCGATCCTGCCATTCCCGGATGGCCTGGGGATTCATCCCCGTGCTGTAGCCGGTGATCCCCCCGGGTGCCGGGTCCGTCGACATCGATTCACAACTGGCGAAGAAGGAAGAGGTCACCGCCAAGGCGAGAAAAAGGCAAAGAGTCCGGAGATTCATGCCGCGATCCTAGCCAGCCTTGACTCGATCGTCGAATGAAAAACCGACCTTTCCCCTGAAAATGCGATCGCCGTCGCCGAGATTTGCCTTTTACAAATCCACCGCACCCCCGCTATGCTCGATGGCATCATGCTCCGTCCCCGCAAGAGATACACCGTCCACGAACTGCGCCAACTCAAAGGCAAACGCGTGCTCACCCACATCCACGTGAAGTCCCCGGAGGAAGCCGCCGCCGCCGAAGCGGCCGGAGTCGATCTGATGAGCTGCCCCTTCGACACCCCGGAGGCACAGAGCCGGCTCCCCCTCCTCGTCGCCGCCGCTCCCACCAGCTTTCTTTCCGGCTCGACCCCGCATGGCCTGAGTTCGCGGGAGGAGGCGATCCGCGTCGGCTTCCGCGCGCTCGAACTCGGGGCGAGCTCCGTCTACTGCTCGGCCAGCCCTTGGATCATCGAAGGCATGGCACGCGAGGGCATTCCTGTCGTAGGCCACCTCGGATTGATCCCCCGCCACGTCACCTGGACGGATTACCGCGCCATTGGAAAAACGGCCGAAGAGGCCCGCATCCTCTACGGGAAAATGAAGGAACTCGAAAACGCCGGAGCCTATGCCGCCGAACTCGAGGTGGTGCCACACCGGCTCGCCACCTTTCTTTCCCAGAATACCTCGCTCATTCTGATGGCGCTCGGATCCGGGACCGGATGCGACACCCAGTTCCTCTTTTCCGACGACCTCCTCGGCGAATACGACGAACGGCTCCCCCGGCACGCCAAGGCCTACCGGAATTTTCTCGCCGAATACCGCCGTCTCCAGGAGGAACGCATCGCCGCCTTCCGGGAATATGTCGCCGACGTCCGCGAGGGGAGGTTTCCCGAGGCGCGGCACCTCGTGGAGATGGACGAGGCGGAATTCGAGACCTTTCGGGAATCCCTCAAGTGACCGATGCCACCTCTCACTCGCCGCGCGCCGGAGCCAGCTTCGGATCGTCGAGATCGAGACGGTAAAGGATCTGATTGTAGTCGTAGCGGGGCGTCTGACGCGTCTCGCCCGAAAAACTGTGCGTGTAGGTACCCTCGAACAACAGGATGGGCGAATCCGCCGGGGTGAACTCCGGGTGAAGCCGGGGATTGTAAAAGGTGAGCTTCCGATGGCTGAGCACCTTCACCGCTTTCCCCCAAGGGCCGAACGGAGACGGCGCCTCCGCATACCAGAGTTCGCCGAGCGTTGAGGGATCGCCGCCGATCTCTCCAAAGACCGTCACCCACTTTCCACGATACTCATTCCAGGCGATCGATCCGCGATGCGGCTTCACCGTTCGCCCATCGCTGCCGCTGAGAGACTTGGGAGTGTCGATCGACTCCCACTGCTTCCGGTCCCGCCAGCCTTCAAAGCTCGCCGGCATCCGGATCGAGGGAAAGGGATCGCCGAAAAGGAGCCAGCGCACGCCCTTTTCATCCGTCCAGAAAGAAGGATGCCCCACCGGCTGCAGCTTTGGCTCGCTCCCGCCGTCTTTCTTATCCCACAGCACCTCGACGGATTCGAACTGCTCCGTTTCGTCATTCCAAACGCACAAGCCGACCCGATAGGCATTCATCGGCGGCTCGATTTTGGAATAACAACCGACGAGACGTTCGACCCCCTGCCCATCCGGCAGGCTGACGTAGCCGCTGATCCATGTTGGGCCCGGGTCATCGGGAAACAGGTTGGCGACGTTGCGGACGCGGCCGGCGTCGTCGCGGAAATAGTCCAAAGCGAGGCGCAGGGGCGGCTCGAAGGAGGCCAGGGGTTGCACCGGCGTCGTCGCGCTCGTCATGTGGAAAAGCCCCAGTGGATAGCGTGGCACGTTCGTATCGCCCCAGGCCCAGAGCATCCGGCCACGATGCACCGCATTCTGCACGCTGTCGGACCCGAGGATCCCGCTCTCCTTCCATCCGGTCTCTGCCCCCAATTTCCCGCTTTCCCCGAAAAGCCCCCCGCCGGTCATCCGCCCCAGGCGCTTCGCGGCGATCTTCCGGGAAACCTTCACCTCCAGATCACCACCCGGCTCCGGTGTGAAACGCACGCCCCGCATCCCGAATCCATCGGCCCGGGCCTCGTAGCCATCCGCCTCGACGTTCAGCCAGGTCTCGACGCCCATCAATTCCGGCAAGTCAAAGGCGACGACCCCGGCATTGTCCGTGAAAAAGGAAACCTGGTGCGTCGTCCGCAACTCGACGAGAGGGACCGGCCATCCGTTTTCGTCATCCACCACCCGGATCCGGTGAGGCTCGAGTGCGCCAAGTTCCGGGATCAAACCCAAGAGGGTCAAATGAAGCATCCAAGAGGGTCTCATAAGTCTTTTAATCAGAACATAAAAGGCAAGCCAACGACCAGCGTAATCTGGAATCACTTTAAATTTATAAAAAATTGTTTCCATTTTATTAATTTAAATTAAATTTTCAGCCATGCGTAATTTCCCCTACCCGACCGTTCTTTCCACTGCCCTCCTTCTGGCGACGGGATCGACGTCCGTGCTGGAGGCCGGCCCCGCCGCGCCGCGCGAGAGGTCGTTCCGGCCCGTCGTGCCCATCAAACAAAACGTGCGCGGCGGTATGGACCAGATGAAATCGCAGACCGTGCGCCTCACCATCCCCCCGCCACCCATTCCCGAATCAGCGCCGACAACTCCCGGCGGGATCACGGAAGAACCTGCTCCGGTGGAAACGGCCTCTGCTACCGCACCCGCCCCCACTCTGCCCCCCGAGCCGAAACCGGCGGACATTCCCGATCCGGCCACCACCTCTTCGGCGACCGCCGCCGACACGCCAGCGGATCCCGACAAGACGACCGGGGGCTCGAAGACGACTCCGGAGAAGTCCCAGGAGGAGGCCGCGCCGAAGAAGTCGGGGCCGACTCTCACCCAACTCCGCGAAGAGGCCCACGCTCTGGCGGGTAAGAAACTCAGCTACGTCTTCGGAGCCGACGATCCCGATTCGGGCGGGCTCGACTGCTCCTCCACGATCCAGTTTCTCCTCAATCGGATCGGGATCAAGGACGTCCCGCGCACCTCCTACGACCAGTATTATTGGCTGAAGCGCAAAAACCTGCTCGATGACGTCTATGGCAGCAAGTCGGCCTCTTCGAAGCTGTTGAAAAAACTCTCTCCCGGCGACCTCATTTTCTGGGGCGGCACGTGGAAATCCGGTCACCGAGTCTCCCACGTGATGCTTTACATGGGCTACGACCCGGCCGCGGACAAACACTACGTCTTCGGTGCCCGCAGCAAATCGACCACAGGCCTGACCGGAGCGGGTGTCGATATCTTCGAACTCGACACCGAGCGCGGACGTCTTGTCGCCCACGGCAAGATCCCCGGCCTCGTCTACGAGTGATCCGAGACTCCTTTTCGCTTCATTTCATCGGAGCGAGGAGATCATCGAGCTCTTCCTCCGAGAACGAGAGCTTCTGCGGCGTGCCCTCGAGGATCCCCTCGAACAGGGCACGTTTCTTTTGTTGGAGCATGAGAATCTTCTCCTCGATCGTCCCTTCGGTGATCAGCTTGTAAACAAAGACGGGGTTCTTCTGCCCGATCCGGTAGGCACGGTCCGTCGCCTGGGCCTCGAGGGCCGGATTCCACCACGGGTCGAAATGGATCACGGTATCGGCGGCGGTGAGATTCAGCCCCGTGCCCCCGGCACGCAAGCTGATGAGGAAAACGGGAGCTTTACCCGCCTGGAAATCATCACAGAGCTGTCCACGGTCCTTCGATTGTCCGGTCAGGGTGAGGTATTTCACCCCTTCTTTGGTGAGCGCCTGCTCGAGGATGGAGAGCATCCCGGTGAACTGCGAAAAGACGAGGATCTTCCGCCCCTCCTTCACCATGGACGGGATCCACTCCATGAAGAGGTCCATCTTCGCCGACGTCTTCGCCTTTTGGGCGGACGGCATTTTCAAGAGCTGCGGATGGTTGCAGACCTGCCGGAGTTTCAGCAGGGCGTCGAGGACGAGCAGCTTGCTGCGCTCCACTCCGAGGCGGGCGATTTCTTCATGCACCTCGCGGCTGACGGCGGCGCGGACCGCTTCATAGAGCTCGACCTGCTTGGGATTCAGCTCCACGGTGCGGACGATCTCGGTCTTGGGCGGCAGGTCGTGTGCCACGAGAGACTTGGTGCGGCGGAGCATCAGCGGAGCGACGCGCTCGGCGAGACGTTTGCGCAGGCCTTCGTCGCGATTTTTCTCGATCGGCGCGCGAAAGCAGCGGTTGAAACTCTCCTCCGTGCCCAGGAAGCCGGGAGTAAGGAAATGGAAAAGCGACCAGAGTTCGCCGAGGTGATTCTCGATCGGCGTTCCGGAAAGACACAGTCGGTGGCGGGCATCGATCTTCCACGCGACTTTCGTGATCTGCGAGGCGGTGTTCTTGATCGTGTGGGCCTCGTCGAGAACCACGTAATGGAACTTCTGATTCAGGATTTCCTCCGCGTCGCGGAAGAGCACCGGGTAAGAGGTGACGACGAGGTCGCAGTGTTTGAGGATGGAGTAATACTTCTTCCGGTTGGGTCCCTGCAGGGCAAGGACGCGCAGCGAGGGAGCGAATTTCTTCGCCTCTTTCTCCCAGTTCGGAACGACGCTTTTCGGCGCGAGGATGAGACTCGGGAGATCGGCGCGACCGCTCCGCTTTTCGCAATGGAGATGACAAAGGGTCTGCACCGTTTTCCCCAGTCCCATGTCGTCGGCGAGGATGCCGCCTAGCCCCTGCTCGCGGAGAAACTGCAACCACTCGAAACCATCCTGCTGGTAGGGGCGGAGACTGGCGAGGAACTCCTTCGGGGCCTCCGGACAGACCTTGGGTTTCAGATTCTCCAACTCCTCCGCCCGTTTGCGCAGCGCCTCGGGCGCCTCGTCCACCAGCGCCTCTTCTCCGGCGTATCGGGTGAGCTGGGCGGCACGCACGGAATGAAGCCTCACCTTTCCCTCTTTGTTGACGGGATGGAGATCAAACAGCTCGGTGAGCAGCCCCAATATCGTCTGGAGCTTTTTGGCGGGAATCGCGATGAAGGTGCCGGTGTCCCCGACCTGGATGGGAACTTTCTTCTGGGGAGCGTTCTTTTCCAGATCGGCAAGGGATACTCCGGAGGGTTTGCTCTCCAGATACCTCACGAGGCAGGGAAGCAGGTTGATCTTCTCTCCCCCGTTCTTGATGCCATATTCGAAGCCAAACCAATCGACGGCATCTTCTTCGGCGTGGATCTCGCCGTAGTAATCCAGCGGCTCGAGAACCCGCAACCCGAATCCCGGATCCGTGGTGATGATGCAATCGAGTTCCTCAAGTTCCACGCGACGATTGGCGAGGAAGTCCGCCCAGAACACCTCCTGCATGCCCCGGCGGATCGCGGTATAGGCGTAGCACTGCCGGTACTCCGGGACGATTTCATCCCATGGATAGAGTTCCACAAGACGCTTCAAACCCATGGCACGGAGACGTCCCTCAATGCGCGGATCGGCACCGTCGACACGGGCGAGGGGCATGTTCTCCAGCACGGCCCGGGCATCCGAGTCGTCCCAGTGGAGAATGCCGGCGCGCACATCGGCGGAAAGAAGATGGATCCCGCATCGATTCCGCCCCAGACCGAAGGAGAGATCGCGGACGACTCCCTTCTCCACCATGGCCGCCATCAGCAGGGCCACCACGTGTTCGTTGTTGCGGGTTTTAAGGCGATCACTCCGGCCATCGACGCGCCACCCTTCATCTCCCTGATGGACCACGATGCTGACCTCGGCTTTCTGGCGTTCGTCGCCCTCGCTCACTTGTCCAAAAACGCCCGCAAAACGCCCCTGGATGTTGGCGGTAACCACTCGAACCGTTCCATTGCGAAGGATCCATCGCCCCTTTTCAAGCGCTTCACGTGAAAAGATTTGATCACTAAAAGGTGGTGCTCCGAGATCGATCTTTGCGAGGACACCCCCGTGATCAGAAACGGTGGTGTCAAAGCGTGGGGCGGAGTCGGGCGGAGTCGGGCTCAAGTCAGGCAATCCCCATGGCGGGGAAAGGCTCATCTTCACCAATCCTCCCGAGAATTCAAGATTTACGAAGGATTTTTCCCACTTTCCTCCGCGCTGGGGCCACTGCCCCCGGAATAAACCGAAAGAGCCAGGCGGATTTCTCCGCCTGGCTCCCCAGGATTACGTCCACGACCAAACCCAAGTTCGGCCGAAATTTTTCGCTCTCAACGGGCAAGTTCGCGTTTCAGCTGCGAGGCGATCCGCTCGCTCCGCTCCAAGGCACGCTCAAGATTGGCGCGTTCCTCGGATTGAGAAGGCATCTCGTCGATCATCATTGACAATTCTTTTTTCAATCCGTTCAAATCGGCGAGCAAGCGCAGGTCACTTTCCTCATTCACCACCGGATTACCGCTGATCGACACCGGCCTGAAGCCGCCGAGCAGATGCGCGGTCGGCTCGCTGCCGCCCATGGTCACGTAACCGCTCACCAAGACACTGCCGCTCGGAACCCCCGCCTCTTGCACCCCCCGCCCCAAACGACGCTCAATCATCCCGGTGGCAGGACTGCGCCCGTTGGAGAATCCACCCATCGGTGGCAAATAGGAATCGACACGATCCAGGGAGAAACCTCGTCCTCCCGGCAACGCCGGCTGAAAGGAGGCGGGAATCACCGAATCCGCTTCGAGGTAACTCGCATCTACTGGCAGATTGACGGCATCGACGCCACCCACCAAATCGAGCACGGAGGGATCCTGGATTTCGTCGGCCAACAAAAGTTGCGGCACATGATAGGAGGCCTCGGCCGCAGGGATCTGAGGCGCGGAAGCGACCGACACCCCCGCCCCGCCCGGGAGCCCCCCGGATCGTTGCGACACAAAGATGGCGGAACCGACCAAAAAGATCGCGGCGACCGCGGCGGCGGCCGCAAAAGAGCGTTTCACGGGGCGGAATTGGCCCTCGATGATCACGGAATCGCGGGCCGGAGACGGGAGCAGGACCGGTTCGAAAACGTGCAGGGACCGGGACTGTTTCTCACCTTCCCACTCCCCGCGGAGTCCTTCTCCGAGCAGCGCCATGATCTCGCGCATTTCGGCAAGCTCACGGCGGGCTTTCGGCGAATCTTGAAGACGGGCTTCAAACTCGGCGGCTTCCGCAAGGCTCATTTCGCCCAAGGCATAGGCGGTCATTTGCGGATCGTCGGGATTGACAGGTTCGCGATGCATGGTTAGGGCAGGTTGGATTGGGAAAATGGAAGACGGTCACTCGGGATCGATCTCGACGCCCATCAAGGAACGCAGGCGCTTGATACCGGTGTGAATGAGAAAGCCGACGTTGCTGACGCTGAGGCCGGTCACGTCCGAGATCTCCTTGTAACTGAGATCGCCCTGAAACTTCAGGCGGATGACTTCACGTTGGTTCTCAGGAAGTCGCTCGAGCAGCGCCATCACCTCCGCGTGGCGCTCGCGCTCCTCCATCGCCCGGGAGGGATCAGGTGCGCAGTCGTTGAGGTTTTCAAAGGCGTCGCCCGAAGTCGAGAGCATCGGGTTCTCTTTCCGCAACACGTCGATCGAGCGGTTCCGGCAGACGGTGTAAAGCCAGCTTTTCAACCGGCCTTGGATCATCGCAGGATCCTGCCGATGCAGCTTGATGAAGGTGTCCTGGACGACGTCCCGGGCGCGGTCCCAATCGCCTCCCAGCAAGCCCGCGGCGTAGCCCGTCAAGGGGCCTTCGAAATCCGCCTGGGCGGATTCGACGAGTTCGCGGGGCGAAACTTCCATGAGTTGGAGAGGAAAGGCGGACATCAGGAGCGATGAATTACATCGCTTCAAACGCGCCGCGGAAAGACATCTTAGAACAAACTTGAAGAAATCTTAACTTCATTCCCCTCATTTCTCAACGAGAGCCTTCAATTTGCTCAAATGGGCTACGCCGGCTCCTTCTCTTCGCCACCGCCCGCAAACAGAATTGAGAGCGATTTTTGCATTTTTGAGATTTTCTAGTTGCGTTAATTAAGATCTCCGTAGTATTTACGAGCGTTAACCAAATCCGCGAATTTTCGCACCATTCTCTACCCCGCTCCGTTATGGCAAAGATACTGGTCATTGATGATGAAGCTCCCATTCTGAACCTGATGGGCAAATCCTGCCGGATGCAGGGCCACCAAGTCAGCGAGGTCCTTACGGGTCGCGACGGGATCATCGCGTTGGATGCCGATACCCCGGATCTGATGATTGTCGATCTCAAACTCGGGGACATGGACGGTCTCGACGTGATCCGCTACGGCAATGAGCACCACCCCTCCGTGCAAGTGATCATGGTGACCGGCAACGGCACCATCGAATCCGCCGTGGAAGCAATGCGCCTGGGTGCTTTCGACTACCTTACCAAGCCATTCGAGCTCGCGGACCTGCAGAAAACCGTGGAATTGGCATTGCAAGCCCGTCGTGGTGCCAGTGCTGCCGGCATGACCGGATTCCAACCTTCCACCATCGCCCAACCGGCCGTCGCGATGATCGGGGACAGCCCGAAAGTCCGCGAAATCCAGAAGATCATCGAGAAGATCGCCAACAGCAACTCCCCCGTTCTGCTTGAGGGCGAGTTTGGATCGGGAAAACAAATGGTAGCCCGCAGCCTTCACAACGCGAGCAGCCGCGCCAACGGCCCCTTCAAAGTTCTCCAATGTTCCGCACTCCCCGAGGATCTACTCGAAGCCGAGTTGTTCGGCAGCCCCGGCAGCAAGGCGGAGACCCTCTTCGCACGCGCCGCCGGCGGGACCGTCCTCCTGGAGGAGATCCATGTGCTGCCCATGCGGCTCCAGTCCAAGCTCGAGGCGTTTCTTGAAGAAGTCGCGTCGCGCCGCGCCATGGGTGAACTCCCGGCAAAGATGGATTTCCGTTTTGTCGCTTCCTCCGCCAAGCCTTTGCAGGATTGCGTGGAATCCGGCTCCTTCCGGGAAGACCTCTATTACAAGATTTCCGTGATCCCGATTGAGGTTCCCCCGCTTCGCAGCCGCCCCGAAGACATCTGCCTGCTCGCTGAGCATTTCTTGAAACGCCACGCCGAGCGGACCAGCACCTCCGTTCCGGAGATCGACAAATACGCCAAACGGCTTCTCGAATCCTACAATTGGCCCGGCAACGTCGGTGAACTTCAAAATGCCATGGAGCGTGCCTGCGCCTTTGCCGAGGGCGGACGCATCCGGCCCATCGACCTGCCTCCAAAGGTGGCTCAAAAGGTGGAAATCACCGACGAGGATGAAAAGACCACCCACCACCTCCCCATCGGTGTCGGTCTTTCCGACTTCGTTCGGAAACAGGAGAAGCTCTTCATTCGCGAGACTCTCAAATACAACGGCGGCTCGCGCGAAAAAACCGCCAGCATGCTGGGGGTCTCCATTGCCACACTCTATCGAAAGATGGGCTTGAAACTGGAGAAGGACAAAATGATGTCAAACTAACCGCTGTTACAGCATCTCTCGCAGACACCCTGTTTGGCCCGGATTGGCGCCAACAGGGTGTTTTTTTTGCGCCCTGCCGCCCCCTCTCCTCTTTGTAGAGAGGTATCCAGAGCTCGGCGCCCGAGGTTCACAAGCCATCCACCAAAAGAGCCCGTTGCCACTGGAGAAGACAATCCAGCTTCTCCTCCGCCGGGACATTGCTGGCCGCGAGACGTTCCATCGCGAAGCGCGTCGCGATCACCGTCGGCTCGATCCCCAATTGGGAGGCGATGCCGTCACGGTACCGGCGGATGCGCTCGAGATAGGCCTCGTCGATTTCAAGGCGGGGGCCGTCGGAGCGGCGGTGTTTCACGGGATATTCTTTCGCATCGACCAAATGAGCCGCCTCGATCGCGTCAAACAGACGCCTCACCGGACCAGGACGCAGATAATGGGGCGGACTGACCCGCTTTCCAGCCTCGAGCAGCCCGGCCATGTTCAGAATCTCCTGATTCCCCAGGAATTTGAAGGCGGGCCGGTCCAGACGACGGCACTCATCATCACGCCAAAGCCAGAGGTGCTTGAGGTAGTGGAGCCCTTTCGGGGAGAGACGCCCCCATCCATTGACCCGCCAAAGATCGTCCTCCGACTTGCCACTACGGTTCAGTACCGACTCCTGTGCGGCACGGCAACTCTCAAAAAACCACTCCAACCGTCCAACTTCACGGAGTCGGATGAGATACTTCTCGCCGAGATCGATCAGGTACCGGACGTCGTTGTAGGCGTATTCCAGCATCTTGTCGCTGAGGGGGCGTCGGCTCCAATCAGCCTTCTGCGATTGCTTCGAGAGTTTCACGCCATACTCGTCTTCGAGAAGATTCGCCAATCCGAACTTCCCGACCCCGAGCAAACGGGCTGCGACCTGGGTATCGTAGATGGTCCGCGGCACCCAGGAAAAGGTGCTGTTGAGCAGGGAAATGTCGTAGTCCGCACCATGCATCCACACCACCTCGAAACGGTCCACAAAACGGACGAATTCCGTGAGCCCCTCGGCACCAAGAGTCAAGGGGTCGATGATCGCCAGAGCTCCCGGGAAAGAAAACTGGATGAGACAAAGTTTGGTCTCATACGAATGCATGCTGTCTGCCTCCGTATCGATCGAACAGACCGAGTAGGAACAAGAACGATCGGCCCGATCCACGAAATCCCGCAAAACGGCAGGATCATCGATGTAGGTCTCTGATGCCGATTCCAAGGATTCCGTCATCGATGCGCCGACATTCATGTTGCTCACTGGATGCCCCGCAGGAGCAATTCGGCGTTCGATCGGGTCGAACGGATCGTCTTCAGCAACACGACCATCGCCTCCGGTGCCGGTCGCTGTGCCAGCTGTTTCCGGAGGGAGTTGATGCGCAGATACTCCTCCGGGTGATAAAGCAACTCGTCTTTCCGGGTGCCGCTCTTCAACAGGTGGATTGCCGGGAAGATCCGGGACTCCGCCATTTCCCGGTCCAAGGTGATCTCCATGTTCCCCGTTCCTTTGAATTCCTCGAAGATCACATCGTCCATCCGGCTATCCGTTTCGATGAGACACGTCGCCAGAATCGTGAGGCTGCCGCCTCCATCCACATTCCGCGCCGCGCCGAAAAACCGCCGCGAGCGCTCGAGAGCCTTGGGTGAAATGCCTCCGCTGCCGATGGGACCGCCCCCTCCGCCACCACCATGACGTTGATGTTTTCCCCCACCATTTCCGGGAAAGCCTCCGTTCCCGCCCGACTGCCGGGACGAATTGTGGGCTCGCGCGAGACGAGTGAGACTGTCCAAAAGGACGACCACGTCCTTTCCGATCTCGACGAGACGCTTCGCACGGTTGAGGACCATGTCCGCCACGTCAATGTGACGATTCGACGACTCATCGAAAGTCGAACTGAAAATGGCCGCGTCCACGGTTTCGCGGAAATCGGTGACCTCTTCCGGACGCTCATCGAGCAGGAGCACGATCAACTCCGTCTCCGGATTATTCTGATGGATCGAGACGGCGATGTTCTTGAGAAGAATCGTCTTTCCACCGCGCGGAGGCGCAACGATGAGACCCCGCTGGCCTTTTCCCAAGGGAGAAACCAGATCGATCACCCGCGGGGAGACGGCCCCATTCCCGGGAGTTTCGAGAATCAGCCTTTCGGAGGGAAACATCGCCTTGAGATCATCAAAACCCACCGGCGCAGTCCACTCGTCGACCGGCCGGCCTTCGATACTCAAAACTTCCTCCACCGAGAGAAACTTCTCCCTCTCGCGCGGTGCACGGACAAGGCATCGCGCAAGCTGCCCCGGGCGCATTTCGTACCTCTTCACGAAGTTCGCGGCGATGTAAACATCGTCCATGTTGGCCGCGAAACTGAAATCCGGCCATCGGAGGAACCCGAAGCTGTCACCCGTGTAATCGAGGAAACCTTCGGCCTCCATCACCGTGCCCCGGTTTCCGTAAAACTTCAGGATCTCGAAGATGAGGTGATGTTTCGATCTTACACCCGCAACGCGAAGTCCAATTTCTTGCGCGATGTCGTGAAGATCGGCAAGAGACTTCCTCTGAAACTCGTTGATATCGACCTTCTCCGGAACGGGGATGACTTTGCTTTCCTCGGACTCCAGAGCAACGGAGGTGTCAGAGGTTTCGGGCGATTGAGAATCTGTCATTCAGTTAAAAATCGTTTCACAACGTTGGAAAAGGTGGTCGATCTGGTTTTCGAAAGCCGCAAGACTTCCGTCGTTCCAGACCACGACATCCGCTCTCCGGATCTTATCTGCCAAGGGCATCTGCGCATTGAGAATCCGCTCGGCCAGGGCTGGTTCCAATCCCCGGACATCAAGCAGTCGGCGATACTGCACCCGTCTTGAAGAGGCCACCACCAAGTCAAGATCCCGATTCAGAGGGAAATCCACTTCATAGAGCAATGGCACTTCGATCAACGTCATCCGAACCATGTCGGAAAGTGCGTTCAGCCGGGAAATGACCCTCTGGAACACCAGGGGATGCACAACCTCCTCAATCCTGACACGGAATTGGGAATTATCAAACAGGAGTTCTCGCAGCTTCCGACGGTCCAGCCCCCCCGTTGAATCGGTGAGATCACGGCCACAAGACCTTCCCACCCCGGCCAAATCCTCCACCACCCCGGGATCCTGATAAAGCTCGGCGACGATCTCGTCGCAGTTGATCACTCCGGCACGCCCTGACCCGGCACGCTCGACGAATCGCCGAGAGAATCCCGACTTCCCACACGCAACCCCTCCGCTTACCGCAATAACCTTCATTCAAGACCTCTCCAAACAAAAAACGCGGTCCAGAGGACCGCGTTTCCGAAGGTGCTCATCACCTGCAGCTGTGCGAGGGGTGAGGCAACCGATCCGATTACTTCTGGTAGGGCACCGGACCGGGAGCGAAGGCGGCCGGCGTCGTGATCGGAGGGCGGGGAACCGGCTCGGGGAGCGGCTCATCCTTGAGACGACCATTGATCGGCATGCCGGCCGGGTCCATGAGCTGGGCTTGGACGAAAACCGTCAGGTTGCGCTTGAGGTGGAGTTCCACGCTCGAGCGGAAGAGCCGACCAGCGACCGGAAGATCACCGAGGAAGGGAATCTTGTCCTCAACGTCCTGGATGTCTTCGCGGATGAGGCCACCCAGCGCGACGGTCTGACCATCCCAGATGGTGACCTGCGTGGTGACTTTGCGTGTGTTGAAAATCGGCATCTCAATTCGGTTCTCTGTGACAACCACAGGCTGCACAAGACCGAGAGCATTCACCGAGGAAGTCAGAATGGGGCTTCCGTAATTGATGAATCCATCGAATTCCACCACCTCGGGAGCGAGGTTCAGATCGATCGTGAACTCATCCGCGCCGAGCACCGGATCCACTTCGAGAGTCACCCCAGTGTTACGGGTTTCGAATGCGGTGGGTGTGGCAGGGGTGACAGGGAAACCACCGCCCGCAGTAGTACCACCAACACCACCCAGTGCTACACTGCCACCAAACTGGTTGGGGATTTCCGGCGGATCATACTCGGTGGGATAAATGAATTCGCGAATCACCTCGATCTTGGCACGTTGACCGCTGCGTGCCATGACTGACGGGGCCGAGAGGAGGTCGACTCCCTTCTTCTGGTCCAAAGCACGAATCATGACGTGGAACTGCGGGTCGGTGAAGACGCCTGCGATCCCGAAGACGGCAGGCGCCATCAACGAACCACCACCCGTTGCGGATCCGGCTGCCTCAGCAATCAAGGCATCGATCGAATTGCTGTCGATCCCCTGAGAGCCAGAGCGAAGACCAGCGGTAACGTTGTTGAAACCCACAGGCAGCTGCGTGGCCGGATTGACAAAACTATAGTTTTGGGCGTCACCGGCACCCACTTGGTTCCCCACCGTTCCACCCGCACCGAAAACACGGGGCGTCGATCCAAGATTGAAGGGTCCGAGCAACCAATCGAAACCAAGCTCACTGCCATCTTCTTCGCTGATCTCCACGAAACGGGAAGTGATGTAAATCTGCTTCTCCACCCCTTGAACGATGGACTCGATATAGGCCTCAACCAACTCCATCTGATCCTGGGTGTTCCGCACAATCAACTGGGAGGTCGTGGCATTGTAAATGGCACTGGCCCCGGCACCGAAGGTGATTCCGGCGCTCTCAAGGATCTGCTTCGCATTGCGGCGACCACCTGGGGCGGCACCACCGCCGGCAGCGACAGGCTCGGCGAAAGGATCGGCCGCAGCGGCACCGCCTCCACCGCCTCCGCCGCCTCCCGCATCGGTGGAGAGGAAGGTCGGAGGGACCACATAGACATTCGTGAAGATTTCCGCTTCAGGCGTCGAAATTGGAACCACCTTCACAGCGAAGGGCTCCACCTTGTACTTCAGCTGCGCCAACGAAGTGGTGTAACGAAGTGCCTCGGCAAGCGGAACATTGGACAAACGCAACGTGATCAAGGTGTCACCGATCCCACCCCCCCCGGCAGCTACGGGCGCAGCCCCAGTCTCAAATGCGAGGCCTCCGCCGGCAGCAGGAGCGGCTGCGGCAGGTGCCGCGCCCGCGCCCGGAGCCATACCTGCGCCCGCGTCAAGAATGATGTTCACACCCTTCTTCGCCGGATCAGACTCGTTGATGTCCAGCTCGACACTGCGCTCCTGGAGGAAGATGAGGGCATCCTTCAGCGGCGTGTCTGAAAATTCAACGCTGCTCAAGGTGATGGTCTTCAACTTCTCCTCGGTTCGACGGATATCCATCGTGGCCGTGTCGGTCGGAATGCTGACATTCGGACCGCTTTCCAAATTCTGGGGCACGGGGGCTTCCCAGCCCTTGGCAACTTCGCGGAGCATCTTGGCGCGGGTATGATCGTAGGCCGCGTCGTAGTAGTTCATCTTGAAGCGCTCGTTCTCCTCCATGCCACGGCGAGCTGCTGTGTTGTAGGGATCATCGTTCAAGACCTTGTTGAACTCGCGGTCGGCCCGATCGTAATCGCCGAGATCGATGTAGCCTTGCGCGGTCTTGAGAGCCAGTTTCACGCGGCGAACCCGCTCCAAATGCGACGGAGTGAGCGCCGGAGAGTAATAATCGGGATCGTTGAGGCGCTCAAGAAGGCGCTTGGCGTCGATGTTGTCGGGATCCACGCTCGGTTGGAGGACTTCTTCAACAAGAGCAATGGCCTCGGGATAACGACCTTCCTCGGCTCGCTGCGTCGCAAGAAGAACGGAAGCCCGGGAGAATTGCTTGATGTAGGCACGACGACGAGGCTCCGTCATGGGGGCATCGGGAAGAAGATCGAGCGCAGCACGATACTGGTCGATCGCCCCCTGATAATCTCCATCGGCCATCAATTGAGAACCACGCAGCGCGGCCTCATCGGCCTTCTTCACGTTCTCCTGCAGGCGAATCACGTAGTTCGTGGCAATGCCTGGAACCCCACCACCTTCACCTCCATAACCGCCAGGCCCGGCCTGCGTCGGAAGCGCCATCAATGCGGCCATACCACTGAACAGCCCGCCAACCAGCGGAAGGGGGAAAAATGCTGTCAATCCTCGTTTCTTCATAAAATCATCTCGCTCAAGCGGTTTACGCGGGCAGGTCGTATCAAACGACATCAAAAACAGAATATTCTCGTGATGTCAACAGTTACTTCTTGGGAATCTCAACGGTTTGTTCGGGCTCGGAACCGGTTTGGTAAGTGATCACGACCGAGTTCTCGTTGACTTTGACGACACGGTATTTGGTGTCGGGGTCGGTGACGAGATTGAAGGTATCACCTTCCTTGACATACTGCTGGAACTGCGGATCGAGCTCGAATTTCATCTCCGCGTAGTAGGTCGGAATCTGGGTATCGACACCCCGGACCAGAGAATATGGCTCGTTCTTGGGGATGAAGGTGATCTTGATCTCCGAGGCGTCCACCTCGATTCCCTGAGCATTCCTGGCGCGCTTCTCCTCAAAACTGTCCACCCGAAACTGGCCGTCCTCGGAGGTCTCTCCGACGCGGAGATACATGTTCTTGCCCTGGGGCCATTTCGCGGTGGGCAGTCGGTTGATCTGGAATCGCTCCGGATCGGGCTTCGCCGCAAATTTCAAGATGTAAAGCTCCTGCTGACGCGAAGCGAAAATCAACTTGGAGGCGTAGGGTGGATGTGACTGGGAATCCTTGGGATTGGTCTTCGCCTCAAATTCCGCCCCGCTTGTGAAGCCGTCCGAGTCAGGGTCCTGACCGAGAACTCCGGCATTCAGGAAATCCAGATTGTGCTCCATGAGCCACGAATTCGGGACCGGCGGGCGCAGGGGAGCGGAACTCGGGTCGATCATGTTGATGACCGTTCCCTCCTTCTCCACCAAGGGAATCGAGACGAACAAGGGTACTGCCGTCCCGGCAACCCCCTTGTTCGAGTTTGCCCACTTCTGCTCCTTGTCGACGAGCGATTTCGCGATGTCTGAAATCGTCTTCTGGGTTTCGGGAAGTTCGTCGTTCGCCTTTCCTGGCTGCAGCACAAAACGTTCGGCGAAACCTTGAGCCTTCAAAGACAGCACCACGGAACCTGCGATGGTTGCAAGCCCCGCCACCAAAAGTAGGATCTTATCCCAAGCTTTTCCTTTCATTTTCTTCCTTTCTTGGCCTCCGCCTTGGGCTGGGGCGCGAGCGCCTCCTGCTCCTCCTTGCTAAGAACGCGGCTGATATCCACCACCACGAAAACGTTCAGCTTCTCCTGCCCCATGAGGACACGGGCATCCTGATCCGCCTTGATAAATCCGGCAGCCTTCGCTTTTGCCTCTACATCCGCCTCCGATGCCCCTTCGGCTCTCCACTCGGCGAGCAACTCGGGAGACGCAACCTCCTTCGTGACCGGGTTCTCAAACTTGGAAAAAGCCCCCCCACCTTCGGCAGTGAGTTTCAGAGGGCCTTCTTGATTTTCGTTCTGCACCTTGAGAACACGAACGATGTAAAAGAACTTCCGATCGTTGGCGAGGGCATTGATGAAACCCTGGAGAACATCATGGCTGCCTTGGAACCGGATGCGAACCGGATACTTCTGAAGCACACCAGCCTCCTTCTTGTCGGGGCCGCCGGTTTCACCCGGGATCGGATCCCGGTCGAAACTCGTCATCATTTTTGATCCCGAATCCACCAACTTCCTGAGAAGATAATCGATGGCTTCCAATTCGTAATCGAGTTCGGGAACGAGATCCTGGGACGGAACCACCGCGGAATAGGCATCGAATCCCAAATAAAATCCGTCGTCGGAAACAATCTCGAAGTTGTTCTCCGCCGCGTAAGCCCTGAAATCCTCCACCCGTGTCTTGACCCGCTGTTGGAACTCCGTATTGGCCAAGGTCTTGTTCAATTCACGCTGGTAGGTGTTCAAGGTCGCGGCAAGCGCTTCGACCGAAGACCGGTAGGCATCGACCTCCTTCTTCATCGCTTCCGCGTTGTCCTCGTTGGGATATGGGACCCGCTTTTCGAGATTCTCGATGGTGCTGACCTTGTCATCCCAGCTGGCCATGGCCGCTTGATACTGGGAATAGGAGGAGAACGCGTAATAACCGGTTCCTGCAACCACGAGGAACGCCACCACTCCGAATGTTGTTAACCAAACCTTGGAATTCATTATCAATCAAACCACTACTTGGAGAAGCTCACCTGGTTCTCTTCCGGGAGGGGGAGCGTCATGGTGAAGGGATAAGCAAAACGATCGTTGTTCGTTCCTGCCTCGACGGTGCCCACCGCACTGATGTCGACCTCTTGAAGGTCAAAGAATCCCTGGTTACCGCTGTCGGCGTCACCCTTCAAACTTTTGAAGAAATCATAAACGATCTCAGAGCCCCTTGGATTCTCCCGCCAAAGCCCTTTGACGGCGAAGGCGTCGATGATGGACTCACCGGCGGTCGGAACCCCCGCGAGCGCGGACTTTTCATCCTCGATGATCGGCACCCCGCCGGAGAGTGGCTCCAGACTCGTGATGTGGATGAGGTCGTTCTGGAGCTTGCTGCTCAGGTAATTGAAGACCTGCACCCAGTAGACCCGGTGCCTGACGGCATCCACAAACGGCTGCTGTTGGGCATCAATGTCCGCCATCTCATTTTCGAGCCCCTTGATTTCGTTGCTGTATTTCGTGAGACCCGCGGCCTTGGAATCGACGGTCGCAGCCTTCTCACTCGCGACAACAGCGCCTTTCGAGAAATAGAATCCCATCGCCCCGAGGAGGGCGGCAACGGCGACGAGGGCGAGAACCAGAGCCGGCTTTTTCGCATCGAGCTCCCGGTTCTTTTTCACCGCCTCGGGAATGAGATCGATCCGGATCGGCACCTCACCCACCTGGGCGAGGGCGCTTCCAACAAGGTCGCCGTATTGATGGCCGTTGGCCGCGGCCAACTCGGCGGTCGCGCCTTTCGCGACCGTGATGTTCCGGAAGGGGTTGAAGTGGTCGATCGGGAGATTCAGCTTCTCCGCGAAGAATTCGCGAATGAAAGGAAGGCCGACCGTGGCACCGCTCAACAAGACAAAGGCCGGGGCTCCGCCTCCCTGCTGGCTGCGATAGAAATTGATCGTTCGCATCACCTCGGAATGAAGCCGGGTGAGCGAATTCCGGACGACCTTGGAAATGGCCGCGATCTCGGGATCGTCGTGGTCCGCGTAGGGCCCGCCAAGAGCGACAAATCCGTCCATCACCTTGCGATGATCCGCGGACCCGAAATCGGTGCCGAATTCCTTCGCGATCGCGCGGGAGATATCGGCACCGCCGATCTTCACCGTCCTGATGAAAAGCTTCCCGCCCTCCATGAAAATCATGTCCGTGGTGCGGGCACCGATGTCGATCAGAAGAGTGGTGTCTTCAACATCCGAGTAATTGAAACGCAGCGCGTTGTAGAGCGCCGCAGGGGAAAACTCCGCGCCATTCGATTTGAGACCGGCACCGACAACGAGGTTGTCGATCTCGGTCAGTTCATCCGATTTGATGGCGGCAAGGGCGACTTCCACTTCGACGTCGCCGGGTTCGCCCATCAGTTGATACCCCCAGACGACCTCATTGATGGGATAAGGCACCTGCTGCTGGGCTTCAAACTCCACGATCTGATCCACCCGGGCACCGTCCAAAGCGGGCAAGCTCGCGAACTTCACCAAAACCGGGAAGGAGGAGATCACGTAGTTGGCCTTGACGCCCTTGACCTTCAGCGAATTGACCAACTCCTTGAGCGCTTGGGCGGCCTGGGCATTCCGCGGCCCGTCTTCAGAAGGGTCACCGACAAAGTCGCGGCGCTCCACCTTTTCCAGACGCAGCCCACCCCCAGCCGTTTTCGAGAACAGAGCCCCGGTCACCTGTTGTGATCCAAGACTCAACGATAAAATTCGGTCATCCGCCATAATGAGAGAAGCTTCGCCAACTTGTCTATGATGATCTCACCCCCGCGTCAACTCAACGAGAGGATTTTTCCACCTCGGCGTAACGATCGATCCACAAAAGTGCGAAAGGAGTGTCCGCCTTCCCGAGAACACCGGGCTGGGGAGAGATGGCTTCCCAAAACTTGCCCTTGGTCGTGGTGCCTCCGACGATGACGCCGTTGTAATAAACTTCCACACCGACCGCTTCGACCGAATTCGGCTGGAAGCGACGAAAATCGCCGGTGATCTCCCCGAGCGTGTTGGGAGCGACATACGCCGCGGAGAAGAATTTCTCCCCGGTGACCATATTGATATGCTTCACGTCGCCGCTCAAGACACGGGGCGTGCCCGTGGTGTCGCGGAAACCAACGTAGTATCGGAACAGGAGATCTTTCACAACCGCATCCTTCGGCCCCTTCACTTCAAACTCGACTTCGATCTCCAGCCAATCGCGGGGATTGGGGATATCCTTGTTTTTCACATCTCCGGCCTGGAAATTGGGGGTCTTCTGCGCATCAAAAACAGGTTGCTTGACGTCCACATCTCCGAGCTTCAACTGGATTTGTTGCTGGGCATGGAGCGAGCCAAAGGTCGTGACCGCGAAAGCCGCGGCAAGGGCGAGGAGGGATTTCATCTTGGGAATTTTCAGTTTTGAAACAGGGCCGGATTCTCTTCCGGAGGGTCCGTCGGGGCGGATCATACGACAGGGCGGAGCGGCGCGTAAAGACTCAAATCCACTCAATTCGAACATTTTTTTCGAAAATACGCGATCGTCTCGACAATCCCCTCCTCGAAGGGGACTTTCGGCTCCCATCCAAGGACGGCTCGCGCCTTCGTGATGTTGGGCTGGCGGACCTTGGGGTCATCCACGGGCAGCGGCTCGTGCAGAATCCCGGGCGTGCCGGGAATGAGATCCCGGATCCGCTCGGCGAACTCCAGAATGGTCATTTCGCGCGGATTGCCGATGTTGACCGGCTCGTGGCAATTGCTCTGGCTGAGCCGGAAGATTCCATCAATGAGGTCGCTCACATAGCAGAAACTCCGCGTCTGGCTCCCGTCCCCGAAGACCGTCAAGGATTTGCCCTCCAGGGCCTGTCCGATGAAAGCCGGGACCACCCTTCCGTCGTGAAGGCGCATGCGGGGGCCGTAGGTGTTGAAGATTCGCACGATCTTCGTATCCACGCCGTGAGCCCGGTGGTAGGCCATGGTGATGGCCTCGGCGAAACGTTTCGCCTCGTCATACACTCCGCGTGGACCGATCGGGTTCACATTGCCCCAATAATCTTCCGTCTGAGGGTGCACGAGAGGATCGCCGTAGACCTCCGAAGTCGACGCGAGGAGAAAGGTGGCTCCTTTGGCCCTGGCCAAGCCCAGGGCATTGTGGGTGCCGAGCGAACCGACCTTGAGCGTTTGAATGGGAAGCTCGAGGTAATCGAAGGGGCTCGCGGGCGACGCAAAATGAAAAATGTAATCGACCTCGCCGTCGAATTCGATGAACCGGGTCACGTCGTGCTCGATGAACCGGAAATCGGGATTTCCCTGGTGGTGGGCGATGTTGTCGAGCGATCCGGTGATGAGGTTGTCGATCGCGACCACCCGATGCCCTTCGGCGAGAAGACGGTCACCCAGATGTGAACCGAGAAACCCCGCCCCCCCGGTAATGAGAGTGACGGGCTTGCGGGAAATGTCGTTGCTGGTGGACATAAAAAAGGGGCAGGGGGCGAACCGCGCTGAGTTCAGCCCATCTTTGAAGGGCGGTCAACTACTTTACGATGCTGAAACAAATTCCCTTGAGGCCAATCCGGTAGTTGGCGCGCTGGAACAGGATCAGTCGGATTTTTTACGATCGTCCACCTCCGCTCCCTCGTTGCTGGCGAGGATTCGGGCGCGTCGGCCGCCCTTCCCTTCCCCCACACCGACCGAGAAGATCCGTTCACGGGGGATCCCGGAAAGAACCAGGTAATCCGCGAGGTACTTCGCGCGATTTGCCGCGATCGTCCGGTTCGCCTCGGGGTAAGTGCTGTCATCAGCCCACCCCAGGACTTGGAACGTGAAATCCGGGTTCTCCCCCAGTTGCTCACGCAGCCAAGCCAAAGCATTCTCCCGCCCTTCGTAGTTGACCGCGGAATTCGCCTCGTAAACCACTTCAAAGGCCGGTGTTTTCTGCTGCAGGGCAGGGGAAGGTTTCGGCGGTTCCGGCACCTTCCGGTTCTTTTCCACGACCGCGGGTTTCGCTTTGGCCTTCGGCTTCTCGCGTTTACCCTCGGGCCCACCGGCGCGCCTCCACTTCTCGAGTTCCTTTTCGAGATCCTCGATCCGTTCACTCTTGGCGGCAAGTTCCCGCTGCGCTTCGTGGAGATTGTCGCGGAGATGATCAATCTCCTTCTCCGCCACCTTGAGCCGACGTTTGGATTCCTCGCCCGTTTCCGCACCGACGGAGCCCGGCTGGACCAGCAACATGCCGATCAAGGCTATGGTTCCGAGACACGAAAGGGAAGGACGGGCACAAAAAAGAAGCGAAGTCATCTCCCGAAGTTGGCCAAATCCCGAGCCTTGCGGCAAGAAAAAAGGGATGATCCCCTCCCGGATTTTCACGGTCACTCACGCGGCTCGCGACGCACCTCGATTTCCACGTGGATGCCATGCTTCTCGGCCGATGCCTGCACGAGGCTTTGAATCGCCTGGATCGTCTTGCCACCCCGCCCGATCACCCGGCTGGCGTCGTCGGGATGGAGGGAGATCCGGAAAAAAGGGCCGCCCGCCCGGTCCTTGCGTTCCACCGATACCTCTTCGGGATGCGCGACGAGAGCGGACACCACGTATTCGAGAAACTTCTGGATGGCGAGACCTGGATCCATTTCATTCAACGGGCGTCACTCTCTCGTTTTCGAGCGGGCACAAAAAAAGGGGCGAGCCATGTGGCACCCCCCCTTTTCACGGAGATCTGAGCAAGCAGCCGGATCAGGCAGAAGCCTGACGGGCCTTCTTCATCAAGCTACGAACCGTCTCCGAGGGCTGCGCCCCTTTCCCGATCCATTCATCGGCCTTCGCGAGGTCGATGTTGAAATTCGATTTGTCACGGAGCGGATCGTAGGTACCGAGCTGTTCGATAAAGGCGCCTTCGCGGCGCGCGCGGCCGTCGGCCACGACAATGCGATAATAAGGACGATCCTTCGTTCCTTCGCGTCTCAGTCTGATTTTAACCATGTCCCCGATTCTGGATTCGATGTTGCTTGCTCGCCGTGAGGCTTGATCTCGCCCGCCGGAGAGGCGGGAGGGAACTGAATACGTTGGAATTCCAAAAAATCAAACGCAAGTTTCCCGAATATTTCGCCTCCTCCCAGCCCTCGCACGCGGGAATTCGCTTGGCAAGGACCCGGAATCTCGCCTTCAATGCCGGCATGTCTCTCGAGGAATCCGAAGTTTCCGCCCATGCCGCGAAAATCCGCCGTCTCATCACCGCGCTGAATCAGGCCCTCTACGGTCAGGAAGGCTTGGTGGAACTGGTCGTCACCGGCCTGCTTGCCCGCGGCCATCTCCTCCTCGAGGGCCTCCCCGGGCTGGGAAAGACCGAACTGGTCAAAGCGCTCGCCAAGACCCTGGAACTCGAAACCAAGCGCGTCCAGTTCACTCCCGATCTCCTCCCCGGCGACATCACGGGAAACCCCGTCCTGCAGGAAACCGAAAAGGGCCGCGAGTTCGTGTTTCAAAAAGGTCCGCTCTTCGCCAACCTCGTCCTCGCCGATGAAATCAACCGGGCCTCTCCGAAGACCCAATCGGCCCTCCTCGAAGCCATGCAGGAGCAACGCGTCACCGTGCTCGGCACCACCCACCCCCTTCCCTCGCCGTTTTTTGTTCTCGCGACGCAGAACCCCATCGAGTTGGAAGGCACCTACCCGCTCCCCGAGGCCCAGCTCGACCGCTTTCTCTTCAAGCTCGAGGTGCATCGCAATTCCGTGGCGACCTTGCAGAAAATCGTCATGAACCGTGAAATCGGGGTCGAGCCGGTCGTCGAGAAAGTCCTCGATCGTGAGGAACTCGCCGCCATCACGACCGCCGTCCGCCAAATCTACCTCCCCGAAGTGGTCGCCAACTACATCGCCCGCCTCGTCGATGCGACCCACGCGGGCACCTCCCAGGCAGCGTCGGCGATCAAATTCGGGGCCAGTCCACGAGCGGCCCTCGCCCTGGCCTCCGCCTCGAAGGCCCGCGCCCTCATGCAGGGGCGCATCAATACCAGCTTCGAGGATGTCGCCGCCGTCGCAAAGCCCGTCCTCATCCACCGCATCATCCTGCAATACGAAGCCCGGATCGAGGGGCGCACCGCGGGCGACGTGGTTGACGATCTTCTGAAAGAAGTGCCGCGACAGCCGCTCGATCTCGCCCCGACCCTTGTGGAGGCCTGAGATCGAAAGATCGGGCTGTCCCCTTTCGTAATCCTCCCTCGTCATCCACCTCCCCCGGCCACATGTTGCCCTACCTCCGCCTTATTCTCGCCAGTTGCGGCCTGCTCCTTCTGACAGCAGGACTCCAGGGAGGAGAACAGGTCTTTCGCCACGAATATCGCGAGCATTCCGACACCTTCGTCGAGGTGCAGAGCGTGTTTGGTCCCGTCGGCAAACAGGGATCCCTGCCCTATCGCATCACCATCCGCAATCACAGCGGCAAACCCCGCGTCTGGACCGTGACCTTGTCCGAGGGAAACCAAGGGCGCCCCCTCTCCACCAAATCCGTCTATCGGATCGAAGTGGAAAACGGGACCGAGGTCGTCCGCGAAGTGATGCTGTCCTTCGCCCCTGCCTTCCTCACCTACGGCTACCGGAATCTCAACATCGAGGTAAGCGCTCCGGGCCTGCCGACTGAATCCAGACAGACCGGAGAACAAACGCCCGACCAGTTTCCCATGATCGCGATGAGCCAGGCTCTCGCCGAGCGCAGCCTCACGCGTCTCGACAATGAAGTGAGGAGCGTGAATTCGAGCAATCCCTACTTCGCGAAACTGTTCGAACCCGGCCATCTTCCTCTCGATTGGATCGGTTACAGCGGCCTCGACATCCTCCTCCTCGACGACGCGGCGTGGCGAGGACTCACCAGCGCGCAGCGCCAGGCCCTCGTCGCTTGGATCCGTCTTGGCGGGCGTCTCGATCTTTATTCCGAGACGCCTCTAGATCCCACGACCCTCGGACTGCCTCTCGCCTCTCCTGGAGGCAAGGATGTTCCCGCCACTCTGAGCCTCGGCAGCATCTATTTCCGGACTTGGGACGGCCGCGAGGTGCCCAATTCCCATCTCGCCTTTTACCGTGATGCGGCCCAGGCCTCCTCCCTTCTTGATGAGGAGTTCCAGAACAAATGGGAGCTGCGGAGCGGCTTCGGCAGCAAGGAGTTCAATCCCACCCTGGTCTTTCTCCTCCTCCTCGCCTTCGCGATCCTCGTTGCCCCGGTGAACCTCTTTTACCTCGCCAAACCGGGCCGCCGGCACCGCCTCTTCATCACCACCCCGATCATTTCCGTCGCTACTTGTCTGCTCATCGTCCTCCTCATCCTCTTCATCGATGGGATCGGAGGAAAAGGGCACCGCGTCGTTCTTGCCGACCTCCAGCCCGGACCGGGCGAAACTCGCGCGTATGTCACCCAGGAACAAATCAGCCGCACCGGCGTGATGGTGAATTCCGGCTTCGAGACCGACCGCCCCTTCGAGATCAATCCCGTCAATCTGCCTCCGAGCCATTTCAATCCCCTCTCCCAATCCGGGCGTCGCTCCGCCACCTTCGAGACCAACGGCGGTCGGCATGAAGGGGAGTTTTTCCTCAGCCGCTCGGAGCAAGCCTTCACTCTCCGGGCCGCCGAGCCCGGGCGGGCGCGGATCGAAGCGAACGGCATCGAAGACGGAAAGCCCGTGCTCATCTCGAATCTTTCCCAGGAAATCACGGACTTCCTCTACCGCGATTCCAATGGCAGACTTTGGGCTGCCCCCGCCGGCACCTCGGTTGCACCGGGCCAGCGCATCCCCCTCGAGCCGGCCAAGACCTCCAGCTGGCCCGACTGGATGAAAGACTCCGTCGATCTCTTCAGCAAGTCCCGCCAGAATCAGATCCGCCGGCTCACCGAGCCACACCGCTTTTTCGCCCAAGTGCGAGATCCGGAGGCCTTCGCCCTTCCCACCCATCCCTCCCTTCGTTGGGAAAAGACCGCCCTCATCCTCACCGGCACGCCCTCGGGCGAGATCACGCCCGCGCCATGAACGATTCCGCCCCTCTCGAAGCGCCCGCTGTCGTGACCAACCCATCCGCGCCTTCCACCGACAGGAAGGAGGCTCACGCCATCGAGGTGCGCCATCTCTCCCGCTGGTTCCCCGGCGTCCATGCCGTGCGTGATGTTTCCTTCACCGTCGAGCGCGGCCAGGTGATCGGCTTTGTCGGAGCAAATGGGGCCGGCAAGACCACGACCATGCGCATCCTCGCCACCCTCGATCACCCGACCTCGGGCGAGGCCCATGTCTGCGGTCACAATGTCGTCACCCATCCCGCCGAGGTGCGGCGCTGCATCGGCTGGATGCCCGACCACTACGGCACCTACAGCCACATGACGGTGCTCGAGTATCTCGATTTCTTTGCCCGAGCCCTCGGCTACAAGGGCAACGAGCGGATCGAGCGCATCGCCGAGGTGATGGAGTTCACCGACCTCACCGGTCTCGCCGACCGCCTCATCGATGCCCTCAGCAAAGGCATGGGCCAACGGCTTTGCCTCGGCCGCGCTCTCTTGCACGATCCCGAAGTGCTCATCCTCGACGAACCCGCCGCCGGACTTGATCCCAAGGCCCGCGTCGAACTGAAACATCTCATCCGCATCCTCGCGCAGGAAGGCAAAACCGTCTTCATCAGCTCGCACATCCTCTCCGAGCTCGGCGAGATGTGCGATTCCCTCCTTTTCATCAATCAAGGCCGCATCATTCATCACGGCAGCGCCGAGAGTCTGCGACGGGGGAATGCCGCCACATCCGTCGTCGAGGTCCAGCTTGCCGGTGGTCTCGGCAGATTGGCCGAGTGGGCCGCGCTCTCGCCCCACGTCACCTTCCGTGAAGCCACTAAATCCGGAGGCCGCATCGAGATCGATTCCGTGGAGCCCGAGGTGATCGCCTCCGTCCTGCGTCGCATGGTCAACGAAGGCCTCCCCGTCACCGACTTCCACCTGCAGGAGCGGAAACTCGAAGACGCCTTCATCGAAATCCTCGGCGAAATCGAAGCCGCGGGAATGCCCATCGTCAGTTGATCCGATCCAACCCTCTTCAGTCCTCCACTGAACCCTCTTCCCTTCCCGTGACCCGTTCCTCATGACTCCACCTCCCCTCCCCAACGCCCGCGATGCCATGGCCGTGGCGCGGCGCATGCAGGATTTTCCGGCACGCTTCAGCCCGATGCTCGTGAAGGAACTCCGCCAGGGAATGCGGACCAATCTCTTCACCGTCGCATTCATCCTCCTCCAGACCGTCATGGTCCTCAGCCTCCTCGCCGGACTCGCGGACCCGGGTTCACAGGCGGTGGATGGCTTTTTCTGGTTTTTTGTCGTCGTCATCCTCCTCATCGTGCAGCCCCTCCGGGGTTTTAACGCCCTCAGTTCGGAATACCTGCTCAACACGATGGATCTGATCCAGTTGACCCGGCTCGATGCCTGGCGGATCACCCTCGGAAAATGGACGGCGCTGAATGCCCAGACGCTGCTTTTTCTCACCGGGGTCCTCCCGTATCTCGTGATGCGGTATTTCCTCGGCAACGTGAATTTTGTCACCGACCTCGCCGGTCTCTTCTTCCTGGGACTCGGCTCCGCCCTTGCCAGCGCCATCGCGATCGGCTGTTCGGCCTTCAAACATTTCCTCCTCCGGGGGATCCTCGTGATTGCCTTCGGGATCGGTTTTGTGATCCTCTACGCCACCTTGCAGGCCCTGATCTTCCGATCCGGCTTCGGGGGTAATCCGGTCGCCACCCTCGGTCTCGCCACCCTCGCCCTGCTTTACGGCTGCTTCTTCTTCCTTTCCTTCGGTGCAAGCCGGATCGCCCCGCTCTCGGAGAACCACTCCACCCGGAAACGCCTTGTCGCCCTGGCCTGCACCGGACTCGCCCTCGCGTTTCTGTGGTTCGACATTGAAGAGGCGGTGATGGTCGTGGTCGGGCTCATCCTCGGTTTTGCCTGTGTCGATGCCCTCACGGAGCCGCTCCCGGTCTTTTCAAAGGTCCTTGAGCCCTTCCGCCGGAATGCCCTCACGCGGATCGCGGCGACCTTCCTCACCCCCGGCTGGATGGGCGGGATCTGGTTTTTCATGCTCTGTTTCGGTGCTTTCACCGGCGTCATCTATCTCGTATCGCGGCTCACCACCTCTCCCATTCCCCTCAATGACGGCCTCGAATTCGCCACGATGATGCTGTGCTCGGCGAACAGCTATCTGTTCCCGCTGATCTTCATCCATCTCTTCTTCCCCAAACACGCCTCGGGCAGTTTCACTTTCGGGATCTACACGTTCATCCAGGCCTGCTTGGGGCTGCTCACCATCATGATCACGGCCCTCGCCTCGGCCTTGACCCGTTTTGATGACCTGATCTACGCCCTCGTCCCGGTCCCTTCCGTGCTGCTCGTCGCCCTGACGAACAGCGGGGCCTCGGCGAATTATGAATTGATCTACTTCGCGATCGCCTTCCTCACTCTCATGCTTGGCATTGCCGTTCCTTTGCTGCGCCAGCGCGATGCGGTGCGGGAGTATCTCGCGAATCTCAAACCCCGCTGACCCCGTGCCTTTGCCCGATCCAGCCGAGCTGAACCGCCTCGCGGCCCGCGCCCGCGCCCATGCCGGGATGTTCACCCTGCCGTTGCGCGATCGGAATTGGCGGGGCAACGCCGGGGAATTCGCCGGATCCGGTGTCGGCAGCTCGCTCGATTTCCAGGATCACCGGTCCTACGTCCCGGGCGATGATCCGCGGCACATCAACTGGCAGGCCTATGCGCGCTCCGGCCACTATTCGCTGAAACTCTACCGGGAGGAAGTGCGGCCGGTAGTCGAGATTCTTCTCGATGTGTCCGAGTCCATGTTCGCCGACGAGGAGAAGGCCCGGCGGGTCGTGGAACTCTTTTATTTCGCTTTTGCCTCGGCCGAACAAGCGGGAGCGTCGACCGCGGTCACCCTTTTGAAGGGGCCTCGTTGGAAGGCGCTGGAGCGGGGCTCCGTCCTCGGCCACGGCTGGGCCGCGATCGCCGCCGAGCTCCCCGTCACCGAAGCCGCCGCCCCGCCCCCTCTCGGCGAGGTGCCTCTGCGATCGCGGGCCCTCCGGGTGCTCATCAGCGATCTGCTTTTCCCCGCCAGTCCGGAACCGATGCTCCGTGGCCTCGTCCGGGAGTTTGGTCGAGCCATCGTGCTCGCGCCGTACATCGATGCCGAGGCAACACCCGACTGGAGCGGCAACTGCGAATTCGTGGATACCGAGAGCGGCACCCTCCATCAGCGTCGCGTCGATCCCTCGCTGCTGCGGCGCTACGCCGACGCCTATCGCGACCACTTTTCGCGTTGGAAGGCGGCTGCGTTGCGGAATCGCACGCCGCTGGCCAAGGTACCGAGCGCTCCGCGCTTCGAGGATGCCGTGAAACTTGAAGCCATCCCGGGCGGAGTCGTCCTTTTCACCTGAGAGGTCATGCCCGTGCTTTTCGCCAATCCTGCCGGACTTTGGGCCCTCCTCGGGATCCCCGTGATCCTCCTCATCCATTTTCTCCAGCGGGAGTCGAAGCGCGTTCCCGTCAGCACCCTCTTTCTCCTCGATCACCTTGAGCGGGAAAGCGTGAAAGGCCGCCGTTTCGACCGACTTCGCCACTCGGTGCCCCTCTGGCTCCAATTGTTCGGGGTACTCATCCTCGCCTGGCTGCTTTCCGAGCCTCGCTGGACCGCCGGGCGCTCCGTGCAGCGGGTCGTTCTCGTGATCGATAACTCAGCCTCGATGGAAGCCTTTCGGGAAGAGCTGCGAACCGCCCTCGACCGCGAATTGCCCAAGCTGACCCGTTTTGTCGGCACCACGGAATTCACCGTGCTCGAGTCCTCCGTCTCCGGCGACAGCCTCTACCGCGGCACGTCCGTCGTCGAGCTTTTGAAATCACTGGAATCCTGGCAGCCGGCCGCCGGCAGCCACTCTCCCGAACAAGCCATCCGGGTCGGACGCGGCATCGCCGGCAGCGAGGGCACCCTCGTCTTCGTGACCGATCACACCGGCGAGCCCCTGCCCTTCGGTGCTCTCCGCCTCAGCGTCGGCACTCCGATCGAGAATGTCGGATTCGCCGGTCTGCGGGTCGACGATGAAGATGGCAAAAAGATCTGGCGGGCGACCCTGCGAAACTATTCCGACCAGCCCCAGTCGCGCTCGTGGTTCCTCGGTTCGGGCGGTCGCCGCACCGAGGCCCGCCCCGTCGACCTCGCCCCCGGTGCGATCCACACCCTCCAGGGTGAGTTTCCCGAGGCATCGGATCGCATCAGCCTGCTCCTCACGCCCGACCGCTTTTCCCGCGATGACCGGCTCGACCTGGTCAAACCGCAACCCAAAGCCCTCCTCGTTTCCCGCACCGGCGCGCCGCAGATCGAGCCGGTGGTAGCGAGCCTCATCGAGAGCCTCGAGAACACCACCCAGGCCACCGTTGGCGGGTCGCCCGATTTTTGGTTCGCGTCCTACAATCCTCTCGCACCCGCCGACCCTCCGCCGGTTTCCATCGTCTTCCTGAATCAGGAGCAAGTGCCCCGCCGATTCTTTCCAGGGCCCATCGTCGCGGCGAATCACCCCCTCATGACCGACCTCGACTGGCAGGGACTCATCACCCGATCGACGCCGTCCATGCCGCTAGCTCCGGGCGACACGACCCTCCTCTGGCAGGGGGACCGCGCCCTCATCCTCCTGCGCGAGCGCGAGGGCGTGCGCCAACTCCTCTTCAATTTTGATGTCGTAACGTCGAACGCTCCCCGGCTGCCCGCGTTCATCATCCTCGTGCATCGATATGCCGGAGCTCTGCGCGCCGGCAAAATCGCCGCCGAAACCCGCAACCTGGAATTGCGCCAGCCGCTCGTCTTGGCCCACGAGAAGGGCGAAGGGGCCGCGCCCTTGCAGATGGTGGGTGAAAATTCCTCGTTCACCCTTCCTCTCGAACGTGTTCGCCAGCTTCGCGCTCCCGGTGAACCCGGCTTTTTCCGAATCGACCAAGGGTCCACCCGCCTCCTCGACGCGGCCGCGAATTTCGCCGACACCCGCGAGGCCGACTTCTCCAAAGCCGGCTCCCTTTCCGAACTGGGCCCGCTGCCGGAGATCATCCGCGAACGCCAGACCGTGACCGATCCACTGCGCCCCCTCTGGATCCTCCTTCTCGCGATCCTCGCCCTCGTCACCTGGCACTTCCTTGGTCGGAAGTCGAAGCCCGAACCGGCGACAGCCTCCTGACAAATCAACAAGAGGTCGGCACGCCCATCGCCAGCTTCACCGAGTGAGAGATCGCCCCTTTCACGAAACCGAGGCACTCGACGGCACCGCTCGGTTTGCCCGGTAGGGCGATGACGAGGGATCGATCGACGATGGCGGCGAGACTCCGCGAGAGGATCGCGTTCGGCGTGATCTCGAGCGATCTCATCCGCATCGCTTCACCAAAGCCGGGGATCTCGACCTTCAAAATCCCCCGGATCGCTTCCGGAGTGACATCCCGGGGGGCGATGCCCGTTCCCCCCGTGGTGAGAACGAGCCCACACCCCTGGGCCGAGAAGGCACGGATCGTGCGCTGGATCGCTTCGATCTCGTCGGGCACGATGGCCTCCGCGTGGACTTGCCAGCCGGATTCGAGGCAGGCCCCGCGCAAGGCGGGACCTCCGTGATCCTCGTACTCTCCGGCGAAAGCCCGGTCGGAGACCGTGATGATCCCGACAGTGATTCCGGCACTCATCGGCGGAGGGTTTCCGTCTCAGTTCGAAAACTGGACGCGACTGCCTTGAAAGCTAGGCGTCGTCGGAGCGACCGGAGGATAAGACGTGCTGGCGGGATAACCGGGCAGCGTCCCCGTCGTCTGCGGCACCGGCGGCGCTGAGATCGCTCCCGCACCGGTCGCGGCCGAAGGATAAGAGGGAGCAGTCGGAACACTGGGCGGAGCCATCGTCGAAGGATAGGCACCGGATGGGGCCGGCGAATAGCTCGGAGCCACCGGGGCGGGAGCGGACCCCGGATAGGCACCTCCGAGCGGAGCCGAAACCGGAGCGGAGGATTGTGCCAGGTTCGCCGGAGGGGCCGAGGTGGGGATCTGCAGCGTTTTGCCCGCAAAAATCTTCGTATCGGTCATGCCGTTGGCCGCCTGGATGCGGCTGATGCTCGAATTGTATTTCGCGGCGATGCTCGAGAGGTTTTCACCCGACTGGATCTGGTGAGGCACCAACTGCTCCCCTTCCCTCAAGGAAAATGGAGCCGGAGCCGGGGCCGGGGAAGAAGCACGGTTCGTGGCTGCAACGGTCGCGTTCGAAGGAACGCTTGGCACCGCACCGGGAGCCGTCGTCGATCCACCGGAAAGAGCACCGGAGGTATCCGGGTAGGCGGCGGGCGGCGGCGGCGGGGCATCGGCCACCTCGTCCTTCTTCGTCGTGAAACATCCCACGGAGAAGGAAGCCATCGCCACGGCTCCCATCATTCCGAACAATTGTCTGGCTTTCAACATGCGGAAAAATACCACCTCGTTCCCCTACCGAAAGGCGGAATTTTAAAATTTCTTAATTTTTATTCTCAAATTTTAATATTTTCTGAACCTTGAAAGAAAAGACATATAAAATAAAAAGGCAGGACTTTCGTCCTGCCTTTCGTGGAGAAATCTCCCGGGTGGGATTCGGATCAAGCACCCAGCAACATGCGCTCGGGACTCTCGATACACTGCTTCACCCGGACGAGGAAGGTCACCGCTTCCTTGCCGTCGACGAGACGATGATCGTAGCTCAGCGCCAGATACATCATCGGACGGATCACGACCTGACCATCCACCGCCACGGGGCGCTGCTGGATGCTGTGCATGCCGAGAATGCCCGACTGGGGAGGATTGAGAATCGGGGTGCTGAGCAGCGATCCGTAGATGCCGCCGTTGGTGATCGTGAAGACTCCCCCTTGGAGATCGGGCAGACCCAATTTGCCGTCGCGGGCCTTCGCCGCGTAATCGACGATGTCCTTCTCGATCTGGGCGAAGCTCTTCTGATCGCAGTCGCGGATGACCGGCACGATGAGCCCTTTCTCGGTGCCAACCGCGACGCCGATATCGTGGAAGTGGTTTTCGATGATCTCGTCCCCTTCGATGCGGGCATTCACCGCGGGCACCGACTTCAGCGCCTCGACGACCGCCTTGATGAAGAACGACATGAAACCGAGTTTCACCCCGTTTCGGGCGGTGAAGTCGTCCTGGAGCCGCTTGCGCAGATCCATCACCGCGCTCATGTCGACCTCGTTGAAGGTCGTGAGAATGGCGGCCTCCTGCTGGGCGTTGACGAGATGGGTCGCGATCTTCCGGCGCAGCGGAGACATCTTTTTCCGCGTGGTGCGCTTCGCTTCCGACGTCGCTGCGGTCGTCGCGGCCGGGGCCGCTTCCCCGGACTTCGAACTGGCGGCGTCGAGGACGTCCGCCTTGGTGATTTTTCCTCCGGTCCCGGTGCCGCTGACGCGACTCAAATCGATCCCCTCGCCTTCCGCCATCTTGCGGGCCACGGGCGTGGCTTTCACCGCCGCCGATTCAGCGGTCGGGGCGGCTTTCGCGGCTGAGGCCGCTTCCTCTTTCGCCAGAGCGGCCGCGGCAGGCGCCGCGTCCGCCGGAGGCGTGGCACTTTCATCGATGCTCGCGACCGGGGCACCGATGGCAAGCTCATCGCCGACAGCGGCGAGTTGGTGAAGCACTCCGGACCGATCCGACTCGAGCTCCGTCGTGATCTTGTCGGTTTCGATCGTGAGGATCACCTCACCGGCTTTGACATACTCTCCCTCGGCCTTGTGCCAGGCACCGAGGGTTGCGGAAGTGATCGACTCGCCGACCGAAGGGATCTTGATCTCGTGCGACATGATGGGAGACAGGGGCTAAAAACAAGCGTGGGATGAGGTTCGGGAAACTGGGATCGAAGCCGTTTCTTATTTGCTGAAAGCTTCGTCGAGCAGACGGTATTGCTCCTTCTTGTGGATCGCCTTCGAGCCACTGGACGGGCTCGAGGCGGTGTCACGGCCGGCGTAGCGCACGCGCAGCTCGGAGATCTTCTGCAGACGGGGGCCGACAAAGGTCCAGGCCCCCATGTTGAGCGGCTCTTCCTGACACCAGACCCACTTCGTGGCGTTGGGATACCCGGCGGCGATCTCGGCGACACGATCCGCGTGGAAAGGATAGATTTGCTCGAGCCGGATGATGGCCGCGTTCGTGATCTCGTGTTTGCGGCGGTATTCGAGCAGGTCGTAGTAAACCTTGCCCGAGCAGAAAATCAGGCGGCTGATGCGCTCGGCTGCTCCGCGTTCGGGAGTGGTGTCGTCGATCACCTCCTGGAATGAGGTGCCCTCCCCGAATTCCTCGATCGAAGAGACACACTCCGGATGCGTCAAAAGACTCTTCGGAGTCATGATCACCAAGGGCTTGACGAAATCGCGCTTCTTCTGGCGGCGCAGCACGTGGAAGTACTGTGCGGGCGTCGTGAGGTTGCAGACCTGCATGTTGCATCCGGCACAAAGCTGCAGGAAGCGCTCAAGACGCGCGCTGCTGTGTTCCGGCCCCTGCCCCTCGTAACCGTGGGGAAGCAGCATCACGAGCTGGCTCGCCCGTCCCCATTTGGATTCCGAGGAAGCGATGAATTGGTCGATGATCACCTGCGCTCCGTTCGCGAAGTCACCGAACTGGGCTTCCCAGAGCACGAGCGCATCGGGAGCGAGAAGGGAATAACCGTATTCAAAGCCCAACACCGCGAACTCGGAGAGGTGGCTGTTGTAGACCCAGAGTTTAGCCTTCTGGCCTGATTCGAGGTGATTCAGCGGTGTGTAACGCTGACGGGTCTCGGGATCATAGAGCACCGCGTGACGATGGCTGAAGGTGCCGCGACGGCAGTCCTGGCCCGAGAGACGCACCGCGATGCCTTCCTTGATGAGCGTACCGAAGGCAAGCGCCTCGCCAAAAGCCCAGTTGATGCCTTTGCCGGACTCGATCGCATCCTTGCGGGGCTTGAGGAAGCGGCTTTCAAGCTTCTGGTTCACCTTCACCGAGCCACGCACCTCGGAGATACGGCGACCGATCGCCCGCACCGTCTCGACTTCGACACCGGTCGGACAGGGATCGTGCGAATACTCCGGCTGCGGCGGTTCTGCGGGCTCGGCGAGGGTATGCCCCGTGCCGGTCTCGTTGGCGGCTTCGAGTTCGGCCATCTCGCTGTCGAGCTTGGCCTGGTATTCGTTCTCGATCCGGTTGGCTTCTTCGTTGGTCAACTCGCCCGATTCCACGAGCTCGCGGCGGAAAAGCGCCAGCGGCGTATCGTGCTGGCTGATCTCGCGGTAGGTCTTGGGCAGGGTGAAAGCAGGCTCGTCGCCCTCGTTGTGGCCGTGACGGCGGTAACAGACGATGTCGATGACGACATCACGGCCGAACTGCTGGCGGAAATCGAGGGCCAGCTCGGTGACGTAGAGGACGTCCATGGGAGAGTCGCCGTTCACGTGGAAAACGGGCGCTTCGATCATCTTCGCCACGTCGGTGCAGTAGACGGAGGAACGGGCATCCTTCGGCGTCGTGGTGAAACCGATCTGGTTGTTCACCACGATATGGATCGTGCCGCCGGTGCGGTAACCAAGCAATTGCGAGAGGTTCAGCGTCTCGGCGACACTGCCCTGTCCGGCAAAGGCGGCGTCCCCGTGGATCAAAACCGGCACCACCTCGTCGCGATCGACAAACGAATCGCGGCGTTGCGCGTCGCGGGCGCGCTGGCGGGCGCGGGCCTTGCCCTCCACCACCGGGCTCACCGCCTCGAGGTGACTCGGGTTCGCGGCGAGCTGGATTTTCACCCACTTGCCGTTGACCTCGTGATTCGATTCGAATCCGAGGTGGTATTTCACGTCGCCGTCCCCGGCCACGAGATTGGGCACGAAATTGTCCGAAAACTCGTAAAAAAGCATCGTCAGCGGCTTGCGCAGCAGATTCGCCAACACGTTGAGGCGTCCGCGGTGGGCCATGCCCATCACCATCTCGGCGATGTCGTGCTCGGGGAACTTCTGGAGCAATCCATTGAGGGCGACCATGAGGGAATCCCCCCCCTCGAGCGAGAAGCGCTTTTGCCCGACATACTTGCGATGGAGGAAACGTTCGAACAGCTCCGCCTCGGCGAGGCACTTCAGGGCGAATTTCTTTTTCTCCACCGTCGGAGCGGGACGATCGATCCGCGCCTCGATCCGCTTCAGCAGCCAGCTCCGCACTTCCGGCGTCTGGATGTGCATCACCTCGTAGCCGATCTTGCCGCAATAGGTGCGACGGAGGCGGTCCACCATCTCGCGCAGCTTCATCCGCTGCCCCTTTTCATACAATTCGGTCGCCACCTCGTCTTCGAGTTGCGAGGGATCCAAGCCAAGATGCTCCAAGCTGAGAAGGGGCTGCGAGGGCGCCACCGCATCGAGCGGATCGAGCCAGGCGGCGGTGTGGCCGAGGGTGCGGAAGGCATTCACCAACGAAATGACCCGTGCATGGGTCGCGAGATCGGAGGCACTCGCTCCCGCGCCGCCCGTGGCACCTGCGGCTGATTTCGAAGGAGCGGGTTGGGCCATGCCCAATTCAAATCCCTCGAAGAACATGGCCCAGTTTTGGTCCACGGAGAGAGGATCGTTTTTCCATTCGGCGTACTTTTGGTCGATCAGGTCGACGTTCGCCCTGGAGGAAATGGTATGGCTCATCGAAATACAGGAGGATTCTGGCAGTGAGGCGGGCAAGGTCGCTTCAAAAAGGCTGCCTTGCTAGGGAAAATTCCCCATTTGGTCATGGAATTTCCAATACGCGCGAGCCCCCGCATCCGGCCATCCTTCTCAGATTCCGGCACGCATCCGGCAAGCGCGGATCGTATTGGCCATGAGCATCGCGATGGTCATCTTGCCCACCCCTCCGGGCACGGGCGTGATCGCCTCGCACTTCGACGCGACCGCCTCGAAATCAACATCTCCCACCAAGCGGCTGCCGCTCTTGGCCGTCGCATCTTCGATCCGGTTGATGCCCACGTCGATCACCACCGCGCCTTCCTTCACATGATCCGCTCCGATGAATTTCGGGATGCCGATCGCCGCCACGAGGATGTCGGCCTGGCGGGTGAGCGCGGGCAGGTCCGTGGTGCGGGAATGGGCCACGGTGACGGTGGCGTTCGCCCCTTTCCCCTTCCCCATCATGAGAAGCGCCAGACTTTTCCCGACGAGGAGGCTGCGACCGACAATGACGACATGCTTTCCGGCGGTCTCGATCCCGCTCTCCACCAGCATGCGCTGGCAGCCCGCGGGCGTGCAGGGAGCGAAGCCGGTGGGATCGTCCATCGCCAGCTTGCCGAGATTCACGGGATGGAGCCCGTCGACATCCTTGGCCGGATCGATCCGGCGGATGACCTCGTCGGTATCGAGGTGTTTCGGCAAAGGCATCTGCACGAGGATGCCATGGATCGCCGGGTCGGCGTTCAGGGCATCGATCTCCGAGAGCAGTTCCGCCTGCGTGATCGTCGCGGGCTTTTCGATCTTCCGGGAATACATCCCCAGCTCCTGGCATTTGCGGTCCTTCGCTCCCACGTAGGCCTTCGAGGCGGGATCCTCTCCCACGAGGACAACGGCGAGCCCCGGGAGGCGACCGGCGGCTTTCAGGGTCTCAAAGGTGGCGAGGCATTCCGCGTAGACGGCCTCGGCGATGGGGTCTCCTTTAATCAACTTCATGGGTTGGATTCATCAGGGTTTCGATACGGACACGCTCGCTTTCAAATCCCGCCTCGTCGAGTCCGGAGGCGACTTCGGTGCAGGGACCGAGAAAGACGTCGACCGTCGTGAAAGGTTTCGGCACGCGGAAGCGGTCCCAGGCTTTCTCAAAACACCAGTAGCGGCCATACTCGACCCGCACCGGGAGGACGAGCGCTCCCGTCACCTCGGCGAGCTTCGCCACGCCGGGGCCCATCTGGTAACGCGGCCCGCGCGGTCCATCCGGCACGATCGCCACATCGTAGCCATCGCGGATCCAGTCGATCAACCCGAGCAGGGCCGAGGTGCCTTTTCGGGAAGAAGAGCCGCGCACCGCCTCACATCCGAATCGCGCCACGATCGCCGCGATCACCTCGCCATCCTTGCTCGCGCTCGTCAACACCGCGCCCTTGCGGACGCTGAGGTACTTTTGATAGAGCGTCGGCAGCACGAAGATGCGGTTGTGCCAGAAGGTCCAGATCATCGGACGCGACGGCGGGTTTTGGGAGATTCCGTCAGGATCATGGAGCCGCCAGCGCAGCGTCAGGGAGAGCAGGCGGATCAAAAGCGAGCCCGCCAGACCGATGCGTTTCGCTTTCGGTGAGAGGCTGCGGATCGATCCCTCCTTTTCGGGCAAGACGGCCATCGTCGATCGGGATCAAAGCCAGCCCTTCTCCCGGAGCAGCAAGGTGAGTTCGATCTGGCGATCGAGTTTTTCGCGATAGAGTTCGACCCTGTCAGGTGCGGGACTGCACCGGGTTGACTCATCGAGTGCGACGAGCTTCGCCGAGAGAGCCTCATAGCTGCCTTGCCCGTCGGCAAATGCCGCCTGGATCGCACCACCGAGTCCGGCGCCTTCCGCGGTCGCAAGCGCCACCACCGGCACGCCGAAGACATCGGCCGACATCTGCCGCCATACCGCGCTTTTGCTGCCGCCGCCCGTGAGCCGGATCTCGCTCGGGGAGAGCCCGAGTTCCGCAAAACGACGGAGCCCATAGCCGAGTCCCAGCGTCGCGCCCTCCATCGCCGCCCGGGCGAGATGGGCCGGAGTCGCCGAGCCCGAACCGAGACCATGCAGCACGCCGGTGCCCTGGGGCAGATTCGGGGTGCGCTCGCCGTTGAGGTAGGGCAAGAAAGAAACGCCTGACGCTCCGGCGGGCACCGAGGCGACCTGGCGCTCGAGTTCCGCAAGATCCCAGCCGAACCACGAACGCACCTGCTCGGTCACGACCGTCACATTCATCGTGCAGACGAGCGGCAGCCAGCGATCCGTGCTGTCGCAGAAAGCCGCGACCTCGCCCTGCGGATCGATCAAGGGCGTCTCGGAGCAGGCATAGAGCGTGCCCGAAGTGCCGAAGCTCGCGGTGACGACACCGCCGCCGAGATTGCCCGTGCCGATCGCGCCCATCATGTTGTCGCCGCCGCCGGCGCTGACGATGACCTCGCCCGACAGGCCCCATTCCTTGGCCAATTCAGGCAAGAGCGTCCCGTGGACCGCGTTCGACGATCCCAGCTCGGGCAGCATCGCATCGACCGCAGGATCGACGAAGGCGGTCAGGTCGCGATCCCATTCGCGGGTGCGGATGTTGAGCAGGCCCGTGCCCGAGGCATCGCCGTATTCCATGCGCTTCACTCCCGTGAGGCGGAAATTCAGGTAATCGTGCGGCAGGAGGATGGTGCGGACGCGACGGAAATGATCGGGCTCGTTCTGTTTCAGCCAGAGCAGCTTCGGGATCGTGTAGCCCGGCAGCATCGCATTGCCCGTTTTGGCGATGAGCCCGGCGGTGCCGCCGAAGGCCGCTTCGAATTGGGCACATTGATCGATCGTGGAGGTATCGCACCACAGTTTGGCCGGACGGATCACGGCATCGTTTTCATCGAGAACGACGAGCCCGTGCTGCTGGCCGCTCACGCCGACGCCACGGACTTCCTTGCGGCGGTCACCCAGTTGGTCGAGGCTATTCGCCACCGTTGCCTTCGTCGCCGCGAACCAATCCTCCGGGTGCTGTTCGAGATGACCCGCCGGCAGGCCGGAGATCAAATCATAGGCCTGCGAGGCATGGGCCACGATCTTCCCCGTGGCGAGGTCGAGGACGATCGCCTTCGTGCTCTGGGTTCCGCTGTCGATTCCAAGGTAAAGCATGAGAATCGCTAGCGGTGATTCGCCATGGAATCAAGCGGGCAATGGGCGCGAAAAAAGGGCACCGGTCATCCGGTGCCCTTTAGAGCGAGATGGTGGGTCTTCCTTCAGTTCGCCACGGTTTTCACCTTCACAAGATCCACTGAGGAGGGCGCGAAGTCCGAGATCCCGCGCACCTTCATCGTCTTGGTCGGACGCGAACCCTGGCTCTTGTAGGCGGTGCGTCCTTCAAAGCGGACGATGTTCCCGGGGAAAACGTCCTCGGCGACGACCGACCCGATCTTCACCTCGGCGGTGACGTTGGTTTTGCCGCCCGTCGTGCGGAAGAAAGTCGTCTCAAGCGGTCCCCGTGTCGCGATCCCTTTGAGCCGCAGGGAGTCGATCGAGTGCCCGGCATTCTCCGCGGCGACGAAAAATTTCCGCTGGAACGTGCCGGTCAATTTCAGCTTGATTCCCTGCCCCGCTCCGCTGCCGTTGATCACCCCGCGCCCTTTCATCGAGGAGAGGGCTTTCTTCGTGCCGATGCCCAGATCGGGGCCGAAGGCGGGGTCGGTGTCGTAGATCACGACGAAGAGATTCCGATCGTTCAATGTGCCGGTGACTTCGCCATCGGCTTCGACGTCCGTCGCGGAGATCTCCACCCGCAGGGTATTGTCATCAAAAACGCTGATCTCCGCCCCGATCAGCTCATCGCTGGAACTGGAGCTGTTGTCGAACGCTTGCACGACGAAGCGGTTCGACGAGACTCCGGCAAATCCGCCCGGCAGCGAGAGGTCGAGCTGGAACAGCCCCTCGCTGATCCTGGAGGCGGTCAGAGCCCCCTCACCGAAGCGGGTCGCACCCGAGGTCAGCCCCCCGGTCGAATCGATCGAAGCGACCGCCCTGACGAGACGCGAGGCGCTCTGCCCCGAGGTCTCCGCGCCAGTGAGCCGGTAGATCGAAAAGTGGAACGGTTCGCTGGACGGCACCGGGTTGTTTCCCGCCACCACCTGCTGCACATCGTCCGTGTAGACTTCGACCAGCACCGTGTCGTCGCTGACAACGGCGGTCGCTCCGCCGCGGATCGCATCGTCGTCGGCCCCGCTTCCCCCGTCGGGAGCGAGAAAGACGAGGTAGTCATCGACGGCGTCCCCCGCGAATCCGCCCGGCTTCGTCAGATTGATGAAGTATTCCCCGGCGTTGGGGCTTGAGGAGGCTACGGCGATGTCATCGACTCCGAAGCTGGAGATCAGAGAGCCGTCAGTCGCGACTTTTCCGACGCCGAGAAGGAAACGCGACTCTCCGTCCAGCGATGTCTCACCGACGACGACGCGCCGGATCAGGAAGAAGAACCGGCTGTTCTGGGCGAGTGGCCCGCTTGGATTGGCGGTATCCTCGACATCCGCGGTGCGGACACGGACCGTGAGAACATCATTCGTCACCGAGGTAACGGTTCCGTTCGAGAGTTTGTCGTCGCTGGTGACCGCGCGAATCGTGGTCTCCACCGTGTAATCGTCGGGAGTGGTGCCGGCGAAGGCTCCCGCCGCCGTAACGGTAATGTCTTACGTGCCCGTCCCGTTGAGCGAGCTGGCGACGACGCCCTCCACCGAGTTGGCGGAGTTGTCGAGGGTGCCGTTCGAGGCGACCGCTCCGAGGGCGACGACGGCGTCTTCGCCATGGAGTGAAGCGGAGCTGTTGAAGACGAATAGGAACGCGAACAGAAACGGAAACAGAAGTCGTTGGTATATTTTCATGATGCGTCGATTGGTTGGATCTTTGGCGGCCCACCCCGGAATGGGCGGGGCCTTTCCAAGCGGACGCATCGCGACAGGACGATATGCGAATCCCACGGAAATTTTCCGCAGCAGACGAAAAAACCCGCGGGGACGAATCCTTCGCGGGTCTTGCCATCCGTGATGTGAGGCTCCTCAGGTCTTCGGCAGCAGCCCTTCCTTCAGCGCCTTCGCCACCGCACCGGTCATCGTGTTCACATGCAGCTTGCTGTAGATGCCGCGGATGTGTTTGTCGACGGTGTGGAAGCTGAGATCGAGCTGGTCGGCGATCTCTTTCTTCGTGAGGCCTTCCACCATCTGCTCGAGGACTTCCTTCTCCCGTTCGGTCAGGCCATAATCGCGGCTCTGGGGAGCGAGGTCGCTGAACATGTCGAGAACACGACGGGCGATCAGCGCGTTGATCGGCGCGCCACCCGCGAGGATCTCGCGGATTGCATCCGGGATCTCGCCCATGCTCGAGGTCTTCAGGAGATAACCCGACGCCCCCGCACAGATCGCGTTGAAAACCTTCTCGTTGTCGTCGAAAACGGAGAAAACAAGGATCTCGATCTCGGGCAGCGCCGTCTTGATCCGGCGGATCCCCTCGATCCCGCTCATTCCGGGCAGGCCGATGTCGAAAAGCATCACATCAGGACGCTCGCCGGCGACGAGAGCCTCGATCGCATCTTCGCAGCGCTCGTATTGGTGGACACAGCGCATGTCCTTCTGCCGGTCGAGGACGCGGGCCACGGTGCGGCGCAGGGTTTCATTGTCCTCCACCATCCAAACTCTCGTCGGGGCCTTGTTGGATCCCTCCTCGCTCTGCCGTTCCTCGCTCATAAGTGTAATCTTGCCGTTAGTTTGACCGTGATGCGATTCTTTGCATCTTAAAAATCTGGCTCAATCAGGGCATCGGCACCATCAATTGAACAGTCGTCCCTTCATTGAGCGCACTGCGCACCCGGAGACTGCCACCGATGGCCTGCGCCCGCATCCGCAGATTGCGCAAGCCGTTCCCTTCGCGGAACTCCTGATCGAGATTGTTGAAGCCTTTTCCGTTGTCCGCGATCCGCATCTGCAGGCGGGTGCGTTTGCAATCGATCTCGATCTCCACCTTCGTCGCCCCGGCGTGCCGGACGATGTTGTTGAGGACTTCCTTGTAGATCAGGAAGAGGTCGCGCTTGAACTCGAGCGGGAGCCGGTCGTCGTGCGCCTCGCCTTGCACCGCGAAGGTGTATTCGTGCGTCCGCAGCAACTTGGAGGCGGTCTCGCGGAAGCGCGTCAGCATCTGCGTCCAGGTCTCCTCCCCCGGCCGGATCAGCCAGACGATGTCGCGCATCGACTCGATCGTCTTGTCCGCCGTCGCCTTGATGTCGGTGAGCTCTTCGAGAACCAGCTCCGGCTCGTCGACTTCGGTTTTCCCCAACTCCGCGAGCAGGGCGATCGAGGAAAGGTTGCTGCCGATGTCGTCGTGCAGATCGCTCGCGATGCGCTGGCGCAATGCCTCCAGGTCCTTGCGTCGTTTCACCCGCCCCCGCGAAAGGGCGACGAGGACGAAGGCCAGCACGCCCGTCACCCCGGTCCCGATCGAGGTCACCCCGCGCGTCACCGTGCGATCGACCAGCTCGAGACGCCGGTCTTCCTTCTCCAGCCAGCTCCGCACGAGACGATTCCGTTTCACCAGTTCCACGATCCAGGCATCATACGAGACCAGATCGCGGCGGCTGCTGAAGCCATCCACGAGGAAATCGGGCGACCATGATCGGATCGCCAGCGGGTGCATCGCCGTCACCGGTTTCCCCGCCGCGACATTCTGCGTGCCCGAATAGACGATCAGCTCCGCCAGATCGAAGGAAATGCGGGCCGGCGTCTTGCTCCCCTCCACCGAGACCCTGACATACCGCCCATACGTATCCTTTACCGGCACGATCAGGGGATTCGCCCCGATCATCCCGATCTGCGAGGGGTTGAAATGCCCGATCAGCGTCGCCTGCAGCATGTCGGGCGTTTCCGCGATCTCGATTTTCATCGGATAGGGGAAACGCACCGTCGGATCCGGCACCGTCGCGGGCGGATCGGCGAGGATGATCTCGACCTGGTCGACCTTCATCGATTCGCCCAGATCCACCTGCACCCAGCTCGTCGTCGCAGGCTGCTCGGAGCGGGCACGGAACCCGAGGGTGGGGCTCTCCGTCACCCCGTGCGGGATGCCCAGAGTCGTGATGCCATCGCAGATGTATTTGGTCGACCATTGATCCGACCACTCCAGACTGTCCAGAGCCGATACCGTCTTTCCGACCGCCAGATTCCGGCCGCCTTTCAGCACCATGATCTCGCTGAGGGCGAAGACCTCCTGGCCCGAGATCGGCGAACGCCACAATCCCGTCGCGGTGACGCGGATGTAGCGGCCCGAGTAGCCTTCCATCTGTCGGAGATAAGGCCACCGCTTCAGCGCGGCCACATCCTCGAGGCGGCCCTCCACGATCGTCTCGTAGTTTTTGAAATCCGCCTCGCTCGAGATATCGATGCGGAAACTGCGGGGAAATCCGTAGCCGTAGACCACCTCGTCATCGACCTCGGCGGTCACGGGAAAGAGGGCGATGCCATCGGGCGAGACGACCTCGCCCATGTCGATCTGCACCCACTTCGGGCGTTGTTTCGTCGCGCCCGAGAGATACCCGAATCCCGTCACCCGCTGCACCTCGCGCGTCACCCGCGGCAGGGTATCGAGCTGCGCGACGATGTCGGCCTGGGCCTCCTCGATCTCGCGGAGGTCGCGGTTGAAAAGCCGGGCGATGCGGTCCGCGCTGCTGCGGCGGGGATTGATGGTCAGGTCCGCCAGATCCGGCGGCAGGTTTTCCCGGAGATCCTTCGAATCTCCCGCCTGCGGCGTCGCATCCGGAAAAGGCGAAAGCTGGGCGTGGGTGAAGGTGGCACACGAAGTTCCCGCCATGATGAGAATCAGGACGGATCGCCGCAAGTGGCTGGTGGGGAGAGACAACATCGCGCAACAACGCGCGACCATAACACAGATCCTTGATGTCGACCAGCCGAAGGAGTCGGACAATCCACCGCCATCACGCACCGTGAAACAAAAAAGGCGCTCCTCTTTCGAAGAGCGCCTTTCGGGAAAATCCGTGGATGCCACGCTCACGCCTGAGCGGCTGCGGGCCCCTGATACTTTGCATCACCAAATGCAAGAATCAGAAAGAAGACAGGGGCGAGAAGAATCAACCCGATCGCAAAACCGATCGACTTCCCGAAGCTTTTCGCCAGGTCGACCGAAACGAGAATGGCGAAGATGAAATTCACGAAGGGAATCAGGGCGAGGACGATCCACCACACGGGACGCCCGATGATCTCCAAGAGGACGATGATGTTGTAGATCGGAACGATCGAGGCCCAGCCCGGCTTCCCGGCCTTGGTGAAGATCTTCCAGTTCGCCGCAATCAACACGACGACCACCGCGAGCCAGATCAAAAAGCCGAAAATGCCCCCGACGATTCCACCGGCGCTGGGTTGATCGTAGGTATACTCGACTTGGTTTTGAGCGAGGAACAAGAGATTCATAGGTTTCAAGCAGTTCAATTTGGTTTTGATATGAAGGCCGGAAACGATTCGGTCTTCGAAGCGATTCGGCCACGTTAGGGACGAATGGTCAAGACAATCATTCAGGGATTTTCTCCACTGAAGAAAAAAACACCGGTCCCCCCACCCTATCAAAACATCCCGCGCGCCGCCGCCACATCTTCCGCGATCTGCTTCTGCAGAGCTGGCAACCCGTCGAATTTCCGCTCGTCGCGGATCTTGGTCAGGAAGGTCACCTCGAGATCCTCTCCGTAAATTTCGTGATCCAGCCCGAAGAGATGCACCTCCAGCCTCAGCTCGGCGTTCTCCCCCTCCACCGTGGGGCGATAGCCCAGATTGGCGACGCCGTTCCAGGCATCTCCCGTGCCGGTCGCGGTCACGGCATAGACGCCCGCCGGTGGCAATTGCTCGCGTGCCACGGTGAGATTCGCGGTGGGGAATCCGATGGTGCGTCCGAGCTGGCGCCCCTTCACCACCGCGCCATAGACGCTGTAGCGACGCCCGAGGAGGTGGGCCGCTTCATCGAGATCGCCCGTCGCCACCGCCTCACGAATCCTCGTGCTTGAGACGCGGTGACCATCCACTTCCACCAGACCGAGTCCGCTCACCGCAAAACCGCGCTCGGCCCCGATTCGTTCGAGCAATGCCACATCGCCCGAGCGGCCTTTTCCAAAGCGCCATTCCTCGCCCACACAGATCCGGGCGATGCCTTCCGCCGGAGCCGCGGCCAGCAGACGCTCCACGAAGTGCTGCCCCGGCTGCGAGGCGAAGTCCCGGTCGAACCGCACCAGCAGGACTTGTCCGATTCCCGCCTCGCGCCCCAGCAGTGCGAGCTTGTGGGGCGTGTTCGTGAGGAGCCGCGGCGAATTCTCCGGAGCCAGCACCTCCACCGGATGCGGATCGAAGGTCACCACCACCGCCGATCCCCCTTCCCGTTGCGCCGACTCGCGGGCCGCGGCGATCACGGAGCGATGGCCGAGATGCACGCCGTCGAAAACCCCGATGGCGAGATGCAGGGGACCAGGCAGGTCCCGGAGTCCGGCGATGTCGGTGAGCACTTTCATCAGTCACGCTCCCGTGGATACGCCGCCTCGGCGTCTTCAGGCACCGCGCAGGCGCGACACTTCCGGCAGCGAGAGCATTTTGCCGATCACCTCGCGCGAATCGCCATGTTTCAAATCCTCGAAGGTCACCGAGCGCACCAGGTCGAATTTGCCCGAGCGCGTCCGCCGCAGGGACTTCAGGTGAGCCCCGCAGCCGAGCGTCGCACCGATATCGTGGGCGTAGGTGCGGACGTAGAATCCCTTGCTGCACTTCACCGTGAAGTCCACCTCGGGCAGGCGGATGCCGTCGATGCGGTAGCCGTAGACATGTACGAAGCGGGGCTCGCGCTCCACTTCCTTGCCTTGCCGCGCCAGCTTGTAGAGCGGCACCCCGTCCTTCTTGATCGCCGAAACCATCGGCGGCGTCTGGTAAAAATCGCCTTTGTACTTCTCGAAGGCAGCCGTGATCTCCTCGTCGCTGAAGGCAGGCACCTCGCGTTCCTCGGTCACCTCGCCCTCCGCGTCCTGCGTGTTCGTCGTCTTGCCCAGCGAGAGCGTGCCGGTGTATTCCTTGTCCTCCGACATCAGCAGATCCTGGATCTTCGTGGCCTTGCCGATCACGAGAATGAGCAAGCCCGTCGCCATCGGATCGAGCGTGCCGCAGTGGCCGATCTTTTTCGTATTCAGGGCACGACGGGCCACCGCCACGACATCATGCGAGGTCATGTCGGGCCCCTTGTCGACCAGGAGGACGCCGTTGAGGGAGTCGGAATTCATCGTCTTTCGCTGCAGGGCCGCCGGTTTCGCGGCGGGAGCGCGCACAGTATCCCGCCCCTCCGGAAAGGAAACCATTATTTGCGGCAGGATCGTCGCCTCGTTCGATCCCTCCCGCCTCGCCGCCCCTCATCGAAGAGGGTTCGGTCCCGCGGCAGACCCTGTCAGGTCCGGAGCCTCCACCGTCAGATCGTAGCAATGCAGCTTCGGGCCGAGTTCGTTCTGCGTCACAAAAAGCCGCCCTCCGCTGATCACCGGAGGCGCCCACGTCTCCGGAGCATAAAAGAGCCGTGTCTTCGCCACGATCTCGAATCCACCCGGGTTCAGATTCAGCCGCATCAGCACCCCGTCTTCGCCGAGGCAGAGGAAAGCGCCATCCACATGGATGAGGTGCGCGTGGCCCAGACTCACCGAGATCGGCCGGCCCTGCCATTCGATCTTCGTTTCGTAGAATGCCTCGTTCCAGAGCATGCGCCCGCTGCGCACATCGTAGGCCAACATCAGGCCGCCGTTCCCGCCCAGCCCGTAGAGCGTGCCCTGGTGATAGATCGGCGTCTGGAACTGGCAACCCAGCTCCGGCGAAGTCCAGCGCACCTGCGGTTGGAAGGCCGCGTCGTATTCCACCATCACCCCGCCGAGGCCGTAGTCCTCGCTGAGAAAGACGAGATTCTCCCCGCAGACCACCGGGCTCGTCGCATTCACGCTCGCGAAATTGTCCGACCGCCAGGGAAACTCGCTGTCGATCGCCCCCGTCTCGGGATTCATGCAGAGCAGCCCGCCCGTTGGAGGTTTCACCCGGCCGCCCGTGAAGACCAGCAGCTTCTCCTGCCCGTGCAGGTTCGCGATGATCGGCGAGGCGTAGCTGCCGTGCCACGCGTGATCCGTCTGCCAGAGCGTCTTGCCATCGCGCTTGTTCACCGCCGCCACACAGACATCCTCCGCCCCCACATTGACGATCAGTTTCTCCCCGTGGATCAGCGGCGACGAGCCGTAGCCGAAAAAGAAAGGCCCCGTCCCGAACACCTCCGGCACCGAGATCTGCCACACCACCTTGCCGTCGGCGAGCTGCAGGCAGATGAGATCCCCGTCGTTGCCCAGCGTGTAGATCAGGCCCGTTTCCACATCCGCCACCGGGCTTGAGCGCGGTGCATCCACCACCCCGAAATTCTGATCCACCTCCACCGGATACGAGTGCTCCCAGATCTCCTTGCCCGTCGCCGCCTCGAGGCAGCGGATCTGCTCGTTTTGATCCACCTGATGGATGTAAACCACCTTGTCGCCGATCACCACCGGCCCCGCGTGGCCGCGGCCGCGCTCCACTTCCCAGAGCTTCTTCGGACCCGACTCGGGGAAATCGAGGTGCAGCCCCGTCTCCGTGCAGTGCAGATCATACTTCGGTCCCAGGAAGTGCGGCCAATCCGCCGCCGACACGGTCGAGGACAGCAGGACGAGGGAAAAAGAGAGTCGGGGGAGCATCATCGGGCTCAATTTACTACGCTTCGTGGAAAAGGACGGTCCTTTCTTTCGCCGGGTGTGCCTAACCGACCCACTTCACCGACCGCGTCGCCGCATACATCGGCATCCAGCCCTGCAGCCGGGTCGATTCCTCGTCCCAGTCATCCTCATAAAATCCCGTGATCGCAAAGCCCGCGTGGCATTGGCCGCCGAGCTGCGTTTCCCAGCTGTGGCTGTGCTCCAGAATCATCTGCGCCTCGAGCTGCTCCGAGAGCGCGTCGTGATCCTCCGACTCCAGATCCGAATACGGCAGGCGGTTGATCACCACGATCTCCCCCGTCTCCTCGAGCAGGGCATGGTCGAACAGGTAGAAAGCCGGATTCGTGAAGCCGCAGAGCAGGCGCCCTCCCGGCTTCAGCACGCGGTGACATTCCCGCCAGATCGGCTCCAGCGATTCCGCGAAGACATTCGAGACCGGATTGAAAATCAGATCATACGTGCCCGAGGCCAGCGCCGAGAGATCCGCCATGTCGCCCTGCACCGCCTGCACCTTCAGGCCATGCCGGGCGCAGGCCTCCTCATCCTTTTCCAACTGCACGTCCGATGCCTCGAACGAGGTCACCTCCGCCCCCGCCGCCGCGAAGACCGGCACCTGTTGCCCTCCCCCGCTCGCCAGAGCGAGGATCTTCAGCCCGCCCAGATCCGGATAAGCCGGGAACCAATCCCGCGGCACCGCCCGGTTCGGCGTCAGGATCACCGACCAATCACCGCGTTTCGCCCGCTCGATCACCTCATCCGGATAAGGCGTGCTCCAGCGGCAGCCGTCCAGCGATTGCAGGTTCCACGCGTTCCGGTTGTATTCATGCACGTTCATGGAGGGAGGGGAGAAAGTTTTCACTCGAGCGACTGATGTTTCGTCGTGTCGAGGCGGAATTCTACCTCCTCCGTCCCCGGATACAACACCGTCAGCTCGTACGTCTCGCCCGCACTGTCCGACCGGTAACGCAGCCAGTCGGCGTCCTCCGGATCCGTGTAGGCACGTCCCGTCCAGGGATTCGCGGGCGCTTCCTTCAGATGCCCGTCCGCCAGCAGCAGCCCCACCAGCTCGTGCCCCTTCAGGAGCTTCCGCGGATACAGCTCCTCCGCCACGTGGTAGCGCTGCAGCCCCTCCTGCACCACCAGCAGCATCGCCCGCACCCGGCGCTCCGATCGTTTCTGCAGCAGCGGCGGCACGAAGAGCAGCGCACCGATCGCCCCCACCAGGAGCAGGCCGCAGAGACGGATCACGAGAGTCTTCATCTTCCGTTTCATCCTTGCTCAGCCGAGGAACCATTCCAGCGGCAGGAGATACAGCGCCACCGCCACCCCCAGCAGCCCCAGCCCGATCCAGTCGCGGTCCGAGAAGCGGTCGCGGCCCGTCCGCTTCCTGACAAACTCCAAAAGCCAGCCCGTCGGGCAGCCATACTTGCAGTAGGCCATCGGATACCAGAGCGACACCGCCAGCCCGGCCAGAGCCACACCGATCGTCGCCAGTCCCGCCCCCGTCAGCAGGTACGCGTCGAAAGGCTCGATCCCCGCGAGATCAAAATCCAGCTGCAGGAAGGACACCCCCAGCACCAGAAGCAACAGCATCGCCGGCACCGTGCGGCCGATCCACTTTCCATCCTCCGCCAGCGGACGTTTCCACCGCGCCGGCAGCACCTTCATCGTCCAGCGTTGCAGGTTCCCGTGCGGACAGATGAATTGGCAATAGACCGGCTGCCCCGTGAACCACGGCACCAGAAACGCCGCCACCACAAAGAGCACCAACCCCGGCGTTGCCTCCCAGGGCACCCGGCTCTCCATCCAGCCCACCAGCAGCGATTGCGCGATCAGATCCCCCATCCACAGTCCCAGCCCCGCGATCGTCGCCACCGAGTAGACCCAGCGCCAGCGCTGGAAAGCCTTCGCCTTCCAGAACGCAAAAAGACATCCCAGCGCGACGAATCCCGCCAGCACCCCGTCGCGCCACGTCAGCGTCAGGCGGCGCTCCACCCCCGCGCGTCCCTCCGCCACCGCGAGACGGTGCGTGATGCTCTTCGCCACCGCGTCGCTCGTGCGCGTCGCCCCCGACACCCCGTAGATGCCCGCCTCCCCCAGATCCGTGATCTTCGCGATCTCCGCCCACGGGCGGCCGTTCCACTTCTTCATGAAAAGGAAATCCATCCGCACATCCTCCACATGGCTCGGCGTGTCGTAGCTGTGACGGATCGCGATGCCCACCCCTTCGTCCGCCGCGTTGAAAACCGCCAGCACATCCGTCGGACCCGAGTAGCCCGTGATCTCGCGCGATTCCGGCATCGTCCGCACCGCGTAGCCGATCCGCGCGCCCGACACATCCAGCACCTCCAGCCCCGCCCGCGGCCCCGGATCCACCCTCAGCCTGTGCGCCTCTTTCAGAAAGACCTTCACCTCCGCCACCGTCACCGGCCAGTCGCCCTGCACCCGCAGGCGGTCCTGATGCGAGCGCACCAGCCACGCGATCGCGAGCAGGATCGAGAGCCGATAGATCTGGAGGAGCACTTTGATGGGCGGGACAGTAGCGCGGGATTCCACCATGCCAAGCGGCGTCCTCACTCCGGCAGCGACTCGCGGAATTGCTCTAGCCGGAAGTAGTCCAGACCCGGAGGCCGGTGTTCCAGCAGCCAATCCAGATCCTCCTTCGCCCCCGCGATCTCCGACGATTGCACCCGCAGGATCGCCCGCTGGAATCTCTCGTAGGCCGCATCCGGCTCGATCGCGAGGAGCAGCTCCAGGTAATCCTCCGCCTGCTCCGGCGTCTGGCGGCGGTTGATCTCGATATCCACCAGATTCCTCAGCATCCGCACCGCGATGTCGCGCGGCTCCGCCGGCTCAAAACTTTCCGGCTCCGGAGCCGTGCCCGTCATCTCAAAAGCCGCCCGCGTCGCCTCCTCCTTCGTGTGGCTCTTCCCGCCCTCGAAGACATCGTAGAGCACCGCCTCCTCCGCGCCCTCCTTCTCCGGATTCCACCCCACCATGAATTTCCCCGGCAGCGCCGCCCCATACACCCCCTCGATCCCCAGACGCCGCGCCATTTCCACAAACAACACACTCAGCGTGATCGGCAGCCCCTCCCGATCATCCAGCACGTGGTTCACATAGCTGTTCGCATGGTGGTAATAATCCCCGCGGCTGCCGTGGAATCCGATCTCCTTGAACAGGAAATCCCGCAGCGCCTCCGATCGCTCGCGCGCCCCGCCCTCCGGAGCCGCCTTTTCCACAAACGCCTCCGCCTCCTTCGCCATCTGCGCAAAGACCGCCCGGTAGTGATCCAGATCCAGCTCCGGATCGTCGATCCGCGCGATCTGCAGCCCCACCTCGAAAAGATCCACCTCCGACGACGGACGATCCAGCGCCATGATCAGCTCCCGCTCCACCGCCGTGCGATGCACCAGCCCCTCCAGCGTGCGCAGCTCCGCGATCCGTGCCTCCAGCTCCTCCACCGTCTCCAGCAGATAGCGCCGGCTCGTCTCACTCTGCCTGCCCAACTCCTCCAACACCTCGCCCGAGGCCCCTTCCCCCTCGTGGCGTTTCAGCACCTCGCTCAGCCGCGTCGCCTCCTCCTTCGAGAGCGGCTTCGCCGAGAGATCCTTCCCGATCCGGAATTCGCGGAATTCCGCCTTCGTCTGGCGGAATTTGCACAGCCCCGCCTTGCCACCCCTCAGCTCCCCGTCCGCCAGCGACAGCACCTGCACCTCGTTCACCCAGGCGACGATGCGATCCTTCTCCACCCGCACCCGCAGCCGGTTCCATTCCCCCGGCACATACGACGGCGCCTCCACCTGCTCCAGGATCGACCAACTGTAGACATCCGGACCCTCGAAGCGTGTCAGCCGCATTTTCCCATCACTCGGGTAAAATCCATAGTGCACCTGGTCTCCGTCCGAGGCAAAGACCAGGCCCGCCGCCCCCGTTTCCTCATCCAGCTTCACCTTCACCGCCACCTCGTAGGGTTCCTCCGGCACCGGGAGAGACGAGACACACAGCGCCCGTCCCCCGAAGCCATCGCCCGGATGCCGCGCCGTGATCACCCCGCCCCTCTGGCTCCACTCCGCCCCCATCACCGCCGTCCACTGCCGCGGATCCAGGGTGCCGATCGTGCTCCAGCGCTCCATCGGGATCGGATTCGGCTTCTCCAGGAGTGATTTCAGATCGTTCGCCGGCACCGCGAAACCCAGATTCTCCGTCACCCGGTGGCGCAGCGTCACGATCCCCAGCACCTCCCCCTTCAGATTCACCACCGGACCGCCGCTGTTGCCCTGCTCGATCGGCATCGCCAGTTGCAGCATCGGGAATTCCGGCGTCTCCCCCTCCCCCGCGAAGCCCGGCTCCAGCTTGCGGATCGCCGAGATCGCCCCCGGCACCACACTGAAGCCCAGCCCCTGCGGCGCCCCGAAGCCCAGCACCAGATCCCCCTGCTTGATCGCCCCCGAGTCCCCCAGCTTCAGAAAAGGCACCTCCTTCGCCGTTGGCCCCAGCCGCAGCACCGCCAGATCGTAGTGACGGTCCGACGCCTCGATCGAGACCACCTCGTGCTTCGTCCCATCGACGAATTCCACCTCGATCGGCTGCCCCTCCCCGATCACATGCAGGTTCGTCACCACCAGCCCTTCCTTCGAGATCACGAAGCCCGATCCCGTGCCCCGCTGTCCGCCGTCGCGGCCCATCTGCCGCACCGTCACCAGCGCCGGCTTCACCTGCTCCGTCAGACCCGTCACCTGCTCCGGATTCAGGAATTCCCGCGCCTTGTCGCTCTCCGACTTGCTCAGCGCCTCCAGCGCCGCCTGCGCCTCCTGGGAAAACGGGTCGAATTCCTTCGTCTCCGGCGCGTCCTGCGATCCGGCGGGCACGATCGCGGAGAAGCCCAGGGCGATCACCATCAGAAAGAGAAAACGGCTCATGCGGGAAACGGCGGCAGGGGTGGATCCCCGGCTCATGGTAAGCATTACGCCCCGAAATGAAAAGCCGACACTTCCGGAATCGGCCACTTGATTGCGGCATCGGGGCTGTCCCGGGCGGATTTGCGGGCGAGGAGGAGGCGTCACCCGTCGTCCGATTCGGAACCGTCGCCGGTTCCGCTACGGGGATCGGCGGGCTTTGTTTCTAAAGGGCGAGCGTCGGCGAGCAGCCGCGAGCGTAAGCGAGGCGGCTGACCGACAGGGTTCGACCTTCATTTCCCAAATACCTTTTTGTGCCAGTAACTCGCTGGATCACAAAACCATTCTGAATTCTTCTTGGTCTTCAATTCGGCCAAAGGCCGCATATCAATCTTGTACCTGTAGAGGAGCGCAATCAAATCCCTGAGAGAAGCATCTGACACCTTGGGGCGGAGATGCAAAACGAGTGACTCTGCGACCCCCTCGACTTTTGTGACAGCTGGAATCCCTCCCGCAAAGGCAAAAAACGAAGCTTCGTCTCCGCGGGAATAGAAAATCACTTTTCTGCAGGGGACCGTGTTCATTTTTTGTTCAGTCGCCCATCGTACGGCGACACCGAAGCGTGGATGAATCCGATTCGCCCACACTCTCTTCAGGCCATACCCGCATCCTGCCCGGCCCCGGCGCGGGGATCAAGCCAAAAGTCCCTTCAGCGCGGGTCGTCGCCATCTCCCCATCACTCATAGATCGCTTCCAGCTTCCTCGCCAGTTCCTCGATCACCGCCACGTCGTCTTCGCTCGACGGCGTCGATCTCGCCTCTTCCAACCAGGCCGATGAGTCCGCCATGACCTTCTGCGCGGCCTTCATCCGCGGATGCATCCGATCGGTCGGCGGCTGCGGACATTCCACGATCTTTCCTGAATCATCCTCTTGCAACATCGGCAACGGCCGGTGCCAGAGTGTGCGATCCACCCAGAGAAGCGGCTTGAACAGCCACGGCACCAACTGCGAGCGGCCATGGTAGGGAGAGTCGCGCCCAAACCGCAACTGCCACAAATAGAGATCGTGCACGGGCAGATTCAGGCCGTGCCGGGTGAACCGGCCGCTCTTCGCCGGCTCGTATCCTCCAGTCACGGATAACGCCACATACAGCGCGACATACAGGGCCGAAACCCCGATCGCGACCTTTGCACAGCGCTTCATGAGGTTCTGAGAGGATCGTTGAATTCCAACCCCAGTCGGAGCCGTCTCGGAACGTCGGGGCGACTCAGGGCTGCAAGCCCTTGAGCCTGCCGTCATGTCCTGCTTTGGGTTTTGTGGGCGTCAGCCATGCGGCGACCGGTCTGCCATTTGCAGTCATGTTGGCAGCAACGCTTCCTGAGGTGCGCTAGCTTTTTGGACCATCAGAGACCAAAATCAGATCATGTCCAGCAAGACCCGCAATCGATACAATGATGACTTCAAGGCCCAGACCCTGGAGCTCGTCGACACCGGCAAACCGATCTCCGAAGTTGCCGA
>JAEUHI010000044.1 GCA_016795385.1 Verrucomicrobiales bacterium | reverse complement strand
AACGAGGTCTTCGAGCGCGAGCAGGCCTTGCGGCAGCGCTTCGGCGAGAAACGCACGAGCGGAGCAAGGCGCATGCGGGGCGCGGATTGGGGAGAGCTGCGGGTGCTGCGGGATTTGCAGAAGGATGTGATGGGGACTTAGACCGTCTGCCAAAAGTCCGTTCGCAAATCGGATTCCATTTTTTGCTTTTCCGGGGCGCCGGTCCGATCGGTCATTGGGTCCGCTCCGATCGCTCGTCGTGCCTCGGCATCGCAAATTTCGGCGCTGCTGATTCACGAACGGATTTTTGGCAGGCAGTCCGGGCACGGGTGGGGCTCGTTCCCGCTACCCTTTCAAAGAAAATGTCCGAGCTTGTCACGCTTGGTGCCGAGGTAACGCTCGTTGTGCTCGTTGGGAGCGATGCGGATCGGGACCTTCTCGACGATCTCGAGTTTGTGTCCATCGAGACCGACGACCTTGCGGGGGTTGTTGGTCATGAGACGGATTTTCCTCACGCCGAGATCGTAGAGGATCTGGGCGCCCATGCCGTAGTCGCGCAAGTCGGAGCCGAATCCGAGGCGTTCGTTCGCTTCGACGGTGTCGAGACCTTCTTCCTGAAGTTTGTAGGCGCGGATCTTGTTGGCGAGACCGATGCCGCGTCCTTCCTGGCGCATGTAGACAAGGACGCCGCTGCCGGCTTCCTCGATCTGGGCGAGGGCGCTGTGGAGCTGGCTGCCGCAGTCGCAGCGTCGTGAGCCGAAGACGTCGCCGGTGAGGCATTCGGAATGGACGCGGACGAGCACAGGATCCTCGGAGCGGATCTCGCCTTTGACGAGGGCGAGGTGGTGCTCTTCGGGGTTCAGTTTGCTGGCGTAGACGACGAGGTCGAAATTCCCGTAGTCGGTCGGCATCTGGATGCGTTCGATGCGCTCGATGAGTTTTTCCTGGCTGCGGCGGTAGTCGATGAGGGCTTCGATGGTGCCGATTTTGAGATCGTGCTTCTCCGCGAAATCGAGCAACTGCGGGAGGCGGGCCATGGTGCCGTCTTCGTTGAGGATTTCGCAAATCACGCCGGCGGGTTCGAGTCCGGCGAGGCGGGCGAGATCGACGGCGGCTTCGGTGTGACCGGCACGGCGGAGAACGCCACCCTGTTTCGCTTGGAGCGGGAGGATGTGGCCGGGACGCACGAGGTCGCGGGGCTCGGCGAGGGGATTGGCGAGGATCTGCACGGTGCGGGCGCGATCGGCGGCACTGATGCCGGTGGTGACGCCGTCGGCGGCATCGACGGCGACGGTGAAGTTGGTGCCGTGCGACTCGGTGTTGCGCCGCACCATGAGGGGCAGCCCAAGGCGTTCGGCGGCCTCCTGGGTGATGGGGGCGCAGATGAGTCCGCGCCCGTGGGTGGCCATGAAATTGATCGCCTCGGGGGTGATCTTGGCGGCGGCGCAGACGAGGTCGCCTTCGTTTTCGCGATCTTCGTCATCGACGATGATGACGAGACGTCCGAGGCGGATGTCGGCGATGAGGTCTTCGACGGGGGAGAAGGAGGGCATGTTCCGGACGCGTTCCGCGCGGTAAAGGGTGGGAAGGTAAAAGGAAAAGGTCAAGAACCCGGTCTAGGCGGGGAATTCGTCGGAGGGGTCGAATTTGGGGACGGGAACGTTGAGAATCTTGAGGTTTTCACCGACGGCACGGTGGCGGCAACCGGGCTGGATGAGGACAGCGGTGCCAGGGCTGAGAGGATGGATCTGTCCGTCGAGCTCGATGTGGCCCTCGCCTTCGAGGACGTAGTAGAGCTCGGTCATCCGCTTGTGGTAGTGGAGTTCGCTATCGTGCTTGATCTCGACAAGATGCATGGAGGCGACGGTGTTGGCGTCGTTCATGAAGGCGCGCCGCGACTGTCCGCAGGGGCAAGGGGTGGGCTCGATTGCCGCCAGCCTCGCGATTTGAAATTTTTCTCCGATCACCTCGGTTTGCATGCCATAGTCTACGCCGCCCGGGCGGTTTGAAAAGCCGACCCTGCGTTTTACCCGAGAGAGGGTCACACGGTTGGCCCGGAAAACAATCACCGATACATGAAACTTCGATCCCTTCTCCGCGCGGCCGGTCCGCTGATGCTCCTCGTTCTCAGCGCCTGTGGCGATGCTCCGGAGGCGGCGAAGCCGGAGGGGGAAACCTCATCGGCCGCCCCGGGCACGGAATCGATCGCGGAAGCCGCCGAGGGGGCCGAGGCCGCCCAGACTGTGGCGGCGAAGGAAGAGGCTCCGATCCTGGTCGAGGCGGCCAAGGCGCTGCCACAGACGGCCCCGGCCCCGTCCGCAGTTCCTCCTGGGGCGCGGCCGTTAACCCCGGAGGAACAGAATCAAGTGATCGATGGGGTGCTCCAGGCGCGGGCCCGGCAGCAGGCGGAAGGACTTGGGTCGGGTAAGGTCGTGGTGAACGGGGCCTGGCCGTATTCGGGATACAGCACGATTGCTCCGGATCCGTCGGCGGCGATCGAGGCGCGTCTTGTGGCGGTGGATGTGACGGTCTCGGGGCATACGCCCTTTTTTGACATCGATGACATCGAGATCGTGGACGGCGCTTCCCTGATGAGTTACGGCAGCGATCCGCACGCCGAGCCGCTGCGGCTCGATGGCACGGTTCTGCCGTTGGAGGAAGAGGTGGCGGTGGCCCCGGCCGCGTCGCGCTGGCTTCTCATCTACGCGTTTCCCAAGGCGACGCCGCGTTTCCAATTGTATTACTGGGGCAAGGCGCTGACTCCATCGCCCGTGGCATTCGGCGAGAACGGAATCTCGTTGCCTTATCCGCCTGCGGAGTGATTCCGGCCAAAAAAACGCCCGCCATCGAAGGATGACGGGCGTCTTTGGAAAGACTTCCTTTTGGGAGGGATCAGCGCTTCTCCAAGCCACTGACCTTGTCGGTGGTGGGAAGGTAGCGGTAATAGACCTCGAGCATGAGGATGGCCCACGTGGTGTTGAGCAACTGGGCATCCGCTCCACCTTGGCCGCCGACTCCCTTGGAGAGCCAGGAACCGTCCTCATTCTGGGCGTCGAGGAGGCGGGGTTGGAAGATCTTGTTGTAGTTTTCCCACTCCTTGCCCTCATGCATGAAGAAGGCCTGGGTGTTGTAGTAAGGAGCGTAGAAGTTGCCGCCGGGAGAGGGATTCTTGTAGGCGTTCACGAGATAATTGAGCGCCTTGGTGTATTGCGGCGTGTCTTTTCCGTGCCAGATCTGCATGGCCAACATGGCGGCACCGGTGAGGGAGGGTTTGCCCTTGGCATGATCGGGATTGTATTTGAAGGCCCCCTCGGAGTCCTGGATCGCGGGGAGGTATTTCTTCACGGCGAGGTCGAGGGCTTTTTCCACACCCGAGAAATTGCGGCCGGTGTTGTGGGCGGCTTTGAGGGCCTGGATCTGCCATCCGGAGACGGACATGTCCTCGGCGCCCTCGCCCTTGAAGCCGTAGGGCCACCCACCCATTTTGGTCTGGCCATCGACGATGAGGCCGACGCACTTTTTCAGGACGGACTCGAGACGGGGGATCTCCTTGCCGCTCTCTTTGGTCATCGTGTAGAGCTCGCAGAGGGCGTAGGTGGCGATGGCGTGTTCGTAGGCCTCGTGGTGGCCGCCTTTCCCATTGGTCATCTTGCCGTCGTTCTTGAGGGCGCGGTCCATGAGGAAAAGGGCGGCGTTGACAACGGATTCACCGAATTTCGGGGACTCGGGGGTCTCGCAGTGGCCGAGGTAGGCGAGGAGGGCGAGACCGGTCATGGCGGCTTGGAATTCCTCGCCGAAGGAGCCGTCTTTGTTCTGCTTCGTGGCGACGAATTCAAGGCCCTCGCGGACCGCCTTTTCGGCGCGGTCTTCACCACCGCTCTCGCGCAGGCGCTTCATGCGCTGGGACATGGAGCAGCGCGACTGCATCCCGGCGGGGATGGCGCTCATGTTCGAGACATCTCCGAAACCGCTCATCGACATGCCGAAGCCGGCATCGCTGTCGGACATGGCGACCATGGTGAGGTTGGTGTTGGCATCAAAGGTGTCGGGCACCGCAAAATTCGAGAAGGCGGTGCTGGAGACCACGGGAGCGGCCGAGGCGACCGTGGAGGCGGTGCGCTGGGTGACCTTTTTCATGGTCTGGTTCTCCATCGTCGATTCGCTGTTGTTGGCGATCGCGGAGACGGAGATCTGCGGCGGCGGCGGCGGCGGGCTGGAGATGTACCAGGAGGCCAGGGCCAGGATAATGACGAGGTGGATGACCACGGCCATCATGACGGCGCTGAGCTTTTCTTTGGTCGCGGCGGGTTTGTCGGCGGCATGGACGATCTCGCCCTCGCCGACGATGAACATGCGTTCGCCCGAGCCACCATCGGAGTGGAGTTCGTGGGCGACTCCGAGATCGTGGCCATCGGCACTGTAGAGGTGACCATCCTCGACGGCATCATCGGCCGAAAGGGTCACGGATTCACCCGAGCCTTCATCGGCTCCCGGAGGGCGGAGTTTGCGGGGCGCGAGCGGGGTGGAGCCGGACTCGGTGCCGGGCGGTTGATCGGAATGGGACGGATGGGGGTCTTCCATAAAAAGACGGGGCGACGGAATGATTCAATAAAAAGCGCGGAATCGGGGGGATTCCGCGAATGGCACCTCCCGGTCGGGGGGACCGTGAGAATACCATTCTGAGAGGATTGGCAACAAGAGCAATCTTTTGTGACCGCCCTAAAAATCTTTTTTGGAAAAAATTCCGGTCCGCGGCCGGCGGGCGGGGATTCAGCCGCGCGGACGGGCGCGACGGGCGAGTCCGAGGAGTTTGCGCCAGCGGGCGAGGAAGACAAGGCGGCTGCGGCGGGTGGCGAGGACCTCGAGGGTTTTCACCACGATCCAGATGGCGACGACGACACCGATGACGATGGGCATGGCATAGGCCTCGTAGACGCGCAGCCACTCGAAAACGACTTCGCCGAGGCGCAGGGAGCCCCAGACGAGAATGAGGGTGGAGAGGCCGCCGGCGAGGAGCAGGTAAAAGAGAAATTTCCAGAAGGGGTAGCCGAGGACTCCGGCGGCGGCGTAAATCGGAAGTCGGGAGCCGGGGAGGATGCGGGAGGTGAAGATCAGTTTCACCCCGTGGGAGCGGAAGATCTCCTCGGCCTGGAGGACCTGGGCCTCCTTGATGAACCAGCGGAAGGGTTTCCGTCGCAGCAGTTGGATGCCGCCGAGGCGACCCACGAGGTAGATGGGCAGATTGCTGAGGTAGGTGCCGAGGAGGGCCGCGAACAAGCCCCATCCGAAGGGCATGAGGCCTTCGCTGGCGAGAATCCCCGCGGCGATCCCGGCGAGGTCGTCGCTGAAGAGGGCGATGAAGGCCACCGCGAAGCATTTGTGCCACAGGGGGAATTCCTGGATCCTCTCGATGTGCATCGAGGGCGTCGCCTCGCCACCGCAACCGGCCAACAGCAGGGGTGTCAGCAGGGAAAGGAGGAGGAGGTGGCGGCGACGGAGTTGAATCATACGGACGGGCAAGGGCGGCCGGGATACGAGGACGGCGAATCTAAACGCGATGCCGCACCCGGGCCAGTGCTCATTTTCCCGTCCGCACGTGGGTTTCGAGCCTTGCCGGCGAGGTGCCTTCCCCGGCGGGCCAGTGCTCGAGGGATTGCAGGCGCCATCCTCCGTCGGAGGCAAAGTCCGGAAAATGAACGGGTTCCGAGACCTGGAGGGAAAGGGAGAGGCGGGTCAGGATGATCCGGTCGGCATGGGGCAGGGAGGCGGCGTAGACCGTCGCACCTCCGCAGACAAACAATTCCGTGACCCCGTTGGCACGCGCGAGGTCGAGGGCGGCGGGCACCGAAGACGCGAGGCGATGTGCTGGCGAAAAGGGGTGGAAGGCGGCGTCGCGGGTGAGAACGATGGGGGTGCGTTCGCCGAACCACCCTTCCATCTCCGCGTAGGTGCTGCGGCCCACGAGCAGCCAGTGCCCCGCGGTGCGGGCGCGGAAGTGGTCGCGGTCGCGGGGATGATCCCAGGGAATGCGGCCCGAGGCTTCTCCGATGACCCGGTCTCCGGCGAGCGCGGCGATGAGGGTGACGATCATGATACCGCAGGGTAGGGGGCAAATCAGGAAATGCAAAAGCGGGAGACAAAGCGCGAGGATCGATCGCCCGCAAACGTTGCAAGATTCGCTTGCCCGACCCCGGCTCCATGTGCGAAGAAGCCGTGATGGATGCCCAGCCCGCGAACGAAGCCGCCCTGCAATCGGTCAACGAAATCCTTTCCCGCGCCCGGGCGGAGGTGGCAAAGGTCATCATCGGACAGCAGCGCGTCGTGGATTTCTGTCTCATCGCCATTTTCACCGGCAATCACATCCTCATCGAAGGCGTGCCCGGGGTGGCGAAGACGCTCCTGGTGCGGACGCTCGCGAAGGTGCTCGGGGCCGACTTTTCGCGGATCCAGTTCACGCCCGACCTGATGCCTTCGGACATCACCGGCACGAGTGTTTTCAACCTTCAGGAAGGCGCCTTCCACCTCGTCAAAGGGCCCATCTTCACCTCGTTCCTCCTCGCCGACGAGATCAACCGGGCCCCCGCCAAGACGCAGTCGGCCCTGCTCCAGGCGATGCAGGAGCGGCTCGTCACGATCGATGGAAAGACCCACGAACTCCCGGGCAGTTTCACCGTTTTCGCGACGCAGAACCCGATCGAATACGAGGGCACCTACCCGCTCCCCGAGGCGCAGAAGGACCGCTTTCTCCTCCGCGTCGAGATGGACTACCCCACGGCGGAGGAGGAGCTGAGGCTCGCCGTGGCCTCGCTCGGCCAAGCGACCCCCGAGCACCTCCTCGCGGGAGACACGATCGAGCCCGTCCTCACCGAACCCCAGATCCAGCGCATGCAAGAGGCGCTCGAGTCCGTGACGATGAAGGAGGAACTCATCTCCTACGTCGTCGAGATCGTGCGGCGCTCGCGTGAGCTCGACAGCATCCAGGTCGGAGCGGGTCCCCGTGCGACGCGGGCTCTCCTCCTCTCGAGCCGGGCTCTCGCCGCGATCGAAGGCCGCGACTACGTCACGCCCGATGACATCCGCACGATGGCGTATCCCGTGCTCTCCCACCGCATCGTCCTGCGTCCCGAATACGAGATCGAGGGCGTCACCGTACGGGAGGCAGTGAACAAACTCCTCGAGGCCGTCGCCGTGCCTCGATAGGAGGAAAAAACGATCGTGATGCGAGCGGTGCCCCATCTCCCCTTGCTCTGGGTCGCGCTCCTCGTCGTGACTCCGGCCGCCTCGTGGTGGGTCTATGCCGAGGGCGTCGACCGGATCCCCGCCGTGCTCCTCGTCATCCTGGTCGTCTTGTGCGCCCTCGCCGACCTCGTCCTTTCGCGGGGTTTGCTCGAGCGCTTGACGCTGGAAACGCCCGAGTTGATCCGCTGCACAAAGGGACGCGAATTGCCCGTGCCACTGACGCTCGCGAACCACGGTGCCGCCCTTCCTTGGTTGCGCTATGGCCTCGAGATCCCCGCCGATTTTCGTGCCGAGGGTGAAATCGTCGGGAGGATCGAGGATCTCGCCGCGGGTAAACAACGCAGCTTCGATTACCCGCTGCTCCCCTTGCGCCGGGGACGCTTTTTTCTCGATCGGGCGCATCTCGAGACCCGTTCGCGCTTCGGCCTCTGGTTGATGCGGCGGACCATGCCGCTCGTCACCGAGGTGCGCGTCTATCCCGATCTGCATGCCGAACGTCGCCGACTTTCCAGCGTCTTCCTGATGCGGGGGAATGATGGCAGCCACCTCGTCAGGCAGGTGGGCAAAGGGCGCGATTTCGAGCAGTTGCGGGAGTATCAGCCCGGCGACGATTACACCGATGTCGATTGGAAAGCGACCGCCCGCCGCCGCAATCCGGTGACGCGCACCTATCAGATCGAACGCACCCAGGAGGTCTACGTCATCGTCGATCATTCACGGCTCAGCGCCCGCGAGATCCGCGTGCCTGCGGCGAATGCGCCCGAGGATGACTGGCTCCATCGCGAGGACTCCGCCGGTGGCGAATGGCTCGTGACGACGCAGCTGGAAAAGTTTCTCCATTGCTCCCTCATCCTCGCCTCGGTCGCCGAGCGACAGGGCGATCTCTTTGGCTTCATCAGCTTCGCCGACAAGGAGGATCGCTTCATCCGCGCGAAGAACGGGAAAGGCCACTACAACCTCGTTCGCGACGCGCTTTACACGCTCGAGCCCAAACCGGTCGCGCCGGATTTCGAGCAGCTCATGATCGCCCTGCGGCAGCGGCTCACGCGGCGGGCTCTCCTCGTGATGTTGATCGACCTCAGTGATCCGCTCACCGCCGAGCATTTTTACCAGGCCCTGCCCTTGATCAACCGGCAGCACCTCGTGCTCGTGAACATGGTGCGGCCCGAGGCGGCGCATCCGCTCTTTTCACCCCAGCGCATCCCCGGGACCACCGGCGAGGTCTACGAAAACCTCGCCGGACATTTCCAGTGGCAGGAACTCCGCGAGACCGCCAACAAACTCCGCCATCTCGGAGTGGAACTCGGGATCCCCGACCACGAGGAACTGTGCGCCGAGACGGTGAGCCAGTATCTCAACGTGAAGAAACGGCAGTTGATCTGAGCGGCGGGGACAGGGGTGGGTCCTCCCTTCATCGCGCCTAGGCGGTGAAAACCTTGACTTGTCATCCCGCAGCCCGTCCAATCGGCGCAATCCCATCCCCACCGCCATGCAGACCGCGCTCAAAGCCAAACTCTCCGCCTTCATGTTCCTCCAGTATTTCATCTGGGGATGTTGGTATGTCAGCTTATCTCCCTATCTTGAGAACACGCTGGGCTTTAATGGAAATCAGATTGGATTAGCCTACGGAGCTTTCGCGATCGGGGCGATCATCTCTCCGTTTATCGTAGGGCTGATTGCCGACCGGTTCTTCGCTTCCGAGAAACTGCTCGCCGTTTTTGGGATCGCAGGCGGTGCGGTCTTGTTCGCCCTGCCCGCGTTTAAAAGCTTCGGCACGTTTTATCCTATGTTGATCCTGTATTGTGCGCTCTATGTGCCGACGCTGGCCTTGGGCAACTCTCTCTCGCTGACGCACCTCGCGAATGCGAAGGTCGATTTCCCGCGGGTGAAGATGCTTTCGGCAATTGGATGGATCGGCGGACTTGTTGCGGTCAATTTCGTTGATGGGGCGAAGTCGCCCATTCAGTTTCAGATTGCGGGCGCTGTTTCTATATTATTCGGCCTCTATTCGTTGATTCTGCCACATACACCTCCGACGAAGACGGGGGCGGATGTCAAACTCTCGGAGATCTTGGGCTTGGACGCACTTGCTCTCATGAAAAAGCCGTCTTTCGCGATTTTCATCACCTGTATGTTTCTCATTTGTATTCCCCTTTACTTCTATTTTGTGAATCTCACCCAGTATCTGACGGATTTGGAATGGGATAACGTGCTTCTGAAGATGTCATTCGCACAAATCTCGGATGTAATCTTTTTTCTGTTTCTTCCCTACTTCTTGAAGCGTTTCGGCTACAAGAAAACAATCTTTATGGGAATTGCCTGCTGGGTAGCTCGGTACTTCGCACTCTCGGGGAGCGTTGGGGCCGGAGAATTAATGGCTCCCCTGATCTTTGCAGCTATTCTTCTCCACGGCGCATGCTACGATTTTCTCTTCATCGCAGGACAACTCTACGTCGATGAAGAAGCGGGCGAACGAACCCGGGCAGCAGCGCAAGGCTTCATTGCCTTTATTCTCTGGGGCATCGGGAACCTGATTGGTACCTTTCTCGCCGGTAACGTGCGACAGAATCACAAGTTGGATGTTCCTGATGCTGGTCTGGATTACGACTGGGCCGCGATCTGGCAACTGCCGGCCTGGGGAGCGCTCGGCGTCCTCGTGATCTTCCTGATCTTCTTCCGCGATCCCAAGCGGTCGGCCGCCTGATGCCGGTCAGCGGGGAAATTCACCGCGCGGAGGGCGACCCTCGCCGGGAGGCCCGGGAGGACGTCCGCCGGGACCTCGTGGACCTTTGCCTTTTTCACCTCCAGGGCCGCCAGGGCCGCGCGGACCGCCGAACCCCGGAGGTCCCTCCGCACGCAGACTCACGGGCGTGCCGCGGAAAGCGCGCGGGATGACGGGAAAGGCATCGGTGAGGAAATAAGCATAGGTGCCTTCGGGAAACTCCGGCGTCACGCAGAAGCGACCGTTGCATTCATCGAGATCGCCCGAACCGGCGATGTATTCGTAGTCCTGCACGAAAGCTCCGTCGTGCGCCCCGCCGGGTCCGTCGGGACGGTTTCCTTTCTTCAGCCTCCAGCTCGACTGCAGCACCTTCACGGAGGAGGTTGGGTCTTTCGGATCGGCGTGTCCCGTCCTCGCGTAGATGGGAAAGCCATCCGCGGCCCATCCGATCTGCGGGGAATGCCGGGTCTCCGTGGCGTTGAGCCGTTTCAAAAGCAGCGTCGGCAGTCCATGATAGTGATAGGTGCCCGTGGGCTGGACGTGGGCGTGGTTCTCGTCGAGGCCCAGGGGCACGGCACCTCCGAGAGCTTCGTATTGCCAGCCGGAATCCCGGTCGCCCTGCCAGAATTCCGCCGCGCCCGGATCAAAGAACACTCCGTTCACGGCGAAGCCGAAGGGCGAGAGCGCGAGAGGAGTGATCTCCGCGGCGATTTCGGGTTGGGCCGGCACTTCGAAGGAAAAGGCCTGGGGTGCGATCTCATGCGGATTGCCACGGTTGGGGAAGGGACCGACGAGGTGATCGGGGATGGCGTTCGAGGAAACGGTGCGGGCGTCTTCCTTTTCGCCGATGGCGACCTGGTTTTCACCGGGGGCCTCTTCCGTGGCGGGGACCAGGTCGATCGGTTTGGCTTCGGTCGCGGTGTGCTGCCGCAAGGGGCGTCCGCCAGGACCACCCGGTCCGCCCGGGCCGGGCCTCTGGGCGAGGAGCGGAGTGGAAAGGAGCAGACAAACCCCACCGGAAAGAAAGGAGCGCCAAAGGATCGGATTTCGCATCTCGCTGAAACTCCGCGGGCGGGCCGTGGTTGCCGATCAAAGCGAACCCTGCAGCGCCTCCCAGCCCACCCACATCAGCCCCAGATCGACGAGGAGGTGACTGAACCACGGGCCGAGCAGGCTGTTGTATCGGTCCGCCTGCCAGCTCCAGAAGGCTCCGCCGATCGCGACGCAGGCACCCAGTGCGAGTGCCCAGCCCATGGGGAAAAACTGGCTCAGGACCACGATGTGATGCAAGGCGAAACCCGTCGCCGCGACCATGTGAGCGACGGGTTTTGGCATCAGTCGTTTCGCCTGGCCGAAGGCGAACCAGCGCCAGTAAAATTCCTCCATCGCCGAATGGATGAAGGAAATGAAGAGGGCGAACGCGACGAAACGCTCCGCTACGTCGAGATCGTGGATGCGCTGGACGATTTTCGTCTCGTTCTCCGCAAAGACCGCACCCATCGGCGAGGCTTCGAGGAGGAGGAACATCAGCCCGGTCACGACGATGCCGAAGAGCGTGCCCGGCACGAGCGACGCGAGATGGCGCTTCGGACGCGTCCGATCGATCATCGGCTCGCGCAGGATCAGCAGCACGCAGAGCAGCGGCCAGGCGATGAGGAAGACCTTGTGCACTCCGTAGAATGCATTGCCGAAGGCCGTGCCTGGAAAATAGACGAAGTAAAAAAACGAAAGAATGAAGGGCACGAACAACGCCGGGAGCAGCAAAATCCACCTCAGGGCGGTTCGCGGGGAGTTCGGTGAAAGCGAGGCCGATTCGGACATGCGCCACTCTCCGGGCGGTCCGACAGCCCTCAAATCGTTATTTCCGATCTTGTGATCGATCAAATCGATGGCAATATTCCGGTCTCCACCGAGAGAAGATTAACAAATCTTAACTAAACGCCCCCTTTTTCCCATGGCCATCGTCGCAACCCAACTCAAGCGCGGACAGTGCATCAGCTACAATAATGAACTCGGCATCGTCACCGGTACCGAGCACCGCACTCCCGGCAAAGGCAACGCCCTCGTCATGGCCACGGTCCGTTCTTTCAAGACCGGCAAGACCAAGGACATCCGTTTCGCCTCGAGCGACAAGGTGGAGATTGTCCAGTCCGAGCGCCAGAAGCTCGAGTTCAGCTATCACGATCAGGTCGGCTACCACTTCATGGATCCGGCCACCTATGACACCGTCACCTTTCAGGAGGAGTTCATCGAGGATAGCAAGGATCTGCTCATCGACGGTCTCATGGTCGAAGTGCTCTTCGTCGACGGCAAGGCCGTGACCATCGAACTCCCGCCGAGCATCGAGCTCGAGGTGACCGAGTCCGCTCCCGGCGTGAAGGGCGATACCGCCACCGCCGCGACGAAGGAGGCCACCGTGCAGACCGGCCTCCGCCTCCAGGTGCCCCTTTTCATCAATCCCGGCGATCGCATCCGCGTCAGCAGCGAAGACAAGAAGTACGTCAGCCGGGCCTGATTCCCGCTGACCACGATCGAGGCTTCGTCAAAGACGGGGAGCCGTGAGACGGTGTCCCGTTTTTCACCACGTCCGTTTTCCCTTGGCCCGCAGAACGAAGTCCGGCAACCGATCGAAAGGGCGGAAACCCCAGCCGCCCCAAGGTCTCGCCGCCTTCGTCACCCAGACCGCGGGGAATTTGTTTTCCGATCCGTGGTCGCCCGCGCTCCTGCGGTTGAAGTTCGTCATCGGCATCTTCCTGCTCCCGCTCTGCTGGATTCTTTTCGAAACCTTCGTCGTCCTCCTGCAGGCCGACACCCTCGCCGCCGCCTACTGGCGCACGCGCGAGTTCGCCTTCTTCGGGCTCGGCGGAGCCTTGTGGCTGGTGCTTTTCATTTTCGCGAGGTGTCGTCCGATGCTGGCAGTCTACGTCGCCGGGCATGAGTGGACCCACGCGCTCTTCGTGATCCTTTTCCGGGGAAAAATCACGGATATCTCCGTCAAGCCCGAGGCCGGTTTCGTCGTCACCGACCGCACGAATTTCCTCATCTCCCTCTCACCCTACTTCTTCCCGTTTTACAGCGCGGTCGGGATCCTCGGCTGGATCATTTTCCGCTGGGTCGTCGCCGACCACCTGCATCCCGATCCCGTGTGGCTCTATGCCATGATCGGATTCACCTGGATGTTCCACCTCAGCTTCACCGTCTGGATGGTGTGCCGGAAGCAGAGCGACGTCGATCAGAACGGCCGTCTCTTTTCTTTCACCGTCATCTTCGCGGCGAACGTCCTCCTCCTTTGCGGCATGCTCATCGTGGCCTCGCCCACGGCCAGTTTCCGGGGATTCTTTTCCTCCTTCTGGGAAAATCTTTGCACCTTCATTCCCCGCTTCGTCGAGACCGGCGTGGAAGTGAGCCGGTGGTTTTGAACGATGAGCAACGAACCTTCTGAGATCGATGGAGACCGTGAAGCCGGAGGAGAACTCCGGAGCGGGCTCGTGGCCATGGTCTCGATCAAGGCCGATCATGATCTCGATGCCTTCGATGGCAAAGACCTCATCGAGTCTCTCAAGGCCCGCCTGAGGGAAACACTCGGCACGGTCAGGACGGAGGTGAGCCTCACGCCGGAGGGTGACGCCCATGGTGAGTCTTCCGCCGCCCTCCTCCGCGGCGAATTGCGTCTCGATCTGAGTGCCGCTGTTGATGGGGAGACCTTGGAGGAAACCCTCACCGCCGTCCTCGAGGCCGAGATCGCGGTGGCACGCGGGCTGCTCTTTCGCATCGCCCGACTCGAGCGAGTCGCTCCCGGCCAGGATGAGCCGACCCATCCGATGACCGCCACCCCCACTTGATCCGTATTCCTCAAAGCCGTGTGGAAAGCCGCCCTCAGCACCTTTGTTTCCGTCGTCCTTCTCACGACCTTCATCTTCGTGGTCTGGGTCGTCGCGACGCATGACTACCGCTGGGAGGCGATCGCACCCTATCGGAACAACCTCGTTTCCGGCTGGCTCGTCACCCTGCTGATCTCGCTCGCCTCGCTCTTCCTCAGCGTCTTCATCGGCGCCCTCCTCACCGCGGGACAGCTGTCCGGGCACCGCCTGCCCGCCTTTCTCTGCCGCGTCTATGTCGAAGTGATCCGCGGCACGCCCCTGCTGACGCAGATTCTCATCGGCTATTACCTCATCGCCAATGCGATCGACTGGCACAGCAGCCTCGGCGTCGGCATCGTCGTGCTCTCGTGTTTCTCGGGGGCCTACCTTTCCGAGATCTTCCGTGGCGGGATCGAGTCGATTCCTTCCTCGCAGTGGCTCTCGGCGCGGGCGATCGGCTTTACCGGGGCGCAGACCTACCGATTCGTCGTCATCCCTCAGGCGGTGCGGCGCGTCCTCCCTGCTTCAGCGGGCCAGTTCGCGAACCTGGTGAAGGATTCCTCGCTGCTCTTCGTCATCAGCGTGCACGAATTCACGATGCAGGCGCGCGAGGCGAATGCGAACACCTACGCCACCTTCGAGGCTTACCTGCCGCTCATTCTCGGATATTTCCTCCTCACTTTCCCGATCTCCCTCCTCAGCCGTCATCTCGAGCGCCGCTACCGTTATGAGCATTGAGATCCAGGGCCTCACCAAACACTACGGCGCGACCCGCGCCGCCGACGGGATCGATCTCGCCCTCGGCGACGCGGTGAAGGTGCTCGCCTTGATCGGTCCCTCCGGTGGAGGCAAGTCGACCCTGCTCCGCCTCCTCGGCGGACTTGAAAGACCGGACGCCGGCTCGATCCGCATCGACGGCAAAGAGGTGCCGCACGATGAGGAAACCCTGCGCGTGTGGCGTCGCCGGAATGGATTCCTCTTCCAATCCTTCAACCTCTTTCCCCACCTCACCGCGCTGGAGAACATCGTCCTGCCTCTCGTCGAGGTGCATGGATGGAAACGCGATGAAGCCGGCGAACGCGCCCGCGAGGTCGTGGCGCGTTTCGGCATGAGCGCCCATCTCGAAAAACATCCCGTACAGCTCTCCGGCGGCCAGCAGCAGCGCATCGCCCTCGCGCGCGCCATGGCGCACGATCCCGCCCTCCTCCTCCTCGACGAACCCACCTCGGCCCTCGATCCGGAGATGAAGGCCGAGGTCCTCGATCTCATCGAAGAGCTCTGTCAGGGTGGCCAGCGCATCATCCTCTCGACCCATGAGATGGGATTCGCCCGCGGTTCGGCCGATGCCGTCGTTTTTCTCGGCGGCGGCAAGGTCGTGGAATCGGGATCCGCCACCGACCTCTTCGATCACCCTCAGTCCGCCATCGTGAAAGCCTTTTTGGGCAAGGTGATGAAGTGGTGAGCGGCGTATCCTCATCGAACCCTCTTTACTCTCCGACCAGACCCTGTCATGACCACCGACATCCTCATCCGCTACTTTCATTTTCTCGGTATTTTCATCGTCTTCGCCGCCGTGCTCGGGCAACACCTCCTCCTCAAGGGCACCGTCCCGCGCGCGATGATCGCGAAAGCCCAGCGCTTCGACATCGCCTACGCCGTCGCCGTCGTGGTCGTGCTCGGCACGGGCTTGCTGCAGTGGTTCTCGGGGGCGAAGCCGGCGGTGTTCTACACCTCGAATCCCGTCTTCCACACCAAACTGACACTCTTCCTCGTCGTCGGTCTCGTCTCGATCTATCCGAGTGTCTTCATGGGCAAACAGAAGAAGGGCGATCCGGCGGAGCTCGTCGAGATCCCGAAGGGGATCGTCCATTCGATCCGGCTTGAGCTGCTCCTCCTCGTCGTGATGCCCTTGCTCGCGGTGATCATGGCCAAAGGGCTCGGCATTCCAGTGGTGAAACCGTGACGACGATGCGGGGCGGACGTCTGAAATCCTTTCACGAGGCGACCCGGGCGATCATGCCGGAGCGTTTCGTCGAGATCGACGGACAGCGGATCCACGTGACGCGATCGGGACGCGGTCGCCCGATCCTGCTGTTGCATGGTCTCACCGCCTCCCATTATTCCTTCCGCCATCTGGCACCGCTCCTCGAGGACGGGTTCGAAGTGATCACGATCGATTTGAACGGCTTCGGCCTGACGGAGCGCCCGCGTCTTCGGGATCACTACGCTCTCGGGCACCAGACCGACCTCATCGTGCGGGTCCTCGACACCTTCGGCATCGGCGAATGTGACGTGCTCGGGCATTCCTACGGAGCCACCGTCGCCTCGACCCTGGCAAAACAACACGCCTTCCGCGTAGGGAAGCTGGTTTTCGTGAGTCCCGCCTCGGCCTTCGATCCCATGCCGTGGTATGTGCACTTCGCTCCGGGGAAGGAGATCTTTTACCGGCTCGCCCTCCTGCTCTTGTCCGATCCGCGGCGTTACCATCGCATCGCGGGGCGGGCCTTTCACGTGGAGGGATCGTTCACCGAAGCCGACTCCGAGATCTATCGCTCGCACCTTCTGGTCGAGGGACTCCGTTCGGCCTGGTACGGCTTCTTCCATTCCATGCGCGATCCCTCCTTTCCCGGATCGGCCTATGACAGCCTCGATCATCCCGTGCTCATCCTCGCGGGAGAACACGACACGATCGTGCCGATGTGGAAGTGCGAGGATCTCGCCGGGAGGCTGATCCGCTCGCGGCTCGAGGTGATCCCGGATTGCGGCCACTCCGCTCCCGAGGAGAAGCCCGCGGAGGTCGCGGAGAGGACGCGCCGCTTTTTGGCGGAACGTTAGGGTTCTCCCTCGCGCTCAGTTCGTGCGCCGTCCCGCGTAGGTCTCGATCACGTCGATGAGGTGCTGCCCCGTCGCGTTCGGGCGCACCGCGGGATCGAAGAGGATGTCGTTCATGCCGCGGGCGTAGAACATTTCGTTGCTCTTCTGCTCGGGCAGGATCCCGCCGCCTTTGAAGGCCGCGCCGGCGAAAAGACCTCCCGAGCTCGCATAGACGAGGATGGGCTGTTGCATCGTGGTGGTGTCGATCTTGCCGCCCTCGTCGAAGGGACCCGCCGTGGCCGCGACATCGACGCCGATGTTCACCGAGCCGCCGAGGAGAGGCTTCAGTCCCGTCTCGTTCATGAGGAGCAGGACGATGGTCGATTCCTGTGCGCCGATCTGCAGCCCGTAGCTGCCTTCGGCCGAGGAGATGAAGGCCGGCGCGCTCCAGACTCCTGTGTTTTTGTCGCGCACGAGGGCGACGCCGTTGCCCGCTTCGCCGCCGACGAGGAGTCCGGCTTTGAACTTGTGGAGAATGATGATGCCGCGGGCCCGGGCAAGGAGATCGGCCGGGATCCGTTTACCCGGTTCGGTCTGCATCTCGATGAACCGATCGGCGGAACGACGGATGCGCTGGTCGAGTTTCTCGTTGGTTTTCTTCAACGGATTCGCGAATCCGGAAAAGGAGAAGCAAAGCATGCCGAGGAGCGCGAAGGAAAAGGCGGGGCGGGGGAGGGAGGAGATATTCATGGCCAAAGGAGGTTACGAAGACCGGAGTGAGAACCTTTCAGCCCGGCCGGAACAGGGAAACCCGGCGGCAGAAAGTTCTCGTCTCCAAACTGTCAGCTAATTCTAACTAAATACAAAAACAATTGCATTTATGGTTTTTGTGTCTCAAGCTTGTGAAGATTCTCAGACATGAAAACCAACCTTTCGACTAGAGGCCTCCTGTTTTTAGCGATCGCGCTCGTGAATGGCGCTCAGGCTTCTCCGCTCGAGGTTTCGCGGACCAACGAGAACACCCTCAACGACCTCATCCGTGAGCTCCCGGCGATCTCCCGTTCGTGGGAGGAGCAACTGCGCAAACTCAGCGCCATCCAGGAGCAGCTCTACCTGCACGAGCGAAAAATGCGGGGGGAGGGGCTGCCGCTGGAGATGGCGGTGTCGTTCTCCGCGAACTATTCAGCGATCCTCTCCGCCCTCGTCGAGGATCGCATCACCGCCGAGTATGGGCGCGAACTCCTCTCGATCCATCGCCAGCTCCTCGACCGGACGCGCGAGTGGTTGGGCAAGCGCGTGCGCGATGAAAACTACCCCGATGATCTTGCGGAAAACATCGCCTACTTCCGCGGTGAGCTCGATCGCTACTCGATCGCTCTCGTCGATGTCCCCGACAACCTTCGCACGCCGGTGATCAATGGTTACCAGGTCTGGGTGGGCGAGCTGCTCGCCTGGGGCGAAGCGTCGGGAGGATTGAATCCCGGGGAGATCTCGCGGATCCGGGTGAAGGCGGACGAACTTGAGCGATTCGAGGGATACTTCAAGAAAGACGGAACCCTCCAGCCCTTCGAGCGCGAGCAACTTCACGGACGATTCATCAAGCTCGCCCGCGAGACGATCGAAACGATCGCCAGATGATGCGACCGGCAGGGTCTCAGCGCACCGAACGCGTGTAGCTGCCGTCCATTTTGACTTTCAGGCCGATCTCCTTGCGGCCTTCGGTCTGGGCGGGGAGTTCCTTCGACCACATCACTTCCCAGTGGTCGGGATCTCCGCCGAGGAGGCCGGCTTCCTTGAAACGCATCTCGGTGATATAGACGTCGGTGATGGCGCGGCTGTCGAGGTCGCCTTGGGCGATCGCGGCGGCTTCGGCGGCTTTGAGGGTGGGAGCGCCGGCCTGGACGGGCAGGATCGCGACGAGGGCAAGGACGAGGGCGAGGATCTGTGGCTTCATGTCCAGCAGACTATCACCGCCGCTCGTCCCGTCAATCCTCAACGCGGTCACTTCGCCGGCACCGCCTCGATCCGGTCGAGTCCGAACAGGTAGCTCGGCTTCGCCGCCGGATTGGCTCCGGTGAGGTGGACGTCGATTTGGAGCGGTTCTCCCGGACTGACATTCACCTTTTCGAAGCGCATCTCCGGCGCGGGGAGGACGCCGGGAGTGTAAAGATCGGCCTCTCCGAGCTGTCCGTTGATGGCGACGCGGATCGTCGCGTAATCGGGCGCGGTGGTGGGGAAGAGCGAGACCTGGTAAGTGCCGGGTTTCAAGCCGGGGACTTTCAGGGTGAGGATTTCGCCGGGCGCCCCGCCGGTCCACCAGAGCTGGCGGTTGCCGGACCAACCGGTACCAAAGCCGGCCATGCCCTGGGCCCTGACATTCCCGAGCTTCACCGTCGCCTTTTCGACGAGGTCCTCTCCCTCGACACGGATGACGCCGTCGGCGGGAGGCGGCACCGCGCTCTTGGGATCGACGGAAGTTTTCTCATTCGGCAAGGGCACCTGGCCGGGGCTGGCGAGGTACTTCACGAGATCGGCGACCTGATCGAGCGGCAGCGCGTCGAACAAACCCGCGGGCATGAGCGATTGCGGGATCTCCTCGCGTTTCGCGACCTCGGCGAGCTTCACGTCCACCGTCGCGCCTCCGGGCAAGGCGAGTTTGGCGAACTCCGGGGTCTCCCCGCGGATCATCCCGCTGAGGGTCGATCCGTCCTTCATCGAAAACACGTGGAGGAGGTAATCCTTTCCGACGACGGAGCTCGGGGCGAGCACGTTTTCGAGCACATAGGCAAGGTCGGCGCGATTCGATCCGGTGAGATCGGGACCGAGGGCGATTCCCTCGCCGAAGAGCTGGTGGCAGGTGCCGCAGGTCATCGTGTAGGTCTGGCGTCCACGCGAGGCATCGGCCTTGGCCATCACGTTGGGACTCAGCTTCTTCTTCCACGACTCGATCGAGGCGGAAAGCTGGGCGAGGTCGACGCCGGCTCCGCCACGGACCCAGTTCTTGGCGATCAAGGTGTCAATGTCAGGATTCTGGAAGCGGGTGAACTGGTCGAGCAACACCGGCGAGATGAGCGAGGCGGGCAGGGTCTTCGCATCGACCGCCTTGAGGAGGACGAGGGCCGAGTCCGGCTTCGCGGCGAGGAGGTTGATCGCCTCGTTGCGGAGGGTGAGGGTGAATTTCGCGAGATGCGGCACGAGCGCCTCCGCGGTTTCGGCTCCGGCGAAGCGGCGCAGGGCGGAGACGGCGCCGGGCTGCAAGGCGGGAACGGCGAGGAGCTCGCGCGCGAGCGAGCCGAGCTCGGGATCGCGGCCGACATCGAGCAACGCGAGCGCCTCGATGCGCGCGGTCGCGGCCTGCTTTTCGTTGCGGGCGAGGTCGCGCCATTTCGGGAAATACTCGGCATCGCCGAAGCGCACCCCGAGACGGTCGAGGGCATCGGCGACGGCGGGTTTGTCGTTGGTCAGGGTTTTCCCATGGGCCTTGGCCGCGTCCCATCCCGCCGGTTTCTCGACCGGAGGCAGGCTGGCGAGGGCGATGAGGAACTGGCCGGCGCGGTTCGCGAAATCATCCGGTTGTTTGGCCTGGGTCAGGGAGGTCAGGATGGCCTCGCGTCCCTCAGGGAACACGGCGGCGCGGCGGGTGAGGAAATCCTTCAGGTTCGGCCAGGGCGTGCGCCCGACGAGCGCGAGAGCGCGGGCCGGATCGGCCTCGACGAGCGGTTCGATGCCGTACCAGCAGAGGAGCGGAATGTTGCGGTCATTCGTGCTGCGGGCGTGACCGATGAGGCCCTCGGCGATCTTCCAGCGTTGCTCGAGCGGGAGGCGCTGCAGGAGCGAGGCGAGGTGGCGGCGGACGAAGAGCGAATATTCCTCGACGGCCATGGCTTCGAGTTTTGCGAGGACGGGGGCCGAAAGGGCGGTCTTCTTTTCACCGAGCAGGGTGACGGCCCAGCCGCGGAGATTCTCGTCGGAGTCATCGAGCGTCGCGAGCAGACGCGCCTCATCGATCAGTCCGGAGGCGTGACGGGTCCAGAGAGCGTTCAGGCGGAGCGATTTGTCCGCTTCAACTTTCGCCAGGGCGGCCTCCGTGGCGGCCCGGTCGAGTGTCCCGGCGGCGGCTCGTTCCTGGAGGGTGACGCGGGCGTGACGCGAATGAAAGACGTTCGCATTCGCCAGCGTCGCGACGAGTTCCGCATCGGAAAGTTCGGGCAGCTTCGTCACCGTGCTCTTCACGTCGCCGTAGCGCACCCGGTAGAGCCGGCCGTTGCTGCGGTCCCAGATCTCGACGTCGCGGTGGTGGCAGGTCTGGGGATCGGTCCAGTCGGAGAAATAGATCGCCCCGTCCGGGCCCAACAGAATCCCCACGCCGATGTGGTCGTGGTTGTTGGCGAGAAGAAAATCGGGGCGATGCCGCACCACGTTGCCCGAGCCGTCGCGTTCGATCGACTCGCGCACGATGCGGTGCCCGTGCAGATTGTGGAAGAAGGCGTCGCCGCGATACTTGGGCGGGAAGACCTCGGCCTGGTAGAGCACGAGGCCACAGTGGGCATGGCCGCCCCCGAGGGCCGAGGTGTCGTTCTGCACCGGCGGCCGATTCTCCTTGTTCGCCCCCCAGAAGGCGTGGGAGCGGATGTCGCCCGAGTAGTGCGAATGATCGGCGATCGTCTTGATGTCGTCGAAGGTGTTCACGTTGAAATGCTGCCCCGCCTGGCGCTGGTAGCGTCCCCCCTGCGAGAGGTGGTAGAAGTGGGGAATGACGCAGGCGGTGATGAAGAAATCGCCGCGCCCGTCGTAGTCGACACCCCAGGGATTGCTCGATCCGTGCGCGTAGACCTCGAACTCTTTCGTCACCGGATGGAAGCGCCACACGCCCGCGTTGATCTTCTCACGCTGCTCCTCGGGAGTGCCGGGTTTGCCGACCTTCGAGTGGGTGAAGACACCGTGACAGCCGTAGAGCCAGCCGTCGGGACCCCAGGTGAAGGCGTTGAGGGTCTCGTGGGTGTCCTGGTAGCCCCAGCCGTCAAGGAGGATCTCGGGCTCGCCGTCGGGCAGGTCGTTTTGGTCTTTGTCAGGATAGAAGAGGAAGTAGGGCGCCGCACCGACGTAGACGCCGCCGAAGCCGATCGCGATCCCGCTGGCGAGATTGATCTTCTCGGCAAAGACCTTGCGCGTCTCGAAGGTGCCGTCTCCGTCGCCGTCTTCGAAGATGAGGATGCGGTCCTTGCCCTCGTTGTAGTTGCCCGGCTCGCGCACCGGATAGGTATGGCCCTCGATCACCCAGAGGCGGCCGCGCGAGTCGAAATTCATCGCGATGGGCTGGGTCACCTTCGGCTCGGCGGCGAGGAGATCGACCGAGAAACCCTCCGGCGCCTCCATGCGGGCGAGAGCGTCTTTCGGCGATAGTCCGCTGCCGTAGCCCTCCTGCGGTTTTCCACCGGGATTCATCCATCGTTCCCGCGCGGTCGAGGAAAGGGCGTCGGCGTCCTTCTGCACATGGATCGCCAGGCCCTTCTTGCTGCTGCTCACGACATCGGGACGCGAGTCGCCGTTGAGGTCGGCGACCTTCACCTCGACCCCGACACCGGAGTCGTCGTGGATGAAATGCGGGACGAACTCGATCTTCTTCTCCGCATCGAGGGTGTTGCGGAACCAGTAGAGGACCGGCTCCTGCAAGCCGCCGGGGTCCTTGCCCTGGTGGGCGTAGTGGCGTTTCCCGGTGACGAAGTCCATGCGTCCGTCGCCGTCCATGTCGGCGAGGGCGAGGGCGTGCATCTGCGAGAAAGCAAGACCGAAGGGATTCTGCGTCGAACTCTCGCCCATGAGGTCGTGCTTCTCGAATTTGCCCGGCTCGTACTGCTCGAACCAGCCGAGGCCGTAGCCGTGGGCGTTGTAGGAGCTGATCAGATCCATGTCGCCGTCGCCGTCGACATCGTGCACGAGGATCTGGGCTCCGCCGCCGCCGTAGGGAAGGTGCGCCCACTTGTGTTTTTGCCAGGGTCCCTTCGCCGGATCGGCGGGCTGTTCGTACCAAAATGCCTTTTCAATGACATCGGCCCGTCCGTCGCCGTTGAGGTCGCCGACGCCGAGACCGTGACCAAAGGGCGTCGCTGCCTCCCCGGTCTCGGAAATGGCGTGCCAGGTCCAGGGTTGGGTCGGATCGGCTCCGGCTTCGTAATAGCCGTAGGCCTTCTCGCGCGCCCCGACGATCTCGGGGAGACCGCCCGGGATCAGGTCGATGAAATGCGGTGACTCGTTCGCGACCTGGTCGGCGACCAGGTGCATCTTCCAGTCGGTCGAGGAGGCCGGATCACCCGGATTCAGATACAGCCGCGCTTCCTTCCCGGGAAAGCCGTAGACGAGGATGTCGTTCTTGCCGTCGCCGTTGAGGTCGTGGATGTAGGCGAAGAAATTGTCGGAGTAGCCCTTTTCCGCGACGAAGGGTTCGCCCGAGGTGAACCGTTTCGCCTCGGCGAAGTCAGGTCCGGCAAACCAGAAGGGCCCGTAGGCGAGATCCGCTTTGCCGTCGCCGTTCAGGTCTCCGACCGCGGCACCCTCGGCGTGGAAGTCGGGGAGGAGGGTTTTGGATTCCCAGGCGTCGTCGGCGAGGGCGGTGAGCGGAGCGAGCAGGGACAGAACCGGAAGGAGGAGGCGATGCGGGGATTTCATCGGAGCAAGGGGTTCGGGAAAAAAGGTCCGCCTTCGCCGAGGGGCGATCTTGGGCGGCACGGTCTGATCTTATGCGGAATCGGTCATCCGAGGCAAGTACGCCGCGGAGGCGGTTTTGCGGACACCACCCGGGAGCAAAGAGGGTCTCGGGCCGGACCAGAGAGGGTCTGGTCGTCGCTCAATCGAATTGGGGCAAGCCCGGGACGACGCCGGACTGATGCGATTGGACGGCGGCCGCGATCTTCGCGAGGACTTCGGGTTGTTGCGCCGCTAGGTTGCGGGACTCACGCAGATCCTGGCCGAGGTGGAAGAGCAGCGGCGGTTCGTGGGTTTCCCCCTTGTCGGGCCCGTAGGCGGACCGTGTCTGGAAATGAGCCTTCCACTCTCCGATACGGCAGGCGTAAAGCTCGCTGCCGCGGTAGTAAAAGAAGGGACGATCCGGAAGACTTTTGCCCTCGAAGAGAACGGGGGAAAGATCCGTTCCATCGATCGTGATCCGCCCGGGCGTGGAAACCCCGGCCATCGCGAGAAAGGTCGGGAAGACATCGAGGGCTCCGACCGGATCCTGACAGACCCGCGGTGAGAGGCGTCCCGGCATCCAGGCGATCCCGGGCACGCGCATACCGCCTTCCCAGGTCGAGCCCTTGCCCTCGTGGAAGGGACCGGCGCTGCCTCCCTGCGCTCCTTGTGTCAGCCAGGGACCGTTGTCGCTCGTGAACATGACGAGGGTGTTTTCGGCGAGGCCGGATTGACGGAGCGCTTCGAGAATCCGGCCGGTGCTCCAGTCGATCTCCTCGACCGCGTCTCCGAAGATCCCGGCGCGGCTTTTCCCCTTGAACGCGGGCGAAGCGAACATGGGCACGTGGGGGAAGGTGTGGGCGAGGTAGAGGAAGAAGGGGCCTTTTTCCTTCGCTTGGATGAAGGCGACCGCCTCCTCCGTGTAGCGTTTTGTCAGGGTGGTCTGGTCGGCGGGTTGTTCGACGATCTCGCCATCGCGGATCAGCGGCACGTTCCAGCCATCGGCGGGCGGAGTCGGCGAGGAGGCGCTGCCCTTCGGCAAATCGGGACGTCCATCCATGTCGTTCGAGTAGGGAAGGCCGAAACTATGGTCGAAGCCGTGATCGGAGGGACGATGGCCCTCACGGGTGCCCAGGTGCCATTTCCCGACATGGGCAGTGGCGTAACCCTTCGCCTTGAGCGCGCTGGCGAGGGTCAGTTCGGAAGCGGGCAGACCTCCCTTCGACTGCGAAAAGAGGACACGTTTCCCCATCGGACCCGGTACCATGCCGCTGCGGATCGGATAGCGGCCCGTCAACAGAGCGGCCCGGCTCGGAGAACAGACCTCGGCGGCCGAATAAAAATCGGTGAATCGCATCCCCTCCGCGGCCATGCGGTCGATCTGCGGCGTCCGGATTGTGGGTGAGCCGTAGCAGCCCAGATCGCCGTAGCCGAGGTCGTCGCAGAAGATGAGGACGAAGTTCGTCGGCGCCGCCTCGGAGCGTGGGGCGAGGATCGCGAAGAGGGCGGCGAGCAGGGCGAGGCGGAACATCATGGGCGGGGTCAGGGTTGGGTTTTCGAAGTCTCGTAGAGCACGGTGCCTTCGTCATCAACAAAGGCGATCCGCAGTCCGCCCTCCTTCCCCTCAACCGAGACCTGGAGGAATCCTCCGGTCGGCTCGGGATATAGGAAACGCTGTTCGATGAGCCCTTCGGGATCGGTCGTGTTCTTTCCGCCGGGTTTCTCGCCGCGGATCGCGTTCTCGTCGTTCAGCGCGCCGCAGGAAAACTCCTCGAAGCCCGAGGGATGGACGCTGTGGTATTGCCAGTGACGGTCGCCGCAGAAACTCATCACGTTTTTCACGCCGTTCTCCGCGAGCCAGGCGAAGAAGCGGTCGGCCTCCTGCTTGAAGCCGCGGGTGTTGGTGTGGTTGTCCTTCTTGCTGTCGCGGTCGGGGCCGACCATGGGCGTCGGCGTGATGAGGATCTTCCAGGTGGCGTCGCTCTCCTTCAGGGTGCGCTGGAGCCAGTCGCGTTGCTCCGCTCCCCAGATCGTTTTGTCAGGACCGTCGGGCATCGCGTTGGGCGAGCGGTAGTCGCGACCCTCGACGAACCAGAGCTGCAGATCCTGGTGAACGCGATGGGTGCGGTAGGTCGGAGAGGTCGTGTCGCCTGCGGGATGGATCGGCATCTGTTCGCGGAAGAGTTCGATGCCGGTCGAGGGCGCGGGCAGGGCTTTGCCGTCGAGGTCGGCGTCGTTGTAGCGGAAATCGTGATCGTCCTTCGACCAATAGGCCGGCGTCACCGCGAAGAACTCGACCATGCGCGGAAAGCGGAATTGCTCGTGCCATTTTTTGCGCAACTCGGGCAGGGTCTTGGCCGCGGTCTTCGCGGGATGGTCGTAATAGACGATGTCGCCCGTGCCGATGAAGAAGTCGGGCTTGAGCGCGAGCATCGCGGCGTAGGAAGGGTAGCCGAGGCGTTTGTCCTCCTCGGGTGCCGGTTTTCCTTTTCCTTCCGCGCCGTTCATGAAAAAGGCGTAGTTCTGGCAACTGCCCATGAGGAAGGAAAGCGGCGTGTCGGCGGCCGGATCGGGCAGGGTTTTGAAGGCGCGGGTCGGGCCGGCTGTCGCGTCCGCCTCAGTGGCTCCGGCGAGGACACGGTAATGATAGCGCGTGCCCGGTTTCAGATGCTCAAGCTTCGCCCGGACGATGAAGTCGGACTCCGGAGTCGCCCGGATCCACCCGGTGCGTTTCGCTTCCGCAAATTCGGCCGACTCGCTCCACTCGAAACACGCCACCCCCGCCGCCCCGGGCACGTCGCCCTCCGCATCGAGCTCCGGACCGGGGATTGCGGTGAGCCGAGATTGCAGGAGCACCGAGTTCGCCGTCGGCTCGCCCGCCATCTCGCCCTGGGCGTGATGGATTTCGGCGGCAAGCGCCGGAGTGATCGCGAGCGCCAGGAAGAGGAGAGCGAGGGGTTTCATGGGGCAGGGGATCGTGTCAAAAGGGATGGGGAAAGGCAAGGTCAGACGGGTCTGTCGCGATAACGATCCTCTCCTCCCCCAAGCTGGTTCTTTTGCCGTCGTTTCATTTTTAAATCGAGGAATGGCGGCCTACGGAATACACGGAAGGCACGGAAAACGAAGAAATGGCATGAATCTCGATCGACCCGTCAACGATGGTGTATTTTGTTGCCTGCGGCATCTATCTCGGCCTTCTGTAGTTCCGCGTTTTCAGTGTATTCCGTAGGCCGCCCCTTCTCCGTTCGATGGTAGGCCGCCTCTTTCAAGACGAAGCCCGATCGCTCACTTCGATCGCACCGGCGCCGCTCCATCAAAAAAGCGCGCCCCGCTCCCGGTGTGGTCGTAGTCGCCGAGGTCCATGCGGGCCTCGTGGGCGAGCTGGCGGAGGCGGGCGAGGACTTCCGGATGCTCCGCGGCGACATTGGTCGTTTCACCGGGATCCTTCTCGAGATCGTAGAGCGAGAGTTCGTCGACCGCGTTGCCCGCGAAGCGTCCGCTGAAGCCCACCCAGGGCGGATGCTCGGGACGTTTCCTAACAAACTTCCATTGCCCGCTGCGCACCGCCTGAAGGTGCGTGAAGCAATAGTAATAGAACGCCTCGTGCGGGGAGGCGGTGTTCGCCGGATCGCGGAGGAGGGCGCCCAGGTCGCGGCCGTCGATAATCCGGTCGGTCGGCACCTTGCCTCCGGCCATTGCCGCAAAGGTAGGGAACAGATCGATCGTCGAGGTGATCGCGTCACTCGTCGTGCCGGCGGGGATCTTCCCCGGCCACCACGCGACACAGGGCACGCGCAGGCCGCCCTCCCAGGTCAGCATCTTGTAGCCGCGCAGGGGACCGGCATTCCCGGAATGATCCCGCGGGATGAAGGGCGCCCCATCCGGCTCCATGCCCTTCGTCGTCTCGATCCACGGGCCGTTGTCGGAGGTGAAAATCACGAGCGTGTTTTCCGCGAGGCCGAGTTCGCGCAGGGTCTTCAAGATCTCGCCGCAACTCCAGTCGAGCTCCTCGACCGCGTCGCCGTACGGGCCGCCCGCACTTTTCCCCTTGAAGCGCTCCGACGCCCCGAGCGGGATGTGGGGCATGTTGTGGGCGAGATAGAGGAAAAAGGGCCGGTCGCGATGCCGCTGGATGAAATCGACCGCCTCGCGCGTGTAGTCCTGCGTGATCCCGTCCCACGACTCCACCGCGGGCACAACGACCTCCTCGTTGCGCAGGATCGTGCTGCGAAATTTCGAGTCCTCCACCCTCACGGTGGTGCCGTTGAAGAGGGGAGTGCCGTAGAATTCGTCGAAGCCCTGGCCGTTCGGCATCGTCGCGGGATCGAAGCCGGTGGGCGAATCCTTCGCATGCGCGCCGAGATGCCACTTGCCGATGCAGCCGGTCGCGTAACCGGCCTCGCGCAGGACCTCGGCCATCGTGATCTCCTTCGGATGCACAACGGTGTGCTGGTTTTTCTTGTTGCCCGGTTCGGCGATTCGGATCGGGTAGCAGCCAGTCATCAGTGCCGCCCTCGAGGGACCACACACCGCCTGCGCGTAGAAGCTCGTCAGCCGCAGCCCTTCGCCGGCCATCGCGTCGAGATGGGGTGTCTTGATTTTTTCGGAGCCGAAGCAGCCGAGGTCACCGTAGCCCAGATCGTCGGCGAGGATGATGACGATATTGGGTTTATCCGCCGCGTGGATCGCCGGCAGCGCGAGGGCGAGGAAAAGCAGGAGCAGGGCCGGGAGTTTCATGGGTGAAGGGGAGTTTTGCGGATTTCGGGAAGGGAGGCAAGGCGGGGTGGGGGCGTGAAGGCGGGCGGATTGCCCTCGAATGACGAATGTAGGTTGCCGGTGGTTTGGTATTCACTTAAAGAAAACGGAGCTACGCAATCACAGAAAGCGAATGAAAGATGACGCCCTGCTAACCGATCACATCAAGCGATACCTCGACGAACGGAAACAGAATCCAGCGAAAGCCGCTGAAGAAGCCGAAGACCGTGCCCTCCGTCTGCAAGCCTTTCACCGATGGAACCGGGACCGGATGATGAAGGCGTCGCCCGATGAACTTGTCGAATTCTTCACGCCGCTCTGGAGCATGGCGATGTGGGGAAACAAGGAGTATCAGGTGAATCAGATCATATCCGACAATGGTCTCGATAACCTGCGATCACGCCTATCCGATTTTTTGTGGGGAGCCGCCCCGGTCGCCCAACGTTGGGATGAATTTCGGAGCAAGGCCAAGTGGATCGGTCCCAGCATGATGAGCGAGTTGCTTGGTTACGTCCATCCGGACGAGTGCATCATTTGGAACAAGGTCACCGTCGACTCTCTCAACTATCTGGGCTACGCGGGATTGCCCCAGAAAACCCATCAGATCAAAGGCGACTCGTATCAGCGGATCTGTGCGATTGCAGATGAAATCCGCGATCGTCTGTCCGCGGTATCGGGAGATCGACACGATCTGCTCGAAGTGAACTACCTCCTCTGGAACGAGATCCATCCAATCGCGAAGCTGGCGGATGAGCGGAAGGAAGATCCGATTTCAAAGACTCCGGAACCGGAAGAAGCCCAACTCGAAGAGGCTGCCGAGTTTCTCCATGACGATGTGAAGGAGAAAATCGCCGACATCGGAAAGTGGCTTGGCTTCAATGCCCGGATCGAGGTGTTGGTCTCAGCGGGTTCCAAGGTCGATGCCGTTTGGGAAGCCACGATTGGTAACATGGGGCGGGTGATTTACGTTTTCGAAGTGCAGACCAAAGGGTCGATCGACAGCCTGATCCTCAATCTTCTGAAATCAAAGAAGAATGCCGCGGTGCAGGGAGTGGTCGCGGTTTCCGATGCAAAGCAGCTCGAGAAGATTCGGGCTCACGCCGAGGATGTCGATGGACTCAGCAACCTAACCTACTGGGATTACACCGATGTGATCAAAACCCACGAACGCCTCGAGGCGGTCAACGAAACGATCAATGCGCTGAATCTTGTCCCGAAGGGATTTGGAAAGTAATGGCGATGCGGTCTCAACATTGTCGTGCCTCCCGCCTTAGCCGGGACGTGCCCACTCTCACCCCGCCTCCTCCTCCAACTCACGCTTGATCTCCCGCGGCAGTTGGGTGCAATCAATCGAGATCCAACAAGGCCCCGCCCAGCGCATAGAGGAGCATGCGATGCGGTCTGACGATCCCGCGGATGACGAGCTCCCGGTACGCCGTCGCGGCGCCGATGGAGCGAAGATCGTTTTCATCGTGGATGCCGATCCCGGCGAGCCATTCGGCGCAGCGGGGGCCGAGGTTTCGCATTTGGAGGATGGAACGTGGCATGGCACGCACACTTTCGCGCAGAGAAGCAGGAATGGCCAGCCTCACCGCTCCATTTGACTTCGCGATGCTCCGTCTATCTCCGCTACGCTCCGATTCTCCACTACTCCACTACTCCATTACTCCCCCAAACAAAACAACGTCCGCTCCCCGCGCACGAACAACTGTCCGCCCACCGGCGCGGGCGTCGCATCCACGCCCTGGCCCAGGGAATTCGTCGCCACCACCTCCAGCTTCGGTCCGTCCTTGATCACCGTGATCGCTCCACTCCGGTCGGTCAGGTAGACATGGCCGCCGGCGGCGACGGGGGAGGCGTAGGTGGAGCTGATTCCGGGGATGCGTTCGGGGCCGAAGAGGACCTTGCCGGTGGCGGCTTCGAGGCAGGTGAGGATGCCGCTTTTCCCTTTGTAGAAGTAGAGCCGTCCCCCGGAGAGGAGGGGCGAGGCGATGTCGGGGGTGTCCTGTTTCGTCTGCCAGACGACGTGTTCGGTGCCCTCGATGTCGCCCTTGCCGTCGAGGCGGAAGGCCCCGAGGAAGGAGCCGCGGAAGCCGCTCCCGACAAAGGCGAGCCCGTCGGCATAAACCGCCGAGGCGACGGGTCGCTCGGTCTGGCCTCCGCAACTCCAAAGTTCCTCTCCCGTCGCGAGATCGTAGGCGCGGGCTTTGTTCTGGCCGTTCATGATGACCTGCGACTTGCCTTCAATTTCGACCACGAGGGGAGTGGCCCAACAGGTCGGCTCGCGGTCCCGTTTCGCGGTCCAGAGGGGGGCGCCGGTCTTTTTGTCGAGGGCGTAGAGGGCCGAGGGTCCCTCATGATCCCAGGGCACGAGGAGGGTGTCGCCCGCGAGGGTCGGAGAGCTGCCCTCGCCAAAGCCGTTGCGGGTCGTCATGGGAGGAAAATCCGTCTTGCTCCAGAGGAGGGTGCCTTCGAGGTCGTAGCAGAACAGTCCGCGCGAGCCGAAGTGGGCGTAGACCCGCTCGCCGTCGGTGCAGGGAGAGGCCGAGGCAAAGCCGTTCGTCTCGTGGGTGCCCTCGTGGGGAGTCGCGGTCACGGCGGTTTGTTTCCATTTCAACTCACCGGTGGCCCGGTCGAAGCAGAAGAGCTGGAAACTGAGTTTGTTCCCGCCTCCGGCCTCCGGCACCGCCGAGGTGACAAAGACACTGTCCTCCCAGATCACCGGCGAGCCCGAGCCGCGGCCGGGGATCTCGACTTTCCATTTCACGTTCTCGGTGTCGCTGAAGGTCGTCGGCGGCGTCGCGGTGATGGAGACGCCGTTGCCCCCGTGTCCCCGCCAGTGCGCCCAGTTCTGGGAGGGATCGGCCGTGGTCGTCTGTGGGGCGAGGAGGAGTGCGGTGAGGGCGAGGGCGGTCAGGGGGAAGGGCGCGAGGGACATGCGAATGAAACGTCGGGAGTGGGGGAAAGGTTTCCCGTTTCCGACCGATTGTTTTGTCTTCATCCATCCGTGTTGATACGTGTGAATCCGTGGTCGAATCCCTTCTTAACCCGCCGACGCGGTAGTTGAAGTCTGGGCCGAGGCTCCGATGATTTGGACCACAATCGAAGCGAAGCGGAGCTGGATGCCGAAGGCGTCAAATGTACACGGATAAACACGGATCCAGAAGGATGAATTTGCTGCGATAGGGGCGTGGCGGCCCCAGGCGCGATCATCTTTCGATTGATCCATTCGCGCGAATTCGCGTTTCATTCGCGACCATTCGCGTTGGGAATCTATTTGAACGCAGATGTCCGCAGATGTCCGCAGATGTCCGCAGATGTCCGCAGATGTCCGCGAATCAAGCCTTGAGAGCGCGATCCTCACCCCACCGTCAAACTCCACTCCGGCAAGCGCATCAACTCGCCGCCCTTCAACGCACTTTCGTGCGCCAAAATCCCGCAAAGCGTAATGTTCGCCGACTGGACCGCATTCGGATAACCCTCACCGGCCCCACGCAGCAACTCCACAAACTGATGCACGAGGTGCGGGTGTGATCCGCCGTGGCCGGCGCCCTGGGTGAAGCTGAGGTGTTCCTCACCGCCGTCACCACCGTAAACACCACCCTGGGTGAAGGGGGCGATTTCCGCGGGGAGAAGATGCCCGTAGTCGGGGCAGGTGACGCGCTCGGGGATCTCGGGCTCGGGCTTTTTCGCGGTGTGGACGACGAGGGGCTCGTGCTCGACGAGGGGCCATTCGACCGCCTTCTTCGATCCGTAGACCTCGAAGCTCTCGCGGTATTGGCGCGCGACATCGAAGAGGGAGCGGTAGACCTGGGCGCTGAGGTCGCTGTTCGCGAACTTGATGTGGGTCGTCTCGACGGCGAAGGGCGAGCCGTAGCACGCGTGCATCTCCTCGCGAATCGTGCCGCTGGGGAAACAGCTCACGTATTCGGCCTCGTTGCGGGCGAGCCCGAGGACGGGTCCGACGCAGTGGGTCGCGTAGTGCATCGGGGGCAGGCCCGGCCAGTAGCCCGGCCAGCCGTCCATATCCTGCTGGTGGCTCGCCTTGAGGAACTGCAGCTTGCCGAGTTCGCCCTGGTCGTAGAGCTCCTTCATGAAGAGGAACTCGCGGGCGTAGACGACGGTCTCCATCATCATGTAGTGGAGTCCGGTCTCGCGGCAGAGATCGACGATGGCCTTGCAATCCTCGACCGAGGTCGCCATCGGCACGGTGCAGGCGACGTGTTTGCCCGCGCGCAGCGCGGCGAGAGTGTGCTCGGCGTGGTTCGGGATCGGCGTGTTGATGTGGACGGCGTCAATGTCAGGATCGGCGAGGAGCTCGTTGTAGTCGGTGTAGCGCTTCGCCACGCCGAACTTGTCGCCGATTTCCTTCAGCATCTCCGGATTGCGCTGGCAGATCGCGGCCATTTCGGCATTCGGATGGCGCTGATAGATGGGGATGAACTCGGCACCGAAGCCGAGACCGATGATGGCGACGCGGGGTTTTGCGATGGGCGTGGTCATGATGGGAAAGGATTTTGGGGATCGACGGAAAGAGTGATCCGTCTCCGGTGGGTCCGCTTGAACGGGACGGACGAAAGTTATGTGATTCCGGCCCGGGCAGGCAAGGGCGGAATCGGGCTTACTTGAGCGAGTAAGCCCACGAAGGCGACGAGGCGACCTTCCAGACGCCGTTTTCGCGAACGAGGGTGAGGTTGTCGAGATGGGGAGGGAGTCCCGGCACCCAGCGCCCCCAGCCCGTCTGCTCGTGGAAACGGCGATGGGTCTTGGCGCGGAATTCGTAGGTGAGCCGTCGATCGATCCCGGCGGCCTCATCGCCGGCGGTGAGCGGGGCCTCGTCGAGCGGCACGAGTTCGAGCCCCTCCAACTGATAGGGCGTGGGTTTGGCTCCCCACCGGGATTGGGTGAAATCGTAGTTCCCCTCGGTCAGGAAAATCTCGGCCTTTCCGGCGGCGAGGGCTGCTTCCAAGGCGATTTGATCGGGGTCCTCGAAGATCTCGGCGCCTTCGTCTTCCGTTTCTTCTCCGGAAATGGCCGATTTGGCCGCGTCGATCGCCTTTTGGAAATAGGATTTCGCGATGGAGGCGAGGGACTCCTCGGTGCGGGCCGGTCCGGCGAGGAGACACAGGCCCAGTGCCAGCCAAATCCAAATCGCCCTCACGCCCGTGGCGGGAGAGTCGGATCGGCGGCTGGACGGGTTGCTCTTCATTGTAATTATGAAAATTATATATCAGCAGACCTAAAACGTCAACCGTTTCGCGCGATGATCTTAAGCGCTTGGCTCGCGCTGCATCCTGTGTTACGTATTCCTTTTCCCGGCTGGGCGGTTTCGGCCACCGGAACGAATTTTTTCGACCATGGATTTGATCACCAAAGGCGGCCCGCTGATGTGGCTTTTGCTCGGCTGTTCCGTCATCGCCATCGCCATTTTCCTGGAGCGTCTCTTCTATTTCCACCGGGCGCGCATCGATGTGGGCGACTTGCTCTTCGGTCTCCGGAATCTGATCAAAAACAAAGCCTACGCCGAGGCTCTTTCGGAGTGTGCCGCCACGCCGGGTCCGGCCGCGCGCGTCATTCATTCGGCGATCCGGCGTTACGCCTCGCCCCGCACGGAGCTGAAGGAGATCGTGCAGGAAAGCGGTCAGCTCGAAGTGCCGAAGCTGGAGAAACACCTCGCCGTGCTCCTCACGGTGGCTTACATCGCCCCGCTCATCGGTCTGCTCGGCACGGTCCTCGGCCTCGTCGACACCTTTGTGCAGATCAACGCGGTGGGCGGCTTTGCGACGGTCGCGGAGATCTCGCAGGGCGTCTATGAGGCGCTCATCACCTCTGCCGCCGGGCTCATGGTGGCGATCCCGGCCTTTGTCTTTTATTCCCACCTCCGTGCCCATGCGAAGAGCCTGATGCACGACATGGAGAGCGCCGGGATCGAGATCGTGAACACGATCTGCGACCTGCGCGCGATGCCCTCCGACATCATCTCGATCCGCCCGGTCGAGAAAGAGGAGGAAAACGGAGTCTCCGAAGCGGCGAACTAGCCCGAGGATCGTGAAACTGGAATCGACGCTGTCCGACCGCTCCGGGATGCTTTACACGGCACCCCTGATGGACGTGATCCTCCTCTTGATCATCTTTTTCCTTTTCGGGTCGAACCTGGTCCTCAAGTCCGGAGTGGAGGTGAAGCTGCCGGCTTCCTCCTCGTCCCTGCCTTCGGCGGAGGACGCGCACATCATCACCCTGATCCCGAACGAGACAGGCGAATTTTATTTCAACGACGAACGCGTCAGCCTCACCTCGCTCCAGGGCAAGCTGGGCGATGCGGTGAAACGCTCGAACCAGGTCGTCATCCTCGGCGATGAGGCGGTCTCCTACGGAGTCGTCATGGGCATCGCGAGACTGGTGCTCGATGCGGGATTCGAGGTCTCTTTCGCCACGAAAATGGAGGCCCAGTGAAGGGCGCGCGCGATGGGCTTCTTTGGCAGAGCAGCGGTGGAAGAGGAGCCCGATGAGCGGGGCAAGGTCTTCAACTGGGCCCGCGAAAAACGCATCTGGGTGCATCTCACGGCCTTCCTCTTTTTCTCCATCCTCATCCACGGATCGGGCTTTTACCTTTTCAAGGTCGTCTATCCGTCGCCGGTCCGCGTCGAGCCCGAGCCCGACGGGATCCTGGTGATGAAATCCGATGATCCGGCGACCCGCTCGGTCCTGCAACGGCTCGCCGACCGCACCATTTTCCTGATGCCGCCGTCGGCCCAGGCGGAGGAGCGGGTGAGGCTGGAGTCGCACCGGGTCCGTTTCACGCCAGCTTTCCAGAAGACGGAACTCGCCCTCCTCCCGCCACCTTCGATGACCTCCGGCCCGGGCCTGCCCCAGCCCTTGCCCGCGACCGATCCGGGGCAGGGGACGCCGGTGGTGCCGGTGAAGATCGATCCCGCCCTGGCCGGCCGGCCGCTCGCGCCTTGGTCGATTTTGCACGATTACCTCGCCCTCGCCGAGGAACTCCCCGCCGCCCGTCTCACCCTCGAGATCGCCCCAGGGGGCGAGGTGAAGGTGAGTACCGTCGAGGCCGCCCTTGAGGAATCCGAGAAGCGCGACCTCGCCTCGGTCATCGAATCGATCCTGCGTTTCCAGCCCGCGCCCGGCCCTGCGACCGGCTGGATCGAGCTCGGCGGCGGTTGACCGGCCCGCCGGACCGGTGCAAAGTGGCGCCCCGCGATCCGCGTTTATCCCGTTTTCACCCTCCCTCTGCCCATGTTCCCCGTCACGCTGGATGGAATGATCGCGGTTTATCTCGTGGGGATCCTCTGCGCCCTCTTCTTCGCCTGGCTGGCCGCGGAGGTCTTCCGGAAAGGGCGGGAAAACCGGCGGCGGAAACATTTCGTCATCTGCGGCATCTGCGACCATGTCTTCGAGGATCCCTCAAGCCACGATCTCGCCGAATGCCCCCGCTGCGGCGCGATGAACGAGCGCGAGCGCATCATCGAAATCTGAGGCTCCGGAGGCCCCGGAAAGGGCCGTTTTTCCCGGAAAGGATGGGCATTCGAGCGCTTTTCGACGGGGAGAAATCGTCTTGCATTGACTTGGAAGCACGCTGAGTTTAGCCGTCACCCCCTCTCGAAAACAGAAGAAAAATGGAACGCCGCGTCGTCATCACCGGAATGGGAGTCGTCTCCCCGATTGGACACGATCTCGATACTTTCTGGAGCAGCCTCATCTCCGGAAAGAGCGGTGTTTCGCGCATCGATGATCCCGTCCTCGCCGACTACGATTGCAAGATCGCGGGTGTCATCCGCGGCTTCGATTCCGCGCCCTTTTTCTCGAATCCCAAGGACGCCCGTCGCGCCGATCCCTTCGCCCAGCTCGGCATGGCCGCATCGGTGATGGCGATGCGCGACTCCGGCGTCGATCTCGACAAGGTGGATCTCGATCGCTTCGGCTGCATGGTCGGCAGCGGCATCGGCGGCCTCATCACGCTGGAGACCCAGCACCGCAACCTGCTGGAAAAGTCTCCTTCGCGCGTCTCGCCCTTCACCATCCCGATGATGATCGCGAACATCTCGAGCGGGATGGTCTCGATGGAATTCAACCTGCGCGGGCCGAACATGTGCATCGTCACCGCTTGCGCGACCTCGAACCACAACATCGGGGAAGCCTGGCGCATGATCAAATACGGCGATGCCGACGCTTTCATCGCGGGCGGCTCCGAGTCGACGATCTGTCCGATGGGCCTCGCCGGATTCGGCAACATGAAGGCTCTCTCGATGCGCAATGACGAGCCCGAGCGCGCCTCGCGTCCCTTTGATGTGGACCGCGATGGCTTCGTCATGGGCGAAGGCGCCGGTGTCGTCGTGATCGAGGAGCTGGAGCATGCCAAGGCCCGCGGTGCCCGCATCTACGCGGAACTGACCGGCTACGGTGTCTCGGCCGACGCCTACCACCTCACCTCGCCGCATCCCGAGGGCGACGGCGCCCGCCGCTGCATGGAGATGGCCCTGAAGCACGCCAAGCTCAATCCCGAAGAGGTCGGCTACGTCAACGCCCACGGCACCTCGACCGGACTTGGCGACGTCTGCGAAACGAAGGCGATCAAGCGTGTCTTCGGCGACTACGCGAAAAACGGACTCCTTGTCAGTTCGACCAAGTCGATGACCGGCCACCTCCTCGGTGCCGCCGGCGGCGTCGAGCTCGCGGCCTGCGTCAAGGCGATCAACGAGGGCATCATCCCTCCCACGATCAACCTCGACCAACCCGATCCTCAGTGCGATCTCGACTACGTGCCGCACACCGCACGCGAGGTGAAGATCCGCCGCGCCCTCACGAACTCCTTCGGATTCGGCGGGCACAACGCCTCGCTCCTCGTCGAGCGTTTCGACGGTTGATCGGTTGCCGATTCCCCGGCGGGCGAACCTCATGGAATCGCAAACGCCGGCCCCGACCTTGTCTTACCGACCCGAGATCGACGGGCTCCGCGCCCTCGCGGTCTTGTCGGTGATCCTTTATCACGCGGAGGCGCTCCTCCCGGGCGGATATGTCGGTGTCGATGTCTTCTTCGTGATCTCCGGCTACCTCATCGCTTCGATCGTGGTCCGCGAGCGCGAGCGGGGAAACTTCCGCCTCGTCACCTTCTGGGAGCACCGGCTCCGTCGACTTTTTCCCGCCTGGTTCGCGATGATCGTGGTCACGACCATCGTCGCCATGATTGTCCTGATCCCCGATCATCTCGAGGGCTACGGCGAATCGCTCCTCGCCCAGCCGACCTTCACCGCGAATTTCCATTTCTGGGAGCGCAGCGGGTATTTCGAACCCGAGTCCGAATGGCAGCCGCTCCTGCACACCTGGTCGCTCGCGGTGGAGGAGCAGTTTTACCTCTTTTTCCCGTTGATCCTGCCGCCCCTGCTGGCAAAAGGACGCCGGACAGCGCGGATGTTTGTGGTGGTGTTAGGGGTTCTTTCCTTCGCGCTGTGCCTCTACACGACGCCGCGCGAGCCCGAGTTCGCCTTCTTCCTCCTGCCGGCCCGGATCTGGGAGCTGAATCTCGGCATTTTCCTCGCTCTCGTGCCGCGGCTGGCATCGCGGATTCCCTTGGTCGCACGCGAACTGCTCGGCTTCGGCGGCCTCGCGATGATCGGTCTTTCGGCGATCCTTTTCGGGCCAAACACGCCTTTTCCCGGCTCAGCCGCTCTGGTGCCCTGTCTGGGCGCGGCCTTGTTTCTCCTGGCCAATTCCGCGGAGTTGACGCGATCCGGACGATGGCTCGCCCTGCCGCCTTTGGTCGCGATCGGCCGCCTCTCGTATCCGCTCTACCTCTGGCATTGGCCCTGCCTCGCCTTCTTCAGCTACTGGTGCATCGACGACGCGACGCCTGCGGGGATCGCCGCGATGATCGGGCTTTCATTTCTGCTCGCCTGGCTGACCTACCGCTGGATCGAGAATCCCGTGCGGTCGCGGCGGCGTCTTGCGGGCCCGCGGGCTTTGGCCATCGCGGCCGGCATCGGCGTGCTTTGGGTCGCGGCGACCGGCTGGCTCTTTGAAAGCACCGGAGGTCTGCCGGGACGCTTTCCGCAGCTTGGTCGTTTCGGGATCGATGAGATCCTGCGTCCGAAAATCGCCACGATCGGGCAGTGGGAGGAAAAAGGCGGCCCGCCGCGCCTCGGCGATCTCGCGGCGGATGGTCCGGGCCTGCTCGTGTGGGGCGACAGCCATGCCCTCGCCCTAACCCGCCTTTTCGACGAACTCGGCAAAACGCACCGCGTGAAGGTCACCGTCGCGGCGATGGCGGGAGTGCCGCCCGTGCTCGGTGCCTATCCGGCGGGGAGGGGAGCCGATGAGATGGTCCATGCGGAGCAGGTCCTCGAGCTGATCCGGGCCGAGCGATTCCATGACGTCATCATCATCGGCAAATGGCCCATGTATCTCACCGGACGCAGCGGTGGCGAGCTCGACCGCATCCTCCGCGACGGCGAGGAGCGGTCCGACGAGCCCGAGGAGGCGATCGAGGTCTTTTTCCGCCGCTTTCCCTCCACCGTCGAGACCCTGCGCTCGCTCGGTTGCCGCGTCACCGTGATGCAGGCCGTGCCCCAGCAGCCGCATCGGGTGCCCGAGGCTCTCGCCCGCATCACCCTGCGGGGCGAGACCTCCGACGCTCTCGCCTGGACCGCCAAAGTGAATCGCGAGCGCGACCGCTTCGAGAACGAAATCCTCGCCCGGGCCGTCGCCGGGGCGGGAGCGACCCTCCTCGATCCTCTGCCGCTCCTCACCGATGAACGGGGCATCGTGCCGATGGTGCGCGACGGCAAGGCCCTCTATCTCGATCGCGACCACCTTTCCCCCTACGGATCGATGCTCCTCGCGCCGCTCTTCGAGGAGATCTTCCGCGCCGCGGGGTCCGCCCGATGAGGCCGCGCTTGCCGAAGGGCGCAACATGGCGCACCTTTCCGGCCCGGCGATTCCGGGATTGTCCAACTTTCATCTCTTCTTCCCATGCCCGTTGACGGAAAAACCACGGTCGGTCTGGTCTCGCTCGGTTGCGCGAAAAACCTCATCGATTCCGAGATCATGATCGGCCACCTCCAGGAGGCCGGGATGGTCATGACGCCCGAGCCGGAGCTCGCAGACGTGCTCATCATCAACACCTGTTCCTTCATCGATCAGGCGAAGATGGAAAGCATCAACGCGATCCACGAGGCGGTCGACGATCGCGAGGTTTCGCGTCCCCGGCAGAAGATCATCGTGGCGGGTTGTCTCTCGCAGCGTTTCTCGAAGGAGTTGCCCGGGCTCATGCCCGAAGTCGATGCCTTCATCGGGCTCGACCAGATCACCCAGGTCGCTCCCGTGATCCGCGATCTCGTCGGCAAGGACGAGGATCCCCATTCGGAGAATTTCGTCACCGCTTCGCCGAAATACATCCCTGATTACGACACCCCGCGTTTCCGTCTAACGCCGAAACACAGCGCCTACATCAAGATCGCCGAGGGCTGCAACCACCCCTGTTCCTTCTGCATCATCCCGAAGATCCGCGGCCAACACCGCTCGCGCACTCTCGAGTCCGTCGTGAAAGAGGCCGAGGCCCTCGTGAAGTCGGGCGTGAAGGAGATCAATCTCATTTCGCAGGACACGACCTATTTCGGCATGGACCGGTGGGAAGGCCAGCGGCCCAATCCCCGGAGCGGCGTCGATTCCTCGCGCGGTGAATCGCTCGCGAGTCTGCTCCGCGCCCTCAATGCGATCGAGGGCGATTTCTGGATCCGCCTCCTCTACACCCACCCGGCCCACTGGAGCGACGAGCTCATCCAGACCATCGCGGAATGTCCGAAGGTCGCCCGCTATGTCGACATGCCGCTGCAGCACATCTCCGACCGCATGCTCGGCGCGATGAAACGCGAGACCGACGGAGCCTACATCCGCGATCTCGTCCGCCGCATGCGCGAAGGCATCCCCGGCCTCGCCCTGCGCACCACCTTCATCGTCGGATTCCCCGGGGAGACCGATGAGGATTTCGCCGAACTCCTCGAGTTCCTCGACACGGCCCGTTTCGAGCGCGCCTCCGTTTTCAACTACTCGCGCGAGGAAGGCACCCGTGCCGCCAAACACGACGGCCAGATCCATCACATGACGCGCAAGAAGCGGTGGAACGAGGCGATGCGCCGTCTCGAAAAACTCGCCGAAGAGCGGAACCGCGAGCAGGTCGGGAAGAAGCTCCGCGTCCTCGTCGATACGCCCGGCCAGGGCCGTGGTGAGATGGATGCGCCCGAGGTCGATGGCACCGTTTTCGTGCCCGCCGACCTGCCCGTGGGCGAGTTCGCCGAAGTCACCGTGCGCGAGTGGCGCGGCTACGATCTGGTGGCGAATTGAGGAAAGTTGGCTGCGGAATTCGTGTCGTTTTGTATACATCGGGGACGGCAAATTCACGGTTTGCCGCTTGTTGAGCGGGCCGGTGGCTCCTAGGTTCGGGAGTCCGTATTTCATGCGCAAAGGCACCGCCAAAGCACGGCCCGATGGGGCCGCCCTGACGCACCGGGAGAAGCTCCGCCGTCTGCGTGAGATTCTCTTCGCGAATGTCGTCATGGCCGGAGAGATCCCCGCGCCGACCGGAGGCGAGAAGAGACTGACGAGGTTTCTCAGTGATCGTTTCACCGAATGCGGGCTCGCCAACATCTCGCTCGATCAGGCGGGGAACATCGCGGGCATGTTACCCGGTCGGGTCGGTGACCATACCCTCTTGGTTTCCGCCCACCTCGACAAGATCTGGTCGGACGCCGATGATCACACCGTCTCGGTCGGTGCCGGCATGATGAGCGGCCGTGGTCTCGCCGACAACAGTCTCGGCGTCGCCGTGCTCGCGACCTTGCCGCTCATTCTCGAGGAACTCGATCTCGATCTCGCGGCGAATCTCGTCCTCCTCGGCACGACCCGCAGCTTTGGCCGCGGCGACCTCGCGGGGATGCGCTTTTTCCTCGAGAATGTCTCCCATCCCATTGATGCCGCCCTTTGTCTCGAGGGGATCGAACTCGGACGTCTCAGCTATTCCAGCCTGGGGATGGCGCGGGGCGAGATTCTCGTGAAGGCCGAAGGCGGTGAAGTGGAGAATCCCGAGGACACCGGTCCCGGCGTCGCCGCGATCCTCGCCGAGCTCGTCGTGGCCCTGCGCCGCATCCACGAACGCGAGTCGCCCGCGAGCCGCATCCTCGTCGGTTCGATCGAGGCGGGATCGGGCTACAGCGTGCCGCCGCGCAGCGGCATGGTGCGGTTCGAGATCCGCAGCCACGAGGCCGACCACGTCGCCCGCATCGGAAAAGAGATCGCCGCCACCGTCGCCGCCGCCTCGGGCCGGGATGGCCTCGCCGCCTCCCTCGAGATGATCGCGCACCGCAGCCCCGGCGATTTGGGGACGGATCACCCCCTCGTGCGCCATGCCCGCGACACCCTGGCATTGCTGGGGATCGAGTCGCATGTCGCCCCGAGCGTCTCCGAGCTCGCCCTTCTCCTCGACCGCGGCATTCCGTCATTGACCTTGGGGATCACCAAGGGAGAAAATCGCCACTCCCCGTCCGAGGCCATCTCGCTCGAGCCCATCTTCGATGGACTCGCCCAGGTCGTCTCGGTCCTCCAGTTCATGGACGAGGGCAAACCATCCTGACAAACACCCCATGCCCGACCTCGACCAACGCATCTCCCGCTGGCTGGAGACGAACACCTTCCACCACAGCGAGTTCTGGGACATGCAGGAACTCGTGCGGGCGAAGCGCGAGGCGGGTCTCACCATCAGCCTCTGCATCCCCACGCTCAACGAGGAGAAGACCATCGGGAAAGAGATCATCGTTTTCAAAAGCGAGCTGATGGACCGCTATCCGCTGCTCGACGAGATCGCCGTGATCGACTCGGGATCGAGCGACCGCACCCTCGAGATCGCGGCGAGCTTCGGGGCCGATACCTACCTTTCCTCCGAGATCCTCCCGCAGTATGGATCGAAGCCGGGCAAGGGCGAGAATCTCTGGAAGGCGATCTACCAGCTCCGCGGTGACATCATCTGCTACGTCGACGCCGACATCAAAAACATCCATTCGAAGTTCGCGAGCGCCCTCGTCGCCCCGCTCATCTACCGGCCCGAGATCCAGTATGTGAAGGCCTTCTACGACCGGCCCCTCGCCGTCTCCGACGACATGCGTCCCTCGGGCGGCGGGCGCGTCACCGAGATCCTCGTGCGTCCCCTCTTCTCGATGTTCTTTCCCGAACTCACCGCGCTGATCCAGCCGCTTTCGGGGGAATACGCGGTGCGCCGCGAGGTGCTCGAGCGCCTGCCCTTTCCCATCGGCTACGGCGTCGAGACCTCGCACCTCATCGACCTTTACCAGAGCAGCGGCCTCGACGCCTTCGCCCAGACCGATCTCGACAACCGCATCCATCGGAATCAGCCGACGAGCGATCTTGGCAAGATGGCCTTCGGCATCCTCCAGGGATTCATGAAGCGCCTGCGCGACTACGGCATGGTGAAGGAGCTGCCGGAATTCCACGGTCTTTTCCGCCAATTCCAGGCCGAGGGACACCGCTACGAACAGATCACGCGCGAGATCTTCGAGGAGGAGCGCCCGCCCATGATCACCCTGCCCGAATATCGCGAACGCCATGGCCGCCACGGATAAAAAGAGAATCGCGATGGTGCACTACCATCTGCGGAGGGGAGGGGTCACCCGGGTGATCGAGTCGGCCCGTGATGTCCTGGTGGCGGACGGCGACGAGGTTGTGATTCTTTCCGGCGAGCCACCTTTGCCCGGGGCGCGGCAGGAGGGAGTGCGGGTCATCCCCGCGCTGAACTACCGTCGCAGCGGCAGCACCGTCGTCGCCGAGAGCCTCGCCGAAGAAATGAAGAAGGAGGCCGTCGCCGCCCTGGGTGGTCCGCCCGATCTCTGGCATTTCCACAATCCCACCCTCGCGAAAAACGTCCTCCTGCCCAGCGTCGTCCGCGAGCTCGCCGCGCAGGGAGAGCGGATCGTGCTGCAGATCCACGACTTCTCCGAGGACGGACGTCCGGGAAACTACACGACACAACGCTCCTTCTTCGACTCGCAGGCGAACTTCGAGGAGACGCTCTACCCGACCGCGAAGCAGATCCACTACGCCACGATCAACCGGCGCGACCACGATTTCCTCCGCGCCGCCGGAATCGCCGCGTCGAACCTCCACGTCATCCCCAACGCCATCCCCGATCTCGCGGTGCGGGCGACGCCGGAGGAACGGCCCTTCTCGAAGGGGAAACTCTTCGCCTTCTACCCGACCCGCGGGATCCGGCGGAAGAACATCGGCGAGATCCTGCTGCTCGCCCTCATCTACGGGGACCGCGTCGACTTCGCCACGAGCATGCGACCCGAGAATCCCGAGTGGCAGGAGACCCACGATGAATGGGGACGACTCGCGCAGGAACTCGATCTGCCCGTCACCCTCGGTCTCGCCGACGGGGACGAGTATCCGTTTCTGGATTTGTTAGGGTGGTCCGACTTCATCGTCACGACCAGCATCGCCGAGGGGTTCGGACTCGCCTTTCTCGAGCCCTGGATCGCCGGAAAGCCGGTGATGGGACGCGACCTGCCCGAGATCACGCGCGATTTCGAGGCGAACGGCATCCACATGGGCAACCTTTACCGCCGCATCGACGTGCCGGTCGATTGGCTCGAGGAGAAGGAACTCGCCGACGCGGTCGAGTCGATGCTGCGGCGCAGCTACCTCGCCTACGACAGCCCGCTCCCGCGCAACGCGGTGAAGCAGACCCTGAAGGCGTGGATCTCGAAAGGACGCATCGACTTCGGCGTCCTCAGCGAGCCCTTCCAGATGCGGATCCTGCGCAAACTGAAGAACGATCCCGCCCTCCTCGACAAGATCTCGATCCCACCGCTCGCGCTCTATCCGGCTCGCGAGATCGCGGAGCGGCGCGAGCTCATCCGCCGCGTCTACAGTCTCGAGAACTACGCGAAGCGGCTCGAGGAAGTCTACGGACGCGTCCTTCTCAGTCCCGTCGGCAAGGTGGGGCATCTCGCGACCCGCAAGGTCCTCGCCCAGTTCCTCAATCCGGCGAGACTCAACCTCCTCCGCAACGGATGAGCCCGCTCGTCGAGCACGTCCGTGCGACAATGAAGCCCCTCGCGGCCGAACCCGCGGGGATGGCGCAGAAGTTGCCCCGTCTCGAGGGCATCCGCGCGGTGGTCTTTGATCTCTATGGCACGCTCCTCATTTCCGATGCCGGCGGTGAACGGTCTGGTCCCGAGCCCGATCCCGAGGGGATGCCCGGATTGGGGGATGGGCTGGGGAAAACGATTGCACGGCATCACGAACGTCGTCGCGCCGAAGGAGTCGCCTTCCCTGAAGTCGAGATCCGCGAGGTTTGGGCCGAGGCGATGGCTGCGGGCGGGTTTCCCGTGCCGAGTTGCGAGGATCTGGAACGCATCATCCTGGAATACGAGTGCCGCGTCCATCCCGTCTGGCCGATGCCGGGGGCGATCGAGTTGCTCGGTGATCTGCGGGCGCGGGGTATGGTGATGGGGATCATTTCCAACGCGCAGTTCTACACCCTGCCGGTGATGGAGGGATTATTTGGGGCCGGTCTGGATGATTTTGGATTTCATCCGAACCTGCGGGTCTTTTCGTTCGAGGAGGGCGAGGGCAAACCTTCCTTGCGACTCTTTGAAACACTCCGGGATAGCGCCGCCGCCCTCGGGATCGACGCGAGCGAGATCTTCTACCTCGGGAACGATTGGAAAAAGGATGTCCTCCCCGCCCGCGCTGTCGGATTTCGTACGGGGTTGTTTGCGGGGGATATCCGGAGTTTGCGGTTGGGTGGGGTTGGGGAGCAGGAGGCTTCGGCGAGTGCGGATGCGGTGGTGACGGGCTTGGGGCAGGTGGTGGGGTGTTTTTGAACGAGATCGGTGTGGGATCCGCGGGGGCGCGCCGCGTCCGAGAAGGGTTCGATCGAGGCCTTGAGGCGGTGAAAGTCCTTGTCAGGACAGGGGAATTCCGGCGATAATCGAATCGTTGTTCCGTCCGATTTCACGATTGGCGGCTCTACAAAAGAAGAACTTTCGCTTCGAAACCGAGGCGCAGATCCATGGCGACAGCTTACATCGAAACGACCGTCCCCAGCTACTACGTCGCCAAGACCTCGGACAGCTTGCTGCAAGCCGCCAAACAGGCGACGACACGGCGTTGGTGGGATTCCGGGTGCTCCGGTCTTCAGCTCTTCACATCACTTGAGACGCTCGATGAAGCCGGAAAGGGCGATCCCCGGATGGCCGCCGACCGGCTCGACTTGATTCGCGACCTTCCGCTCTTGCCCCTTCCGGATGTGTGTCTGCAACTGGCTTCCCGCCTGGTGGAATCGGGGATCGTGCCGGCCAAGGCGGCATCGGACGCGATCCACATTGCCGTGGCATCGGTCCACCGGATGGACTACCTTGTGACGTGGAATTTCAAGCACATCGCGAACCCCTTTATCCGCGACCGTCTTCGCCGGGCGGTCGCTACCGTGGGCTTTGAACTTCCCGTGATGTGCAGCCCGGAAGAATTGCTCCAGAACCAAGATGAAGACAATTGATACCCCCGAGAGCGTGGTCGATCCGGTCATTTCCGAAGTTCGCCGCCACAAGCAGGAGATCGCGGAGGCCTTTGGCTTTGACGTCATGGCGCTCGGGCGTTCGTTGCAGGAACGCGAGCACGGCGATCCCCGGTTCAAAACTCCGGAAAGCGGACAGGGTGTCACTGGAAAGTCGCCTACTTGCCGGGAGGCGGAGTGAGGCGGTGCCGTCCGACCTTCGCTCGTTTGGCGGAGGGGCGGACGCGGTCGTGGGTGACACAGTGGAAAACGCAGCTTCTTCGGGCCTCGTCGCCCATGAAATCATCTACCTCGGCAACGACTGGAAGAAGGATGTCGTCCCTGCGACCGCCGTTGGATTTCGGACCGGGTTGTTTGCGGGGGATGTGCGGAGTTTGCGGTTGGGTGGTGTGGGGGAGGAGGAGGCGTGGGAGAGCGTCGATGCGGTGGTGACGGGATTGGGGGACGTGGCCGGGTGTTTGGGGTGAGGGAACTCGTGATATCTCCGGGGGGTGAAGCCGGGATGTGTCGCGCCGCCAGGTGCCCGATCGACAAACCAGTGTAGGGAAATTCCTTGTCAGGGGAGGGAGTTTCCAGCAGTTTTGGCGACGTGGACCCCTGGATTTCACGGTGGACGGTCATACGAAAAAAGACTGTTAGGCAAGAAATGGACCAGCTCAACGACTTCGCCGACGAGAGGCTGATCACCAACTGTATCTTTTGCGGAGGCGCACCTGATACACGTGATCATATTCCTTCGCGGATTCTACTGGAGAAGCCATATCCTGAGAATCTCCCAGTGGTCGGTTGCTGTTTTGAGTGCAACAACGGGTTCTCGAAGGACGAACAGTATTTGGTCTGCCTTATTGAAGCAGCCATTGCGGGAACAACTGATCCCGACATGATCAGGAGGCCATCTGTAGCAAGAGCCTTGAAGCGCGCCCCTGCATTACGCTCCAGGATCGACGATTCGATGACCAAAGTTGGCGATCGGATGGCCTTTACCCCGGAGCAATCCCGGATCAAGAACGTGATGCTCAAGCTTGCCAGGGGGCACGCAGCGTTCGAGCTTTCACAACCTTGCAAGGATGAGCCAAACTACTTTTGGTGTGGCCCGCTTGAACTCCTAGATCAAGAGCAGCGTGAGGCATTTGAGTCGCCTCACGAGCAGCAGATGTTTGGCGAGATTGGCTCACGGAACCTTCAGCGATTGCAGGTGGTGCAGGTGAGCCTTACATCAGACTCTGGAGAGGTTTCCAATTCTGGTTTCTGAGATGCCACTGATTTTTGGACCGGTGTTGTTTATTTTGGTGAGTTGAGTTTGGCCTCGAAATTGGCCGGGGTCTGGTAATCGAGAGAGGAATGTCGCCGGCGCGTGTTGTAGTAGGCATCAATGTAGGCGAAGAGTT
>JAEUHI010000033.1 GCA_016795385.1 Verrucomicrobiales bacterium | reverse complement strand
CAGAACGCCCGATACGGCTTGGCGGCGCGGCTGCAATACGGCGCGGGCTTGCGTCTATCCGAGGTGGTGCGGCTGCGCATCAAGGATATCGACCTCGACCGCCGCACGGTGACGGTGCGCCTGGGCAAGGGAGACAAGGATTGCCTCAGGCACCGCCTCCCGGTGCCTTCGCCCTTCGGGCTGCCCTTGGCAGGCTGACTCGCGTCCCGCCGGAACGCTCGGCTGCATGACCGTGCTTCCGAAACGCCTGTGCCTGGAACTCGCCGAACAGATCGAACAGGCCCGCGCGCTGTGGGAGCAGGATCAACGCGATGGCGTGCCGGGCGTCTACATTCCCGGAGCGTTGGCAAGGAAGTTCCGGAAAGCAGCCGAGAGCTTTGAATGGTTTTGATTCGGCGGCCCCACTCGGCCGCCTCACCCTTCGGGCTCCGCTTCGCTCCGTCCAAAACGCCTCCGTCCCTCCGCGTTTTTGGCTGTTCCCCGCGAAGCAGCTCTCAATCGATCCCGAAAGCGGCCTCCGGCGCCGTCATCATCTGCATGGAAAGGTCTACAATGAGGCAATCAAACGTGCGGCGCAAACGGCACGGATCGAGAAGCGCGTGACGAGTCATGCGCTGAGGCATTCGTTTGCGACGCACCTGCTGGAGGCCGGGACAGACTCGAGGACCATCCAAGAGATCCTCGGCCATGAGGATATAACGACCACCGAGATCTACCTGCACGTGGCGACCGGCGAGAACGGGCTTGGGGTGGTGAGTCCGCTGGATCGGTTTCCCGTCGCTGCGAGCGTGAAGGAGCGGACTCCGCAGGCGGCGCAGGAGGCTTCCCCCGGCGATATGCCGCCGGCAGGGATGCCGGCGCTCCCAGGACGCTGGCGCGATCGGAGGGGAGGCACGGTGGAGAAGGGCGATGGTGCCACGGCGGCGTCCGGGGGTGGCGGTCGGGAGACCACCACTACCGCCGTGAGCGGCGTTTTCTGCCGGTAGTGGTGACGTCCACGTCGCCACTGTCCCGCCGTCGGAATGCCATTCCGCCCTACACCCACACGGACTGCGCCGACCTGCGACTGAAGTCATGCCCACCATCAAAATCCCCCTTGCCGCCCATCCGCCTCTGCCTAGACTCCCTCCATGCAGATCGACTTCGGCGCCGCCCTGACCGACCTCTTCAAGACCGAGAAGAAGTGGGTGACCCTGATCCTCCTTTCGGTCTGCGTCCTCATTCCGTTCGTGGGGCAGATCGTGGTGATGGGTTACCTCTACCGCCGGTATGCGGGGGAACGGGCGGGAATCCCCGCGGCGGATTTTGATTTCTCGGATTTCGGCGAACACCTCCAGGCCGGCCTATGGCCCTTTCTGAGCGGCCTGGTGGCGGCCCTCGTCGCGATGCCGCTGCTGCTGGTGGCGATGTTGCCGATGTTTCTGGGGCCTCTCCTCGCTCCGGAAAACGAAGTCGTGATCCTGCTCGGCTTCGGAGCGGGGATGATCCTTTATCTGGTTGCCCTCACCCTGATGATCCTCTTCTCGCAGCCGATCCAGCTGCGGGCGTGGCTGATGATGGATTTCAAGGCGGGCTTCTCGAAGGACTTCGTTTTCAGCTTTCTCCGGAAGGTGGGGCTGAGCCTCCTGCTCTGGCAGGTGTTGCTGAGTCTGATCCTGATGCCGCTCGCCTCGGTCGGCTACCTGGCTTTTTTTGTCGGGGTCTACGTGGTGATGGCGTGGGCGCAGGTGGTGGCGATGCACCTCCTCTTCCAGCATTACGATCTCTACCTGGCCCGCGGCGGCGAGCCGATCGCGGTGAATCCGGCGCTGCTGAGGGTGCTGACGAAGCCGACATTGCCTCCCCTCCCCCAGCCAGGGCCTCCGCCGGTTCCGTAAATCGAATCCATCCGGGTAGCGGCTCAAAAGGGGGGACGCGCGGCCTGCCCGACGCCCGACGGAATCCGGGTTGGACAAGCGCGGGCCTTCTCGCTTAGTCTCCGCCCATGCCCGACGACGAAATCGCGAATCATTTCACCTCTCTCGACTGGGGGGTGGTGGTCTTTTACCTGATCCTCACGACCTGGATCGGCCACCGCCTCGCCGGCAAGGCGGCAACGGTGAAGGATTTCTTCCTCGGTGGACGCACGATGCCGTGGTGGGCGGTGAGCGGCTCGATGATCGCGACGGAGATCAGCGCGCTGACGTTCATCGGGGTGCCGGGCGGGGTCTACGCGGCGCAGGGAGACTGGACTTACCTGCAATGGGGGATCGGATCGATCATCGCGCGTTTTCTGGTGGGTTATTGGCTGGTGCCGCTCTATTACCGCCGCGAGATTTACAGTCCCTATGATTACATGGGCCACCAGCTCGGTGAAGGGGTGCGACGGCTGGTGACGGGACTCTTCTCGGTGGGGGCGATCCTGGGCCAGAGTGTGCGGGTGCTGGTGACGGCGCTGATCCTGCAAACGGTGACGGGATGGGACATGACGTGGAGCATCCTCGCGATCGGGCTCTTCGCGCTGCTCTGGACGCTGATGGGCGGGATGCGCACGGTGATCTGGACGGATGTGATCCAGTTTCTCATCTTCATCTTCGGCGGTCTCCTCGCGCTGGGCTGGCTGGTGAATGCGCTGGGATGGAACGAGATCGTCGAGGTGAACCGCTCCTTCGTGACGGGTGAAGGGGAAGCCATCAACAAGATGCGGATCTTCGATTTCACCCCGCCGTGGGAGAACGCGATGCTGAACTATACCTTCTGGGTGGCGATCTTCGCGATGCCTTTCCAGAATCTCGCGGCTTTCGGCACGGACCAGCTCAACGCGCAGCGCATCTTCTGCTGCGGCACGCCGCACGAGGCGCGCAAGGCGATGGTGTGGAGCAGTGTCTCACTGGTGATCACGCTGGTGATGCTGGCGGTTGGATCGGGGCTGTTCGCCTGGTATCAGATCAAGGGGATGACGCCGGCGGAGGCGGCGCTCTTTGCGAAGGATTCGAATTTCGTTTTCCCGACCTGGATCACGACGGTGGTGCCTCCGGGCCTGACGGGACTGATCCTCGCGGGTGCCTTCGCGGCGGCGATCTCGAGTCTCGACTCGGTGCTGGCGGCGCTCTCGCAGACGAGTCTCTCGGCGATCCTGGGCCGTGAAAAGGTGGAGGCGGCGGAGCGCAGCGGCGAAATGGTGAAGCTCTCGCGCATCGCGGTGGCGGTGTGGGCGGTGCTGCTCTCGGGATTCGCGATCTGGATGGCGGCGGGACACGCGGAGTCGGAGAACAAGAATCTGATCGATCTGGCTTTCGGCATGGTGGCCTACACCTATGGTCCGCTCCTCGGGGTGTTGCTGGCGGCGATCCTGCCGGGCAAGAAGAGCTTTGTCGGCATCGTGGTGGGCACGGTGATCTCGGTGCTGATCGTGCTGTGGGTGCGGCCGGAGCTGCCGCGTCTGTTAGACGCGATGGGGCTCTCGACGGCGTGGCTGGAGACGAGCCGTCCGCAGATCGCCTTCGCCTGGTTTTACCCGATCAACGCGCTGATCACGCTGGGCTTCGCCTATCTGCCGCTGGGCCGGACGACACGTGGAGCGGAGCACGCGGAGCACGCGGATTGAAAAATCCGCAATCCGAAATCCGCATCCCCTTACTCCATCCGATCCTCGGCATTGAAGCCGAGGCAGAAGAGGCCGGAGAGAAGGAAGGCGACGGCGCAGAAGATGAGGCCCTCGCTCCAGTCGCCGTTCTGATCGAGGCCTTTGATGACGACGGGCAGCACCCAGATGCCGATGGCGGCGCCCATGTTCCCCCACATGTTGGCCCAGCCGAAGAGCGGCGGGGTGTGGCGTCCGCACATCTCCTGGAGACCGGCCCAGAGGGCGGGCAGGCCGAAATCGGTGGAGAAGGCGGCCATGCCGAGGAGGCCCATGAGGATCCAGGGATTGTCGAACCCTAACGCGAGCACAAAAAAGAGGGCCGCGAGGAAGCGGGAACCGGCCAGAGGAATGATGCGACCGAGACGCACGCCCCATTTGCGCAGACAGGCATCGGTGAAGTAGCCGCCAACGATGAGCCCGAAGATCCCGATGGAGAGGGAGATGGTGTGGATGGTCTCGGCGAGGGCCTTTTCGGTGCCCTTGGCCTCGATGAGAAATTTTGAAATGGAAACGCCGAGGAAGGCCCAGCCGAGATTGGTGAAAAATTGCGCGCCGGAATTCATCCAAAGACTGCGGTGGGTGAGGGCGAGCCGCCAGGGGAAGACGTAGCTCTTCTTTTCCTCGCTCGTGTTTTCGACGGGTCGTCCGGCCTGGAGCAGGGCGAGCTCGGCGTCATTCACGCCGGGATGATCCTGGGGACGCTCGCGGAAGACGCGCCAGAAAAAGAGGGCGAAGGCGATCCCGGCGGCTCCATAGATCCAACCGGCCCAGCGCCAGTCGCCGAAGCTGGCGATGACGGTGACGGTGAGCCACGGAGCCACGGCCCCGCCGATCCGGCCGCCGAGGGAGACGACGCTGCTGGTGAAGCCGCGTTTCGACCACTCGGACCACCGGGCGAGGAGCCCGCTGCTGATGGGGTAGGCACCGGCCTCGGCGAGACCGCAGCCGACCCGGGCGAGGAGGAGGGAGATGGCCCCGGTGGCAAAGCCGGTGAGGACGGTGAAGAGCGACCAGAGGACGATGTAGACGGACATCAGCGAGCGTGCCCCGAAGCGCACGGCGAGGTAGCCGGCGGGCAACTGGCCGATGGCGTAGGCGGCGAAAAAGGCGCCTTTGATCCAGCCATCCATCAGGGCATCGAGGGGGATGTCGGCTTTGAAGGAATCGGAATTCATGATCGCCGCCATGCAGATGCGGTCGAGATACATGAGGAAGGCGGCCGAGGTGGTGGCGGCGAGGATCCAATGGCGGACGGCGGTGGGGCGGGCGGTCATGAGAGCGGTAGGACGCCATCCTGACGGCGCACCCCGAGGGCTGTCAATGCCGGGAGGGGGCGCGAAAGCGGCGGCCCGGAGGCGCACGCACGGCGGAGGGAGGAGGGCGGCCCGACCGAAATCGACCGATTTCGAGACAAATCGGGCGACCGGCCGCGCTTCCCTACCGTAACCCGAGCCGCAGTCGCCTGCGCCCGAGAAGAAATGATGCCTGTTGATCCCCTCGCCCCAGCCATTCTCGTTCTCCTCTTTTTCCTCTCGGCCGTTCTCGCTCCCGCTCTTTCGAAACGCTTCGGATTCCCCCCCACCCTCTGGTGCCTCGTGCCGGGTGCGACTTTTGTAGTGCTTTTGTCAGGGTCGGGTCCGGTCTGGCAGGGCGCGATCCCGAGAGCTTCCGTCCCCTGGGCTCCGGAGCTGGGACTGGCGTGGGATCTCTGGCTCTCGCCCGCGGGTCTCCTCCTCGCGCTGCTGGTCTCCGGAATGGGCACGCTCGTGGTGATCTACGCGGCGGCTTACTTGCAAGGGAGTGATCGGCTGGGGCGCTTTCTGGGCATCCTCTTTCTGTTCTCGGGCTCGATGATGGGGATCGCGGTGACGGAGAACGCGCTGGTCCTCTTCGTGTTCTGGGAGCTGACCTCGATCGCCAGCTATCTCCTCATCGGCCATTTCCACGAAAAGGCCGAATCGCGCAAGTCGGCGCTCGATGCCCTGCTCATCACGGCGGGCGGTGGTGTCGTCCTCCTCGCCGGCTTCATCCTCCTCGGTGAGATCACGGGCACCTACCGGATCGGTGGCTGGATCGAAGCCGCGGAGACGATCCGCTCGCACCCGCTCTACGCGGCGGCGTTTCTCTGCATCGCCTTCGGGGCCTTCACGAAATCAGCGCAGGTGCCTTTCCATTTCTGGCTGCCGGGCGCCATGGCCGCCCCGGCTCCGGTGAGCGCCTACCTTCACTCCGCGACGATGGTGAAGCTGGGCGTTTTCCTCCTCGCGATCCTCCATCCGGTGCTGGGAGGGACGCCGCTCTGGCACGACACTCTCGTCGGCTTCGGGGCAGTGACGATGGTGTGGGGGGCGCTCGTCGCGATGGTGCAGACGGATTTGAAACACCTCCTCGCCTTTTCCACGGTGAGTGCTCTCGGCACGCTCACGATGCTGCTCGGGATGGAGCATGTCCTCTCGGTGAAGGTGGCCGTTCTGTTTTTCATCGTCCACGCGCTCTACAAGGGCGCCCTCTTCATGGTGGCGGGAGCTCTCGAAAAAGGCACCGGCACACGCGAGATCGGACAATTGCGCGGTCTCATGCGCCGCTTTCCCGCACTGGGGATCGCCGCCGTCGCCGCGGCCTTTTCGATGTCGGGTCTGCCGCCCTTTGTGGGATTCATCGCGAAGGAGCTGCTCTACGAGGTGAAGCTCGCGACTCCCGCGGTCGGCATGGCGCTGCTGGTCGCCGGCATCGTCGCGAACGCGGCGAACGTGGTCGTGGCGCTGAAGGTGGGGGTGCTGCCTTTCCTCGGCGAGCCCCGGGGAGAGGGACCGCAGAATCTGAAACCGACGAAGATCGGATTCTGGATCGGACCGGTCCTTCTGGGATCGGGCAGCCTCGTTTTCGGCCTGTTCCCCCATGCCATCCTCGGCGGTCCGGTGGAGGCGGTCGTCACCCAGATCGCGGCGGAGGACGTCGCGGTCCAACTGAAGCTGTGGCATGGGCTGAATCTCGTGCTGCTGCTCAGCGCGATCACCGTGCTCGGCGGGGTGGGACTTTTCGCGATGCGACGTCGTCTCTCGCGCTATGGCAATCTCCTCCGCGATGCGACCATGTGGAGCGGCGTCACCCTCTTTCGATCCGGACTCGCGGGTTTTCTCACGGGTGCCGGTGTCATCACCCGCACGATCCAGTCGGGCCGGCTCCACACCTATCTCGCGGTGATCTTCTCAGTCGCGGTGGCGGGCCTCATCGCGGCGTGGTGGCGGAGCGGCTACGTGCTCACCCTGCCCTCACGCGGCGAAGTGAGAACGGACGTGCTCCTGACCCTGCTGTTCGTCGCGGTCGCCGCCATCGCCGTGTTGCGTTGCCGACGCCGCATGACGGCGGTATTGATCCTGGGATGCCTGGGATTCGGCATCGCCGTGTTTTTCGCCCTGCACGGTGCGCCGGATCTCGCGATCACCCAGATCCTCGTGGAGACGCTGACCCTGCTGCTCTTCGCCCTCGCCCTCTACGGATTGCCGGCGATGCGGGAGGAGCGCCGTGCCGGGGTGCCGCGGGCGATCGCCGTGCCCCTCGCCATCGCGGTGGGGCTGGCCTTCACCTTCCTCACTTTGAAGGCCTTCGACGTTCAATTGGCCGAGCCGGTCTCGATCGCACACGCCGCGAAGAGCCTGACGGAGGCGCATGGGAGAAATGTCGTCAATGTCATCCTCGTCGACTTCCGTGCGCTCGACACACTCGGCGAGATCACCGTGCTGATGATCGCCGCGCTCGGTGTCTCCGCCATGCTGGGCCACGCTCGCTCGCCTTTTCCAGCGGAACGACTCGGGACATCTCCGGTGCTCTCGGCCTCGGCACGCTACACCGCTCCGGCGATGCTGGTGTTTTCGATCTACCTCCTCCTGCGCGGCCACAATGACCCGGGCGGCGGCTTCATCGGCGGACTGGTCGCGGCGATGTCCGCCATCCTCGTGCATCTCGCCCGGCCCTCGGCCCCTCTCCGCGTCTTCGCCCTGAGTGCCCCCGCCCTGATGGTGCTCGGCCTCGCCACCGCGGCTCTCTCGGGACTGCCTGGGCTGATCTCGGGTGACGGTTACCTCGCCGCGCTGTGGGGCGGAGAAATCGCCCTGCCTGCTGTCGGAAAGGTGAAACTCGGCACTCCCCTGCTTTTCGACATCGGCGTCTACCTCGTTGTCGCCGGCGTCGTCCTCCTCCTCTACGGGGCCATGGAAGGTCGCCGTGCTGCTGAAAACTCCGAACCCTCGCCCTCCCCGCTCTCCTGATGGAAACGCTCGCCGCCATCCTCATCGGACTGCTCGCCGGCAGCGGTGCCCTGCTCCTCCTGAGAGGAGGTCTTTTCCGCATCCTCCTCGGTCTCGCCCTGCTCGCGCAAGCGGCCAACCTCCTCGTCTTCACGGCGGCGGGATTGGGTCGGGGCGACACCGCGATCATCGCCGAGGGATCGGAGACACTGCCCGCCGATCACCCCGATCCCCTCGCCCAAGCCCTCGTCCTCACCGCGATCGTGATCAGCTTCGGATCACTCGCCTTTTGTCTCGTCCTTCTTAAAAAGACCCGCGCCCGCATCGGAGCCGCCGGTGTCCCGGCCCTCGCGAACACGGAATCATGATGGAATCCGCCCTCGTCGCCCTGCCCGTGATCCTGCCCCTCGGGCTCGCCCTCGTGGCGTGGATGGGGCGTCGTTCTCCGGTGGTCTCGCGCTCGATCCTGATCGCCGGCACCGCGCTGATCCTTGCCGCGGCCGTGGCGCTCTTTCTCGCCGTGCGCGCGGCAGGCGGCCCGCTCCGCCTCGACCTCGGAGGATGGGAAAGGCCGGTCGGGATCACCTTCAAGGTCGACCTCCTCTCCGCCCTCCTCGTCGTCGTCAGCGCGACCGTCGCCTTCGCCGGGGCGCTCTTCGCGGCGGGGGAGATCGGTCGTCTCCTCTGGGCGAAGGGCTACGGCACCTTCTCGTTCCTCCTCTTCACTGGAATCCACGGTGCCTTCCTCACCAACGACCTCTTCAATCTCTTCGTCTGGTTCGAGGTGATGCTGATGTCCTCGTTCGCGATGCTGGTGCTCGGCCGGAGGCGGCACGTCTTCGAGGGCGCGACCCAATACGTGGTGATCAACATGGTCTCCTCGTTCTTTTTTCTCACGGGTCTCGGCATCCTCTACGGAAAGACGGGGCACCTCAATCTCGAGGAAGTCGCGGCACGTCTCGTCGCAAGCGGATCGGATCCCGTGATCCTCAGCTCGGCGACGCTGCTCCTCATCGCCTTCGGGATCAAGGCCGGCGTCTTCCCCCTCTACTTCTGGCTCCCGCCTGCCTACCCCAACACGGGCTACGCGACCGCGGCGGTCTTCGGCGGCCTCCTCACGAAGGTTGGGGTCTACGCGCTCTTCCGCGTTTTCGGCGGCGCTTTTGGATTTCTGTCAGGATACACGTCCGGCATCTTCCTCCTCGTCGGCGTTGCCACGATGATCGCCGGCGTCCTCGGTGCGGCGAGCCAATTCCACGTCCGCCGCATCCTCTCCTTCCACATCGTGAGCCAGATCGGCTACATCCTCCTCGGGCTCGGGCTGATGACGCAGGGTGCCATCGCCGCCGCGCTCTTCTACACCGTCCATCACATCTTCGTGAAGACGAATCTCTTTCTCGCGGCCGGGGCCATCGCCTCCACCGGACGCACCGAGGATCTCGCCAAACTCGGTGGTCTCCTCAAGGCCACGCCCCTCCTCGCGATCCTCTTTCTCATCCCCGCGCTTTCCCTCGGGGGCATTCCTCCGCTCTCGGGCTTTTTCGCCAAATTCCTCCTCATCCGCGAGGCGATGCGGGAGGAAGCCTGGATCGTCACCGCCATCGCCCTGCTCGTCGGCGTCGTGACCCTCTTTTCCATGACGAAGATCTGGAGCGAGGCCTTTTGGAAAGATTCACCAAGAAAAGGAGGCCCGCTCTCCTTGTGCCGCCGTTCCCTGCTTCTCTTGCCGGTGGCTTTCCTCGGCCTGCTCACCCTCCTCATCGGCCTCTTTCCGGGATCGCTCATCTCACTGGCGGATGAAGCCGCCCGCCAACTCCTCGCCACCAACCCTGCCACCCTTTCCACCTCGCCATGAAACCACGCCCGCGATGGCTCTCCCTCCTCGTCCTCGTGGCGAGATACGTCGTCGATTTCTGGATCTCGAACTTCGTGATCGCCGGAAAAGTGCTCTCGCGCCGACCCTCGATCCATCCGGGCATCGTCACGATCCCGACGAAGGTGGAGTCGCCTTTGGAGATCCTCGCCATCTCGAATCTGATCTCCTTCACACCCGGCACTCTGCTCCTCCACGTCGAGCCCGGAAAAACGCTCGAAATCCACGCGCTCGACGATCGGGGCCCTCTCGCGAAAACGATTCAAGAGGGACTCGAAGAACCGCTCCTCGATGTCCTCCGATCCCGCAGACAGCCGCATGATTGAAATCGTCCATCTCCTCTTCACCCTCTGCCTCTTCGTCGCCATCGGCGGCGCCGGTGCGAGGCTCTGGCGCGGCCCCACCCTCGCCGACCGCATCAATGCCGCCGATGTCATCGCGCTCTGCGCGATCGGGCTCGCCCTCGGCCACGGTTGGCTCCAGCGCGATGCCCTCTGGCTCGACGTCGCCCTCGTGGCGGGACTGGTCCTCTACGTCGGCACCACCGGTGTCTCACTTTTCCTCAGCCCCTCCCATCTCGCGCGCAAGGATCATGACTGACATTCTTTCTGCCCTCCTCCTCCTCGGTGGCGGATTTTTCGCGCTGATCGCGGGCCTCGGCGTGTGGCGGTTCCCCGACCTCCTCAGCCGCATGCATGCTTCGACGAAAGCCGCCGGTGCGGCCTTCGCCCTCATCCTCGCGGCTTTCGTGCTGCGTCTCCCGACCTGGGAGGTGGGATTGAAGGCGATCGTGGCCCTCGCCCTCGCCTTTCTCACCCTGCCTGTCGCCGCGCACATGTTGGGACGATCCGCGCGGAAGTGATGCGGGATTCGGTCAAAAGGGGATGACCGCCCCCTCACGGATGTCCTTCTCGCTGACCCGGACCTGCCTGACCTCCGCCCCACCGAGGTGCAACCGGTAGGGCTCTCCTCTCGCACCGGTCGCGTAAGGAACCCGGAACGCCACTTTGCCCTCGACATCCGCGACCGCTTCACGCCGGTAGGTGATTTCTCTTCCGGTTCCGGAGACTGCGAACGAGAGCTGTAGCGACACCTTCACGCCCGGCACCGCCTTGCCCTCCAAGACCGCACCGGTGACCCGTTCGAAGACCTTCACCGCGGGCAGCACCTGGCCCGAATAGCAAAGGTATCCGCCCTCCTCCCGCCAGACTTCCCCTGTCCCGGTGAGAGGCCTCAACGCGTCGAGTTCCGTAGCGTCCTCGATCAGATCCGATCGCAAGGTCACGAGCGCCTCCTCCGGAAGAAGGCGGTAGCGGACAAAGACCTGCTCCCGGCTCTCGTGGACGAGCCGATAACCCTCCATCACGGTGCCGTCGCCGAGATAGAGATTCGCCCCGATCGATTGGCGGAAGGGTTCGCCGTACGACCTGAGCGGCACCGCTTTCCAGAGGGCGCCATCAGCGACCTGCAGATCCGCGGCGCGCACTCCTGCCTGGAGCGCCTCGGTCGCGAAGAGGTCACAAGCGGACGTGGCATCGAGCACGAGGTAGCGGATCCCTTCGACCGCGCCGAGGCGGCGATGGGAGGAGGCCTCATCCGTTTCGAGAAACCATTCGATGAACTCCGGACTGCGGCTGCGGGCCGAGACGGCGATTCGTCGCGCGAGGGTCGGCACGAGATTTCCGAACTGCCAATGGGTGAAGACCGCTCCCGTCCCGGGTGGGTATGAGAATCCATCGCGTTTTCTCCAAGGCTCCACGAGGGTCGTCGGCAGGATCGGGGATGCCTCCGCCTCCGCCTTCAACCACGCCATGGATTGCCGCCAAGGGCGCGTCGCCACGACCATGTCCGCGACCTCGTCACGCGTGATGCCGGGTGCCCGGGGCCATCCGAGCGCCACCGCGAGGAGCAACGACAGCCCCGCACACCCAGCCGGCAGCAGGGCGAGGCGATGCCTTCCCCGTGTCATCATCCGATCACGAAAACGCAGCGCTCCAAAGGCAATGGCGAGAGGCGACAGAGCACCGGTCAGGTAAAAGAAATCGGACCGGAGCGAAGCCAAAACGACCCAGCAACCGATCGCTGCAAAGACCATCCGATGCGCCTTCGCGGGAGCATGGATGATGCCCCATCCGATCCCGAAAACGAGCCAGGGCAGCAATAGTCCGTAATCCCACCACCAGACCTGCTGCGGCCCCAACGCGTGCTCGGAGACGCCGCGGTTGGCCGTTCCGAGAAACTGTTCCGCCAGAGAGATCACGCGGGGATTCAGAACGAGAAAGACCCCCGCCACGAGCAACAACAGCCCTGACAAAACACCCAACGCGGCGATGGGACGGATCGTGCCCTTGCTCCGATCCGCCACCATTTTCACCACGATCATCAGCGCCACCTGCGCTGCCAGCGCCACGAGGGAAAACCGCCAGGCCTCGGGCACCATGATTCCTTCGGGCCACGACAGTCCGACCAGGGCGGTGATCGCGAAAATTCCGGCGAAAAACGCGATGGCCGCAGCAGGCAGCGGCTCGCGTCGCCCCTGACAAATCCCGATCCCCTCGACCATCCAAAAGGAAACGATGAGAACGGCCAGGAACAGCGGTGCACCGAACCAGGTGAAAAGAAAAACCGCCACCGGCAGCGCGGCAAAGACACCGGACGCGCCCCGTTTCCACAAGCTGGCGCGAACCACCGCTCCTTCCTTCGCCCATCGCACCCAGGCCCAGAGGCTGGCAGTGACGAGGAGGATCTCGGCCGCATGTTGATCACCGAAACCAAAGAGCGTCCGCTCGAGCTCGCCCCCAGGAAAGACGATTCGCACGATCAGCGTCACCCAGGCGAGACGCCGTCCCCCGATCTCGCGAGCCAACAGAAAGAGGAATCCCAACGAAGCCGCGCCAAGAACCACCGGCGAGAGAGCCAGCACCAAAGCGAGAGCATCCGTCTCCGTCGCGGGGATGCCGAGACCTTTCGCGACCGCGGCCAGACCGAGATGAAAGAGACCGGCGGCCGCGACCCGGCTGCCTTCGGGATAAAGCGCCCCGACATCCCAGCGCAGGATCCTCGGGAAATGCTCCACCGCACCGGTGAGTTGGTGCAGGTGAAACCAGGGATCATTCCCGAGCAAGACCGTCTCCCCCGGGGCCGGCAGCACGTGCGGCACCGACGGGACGACCCGGAGCAAAGCCCAGACCAACACCAACAGGACGAAGGCCGTCCCTTCCCGGATCCGCCAACGCGGCGCGGACATCAGGGATGGCGCAGGAGGACGCCGGCCGTGTCTTTGGAACGGGTGTCGACATTCTCCGCGCTCACGCTGTAGGCGGTGTCATTGATGACCGGACCGTTCGGAACGATTTTCTGACGGAAGGCCGCCTCGGCGTCGGTGGCGATATTCAGGACGTAGCTGCCGCGCGTCACCCGGGCCGTTACGTTCGCTCCTTTGTCGCTGAAATAAGAGATCGTGGTCCGGCTGTCCGACTTGCTCCCTTTGACGCCGAAGAGGGAATACGGCACCGCCATGAGCCCCTGCGAATCGTTTTGGAGGCGGAAATAGTTGGTGATGCCACGAGGCGTGGAGACCCGGCTGAGACGCTGTTTGGTGAGGAGCCGGCTGCTGTAGACCCCATCGCCTTTAAACTTGCTGGTCTTGCGCGCACTCACGAGCAGGTCGGGCTGATCCGGTTGCGGCGCGGCCTTCGGCGCGGCGAGGAGCGGAGAGTCCGTGGCGTTGACAACGGAGGCGCCGAAAAATGCTACGAGAGAGGCGATGATCAAGCAAGTCCGGTTCATATGGTAATTATACCCACTCAATCGAGCGGAGACAATCAACATTTTCCAACCGCCCTCACGGAGGGTGCGGGACAGAATTGTCAGGCTACGCCGGAAACCCGATGAATCGTTGGGAGTTCATGTCCAGGTTCCATCTACTGCAAATTTTGAAGCAGAATCTTCCCAGCGGGACGAAAGACGGCAGCCGGTGGTGGAGCGCAGCGGAACCACCGGTCAATCACGCTAGGAAACGATTGCGCCCGGGAGGGGCGCGAGAAGCCTCCGGCGTCTCCTCGACGTACCCACGAAGCGCGAGCATACGTCATCTTGGACGCAAACCTTTCACGAGGAGAATCTGGAGTTTGTGATGCGCGGCGGGGTGAAGTTCGAAGAAGTACGGCTCTCGTGAGCGGGTCCGCTTCTTCCGCCCCTCCGGGGCGGGCTTCTCTTTTCCGGGGTGGTGGTCCGGTGGTTCCGCTTCGCTCCACCACCGGCTACCTTCTTTGGCCCCTCCGGGGCCAATACTCGTTCCTTCCGCCGATGACGGTTGTTTCTCCAGCCAGGCTGGACGGATTGGCCTGACTTTTTTGTCCTGCACCCGCCCTCACGGACACGGGTTCGGGATCCTCCGATGCACGGCCTCGATCGCCTCGAGGACGTCCTGGGAAAGCTCGAGATCGACGCTGTCGATGTTCGACTTGAGCTGCGCCATCGTCGTCGCCCCGATCAGGTTGCTCGCGACGTGGAAACGCTGGTTGATCCAGGCGAGGCTCATTTGGGCGAAGTCGAGACCCGCTTCTTCGGCGATGCGGGCATACTCCTCGACGGCCGCGTCGGAGTTCGCCCCGTTGTAGCGGGCGAAGCGCTCCCAGATCGAGAGTCTCGCTCCTTCCGGTTTCGCGCCGCCGCGATATTTTCCTGACAAACGCCCAAAGGCGAGGGGTGAATAGGCGAGGAGACGCATCCCCTCCTCGTGGCAGATTTCGGCGAGACCTCCGTCGAAGGTGCGGTTGAGGAGATTGTAGGAATTCTGGATCGTGACCATCCGCGGCAGTCCGCCGCTCCGCGCCAACTCGAGAAAACGCATCGTGCCCCACGGCGTCTCATTCGAGAGACCGATGTGGCGCACCTTTCCGGAGGCGACGAAGTCGGCGAGCACGGCGAGGGTCTCCTCGATCGGGATCGATTCCTTGGCCGCGGGCGGATTGAAATCGCGTCCCCCGAACAGGGGCACGGGACGATCGGGCCAATGGAGCTGATAAAGATCGATGTGGTCCGTCTGGAGCCGGCGCAGGCTGCCCTCGAGCGCGGCGGTGAGATTGCTGCGATCGTGGCGATTGCCGTCGCGCACGTGGGTGACGTGCGGCCCCGGCCCCACCGCCTTCGTCGCGAGGATGACCTGGTCGCGCGTGCCCCGCGAGGCGAACCAGGTGCCGATGATGCGTTCGGTCTCGTGACAGGTCTCGGCGCGTGGCGGCACCGGATACATCTCGGCGGTGTCGAAAAGATTGATGCCCCGCTCGAGGGCGTAGTCCATCTGCTCGTGGCCCTCGGCCTCCGTGTTCTGCTCGCCCCAGGTCATCGTGCCGAGGCCGATGAGACTGACGCGGAGGTCGGTGTGCGGGATTTCGCGATACTTCATGTTGCCTGAGTCCGGGGAGAATCAACCGTTGCGGATGACGAGCTGGTTCTCGCCGCCTTTGCCGCGCTCCTCCGCCCAGACGCGGCGGACATGATCATAAATCTGCGAGATCGTGGCCTTGTTTTTCACCCGGTATTCACTGGTCTTCGCGTGGGTGGTGTCGGGATAATGCTTCGTCACGATCGCATCGATGTCGCCGGTACCGGCTTTCTCCGATACCTTGTTCGCGATGCTCTTGAGACGCTCGACCGTGGCGCTGCCGGTCGTGATCGAGGAGCTGTCGGTGATCGGCTCGAGGTAATAGAATCGCGCCGTCTGCCCGCCGTCGGTATCGACGGTGCATTCAAAGACCCGCACCGCTCCATCGATGAGGTATTCCTGCTCGCTCACCGAGGTGATCTGGTCGAGGCGGGCGACAAAACGTCCGCCGGCGGTGACGACTTCCCAGAAGCCGTTGATGCCCGGCTGAACCCCGTCCGGGGTCTGCGTCTGGGCACGCAGGGAGGTCAGCGTGGAAAGGAGGGTGAGAACGAGGATCGGAAGCACGGGTTTCATGGGCGGGAGTATCGCGCAAAAGCGCGCCCCTGTGCAAGCCCAACTCACGATCCCGGACGAAGTCCGTATTTGACCGGAGCGACCTGAGAAGGTCTGATGGCCGGTTCAACCCTCTTTGATGAATCCCTCCACCGTTCTCGTCGGAGTCGATCTCGCCTGGGGGGACCGGAATCCCGATGGCGTCACGATCCTGCGTTTCGAGGACGGTCTCGATCATAGGATGACGGCGCCCCCGGTCACCTTCAACTCGCGCGGCGACGACGCACTCTTCACGACCCTCGCTTCCGTGGAGAGTGCGACGCGTCTGTTCGTCGCGATCGATGCGCCCCTCATTTGTCCCAATGCGGAAGGTTCGCGCCCGGTCGACAAGGAATGCACCCGTCGTTTCGGTCGATACCACGCGGGGTGTCATCCCGCCAACCAGAGGCTCTGCCGGAGACCGCTGCGGATTGCGGCGGGACTGGTCGGGCGCGGTTATGCGCTCACCACCGAAACCAGCAGCGGCGCCCGCATCGCCAGCGAGGTCTATCCACATCCCGCGACGATTCAATTGTTCGGCATCGAAAAGACGATCAAATACAAAAAAGGGCTCGTCGCCTCGAGACGTGCCGAGTTTCTCCGCTACCAGGGCTGCCTGCGCGATTGCCTCGGCCGCGAACTCCCCGAATGGCTCGAATGGGACGCACACCGCGCCCTTCTCGCCGCGCCCTGGAGCAAACCGATCGAGGATCAGACCGATTCGATCCTCTGCGCCTTGATCGCTTATCTTCACCTGCGATACGAAGGTCGACGCACCGAGGCGATCGGCGATGATGAGACCGGGCACATCCTCCTGCCCCGATCGCCGGCCGCAAACGTAATCCCTGCCTGATGTCCCCCCTCACCTTCACCCGATCGTGCGAGATCGACGCGCCCGTCGATCGGCTGCGCGAGTGGCATTTCGAGCCCGGTGCCTTCACACGCCTCACTCCCCCTTGGGAAAAGGCGCGACTGATCTCGATGCCCGAGGCTCTCACGGACGGTGCGGTCGCGGTGATCGAGGTGGGGATCATCGGTCCACTCAAACAACGCTGGATCGCGGTGCACGAGATCACCGACACCGGCTTCATCGACCGTCAGCAGGAGGGGCCCTTTGCTTTCTGGGAGCACGAACACCGTTTCGAGCCCATCACTCCCACGACGAGCCGTCTCACCGACACGATCCGTTATCGGCTGCCCTTGGGCTGGATCGGCCGCATTTTTGGGAAGCCCTTCGTCGAGCGAAAACTCGATCGTCTTTTCCGCTATCGCCACGCCGTCACCACCGCCGCCCTTTCCTCCGCCCCATGAGCTCTGAATCGGTCGATATCCTCATCATCGGTGCCGGTCTCGCCGGACTCGCCGCCGCAGTGCGTCTTCACGAGGAGGGACGCGAGGTGCTCGTGCTCGAAGCCTCCGATGCCGTGGGCGGGCGGGTCCGCACCGACCGTGTCGAGGGCTTCTTGCTCGATCGCGGATTCCAGGTTTTTCTCGATGCCTATCCGGTGAGCGGCTCGCTCGTGGATCTCGTCGCGCTCAATCTGCATGCCTTCGAGCCGGGCGCTCTCGTCTGGAAAGGCGGCCGCATGCACCGGATCATGGACGTCTTCCGTCGGCCTGCCGCGCTGTTTTCGAGCGCCCTGTCGCCGATCGGCACGCCGCTCGACAAGCTGCGTGTCGCCCGTCTCCGCGCGCGGCTTCTCCGGAAGCCGCTCGAAAAAATCTGGTCGGATCCCCACCGAACCACGCTGGACCTGCTGCGCGACGAGGGTTTTTCGGAAGGAATGATCGACGATTTCTTCCGCGGGTTCTATGGCGGCATCTTTCTCGAAGACCGCCTCGAGACCTCGAGCCGGATGTTCGAGTTCACCTTTGCGATGTTCAGTCGTGGAGCGGCCACCCTGCCTGCGGCCGGGATGCAGGCGATCCCGGACCAACTCGCCTCGCGCCTGCCTCCCGGGGCGATCCGCCTCAACACCCCGGTAAGATCTCTTTCCGGCACCCACGCCACGACAGACACCGGCGAATTCGCCGCCCGGCGCGTGATCCTCGCGACCGATGGCGCGGCGGCCAACCAACTCCTCCCCCATGTCCCCGCCACCCACTGGCGCCGGGCCGTCACCCTTTCCTACGCCGCTCCTGAGCCTCCTTTCCGGGATCGCCTCATCGCCCTGCGGGGAGACCGGCGCGGTCTCATCCATCATCTCTCGGTCCCGTCGAATGTCGCGCCCTCCTACGCTCCGGCTGGTAAGGCGCTCATTTCCGTCAGTGTCATGGGAGACGCCGATACGCCCTCCCTGGAGAAGCAGGTCGAAGCCGAATTGCTCGATTGGTTTGGTCCGCGGACGGAGTCGTGGTCCCATTTGTCCACCCATCGCATCGATCAGGCTCTCCCGGTCCAAATTCCCGGACACGGCCTTCCCGGAATCCTCGATGGCCCGATTGCCGTCTGCGGCGACCACACCCGGAGTGCCTCGATCGAGGGCGCGATTCTCTCGGGAGTTCTTGCCGCTCAGTCGCTTGCGTGAAGTGATAACTCCGTTCCACCCGTTTGAGGGTGGCAGGCCCCCGGACTTTCATCTTGATATTTATTGTATTTATGATAAGTATCATTAATGAAACCTCGGAAGCAGAACGGCTTCACCTTGATGGAAGGCCTGATCACGGTCGCCGTGGTCGGTGTTTTGGCGTCCATCGGCGCGCTCATGCTGGGCGGAGTCGTCGGCTCGGCCCGGAACACCAAACTTTCCTCTGATGTCGATACGCTGAACCGCAGTGTCTCCGCCTACCTCGCATCTGGCGGTGATCTCTCCGGAGCCAAAACCGCGGATGAGGTGCTCGACGTCCTGAAGCAAAGTTTCAGCAATGCCTCACGCATCCCGGGATTCAGCGGCTCGAAAATCGATGAGAGGCTGACCTTTGAGTATCAGAGCTCCGCCGAGGCCCAGAGCACCGGTTGGCGTGTCTACTGGGATGCCGATCAGAGCCAATTCGTGATGTCGCAATCGGGCAACGGACCCGGGATCAAAAGCTTCGGCTACGACGGTGCGGTCTCCGCCGATCCGACCAAAACCTACAAGCCCAAGACCCCGATGCTCTACGCCGAGAGCAGTTCGTGGATCTGGGACTATCGCGATGCAGCGCCCTCCGTGCTCCCCGGCCCGACGAATGTGTCGGTCGCGGAAGTCGCCGACACAACCCCGACTCCTCCCGCCCCCCCCCCCCGAGCGGCGGTGGCCCCTCCGGCTCGTCGATCACGCCCCTTTCGCCGCCGCAGTTCTCGATCGCCGGCGGCGCCTTTCCCGTGACCGCCTTCAATCTCCCCGTCAGCCTCCTCAATCCCAATCCGGCGGGATCGTCCGACCTCTATTATTCCGTCAATTTCGGAAACTGGACTCTCTACACCGGCAGCATTTCCGCCGCTCCCGGAGCCGTCATCGCCGCCCAAGCCGTGCCGACCAGTGACCTTTACTCCAGCAGTTCGCGGGTCGACCAACAATACACCGCTCTCCCCGCCAACCTCGTTCCGCCAGTGATCACTCCCAGCAGCCCGGAATTCGGACTTTTCACGAATCGCGACGTCACCGTCACGATCGCGAATCAAAACAGCTCCGCGATCTCCAAGATCGAATACCGGATCGGGGGCGATCCCTGGCAAACCTACATCAGCCCCTTTGTCTTGAACCGGAACGCCTACCCGAGCGGCACCCTCGTGCAGGCCCGCGCCGTACCCATCGATCCCTACTATGTCGCCAGCACCGCCACGCTGCGCACTCTCGGGGTGGAGGTCGCAAGTATCGACGGGCTCGCAGCCGGTACGTTCTCCAATCCGAGTGGTGACAAAAACATGGTCTCCAATCTTTCCGGCACCACTTCGAACCGATTCGCCTGGGGACGCGAGTATTACACAAAGGATGAGGTCGATTATTATTTCTCCGGTGACACGAACGCCGCCAACGCCGTGCCTCTTTCCCAGAGCTGGCTCGATTACACCGCGCTCACCTTCAACACCGTGAAACCCGGCACCCGCTTCCAGATCGGCACTTTGAATTACTTCAACGGCACCATCGTCACCGACACCGGAGCCACCTCGGTGAGCTTCACCGCGAATCTCGATCTCAAAATGAAGAGCGTCTCCACCAACGCTGCCTTCGATTTCCAGTTCGAACTCATCAACCAGCCGAACTACGAGGATCCCAACGATCCCTGGCGTGACGCCGACTACGTCAAACTTGCCAATCCCTACGCGACCCAGACGATCAGCTTCGCCGGCATCGAATACTCCCTCCTCCTCGAGTTCGGTGAAACCTCCGCCGCCGGTCTCTCGCGCTTCGATGAATTCTACGTGCTCGAGGGCCAAAGCGCCTCGACGCGACTTTACGGGACGCTCATCGAGACCAGCTCGATCGATTTCAACAACTGAGACGCGTCGCGCGCGGCGCTTGCGGACTCCGTCGGTCGTGGGACACTGCGCCATGTCCCCCGTCCCCTCTTGGAAAGCCGACATCATCGCCCTCACCGAGGGCACCGAGGCTCGCGCCGCGAAAATCGACGCTTCGTTTTTCCCACCCGTGTCAGAAGGTCGGCTTGAGGCCTGGGAAACGGATCACGAGATCGCGCTCCCCGGTGAGATCCGTTCCTACCTGCTCCAATCCGACGGACTCGAGGCCGCCCGCGGCTTGATGTGGCCCGTCCTGCCCCTCGCACGCTGGGAGGTGATCGACGATCCCTGCGCCTCGGCCCATCCGTGGATCCGCTTCGGAGAGAGCGCCACGCACCGCTACCTCCTCTCGCTCGGCCACAGCCCCTCGGTCTACCGGCACGAGACCTTCGGATCGGACGAGGAATTCTTTGCGCCCACGTTCCGGACCTATTTGCAAAAAGTCTTCCGGGGCGAGGCGTAAACCGGCCTCGGAAAAGGCTGGCATCCTTCCACGGCTTTTGCCACCATCCCGCGCCCCCATGAAACGATTCTCTTTCCTCCCCCTTCTCGCCGCGCTCCTTTTCTCCGGCTGCGAACGCGCCCCGGAAACACCCGGCAAGCCCGAGGTCGCCCTCGTCATGAAGTCGCTCGCCAACGAGTTCTTCAAGACCATGGCCGACGGCGCGGAGGCCTGGCAAAAACAGAATGCGGAGAGCTTTGATCTGGTTTCCAACGGCATCCGCAACGAGACGGACCTCGCCCAGCAGGTCGCCCTCGTCGAGCAGATGATCGCCCGCGGCGTCGCCGCCATCGTCATCGCCCCGGCCGATTCGAAGGCCCTCGTCCCCGTCCTCAAGCGCGCCCAGGAGGCCGGCATCGTCGTCGTCAACATCGACAACCGCCTCGACCGCACCGTCCTCGCCGAGGCCGGAGCCGCCATCCCCTTCGTCGGCCCCGATAACCGCGAGGGCGCCCGTCTCGTCGGCGAAGAACTCGCCAAACAACTGAAGCGCGGTGACAAGGTCGCCATTCTCGGGGGTGTGCCCACCGCCTTCAACGCCCAGCAGCGCCGTGCCGGCTTCGAGGAGGCGATGCAGGCCGCCGGAGCCGCCGTCGTCGCCGTGCAGAGCGCCTCGTGGGAAATGGAGAAAGCCAACAGCGTCACCGCCTCCATCCTCACCGCCCACCCCGACCTCGCCGCCATCCTCGCCAGCAACGACAGCATGGCCCTCGGTGCCGCCGCCGCGGTCAAGGCCGCCGGAAAGGAAGGGCAGGTCCGTATCGTCGGCTTCGACAACATCAGCGCCGTCCAGGCCCTCATCCGGGAAGGCCGCGTCCTCGCCACCGCCGACCAGCACGGCGGACAACTCGCCGTGTATGGGATCGAAGCCGCGCTCTCCATCCTCAAGGGCGAAGCCGCGCCGGAAGACAAGAAGACTCCCGTCGATCTCATCACCAAGGCGCAGCTGCCTTGATTCCCGCCTCCGTGCACCTCCGTGATCTCTGTGGTAGAGACGGTTCCACCGCAGAGGGCACGGAGGAACACGGAGGAAAATCAAATTCACCGTGGTAGACATGACCGTTGACGCGACACCTTCACCCTCCCGCCTCCGCCTCGGCGAATCGCTCGGGCTGCTCGGGGTGCTCGCCCTGCTCGTCGCGGTCTTTGGTGTCTTTGGCAGGAATTTCCTCGGGGCCGCCACCTTCCATCAGATCGCCAACCAGGTGCCCGCCCTCACCGTCCTCGCCGTCGGCATGACCTTCGTCATCCTCACCGGCGGTATCGACTTGTCCGTCGGATCGGTCATGGCCTTTTCCGGATCCATCCTCGGACTCGCCATGGTCGATGCGCGGCTCCCGCTCCTCGCCGCCCTGCCCCTCGCCATGCTCACCGGCGCCGCCTGCGGCTGGGTCAACGGCTTCGTTTCCGTGCGCTTCCGCGTCGCCAGTTTCATCGTCACCCTCGGCATGATGCAGGTCGCGCGCGGACTCGCCTATCTCGCCACGGATTCCGAGACACGCTACATCGGCAAGCCGGTGGAAGCGCTCGGAGCGCCCCTCGGCGGACTCGGGCTTTCCCCCGCGATCCTCCTCGCCGCGCTCTTGGTCGTGGCCGGACAAATCGTCCTTCGTCGCACCGTCTTCGGGCGAAAGGTCCTCGTCATCGGAGCGAACGAGGAAGCCGCGATCTACTCCGGCATCCGCACCCGTCCCGTCCGCATCGCCGTCTTTTCCCTCGCCGGAGCCCTCGCCGGGATCGCCGCCGCCTTCGCGAGCTCGAAAATGGGCGCGGTCGATCCCAACGCGGGAGCCGGGATCGAGCTCTCCGCCATCGCCGCTGTCGTCGTTGGGGGCACCAGTCTCATGGGCGGACGCGGCTCCGTCACGGGGAGTTTCCTCGGCGTCCTCATCATCGCCACCCTCGACGCCGGCCTCGCGAATCTCGGCGCCTCCGATCCTGTGAAATACCTCATCACCGGCCTCGTCATCGTCCTCGCGGCGATCGCGGATGTGTGGCGGGGGCGGAGGTAAACGAAAGCATCCTCCGTCAACCTTTCTAAATGGCGAGCGCCGCCAAGAACTGAGCAGGTGTGTAGACGGGAATCATCGCAAGCCCGAAGTCGTTGATATTCCGCGTCACAACGCAGTCCGCCCCGGCTTGGATCGCCGCCTCATGCAACACCGCGTCCTCGAAATCGGCCATTCCAAGTCCAAGCGCGGATACCAATACGGCCTGATTCACCGGAGCAACGCCAAAAAGGGACAAGAGATCAGAAATTCGTCCAAGCGTGGCTTGTCTCCCGATCTGGCGCTCAGCGATGTAGTGGATCGTCGTCACCGTTGTCGCGGAAAGAAGCCCTCCGCACTTCGACGTCTCGACCGCCGCCAGAACCGATGCCGAATCCATGAGATGCGGCTTTCGTCCCAACATCACGTCGAGGACGACATTCGTATCGACCAGCGCGATCACGAGTGTTTCCGTTCAAGGTGGTCCACATACGCATCCCGGTCGTCATCCGCCCCTTGGATGCATCCCACCAGTGAAGCTGTCACCGGCGGCAAACCCACCGGTTGGCCCGGCTCTTCCGACTTCGCGAAGATCCGGAAATAGTCGCTCACCAGCTTGGATACGGATGTCTTTCTCGCTTCCGCTTCCTGCTTTGCGGCGGCAATGAGGCGATCAGGGACGTGCAGGGTAAGCTTTGCCATGACGTAACATTTTACACGAAATATACGTCACATCAAACCCCAAACGTGGAGAATCCCGCCCCTTGGCACCCCCGCGATTCCACGTCATCCTTAGCGCACCCAACCCTCTTCCATCATGCGTCAAACCCTCTTCAGTCTCCTCGCCCTCGCCTTCCTCACGACCTCAATCTCCCACGCGGAGACCAAGGCACCCGTGAAGATGATCTTCGACACCGACATGGGCAACGACATCGACGATGCCATGGCCCTCGCCATGATCCACCAGCTGGCCCGACGAGGCGCGGTCGAACTCCTCGCCGTAACCTCGACGAAGGATCATCCCAGGTCGGTCGCCTACATCGACGCCCTCAACACCTGGTACGGCTTCCCCGATCTCCCGCTCGGCGCGGTGCGCGACGGAGCCGCGAAAGAGGAAGGCAAATACAACGGCCAGGTCGATCGCAAGGGACCCGAAGGCAAACCCTTCTTCCCCCACGACCTCGACGGCACAAAGGCGCCCGAGGCCGTCTCGCTGATCCGCAAGACCCTCGCCGCCCAGCCCGATGGATCGGTGATGCTGGTGCAGGTCGGATTTTTCACGAACTTCGCCCGTCTCCTCGATTCAAAGGGCGACGAGTTTTCCCCGCTCGACGGTCCTGCGCTCATCAAAGCCAAGGTGAAGGAATTGGTCATCATGGCAGGAGCGTTCCAGACGATCGGGTTCAACACGAAGCACATCGAGTACAACGTGAAGCTCGACATCCCCTCGGCCAAACGCATCGCCGCCGAGTGGCCCACCCCGGTGATCTGGAGCGGCTTCGAGATCGGTATCGCCGCCGCTTATCCTTGGAAGAGCATCGTCGAGGATTACAACTACATGGAGCCCCACCTGATCAAGGACAGCTACCTCGCCTACGTGCCGCAGCAACCGCACGACCGCCCCACCTGGGATCTCACCGCCGCTCTCTACGCGATCTACCCCGACCGCGGTTACTTCGATCTTTCGCCGCAGGGTCACGTCCATGTCGATGACGAGGGCCGCACCGACTTCCGCGAAAAGGGGGATGGCAACGACCGTTATCTCCTCATGAATGCCGTCCAGACCGAGAAGGTCCGCGAGGCCTTCGTCCAGCTTTGCACCGAACCACCCGTCCGCTGATGAAACGTTTTCTTTCCCTCCTCTCCATCGCTTTTCTCGCCGGATCGATCGAAGCCGCGCCGGTGAAGATCATCTTCGACACCGACATGGCGAACGACTGCGACGACGCCGGTGCGCTCGCCGTACTGCACGCTCTCGCCGACCTCGGAGAGGCCGAGATCCTCGCCATCGTTACGAACCGCAAGGATCCCTCGAATGCCTCGGCCGCCGCCGCCGATGCGATCAACACCTGGTATGGCCGCGGCGAGATTCCCATCGGCACGGACAAGGACGGGGCCACCGGCTCCGCCAAGAAAGGCAAGCCCAGCGCCTACTGCGCCGCCCTGCGCGATGAATTTCCCCACGATGCCAAGCCCGACGACGCCATGCCCGACGCTCTCGCCATCTACCGCGAGACGTTGGCCCGGGAGGCGGATGGCACGGTCGTGATCTGCAGCGTCGGAGCCCTGAGCAATCTCGAGGACCTCCTCCGCGCCGAGCCCGATCTCGTGAAGGCCAAGGTGAAATCCCTCTACGTGATGGGAGGCGGCTTTCCGCGCACCGCCCGCCCCGAGACGAATATCAAACTCGACCCCGCCGCCGCCGTCACCGTCGCCAATGAATGGCCGACGCCCATCGTCTGGCAGGGCTACGAAGTCGGCGCGGCGATGACGAATGGTCCCGAGCTGCTCGCGGCTCCGAAGGAAAATCCCGTCCGCCGCGCCTACGAGCTGCGTCTCCATCACGACCGCCCCTCGCTGGAGATCGGCAAACCCAACCACGATCTCGCCACCGTCCTTCTCGCGGTACGTGGTCCGCAAGAGGATCTCTGGAACGTCGTCGAGGGTGGCCGCGTCGTCTTCGACTCCGATGGACACAGCGAGTGGAAGACCGATCAAAAAAGGGACCACCGCTACGTCCGCATCAAGGGAAATCCCGCGACGAGCGCCTCGGTGCTCGGCGAACTGCTCGCGAAGGAGCCCGGCGAGCGAAACTAGCGGACGGGGGGCGGTCCCTCACAAATCCCTGAATGAAATTGCCGCCCGCGCGTCTATCGGGTATCCTTTGACGCGTCGGGCTCCTCCCGCGGCGCGCGACGAACTGAACCGCATCTCCCGCCCGTGATCACGCCCGACCCACTCCTTTCCGAGCACGCCCCGGCGATTGAAAAGGCCCTCGCCCGCGCCGCCGCCGCCATCTCTCCCGAAGATTTCCGCGGGCTCATCGGCGATCCCGGCCAGACCACCCTGCGCATGGTGATGGAAAGCCTCTCCGCCGATTCCATCTCCGTCTGGATCGCGGACCTCGATGAAGAGAATCTCATCGTCACCCATTCGGAGCCCGATCCCGCCTTCATCGGATGGCACCAGCCGCTCTCGGAGGGACTCACCAGTCTCGTCTACGCTTCCGAGCAGCCGCTCTGTGAAAACCAGGTCTATCTCAACGCGAAACACTCGAAGCGGGTCGACGAAGCGATGAAGCAGGTCACCGCGGCCCTCATCGCGACACCCTTCTATTTCGGGGGAAAAGTGCAGGGAGTGATCAGCTGCGTGCAGCTCAAGCCCAGCCTCGATGCCCCCGATCCCTGCGGTTTCACGGCGCGTGGCCTGAACCGCGTGCGCCGTCTCTCCACCGTCCTCGAGCGACTCGTGAACTACCGGCTCCTCACCCGCATCCTCAATCTCGAGATCTGATGGTCTCTCCCCTGACAGAAACGCCCTCCTCGAAACTTTGGCCGACCATCGCCGAAGTCCGCGAGGCCGCACACAGCGGCACGGGTGAAGGGGTGCGTGTCGCCGTGATCGATTCCGGCATCGAGGCCGGCCATCCCCGACTCGCGAATCTCACGCTCCGCGACTCGGTCGGCTTTGAAGAGGAGGACGGCCGCGTCCGCATCATCGAAGGGGCGGGACACGACACCTACGGCCACGGCACCGCCGTCGCCGGCATCATCCACGAAGTCGCCCCCCGCGCCGAGGTCGGCAGCTTCCGGGTCATCGACGCGCGGAGCGCCTCGCGCACGCACCTCATCTGCGCGGGCGTCCGCGAAGCGATCCGGCGGGGCTATCACGTGCTGAATTGCAGCTTCGGATGCCGGGGCCTCGCCAAATTCATTTTGCCGCACAAGGAATGGGCCGATGAGGCATGGCTGCGTGGCGCCCATGTCGTCGCCGCCTGCAGCAATCTCGACAGCCGCGAGACGGAGTGGCCCGCCCATTTTGCTTCGGTCATTGGCGTGGATCTCGCCGAGACGGATTCGGAGGCGGTCTTCTTCCGGCCCGATCACCTCGTCGGCTACTCCGCCCGCGGTGAAAACATCGAGGTCGCCTGGCTCGGCGGAGGCGTGCAATACCAGACCGGCACCAGTTTCGCAGCTCCACGGGTCGCGGGCATGATCGCCCGCATCCTCTCGGTCTATCCCGGCATCCGCCCTCCCCTCATGCACGAGATCCTCGCGACCATCGCCGAGCCCTGGCACCCCGGCCTCAGCTCCGATTGGTGAAGCCTTTCCGAAACCCGACACAACCACCACCACACACTCACCCTGACAAGCACACCATGAATACCACCGCCACCTTCCTGGGCCCCGTCAACCAACTCCCCGCCGAGGGTTCCGACCAGGCCCCCACCGGCAAGAGCGAAGTCGAGGCCTGCGCCTCGATGTTCGCCGAGTCCCAACTGTGGTTCGATGTCTCGGTCGATGGAGTCACCCTCGTCGCCAATCCGCAGGAGACCGAATTGTTCCAGCTTTTCACCCTGGAGGTGAACGAGAACAACGCCGAAGCGACACCCGCCTGGGGGGATCAGGCCTACGAGATCTCCCTGCAGGGGCTCTTTCCCGACGCGGCTTCCTTCGAAACGCTCTCCGATGCCTCCGAGCCGGAGGACTTCGTGCGCCGCTTTCTCGAAGTGATCTCTTCCTCGCTGAAAAATTCCGATCTCAAGGCGGAAGGCACCACCCTGCCCTTGATCCGCTGGCAGGCGGGCGACGATGGCAACTCCGCCCGCGTCCAGCTCCTCGGTCTGCTCCTCGCGAACGAGGATCAGTTCCAGGCCTTCTGCCGGAACAACTCCGGTGAGTTCGGCTTCATCTTCGAAGATGCCGAGATCCAGGCCCATGGAGCCCGCGAGGTCATCACCGTGCTCGCCCTCCTCGGGATCACCCTCGGTTCGGTGACGAGCGCCGAGGCCGGCATTTTCAAGCCTCTCGCGAAAAAGGAGATGCGCATCCAGCAGGTCGCCTACTCCAGCACCGTGAAGAAGGCACCCGCCCCGATCCAGCAACAGCAATCCGGATGGATGGACGTGCACCAGGATGCTTACTTCAACCAGGCGCTCCTCGACTACGGCAAATCCAACAAAAGCACGAAGAAGATCGTCGTCGATATCTCGAAGCAGCGCGCCTACCTCCTCGTCGATGGACAGATCGCGATCGACACCGCCGTCTCCACCGCGCGTTCCGGCAAATACACCCCGCGGGGTGAATTCAAAATCACCGAGCGCGTCCAGTCGGGCAAGACCTCGACGATCTACGGCTGCTCCCTCCCTTACTGGCAGCGCCTCGACCAGAGCGCCGTGGGCATGCACGTCGGTGATCTCCCCGGCTACCCCGCCTCGGCCGGGTGCATCCGCCTTCCGCATTCCGTCGCTCCCGTGCTCTTTGCGAACACCGCCAGCGGCGTCACCGTGCAGATCGTCGACTCCTGGAGCGGCCCCGCTCCCCAGGCCGCGCCAAACATCATTGTTGCGCAGGTCGTTCAACAGTGAAGGAGCCAAGCTTCTTCGCTGTTGCTCCTACTCATACTCTTACCTCCTACTCTTACTCAAAACCGGACGTCCTCGACGCGGAAGGATGAGTATGAGTATGAGTATGAGTAGGAAGACAAAGACATCACTCCGACGCCACGATCTCTTCGAGCCGTTTCGCCATCGCGTTGAGGCGCTCGGGCTCCTTGGCTGACAAATCACGCGTCTCGCCCGGATCGGCCGCCAGGTCGAACAACTGCAGCCTCGGCACATCGGTCGTCTCGAGCAGCTTCTCCACGACGACGTTGCGGGCCTTGCCCTTGTCGTGCCGCACGAGCTTCCACTTGCCCGAGCGGAAGCCGAAATTGCCGGAGGATCCATTGTCCTGCTGCACCAGCTCCGTCCGTCCCTTCGCTCCCGGCTCACCTAACAAAGCACCCAAGACATTCTCCGAATCCCGCGCCGCGCCCTCCGGCACCGCAGTGCCGGTCAAGGCAGCCAGACTCGAATAGAGATCGATCGTCGCCACAATCTCGTCGGAGACTCCCGGAGCGATCGCCCCTTTCCACCGCGCGAGGAAAGGTGTCCGCGTCCCGCCTTCGTAGACGCTGTATTTGCCGCCTTTGAACGGTCCGGCGGCCCGGTGATCACCGACCTTCTCGAGCGCTCCGTCGGCGTAGCCGTCGTCCATCACCGGACCATTGTCCGAACAGAACACCACCAGGGTATTCTCCGCGATGCCGAGCCGGTCGAGCGCGGCCAGGATCTCACCCACGCACCAGTCCAGTTCGAGGATGCTGTCGGTGCGATAGCCGTGGGGTGTTTTCCCCTGGAATCGCTCGTGTGGCATCCGGGGCACGTGCGGTTCATGGGCCGCGTAGAAAAGGAAGAAGGGCGCCTCCTTCTTCGACTCCATCCAGGCGACGCTGCGCTTCACCCACTCGTCGGCGAGATCCTCGTCGCGGAATCTCGCTTTTTCCCCGCCGGTGTAGAAGCCGATCCGGCTGATGCCATTGTGGATCGTGTGGTTGTGACCGTGCGTCCAATCCATCTTCAGCGAGTCGCGATGGGTGATGCCGGTGGGATGATCCTCGGATGGTTTCTTCTGGTAAACGCGGATGGGGTCGGACGGATCCAAGTTCAAGACACGTCGATCCTGCAGATAAACCTGCGGGACGCGATCGTTCGTGGTCGGCAGGAGGAAACAATGATCGAACCCGATATCGAGGGGTCCGGGCGAGATCTCCGCGTTCCAGTCGGGACCCTCGACGCCCCCCAGCCCCAGATGCCATTTCCCGATCACCGCCGTCGCGTATCCGGCCGATTGCATCATTCCGGGCAAAGTCGCGTCACCCGGCAGAATAATGGCCGGCGCACTCGGCGGCGCGATACCCGTGCCCTTCGTCCGAAAGGCGTAGCCGCCGGTGAGTAGCGAAAAGCGGGTCGGTGTGCAGGTCGAAGCCGTGCAATACCCGCTCGTGAAGCGTATCCCCTCGGCGGCGAGCCGATCGATGTTCGGCGTCTCGTAGGTCGTCGCCCCCTGGCAGGAAATGTCCCCAAAGCCGAGGTCATCGGCCATGATGACGATGACGTTGGGCTTGCGTGGCTCCGCCGACACGGAGAGAGCCAACAACAACACGAAGAGCGGGAGGATTCTCATGAGGCGCGATCCTACCGCGTCCGAGGGCCGGATGGCAACCGAATCGCGGCGAAAAATCGCGCGATCACTTCCTCACCCCGAGCATCTGGATCGAGTCCTCGTCGCGCATGCGGTAACCGGTGCCGAAGGGCAACGGCCGGGCGACGCCTGAGGCATAGACCTGTCTCAGGTAAGGCTGGTCATACTCCTTGAACATGTCGATCGGACCCGCGTATTTCCCGAAATAGGTCACGTTGAAATAGGTCGCGAAGAACTCGGCCGGGATGCCCGACTCATCCTGCAGGATGAACTGGCAGTCCCCCACCAGGTAATTGCGGATGTTGGCGAATCCATTCTGGTGCATGAGATACGACGCCGCCTTCAGATACCCCATCCCGCCCGGGCGCTGATCGAGGAATTTCTTCATCGTGCTGCTCGCCTTGAATCCGCTGTCGGAAAGGTCGTATTTGAAATAATAGAGGCTCGCGGTCTGGGGAAAATCGGGCAGCCGGTCGAGGGCGCGGATCTCCAGACGGATCCCATCCGCCTTGGCCGCGTCGGAAACCACCGGATTGCCGCCCGCGTCGAGCTTCACGAACTGACCGTTGATCACTTCGTGCTTCGTCATCGAGGCGAAATACAAGAGCACGGGATAGACCCCATCGACACCGGCCTTGCCGAAGTCTTCCCGCATCTCGGTGGTGATAAAGAAATTCCGCTGCGAGATGCTGCGGAGGGTATGGTTGAGCTGGGTGAGATAAAAGCCGAGCTGCGGATCGCTCATCGCGAGGAAATCGGGCAAGGTTCCGAGCGGCTCGAGTCCCACGAGGATGTATTCATCCGCGCCCGGGAAAATGGTCGCGGCATGCACAAAATCCGGTCCGCCGAACGGATACTTCACCACCTTTGGCCGCACGATCCGGGGATGCACTTCGTTCCGCGCCCAGTCGCGCAGGGTGTTGAGGCGCCGGTCGTTCCAGGTTTTCGTCAAGGCCGAGGTATCGGCGGTGTGTTTGCGCACCGAGGGCAAAGCCTCGATTTGGCGCAGCGGACTGCCGGGGCTCATCGGCTGGCCGGCCACGAAGCGGGCGAGATCGTCAAAGGTCGCCTGGGCACGCGTGGTGCAGGGTGCGAGGGCGAAGGTGAACAAAAGTAGGGCGAAAACGCGTGTCATGGAATCTCAAAGAGTATCGCCTCTAATACGAACGAGGCATCCTCCTCTTTCAAGATTTTCACCACCCGATCTGGCTATTCCGCCGGCGCCGAGATCACCTCATCGGCGATCTTGGCATACTCCCCTTCCCGATCGGTGCCGATCGCGGCGTAGGCGTGCCATCCCAGCTTGCGCGTCCCATGCTCGTCGAGGATCCCGAGCCGCAGACCTCCTTCTCCGTCAGGCATGTCCTGATACCGGTGCAGATGCCAGGCCTCCACCGTGGGGAGCGAGGGCAGTTTCCGAAAGGTGTAGATCAGTCCCGCGACCTGGCGTCGCTGGTCCGCTTCACTCAAAGTCGGCGTGTTGAATCCCTGCTCGGAGAAGAGAATTGCCCGCGGTTGTTTACCCCGATACAGGAAACGCGGCTGGGCGAGATAGGCGGGCAAGACCTCGAGATTTTTCGGTGTGATGTAGGGCGTCTCGAAGTCGCCCGTCACGTCCCGGTCATTCCAGGCATCGGGATTGCGGAGATCCTGCGGATAAGGATGGTAGGCCACGCCCCACTCGAAGTCGCCCTCGGCCGAGGCCATTTCACCGAAGAGATCGAGCAAAGGACGCACCGTGTAGGCCCCCGATCCGAAACTCGGCTTCATCCAGTGATGCGTCAGGGAGATGAAGGTGCGCGCGTGCGAATCGCGCAAACGCATCGTGTGGTAGACCAACCGCATCGAGCGCACATAGCTCTCGAGATAGCGGGCGAGAGGTTGATCGCCCATATTCGTCCAGACCCCGGCCTGGTCGATTTCGTTGTGAAGGATCCAGTTGATGATGCGGCAATCGGGTCTCGTGAACCGCTCGGCGAGAAGATGGATCGCGGCGCGGTAGTGGGCGGCTCCACCGGCCTCGGCGAGATTCGGCATCGCGTAAATGCCGCGCGGCTCCGCTTCGGGATGGGTCATGGGTTTGCCCGCGTGATTCGGCACGAGGAGGATTCCGCTGACGAGCACCTCCTTCGCATTCAGATGCCTCACCGTCGTCTCGAGTCCCTTCAGAAAGGGTTCGTTCGCATACCACTCGCGACCATCGACTTTGAAAGGTGTGAAACCCGGCCGCGGCGTTTCCGAAATCATCGGTGAAAGGACGAGATTGATCGTCGCGTGGCGGATCCCGAGTTCGAACAGGACGTGATCCGGCTGCGGAATGGGCGGGATGCCTCCGAGGCCTTTCTGATGGGTTGCGGTCAGCTTCGGCAACTCAGGTGTCACACCCGCTTCCACGGAGTCATACCATCTCGCGCGGGAGACCGCCTTTCCTTCCCCGTTTTCCAACCGCCAGCGGGAGAGCGCCCGATCCCGCCCGTCGGCGAAACGCGGCAGCTCGAGCGAGAATTCGCCCTTCCATTCATCCGACACCCACGTTGCGGCGCTGAGGGAGGTCGATGACTCGTGGATGAGAAGCTCCCGCAGTCGCGCGCCCTTCCCCGCGTCACCCGAGACCCGCACCGATTCCGGAGAGATCGTCACGGACGAAATCGTTTCAGAGAAGTCGGCATGCAACGACGAAAGGATCGCGGCCGCCTCGTTCTCACGCTGCTGACGAACTTCGTCGCGGCGAACCCTCGCGGCCCGCTCGGATTCATTCGGTGCCCTCACCTCGAAATTCCGGATCCGAAGGGAACTGCCCGGCTTATAGGCGAAGGCGAGATGAAAGCGGAAAGCCGCATCCCCCTTCGGAGCGGGCGGCCGCACCTCCGAAAAGTCGATCGAGAAAGGCTGCCACGTCTCCGCGATCGGCATCGCCGATTCCCCCGCATAGGTCATGCTGCCATCACTCTGCCGGTAGCGAAGATGGACCGACTCCATCCCCGACGGCGAGAAATACTCGAATGAGATGACGGTGTGTTTGTCAGGATCGAAGGCCGCGTCGACGGGCGCGGTCCAGAAATGCGGAGAGACACCAGTGAGGACGACCTCGGAGACACCTGGCTCCACCACCGCGATCGTCACATCACGGTGAGGTCCCGTGCGCAAGGGTACGTTTTCAGCGGCAATGCTCCAAGGGACCGGGAGCAGCACCCACAGCACCCGTCCGGCTCTTCGTAGCAAATGCGAGGGCACGCCGGGACGGGGAAAAATCCGGATCACTTCTCGTCGACACCGAGCTCTTTCAGCTTCGTGGCGACATCCTTGCCGTGTTCGGCGGTTTTCACCTGCTTGTCGATGTGGAGGATCTTGCCGTCCTTGCCGATGTAGAAGGTCCAGCGCTGCGGCACGCTGCGCTCGGCGTTCACGACACCGTAGGCCGTGGCGGTTTCCTTCGTGTCATCGCTGAGAATGGGATAATCGAGTCCCAGCGACTCGGCGAAAGCCTTGTTGCCTTTTTCCCCATCAACGGGATCGCAGCTCGCCGTGAAGTAGGCGACATCGAATTTCCGGATCTCGGCACCATCGGCGCGGAAGGATTTGCACTCCGCGGTGCAGCCACCCGTGAACGCCTTGGGGAACCAGGCGATGACCACCGCCTGTTTGCCCTTGAAGTCCGAGAGCTGGTAGGTTTTGCCATCGGAAGCCGGCAATTTGAAGTCGGGTGCCTTGTCGCCGACTTTGAGTTCCTCGGCGTGAAGACCGACCGAGAGGGAGAAGATCGTGAGCAGGGAAAGCAGGGAGATTTTCATAGGGGGATGCTTGGCAAAGCCTAGTGTGACGCCCCCGCCTTTGCAAGAGGCCGCCTCGATTGCGCCGGGAGTCAGATCCAAAACAGACCCACGATCGCGGCGAAGGCGATCCCCAGGCAGATCAGGGAAACGGGCGACCACCCGGAAGGGGCCGCAGGCCGCGGGTAATCGGGAGTAAGTCCGGCCGCCAGCATCCGATCATACAAATGCGGATGGACCATGCGATTTCCCGGCATCACCGCCGGGAGCTGGTTGGCCTCGTGCAGCTTTTCCAGCGCCCTCGCGTAGACAGGCGAATCGCCCTCCGGCCCCGTGGCCATAGAATCGGCCTGGTGCTCCATGCGCCGCATCATCTTTCCGGCGAACCGTTGGAAAAGCAGGTATCCGAAAACGAGTCCCATCAAACCCGTCGCACCCCAGGCGTGAAGAACGGGACGCACGAAGACGATGACCAGATAACTCACCGACGACACGACCCGGAGCAATCCCATCAGGAAAGGCTCGCGCAGATGGGAGTATTCATGGAGCATCACGGCGCGGCATTCCTCGTCATCCAGGATCTCCATCGCCCTCGTCGTGAAGATGACCGAGCGGTTCAGGGGCAACGCAAAGGCATTCGCGAGCGGAGTATCGGCCAGCCAGACGTGCCGAGGCACCACGCCACCCACCGTCGACGCCTCCGCGGCGATTCGATCAAGACGTTGCTGCATCTCCGCGAGCCGATGCCCACCCTCACAGCGACTCGACACCAACGGCATCCAGATCCCGCTCACCAGAAAGGCGGAAGTCAGAAACAGGGTGAGGAAAATCCATCCATCGGTGGCTTCCATTTCCTCCGGCATTGTTCCCATGAGATAAAGCGCGAACAGCGCCGGCGCTCCCTTGAGCGCGAAGGCCCAGATCAATTCCCTCAGCCACACAAGAAAACGATAGCGCGGCTCCACTTCCCGGACCGAAGGATACAAGGCGAGGGAGCCCAACATAACCGCCGCCGGCACGAACACGATCGGAACCTCCCATCCGAAGATCCTGCTTCCTCCAATGACCGCCAAAGCGGCTCCCGCGAGGGAGGCGGCAAAGATGCTTTTTCGCGCCGGCCACAGCAGTCTCGCCCGCTCCGTCCAATGCATCCCTTCACTACGACGCCACGGGATCATGGCGATATGCACCGCCAGGGGAACAAAGATCGCGCTGACCCCGGCAATGCCGAGAAAAGGAAGTATCAGGTTCACGCATCGGAGGAGAACCGATCCTGCCCCACTCTGTCAATCCCCGTCCGCACGATCCGCTCACAATTTCGGCTTCTCCGGCTTCACCGGCACGTCCCAGGCTTGCGCTCCCTCGAGCTTCACCTTGCGTTTGAAAACCTTTGACCCGCAGGTGGCGTAGAGGGTGTTTCCTGACAAAGCCACATTGGCCGGATGCCTTTCCCCGATCGGACCCGGCACGATGAGATGGACGCGTCCGGGCTGGTCGCAGATCTGCACGCCCATCGCCGTGGCGACGAGGAGCCAGCCATCTTTCGCCACCGCCATGCCGTCGGCCTGGCTGCGCACATCGACCGAAGCGGGCGGCAGATGCAGATGGTAGTAGGGCTGCACATAGGCGAGGGTGCCGTCGGGCTTCCGCTGTCCCGACCACACGAATCGCCCGCCGAAGTCCGCCGCGTAGACGAGCGACTGGTCCGTGCTGAGGACGACGCCATTCACTCCCGAAAACTCCTCCGACGCCACCTTCACCTCGCCCGCCGGAGTGATGACGTGGATGGTCTTCTTGCGCGGCTCGGAGAAATAGACCGTGCCATCGTGCCCCACGACGACATCGTTCGGCTTCACGTTTTCCGCGTGGACTTTCTGCTCACCGGTCGCGATGTCCCACGAGACGATCCGCCCCGGCTCTCCCTCACAGCCGTAGAGCGTCCTGCCATCGGGAGCAAAGGCGAGGCCATTGACCTTTCCCGTGTTCTCCCGGAAGAGCGAGACCTTTCCATCCGCACCGACCCGCCAGATCTTGCTCTGCTCGAGGTCGGAGAAAAAGAGCTCTCCCGCCGCGTTCACCGCCGGTCCTTCGGTGAAACCGTGTCCCTCGCTGACGAGTTGCCAATCTTCGCCCTCGATGAGGAAATCGTTCGCCTTGCTCTTCGATTGATCGGGATGGGTGCGCACGACGGCTCCCGCACCTTTCCAGTCCTGCCAAAGCCACCGCAGCACCTCGGGAAAAATCGCGTTGCAGTGCTTGCGGTTGTGCCCGCCCTCGCCCCAGGCGTGGTTCACCTCGTAGCCGGCCCATTGGAAAGAGGCGAGCATGTCCTGGTTGGCGACCCACCAGCTCCCGCAATAGAGGTTGTTGTCGTTCTTGCCATCCTGCAGAAAAATCCGGATCGGCTTCGGCTCGAGCTTGCGGACGAGCACGGGCAGCTCGTTGCCACCGCGCAAGCCGACATAGGTGCCCACGGTGGTGAAGACCCGACGGAACTGATCCGGCCGCTCCCACGCGACCTGGAAGGCGGCGATCCCGCCCGAGCTCGAGCCACAGATGGCGCGCAGGTTCGGATCGGTCGTGACCTTCAGATCCTTCAGCGCATGGGTCATCATCTCGGTGAGAAGGAAACGCGCGTAGCGGTCGTCCGCGGCGTCGTATTCGAAGGATCGGTTGTAGCGCGCGAGGGCGTTTTCATCCAGCTCCGGCACCACACCGGGATTGACGAAAAGACCGATCGTTACCGGCATCTCACCGGCGTGGATGAGATTGTCGAAGGTGACGGGGACGTTGTTCAGATATCCCAGCCCATCCTGGAAGACCATCAGCGCCGCCGCCTGCGAGCCATCATACTGCGCCGGCACATAGACCGCATACTCGCGGGTCGTGCCGGGATAGATCGTGCTCGCGGCGAAGACGCCTTTGGTGACGGTGCCGGCGGGCACCCCTTCCTGCTTCACCGATTCAGGCGGGACGGGATAATTCTCCTCCTGGGCAACGAGGGGATGGAGCACGAACAAGGCGGCAAAGAAAAAGGGAGCGATTCTCATGCGCCGAGCAAAGCGCAGAAATCCGCGCCGGAAAAGCCCGGTTTCACGTCCGACCAGACCCTGTTCGGTGTCGGATCCGACCCTCTCGGATCAGAAGAACCAGAGGATGGCCTTGAAGACCGCGGCCACGATGCCGATGACGCCACCGATCAATGCGAGGACGCTGACGATGCCACCTCGCCGCGAAGGGGCCAGCGACATCAGCACGCCGAAGAATCCGAAAAAGATCGCCACGATGGCGAGGATCAGTCCGAAGATCGCCCCCGTCATGAAGCTGCCGATGGCGGCCACGATCGAGAGAATGGAAGCGATGCTGAAAACGGCGGGTTTCTTGGTGACAGGAGTATCGCTCATGCGGGGAAGGTCGCTCCGATCGGGACAGCCGCAAGTCAGAGTTGCGTCGTGCCCCCGGGATGCATCGAATTCATTCGAAATACCGTATTCGCAATAGCCACGGATTCGCAACCGCATACCGTCCGGGTCAGAAGACCCACCTACCCTTTTCGTGCACCAGCGTCCTTCCGTCTTGCGTGACTTCCAATACTCCCAGGTGACCGATGAAATAGACCGTCTTCCCCGAACGGAACCGGTATCCCAGAAATTTGTTGGGTGTGACGCCATCTTCCTCCAGCGTGTGAACCGTTTCTCCCATCAGGGTGATGGACCGTTTCGTCTTTTTGCTGGTTCCGGTATAACGAATCTGATCGCAGGAGACGCAGCCTTCCTCGCACAAGTGCTCGATCACGATGCGGAAACTCGGCGTGTCGAGGACCTGCTCGGCGAAAGCAGCCGGGGCGGCTGAGATGGCGAACCACGCGAGGATCAAGACACGCAGAGGTTTCATGGAATTGGCTCACTCAGCCCCCGACTCCTTCGCCCCTCCGGCACTGAAACCACCGTCTCCGCGGCGTTTCTGGAAGGGGGCGCTTTCGACGACGCCGTAGAGAATCTGACGCAGGGTGCCGCCGTTTTTCTCGGCATCGGCGACGATCTTGTCGATGGTGGGGGCGTCGTAGTATTCGATCCCGCGGCCGACGGCGTAGGTCATCAACTTCTCGGAAAGCGCGCGGTGGAAGTCTTCCTTGCGGGCCGTCGCGAGGATTTTTCCGAGCTCGGCGGCATTGCCGAATTTCTCACCGGTCATGAGCTGCCCGGCCGTGTCGATCGGATGGCCCTTGTCATCCTCGCGCCACACACCGATGGCGTTGTAGTTTTCCAAGGCGAGCCCGATGGGATCCATGCGGGCGTGGCAGGAGGCGCACAGCTTCTGCTCGGAATGGATCTTGAGGAGTTCCCGCAGGGGCAGGTTCTTTTTGTCCCCTTTGGCGGCGGCCTCGAGCGGCGGCACATCAGGCACGGCCGGCGGCGCGGGGGTGGCGAGGAAATTCTCAAGCACGAAAAGCCCGCGTTTCACGGGAGAGGTTCGCGTCGGATTCGAGGTGACGAGGTGGAAAGTCCCCTGGCTGAGGAGCCCGCCGCGATGTTTGTCGGCCGGCACGTCGACCTTGCGCATGTGATTGCCCTTCACCCCGTCAATGTTGTACCACTCGGCGAGGGGCTCGTTGAGGAAGGTGTAGTTCGCGGTGAGCAGCTCGGTCGCGGGTCGATTCTCACGGAGGATGTGGGCGAAAAACTCCTCGCTCTCGAGGCGCATCGATTGCCGGAGCCTGCCGTTGAAGATGCGGCGTGCTTTTTCCAGATCCTTTTCCCCGAGGAGGGATCTCTCGTTGAAGCTGAGTGTCTCGACGTCGCGGGCCTGGAGCCATTGGCCGACGAAGTTCGTCACCATGCGCTTGGACTTGTCGTCTTTCAGCATGCGATCGACCTGCTGCCGCAGATTCGCGCGCAACTTCCCTTCGCCCGCGAGCTTGAGCAGTTCGTCGTCGGGGATGGAGGTCCAGAGGAAATAGGACAGTCGCGAGGCGAGGGCATACTCGTCGATCGGCACGACCTTTGACGGATTGTCAGGCTCGGGCTGGATTTCGGCGCGCAGGAGGAAACGCGGACTGACAAGGATCGCGGTGATGGCCTCGGCGATGCCATGTTCAAAGTTGTAACCCGGCTGCGTGTCGACCTGCCGGGCCAGGGCGACGAGACGTTTCAAAGTTTCGTCGTCGACGGGGCGGCGGAAGGCCTGGGTCGCGAATTTCCGGAGAATGGCCTCGCGATAGGGATCGCGCGCGTTCTCGTCGGCGGCGGGAGGACCTTGGGAAAAGAGGTGGCGGGAATTCCACGGGTAATCCTTCTTGCTGCCATCGAGCGGCCCGCGGATGCGAAAGCTTTCCACCGTCACGGCGAGCTTGCTCTCTCCTTCGCGCGGCGGCTCGCCCGTCTCGGTCGCGACCCAGAAAGCGGCATCTTTCCCCTGCTTCAGGACGGCCTTGGTTTTCAGGGTGAGACGCTCGGAGTTGTCCCAGCCGAGTTTGCGTTCGGTCAGGGTCTTGTCATCGACGCCGATCTTCAACGTGGCGGTATTCGAACTGGCCTCGTCGGATCCGCGGACGCGGAAGTCGACACGGATCTCGTATTCCCCGTCGTGGCTGACCCAGGGTTTCGACTGCATCTTCCGGGCGTGGTCGAAGGGCATCCAATCGAGCCCCCAGTCCTTGCTGCGCTCGTCTTTGAAAGTCTTTGCGTCGAACCACCATTCGACGATCTCAGGACCCTTCGTCGGCACAGCGTTCTCGACGACGAGATCCGCGGCTTCGAGATACTTTTCCATCAGCAGCGGCGAGATGCTGAGGACGTCTCCGATCGTGTCGAATCCGTAGCCGGTGTCGTCCGCGGGAAGAATGTCGGCGACGTTGAAATCGTATTTCAGGAGATCCTTGATCGAATTCCGGTATTCTTCGCGGTTCAAACGGCGGATCGTGACCCGGCCGGGATCGGGATTTTTCGGATCGATTTTGAAGACGGTCGATTCAATGAACGAAAGGATGTTCTCTTTTTCCTCCGTCTTGAGCTGCGGCTTGTCGGCCGGAGGCATCAGATTGCTGCGGACGTTCTTCCAGATTTCAAACCAGACGTCGAAATCCTGCAAATGGGCCTCGATCGAGGCATAATCGTCCATCGCGAAGTCGCCCTTGCTCGCGCCATCGCCGTGGCAATCGTAGCAATGGGTGGCAAGAAGCGGCTCGATCGCATCGAAGGCCTTTTGATCGGCCCGCGCGGACGTCGCCCCCGCGAAAAGGAGGGAGCAGGAAACGGCGAGGAGGGAGGGGGAACGACGAATCATCACGAAATGAAAATACGGGATCTTCGCACAGGAAGATCCCGTTTTCAGCGCGATTCGGTGACGCCTTCGCGTAGCCGGAAAATGCCCGTTCGGGTCGTCGCGGGGACGATCAGGCCACGGATTTCGCGGCCGCTTCGGCGATCATGGATTCGAGCGCAGCCTTGGTCTGCACGCCGCGGGCGCCGACGACGGGCTCGCCGCCCTTGAAGACGATCACCGTCGGCACGGAGGTGATGCGGTAGCGCATCGCGAGATCGCGCGCGGCGTCGATGTCGACCTTGGCGACGACGGCCTCGCCGTCTTTCGCCTCGGCGATCTGCTCGACGATGGGACCGAGCATCTTGCAAGGGCCGCACCATTCGGCGTGGAAATCGACCAGCACGGGCAGATCGGTCCCGGCGAGAGTGGTATCGAAATTGGAGGAATCGAGATGGATGGCTTTCATGAATGTTTGTCTACGGAATGAAACGATGGATTGGATCGATCCCTTACGTTTTTTGATAAATCCCCTCTTTTTCGGCAAACGCGGCGACCCCCGGCGTGAGCCAGTCGCGGTGTGCCGCGAAGTCGGATCGGATCGCGGTCGAGGATGCAGGATGAGCAAAGGGGATCGCGGTGTGCCGCCAACCTGGGCGATCGCGCACGGTTTGCCCCTCGCGGGTGAAGACGAGAAAATGGAGCGACTCTCGCAACCGCTCCGGCTCGGCCCAGCGGTCGATCTGCTCCCACTGATCGGTGCCGAGGATCCAGCACCATTCCGTATCGGGGTCGAGCGAGCGAAAATGGCGCGCCGTCTCCCAGGAATAACTTGGGCCGGGGCGTTTCCATTCGAAATCCGAGACACGCGCCCAATCCAGACTGACCTCCGCGAGGGCGATCGAGAGCATGCGATGACGCTGCTCCGCCGACGCGACGGTGCCTTTCTTGAAGGGCGAAACCGCCGCGGGCATGAAGATCACCTCATCGAGCGTGGCCACCTCGCGTGCGGCAGCGGCCATGGCGAGATGACCCCGGTGCACCGGATCAAAGGATCCGCCGAAGATCGCGATCCGCGGGCGGGCGCCATTTGTGGAAGCTGGATCGATCATCGCGTTAGACTACGTGGTTTTGCCTTCGTCGCCAGACGCCATTTCCGCGTTCCGCGCCTGTTGCCATTCGATGAATCGATCGATCCCCTCGCGCAAGGGCACGCTCGGCGGACCGAGCACCCGCAGGGCCTTCGCGACATCGAAGGTCTTGGAATAGGCGAGCACTCCCACGCCGTACCGCGTGATCGGCGGCTCGCGCCACGGAAGACAAACGCGGTAGAATCCCTCGACCACTCCCGCGATCCGCATCGCTTTTGCCAAGCGGACGCTGCGATCGGCGGGCGGTAGCCCAAGGCGCGAAAAGATCTCCGCGAGCAGATCCTGCATCACGACGGGCTCGGCATTGGTCACGTTGAAATCTCCGACCACTGAGGAATCGAGCGCTGCCCGAAGGAGATAGTCGGAAAGGGTGTCAATGTAGATGAGGTCGCCGATCGCGGGGGCTCCAGGTCGCGCGATCGAGATCATGCGTCCCTCTGCCGCCGCACGCAGAATGCGGGGGAAAAGCACCGTATCGCCGGGTCCGAAGACCGCACGCGGCCTCACCACACACCATTCGCCACGATAGCGATGCACCCGCTTTTCCGCCTCGTGTTTGGTCGACGCATAGGCATTCACATAAGTCGGTCCGATCGGCGAATCCTCCGTGAGGTCGAGCTGATCCTCGTCCCGGTAAAAGACGGAACTCGAGGAGACGAAGACGAGCTTTTTCACCCCGCGCCGCTCGCAAAAGTCGATCACATGCTCGGTCGCCCGCACGTTCTGACGGTGAAAGTCCCGCTTCGTCCCCCAGGGCGACGATCGCGCCGCCGCATGGATGACCACATCGGGAGTCCAATCGATCGAGAGCGGACGCGTCAGGTCGGCCTGTATGTATCCGGGCAGCCCCATGGGACGACGCGCCAGCCCGCGGATCTCGAGATCGTCGCGCGAGGCGTGGCGGAGGCAGAACGAGCGCCCCACGAATCCCGAGGCCCCCGTGATGAGGATCTTCGTTTTCATTCCGGCTTGGCGAGACATCGGATGCGCTTTTGTTTTTCCGACGCCGGTTGCTCGGTCCAGGGAAGAAAGACGACCTCAGGTCGAACCAGACCAAGACGATCGGCGAGACCCGCGAACGACTTCCGCACCTCGCCTTCATCGCCCCCTGACATTCGCACCTCCCAGCGCATCGCGTGTTGTTCAACGCGATAACGGTCGGGTGGCGAGGCGAGGGAATAGATCGCCTGACGCACCGTATCGGGAAACACGGCGGCGGGTTCGCCACGATCGTCCGGCAGCCATAGCACCTCCTCGGCCCGCCCCTCGATCGCGAGCAGGGTTTTCGTCCTCCTGCCGCAGGGGCAAGGCGTCGGATCATACCGCAGCACATCATTCAAACGATGCCGCACGAACCATTGCGTCGATCTTGAAAAATCGGTGATCACCGGGTGGAACCGCTCGTGTTCGTCATCGATCCAGAGAGGCTCGATGTGGAGTGTTTCCTCATTCAAGTGCATCCGCCCGGCCGGGCAGGTGCAGCCGAGGAATCCCTCCGTCGCCTGGTAGACCTCGGCGACCGGCACATTGAAAACATTTTCCACCAGGGCTCGGTCGCGCGAATCGAGCACCTCCGCCACCGACAGGATCTGCCTCGGCGAGATCGCCGGACGCGCCCTTGCGATCTCCGCGAGCACCGTGGCCGGGGCGATCAGGACATCGGGAGGCGCCGCCGCCAACGCGCGCATGAGGTCGCCGAAAGGACGCGTCAGATCGTAATAGTCGAAGGCGACGCGCCGGCTCGCGAGAGTCGTGTAGAGATTGCTGCTCGCACGCAGAAAGAACGCGAGACGCAGGGGTGGCGCGAAGGGATTCAGGATCTGTCGCAACGATGCCGGAGCCAGGGTATGCCCCAACATCTGGCCCGCCCATCGGCAGCGCTCGGAACGTCCCACGAGAAAGACATGGCGTGTCCCCGACGTGCCCGACGAGAGCCCCACGGTGACACCTCCCGGCAATTCCGGACGGAAATCGCGTTCCCGCTCCGCCCGCAACGCCACCTCGGTGGCTTCGGCGAGAGTGAATCCGTGCCGGTTCAACTCCGTGAAATGTTCAAGGAATTCGCACTTTGTCAGGATCGGCGGCTCTCCATCGATACGTTGGTAAAAGGGAGATTCGCGCCGCACCCTCGCCAGGAACCGATGCAGGCGACGCGCGCGCGTGCGCAGGCCCGGTGCGGGAAACCAGCGCGTCGCGGCGAAGTGCCAGAGGATGAGGAGCCGGTCAAGCATGGTCGATGTGACGGGTGCCACCGAGCTTCGCCCAGGTCGTGGCGCAGTGCGAGGGAATCACGATCGGACCACCCGGTGCCATCGCCAGTTCCCGCAGGGCTGCGAAGGTCGCATCGTAGGCTGCGCCATCGGCGAAAAGCGAATAGGCGAGTCGCGCCGGAGGACGGTCTTGCTCGAGTCCCTCGATCTTCCAACAGGCGTCGCCGACGAGGAAGACCTCGCCCCATTCCTCTCCCCGGAAATGAAGCCCGAGCTGCGAAGCGGTGTGACCCGGCAGATCGACACCGACGAGACTGCCGTCGCCGATCAGATCAAAACCCACACCGAATCCCGGCCAAGGAAAGGCAAGCGGAGCGGGCATTTCCTCCGCCCAAGTTACCCGCGAGTCGAAATCCGCGGGCAGGAGGCCGCGCAGATAGGCGCGGCGCACCTGTCCCCATCGCCCGCGGGCCTCGTTCGAGGCGCGTTCCGCCTGGGTCGCGACGAAACGGGCCTTCGGAAAATTCCGCAGCCCCGCGATGTGGTCGGCGTGGAAATGCGAGATCACGATCGTGCCGATGTCCGACGCCGCGATCCCCCGCGATTCGAGCTGGGTCAGCAAGACCTCTTCGGGTGGCAGACGCACCGGTGTGACGAGACGATAGAGGCATTCCGGCACCCGCTTGGTCTCGCTGAAAAAATGCGAGGCGTATCCGGTGTCATAGAGGATCAAACCCGCCGCCGGATGCTCGATCAATCCGACCAGCGCGGGGAACTCGATCGATCCCAGCCCCCCACCCCGCATTGCCACACATTCCGGATGTCCGCAATGCCCGACCTTGAGCAAGTCGAACTTGATGGCCGGGGGCTTCGCTGGTGTTTCCGTCATCGCATCCGGCAGACTTCAATACACCAGCACCATCCCGCCGATCGTCACGCCGGCACCGGACCCTAACAAGAGCACCTTGCCCCCTCTTTTCAGTCCATGCCCGTGGATCGCGGAATGCAGCGCCGTCGGCAGCGAGGCCGCGACCTGGTTGCCGTATCCGGCGAAGACGTCGACCATGCGGCCTTCTCCGAACCCGAGCATCTTCGCGACATGATCGAGCGCCTGCCGGCTCGCCTGGTGGGGCACGAGCAGATCGATCTCCGACTTCGCCACGCCGGCCTCGGTGAGGAGGGCATCGACAAAACGCGGCAGCTCCCGGGCGACGAGGGCGTAGAGCGGGCGTCCCGTCATTTCAAACAGGGCCTCGCCATGATCGGGAAACCCGCGGCGGTGAAACCTCGAGCCACCGGACCGGATCCGGCAATAGTCGATCCCCTCCGGCAGCGTCACACTGCGCGAGGCGAGCACCGCCGAGGGCTCGCCCTCGCGCGTTCTCCGCACCACCGCGGCGGCCGCTCCATCCCCGAAGATCCCGTTGCCGCGCAGGTCGCGATAGTCCGTCGTGAAGCTCGCGATATCGGACGAGACGATCACGAGGGTCTCGTAACGACCCGCCGAGATCGCACAGGCCGCCAGATCGAGGGCCTGCAGAAAGGAAAGGCAACTCGCTCCCACATCCAGCGCGGCGACGCGATGCTCCCGGGCCTCGGGCAGCTCCGCGAGAGTCATCGCGGCATTGTAGGGCAGCGCCTGATCCATCGTCGCCGAGGCGCAGATCAGGCAATCGACCGCCTCCCAGGCCAGCCCCGCGTCGGTCAGCGCGGCTCGCACCGCCCCGGCGGCGAGTTGTGAGGCGGTCTCGTCGATCGCGGTGTGACGTTTTGCGATGCCCGTGATCCGCTCGCTCTCGCCTGCGGGCAATCCCAGCCTCGCATCCAGCTCCGCCGCCGGCAGCATCGTCCGCGGCACGGCGATGCCGGTGCCGGTGATGGCGAGAGGGAGCGGGGATTTCATCCCGCATGCAACCGGGGGAGGGCCTCCCCTTCAACTGGAAAATGCGGTCCGTCCGGGATTTTTCCCGATCTCCCCCACGTCGTGACTGACTTCCGCTAAAGTCCAGATATGCTTGCGGATATGAATTCCGACTCGCCCCGCCCCGTCCGTCCCCTCGCCGTTCCGGTGCGGCGACGCCGACGTCCGCTCGCCCAATCTCCGGGGACACTCGTCCATCGGGGAGACAAGCGCGTCGATGCGGCCCACCTCCGCCTCGTTTCCTACAACGAAGCTTTCGAGGAAATGAAGACTCTTGAGTCCATCCCGGAAGAGGGTCTGCCCCTTCACGAAGACCGGGTGGACTGGCTCCACATCACCGGTCTGCACGAGGTCGGGGAAATCGCGAAAATCGGCCGCGTCTTCGGCATTTCCGCGCTCGTCCTCGAGGACATTCTCCACACGGGCAGCCGTTCGAAAATCGAGAACCACGAATCCGAAATCTTCGTTGTCACCCGCCTCGTCACCGATGTGGAGAAAGACGGCGTCTGCGAGGTGCAGCACTTTTCGCTGCTGCTGCTCCCCGGGAATCTCGTGCTCACCTTCTGCGAGACGCCCACGCCGGTTTTCGACCCGGTCATCGAACGCATCCGCACCAATATCGGCGGCCGCATCCGCCGCCATGGCGCCGATTACCTCGCGTGGGCGCTGCTCGACGCCGTGGTCGACAACTACCTCTCGGTCATCGACCATCTCGACGACGCCGTCGCGGCCATCGATGAGAAACTGCAGCTCGACGACCGCTCCGTCCACGCCGCCGAGATCTACGCCCTGAAACGCGAGACCAACCGCGTCTTCCGCACGATCCGCCCCATCCGCGAGATCGCCCTGAGCCTGCTGCGGGAAAATGAAAATCTCCTCACGCCCGCCTCGCGTCCCTACTTCATCGATCTGAACGACCACGCCATCCAGGCGATCGAGACCGTCGAATACCTCCGCGAAGCGAGCAACAGCCTGCGCGAATTCTACCTCTCTTCCGCGAGCCACCGGATGAACGAGGTGATGAAGGTCCTCACCTGCTTCTCCACCATCTTCCTCCCGCTGACCTTCATCGCCGGCATCTATGGCATGAATTTCGAGCACATGCCGGAACTCCAGCATCGCTGGGCTTATCCGGCGATCTGGATCATTTTCCTCCTCTGCGCCGCGGGCATGTTCTGGCTCTTCCGCCGGATGCGTTGGCTGTGATATTCACCACAGGGCGCGGAAGACGAGGGCTCCGAGCACGCCTCCAATCACGGGGCCGAGCACGGGGATCCAGGCGTAGCTCCAATCCGAGGATCCTTTCCCGGGGATGGGCAGGAGGGCGTGGGCGATGCGCGGACCCAGATCGCGGGCCGGATTAATCGCATAGCCGGTTGGTCCGCCGAGGGAGAGCCCGATCGAGAAGACGATGAAACCGACGAGCAATGGACCTAGGCCCGTGCTGAATCCGGTCGCCGCATCGAGATTCTCGGGTCGCGGCAAGGCGAGCGCGCCTAACACGAGCACAAACGTGCCGATGATCTCGGTGGCGAGGTTGCCTGCGGTGTGCCGGATCCCCGGACCGGTCGAAAAGACGGCGAGCTTGGCCGCGGCGTCTTTCGTTTCCCGCCAATGCGGCAGGTAGGCGAGGTAGACGAGGGAGGCTCCGATGATTGCTCCGAGAAACTGCGCGACGACGTAGCTCGCGGCCGTCGCCGCTCCGATCTTGCCGATCGCGAGCATGGCGAGGGTGACGGCGGGATTGAGGTGCCCGCCCGAGATCGTGCCGACGGCGTAGACGGAGATCGTCACCGCCATGGCCCACCCGGCCGTGATCACGATCCATCCGGAGTCGTTCCCCTTGGTGTGGGCGAGCACGACATTCGCGACGACGCCTCCGCCCAGAAGAATGAGCAAGGCGGTTCCAACCAATTCAGCGACAAAGGGTGACATGGCGCGGAGTTTGCCGGAAGCGCGGGACGATGGGAAGTGGAAAATTCCGGCCGCCGCAAGCCGGATCGCGCTCCCCGATTTCACCCTCGACACACCCCGCCCCGCCGTTACCGTTGCGAAGTACACTTCCGGCTTTCGCTCTGTCCCATGCGGTCTCCCCTCCCCCTGCTCGTTGCCGCACTCGGCTGCCTCGCCGTGGGGGTAATCTTGTCGCTCCATCCCGAGCGACCGGATCGGCCGGGATCAGGGCGGGTCGAGGATCCGCTCTCCGATCCGCCCGCGCTTTCCCAGGCCCGGCCGCTCTCGCCGAAGGAGACGATCGCGATCGGTGGCTTCAAGCGCCTCTTCACCCATACCGTCGGCGAGACCGTGGTGCTGCCGGTGGGCGGCGGACTCGCTGGAAAGGTGAATCTGCGGCAGGATCTCCCCACCGGTGAACGCGTCCTCGGATTGGATCTGGGAAAAAACCTCGGTGCGACCGCTTTCCTTTCCCTGGGACCAGCAGGCACGATCGAAGGACATCTCATCTCGCGGCGTCTCGGATCCGCTCTTGTCTTTTCGACCGACCCGGGCGGCGGATCGGTCGAGGTGAAACCGCTCCGCGCCGATGATCTCGTCTGCGCGCGATTCGAGGCGGGCGGCCTGATCCCCGGCATGCCACCCGAGCCACTCGCCGGCGAAGGAGATCTTGGCGAAATGTCAGGGCCGGAGGAAAGCATCCCTGCTCTGAGGAGCCGGCCCGGGAGCACCCGGGTGGTTTATCTGGACTTCGACGGTGAGACGATTTCGGGCACGCCGTGGAACAGCTCCTACAACGAAGGAGAGCCCATCATCGCCGCCGCTTTTGCGACCCCCGCGCACATCGAAGGGATCTGGGAAACGATCGCGGAGGACTACGCGGTGTTTGACGTGAATGTGACGACGGTCCGTGCGGACTTCGATGAGGCGGATCCCGGGAGCCGGGTGATGACGGTCTTCACCCCGACGAAAGCATGGTATGGCTCGGCTGGAGGCGTGGCCTATGTGAACTCCTTTGGCAGCACGATCAATCCCTACTGCTGGGTCTTCAACCAGACCTTGAACGGGGCCGCCGAATCGGGCAGTCATGAGATCGGGCACACGGTGGGGCTGAGGCACGACGGCACCTCGAGCCGCGCCTACTACACCGGCCACACCCACGCGAGCGGGGTGAGCTGGGCGCCGATCATGGGCACGGGATACGGCCGCACCATCGTGCAATTCTCCAAGGGCGAATACGCGGGGGCCAACCGTCTCGAGGACGACCTCTCGATCATCTCGGGCAAACTCCCCTATCTGCCGGATGATCACGGCGATTCTTCAGCGACCGCCACGGTGATTCCTCCGTCGAGCACGATCGAGGCGTCGGGGCGTATCAGTTCGCCGAACGACGAAGATCTCTTCCGTCTCGATTGCGCGGAAGCCGGATCGATCGTCGTCACGGCGACTCCGCATCCCCGTTTTCGCAATCTGGATGTCGGGATCGAGTTGCTCGATGGGCAATCGCAGGTGCTCGCCACGGCAGCACCGACCGGTCCCTTCGAGGCGAGTCTCTCGGTGCCAGTGACCGCTGGAACCTATTACCTCCGCCTCTACGGCACGGGCCTGGGCGATCTCGTGACGGGCTATGGCACCTACGGCAGCATCGGATCCTACACGCTCACCGGCACCTATCCGGCCAATCCTTTGCCCCCCGGTCCCACGGGATTGACGGCCACGGACGGGAGCTCGACCACGGCGGTCTCGCTCACCTGGGACGCCGTCCCGGGAGTCGACGGGTATCGTCTCTACCGGGGTCTAACCGAAAACAGCGACGATGCGGACCTCATTGCCTCGCCCGCGACCACCTCGCACGACGACGTTACCGCGGAGCCCGGCACGGACTATTGGTATTTCGTGAGTGCCCGCGTCGCCACGCTCGAGTCCCCACGCTCGGCGGGCGAGCCGGGTTGGCGCCAGCGACTGCCGCCCGATGCGCCGGCCTCGGTGACGGCGAGCGATGATTCACCCCATTCCATCCGCGTGAGTTGGACCGCCGCCGACCGCGCGCAGAGCTACCGGATCTCGCGCAATCCGGTGAACGCCTTCATCGGCGCGGTCGAAATCGCCACGACGACTTCACTCTCCTGGCACGACACGACGACAGCGGTGAACGATCCCCACTATTATTTCGTCGAAGCACTCAATACCGGCGGCACCTCCGCACCGACCGGATCCGCCGTCCCGGGTGTGAAAATCCCCCTGCCCCCGGGCACACCGACCGGGCTCTCGGCCTCGGATGGAAGCTCCTCGTCGGTGACGCTCCTGACATGGAGCGCGGTGCCCGGCGCGACCGGCTACCGCGTTTTCCGGAATACCACCGACCTCTCCGCCGGAGCCGTCGAGATCGCTTTGGTCGGAGAAACGACGAGCCATGCGGATGCGGGAGGCGCCGCGGGCACCGTCTTTTGGTACTTTGTCAGGGCGATCGTCGCGGGCAACGACTCCGGCCCGAGCAACCTCGATAGCGGATTCCGGCTCGCCGTGGCTCCAGCCGCTCCCACGGGGATCTCCGCGACGCCCGGCACGGCTCCGGACGGCGTGCGGGTGAATTGGGAAGCGACGCCCGACACGACCCAATACCGGATCTATCGCAGCGAAGGCACCTCGACGGACGCGGCTGAACTGATCGGTGAAACGACACTGACCGAGTGGATCGATCTCACCGCACTGCCGGGACGCACCTACCGCTATTTCGTCCGCGGGGAAAACGCAGTCGGCCTTTCCGTTTTTTCCGATCCCGCTCTCGGTTACGGTTCCGCGACGGATCCTCTGGATGATGAGTATGAAAACAACGATGATCTCTCACTCGCCACCGCGCTCGGAGGCGGCACGATCCACGCGGTGGCGGTCGATGGCGATCCGGATTGGTATGGCGTCACTCTCGCTCCGGGGGAAACACGGCTCGACCTCGCGGTGATCACCGCAGACACGGATGGCCGCGTCGTGCTCTCCCTGCACGATGAGTCGGGCGCACTCGTCGCGCCATCCTCGGAGAGCCACGGGGCCAGGGTGATCTCCCACATCGGAGCGGCGGGCGCCTCCTATCGCCTTCTCGTGGAACGCGATGAAGGGGCTGCGGTGGGATACGAACTGATCCTCCGCCCCCTGGCTCCGGATGCCGCCGGTCTCGTGCCCGATGCAGTGATCGGCACGGCGTTTCCTCCGAGGCTCGGAGAGGGATTCATCACGCCGTCGGCCTCCGGACAGATCCTATTCCAAAAATGGCGATCGGGCAGCACGCGCCTCGCCTACCTCGATCTCGTGAACCGCAGCGCGGTGAGCGGTACCTTCCTCGCGCGGAGCGCGGGAGGCACCCGCCGCATCGAGCTGCAGCATTACCGTCTGCTTTCCGGAAGATGGCAGCGGATCACCGCGACGATGAAACGCTCCGGATCGATCGCGACGCTCGATCCTTTCGCACGGGCCAGCTTCCTCACCATCGCCCGGAGACAGGACCGGGCCACCGCACGCCGATCGTCCCTCGCAGTGCCCTATGTCTTTTACCCCGCGATCGATCCCGCGACGCGCGAAGAGGCGCGCTGGATCCTGACATTACCACCTCAACGCCGGTGATTCCGGCTCATTCCTGAGGCGCTTGGTCCACCGAAGTCACCTGGATCACGGAGCGCTCGCGGCAGCGTTCGGCGACCTCGGTCTCGCCGAGTTCGGTGCAGATGTCGCCATACACCTTGAAAACGGCGGCGAGACGTTCGCGATGGCGCGTCCGCATCGGCTCGGGGACGGACGATCCGGGACCCAGGATCAGATCCGCTTTCTCCGCCGCCTCGACGCCCTTCAGCGCGAGCTTCACGGAGTCTTTCACATCCCCATCGAGAAACTCGAGATGCTCGAGCCGCGCCTCGGCGAGGGAGAGGTGGCCACCGACGTGATCGGGATTCGCCTCGAGCGCTTTTCCGAGGGCCTCGATCCCGCGCACCGTCATGCGATAGCCGGACGACCATTTCGCCTCGTTCCGCTCGAGCTCCCCCAGATGGACGAGGCTGCGGCAGAGGAGCACGGCGACCTCGACATCCTCGGGACTCGCCGTATTCAGCGGAGTGACGAGCCGGAGGGACTCGTTGAAAAGCTGATCGAGATCCTCCGGCGTCGCGGCCTTGTCGGTGAACAGCTCGCCCAACTCGAGATACCCTTCGGCGAGCTGCACGGACTGCACGGGGGAGAATCCGTTGACGCTGCGGAGCAACTCGAGCGTCTCCATCGCCGCGACATGGGCGTTGATCGCTTCATCGTGGCGCCCCGCGAGCCGCAGGGATTTCGCGGTCTGGAACTGGAGTTTGCCGACGAGTTCGGTGAGGTGGGCGATGTCCGCCCCGGCGGCACGCCCCCGCTCGCGCAGGCCATCGGCGAGTTCGGCGGATTTCGCATACGCGGCGATGGCCTCCTCGTGGCGGCGGTGGGCGTCGTAGGCGCTGCCGAGCTTGAAGGCGGTGCCGGCGAGACGGGTCACGCTCGATACATCATCGGGCTTCAGCCGGATCACTTCCTCGAAATGCTTCACGGAGGACTCGAGCACCTCGAGAGCCTCGGGTCCGAGAGGATTCGTCATCAGGGTGCTGAGGCTCTCGCCGCTGTCGGCGAGACGGAGATGGATGTCGCGGAGGGTGTCCGCCTCATCGCCCACACCCGCGATCGTTCTTTCAAAGGCAACGATGGCCTCACGGAAATGGCGCACGGCCTTTTCCTTCAGGCCGAGATTGCGCTCGATGTGGGCGAGACTGTGCAATGCGCGAGCGCGTTCGAGGGCGGTCTCGGCACTGTCGCCCACGTCGGCGAGCGTCTTTTCATAATAGGCTCGCGATTTTTCCAGCTCCTCTTTCGGCAGACTCTTGTCACCTCCGCCCGCGCTTTCGCCTCCGGCCATGCGATGGAAAAACGAGTCGGCCGCGGCACGCGATTGCTTCAGATCGGTGACGGTATCGGCCCACCGTTCGTCGAGGTGATGGATCTGGGCTCGCTGCGTGACGACGACCTGGTCCAGTTCGCTCACCTTGTTCTGGAAGAAGTAGGTGCGACGGAAATACTCGACGAGGTAGTAGGTCGCACCGAGAAACGAGATGCCGAGACAGGCCGCGACGGTGCGGGCCCCGAAGAGCTTCGCTTTTTGCTTCAGCCTCTCTTTCACGACACGTTCCTCGGCATCCTCGAGCGCGAAACGGGCCTCGAGCGAGCGGAATTGGTTGCGCACCTCGCGGAGATCGACGGGACGCTCCGAGGGATTCAGGGCGAGACAACGGTCGATGATCTCGCGATAAAGGCGGGCTTCCTTGCTGAGGCTGAAAGACGCTCCCCACACCACGGCCGGGGTGTGATGCAGATCGTCGACGTAAGTCTGGAAATCAAAGGGCACGGGTCTTCCCCCGCTCCGGGTGATCTGATGCTGCCGCTCCTTCAGATACCCGAGTCCCCGGGGAAGGCGGTCGTTGATGAGCCAATAGGCGATCAACCCGAAGCTGAAGACATCCCATTTCTGGAGCCGTCCCTCGCCCCAAGGCCGTCCCGCGGAAAGGAGCTGCTCCGGGGCGCACCAGGCGGCGTTCTCGCCGAGATCGATGTGGTGCACCTCGCCGACGAGACCAGCACCAAAGTCGAGGACGATCGGCACGCCCTCGGCGGATTCCCCTGCGAGCAGCACATTGCCCGGGTGGAGGTGTCCATGATAGACGCCGTGTTTGTGGGCATGACCGAGGATCTCCGCGAGTTGCCGGATGACCTTCCACGCCGCCGCCTCCTTCATGCCGCCGAAACGGGAAAGCGGTCGACCTTCGGCACGCTCGGTCATCACCATGTAGGGCGGACGATCAAAGCGATGCGCCACCACGCGCGGGATGCCGTGGGCGTCGCTCAGGGAAGCGAGCCTGCTGAAATTCCGGCGTTGGAAATCGCGATCAATCGAGAGGGAATTGAAACGCTTCACGACCCGTTCGCGCTCACGCCCCACCACCTCGAAGACCTCGCCCGCGGATCCGGCGCCCAGGGACACTCCCAGTTCCACGTCATCAAGCGACTCGTCGTTCATAAAAGGATGGCAAAACGTCGAAGGAGAAGGGGAAACGCACGCTTTCGGTCTGAAAATTATCAAAAAAGCGCCAGATTTTGCGAATTTATCTAAAATTTGCAAATCAAACAAGCGATTTTTCTCAAAAACTAGCGTGCGGGAGGGTCAGCCAACCGATCCGTCACAAATTTCGAGGGCGGCGCCACGCCAGGATTGCGGACTCTCGTACGCAAAAGAGCAAGTTGTGCGCAGGGGATCGCTGCAAATGCGGAGCACATCGCGCGAATGCGGTGAATCCTGACACAGCCGCGCGACCGCCGCGGTGCGCTTTCCGATGGAGGTCCTTTTCCTCACCACCCTTTTCAGCGTCGTCTTCGCCATCTTCTTCCTCGCTCTCTTTCTGCGGAGCCGGCAGGACGGACGCTCGTGCTCCGATCAGGATGCCCTCCTCCCCTTCCGCGACGAACCCGCCGCCGCGCCCCTTTACCCCAAACAGCCGAACCGCCCTTCCAACGACCATGACCAGTGACAGTCCGACCAGAAACAAGGTAACCATCACCTTCGACGACAAGACGCCGCGGTGGTTCATGATCGCCTCCATCGGCTGGGGCGTCGTGGCCATGCTCGTGGGCGTGCTCATCGCCTTCCAGCTCAACTTCTGGCAGGTGAACGGCAAGATCTTCGAATACCTCACCTTCGGTTGGTTCCGCAGCGAGGGCATCGAATTCCTCACCTTCGGACGCCTCCGCCCCCTCCACACGAACGCCGCGATCTTCGCCTTCGTGGGGAACATGATGTTCGCCGGGGTCTACTACTCGACCCAGCGACTCTGCAACACGCGCACCTTCTCCGATCTGCTCTCGAAAATCCATTTCTGGGGATGGCAGCTCATCATCGTCTTCGCCGCCGTCTCTCTCCCCGCCGGCCTCACCCGCGGCAAGGAATACGCCGAACTCATCTGGCCGATCAACCTGATGGTCGTGGTCATCTGGGTCGTCTTCGCGCTGAATTTCTTCCTCACCCTCAAGATCCGCCGGGAACGGTCGCTCTACGTCGCCCTCTGGTTCTATATCGCCACGATCATCACGGTGGCGATGCTCTACATCGTCAACCACCTCCAGATCCCCTCCAGCCTCGTCCACAGCTACCCGGTCTTCGGCGGCGTGCAGGACGCCCTCGTGCAGTGGTGGTACGGGCACAACGCCGTCGCCTTCTTCCTCACCACGCCCATCCTCGGGATCATGTATTACTTCATGCCCAAGGCGGCGAACCGGCCCGTCTACTCCTACCGGCTCTCGATCGTCCACTTCTGGTCGCTCGTCTTCATCTACATCTGGGCGGGACCGCACCACCTCCTCAACACCGCGCTGCCCCAGTGGCTCCAGATCCTCGGCATGTTCTTCTCGCTCATGCTCTGGGCGCCCTCGTGGGGCGGTATGATCAACGGCCTCCTCACCCTGCGCGGCGCCTGGGACAAGCTCCGCACCGATCCGGTGATCAAGTTCTTCGTGGTGGCCGTCACCTTCTACGGCATGTCGACCTTCGAGGGGCCGCTCCTCTCGATCCGCTCGGTCAGCGCCCTCGCCCACTACACCGACTGGATCGTCGGCCACGTCCACAGCGGCACCCTCGGCTGGAACGGCTTCATGGCCGCGGGCATGTTCTACTGGCTCGCCCCGCGCTTCTGGCGGACGAAACTCTGGTCGGTCAACCTCGCCAACTTCCACTTCTGGATCGGCACGATCGGCATCCTCCTCTACGTCGCCTCGCTCTGGTTCGCGGGCATCATCCAGGGGCTCATGCTGAACGAAACCGACCCGACCGGCACCCGCCTCGTCAACGAATTTGTCCAGACCGTCGACAAGATCCAGCTGCTGATGCTCACCCGGGCCATCGGCGGCACGCTCTACCTCGTCGGATTCGTCCTCCTCGTCATCAACATCTGGAAAACCGCGAAATCGGGCAAGGCCGTCGACGAGACCCGCGAAGTCTTCGAGGATCCCGCCGTTGCCAAAGATCGCATGGCCTGGGGCGCGGTCTTCCGCAACGATCCCATCGCCCTCACCTTCTGGGGCCTCTTCTTCGGCATCCTCTGGTTCTTCCTGCCTCCCGGCGCGAGCCACATGGCGCTGCTCGTGACCCTGGGCTTCGCCGCCTACGCCACCTACCGGTTCAAAAAGGACACCGCGACCTGGGCGAAATGGTATGACGACATCTCGGAGAACTACCTGCCCTTCACCGTCCTCGTGGTCATCGCCGTCGTCATCGGTGGAGCCGTGCAGATCATCCCCGTCGTCACCGTGAACCGCGCCATGAACGTGGAGGACCGGCTCCAGAAAGTCTACACGCCGCTCGAACTCGCCGGCCGCGACGTCTACATCAGCGAAGGCTGCTACAACTGCCACTCGCAGATGATCCGCACCCTCGTGCCTGATGTGCTGCGCTACGGCGATTACTCACGCCTCGGTGAATCCATCTACGATCACCCCTTCCAATGGGGATCGAAGCGCACCGGTCCCGATCTCGCCCGTGAAGGCGGAGTCCGCAGCGACTCGTGGCACTACCTCCACCTTCTCAATCCCCGCGACCTCAATCCGCAGTCGCGCATGCCGAATTATCCCTGGCTCGCCCAGCGCAAGACCGACTTCGGTGCCCTGCCCGGCAAGATCGCCGTGCAACAGCGCCTCGGAGTCCCCTTCCCCATCATGACTCCCGAGGAGATCGAACAGCACGCCCGCCAACAGGCGCAGGAGATCGCCGGTCGCCTCGTCGCCGAGAAGGTGAAGATCCCCGTGAAGAAGGGAGACAAGGAGCCGACGAACGAAGTCGAGGCCCGCGATTATCTCGCCGGCACGAAGATCGTCGCCGTCATCGCCTACCTCCAGAAGCTCGGCGCCTTCGACGTCGTCGCCCCGCCGGAAAATCCCGAGCCGACGAAGCCGCGCACCATCATGCCCGGCATCCCCGACAAGCTCCGTCCGGCACCCAAGGCCGAGCCCGTGAAACCCGCGGATCCCGCACCTACCGTCACCACGGCCCAGAACTAACCGATTGACAATTCACCCCGGCCTCCGGCCGCTTCCCGCCATGTTCCAACGCGTCATTCTTGAAAGCTGGCACCAGTATGTGCCCTACATCTGCTTCGCCCTCGTCTCCGGGGTCTTCATCGCCATCCTCATCCGGGCCATCCTGATGAAGCCGGCCGAAGCGGACCGCCTCTCCTCCCTGCCGCTGCTCAGCGACGAGGATCTCCGCCAAGCCCGCGAACTTTCATCTTCCGACACCGCACCCCGATGAGCCAGAAAAACAAGACCGACAACGAAGTGACGATCCGGGAACACGTCTTCGACGGGATCCAGGAGTACGACCAGAAGCTGCCCAACTGGTGGCTCTTCACCCTCTACATCACGATGGTGTGGTTCGTCATCGCCTGGTTCATCTATTACCAGACGACCCTCCCCACCCTCACCGACCATGAGCGCATCGACGCGAACATCGCCGTCATCGAGGAAAAGAAAAAGGCAGAGCTCGAGACCATGCTGGCCTCGCTCAGCAACGAATCGTTGAAAGAGATGAGCACCGACGCCACCCACACCGGCGCGGGCAAGGCCATCTTTGAAACGAAGTGCGCCGCGTGCCACGGGCTCGACCTCTCCGCCAAGCTCGGCGGCATCCAGCTCCCGGGCCTGCCGCTCAACGACACCGAGTGGAAATACGGCGGCAAACCTCTCGAGATCATGAACATCGTCACCAACGGATCTCCCGACATCACCAAGGGCATGATCGCGTGGAAGACCCAGCTCAGCCCCTCGGAGATCGCCCAGGTCGTTTCCTACATTCTCAGCAAACAACCGCAAACCTGACCGACACACCATGTGCGATCACGACCATCCGCACGAAGCCGTCTCCTCCGAGGGACACCATCCATGTCCTCCATCAAAAAACCCAACCTCGACTCCCTCACCTCCGTCAATGCCGACGGATCGAGATACTTCCTCCACCCCTCGGACGTCTCCGGGCGATTCACGGTGTGGCGGCGCGTGTTCGGGGCACTGCTGCTCGCGATCTACGTCCTCCTCCCCTGGATCCCGATAAACGGCAACCCCGCCGTCTTCCTCGATCTCGCCGAGCGGCGCTTCCACTTCTTCGGTCTCACCTTCCTCGCCGAGGATCTCTGGATCGGGTTCTTCCTCCTCACCGGTCTCGGCTTTTCGCTCTTCTACGTCACCTCGCTCTTCGGCCGGCTCTGGTGTGGCTGGGCCTGCCCCTACACCGTCTTTCTCGATCACATCTACCGCCGCATCGAGCGGTTTGTCGATGGGGACTCGACGAAGCGCAAGAAGCTCGACGCCTCCCCCTGGAACGCCGAGAAGATCACCAAGCGCCTCGTCAAACACGGGCTCTACCTGCTCGTCTCGCTCCTCATCGCGCACGTCTTCATCTCCTACTTCATTTCCATCCCGCGCCTCTATGATTACATGCGGCAGTCGCCGATGAATCACTTCAAGGCCTTCGGCGTGATGCTCTTCCTCACCGGCTGCCTCCACTTCTCCTTCGCCTGGTTCCGCGAGCAGTTCTGCATCATCCTCTGTCCCTACGGCCGCATCCAGTCCGCCCTGACCGACGACGACACCGTCATCATCGGCTACGACGCGAAGCGCGGCGAGCCCCGTGGCAAAGCCAGCGACCCCAGCGCCGGGGCCTGCATCAACTGCAGCCGCTGCGTCCAGGTCTGCCCCACCGGCATCGACATACGCAACGGGCTGCAGCTCGAATGCATCGGCTGCGCCGCCTGCATCGATGCCTGCGACGAAATCATGGAGAAAGTCGGACGCCCCAAGGGACTCGTCCGATACGATTCGCTCAACGGCCTCGCCGGCGGGAAAAAGCGTTTTGTCAGGCCCCGCACCATCCTTTACACCGGCTTCATGTTCCTCGGCCTCGCCGTCCTCGGCCTCTTCCTCACCACCCTGCACTCCGCCAAAGCCGAGCTCATCCGCATGCCCGGACAGCCCTACTACGTCGATGATGCCGGAGTGAGGAACCAGTACCGTCTCCAGCTCATCACCAAACAGCAGCAGCCCACCGAATTCCGCATCCGTCTCGAAGGATTGCCCGAAGGTGCGCAAGTCATCGGCCTCGAGGAGACCATCACCCTGCAGCCCGGCGAAGAGACCATGAAGACCCTCATCATCCAGGTCCCCAAACCCTCTTACAAAGGCGAATTCCGCATCGAGCTGAAAGGACAAATCAATCCCGGCGATTTCGAGATCAAGGACAACATCGAATTCCTCGGCCCCAGCGCCTACGCCCTCGATTGAAATCCCATCACTCCCGGACTCCACCACTTCATCAATCCACTCCGCCATGAAAAAGCGCCCCTGGCTTTGGATCGTCTTCGCCTTCCTCATCCTCATCGGCAGTTGGACCGTGCTCCTGAAAATCGCCGCCGAACACCGCCCCGCCACCGTTGAACTGCAGACGCACGAGCGCTGAGGACCTTTTACTTTTTACCTTTTACCTTTTACTGCGGCCGAAGGCCGCCCGACCATGGACCCCGCAACCCTCACTCTCGGCGGCCTCTTTGTTGCCGGACTCGCCACCAGCCTCCATTGCGCGGGGATGTGCGGGCTGCTCACCTGCGGGCTCGGCATCGCCGGACGCGGTCCCGCCCTTGCCTCCGTCGGGCTCTATCATTTCGCCCGCCTCGTCGGCTATGCCATCGCCGGAGGACTCATGGGATTCCTCGGCGGACGCCTTGGCTTCGCCTTCAATCCCGCCGGCATCCCCTGGTTGCCACTCCTCCTCATCCTCTTCCTCCTCGCCATCGTCCTCGGGCTCGACAAGCGCCTCGGCGCCATTCCCGGACTCGGCCGCATGATGATGAAAATCCGGCTGAAAACGCTGAATTTTCCCCCACTCCTCCGCGCCGGTATCATCGGTCTCGCCACCCCCTTGCTGCCCTGCGGCCCGCTCTACGCCATGCTCGCCCTCTCCCTCGCCACCGGATCGACCGTGCGCGGCGTCGAGACCATGCTCGCCTTCGGCCTCGGCGCCCTCCCCGCGATCTGGGCCGTGCAGATCGGATCCTCTTGGGTGAATCGCAAGCTCGGCGACCGCGGTTTCCTTTATGCCAAACGCGGACTCGCCGCCGCCGCCGCCCTCTCCCTGATGTGGCATTATCCCCAGCTCCTCAGCCAAGGTCTCGATCCCGGGAACGCCGCCTGCCGCTGCCTCAACGAAGTCGAATGAGCGCCGTCCTGACAAACACCTCACTGCCCGAACCTGCCGTCGTCGAAGAGCGTCGCTGCGACCACTGCGGCAACCGCTTCCAACCGAGATTCCAGGCGGAAAAATTCTGCTGCTCCGGCTGCCGCGTCGTCCACGACCTCATCCAATCCGGCGGATTCGGATCCTTCTACGAGCTCCTCGGCCGCCGCGTCCTCCAGCCCGCCACCCAGCTCGATCCCGCCGGCGACCAGCTCGAGGAAATCGCCGAAGCCGTCACCGCCGCCGAGACCGATCGTCCCTCGCCCGACTCCCCCGCGCGCCTCACCCTGCGCCTCGGCAATCTCTCCTGCACCGCCTGCGTCTGGCTCGTCGACCACCTCTTCCGCCAGCACCCCGGGGCTCTGCGCATGAGCAGCGACACCTCGCGCTCCACCCTCACCCTCTGGTGGAATCCGGGCGATTTCGATGCCCTCGAATTCGTCCGCGATCTCCATCGCTACGGTTACCCCGCCTCCATCTGCCGCCCCGGGGAGGAAGAGGCCCCGCAGGAAAGCCGCGCCCTCCTCACCCGTCTCGGCGTCACCGCCGGGCTCGCAATGAACACGATGGCCTTCACCCTGCCCTCGTATCTCGGGCTCGAGACCGGGCACGAGCTCGATCGCCTTTTCACCCTCGTCGCCTTCGCCTCCTCCACCCTCGCCCTCGCCGTCGGTGGCTCCTACTTTTTCCAGCGCGCCCTCACCTCCGTCCAACTCCGCGCCCTGCACATGGACGTGCCCATTTCCCTCGGCCTCATCGCCGCATGGCTCGGCTCCGTCGCCGGATGGATCTTCGGGGTGAAAGAGCTCCTCTATTTCGACTTCGTCGCCATGTTCGCCTTTCTGATGTTGTCAGGACGCTACATCCACCTGCGTCTCCTCGACCGCAACCGCCGCCAGCTCTGGGCGCGCGAGCGCGAGATCACCACCACCCACCGCCTCGGCGGCAACGGCGATCGCGAGCGCATCCCCCTCGCCCGCATCGGCGAAGGCGACCTCCTCGAGATTTCCCCCGGCGGCATGGTGCCCGTCGAAGCCATCCTCGACTCCGACGCGGCCAAATTCCATCTCGACTGGATCAACGGCGAGCCCGAGCCCGTCCTCTACGCCACTGGCCAACGCATCCCCGCCGGAGCCCGCAGCGCCTCCGCCCATCCCCTGCGCGTCGTCGCCGGACACGGCTACGGGGGCTCCTTCCTCGAGCAACTCTTCGCTCCCGCCGACGACAATTTCGACGAACATTCCGCCGCCTCCTCCACCCATCCGATCCGGAAGTACTACCTCATCTCCGTCATCCTCGTCGCCCTCGGTGGTGCCGCCGCGTGGCTCTACGCCGGGAAGGGCGCCGCCTCCGCCCTGCAGGTGCTCATCTCCGTGCTCGTCGTCTCCTGCCCCTGCGCCCTCGGCCTCGCCCTGCCCTTGCTCGAAGAGATCCTTCTCTCCAAACTGCGGAAACACGGACTCTTCATCCGGCGTCACAGCCTCTGGTCGCGGCTCAAAGGCATCGACCGCCTCAATTTCGACAAGACCGGCACCCTCACCGAACCCGTCAAACGGCTCACCGATCCCGAAGCGATCGACCGCCTCGCCCCCGGGTCCCTCGCCGCCCTCCGCCGTCTCACCGAAACCAATCACCACCCCGTCGGCCGCGCCCTTCGCGAAGTGATCGTCGCACGCCAGGGCTGGGATCCCACCGCGACAAGCCCCGGCAGCATCGAAGAACATTCCGGCAAAGGGGTCGAATTCACCGAAGATGGCGTCACCTGGCGCCTCGGCCGCGGCGACTGGGCCGCCGGACAGCCCGGCGATGCCTGCGTCTTCTCGCGCGATGGCGTCGCCCTCGCCACCTTCACCTTCGAGGAAGCGATCCGCGACGGCGCCGTCGAACAACTGCGACGCCTCCGAGGCCGCGGCTACCGGCTCCGCATCCTCAGCGGCGATCCCGATGCCGCCCGGGTCGCCTCCACCGCCGCCAAGCTCGGGCTCGATCCCGCCGACGTCCACGCGAACCTCACTCCCGCCGAAAAGGCCGCCTTCATCGCCGCAGATCATCCTGACAAAACCCTCTTCGTCGGCGACGGAGGCAACGACGGTCTCGCCTTCGAAGCCGCGGCCGCCTCCGGTTCACCCGCCACCGGCATCCGCGCCATCGAAAACCGTGCCGACTTCGTCTTCACCGGCCGCGGCTTCCACGCCATCCCCCTCCTGCTCGATGCCGCGACCCGCCGGAAACAACACATCGCCCGACTCTTCGCCGTCGCCCTGCTCTACAATCTCGGTGCCATCGCCCTCTGCCTCGCCGGCCTCATGAGTCCCCTCCTCGCCGCGATCATGATGCCCCTGAGCTCGCTCGTAACGACCTCGATGGCGGCGCGGGTGTGAGGAGACACCCAACAGGGTTGCCTCGACCAATCGACCCTGTTGCTTCTCCCGTAGCCGCTTCACGCCCCACCCTGAGCATTTCGGTGCTTGCCACCCGGCGGCGTTCGGCTCAAGCTCGGCGCATGAAGTGTTCCTTCCTCCCCCGCCTCCTCCTACTGCTGACACTCTTTCTTTCCGTCCCGGCGCTTCGCTCCGAAGATCCGCCCGAGCCGAACTACGTCTACTGGGCCAAACTCGTCCGCATCGTCGACGGCGAGCATCTCGCCCTCGACATTGATCTCGGCTTCGGCGTCTGGACCCACAACCAGATCCTCGCCCTGCTCGACGCCGGAGGGGCAGGCCTCGAGCCCGATGCCCGCGCCAAGAACAACGACCGCATCAAAAAGCTCCGCGAACTGCTCACCGACGCGACAGACATCGTCGTGCGCACCACCCGCGACCGCGAGGCGAAACCTCCGCGCTACCTCGTCACGATCTGGGCCGACGGCACGAACGTGAACGAGGAGCTGAAGAAGGCCTTTCCCTGATCCTGACAAACACCCCTCATGACCCCGACGATCCTCACCGCCGTGAAATGGTCGATGGTGCGGCTGCCGAAAGGCTCGAGCACCGACGAGCTCTTCCGCGTCGCCAAGGCCGCGGGTTTCGACGGCATTTCCCTGACCGGGCCCGGCGTCTACGTGATCGATGAGGTGAAGCAGGCCCGCGACAAGCACGAACTGCCGGTCCACAACATCAACATCGCGGAGCATTGGGAAGTTCGCCTCAGCGATCCCGACCCCGCCGTGCGCGAAGCCGCGCTGCGGAACACGATCGGCGCGATCGAATTCGCCCACGCCGTCGGTGCTTCGACCGTGCTGCAGGTGGTCGGCAAGGCCACCGATCCCGAGCGTGAAAACGCGGAGCAGGTCGGCGAACGCAGCCGCGAACAATTGCTCAAGGCATTGCCCGCCGCCTCGCGGCTCGGCGTGCGCATCGCCTGCGAGAACGTCGGCAACGGCCACGGCGAAACGCTCGCCGCCTGGAAAGACTATCTCACGTCGTTCCACAGTCCGTGGATCGGCGCGTTCTTCGACATCGGCAATCACGACCGCTTCGACGGCGGGGCCGCTGCCTGGATCCGCGGACTCGGGACTCTCGTTTTCAAAATCGACGTGAAGGATCACGATCACGCCGCCGGGAAGAACTGCGATCTTTTCCAAGGAAATGTCGATTGGCCCGCCGTGCGCGCCGCCCTTGCGGAGATCGGCTACCACGGGTGGGCTACCGCGGAAGTGCGGGGCGGAGGCGTCGAAGAACTGACCCGCGTCGATCGCGACATGAGGAAAGTACTCGGCATCGGCACGGTTGCCGCTTGAATCTTTTGATCGCATGCCCACACCACCGTCCCTTCCCCCTCCCTTGCCTGGCCCTCCGCGTCCCATCGATCCCGGACAGGATGCCGCCATGCGTATGCTCATTCCCGTGGGTCGCTCCGGCTGGGCCATCGCCGCGGGTTATGCCGGTCTCTTTTCCTTCATCTTCATCGGCGCACCTTTCGCCCTCGTCTTCGGCATCCTCGGGGTGAGGGAGATCCGGCGCAGCCGCCTCACCGCCAATCCCAAACACGGGATGGGCCGCGCCATTTTCGGCATCATCATGGGTGCCCTCGGCATGGCCGTGATCGTCTTCGTGGCGGTCGCGATCGCCTTGGAGTGACTCAATCGGATCGCGAAGAAACCCGCGGTTTCCTTCCCGCTCTCCTCTTGCATCGGAGCTGCGCCGCGCCGACGATCCCGACGCTTTGACGACACCGCCCTCTCCGGCCCGACGCCTCCTCGCCTTTGCCCTCGGGCATTGGCGCATTGCGCTTTTGCAATTCCTCCTTGCCGCCTGCGGCACACTCCTGATGTTCGTCTTTCCGGGAGTGATGCAATGGTTCATCGACGACATCATTCCAAATGGAAAGGCGGATCTCGTCTGGCAGGCGGCCGGACTCGCGCTCAGTGCCTATGCCGCGCGCGAATTCCTTTTCTACCTCCGCACCCGGGTGAATTCGATCTTCGAGCAACGCATGATCTACGACCTGCGGGCCCGGCTCCATCGCAAGATCGCTAGGCTGGGGCTCGCGTGGTTCGATCAGCGAAGCTCGGGCGACGTGCTCACCCGCATGGCCGAGGACGTCCCGGCGACCCAGCGTGTCGTCCTCGAAGGCATCGAGCAGGGCGTCACCGCGATCCTGCAGATCGCGATCACCACGGTCGTGATGTTCCTCACAAACGTACCACTGACCTGGCTCATCCTCCTGCCGACGCCGCTCCTGGCCGCGGGTGGGTGGATCTACTCCCGGCTCCTCGCCCCGCGCGCGAAACGATCCCGCGAAGCCTCGGCGGAAATGAACGCGATGCTCTTCGACACCATTGCCGGGATCCGCCAGATCAAGAGCTACACCTACGAGGACGGCCAGCAGGATCGCTTCGACGCGACGAGCCGTGGCTTCCGTGCCGTGCAGCAGCGCATGATGGCCGCGGCCGCGGTCTACGGCCCGCTCATGAGTTTCCTTGGGAGCACCGGCCTCGTCATTCTCCTCGCCGTGGGTGCGGCCTGGTGCGTCGAGGGACGCCTGACCCTTGGTGAATTGATGAAATTCATTCTCCTCACCGGATTCCTTTACGAACCCATCACCCGCCTGCACGGCGTGAATCAGAATCTCGTCACCGGCATGGCGAGCGCGCGCCGCGTCTTCGAGGTGCTCGACGAAGCGGGCGAGGAGGATCTCGAATCGGGCGAGGTCATCGGCGAAGTCCAGGGCGAGATCCGCTTTGAGCGCGTCGTCTTCGGCTATGGCCCCGGACGCACCATTTTGAACGGGGTTTCCCTCGAAGTGATGCCGCAGCAGACCGTCGCCATCGTCGGCGCGACCGGTTCCGGGAAGAGCACGATCTTCCAATTGCTGAACCGCTTCTACGATCCCGACGAGGGACGCATCCTCCTCGATGGCCGACCGCTCACCGACTACTCGAAAATCAGTCTGCGCGATGCCATCGCCTACGTCACCCAGGATGCCTTCCTTTTCGCCACCACGGTGCGCGGCAATCTCCTCCTCGGCAAACACGACGCCACCGATGACGAAATCTGGGCGGCGCTGCGGCTCGCCTGCGCCGATGAGTTCGTGCAACGCCTCGAGGGCCGGCTCGATCACGAAGTCGGAGAACGTGGCATGCGCCTCAGCGGAGGAGAACGCCAGCGCCTCGCCATGGCACGCGCGTTTCTGAAAGACGCCCCCATCCTTCTCCTCGACGAGGCCACCAGTGCGGTCGATACCAAGAGCGAGCATCTCATCCAAAGCGCGCTCGAAGAACTGCGCAAAAACCGCACCTGTCTCGTCATCGCCCATCGGCTCTCGACCATCGTCGAGGCCGACAAGATCTACGTGATGCGGGCCGGTGAAGTCCTCGCCAGCGGCACCCACGACGAGCTGCTCGAGATCTCGCCTTATTACGCGGAACTCTCCGCCGCGGCCTTTTCCTCCAACGGGAAATCTAAACGAGCCACGCCACCAGCCAACTCACCGAGGTGAAAGCGACGGCGTAGAGCACGAGCGTCACGATTCCCCACCATCCGCGGGAGGCGAACAGATAGACCAATGTGGTGCTCCCGGTATCCAACACCATGAAGGTGCCCCACACCGGCATCAGGGCGTAGCGTCGCCGCACCGCGTCCGACCAGACCCACCAGAGCAGGCAAAAACGCATCCCCATCCCGAAGGCCGCTTCCACGGACCAAGGAAAAACTCCTCCCGAAACAAGATCGCAGTAAACCATCACGCCGGAGAGAGCGAGAAGGGCACCCAAGGCTGGACTCAGGTCCAGCCGGAGACGGCGACGGAAGGACATGGATCCCGACATTCTCGTGATCCATCCGCCGTCTCTTCAAGGTAAATCCTTCCTCGAAAACATTTTTAAAAGCTTCGTTTCTTGCATTTACCATAAAAACTATTATTATTGGCAATTAACTCGCCCGAAGAAATTGCAGAATTTATTGAAATTACGTTGAACTTATTCCAGAATTGCGATAATTTTCAGAACTGAGATCTAAATTCGCAATTGAGAGACTCATGACCGTCGTCGGATTACAGACAGACATCGCTTGGGAAGATCGCCAAGCCAACTTCGCAAGCATCGGTTCGCTGCTCGCGGGATCCAAGATCGACGCGGGTTCCTTGCTCGTCTTTCCCGAGCTCTCGACCGCCGGTTTCACGATGAATACCGCCGCCGTTACTGAAGCACGGGGTGGCGAATCCGAGGAATTCTTCTCCGGTCTCGCACGGAAGCATCACTCCCACGTCATCGCCGGGATCGCTTCTCAAAACGAAAACCCCGCCCTCGGTGCCAACGAAGCGGTCTGCTTCGGACCCCATGGAGGCGAAGTTGCGCGCTACCGCAAACGCAATCCCTTCCCCCTCGCCCAGGAGGCGAATCATTATCCTGCTGGAGACAAAGCCGTCGTTTTCGAAATCAACGGCTGGAAAGTCGCGCCGCTCATCTGCTACGACCTGCGGTTCCCCGAGCCCTTCCGCGAAGCCACCGCGCTCGGAGCCGAACTCTTTGTCGTGATCGCGAACTGGCCCGTCGCCCGCGTCGATCATTGGATCACGCTGCTCCGCGCCCGCGCCATTGAGAATCTCGCCTACGTCGTCGGCGTGAATCGCGCCGGCAGCGATCCGCATCTCTCCTATCCCGGGGCGAGCCTCATCGTCGGCCCCAAGGGCGAAGTCCTCGCCCAGGCCGGAGACGAACCCTGCGTCCTCCATGCCGATCTCGACCGCGAGGCGCTCCTGCAATGGCGTCGCGATTTCCCCGCCCTCGCCTGCCTGAATCCGAAGTCCTGAAATCCTGAGCACATCCTCACAGAACCACCTTCGCATCAGCGCGACCTTCACCGCGGAGCCTCTCCGTGGCCCGCTCGCGTTCTGGCTCGACACGCTCGGGCTCGGCCATCGCGTCTCCTTTGCCGACTACGGCCAGGTCTTGCAAGAGGCGCTTGATCCCAGCAGCGAGAGCAGCCGCAACCCCGCGGGCGGGATGAACGTCTTTCTCATCCGCCCCTCCGACCTCGGTGAGGCCCTCGCCGAAACGGGACAAGCCATTGCCGCCCTCGCGGTACGATCCGTCGCGACTCAGCTCGTGATCCTCTGCCCGGATCAGTCGCCCGTCGCCGATCTCACGCCGCTCACCAGTCCCCTCTCCGGACTCGCGAACGTCGATCTCGTGACCGACGCGGAACTCGCCGCGTTCTATCCCGTCGCGGACATCTTCGATCCCGAGTCCGACGCCTCCGGCCACATCCCCTACACCGAAACAATCTTTGTCGCGGCCGCGACAAGAATTGTACGCGCCCTCAGCCTGCGGTCGCGGCCGCCGGTGAAGGTACTCGCCCTCGACGCGGACAACACGCTCTGGGGCGGGGTCTGTGGAGAAGATGGCGCCACCGGCATCCAGCTTGAGGGACCCTACCGGGCGCTGCGCGAGTTCGCTCTCGCAAAACGCCGCGAAGGATTGCTCCTCGTCCTCGTTTCGAAGAACCAGGAAGCCGATGTCGATCGTGTCTTCGCCGAGCGGGCCGATGATCTTCTCCTGACAAAAGCGGATTTCTCAGGCTGGAAGGCGAATTGGAATCCCAAGTCGCAGAGCCTCCGCGAGCTGGCCGCCGAGCTGAACCTGGGCCTCGATAGCTTCGTTTTCCTCGACGACAACCCCGCCGAGATCGGCGAGGTCACGGCCAACGCCCCGGGCGTGCTCGCCCTGACATTGCCCGAAAACGCGGACGAAATTCCCGCCTTCCTCGTCCACCTCTGGCCGCTCGACACGCTGCCCGCCACGGCCGAGGACGCCGCCCGCGCCGAGTTTTACCGGCAGGAATCGGAACGCCACGACCTGCGCGCCGCCGCGCCGAGTTTCGCGGACTTCCTCCGGGGACTGGATCTGCAGATCGATATTTCGGAGACGTCGGCCGAAGATCTACCCCGGGTCGCCCAGCTCACGAAGCGGACCAATCAATTCAACGCCAATCCCATGCGCCTTTCCGAAGGCGAACTCGCGGGAACTTCCTGCCTGTCCGTCAAAGTCCGGGACCGTTTCGGCGACTATGGCCTCGTCGGGGCGATGCAAGAGGGTCAAGTCGACGGCTCAACCCTATCGGTTTCGCTCTTTCTTCTGAGCTGCCGCGCCATGGGCAAGGGCGTCGAGCGGGTCATGCTCAAGACACTCGCCGAACGGGCCTTGGCGGCGGGAGCGAAAACTTTGTCGATTGCCTTCACCGAAACGGATCGCAACGAACCGGTGCGACGTTTCTTCGAGGGACTCGGCGGATTCACCCTCGATGCAGCGACGATCGCGACTCTTTCGCCGGTGCCGGAGGAAACGGAGGCTTTGGCCACTCCTGACAAAACCACCACGGCAGCGACAAAATCGAGCGGTCCCCTCTTCGATGCCGCCCTCGCCCAACGCATTGCCACCGAACTGCGCGATCCCCAGGCGTTGCAAACCTTGCTCACCGCGACGAAACGTCCGCGTCCCGAGATCGCCCAAGCCTTCGTCAAGCCGGGCACGAAAACGCAGACGCGACTCGCCGAAATCTGGCGCGGCATTCTCGGACTGGAGGATGTTGGGCTTGAGGATCCCTTCTCCGCCCTCGGCGGCAGCTCGATCCAGCTCGTTCGCCTCCATGCCGCGCTTCGCCGCGAATTCGGCACGGCCCTGGAGCTGGTCGAACTTTTTGAGCTGCCCACGATCGCCGCGCAGGCCGCGAAGCTCGAGGCGGAACGGACGGCGTCCACGGTTTCCATCACCTCCACCGAGCATCCGCGCACTTCCGACGACGATGCCGTGGCCGTGATCGGCGTGGCCTTGCGTGTCCCCGGGGCGAACGATCCCGACACCTTCTGGCGGAATCTCGTTGATGGGGTCGAATCGATTTCGTACTTCCGTCAGGATGAAATCGAGTATCCCGAGGAGTTCGGGAAACCCGGCTATGTTCCCGCGAAGGGCCTTGTCGACGACATCGACAAGTTCGACGCCAATTTCTTCGGCATCCTGCCCAAGGACGCGAAGATCATGGACCCGCAGCAGCGCGTCTTCCTTGAACTCGCCTGGGAGGCGATGGAGCGCAGCGGCTACACGCCCGAGACCCACACCCAGCGCATCGGCATCTATGCGGGGGCCTATTTCGACACCTATCTGCTGACGAATCTCTGCACCGACCGCGAGTTTCTCGCGAATCTCATCCCGCAAATCCAGGTCGGATCGCTGCAATGCGAGCTGGGCAACGACAAGGACTACCTCGCCACCCGCGTCGCCTTCAAGATGAACCTGCGCGGTCCTGCGATGACCCTGCAGACGGCCTGCTCGACCTCCATGGTCGCGATCATCGAAGCCTGCCGCGCGATCCGCTCGGGACTCTGCGACATGGCCCTCGCCGGCGGCATCACCCTGACATTGCCACTGAAGCGCGGTTACTTCTACACCGAGCAAGGCATGCTCTCGGGCGACGGCCATTGCCGCGCCTATGATGAGAAAGCGACAGGCACGGTCTTCGGCAACGGCGCCGGCGTCGTCATGCTGAAGCGCCTCAGCGACGCGGTCCGAGACCGCGACCACATCCACGCCGTCATCCGCGGCACCGGGATGAACAACGACGGCGGGGTGAAGCACAGCTACACCGCCCCGAGCGTCGAGGGCCAGGTCGACGTCATCCGCATGGCGCACCGCGACGCGGGCGTCGAGGCCTCGTCGATCGGCTACATCGAGGGACACGGCACCGGCACGCCGCTCGGCGATCCCATCGAGGTGACCGCCCTGACCAAAGCCTTCCGCGCCGCGGGGGTTTCGGAAAAACAATTCTGCGCCCTCGGCTCGCTGAAGACGAACATCGGTCACCTCGACGTGGCCTCGGGCGTCTGCGGCCTCATCAAGACGGCGCTCTCGCTGGAAAAGGCGACCCTTCCGCCGATCCTGCACTATCAAACGCCCAATCCGAAGATCGATTTCGCGAACAGCCCCTTCTACGTGAACGCGAAGCTCACACCCTGGACCGAGGGGCGCCACGGCCAGCCGCGCCGCGCCGGGATCAGCGCCTTCGGGGTCGGAGGAACGAACGCGCACGTCATTCTCGAAGAGGCACCCGCCGTCGTCTCGACACCTTCGCCGCGAGCGAACCAACTCTTCCTGCTCTCCGCCCGCACCGAGGAAGCGCTCGCCGCCGCCGCGACGAATCTCGCGAATTTCGCCTCCAATCCCGGCGAAACAAAAGCCGCCGACGCGGCCTGGACCCTCGCGATCGGACGCAAACCCTTCCGTTGCCGTCGTGCCGTTGCCGCGCCCGATTTCGCGTCGCTCGCGGACGCGCTCCGCTCCGGGGCCGGGGTCAGTGGCGTCGCCGAACGCAGCAATCCGCCGGTGCATTTCCTCTTCCCTGGCCAGGGTTCGCAGCACGTCAACATGGGCCGCGCCTTCTACGAGAGCGAGCCGCGTTTCCGCGAGACCATCGACCGCTGCTCCGAGCTGTTGCATCCTTATCTCGGGCTCAGCCTGACCGAAGTCCTCTACCCTGCCGAGGGCACCGATCTCGAAGCCGCCGCGGAGCAACTGAAGCACACCGTGCTCGCCCAGCCCGCGATCTTCGTCATCGAATACGCCCTCGCCGACCTCTGGCGTCACTGGGGTCTCGAACCCGCCGCGATGATCGGCCACAGCGTCGGTGAATTTGTCGCCGCCTGTCACGCCGGGGTCTTTTCGTTGGAGGACGGACTGCGCCTCCTCGCCGCG
>JAEUHI010000070.1 GCA_016795385.1 Verrucomicrobiales bacterium | reverse complement strand
GTGGAATTGCTATCGCTCAACGGATAAAAGGTACTCTAGGGATAACAGGCTGATCGCGCCCAAGAGTTCATATCGACGGCGCGGTTTGGCACCTCGATGTCGGCTCGTCGCATCCTGGGGCTGGAGAAGGTCCCAAGGGTCTGGCTGTTCGCCAGTTAAAGCGGCACGCGAGCTGGGTTCAGAACGTCGCGAGACAGTTCGGTCCTCTATCCTCTGTGGGCGTAGGAGAATTGAGGGGTTCATTTCCTAGTACGAGAGGACCGGAAATGACGCACCTCTGGTGCACCAGTTGTTCTGTCAAGGGCACGGCTGGGTAGCTATGTGCGGACTCGATAAGCGCTGAAAGCATCTAAGCGTCAAGCGATTCCCAAGATGAATTCTCCCCGAAGGATCGTGGAAGACTACCACGTCGATAGGCTGCAGGTATAAGTTTAGTAATAGATTCAGCCGAGCAGTACTAATCATCCGTTTGGCTTGTTTCAGCCTCTTTTCTTCCAAGTAGTTGTTGTTTTCTTCTTATACAGTTGTCAGAGATCCGGTTCGAATATCGAAAAGGATTCCTGGATGACCTTCAGAGGTCCGCCCCCGTCAAGGATGGGTGCGGGATTCTGGTGGCCATAGCAAGGCGGAACCACCCGGCTCCATTCCGAACCCGGAAGTGAAACGCTTTAGCGCCGATGGTAGTGTGGCGATAGGCCATGTGAGAGTAGGTCGCTGCCAGGTTAAAAATTAACCGCCCTGTTCGCAGGGCGGTTTTTTTGTGCCCGGATCCCTGGAATTTTCACCGGCCGAGTTGCGGAGCGGGATGGGCACGTCGGTCTCTTCACGGCGCGGAAGCGGCTCGTCGCTACTCATCCGCGTATCGCGGGAGGCTTGACGGGTTGCCGGGATCTTGCGTCAATGGGCGGCGATGAATCGATATCCCAGACGCCAGTTTCTTGCCGCCGCCGCTTTGGCACCGGCGGCTCTTGCCTTGCCTTTCGCCCGCGCCGCGGAAAATCCCCGAGGGACTGCTTCCGCGGGGACGCTGAAGGGGCGCTTTTACAAGACGCTCAAGATCGGGATGATCCGGGATGGATCGAACCTTTCCGAAAAGTTCGCGATTGCCAAGCAGGCTGGCTTTGACGGCGTGGAACTGAACGCTCCGGGATATGACGTCGACGAGGTCCGGAAAGCCATTGCCGCGACGGGTTTACCGGTCGATGGCACGGTCTGTGCCGATCACTGGGGTGTTCGGCACTCGGACCCGGATCCGGCGGTCCGGCAAAAAGCTCTGGAGACTTTGCTGGCGGCACTGGAAGCGACCCATGCCGTGGGTGGCCACACGGTGCTGCTTGTGGTCGGACATGGAAAAGACGGATCCCATGAGGAAGTTTGGTCCCGCAGCGTGGAGAACATCCGTCAGGCAATCCCGCTTGCCGCCCGCCTCGGGGTTGGCATCGCGGTGGAAAATGTCTGGAACGAGTTTTGTTACGATCACGCCGGCGGTGCCGATCAAACCGCTGATCTTTTCGCCCGATACATCGATGAGTTTTCGTCGCCCTGGGTGGGGATGCAGTTCGACATTGGCAACCACTGGAAGTACGGGAACGCCGGTGATTGGATCCGGACGCTCGGCAAGCGGATCACCAAGCTCGATGTGAAGGGCTTTTCCCGTGCCGACAACAAATTCACTCCCATTGACGAAGGAGACATCGATTACCCGGATGTCGTGAAGGCGCTTCTTGAAATCGGATTCCATGGCTGGTGCGCCGCGGAAGTTGGGGGAGGGGACCTGGCGTATTTGACCCAAGTGGCTTCGGCGATGGACCGTTCCTTTGGTTTGGTTTGAGCGTGCGCCAAAAAAATCCCCGCGTCCGGCGATACCGGAGCGGGGATCATCGCTCGTTCGATGAAGAGAGAGTTCAATCCTCGCTCTTTTTACCGCCGAGACCAAGGAATTTCATCACGGCGATGCCGATCACGGCGAGCAGGGTGATTCCGCCGGGAATGACCCAGAAGGGAAGCCCTTCCTCCTCAACGACTGGGGCGGGGCGGGGTTTCTTCTCCACCTCTTCACCCTCTTCCTCATCTTCTTCTTCGTCGCTTTTCGATTTCGACTTCGATTTTTTCGAGGTCTCCTTGGACTTCTCCTTGTCTTTTTCCGCCGATTTGGATTTGGAGCTCTTCGATGCTCCGAGCGCGGCGAATTCGTCGACAACGGGCTTTTCGGCGTCCGCCGTCTCTTCCTTCATCTCACCTTCCTTGGCCTCTTCCGGGTTGGCTGCGTCGGCTTCGCCTTCCGGCTTTTCAGCTTCCGCCTCGGCCGGGGCCTCGCCCTTGCCATCCTCGGTTTTGCGGAGATTGGCGGTAAGGGCTTCGGACTCGGAAGCAGCGGCCTTGGCCTTGGCTTTCTCCTGCTCGGCGGCAACACGATCGTTGATCTTCGTGTTCAAGGCCGCGATGTAGGAACCGGCCTTGGCCCCGTCTTTGCTCTTTGAGGAGGACTTCGATTTGGAGGACTTCGAGGTATCGCCTGCGGGCTTCTGACCGACGATCGCCATCGCTTCCGTCACCTTCGTCCGTGCGTCGGCGATGTTGTCAGCGGCGATCAATTTGTCGGCCTCGACCAGAAGCTCCGCCTGTTTGGAAAGGGCTTCGGTGTCGAAAGCCTGGATCCGGGGCAACTCCGTGGCGGCCAGGCGCAGCGCTTCCTCGATGCCCTGCTTGTTCCGCGGATTGAACTGGACCCACTTCACACCAGCCTTTTTGTCGGCTTCGATCGCCTGGGAGTAGGCTTGGTCTTCGCGGGCGCGCGCCGCCGTCAGTTGTGTCCGTGCCTCTGGGGTCGAGGCAGCGAGGGCTTTCTCGTATTCCGCATTCTGGTAATCAACGGCCGCCGCCATGGACTGGAGCTGCCGGCCGAGGGTGGGCACGACCTGCTTGGCGAGTTCCACGGCCTTGGGGAAGGCGGGCGATCCGAAATAGTTTTCTTCGATCACCTCGTACTCGCGCATGGCGGCGATGAGCTGGCTGTAGTTGTTTCCCTTGGCGCTGGCCTCCATGCGAAGGAACCGGATCTTGGATTCGATCAACTCCTTGAAAGCGACCTTGTCCTGGGGGCTGAGCCACTCGCCCTCGAGTTTCATGAAGCCGCGTTCCACCTTGTCGAGCTCTTCCGCCAGGGTGGCCCGGATCTCTTTGACTTTGGCAGTGTGTTTGCTTTCCGGGAAATTTCTCAGGAAGGCTTCCGGCCCGGTTTCGAGCATTTTCCGATAATTTTCCACGGAGACGAGGGAAGCCGTCGGGACCAGCGTCTGGATCTTGTTGAATTCCACGTCGTCGGGAGCGTCCTTGAGAATGGCCAGAATATCGGCGCGACCGATGATCTTGGTTTCCTTGATGGATCCGGAGATCGGGATTTCGATCTTCACGATGTCGCCCGCATCGTAGGTGATACGGCCGGTCAGGGTCTGGCCCGATTTCAGTCTGATCTCGTCGGCGCGGAGCGGGAGCGCCGCCAAAAGAAAGGTGGCCAAGCAAAGGAAGGGGAGGTTTTTCGAAGAATTCATCATTTCAGACATCTGGGAGAATCCCAAGCATACAAAATCCCCATCCCTCATACAATATTTTTGCCCGGAAAAGCGCCAATGAGGGAACAAATCTTTTCGTGGGAGGCCGGATTGGGGTTATCTTGCTGAAATTCAACTTTCCGTCGTGGCCACACTAGCATTGATCAGCCAAAAAGGAGGAGTCGGGAAGACGACCATCGCCGTCAACCTGAGCTACTCGCTCGCCAAGCGCGGATGGAAAGTGCTCCTCGTCGATGCGGATCCCCAGGGAGGCGTGGGCTTTTCCCTGACGGAACGATCGAAGGACGCTCCGGGATTCTACAATTTTCTTCCGGACTCCGGTTCCGCCCCCTCTTTGTCGATCGAGGAGGCGATCATCCAGACCCGGTTGCCGGGCCTTTCGCTTCTGACCCGCGGATCGCGCAAGGCCGTCGAGCAACTCCTCCACGGAGGGATGATGTCGGCCGCGGCGAGGGATACCGAGGCCATTGCCAGGCTCGACGAACAATTTTCCAACTTGGCTTACGATCTCGTCATCTACGATACGCCGAGCGGCATGCACGATGTGACGATGGGACTCGCGCGATGTGTCGATTCCCTGCTCGTGCCCCAGCAGCCCGGTCCTCTTTGTCTCCGGAGTTTGCCGCAGATTCTCCGGATGGTCGCGGCGGCGAGATCGGGCCGTGAAGGCGAGGAAGCTCCGCGTCTCGCGGGATTCCTTCTCGCCATGACCGATCCCGATGATCCTTCCAATCTCGTCGATCAACGGGAGTTCCGCGATCTGCTCCCGCTCGAACTGGTGCTCGAGACGGTGATCCCCGTGCATCGGGATTTTCGCGAAGCCAGCCGTCTCGGCGTGACCGTGGCGATGCTGCGCGAGCGACCTTCCGCCTCATCCCTGATCTTCGATCAATTGGCGGCCGAGATGGAGTCGCGGCTCAGCCTTTACGACGAAGAATCCCCTCTGACGACCCGCGACGATTATGCGAGACTCGTGGATTGACCGGGACGAGCTCGATGAACTCGTCGGCTCCTTTTCACCTGCCCGGAAGGGCAAGGGGCGCCGGAATGCAGCTCGACCCAAAAAAGCGGCGACGGATTCGATTCCGGCAACGGAGCCGGCGGCCGGTGCTTCGGAGGGGCGGACGGCCCCCCCACCTTCAGACCCATCCGGGGGGATTGCGGAATCGCCGTCTTCCCCAGAGGTTGGTCCGTCCGTGATGCCGCCCTTGGCCGAGGTTCCGGAGACGGCGCCCCTCGCGGTCTTCGAGTTTGACGATGAAAGCGATGAGGATTTCGATCCCGTCGATGAGGCGGATGAGATCGCGGAAGCTCCGTCGCCGGTGCATCCGTCGCTTCCTCCGATCGAAGCTTTGACCGACGAGGTCATTGAAATCGAGATTCTGGAGACCTTGGAACCGGCCGGGTCATTGCCTGAGATGGAGGAAGCCCCTCCTCCTCTGCCCGAGTGTGTTGAGGAGTTGCCTGTGACGATCGAGCCAGGCGAGGACACCTCGGAAGAAATCGCGGCAGCTGAGGAAGCGTCCGGTCCAACCGAGCCGATCCTTCCATGGGAAGAGCCCGGAGATTCCTTCCCGGATCCCGCCCTTGAGCCGGAGGTGATCGTTTCCGCGGCACCAGAGGAAGTGATGAGGGAGGTGCCGCTTTTTCTCGACGACTCCGATGATTTTGTGCCGCGGAATCCCTCGTTGTCCGAGCGCGACGCGGATCGTGCCCTGATCGCCCTTGCCGAAGCTCGGGCCAAAGTCGAGCAGGGAAGACTCTTGCGTATCCATCGTGAGGAGTCTGCGCCCGAGGAGAGCACGTCCCCATCCCGGGAGGAAACCGCGCTCGTCGCCCGGGAAACGCCGGTGGAGTTCGAGGAGGAAACGGTCGCCCCAGTGATCGAGACCATTGAGCTGACGGACGATCGCGAGCGGGTCGAAGCGGTGGCTCCGGAGCCCCTGACACTGACCGAACGCATCGAGCGCTACGTCGTCCGGGCCCGCACCGAATTGGGGGCTTCAGCCGCGGCGATCAGTGATCGGGATGGTTTTTTGCTGTTCGCCCAATCCGAGAGCGGAAGCGACGCGGATCTCGAGACCGCTCTGCTGCTGGAAGTCGCCGGCAAAACCGACCTGCTCCTTGGTCTCGAGCATGGGCGCGCGACCCAGGTTTCCACGGATGGCGGGGCCTGGCGTTGTCTCATCCGCGGTGGCGAGGGAGTGGCGGAACTCTACGCGGGCTTCCGCATGCCGCGACCGCTCGATCAGGAAGAGGTCGCGCGATGGAGAAAGGCCCTTGCGGAGGTGCTTTCGACGCCCCTAGAATAACGGAGATTCCCGCAATCAGCGGCAGCTTGGTCCACCCGTGTACGACGAACTTTCAGTCTCCTTCGAAAATCCCGCGACCGATCCCCTCGGATACGATCACGTCGAGGGAAAACTCTACTGCGGTCGGGATGCGGTGGAATTGCAATTCAAGGTCCGCGACCGGGCTTTCCGCAAAGGCAACGCCCTCGTCGTGCCTTTCACCTACGCCGAGGTCGAGAGGGTCGAATATCTCTCGAAGTGGTTTCGTCCAAAGGTGCTCGTCTTTCAGACCCGATGTCCGGAAAAACTCGATGATTTCCCCGGAGCTTCCGTCGGCCGGGTCGAACTGCAGGTGATCGAGGCATCGAGGCGCGACGCCGCAAAAGTGGCGGACTTGATCCGATACCGCCAATCGGAGGCCTTCGTCTCCGAGTCCGAATCCCGGCTCTCCCGTCTCCGCGACGGCGAATCATGAGCGCGGATCCCTCCAATCCCGGGAGATCGCGCAAGACGCTCGCCCTCTGGATCGTGTTTCTCGGCACGCTCGTTCTCTACGCGTGGGCCTATTCCTATCTCGGAGCCGTCCTCATCCTCGGGAAGAACACGGACCGCACCAACAGCACCCAGGCCGCTTTCATCGATGCGGTTTACCGCTCCGCTTCCGTCGGAGCGGAGCGCGAGCGGCCATCCATCCTCGGTGAATTCACGAATCTGCTCCCGCAATACACCGATGGCATGGTCGATCCGCTGTTTCCGTGGTTGCTGCGGCGTCACTCCAACCAACCTCCGGATGAAGTCTTCGAGGCGGGAAAATGGATGAATTTCATTGTCTCAGGCTGCCTTCTTCTAGGTTTCGCACTGGCCGCGGCGCGAGCGTTCTCCTTTTCCGGCGCGATGGCCGTGGTCCTGATGGGGGGATTCGGAGTGATCCTCGAGCGGTCCGCCTATTTCAGTCCGGATGCCATCTACTACCTTCTCGTCGTGCTCACCTGGCTATGCGCGTTGAGTCTGATCCGTCAGAATCATCTCTGGCTCTACGGCGCCTTCGGGATCCTGCTGGGTCTCAGCTATCTCGCCAAGCCGTTCATCTGGCCCATCGCTCTCGGCTTTCTTCTCGTCTCCCTCATCCGCTCGCTTTGGATCGCTTTTCGCTCGCGCAAGGACCGGCAGGATGCCGGGGTCTGGTCGCCCTCGAACCAGCTTGTCGGCTTCGCGATGACGATCGCCGCGTTTCTCCTCATCACCGGGCCGCGCCTCAGCTATGCCGCCGCGAATTTCGGCGATCCGCTCCATTCCTATCAGAAGTACTTCATCTGGCTGGATTCACCGACCGAGGCCGCGCTTTTCCAGCAGCAGCACCCGGGCAAGGCCGAACTCAATGGCATTCCCGCCGGCGAAAAGCCCGGTATCGTCCGCTTCGTGAAAGAAAATGGATTCTCTTCGCTGATCGAACGCGGTACCGACGGCGCCCTTGCCCAGGTCAAGTCGAGCGTGCTTGGACGCGGTGGATGGATCCTCGTCTACGGCGCCTTTGTCTTTATGGTGATCGCCGGCATCCATCGATGGGCTGCGATGCACCAGAGTGACGAGATCTGGCAGGTGCGCGGGACGAGCGCGCGTTGGATGCTGCTTTTCCTCGGGATCGTCATCGCCATCACCCTCTTTTATTCCGGCGTGGGCAATCCCGTGATTCCCCACAGCGCGATGACGACGTCGCTCTTTCTCCCCATCCTCGTCACTTTCATCTGGATCTCCGAGCGCTACCGTCGGCAGCTGCAGCGTTCGCAGTTCGCCCGTCTCGTCAACGGGGTCTACGTCGTCCTCATGGCCGGCTCGATCCTCTGGATCACCTGCCGCATCGCGCTCGGCCTGCACGCCCTGATGGGCTGACCGTCCCGCCACCGGGGATGCCGCCTCACTCCGCCGTATCCTGCAGCTTGCGGACGAGCTTCTTGATCTTCTGCGCCGCCCAGATGCGCTCGAAGGTGATCTCGGGGGTATCGCCCGAGGTCAGGAAATCGACCGTGCCAATGCCGAACAAGCCGAGCAATCCGCGGCACGTCACGTTGATCGAGCGGATGTCCTCAATGCGGACTTCCCGCGAACTGCGGGCGATGAAGCCGGTCGTCACCTCGATACGGCGGGGGCGGATGTGGTAATCGTGGGTGAAGCGCACAAAGCTCAATCTCACCAAGCCTGCCACCGCCAGCGCGAGGCCGGCGAGCGTGAGATTCGGATCGATCCGGTAGACCCAGATGCCTCCCGTGATCCCGAAGACGAGAGCCCCGAGAGCGAGCGGGTAATTCAACACCGATGGGTGCCCCGCATAGAGGAGCCGGTTCGAGGCGAGTCGGGATGGAGAAGCGGTTGGGCGTCCATGGGAGGTGCGCTCCTCCTCCTCTTCGTCCACTTCCGGAGCCTCGTCTTCGAAATCGTCCTCTCCGAATTCGGATCCGGACTCCTCGAAATCGTCTTCGTCTTCTTCGTCGGGAGCCGCCTCCGCTTCTTCTTCCCAATCGAGAATCTCGCGGAGTCGTTCGCAATCCGTCGCTCCCGGTCTCAGGCAGACATCGTCTTCCGAAAAATCGCCGCTTTCGAGTCCATCGAGGAGGTTCTCCACGGTGAACGGCCCCAGGCGACGGCCTCCTTTCAGCACGTAAATCCCATCGTCGATTGGATACTCGTCCTCCATCACGATGCCGGCGAATCGGGGACCGGCACCTCTGGCAGCAGATCCTCGCGCCGCAGAAGCGCCGCCACATCGAGAGATGCGAGCGCGGCACCATCCGCCCGCAGCAGGATCGCCTCGAGCGGGGCGATGCGATCCATCTCCCCCACCGTCGTGTGGATCAAGCCTCGGATGATTCCCGGATTGCCCTGCGGTGTCGGAAAGAGATTCGTCACCCGGAAAAAGAGCCGGCCGGCATCCCAGTCGAGCTCGAAGTTCCCTACGGTCAGCGTCTGGTTCACCCGCATCAGCAGCTCCGCGAGGCGTTCACGATGGGCCGGCCCCGGGCAGGTGAGGGGGGACTCCGACACGACCGATACCGCCGAAAGCGCGGAAAACACCTGCACGTGCAAATCCACCCGCGTGTGATGGGCTTCGAAGCCGGCCCGCGCCACCTCACGTCCCGCCACCTCTTCGCAAGACCAACCCTCCGTCGCGAAAACGGAGAGGACCGTGGCGTAAAGTTCGGAGGTGGCCGTCATGGAGTGCCCAAAAGAGTCCCTCCACCGCGATGCTTCAACCTCTTTTTTCGCCGGGGGAGCGGGGCGATCTGGTAGAAAAGAAAGATCAGTCCCAGAAGCGCCGCCAGGCCCCCAAGGGCACCTCCAAACGCAAAAGCCAACGAATGAAGAAAGGGGACGCAGAGCAGCAGCAGGACCACGACCAGTCTGGACTCGTCGCGCCCCGCCGCGTGTCGCATCGGGTGCATCTTCGCGATCCCGATCATGCCGCCGGCGATTGTAAAAAGGAGGGCGATCATGACTTTTCCCACCCATGCCGGCAAGTCGATGCCGAGGAGCCCTTTGGCGCTCATCTCGTAGGGCAGCTCCAGCATTTGACGCACCGCGAGGCAGGCGAGGATGAGGCAGGCCCGGCCGGCGACCGGTGCGAAAACGGAGGCCCCGATCACGATCGCGTTCATCGATAGATTCGAGAACAGCCACTGCAGCAGCATGCCGCAAAATTCCATCACGTCGAAGCCGCCCAGAAAATAACGCAACATCCAATACGGCAGCACCGAGACCAGCAGCAACGCTCCGATCCCCGTGGCCGCGAGCACCCTTCCGCCCACGATCCGCCAGGGATCGAGGCCCGCCATCACCAACAACTCCGCGTTGCGTCCGCGCCCCAGCTCGCTCTGCAGCGAAGAGAAATGAGCCAAGGGCAGGAGTCCACCGAAGATCACCGTGTTCACCGCCGCCAACAAACCTTCCATCGGAGGCAGCGATCCACCGCCGCCCGCGACCCACAGAGCGACGATCCCCGACTCCATCATCACTGCCAGCAGGGCCACCAGGTGCAGCCCCAGGAACGCCGTCACCACGAAGGGAGAGCGGAGGAGACGGCGGTATTCCCGCACCGCCACCGGATCGAGCCATTCGGCGGAAAATCCGCCCGCCAGAGTCGCGGCTTTCTTGCCAAGCGACCCTGTCGACTCCCTCATTTGACAGGGTGCAAGACCACCTTTTGCACGTCCATCAGCGCCGCCCCCTTCAAGGCGAGGGGGACGATCGCAAGTTTGTTTTCGCCTTTCGTCTTCAACTCCACCGTGCCGAGCTTCAGCTCCTTCCAATTCTGGTAGCCTCCCGTATCCGCGATATCGAATTCGAAAGTGTGTTCGTTCACGAGGACGGCGGCCCGGTTGCCCACTTCGCCGGCACCGCTGCCGTAGTGCAGCACAACCTCGAACTTACCGGGCACCGAGACATCAAAGACCCACTCGGCCCAGTCCTCCTTGTGTTTCCAGAAGCCGAGGCAATTCTTCTCCGGCTTCGGCTCATAGCGCAGCGCCTCGGCGTATGTCGTGGCCGTCTTCGCCTCGAGTTCGATCATTCCGTCGATCGATTGGCCATGGGGCTCCGACTCTGGAGCGGGGCTGAAGCGGATTCCGCGCACATTGAAAGCGGGTACGTTCGATTGGTCGCCCGTCAGCAACGACACCGGGTATTCACCCGTTTTCGGGAGATAGACCGCTCCGATCACCATCGGCTCGTCATTGGCAATGGGATTCGTGCGCGGCGCGTAGCCCTTCAGCACTGCCGCGTCGCCGATCTTCAGCTGCACGCCCAGCTTGGGACGGAGCGAGTCGTAGACGAGTCCCGCGTAGAAATTGCCCCAGCGCTCCGCCTTCAGGGTCCAGACCCAGTTCGCGAAGTGGCTGCCCGGCACGTAGGTGCCGTCCTTCGCGTCGAGCATGAACGATCCGCGCGTACGGTCCACGGGAAGGGTGAAATCGGGGGCCTTTTCGATCTCGCCGATTTCGCCGAAGGGATCCGGTGGCAGATTGTTGGTCCCCGCCTCGGCGGCGGCCTCCGGAGCGGGGGCAGGGGCATCCTGGGCGAGGCCGAGGGAGCAGCCAAGGGAAAAGAGAAGGACGAGAGAGGCGGCGGGTTTCATGGGTTGGGGCCGAACTGTATCGGAATCGCGATTTTCCCGCAAGATCGGAATCAGGGGCAGCCGGGGAGGACTCCGGGCTTCGAAATCGGTCGAAAATTCATCTTTTCGCCCCGGGCATCCCGGTGCAAACTAGCGCCATGTTCAGACGACTTGGCAATCTCATCCGCGGCTTTTTCGGACTCTTCGTTTCCGATCTTGAGAAGAAAAATCCGGAAGCCCTCCTCGAAGTCGAGCGCGAAAACCTGCGCAAGCAGATCTCCGAATACAACAAGGGACTCGCCGCCCATGCCGCCCTCTGCGAAAAGCTCATGAGCCAGGTGAAGCGCGAGGAGAAGGAGATCAATGAACTCACCGCCAAAGCCTCCGCCCACCTCAAGGCGGGGAATCGCAAGCTCGCCGGCGAATACGCCCTGCGTCTCCAGCAGATCAAGGAAGGGCATGCCGAAAACGTCGCGGAGTTGCAGGACGCCGAGAAGACTTACACCGAACTCAAGAACGCCCGCGAAGTCGCCGTGAAGGCCGCGCAGGACAAGATCGAGGCCCTCGCCCGCGACATCGATCAGACACGCATCGCCAAGGCCACCGCCGAACTCAATGAAATGGCCGCCGGCATGATCAACGAGATCGGCGGAGCCGGCGACACCCTCAATCGTCTCGAGACCATGGTCCGCGAGGAGAAGGATCGCGCCAAAGGTCGTGCCCGCGTCGCCAAGGACAGCATCGACACCAGCGACCTCGATCGCATGGAGACGGAACGCGCCGCGCTGGAAGAGCTCGCCCTCGCCGACTTCGCCGCCCAGGCGGGCATTGTCATCGAAGGGGAAAGCACCGGAGCCACGGAAGCTCCGCCCGCGCAGGAAGAGAAGGCGATGTGAGGGTGGGGCATTGCAATCCAAGGAGGGGCGACATTCTTGTCGCCCGGCAACCGCGCGCCTGACGGGAATCGAACCCGGATTTAGAGTTTAGGAACGCCACGGCCGCAGAGCGGCTCGCCAAATCGCCGTCAGGCGCAAACGGCGTAGATTCGCTGCGCGAATCAAACCCTCGGGTTTCCGTACGAACGGCAAGGAAACGCGTCCCCGAGAGGAATCGAACCTCTATTTAGAGTTTAGGAACGCCACGGCCGCAGAGCGGCTCGCCAAATCGCCGCAGGCGCAAACGGCGTAGATTCGCCCGGCGAATCAAACCCTCGGGTTTCCGTACGAACGGCAAGGAAACGCGTCCCCGAGAGGAATCGAACCTCTATTTAGAGTTTAGGAAACCCTCGTTCTATCCGTTGAACTACGGGGACGGAAATCCAAGATTCGCATCGCTTGCGGATCGACTCAAGCGGCAGTTTTCGCTTCCTCAGGCCCGAATCGGGGTGGAACTTTTCTTGTCGGACGGCGTTTACGGGGAACGTTTCCGTTCGCCCCCATCCAACCCTCCCGACTCATGAAGTGGACCCTGTCTGTTCTCCTCCTCACGACGCCCTTGTTCGCGGCGGATCGTCCGAATTTTCTCTGGATCACGTCCGAGGACAATGGCCCCCATCTCGGCTGCTACGGTGACACCTATGCGACGACACCGAATCTTGACGCGCTCGCGGCCAAGGGTCTCCGCTACACACGCGCCTGGTCGAACGCGCCGGTCTGTGCTCCGGCTCGCACCACGGTGATCTCGGGGCTTTATCCGCCTTCGACGGGCTCCGAGCACATGCGCTCGCAGACCACGCTGCCGGAGGGGATGAAACTGTTCCCCGCCTACCTGCGCGAGGCCGGCTACTACTGCACGAATGCGGCGAAAGAGGATTACAACCTCGTGAAGACGGACGACGTCTGGGACGAGAGCAGCGGCAAAGCCCACTGGCGGAACCGGACCGAAGGGCAGCCGTTCTTCGCGGTTTTCAATTCCACCCTGTCCCACGAATCGCAGATCCGGAATGCGATTCCGGAGGAAAACCGCATCCACGATCCGGCGAAGGTGCGGGTGCCTGCCTACCATCCCGACACGCCGGAGGTGCGCAAGGATTGGGCGCAATACTATGACCGGCTCACGATGATGGATGCGCAGCTCGGCGGCCGTCTCCGCGAGATCGAAGAGGCGGGCCTCGCCGACGACACGATCATCTTCTACTGGGGCGACCACGGCTCCGGCATGCCGCGGAACAAACGCTGGCCTTATCACTCGGGCCTGCATGTGCCGCTGATCGTGCATGTGCCGGAGAAGTGGAAGGCGCTCGCTCCGGATGACTACGCGGTGGGCGGCACGAGCGATCGTCTCGTCTCTTTCGTCGATCTCGCTCCGACGATGCTGAGCCTCGCCGGGATCGAACCGGAAAAGTGGATGCAGGGCATCGCTTTTGCCGGGCAATTCGAGAAACCGGGGCGCGATTTCAATTATGGCTTCCGCGGTCGCATGGACGAACGGATCGACCTGGTGCGTTCGGTCACGGACGGCCGTTTCGTGTATCTCAGGCAATACCTGCCCCACCGGATCTACGGTCAATACATCGATTACATGTTCCAGACTCCGACGACGCGGGTGTGGCGGGGTTTGTTCGATGAAGGCAAGCTGAATCAAGACCAGTCGCATTTCTGGGAGGAGAAGCCGGCGGAGGAACTCTACGATCTGCTGAACGACCGCGACGAGGTGGTGAATCTCGTCGAGGCGCCGGAGTATGCCGAGGTGCTGGCGAAATTGCGCGGAGCGCACGAATCGTGGGAACATCAGATCCGCGACATCGGCTTCCTCCCCGAGGAGGAGATCCACGCGCGTGCCGCCGGCTCGACGCCCTATGAAGTGGCACGGGGTTCGGCGAAATATGACTTCGACGCGGTCTTCACCGCCTCGAGGCTCGCGAGTTCGCGGAAGGTCGCGGACCTCCCCGTGATTGTGGCTTTGTTAGGGAGTCCCGATTCCGGCGTGCGCTACTGGGGAGCGACGGGATTGCTGATCCACGGCCAGGCGGGCTTCGAGGCGGGCGCGGCGGCGCTGCGCGAAGCGCTCGGTGATGATTGCGGCAGCGTGGCCATCGTCGCCGCGGAATCGCTGGGGCGTTTCGGGACGGAGGCGGACCGGGAAAAGGCCCTCGATCTGCTGCTCGCCCGGGCGGACCAGGAAAAGGGGAATGTCTTCGAGGCCATCCTCGCCTTGAACGCGCTCGATTACCTCGACGAAGCCGCCGCTCCGCGAATGGAGGCGATCCGTCAATTGCCGCGCAAGCCCGGGAAGCCGGCACCGCGGGTCGATGGCTACGCGGGCAGCTTGTTGAAGCATCTCACGGGAGAAAAGGGCTCACCGGCAGAGTAGCGGGTGGTCGACCCGCTGGCCGCAATGCGTCCCGGCGGGGGATTGACGGGTCGGGAAGCGATCGGGCACCATCGCGGAATCGATGTTGTCGCCCATGAACACGCCCCGCTCCCCCCGTGACCGCCGCCAGTTTTTGAAAACCGCCTCCGTCGCCGCCGCCGGGCTCGCGTGGAGTCCGGCGGTGCGGGCCGCCTCCGATCGCATCAGCCTCGCCGTGATCGGCACGGGCGGGATGGGATCGAATCACGTCCGCACCCTCTGCCAGCGGAAGGACGTCGATTTCCGCTGGATCATCGACACGGACCAAGACCGAGCCGCCGCCGCGGCGAAGACGGTGGGGGAAACGACCGGTCAAAAGCCGCAGGTCGCGCAGGATCTGCGGCGGGCGCTCGATGACGACGGAGTGCAGGCCTGCTTCATGGCCACGCCCGATCATTGGCACGCCCCCGGCGCGATCCTCGCGGCGGATGCGGGCAAACACGTCTACGTCGAGAAGCCTTGTTCCCACAATGTGCGCGAGGGTCGTCTCCTCATCGAAGCGGCGGCGCGGAACGGCGTCGCGATCCAGGTCGGCACGCAGAGCCGCAGCACGGGTCATGTGCGGACGGTGATCGCAAAACTCCGCGCGGGCGTGATCGGCGAGATCCTCGTGGCGAAGGCGTGGAACAGCCAGAAACGCGCCGATCACGGCGTGCAGCCGGATTCGGCACCGCCTGCCTCGCTCGATTATGATCTCTGGCTCGGTCCGGTGCCGGAGGTGCCCTTCAAAAAAACCTACCATCCCGCGCACTGGCGCTGGTTCTTCCATTTCGGAGCGGGCGACTTCGGCAACGACGGTGTCCACGACATCGACATCGCGCGCTGGGGACTGGGCGTGGAGCGCCATCCTGACGTGATCCACGCGATGGGCGGCAAACTCTTTTTCGAGGACGACCAGCAATGGCCCGACACGCTCTACTGCGGCTTCGAATACCACGAACCCGGGAAGAAGGCGAAGCAGCTCGTCTTCGAACAGCGCATCTGGAGTCCCTATGTGCAGGAAGGCCATGAAAACGGCTGCGCCTGGTATGGGACCGATGGCTACGTGATCGGTGGCAAGGCGAAGGGCTGGCAGATCTTCGGACCGAAAAACCAGCTCATCGAAACGATCGCCTCCGACGGGGTCGATCTCGCCGGTCACCACGAGGATTTCCTGCGCGTCGTGCGCGGCGAGGGTAAGGCGGAGGATCTCCACGCCGGGATCCTGACAAACCACTATTCCTCCTCGCTCTGCCATCTCGGCAATCTCGCGTGGAAGACGGGAAGGGTGCTCCATTTTGATCCGGTCGCGGAGACCTTTTCCGGTGATGCGGAGGCTTCGAAGGGGCTGCGCCGCGACTACCGGGAGCACTGGGCGACGCCGAAAGGGGTGTGATCCCGGTCGGACTCTTTTGGTTCCGGCGCAAAAAAACGCCGCATGGAAGCGGCGTTTTTCGAAGTGAAAACGAAGATAGGGTGAAGATCACCCCTCGCGCTTCGGCAGCGTCGCAAGGTACTTCGCCCGGAGTTCCTCGATGCGCTGCTTCTGCGCGGCGAGGGCTTCTTCCTGACGTTTGCGCTCGGCCTCGGCCTCGGCGAGTTCGCGGGCAGCGTCCTGCTCGAGCTTGGTCCGCTCTTCGATGACCTTGGGCGTCTCCCGGGCGACCTGGTCGGCGGCCATGACCGTGCTCTTGGTCTTGGTCGCTTCGACGTAGGTGCTGGAAAGGAATTGCTCAAGCTCGGTGAGGCGGTTCTTCAGGCTGGCGACCTCGTTGCCGATTTCCTCGGGAGTCTTGTAGGCAAGCGTTTCGGCGGCGACCTTGATTTTCTCCACCTTGGTCTCGGGCATCGCTCCGGGATCGGCCGGGAGATCGCTGGCGATGCCGGAATCGACGGCGGCGGCGGTGGTCTCCTGGATGGCCTCCTGACGGAGCTCGGCGACGGCACGGCTCGAGACGAGAGCGAGGGCGCGCTCGAGCACGCTGGTGGATTTGTCCTGAAGGGCGGCGGTACCTTCGGCCACGGTCTTCTTGGCGGTGGCAAGGGTGGCCTCGGCTTCGGCGCGAGCCTTGGCGGCGGTTTCGGCCTCCTGCTTCGCGACGGTTTCCTCTTCCATCATGTCGCCGAGTTTGGCGGTCATGTCATCGAGGTTCTCGGATTCCTTGTGGGCGGTGAGGTTGATTGCGGCGGCCTGCCACTTGCGCTGGAGAAACTGGGTGCTGGCGAGTTCGCTCTTGGCTTGCTCGATCGACTTCTTCGTCTCGGCTTCCTTCGCGACAACGGCAGTCACCTTGGCGGCGGCACCTTCCTTTTGCTTGGTGGCGGCGGCGAGAGCGTCTTCGGCCTTCTTCGCTTCCGCCTGGGCGGCGGCGAGCTGGGTACGGGCGTCGTTGAGCTCTTTCTGCTTTGCGGCAAGGGCGGTGCCGGCAGCGGTGGCCGCGGTCTGGGCGGCGGCAAGATCGGTTTTGCCCTTCGCGATCGCGGCATTCGTCGCGGCGACCTTGGCGTTAGCCTGATCGGCGGCGGTCTTGGCGGCGGCGGTGGCTTTTTCAGCGGTCGCGAGAGCCGTGGTCTTGGCGGTGACATCGGCCTGCGCTTTCTGCACCCGCGCGGCACCTGCGGCGGCGGCGTCCCGGAGGGGTTTGAAGGCGGCATCCGCTTTGGCGAGGGCATCGGCCTTGGCGGCTTGATCCTGCTTCGCCGCGGCGAGGGCGGCGGTGGTGGCCGCGGCCTTGGCTTCGATCTGCTTCACGACGCTCGCCGCTTGATTGCGGGTCCCTTCCGCCGCGGTCAAAGCGGCGGCGGCAGCTTGTTGCGCTTTGGTCGCCTCCGCGACACGGGCGGCCGCGGCATCCCGGGCCTGAACGAGCGCGGGATCCGGGGTCTGACCATTGGCAGAGGCGGCGGCGAGGGCAGCGTCGGCCTGGGTCTTGGCGGTGGACGCATCCGCGAGCGCCTTCTGGGCCCCGTCGGCGGAAGCCTTGGCCTGGGTGGCGTTCGCGGCGGCGGCGGTGGAAACCTTTTGGGCTTCGGCCAGTTGGGCGGCCGCGGTGCCCTGTTCACCGGTCTTCGCGGCGACCGCGGCATCGGCTGCCTCGCGGGCTTTCGCGGCGGCGGCGTGGGCGGCGGCCAAGGTATCGTGTTGCGGCTTCTGCTCCGTGGTGAGAGCGGGCTTCGCCGCCTCGGCCTTCGCGGCGTCGAGGGCGGCCTTGGCGGCCTGATGCTCCGTGGCGCGTTTGGCGGCTTCAGCGACGAGTCGGGTCGCTTCGTCCTGCTGCGGCTTGAGCGAGGCGGTGGCTTGGTTCAAGGCATCCGTCAGGCTCTTCACCGCGGCATTCTTGGCGTTGGCTTCTTGCTGAAGCTTCTCGACCTGCGGAGCGAGTGCCTTGATGGATCCGTCCAGCTTGGCGACCTGAGCTTTCTGGGCGTCGCGGGTTTGGGTGGAGGTGGTGATGACCTTTTCCACCTCGGCCAGTGCGGCGCGTGCGGCGGCCAACTCGGCGGAGACGGCTTTGACGCCTTCCTCCAGCTTGGGCAACTGGCCGGTCAATTCGCCGATGCGTTTCTCGGAATACGCGAGCTGCTGATCGATCGGCGGAGGATTGGGATCGATGCGGGCAAGTTCGGCACCCGATTCGGCGTCCCAAGCCTTGATGTTGCCGAAGATGTCACCGCTGAAGACGCGTTTGCTGTCTTCGCTGAAGGCGACGCTGAGCACGACATCATCCGAGGCATTGATGGTCTTGATCGCCGTGCCGTCCCCTTTCCAGACTTTCACGGTCTTGTCGCGGCCGACGGTGACCAGGTTGCCGTTGGGAGCGAACTCCACCGCTTGCACGCCACCGCCGTGAGCCGCCCACTTCTTGACCTGGGAGCCGTTGTTCATCTCCCAGAGAATCACCTGACCGTCTTCACTGCTCGAGGCGAGAACGTTGCCGTCCATGCGCCAATCGAGGTCGGTCACGGCGAGGGTGTGACCTTTCAGGGTGTAAAACTCGTAGCCGGTCGCGGCTTCCCAGACGTAGAGACCGCCATTGCGGTCACCCGTGGCATAAATCACGCCATCCGGGCTGTAGGCGGCGGAGAGGAGCCAATCGGTGTGCTTCTTGACGGCATTCACCTGCTCGCCCTTCACCGTATCCCAAAGTTTGATGACCCGGCCGGGACCACCCATGACGGCATGTTTCAAGTCAGGGGAGACATCGGCGCCAAGGACGATGTCGAACTCCTTGCCGACCTCGATGACACGTTCGCCGGTCTTGATATCCCATGCGACCACGTTGCCCGACTTGCCGGCGCGGCCGCCACCGCAGAAGAGATAGGCGCCGTTGGGGCTGAAATTGAGGGTCTGCGGGAAACCTTCGGGGTAGGGGAGCACGCCGAGGAGATCGAAATCACCGGAGTGGTAGAGGAGGATCTGCTTCTGACCGGCGACGGCCAGGATGGGGGCCCAGGGGCTATGGGCGAGGGCGGGCACGGCGTTCGGACGCGGGGTGACGACCGAGGGCTCGAGGATGAGGTGCTCCGGCATCGGTGGCGGGCCCTCGGGTTTGCCCGTGGCACTGACGGAAGTCAGGTCCAACTTGGGTTTGTCCGACTTCTTCGCCTTGGAATTTTTCGTCTCGAGAAGGCCGCCGGCGATCCAGTCGGAAACGACTTTCAGTTCCGCCTCGGTCATCTTCGTGCCTTTGGGAGGCATGATGGGTTCCTCGATGTGGGCGGAGAGGGTGAAAAGACGTGATGTCTTCGGGTCCTCGGAAACGACCACGGCTCCTCCGGATCCGCCGGCCAGGGTGGTGGCGTAGCTCGCGAGATCCAGCCCGCCCTTGGCTTCGTCGGTGTTGTGGCAGTTCACGCACTTCGCTTCCAAGATCGGGAAGACATCGTCGGCGAAGGTCTTTTTCGGAGCGTCATCGGCTCCGAAGAGCGTCGGTGCGGCACCGAAGGTGGTGAGAAGGACAGCGGCGAAATGAGGGGAGTTCTTCATTTGGAGAGCGAGTCATATCGGGTTCCCGGAGCGGGCGGGCGGAGCGCTTGATCATCCACTTCCGCAGCCCGGCCACATTTTGTGCTCGAAAACCCGTGCAAGTATACGATCTTTTTCCCGATTCGTCGCCCGGAATCGCATCGTAAAAAGGCGGCGAAAGCATGGCCCGAAATGGCCCCCTCACGTTCCCGCAGAGCGGTTCTACGCGAAAGCGTCTCTTGTGATACCGTTTCCGGAAGTTCAATTTCCCTCACGCATCGTAACCGCATCAACAACTATGAAAGGCTGCACAGGATTCCTCAACAATGGCATGGCCAACCGCCGTGAGTTCATGCAAGTCGGCTTTGCCGCCGGGCTTGGACTCTCGCTCCCCGAACTGCTCAAGGTCGAGGCCCGTGCCCAGGCCAAGTTCTACGAGTCGAAGGAAGGCGTCGCCAAGTCCCTGATCCACATCTATCTCCCCGGTGGCTCGGCTCACCAGGAGACGTGGGATCCGAAGCCCTATGCGCCGGTCGAGTATCGCGGCCCCTACAACGCGATCAACACGAACGTCGACGGCATCCAGTTCAGCGAGAACTTCAAGCACCTCGCCAAGGTCGCCGACAAGATGACGATCATCCGTTCGATGACCCACGGCGAAGCCGCCCACGAGCGTGGCACGCACAACATGTTCACCGGCTATCGTCCCAGCCCGGCGATCAAGTATCCCAGCTTCGGTTCGGTGATTTCCCACGAATTCGGCACCCGCAAGAATCTGCCGCCCTACGTCTGTATCCCGAATGTCCCGAACGAGTTCGCCGGCACGGGGTACCTCAGCTCGATGTATGGCCCGTTCTCGGTGGGCAGCGATCCGGTGGCCGACAAGGGCTTCACCGTTCGCGACCTCACCCTGCCCGGTGGCGTCGACAACGCCCGCTTCGAGCGTCGCCGCACCATCCTGGAAGCGGTCGACAGCCACTTCCGCAACATGGAAAAGGCTGACAACATCGACGCGATGGACAGCTTCTACCAGAAGGCCTACAGCCTCATCGGTTCGGCCGAAGCCCGCGAGGCTTTCGATCTCCAGAAGGAAGAAGAGAAGATGAAGGATCGCTACGGTCGCAACCAGGCGGGTATGCGCATGCTTCTCGCCCGCCGTCTCGTCGAGTCCGGCGTCCGTCTCGTGACGCTCACCTACGGATCGTGGGACATGCACGATCGCATCCAGCAGGGGATCGCCAGCCAGGTGCCGGCCTTCGACCAAGCTCTCGCGACCTTGCTCACCGACCTCGATGAGCGTGGTCTCCTCGATTCGACCATCGTCATGGTTTCGTCCGAGTTCGGCCGCACGCCGAAGATCAACAAAACCGATGGTCGTGACCACTGGCCCAAGGTCTTCTCCACCATGCTCGCCGGCGGTGGCATCAAGCGCGGTTTTGTCTACGGCAGCTCCGACGCCCTCGCGGCCGAGCCGGAGGAGAACCCGGTCGGCGTCGAGTCGTTCGCGAAGACCGTTTACGCCCAGCTCGGCATCAATGCCGACAAGGAATTGGTCGCTCCCGGACCTCGTCCGATTGAAATCATCGACGGTGGCAGTGTCATCGAAGACATCATCGAAAAACGCACCGCCTGATCCTTTCTCTCCGATCTTTGCAATGAAACGTATTCTGAATCCTCAGAGTGCGGCTTCCAAAATTCTCTTCAAGCGGGTGCTGGCGGCCTTCGGGTTGTCGGCACTTGTCTTATCGGGAGGGATTCTGAACGCCGCGTCACCCGATTTCTCGACGTCCATCCCCCGTGGCGGCAAAGCCGGCTCGGAGGTGAAGGTGACGATCATGGGAAACCGGCTTTCCGATGCCGAGGAAATCCTGTTTCATCAACCGGGCATGTCCTTCAAGGATCTGAAGGTCGTGGACGACAAGAAGGTGGAGGTGACTCTTGTGATCGCTCCCGATTGTCGTCTCGGCGAGCACCATTTCCGCGTCCGCTGCCGCAGTGGGATCAGCTTCGCCCGCAATTTCTGGGTGTCGCAGTTCCCGAATCATGACGAAGTCGAGCCGAACGACGATTTCGCCGTGCCGCAAAAGATCCCGATGAATGTCACGATCGAGGCGGAGGCGAAGCCCGAGGAGACGGATTATTACCAAATCAGCGTGAAGAAAGGTGAGCGCATCTCGGTCGAAGTCGAGGGCCTGCGCATCAACAACATTCCGCAGAACATCGCGATCGATCCCTATGTCTCGATCCTGAACAAAGATCGCTTCGAAATCGCCTCGGCGGATGGTTCGGCGTTGCTCAAGCAGGAATCCGTTCTTTCGATTCTCGCTCCGGAGGATGGCGATTACATCGTCGAGGTCCGCGACTCCGCCTACCAGGGACGGGGCCGTTACCGCGCCCACATCGGAAATTTCCCGCGACCCACCGCGATCTACCCCGCGGGTGGAAAGGCGGGCAGCGAGATGGAGTTTTCCCTCCTCGGCGACGTGAAAGGTGCCTACAAGATGAAGGTGAAGCTGCCGGAGTCGGCCGACGACGACCTCTTCGGGGTGTTCGCCGCGCATGAGGGACTCGTTCCGCCCTCGCCGAACAAGGTCCGCCTCAGTCCTTTCGACAACGTCCTGGAGGTGGAACCGAACAACACCAACGCGGAAGCGGCGAAGTCGGTTGGATCGCTCCCGATTGCCTTCAATGGCATCATCCAGGCGGAGGGCGACGTTGATTACTTCCGCTTCACCGCGAAGAAAGACCAATCTTTTCAGTTCCGCGTTTTCGCGAACGCGATCGGGTCTCCGGTGGATCCCGTCTTGACTGTCTACAATGAGAAGATGGGCGCTCTCGGATCGAGTGACGATGCCGATGGGACGAAAGACGGCCGCGTCGATTTCAAGGCTCCTGCCGACGGCGATTATTTCGTCCGCATCAATGACATGCTTTCGCGTGGAGGTGCCGATTTCGTCTACCGCATCGAGACCATTTCTCCGCCGCCCACGATCGACGTGACGATGCCCGAGATGATCCGGAACGAGTTCCAGCACATGAAGCAGTTCAATGTGTCGCAGGGCGGGTACTACGCGATGGTGGTGAACACGGCCCGAAAAGGGGTTGCCGGAGAGCTGGCTTTCGAGATGCCCGCTCTTCCCGCAGGCGTCTCGGTCGTGCCGGGCAAGGTGGCGAAGAGTGTTTCGCAGTTCCCGATCCTTCTCAAGGCGGCTCCCGATGCTCCAATCGGGGGAGGTTTGTATGATCTTGTTGTCAAGACGGCCGAAGGCGACAAACCGGTCAGCAGCAAGTTTGTGCAGACCCTCGACCTGGTGCGTGGCCCCCAGAATGGGGTTCCTTATTACACGAGGACGTTCAACAAACTCCCTGTGGCGGTGACGGAAGCCCTTCCCTTCTCCGTGTCGATCGACCAGCCGAAAGTGCCCATCGTCCGCAATGGATCGATGAAGCTGAAGATCCGCGCCCACCGCAAGGACGGCTACGACAAGCGCATCACCGTGCGTTTCCCCTGGCTGCCCCCGGGGATTTCCAGCCCGGCCACGATGATCTTCGACGAGAAGGCGACCGAGATCGACTACGAGCTCAACGCGAATGAAAACGCCGAGGTCAACAAGTGGAATCTCACCGTGATCGCCGAATCCGACGGAGGCAAGGGAATGATGTACAACGCCGCGCCCTTCATCAATCTCTCGGTCGAGGAGCCCTATGTGAACGTGAAGTTGACGATGACTTCCGCCAAGCAGGGAGAGACGGTCGAGATGGTGGCCGAGGTCGAGCAATTGCGTGATTTCACCGACGAAGGGGACGTGCAGCTCTTCGGGCTTCCCGCTCACTCCACCGCGGAGCCGAAGCACCTCAAGCCCGGCATGGAGACCCTCTCCTTCCCGATCGTGACGACAGATAAAACGCCCGTTGGCCAGCACAAAGGCGTTTTCTGTACCGTGACTCTCATGCATGAGGGCGAGCCCATCGTGCATCGTCTCGCCATGGGATCGGTCTTCCGCGTGGATCCGAAGCCCAAGGAAGTGGCAGCCGCGCCCGCACCTGCCGCAAAACCGGCGGCCCCTGCGGAGAAGAAAGAAAAACCGCTTTCCCGATTGGAGCAGCTCCGCCTCGAAGCACAAAAAGAGAAAGCCGCTCCCTGAACGATCTTTTTCAACACCGCCCGTGATCCGGGTGTCCAACCTTCCTCACCTCATGAACGTCCGTTCCTTCCTCCTCGGTTCGATCTCCCTGATGGGCGTGGCTTTTGTCCACGGCCAGGAGGGCAAGATTGATTTCGTCCGCGACATTCAGCCCATCCTCGAGTTTCACTGCGTGAGCTGCCACAACGCCGATGAAGCGAAGGCGGACCTCCGTTTCGACAAAGCCTCGCATTTCTTTGCGGGCGGAGAGGGCGGCCCGTCGCTTGTGAAAGGCAAACCGGATGAGTCGCTCATGATCGAGCTGGTCTCGCTGCCCGCGGACGATTCCGATGTGATGCCTCCGAAGGGTCGCACGCTCAATGAGGGCGAAATCGCCAAGCTGCGCCAGTGGATCGCGGAAGGGGCGGCATGGCCCGAGGAGTTGACCCTCGTCGCACGCAAGGAAGAGGACTTCAAAGGTGCCGAGCCGCTCAAGGACCTCGGCAAAAAGCTGGTGAAGGTCGAAGCGTTCCCCGAGGACATCGTGCTCGAGAAAGCGCGCGACAATCAGACCGTCGTGGTGATGGCTACCTATGAGGACGACACCACTGTCGACGTCACCGCGAATGCGTCGTTCACCTTCGCCGATCCTTCGCTCGTCGGTCTCAAGACCCGCAGCAACTTCGTGCCGAAGAAGGACGGAACCACGGAACTCACCGTCAAGGTCGCGGAGCACGCCGTGAAAATCCCCGTGACGGTCAAGGAATCCGCCGTGGACCGCCCGATCGATTTCCACCTCGATGTGATGCCCGTGTTCATGAGCGAAGGCTGCAACATCGGAGCCTGCCACGGTTCGGCACGGGGGCAGGATGGTTTCATGCTCTCGCTCTTCGGTTATGATCCCGAGGGCGACCATTACCGGCTCACCCGGGAAATGGCGGGTTACCGGATCAACCTCGCCATCCCCGAGGAATCGCTCCTCGTCGAAAAGTCGATTGAAGCGGTTCCGCACACGGGCGGCAAGCTCTTCGAAAAGGGCAGCGATGCCTACAAGACGATGGTCGAGTGGGTGGCCACCGGGGCGACGAAACGTCCTGCCGCCGAAGTGCCGAAACTCGTTTCGCTCCACCTTTACCCGCCGAAACTCGTGCTCGAAGGCTCCGGCGCGACGCAGCAGCTCACGGTCCGTGCCAAGTTCTCGGATGGACATGATCGCGATGTCACCAATCTCGCCGTCTTCGTGACGAACAACGAGCCCACCGCGGCCGTCTCGACCGCCGGGCTCGTCACTGCCGGGAAGCGTGGCGAAGCCTTCATCATGGCCCGCTATGACACCCACACCGTGGGCATCCAGACGATCGTGATTCCGGAGAATCTGGAGTACACCCGGCCCAAGATGCAGGAAAACAACTACATCGATGGTCTCGTGCACGACAAGCTGCACAAGCTCCGCGTCATTCCCTCGGGACTCTGCAGCGATGAGGAATTCCTCCGCCGCGTCTACATCGACATGGTCGGCCAGCTTCCGACGGTGGAGGAGTACAACGCCTTCATGGCGGACAAGGACGCCACGAAACGCAGCAAGGTCATCGATCAGCTCCTGCAGCGGAAGGAATTCACCGAAATGTGGGTGATGAAGTGGTCGGAGCTGCTCCAGATCCGTTCGAACCCGAATCTGGGTCTCGGCATCTCCTACAAGGCCGCCTTGCTCTACAACGCCTGGCTTCGCGACCAGATCGCGGCGAACCGCCCCTTCAATGAAATCGTGATCGACATGCTTTCTTCGGAAGGCGGCAGCTTCGCGACGCCGGCGACGAACTTCTACCAGGTCGAGCGCGATACCCTGAAGCTCTCCGAGAACGTCGCCCAGGTCTTCATGGGAATGCGACTCCAGTGCGCCCAGTGCCACAACCATCCCTTCGATCGCTGGACGATGGACGACTACTACAGCTGGGCCGCCTTCTTTGCCCAGATCGGTCGCAAGGAGGGGGTCGATCCGCGCGAGCAGATCGTCTACAACCGGGGCGGTGGCGAGGTGAAACACCTCGTCGGCGGGCGCAACATGCCGCCGAAATTCCTCGGCGGTGAAACTCCCGACGTCACCGGCAAGGATCGCCGCGAGGTACTGGCTCATTGGATGGCTTCGCCGCAGAATCTCTACTTCTCGCAGAACATTTCGAACATGGTGTGGTCGCACTTCTTCGGGGTGGGGATCATCGATCCGGTCGACGACGTGCGGATCAGCAATCCCGCCTCGAATCCAGAGTTGTTGAACGCCCTCGCCCTGAAGTTCCAGGGGGAATACGAGTATGATTTCCGCGCTCTCGTGCGCGACATCTGCAACTCGGCCACCTATCAGCGCACCACCAAGGCCAATCCCTCGAACGAGCACGACCTGAACAACTTCGCGAAATCGCGGATCCGCCGCCAGCGCGCCGAGGTGATGCTGGACACCCTCACCCAGGTGACGGAGACGAAGAACAAGTTCACCGGCCTGCCGCTGGGATCTCGCGCCGTGCAGATTGCGGATGGGAATACCACGGATTATTTCCTCACCACCTTCGGCCGGGCCACCCGCGAGACGGTGTGCTCCTGCGAGGTGAAGATGGATCCCAGCCTTTCCCAGGCGCTGCACCTTCTCAACGGTCCCGCCGTGACCCAGAAGGTCGAGGCCGGAGGCCTCGTGAAGCGCCTCCTTGCCGAGGGCAAGACGCCCGAGCAGGTGATCGAGGAAATCTATGTGCGCAGCTTCACCCGCAAGCCGACGGCCGAGGAGATCAAACAACTCATGGGCCAGGTGGCGAGCGTGGGAGAAGACAAAGCCCAGCGCGAAATGGTGCTGAACGACGTCTTCTGGGCGGTCTTGAACTCGAAGGAGTTCATGTTCAACCACTGATCCTTCGACTGCTTCGCGACGCGACTTTCAGCGGCCCGGGCTTCCCGGGCCGTTTTTTTTCAGCAGCGCCCCGTCGATCCGTAGGCAGGACGTCGTCCCTTCAAACTGTCGATTCGGTGACCGCTTCAAGAAAAGCGCGGTGCGCGGCGATGCGCCGCAGCAGGTCCGATTCACTCGGTGTCTCGAAGGTGTAGCTCACTTCGGCGTACTTCAAAAACAGGAGAATGGCCTCCGGGTATCCGCCGCCGAGTTGCTCTTCGACCACTTTCTCGATGCCGCTGGTGCGAACGAGGAGTCCGTTTTCAAAATCGGAGCCATCGATGACGATCGCGGAGTCCCGGAGCAGGTGGGTCTCACAAGCGCGGAGGAGGGCATCACCGCGCGAGTCGCGACGGGTCAACTCATAGAGGTAAATTCCGGTCGCGTCGTAGTCTTCGTGGAGATTCACGGAGACATCGAACTGCCGGCCGGCCACGGCTTCCTGCCAGGCGGCGATCACGGGCACGGTGGTGTCGGCGAAGGATCGGTTGAGATCGACTCCGGTGCCGTCGCGCCGGGTGTTCTCGATGAGCCCCACGGGGTTGAGGCAGGGGAAAAGCGTGATCGGAATCTGCTTCAGGACGGCCGGAGCCGATGCCACCCACTCCAGCAGAGCCCAGACCGGAGCACACTCGTCTCCGTGGACGCCCGCACTGACATACAGCCCGCCGGTTTCGCCCGCGGCGGCGGCGTCATTTTCGACGATGAGAACGGGGTGTCCGCCGACTTCGCAGATCGTCCTGCACCGCAGCCCCGAGGCGAGGCTCACTTCCGTCCAGCGGGAATGAAGGAGCCGGAAATCGTGGCCTGAATGCGGAGGGACTGACATCGCGGGGTCTATTGCCACTGTTCGTTGAAGAAGCCGGCCTTTACGATGGTCCCTGGGGCGAGTGCATCGGGATCGCGATCCAGTCCGATCACGGCCCAGTCGGGAAGTTTCGGATTCTGTTGGGAGTTCGTCTTGTCGTGGCCTTCCCGGAAGGTGAGGCCGCTGTTCAGCACGATGTAACGGGCCTGATTGAGCGGATTCGGGAAGATGAGCACCGGGACGTGGGAGTCTCGAGGATAGGATTCGCCCTTCACGACAATGGCATCGTCCGTCCATTTCACGGGCAGCTTGTCGGCGATCTCGGCGATCATCGGATTCGATTCCGGATCCCCCCAGAGGACCAGGTTGGCATCGCGCAGGTCGTCTGAATCGAGTTCGTCGGCGGACTTCTCGAGCAAGGTGCCGCGCATGAGGGCCTGCCACCGGGAACGGAATTGGTTCAATTCAAAATCGAGCCATCGCGCGACACGGGGGGCGGCAGGGGCTTGATCGGGTGGCACCACGAGGAAGCGGCTCATGAAGGCGTCGTCGATCGGTCCTTGCAGTCCCGGTCGCTTCACCGTGCCTTCCTGCTCACCCCAGGTCCATTGGCCGTCTCGCTTCACGAAGGAGAACGAGCCCACCGGAAACCCGGGTGGTTTTGTGGAAAGCGTCTGGCCGTCGATCGAGAGGGTGGAGCCTGCCAGATCGAGGATGGGGTTCGGAGCGATTTCCAGGGCGGTGACTCCCGACGTTTTCAGAGTGAAGGCATGGCTCTCGCGATTCCACTCGGCTTCGGCCCGCGCCCCCTGCCAATGGGCTTCGAGGCCGGTCAGCTTCAACCAATCGTAGGATCCATAGCGGAGTGTCGGCGTTTGCCAGCGGATCTTTGCCGCGGGGAGCCCCCGTCCGTTTTTCCAGGATTCCGTCAGCCATGTGCGGATCTCGGCGACGGCCTCGGCGGTGTATTTGTGTTCGGTATCGGGGGCGACGACGTGCCGAAGGGTGTGGCCGATTTTCGCCAACTCCGCCTCCATCAGATCGGCGGTGGCCTTTTGTTTGTCCTTTGCTCCGGAGTAGGCGAGGAGCGGACCGTTGAGGAGATTTTCGAGGTAGTTCGGCACATCGTAGACCTGCCAGAGGGTCTGGACGTAATCGGCCGGGTATTGATCGGGAGTCAGCTTGTTGTAGATCTTCGTTTCGGCGAATCCGGCCCCGGCATGCACCCCGCAAAAGCGATCACGGTAGTGGGCACCGAGATGCCAGGCTCCCGCGCCTCCCATGGAAAAGCCGGCGAGGAGAATGCGATCCGGATCCACCGGATAGTCGGCCGAGACCGCGGCGATGGCCTCGAAGACATCGATCTCGCCCGCGTGTTTCCAGCCCACGCATTGTCGGCCGAAGGGATGCAGGACGATGGCCTCATTCTGATCCTTGTAGAATCCCCCGAAGGCCTGGCTTTTCTTGCGGCATTGATTCAGGAAATGGAGATCGGTGGTCTTGTCGCCGCGACCATGGAGCCACACGAGGAGCGGCACCGGTTTGGAAAGATCGAGATCCGCGGGAATCTCGAGACCGTAGGGCTGGTAGGAATCGTCGATCGAGGATCGGTAGCCCCGGATGACGAGACCACGATCCTTCAGCCAAGGACGTTCGTCCGCATCAAGCGAGTTCAATCGCGCCTCCGCGAGATCGAGCATTTCGGTCGCGAGAGGGAATTCTTTCTCCGAGTAGAATTCGCCGTGTTTCAGGGCAAAATCGACCGCTTTGACGAGCACGGCCGCGTCGGCGACATGGGGTTTGTGATCGACCTCCCAGACGCGATCGGCGTAGGCGGTGACCCGCTCGCCCAAGGTCCGGGCGAGATCGGCAGGCAGTGCCACTCCATTCTCCGGCGGCAGGACACGGGGAATCGGAGCGATCGGCTCCTCCGCCGCCAGCGTCACCGCCAGGAGCAAGAGGGAAACGGCGACGAAGCGGGGCGCGGGAGCGGTCGGGTTCATCAGATGCGGTCTTCGGTGACGGGATCGATCCACGCATGCACTTTCCCTCCGCGGAGGAGCGCCTTGTATTCGACAGGGAACCGTCCGAAAATCGTCGCCACGCTGAAGTGCACCGTCACCGTGTCGTAGGTGCCGGCGAATTCGCCGCCGACCCGCTCGGAGCCATTCCAGACAAAGGAGGTCGCCTCTTCAAGCGTCACGCTGGCGGCTTCCCCGGCGGTGAGGCTGGCCTTCACCACCGCGAAGCGCGGATCGCCCGGATCGGCGGAGGGTGCGGCTGGAGCACCGGCTTTGCCGGTCAGGGCCGCGAGTTTGGACGGATCGGCCGCAATGATCTGGCGGGCCCGGGCTCGTTTGGTCTCGACCTCCTTCCGTTTGGTCTCGACGAATTGTTGATAACGGGCCTCGATGCGCTGTTTGAAGTCCGTTTTCGATACCGGAACGACGGTGCTCATCGCCGGATTGGCCAGCGATGCGATCGTGAGTTGCTCGCCGTCGAGACGCACGGGCTTCAGGGGTGTGCCCGGAGCCACGTTGCTCGAGCCCACCGCCTGGCCGTTGATGACGAGTTGAAAGGGGATCGTCTCCGTCGAGGTGACCTCCGGCGGGTAGGCGTTGGCCGGGATCTTGCGCCATTGGTCGACGATCGTGAGGAGGGGCAGGATCTCCGGCATCGGGTATTTCTTCTCGAGAGCGGCTTCGAGCTCCGAAAGCGGGGCGGCGGCGGGTTGGGCCGGCGTGGCAGACGTTGCTGCGGGTGCGGTCGGCTTCGGGGCGGCCGCATTCCCCGTCGCGGACGCCGGTTTCGGCGAATCCGCCTTTGCGGAAGAGGCGGGCTTTGCATCCGTGATCACCTTGTTGCCATCCGTCATCGGGGCGGCACCCGTGAATCGCTCGATCACGGGCCTCAGGTAGGGATCATAGAAAAACCAGGCGGCGGCAGCGAGTCCGCAGACGATCAGCAGGGTGGCGAAAAAGCCTTTCATTCAGGGAGGGGACAAAGTGGGGTTCGGATTCCGGATCCGCCTAATCTTTCCACCGTTCCGGGTGCCTTTGCAAGCCGCAGCGGAGCCGACAAATCCGGTTGACCTCGCCGTCTCCGGCCCTTGATTGCCACCCTCATGCGGATTGTGTTCATGGGCACCGGCGAGATCGCCCTGCCGACCTTGCGATGGCTCCTCGACCATGCGGGCGAGGAGGGGGGCGAAGTCGTCGCCGTCTACACCCAGCCCGACAAACCGGTGGGGCGGAAGCAAGTGCTGACCCCGCCGGCGATCAAAGTGCTGGCGGAAGAGAAAGGCGTGCCCGTCTTCCAGCCCGAGAAACTCAGGGGCGATGACGCCGCCCTTGCCGCCTTCGCCGCTCTGCGTCCCGATCTCGCGGTCGTCATGGCCTACGGCCAGATCCTCCCGCGGTCGCTCATCCGGACACCAGCGATCGCCTGCGTGAACCTCCACGCTTCGCTTCTGCCGCGCCATCGAGGCGCCGCTCCGATCCAGGCGGCGATCCGTGACGGGGACGCGGAGACCGGCATTACCTTGATGCATGTGGTGCCCAAGCTCGATGCCGGCGACATGATCCTGAAAAAGACCTTGCCGATCCGGCCCCAGGACACCGGAGGCAGCCTCCACGACCGGCTCGCCGATCTCGGCCCCGAGACCATCGCCGCCGGATTGAGGCTCTTCCGCGAAGGCGCCGCGACCGCCGAGCCGCAGCAGGAATCGCTCGTCACCCATACCGGCAAACTCGGGCGGGAAGATGGCGTGATCGATTGGTCGCGAGGGGCCGCGGAAATCGAGCGCCTCATCCGTGCCTACGATCCCTGGCCCGGCACCACGACCTGCTTGACCTCCGGGGGCGAAAGAAAAATTCTGAAGATCCACCCCTACGCCCGCGTCTCTTCCGGGGGCAATGCCGCCCCTGGCACCGTCCTCGCGAGTCAGGGGGCACTTCTCGTGCAATGTGGGGATGCAGCTCTCGAATTGACCGGCGATCTTCAGCTCGAAGGGAGAAAGCGACTACCCGTCGCCGAATTCCTCCGCGGGTCGGCGATTCCCGTCGGCACGATTCTCGGGCAAGGTGAGATTGCGGTTTGAAAATGCATACGATTGGCGGAGGATGAGCCATCCTTATCCCATTCCCCCGTCATGTCCCGAGCCTACAAACGAGTCGTCCTGAAATTGAGTGGTGAAGCGCTGCGCGAACCGGGCAGCGAGGACAACATCTCCCCCGAGATCGTCGAGGGCATCGCGCGCCAGATCAAGGCCGCCCACCAGACCGGACTCGAGATCGCCATCGTCGTCGGTGGTGGCAACTTCTGGCGCGGGGCCGCCGCCGCCGGCCGCGGGATGGACCGGGCCACCGCCGACTACGTCGGCATGCTCGCAACCGTGATGAATTCCCTCGCCCTCCAGAGCATGCTCGAGGCCGTGGGCGTGCCGACGCGCGTGCAGAGCGCCATCGAGATGAAAAACGTGGCCGAGAGTTTCATCCGCCGCGTCGCCATCCGGCACCTCGAAAAAGGCCGCGTCGTCATCTTCGGGGCCGGCACCGGCAATCCCTTCTTCACCACCGACACCACCGCCGCCCTCCGCGCCAGCGAGATCGGTGCCGATGTGATTTTCAAAGCGACCAAGGTCGACGGGGTCTATGACAAGGATCCGAACAAACATGACGACGCCGTGCGCTACGACACCGTCACCTACAACGAGGCCCTCTCGCGGAACCTCAAGGTGATGGATGGCACCGCTTTCACCCTTTGTCAGGACAACGCCATCCCCATCGTCGTTTTCGACATGACCATCGACGGCAACATCCGGCGCGCCCTCACCGGCGACGACATCGGCACCGTCGTCTGTGCCTGAGGGTTGATTTGACCCGTTCCCCGCCTAGACTCCCTTTTTACAAACCGCCATGGACCTTGAAACCTTCCTGCTCGAAACCGAAGAAGCGATGGAGAAAGCCGCCGACTTCGTTGCCACGGAGATGACCAGCATCCGCACCGGCAAGGCCAGTCCCGCCCTCCTCGACAACATCCACGTGCACGTCCACTCCTATGGCACGACGATGTCGTTGAAGCAGATCGCCCTCGTCTCCGCGCCCGAGCCGCGCATGCTCACGGTGCAGCCGCACGATCCCTCCATCATGCAGGACATCGACCGCGCCCTGCGCGAGTCCAAGCTCGGGATCAATCCCTCGAACGACGGGCGCATCATCCGTCTTCCCATCCCCGAACTCTCGGAGGAGCGCCGGCGCGATCTCGTGAAGATCATCAAGGACATGGCCGAACAGGGCCGCGTCCGCGTCCGCGGCGCCCGCAAGGATGCGATGGACAAACTCAAGAACGCTCTCAAGGCCAGCACCATCACCGAAGACCAGTTCCACGATCACGAAAAAGAGGTCCAGACCCTCACTGACAAACACGTCAAATCCATCGACGAGCACCTCGCCGCGAAGGAGAAGGATGTGATGACGGTGTGAGGCGGCACGGCACGGGTCATGAGTCACGGGTCATGAGTTGAAGATGAAATTTCTCCCCGGTGACTTGCTGGACCTGGCCGAGACGGAGCATGGCGCGGTCTTTGTCGACGACGAACCCGTCTGGACGGCGATCGCCCGGATCGCGGGCTACCTCGACGAGCGACTCGACAGGGTTGCCTCCCCGATGCGACAGGGTCAGGTCGATCCCCGCGCCGTCGTCGGCGACCGGGTCTTTGTCGCACCCGGCGCGGTGATCGAGGCGAATGCCGTCGTGAAAGGTCCCGCCTGGATCGGCAGCGGATCGGTCGTGCGCAGTGGTGCGTATGTCAGGGAGAACGTCATCGTGGGGAACGACTGCGTCCTCGGGAATTCCAGCGAGTTCAAAAATTGTCTCCTTTTCAACCGCTGCGAGGTGCCGCATTTCAATTACGTCGGCGATTCCATACTCGGGTTCCGCGCCCACCTCGGAGCCGGGGTGATTTGTTCGAATGTCAGGCTCGACCGCGAACCGGTGAAGGTGCGTGGGGAAGACGGCTTCCTCGAGACCGGCCTGAGGAAATTCGGAGCCATCATCGGCGATCGTACCGAGATCGGGTGCAACACGGTGCTCAGTCCCGGTTCCATTCTCGGGCGCGATGGCATCGTCTATCCGCTCACTTCCTGGCAGGGTGTCCTTCCTGCACGCAGCATCGCGAAAAGCCACGGCGAGATCCGTGTGGTGGAACGGCGCTGAATGCCCCTCCGGTCAGATCGTCGCCCCGGCGCGGATCGCACTGAGATGGTCGCGGCATTCCTGCCAGCGGACCAGGCGCGCCTCGTTTCGCGCGTGATCTTCGCTTCCCAGGTCGGCGAAGCCCTTCCTGCGGATCCGGGCCATGCCGCTCGTCAACACCTCGAGGGCGGCATCATAGGCAGCGGTCTCGGTCAACGGGGTGGAAGTGGCGTCGGGATCGAGCCAATCAAGAAGAAACTCGACGAGAAAATCCGGTGACGAATGGAGGTAGCCGTGGCCGCCGAGCCGGATCAGATCGGCGAGGAGGGAAGATTCCACCGCAGCGGGACCGAAGCGACAACGACCTTCGGTGGCGACCTCAAGCGCCTCTTCCGCGATGTCGGTGAGATCGAGAAAGCGCCCCTCGTCGTCCGATGCGGACTCGGCGTGACAGGCGGCGCTGATCCTTGCGGTGAGGCCGACTCGCAGATGCTCGACTGAAGTCAACTCTTCTCCGGAGAGCCAATGCAGGCATTCCCGCGCGTCCCGCAGTCCGTCCGCGGAGCCCTTGCGCCACAGGATCAGGCGAGCCCGGCTGAGTTGGCACAGCAGCACGGCGAGGAGACGGCGGGATTCAGGGTCCCCGGCTTCCGCGTCCGTCAGCAGGATCGTTTTTGCCCGGATGAAGGTAGCGATCACCTCATCCGGATCCCTTCCGGTGTCTTCCGGCGATCGCTGCATGAGGGATTCGCCCGATTTCATCAAGGCATGCGCGAGGGTTCGCCGCTGCGTCGGATGGTCGGGGAGATTCTCCATGATCGTCGTCTCACGCCAGGATCGGCCGGATCACGTTGCCGAAGACATCGGTGAGCCGGTAGCGGCGCCCGCTGTAGGTGTAGGTGAGCTTTTCGTGATCAAGTCCTAACAAGTGCAGAATCGTCGCGTGCAGATCGTGCACCGAGACCTTGTCGACCGCGGCCTTGTGGCCGAGTTCGTCGGATTCGCCATGGCTGACGCCGCCCTTCACCCCGCCGCCGGCGAGCCAGGCGGTGAAGCAGTGGGGATTGTGGTCGCGGCCGGGTGCCTTGCCCTTTTGCGCGACGGGCAGGCGGCCGAACTCGCCGCACCAGATCACGAGGGTGTCGTCGAGCAGCCCGCGAAGCTCGAGATCGGCCAGCAGCGCCGCGACGGGCTGGTCGGTCTCGCCGGCGAACTGCGAGTGATTGCCCTGAATGTCGGAATGGCCGTCCCAACTCCGTTGGTTTTCCATGCCACCCGAATAGATCTGCACGAAGCGCACCCCACGCTCCACGAGCCGCCGCGCGGTGAGGCATTGGGCGGCGAAGTGGCTGCAATGTTTCTGGTCGAGACCGTAGAGCCGTTTCGTGGCCTCGGATTCGCGGGCGAGGTCGAGCGCCTCGGGCGCGGCGGACTGCATGCGGTAGGCGAGCTCATAGCTCTCGATCCGGGCGGCGAGATCGGTGTCGGCGGGGCGGGACTCGAGGTGGGCCTGGTTCAATTGCGCGAGCAGATCGAGCTGGCCGCGCTGGGCGGGGGCGGGCTGGTCTTTCGGCGGAAAGAGATTGTCGATCGGATCGCCCTTCGGCTTCAGCCAGGTGCCC
>JAEUHI010000061.1 GCA_016795385.1 Verrucomicrobiales bacterium | reverse complement strand
GCACGCCATGGCGTGCGGCTTTCAACTGAGCGATCTGGGATCGCTCTTCTTCTGTCAGGTGCTGATAGGCCATGCGTATTTTACCCCAGGTCCCGGAGGAATTCCCTTCCCAAGGTGTTGCGCTTAGTTTATGAATTCAGGGCGCAGAACAAAACGCGGCTGGACAACCCGCTCCACGCCTTGACTCGAGATGATCTTCGCAACTTTAACCCTCAATCCCGTTGCTGCGTGGCGCTCCCGGTAGCGGGTGCCAGCGTTCGACGTTCTCGCAAGAAATGAAGACTCTGATTTTGCTGATCTCCTTTTCTTATCTCTGCGGTTTGATTGCAGAGGACCCCAGACCATCAATCAGCAAACATCCGCTAATCGAACCGAACGAGTACACATTCACTTTTCGGATCCTGAAGAACGGGCTCATTGAACATGAGGAAGTCGAGTTTACCCAAGAGCAATTCTCCGCAATCGCAAAGTCGCTCTTCCGAGCACGGCCAACCGCGCGCATTGCATTCATGGCAGCGGATGGGGTGAGTTTTTCGGTTGATGAAGCACCGCTTACGACCATCAAAGAGATCGGATTTAAAGATTGGTATGCCTTCGGGGCCTCTTTCTAGCTCGGGGGGGCGAGAACAAGTCGGAGATCTCAAGCCTGATCACGTTGCGACTCGATTGACTTCTCTGATTCGTATCGCTAAAACGCAGTCGGAATTGGCGCCGCCTGATAGGCTGAGATTCCTCAAACGCTCGAGGGACGTGCGCGGTCGGAACGGTAGCCCGTTCCGCTACGACTGGCTTCGATGGACGCGTGAGCGGTAGCGGAAGCGGCGACGCTTCCGACGAGGCTCAAGGGACGCTCGCTCTCTCCACGACTCCACGACTCCACCACTCCAGTTCCCCAGGGCCCCGCTCCCCGATCTCTCACTCTTCTTCCACCACCGCCGCGACCGGGAGACGTGAGATGGTGCTGGGTTTCACGGTGGTGGGATGCTGCGCTCCTTCGGTGAGTTCCTTCACTTTTTCGGCGACGAAGAAATCGAGTTCGATGAGGTGGACGATGCCGTCGCCGTTGAGATCGGCCCCGCCCTTCAGACCGGCGAGCACTCCCGTGGTGAAGGCCCCGTGACCCCACTCCGGATTTTCGAGGCTCGATTCGTTGCCGGTCGAGGCGGCCATGATGACGACGCCGACTTCGTCGCTGGTCAGTTCGCGGATGGCCTCGCTGTTGTCGAAGGCGGATTTCAGACCTCCGATCGAGCGGGTGTTGCCCTTGTTCGCCATGGTGAAAAGATTCGCCCCGAGCCGGCCGGAGTGGCAGGTATCGAGGAACATGAGGACGCGGCTGGGGAGATTCCCGAGGATCTCGCCGAAGTCCTCCCAGGCCACCGCGGAGCTGCGCAGGCTCTCCGGATCGCAGTCGTGCGGGATCATGTAGAATTTCCCTTTCTCATCGTTCATCCCGTGCGATGCGAGGAAGAGCACGACGAAATCTTTCTGCGTGGCGCTTTTCTCGAGCCAGTCGAGCCCCTCCTGGATGGCCGCCTCGGTCGCCTCTTCGTTGGTCAGCAGACGGATCTCGGTCTTCGCGAAAAGCCCGCCTTCCTGTCCGGCGAAAAATTCGGCCATGGCGGTGGCGTCGTCGTCACAGTATTCGAGATCGGAGATTTCGCCGTTCGCGAAATCGCTGACACCCACGGCGAGCATGTAGAGATTCGGCTTCAGCAAGTCCTCGAGTCCGTCGTCGCCTGCCGTCGGTGAGGCCGGGGCGGGGGAGTCGGTCTGGTCCGCCGCGACGCGGATGACGCGCTCGTCGCTGGTGTAGCCGGAGTGGACGTTGCTCGCGTAGATCGCGAGCCGGTTTTCGCCGGGATTCAGCTCGATCGTTTCCTCGTAGGAAAACTCGGTGCCGTCGGAAAGTTCGTAGTGGTGGATGGCTTTGCCGTTGAGGAGCAGCTTCAGCTCGCTGAGCTCGCCATTCGGTGAATGGAGCCGGGCCTGGACGGTGATGCTGCCGCCCTCCCGGGCACCGCGGGCACGGACGGGCGAGATCCACTCGATGCGCGGAGGCAGCATCGCATCGATGTCCACCTCCTCGGCCCCGGTGTCGCCGAGCGCCGCGGAGAAGCCGCCGAGCCGCACCGTTTCCGCGACGAGATCGGGGCGGTGAAAGGCTTCGCGGAAGACGTAGCTGGGGAAAAACTCGCCGAGCTGACCGATGCCGCGATTGAAATGCCAGCCGATGTAGCGCTCGCCGCCGGGGGAGGCGTGGTAATGGCCGGAGGGGGTCCAGCAGACCCATTCGCGATCCTCGGTGACGAAGAGACTCGCCAACAGCTCGCCGGTCGCGACGTTCCAGAGGCGCACGGTCTGGTCATCCGAGGCCGAGGCGAGAAGGCTACCATCCGGCGAGGGGGAGACGGCTTTCACTTCGCCGTGGTGGCCGATGTATTCGCGCAGTTCCTCATGCACTCCCTCGGCATTCGGCTCCGCGGACAGGGCGGTGAGGCGGAAGCTGCTGCCCACGATGATCTCCGAGGCATCGGGGAGGTAGGTGAACGTCCGGATGATCCCATCGGTCTTGCGATTGGTGACGAGCTGGTCGTCCGGCCCGATCGCGAGGGTGTTTTCATCGGTTTTCTCAAGGGAGACGTCGCCGGTCGAGTCGAGGGTGCGGGTGTAATCGCCATCCTCGACGAATTCGAAATTGAAAAAGTCGAAGGCGTACTCCAGCGGCTGGTTTTGCATCTCCCTGTCCGCCACGAAGGTGCGGCCGAAGGCGACGACGCCGGGACGGGTATCGTGAAAGGCGACCGACCAATTGGCCCGGCCGTCTCCGACGAGGTGATGCACGACCTCGCCCGCCTTGGTGCCGGCGTCCTCGTCCGCGTCGGGATGCCAGAGATAGACGTCGTGATCATCGCCACCGCCCGTCGCCACGAGATTCCGGTCCGGATGCCACACGGCCGTGCGGACGCGGTTGTCGTGTTCGCCGAATTCGACGAGACGGGTGTTGGTCGCCAGATCGTAGATCGCCGTGGTTCCATCGACCCCCGAGGCTGAGCTCACCAAAGCGCGCTGGCCGTCGGGCGAGAAGGCGATCGCATGGATCGACGATCCCAGATCGGCGTCGGTGGTTTCCATGAATTCGCCGGTCTCGCCATCCCAGAGATTGAGGACGTGGTCCATGCCGCCGGAGAGGATCAGCGACCCGCCCGGGGAAAAGGCCACGGCGGAGACATCGTCGGTGTGCTCCGTGCCGGTCGCGAGGATCTCGAATCCCGCCTCGGGACTCTCCCTCTGCCAGAGGATGAGGCGGTCATCGTCGCCGCCGGTGACGAGGCGCAGGCCATCGGGCGCGAAATCGAGGGCGTAGACGGGCTCCTCGTGGGCATCGAGCTGCTCCGGCTCCGCGATCTCGAGGGTGGTCTCCGCGTCGGCGAGTCCGGAGAGATCCCAGACGAGGACCTCCGTGTCGATGCTGCCCGAGGCGAGCCAAAGGCCGTCGTCACTGAAATCGAGGCAGAGGATCGTGTTTTCATGTCCTCTCAGGACCGCGGCGACACGATCGCTTTCGAGATCGATGATGCGGATCGTGTTCCCGGCATCCCTGCCGCCCACCGCGAGGTAGCGCTCGTCCGACGAGAGGGCCGCCGCGTGGAGTTGACCGGCCGATCCTTCGCCGATCTCGCCCCGCAGGGTGCGCACCAGCTCGCCCGACTCGAGATCCCAGAAGCGGATCGATTTGTCGCCCACCGTGATGAGTTCGTCGGTCGAGGGACGAAAGACCATCCGCCACACGGCATTCGAGTGTCCTTGCGGATCGATCAGCAATTGGGGAGGGGAATCCTGCGCCGTGGCGAGCATGGCACAACAGGACACGAGGAAGATGAGGCCGCGGACGTGGCGTGGGAAGGACATGGAAGGAATCCGGATTCGCCGGAACACTGGCAGACTGATAAGCGATTCCCCCGCCAATGTCAGCGACGAATCCGGGCAGGATTCGCCGGATCCGGCGCCTGCAGCCGGGATCCCCCCCGGGAAATCTCATTCGCCCTTGGCTTTGGCCGGAGCCTTGCCTTTGCCCTTGGGTTTCGCGTAGTCGGGCCACACGATCTTTCTGCCCTCGGCACCGGTGAATTTCCACGCGGGCCAGCCGGGAGAGGCGTCGCGGACTTCGAGATATTTCGCGTCGAGCAGCGCCTTTAATTCCGCGAGCTTTTCCGGTTCGGTGGCGGCGAGGTCGGTCGTCTCGCCGATGTCCCGGCCGAGGTGATAGAGGAAATAGCGCCCGGGCATCGCGGCTTTGAAATCGCGCTCGTCTTCGTCGGTGATGTCGTTGCCGCGGGCCGGCACCTTGTCGAGGGTGGCGAGGATTTTCCAATCGCCGACGCGCATCGCGATCTTCGGCTCGCCCGAAGCGCGGTAGAAATGCCAATAGAGGGGCGTCCGGCGATCGATCGTGCCGCCTTCGAGCGCGGGCAGCCAGCTCGCACCGTCGATGACACGATCCCGCGGTGCCTCGATCGCGGCCAACTCACAGATCATGGGGAGAAAATCGACCCCGCTGACCGGTTCGTCGCTGGTGGTGCCCGGTGCGACCTTGCCAGGCCAGCGCAGGATACCGGGCACGCGGATGCCACCTTCCCAGAGCGAACCTTTTTTGTCCCGGAGCGGACCGGCCGATCCATGGGGATGTTGGGCGGTGATGGCGGGACCGTTGTCGCTCGTGAAAAACACGAGGGTCTCCTCGCGCAGTCCCTTGTCGTCGATCGCCTTCATGACACGTCCGAAAGCGTCATCCATCTGCGTGATGTTGCCGTGGTGGGCGCTGTAGGCGGGATCGTCGTGGGGATAGAGCGCGGCATACTTCGGATCGCTCGCGATCGGCTCGTGCGGTTCGTGGAAGGCGATGTAGAGAAAGAAGGGTTTCGAGGCGTCGCGGGCGTCCAGCCATCGCACGGCTTCTTCAGCGACGAGAGGGGCCGCGTAACCTTCGAGCTCCCCGACCTCCCCGCCGTTGCGGACGAAGTTGACGGGGTTCCGGTGATTGGGATGGGCGTTGTTCTGCGTTGCAAACCAGTGGTCGAAACCGTGGTCATCCGGTTGCGGCTGCGTCGGCTGGTTGAATTCACCGTTGAGATGCCACTTGCCCGAGAGGCAGGTCGCGTAGCCGGCGTCGCGCAGCAGGGTGGCGATCGTGATCTCGCTGCGGGGGACGTGGACGGGTGCCTCCTCCGGGATCCAGTTGCGGACACCGACACGGGTCGGAGTGCGCCCGGTCATCAAAGCGGTGCGGGAGGGCGAGCAGTTCCCATGGGCGGCGTAGCAGGACGTGAAACGCATTCCCTCACTCGCGAAGCGGTCGAGGTTCGGCGTCCGGATGTCCTTCGCGCCATAGCAGGCGAGGTCGCCGTAACCGAGATCGTCGGAGACGACGAGGACGATATTGGGGCGATCCGCCGCGGACAGCAACGGGAGCAAAGGGAAGGCGAGAATCAGCGCGCGGAGAAATGGGGATGACGTTTTCATTCGTGTCATGTGAGAGGATACGGGGCGGGGCTCGCGCTTCATTTCGCTTTCCCCTTGGTTTTGGACTTGCCTTTGGCTTTGCCGCCCTTCGGCCCCTCGGGCAGGGGGCCGGGTTGGAAGGCGGGGTCGACGGTATCCTTGGGCAGGGTCGCGTTCCACGCGAAGACGGCTTCGCGGAGACGTGTCGCCGCTTCGGGATTTTCGCTCACGAGGTTTCTGGATTCTTCGGGATCCTTCCCGAGATCGTAGAGCTGCGGATCGCTGCCGTCGAGATTGACGAGGTATTTCCAATTCCCGTCGACCACACCGAGATCGGGATTGTCCTGATCGGGCAGGCCGTGGCCGAAGCCGGGGCGGTCGGGAGGGCGTCGATAGAAAATCGGTGCTTTGCGGCTCTTCTTTTCCTTGCCGAGGATCGTGCCGATCACATCCTCGCCGTCGAGCGCCACGCCGGCGGGAAGAGGTGTGTTTGTCAGGGTGTAAAGGGAGCGGTTCAAGTCGAGAGCGCAGAAGACCGATTCGAGGTCCGCGGTGCCGGCGCTGTCCGCGGCCATCAGTCCGGGTCCCCAGACGATGAGTGGCGAGCGGATCCCTCCTTCGTAGAGCCAGGTCTTCGCCCCGCGCAGCCCGCCGCCACTACCGGCCCCGGCTTCGTGGCCGTTGTCGGAGCAGAAGATCACGAGCGTGTTCTCCCGCAGGTCCGGATCCCGGCGGATGCGTTCGAAGAGGGGAGCGAGCTGCTCGTCCATCTCATCAACGACGCCGAGGTAACGTTTCCGTTTGTCGTCGGACCACTTCTCGAGCGAGGGGAACCAAGGCCCGTGCGGATCGTCCGGCCAGACGTTCACGAAGAAAGGCTGCCCTGTCGCTCCGGCGCGGTCGATGAAGCGGATCGCCTCCCTGACAAAACCACCGGTGATCTCCGGGCGCATCGTCCAGGTGACCGGCTCGCCGAGGTTCACCGCGTCGGCCCAGATTTTTTTGGGCTCCGGTTGCTGCGGGGTCACGGTCAGCGGCAGCAGCTTCGCGCCCATGCCTTCGAAGTTCGTCAGGCTGCGGTCGAAGCCATAGTCGGCGATGGGCGGAGCGTTGGCCACGTCGCGCTGCCCGCCCAGGTGCCATTTGCCGAAATGACCCGTGGCATAGCCGGACTTGCGCAGCTCGCGCGCCAGCACCGGTGCGGTCGGGTCGAGCCATTGCGCCACGCCGCGCTCGTGGTTGCGCTGGCGATTGTCGAGGTAGGAGTTGATGCGCCAGCGTTGCGGGTATTGTCCCGTCGTGAGGGCGGTGCGTGAGGGCGAGCAGATCGGCGAATTCACATAAAAGCGCGTGAAACGCATCCCCTCGGCGGCGAGCTGGTCGAGCGCTTCGGTCTGGATCTCCGTGTTGCCGAAGCAGGAGAGATCACCCCAGCCCATGTCATCGACGAAGACCATTACGACGTTGGGGCGTTTCTCTGTCGCGATCCGTACCGGCTCGCCGAAGACGGTCTGCGGATCTTTCGTCTCCGCCATCCAGCCATCGAGTTTGGCGGAGAGTTCGTCGAGCCGCTCGGCGTGGTGGGGATCGGTCGCGAGGTTGTCGCGCTCCCACGGATCGCGGGTGGTTTGATAGAGTTCCGCGGCGGGGCGCGTCTGGTAGGCCTCCACGATCGCCCGCGCCTTCGCATCGGAGACGGCACTGTCGAGCCACGAATCCCAGTAGCCGCTGTCGCCGGTGTTTTTGGTGACGTGCGAGAGGAAGCGGAACTCCGGATGCAGGTTGCGGATGTATTTGTCGCCGGCCTCGTCGATGACGCCGCGCATCGGGTAGACGTTGAAATTCCCGTCGCCGCTGTGGGTGGTGTAGATGAAGTCGCGATGTTTCGCCGCTTTGCCCTCGAGCACGGGCAGGAAGGAACGTCCGTCGATCTCCGCTGGCGCGGTGCCTCCCGCCGCCTCGAGCAGGGTCGGGAGGATGTCGATCCACGAGACCATCGCCTCGGTGCGCTGGTTCGCCGCGATCCGTCCCGGCCAGCTCACGAGCAGAGGCGTGCGGACGCCATCCTCGTAGAGCGTCCACTTCCCGAAGGGCCACTGCGCCCCGTGGTCGCTGGTGTGGAGGAAAAAGGTGTCTTCGCCCAGCACTTCCCGCACGGTGTCGTAGACGAGCCCGAGCTCGCGATCGAGCTCGGCGATCGCGGCGACATACTTCGCGCGCCACGCGCGGGTCGTGGGATTGTCGACATGATAGGGTGGCAGGACGAGCTTCGCCGGATCGATGCCCTCCGTCTCCTCCGGCCAGGGGACGTGGGGCCAGTTTGATCCGACAAAGAGGCAGAGGGGCTTCTCGCTCTTCCGTTCGCGCAGCCATTTCACCGCCTCGGGGATGGCGATGTCCTCGTGGTAATTGAAATGCTTCGCGAGGTCGAAACCGTATTCCGGCGTTTGTTTGTAGTGGCCGACCTTGCCGAAGGAGACGACCTCGTAGCCGAGCTCCTGGAGGTAAGCGGGCAACTTTTTCAGATCGGCCCGCGGCCGCGAGTGGTTCGCCTCGGCACCATTCTTCGCCGGCCACAGTCCCGTCAGCAGCGCGGCCCGGCTCGGCGCACAGGAGGGCGAGGCGACGTAGGCGCGGTCGAAGGTCATGCCCGCGGCGGCGAGCCGATCCATGTTCGGGGTGCGGATGTCGGGCGATCCGTAGACCGAGGAGTCGCGCCAAGTGTGGTCGTCGGAGAGGAAAACGACGAGGTCGGGGCGGTCGGCGGCGCCGAGGCCGAGGGGGAGGAGGAGGGAAAGGAGGAGCGAGCGGAGCGGGGGCATGGGGAAGGGAGTGTGCGAAGTTTCGATCTTACGACGGAAAAGCAGGTCGGGCCGGGGCCGGCTTCAAGGGAGTGAGGCAATTTTCTCTTTACATTCAAATCGGGATCGGAGAACCTTTGAAAGCTGCACGCGAAACTCGGCCCCGCGCCGTGAGAGCCCGAAAGGTTCCTATACGTGCGGCTTTTTCTTTTTCGGGGGCTTGGGTCCGAAGCGGGCTTCGAGAGTCAAGGGGGTCGAAGGGGTGAAGAACGTGCCGTGAGCGGGGCCGAAATGGAGATCGTGGATCTGGCTCACCTGCGGCCAGACCGCGTTCAGGTAGCGGACCTCGTGGGTGACCTCTCCGGTTTCGGGGTGAATGCGGGGTTCGTAGAATCGCTGCAGAGCCCACAGAAAGTAGTCCGCGGCCTGCAGGCAGATCGTTTCGCGCGGATTGGTGATGACGGTTTGCCACGCGTCGATTCCGCCTCGAGAGAATCCGAAGCTCTCCGCGAAGTCCGCTTCGGCCTGTTCCAACGCGCCGAGGAGGGCGGCGTTCCGGTCTCGGTTCCCCCGTTTGGCGATCATCAGGTGATAGCCATCGGCCATGCGGCTGAATTTCCCGAGTAGACTGCGGGCCAGTTCATCGTAGAGCGCATCGGGATCGTAGCGGTAGCCGGGTGAGGCCTCGCGCTTCTTCACTTCCCGGATCCGGATCGCTTCCTTGTCGCAGACGACGGCGCGGAACCGCAGAGCGGACCCGAAGGAACGGAGCAGATCGAAGACCTTCACCCGCACCTCGGGCAGATCGTCCTTCGCGTGCAGGAGCAGGGCAGTCTTCTTGCGCTCGGGTTTGAAGGACTCGGCCGAGGCGAAATAGGGATCGCCGATCATCGATTCCCGCAGATGCTTGAGCGCGTCGGCGACAGTTGTCGGATTCGCCACCTCCAGCATGCCGAGAAGAAAAAAGCGGGAGCAGCCGGAGTTGCCGATGTTGACGCGCCCCTTGGCGTCGAAGATGTCGGGCGTGCCGGCCTCATCGACGTAGAGGTGGCAGAAGTCACCCTGTTTCGTGGAAGAGTCCTCGCTCATGCGCGACGAATCCAATCCGACCCGTTCTTTTCGAGGTGGCCGGAGCGGAGGAGGCTGTTGATGCAGGATCGCGCCGATGTTTCAAGGTGCGGGCCGGTGCGCCGGTAGCCCAACCATCGGGCAAAACACCGACTGGCCTCTTGCCGCGTGATCCAGGCTCGGCCGATGGCAGCGAGGAACTGGGATTTGAGGAAGGCGGCGTCGCAATCCGTGACGGAGCGGGCGTAGAGGGATAGTTCGCCGCGGACGTTCTGAAGGATGCCGCGCCGGACCGCGGTGCGGAGGGCGGACTCCAGGGAGAGGCGCACGCGCGGGCCGAGGCGTTGGTGGCCGAGCAAGCGAGCCAGTTCCCGTAGAGCGGATGCCCGATCGCGGGCTCGCCCGTCGTTGAAGAGTTGCCGGATGAAACACGGCAGGTCGGCCTCATCGACTTCCGTCCGGCCCGGTTGCGAACGGGCGGTGGATTGCACCGATTCTCTGGCAGTCGCCTCCTTCCGGGCTGTCGGCTTCGCGCGGGTGCCGACAGCCCTAGCCGAGAGGGAGTTCGCCCTCCTGCCAAGCCGCGTCTTTGGTCCGTGTTGGGGTTGGATCATTGGAGGCAGCGGCGGAGGCTGACTCGTCCGAACTACTGACGACCGATGCCGAGGCAAAGGCCCCCGGCCAACCGCCGTGCTGCTCGATCACTTCGTCGATCTCGGCCATCAGGCGGATCGTTTCGGATAGGGCGACGACGATTTTGTGGTAGTGGGCGATGTCGTCGTCGTTGAGGGTGCGGCCCTTCCGGTCCTTCAACCATTTCTCACAGACCTGGTAGCCGCCGATGTGGAAATTCCAGACGGCTTCCGGCACGCCGTGGAAACCGGCGGTGCCGGGACGGCTGGAGTTCTTCGTGCCTCCGGCGTTGATCCAGACGGTGTGGTCGCTGTAGCCGACTTTGGTGACTTCCCGCGAGGTGCCGATGAAAGTGGTTTCGGCTTTAGCCGAAAGATTGAAGTTGCCGTCTGACTCGGGAACTGAAACTCCAGCCACGTTGAATTCCATCAGATGCAGGGCGGTGAGTTCGCCCCCGAGCCGAGCCAGCGCGCGGAACAGCTCCAGGTTCCCGGTCAACGGCAGGCGCGGGAAATCGATCTTCAGAAACTCCGAGTAGCGGCTCCGGTAGCCGGGACTGTGAAACACCGCGTAGGCGTAGTGGAAGATGTCTTCGGGCGTCAGGCCGGCGGGCAGGCCGTGCTCGCCGGTTTGCCGAAGGCCAAGACGTGTCGTGAGTGTCTTGAGGAAATCGGGAGTGAAATTCGTAAGTCGCTGTTCTTTTCCGAAGTGCTTATCGAATCGATAAAGCGGGTAGCCGTTGCAGTTGTCCGCCGATGAAAGCATCTCCTTCACGACAATCTTGTCGGTTACGAAAAAGTGCGCGTGTGTGTGCGTGCGGATGCGTCGCGACGTGACGAAAACGACGTTCTCTCGCCCAAGAACATTGTCCGCCAAGACGGGCCTCGGGTTGAAGACGACACTCGGATGGTAATAGATTCGTTTGTCGTCGAAAGGGCGATAAGCGATGGCCGCGAGATGGGACGTGTTGAAGGTCCCGCGGCAGTCTTTCCTTCCCCCCTCAACAGTCCATTGTGCGTTGTCGTTTAGGGAGAGTTCTTCCTTTACCGCCGCAGTTGTTTTCGCCGGCTCGATGAACGAGCGGATTCGCCGCAGGATTTCATCGTCGGAGTCACCAATAACGAAATGGTCGCGGTTCGTTTTGATTGCTTCGCTCTTCAGCACGAATACGTCGTGAATGAGAGGCGCATCTTGGAGTTCTGGAACGCCCTCACCGGACTGCGGACGAAAACGGTAGTATGGCGTCTGCGGCGTGAGTGGAGACCAATCTGTCGAGTGAAGACTCCTCGTGCTCAGGAATCTGTATTTGTCCGTTCGCTGGCCGGCCAATTCCCCGAAAACCGACCGGGCGCTTGAGGCTATGTCCGGCGTCCGTAAAAAGACTGCAATGGCGACACCGGTGCGGATGTCGAACACGTTTTCGTCTCCGTCACCAGCACGCTTCACGTCGCCGTGTAGGTCGAGAAGCCATGTCGCCTCCCAGGCGTGCGTTAGATGGCACCTCATCCCGCGAAGCGTCGGGTTGTCCAAGTAGGCGCTGTTCGTGATGTAGGCGCGAATGGCCGGACGACCAGCGGTGAGCCGGTCAGCGAGCGCATGGAACTTCACGTAGTCGTCTTGAATTGTCCGCTCGAACATGATTGCGCCTTTCTCGCGGATAACCTCGCCATCGAGTTGGCGGTAGATGTCCACGATTCCTCGGAGCGCCTCACTCGGGTTCGCCGTCATGTGGGAATACGGCGGGTTGCCGATGACGACGGTGAAGCGCTTGTGGCGTTTGATTTCGTTCACAGCGGCGGCTTCGTGGGCGAGGGCTTCGAAACCAATCAGCGGAAGCTGTTTCACCCACGGTTCAAGTGCATTCGTAAGATAAACGCGAGCGCGCTCCTCGGTGCCGAAGCGGTAGCCGGTCTCGGCGAGCTTGAGGCCGATCTTCATGTGGGCGATGGCGTAGGGGGCCATCATCAGCTCGAAGGCGTGCAATCGCGGCAGGAGCGAATGGGGAACGTAGAGGTTCCAGTATTCCGGGAAGTTGCGGATTTCGGATTTCGAATTGCGGATTGAGGGCATCGCTGCGGCACCGGCGGCATTCCACTTGGCTGCAAGGTGCTTGTGAATCACGTCGATGACTTCGACGAGGAAGGTGGCGGTGCCCGTCGCTGGGTCGAGAATTTGGACAAAGGGTTCATCCGAGGAGATGGGAACTTCTTCGTTCTTGTCGTCAAAGGTCGTCGGAAGTTTCAGGTCGGGATTGCGCTCCACCATTTCGCCCCAGGTCGTCGTATCGGCGAGCCCATCCTCCAAACCGAACTCGGTCTGCAACAGCTCGTGGACGCTGCGGACGATGTAGCCGACGACAGGTTGGGGCGTGTAGAAGACGCCGCGCTGGACCTTGAGCTTCTTGTTGTAGGCGTTGAGGAAATGCTCGTAGAAGTGGATGACGGGGTCTTCTCCGGCGGTCTTGTTCCCAAAGTCGCGGAGGATGGCTGGAAGGTCGGTTTCCTCCCCACGCAGGAGCTCCACGACGTCCTGGATGCCCAGTTCGTCGAAATCCATGCCACCCTTTCGTCCGCCGACGTTGAGAAAGGTCTCCAGCATCTCCTTGAGGAAGGGATTGGTGACCGGAACCATGTCGGAGATGTTGCTGGCGATGAGGGCGGTTCCCCGGCGTCCTTCGGACATCTCGGTGCGCGAAATTGCGGCGGTGAGCAGGCCGTAGGTGATGGTCTGAGCGTAGGTGTCGGCGAATCCTTCCTCGGTGAGATCGTGGATGAGATGGGTCTGGAAAGCACGATGGAGTTTTCGGAGGGGACCGCTCTCCGTCTCGTGCTCCATGATCGTGGTCGCGGCATCCCGGATGCGTTTGGCGAGCGCGGCCATGGCCTCGGCGAGTAGGTCTGAGGTGCGGATGATATGCCCGATCCGATGCCGGAAGGCTTTCGCCCAACGCTCGCGCCAGGCATCGACTTTCTCGCCCTTTTCGGGCCAGTGGAGTCGTTCCCTCAACGTGGAGGCTACGGTCTGGAGCTTCAGGCTGGTGTCCGCTCCGTCCCACCCCAGAACCCGCAAGCTGGGCAAGTCACCGGATTCCTGATGGAAATGTGCGAAGCCGATCTCGCGCCCGTCACTGTCCTCCGGCCCGAAGGCGGAGACAAACAACAAGTCCTCGGCGCTCCACGCGGCCCGATCGGCCTTGTTGGCGGACGCCCGCTTTTTGACGACGAGATGGGAGAGAATGCGGCGAAGCAGGACCACGGGCAGCTTTTTCTTGTCGAACTCGATGAAAAAGATGCCCCAGGGCTGGTCCGCGGTGAGGGGCCGCAATTGCCGGATCGTTTTCACCTTGGCGGCGTCTTCATCCTTCAACCCGAGGTCGGAGGGGTCGTAGTCGAAGGTGATGTCTTCCATCTCGTAGCCGTCGAGCGGCCAGCCGAGTTCGTCCTCGAGGTAGCGGATCAGGGAAGAGAAGTCGCGGATGTTGCGGAGATCAGGTGCGGGCATGGCGGAAGAGGGAAATCAAGAAACGCGGGCGATGAGTTCGCCGTCGGGTGATTCGTAAACGGCAGTGGATACCCAGAGGAAGGGTTCGTTGAGTTGGGGATGAAACTCTCGGTAGCCATCCTCTCCGTTGAGGAAAAGCGTCGGGAACGAGTCCGTCAATTCTCCGATAAGCTCGTCAAAAACAGGTGCCGGATCCATTTGCAGCGAGGAGGCTGGGATAACTCCGCACAACTCTCCCTCGTCGGTGGAAAGCACGTAGTGTTCGGGAACGCGGGCCTGAAGGGCGGTCAGGTAGTCGGTGGCGGCGAGGGATTTGAGGACAGCGAGCTTCTCCTCGTCGGTTCCTCGCAAGGCATAGGCCTTTGCGGCAAGCATCATCACGAATCCGGTGTCGTCCACGTAGTGCCAGACATTCACACAGATCTCCGCATCCTTGTGGGGAATGCTTGAGCGGGTCGTCCGGTTCTCGAGCCATGCTTCCGGTGGTTTGGCGCTCATCGTGAAGATCAGGTCACAAGATTCAGTTTTCTACGTCAGCACACCTCCATCCAGCATTTCAAAACCGGCGAAACGCCGATCGGAGCCTGGAGCGGTCGGAGGTGGGTCTTGATGAGTTCTTTTTCGATCTTCTCGCGGAGCTTGGAGAGCGCCGCACGATCGAGGGCGTGCTGGATCGGCGTCTCGGGGGCGGAGCGAATCAGGTCCGCGATGGATCGCGGACTGTCGGCGATGGTCTTGCCCTCGGGATCGGTGCAGATCCAGACCGTGCTGCCCGCGCTCTCGGACCAGCGCGGGGAACCATCCTGCGTATCGACGAGCGAGGGATCGGGATGAGGAATGCGGAAGCAGAAGAAGACGGCCCGGGTGCCGTTCCGTGGGGTCGCTCTCCCCGAGAAGACTTTCAGTGGCAGGGAGGGAAGCTCGGCGGCGAGCTGGGGATGGTCGCGGCAAAGCTCTTCATACTCCAGGCGCAGGGCCTCGCTCTCGGATTCCTGGCCCTCGTATTGCTCGTTGAGTTCCCGGATGGGATCGAACTCGTCGTCGGGCGTCAGCAGTTTCCGCCCCTCGATGCCGAAAGTCCGGGAAATGACGAGGGTTTTTTTGTTCACCCGGTTGTAGAGGCGAAGCAGGTCGTCGAGTTCATCGGGAGGCAGGAAATTCCAGTAAATGATTTTGCCCCGCGACGCGGCAAGATGGGGATGGGCGGCGAGGAGGGCCTTTTCGGTATCGGGATTGACCCGGCGATCGACGCGGCCGATCCGCTGCATCAGGCGAACGGGATTCCAGTGCAGGTCGAAATTGATGAGGCGGTCCGCATCCTGAAGGTTCAAGCCCTCGGCAAGGACATCCGTGGCGATGAGAACCTGGATCTCCTCGTCCCCGCGCTCGGCGAGTTTATCCGATGAAAGGCCGTTGTAGAAGGGGGAGAAACGCCGAATGACGCTGCTGCGAACCCGCTGGCTGCAACTGCCGTCGATCCGCTCGAGGCGGGTGATCCCGGCGAGGCGCAGATGGTGATCGAGGTACCAGGCCGTATCGGCGAACTCGGTGAAGATGATGACCTTGCGGCCCTTCAGATCCTTGTCGGACTTCAGCATTTTGACCAAGGCCTTTAGCTTGTCGTCCTTGGCGGGATCGACTTTGCCTCCGTATTCGAGGAAGGTGACGAGCTGATCGAGGTCGTCGAACGTGTCGTCGAGGATTTCGTCGACCTTGTAGAGTGCAGGATCGAGCTTTTCGATCGCATCGAGATCCTCCTGGGTCAGGAAATCCTCGTCATCATCCTCGGTGCCACTTTCATCGGTCGGCCAAAGCTCCTGCTGATGGGCGGCCGCGTAGCCGATGAGTTTGTCGTTCTTGAGCTTCCAGCGTTCGAGCCGACGCTTCTCATGGTCCGATTCGGCGTGCACTTCGCACCAGGCGAGCAGGCGCTTCAGCAAGCGCCAGCAGGACTGTTCGAAGGCATGGGCGGAGCTCTCGAAACGCTTGAGGAACTGCGTGCGGATCAGTGAAACGACCTGCTTCTGGCGACCTTCGTTGAAGGATTCCAATTCCGGCGCATCGGCCGGGCCGATCCATTTGGAAAGGGGATAGTAGATCGTCAACGCAAAGAGGGGTTTTTCCCGGTGGAAGGCCTGCTCCACGGATTCGAGAAGGCGGCCGTAGGTGATCTTGAGTTTGTAGGGTGCCACGCGAGGAGCCTCCCGCGCCGGAAAGAGCACGGCACCGCCGGCGGCACCTGTCTCGCTCTTCTTCACGTAGACCCGGCTGCGCTGGACCACGAGTTCGTCAAAGATGCGATCTTGTTGGAGCGCATCCTCCATCCGGAACAGGTTCGACGCCTCGCTGGCCTGAATCTCTTCGCGGCTTTGGAGAAGAGAGCGCTCCAACTGCACGAAGTGCGCGCGAAGATTATGGATGCCGATGTTTCGCGCGTCCTTCGCGAAGTAGGCGTCGTCGCCGTTGGTGACGAGTTCGACGATGTGGCGGAAATCGTGGACGCTATTGTTGATGGGGGTGGCGGTCAGGAAAAAGAGTTGTTTGGGTCGACCGCTCTCCTGATGAAGGTATTGCTGAAGCTTCCGGTAACGGGAGGCCTCCTTTTCTCCCTCGCCGGCGCTGCCCGTATTCCGGAAATGGTGGGCTTCGTCGATCACCACGACATCGGCGTCGCGCAGCGTCCGTTCCAGATCACGCGGGAAATTGCCTTTCCGCTGGAGGTCGGTGTGATTGAAGGGGATGAAGGTGACGAAACCGCTGTTCAGGTCCGGCAGGAGGCGTTCCACGGCAGGGGCCCAGACGTCTTCCCGTGCCGCCTTCGGCGCGAAGAGCACGACACGTTTGCCCTCGTGCATCACCATCCGTTCGATGAGCATCAGGCCCACGTAGGTTTTACCGAGGCCGACGCCGTCGCAAAGAAAGGCTCCGCCGTAGAGGCGGGCGATCTCGACGAGATTTTTGTAGGCATCCTGTTGATATTTGGCGAGCCGTGGGAAGATGACCGAGCACTCGCGATCCCACTCGTCGGGGGTGAGTTCGTGGCCGCGCAGCAGTTCGTGGAGGGATTTGAACCAAACCTCGAAGGGGGTGCGGGGATTTGTGTGACGCTCGAAGGTGCGGAGCACCTCGGCCGTGACATCCTCCGATTCGTCCCAATGTCGTTCGTACCATTCCTGGAGGAGGCGAACATCGTTGCCGCGGATCTGCACGTTCAGCTCGACGTTGTCCTCGAGACCCGGTTTGGTGAAATTCGAGGAGCCGACGAGTCCAAATGACCCAATGACCGCCTGGCGACCGTGGGTGAGGTAGCATTTCGCGTGAAACTTGTCCTTCCGATAGACGCGGCACTGGATTTTCCCGGAACGAAGAGCATCGACCACCGCGGGAACACCCGATAGGAAGTCATTCGCCTTTTTTTCGCTCTCAAGGCTGGCATCGAGCGTGGTGGCGATCTTCTTCAATCCCTCTTCAAATGCACGCTTGGTCCGCTTCGAGACCTCGTCGCCCATCAAAAGCCGGATCGAGTCGACCTGCTGCCATTTGTCCTTCAGTGCGAGAAGGGCACCAATTTCAAAATAACCGGTCGCAATGTCGATTGTCTTCGAGAGCTCACACCAGTCCGAGAGGTAGCTGCGGACCTTCCATTCGGTGTCGCTGTTGTCGACAATAAAGAGTTCGGAGGCTGAAATGGACATGGACTAGGTTTTTTTAGCGTAGGTGGGTTGCTTTGGCTACTGAAACCCGGCTGCCGCGACCGTGAAAAATCCCTGCTTCGAGCGCCGCATGCCTCGTCATCCGTGCCTCAAAAGATGGTTGCACCCCCCGCCGCCCTGTGCGATTTGCCGCGCATGAGTCAGTTTCAGGACAAAGTCGTCGTCGTGACCGGTTCGGGCCGGGGCATCGGGAAGGAAATCGCACGGGCCTTCGTCGCCCGCGGGGCCAAGGTCGCGATCGCGAGCCGCACCGAGGCGAATTCGAACGCGACGGCGGAAGAACTCAACGCGATGGGTCCGGGCACGGCCAAGGGCTACGCCGTCGACATCGCCAATCACGACGCCACCGTCGAATTCGGCAAGCAGGTCGCGGCCGATCTCGGCGCGGTGAGCATCCTCGTGAACAACGCCGGAGTGACCCGCGACGGCCTCGCCCTGCGCATGAGCGAGGAGGACTGGGACACGGTGCTCGACACGAATTTGAAAGGCGCCTTCAACGCGGTGAAGGCTTTCCAGCGCACTCTTCTGAAGGCGGAGGACGCGCGCATCATCAACATCAGCTCGGTCATCGGTCTGATGGGCAACGCGGGCCAGTGCAACTACGCCGCAAGCAAGGCGGGCCTGATCGGCTTCACGAAAGCGCTGGCGAAGGAATTCGCGGGCCGCAAGGTCTGCGTCAACGCGATCGCCCCCGGCTTCATCGTCACGGACATGACCGATGAACTCACGCCCGAGATGCAGGAAGGCATCAAGAAAACGATCCCGCTCGGCACCTTCGGCGAAGTGGAGGACATCGCGAATGCGGTGATCTTCCTCGCCGGCAAAGAGGCCCGCTACATCACGGGGCAGGTCCTGACGGTGGACGGCGGGATGGTGATGTGACGGGTCACGAGTCACGAGTTGGAGTAGTGGAGTAGTGGAATCATGGAAGCGGAAGTGATTTATCCTGGGGATTTCGTGGCGGAGGCGACTTCGTTTATTGCGGAGCGGATTCTGGCGAAGCAGGCGGGAGGCGGGGTTTTCCGGCTCAGTCTTTGCGGTGGCTCGACGCCGGCGCCGGTTTATGCGGGGCTGGCGACCTGGCCGGGGATCGACTGGGAGCGGGTGATGCTGACTTTCGGCGATGAACGTCCCGTGCCTCCGGATCATGCCCAGAGCAATTACCGGATGGTGAAGGAGGCACTGATCGATCCCTCGGGAATCCGTCCGGCGAATGTCCTGCGCATCTGTGGTGAACTGCCTCCGGCGGAGGCGGCGGAGCGCTGCGAAACGCACCTGCGCAAACTCGCGAAGCTGGCGGGTGAACCCTGTTTTGTCCACGACCTGACCCTCTTGGGTATGGGCGACGATGGTCACACCGCCTCGCTTTTCCCGGGCACGACGGCGCTTGGGGAACACGAGCGCTGGGTGATCGAAAACCACGTGCCGCAGCTCGACACGTGGCGCATCACCTTCACTTATCCGCTGATCGCGGCGTCGCGCGAGGTGCTCTTTCTCGTGAATGGGGCGAACAAACACGCCCGGGCGAAGGAAGTGCTGGCGGGAGATCCGGCGTTTCCGGCGAGCGCGATCACGGCGGGCAAGGTCTGGTGGATGATCGGCGGGTGAGGGATTTCGCCAAGAAGGTGGTTTCGACTTCAGTCGAAAGGCGGAGACCGTGGCCCGCGTCCGATCCTGCGACGGAAGTTGCAGCCACATTTCGATTGATCAAATCGCCCGGTTTCGCTACACGGGAGTGATGTTCCGACTACGCACGATGAAGACGGCCGATTTCGACGCCGTCGCCGAATTGATTTTCCTCTCCACGAACGCCTGGTATCGCGAGCGTTTGGGGCATCCGATCTTTCAATGCCGCCCGGAGGATTGCCGGGTCTTTTGCGAAGTCTATGATGATCTCGATCCCGATTGCGCCATCGTGATCGAACATCAGCGCACGGGGATGATCGCGGGATCGTGCTTTTTCCATCCGCGGGAAACGCATGTCTCGCTGGGGATCATGAACGTGCACCCGAACTACTTCGGCCACGGCATCGCGGGGCGTTTGCTGGGGCGGATCATCGATGAAGCGGAGCAACGCGACCTGCCGCTGCGGCTCGTCTCGAGCGCGCTGAATCTCGATTCCTACTCGCTCTACAACCGCCACGGTTTTTCGCCTTTCTGCCTCTATCAGGACATGATCCTCACGGTGCCGGAAAACGGTTTGCCGGAGGTCTCGACGGAAGGCCTGCCGGTGGTGCGCGAGGCGGGGCCTTCGGATCTGCTCGCGATGGGGCGGCTTGAATTCGAGGTCAGCGGGATCTCGCGCGAGAAGGACTATTGCTATTTCATCGAGAACAGCACGGGGATCTGGAAGACGCTGGTGGCCGAAGGTGAGGACGGCGAGGTGGAGGGCTTCCTCGTCTCAGTCGATCATGCCGCGACGAAGATGATCGGCCCCGGCGTGATGACGACGGAGGGCGCGGCGGAGGCGCTGCTGCGCGCGCAACTCGATCGCTTCCGAGGCAAGACGGTGGTTTTCCTCCTGCCCTCGGGGGAGAAGAAACTGATCGCCACGGCTTATGCGCTGGGGGCGAGGAATTGCGAGCTGCACCTCGGTCAGGTGCGTGGCGCGCTCCAGCCGGTGGCAGGCATCGTGATGCCCACCTTCCTGCCGGAGTCGGCGTGACTCCGGCACGGGGTGTGGAAATCAGCCGGTCTCACTGACCGGCGAGCTTCTTCGCGAGGGCCTGGCTCTCGGCGCTGAGATTGACGAGGGGATAATCGAACTGGGTGCCGTCTTCCTTGCGCAGGGTGACGTTGGCACCGTTCATCGCCACAAAGGAGGCCTTGAGGGAGCCGCCTCCGGTATTGCTCCAATCGTGCAACTCGGCGACCATGGGCGCGGCACCCGGAGCAGGGGCGGACGGAGCGGCGGTCGTGTCGCCGGGTTCGAGCTTGGCACCTTCGGTGATCCACTGGCGCACGAGGGTGAGCTCGGCGGCGGTCATGGGCTCGGCACCGCGCTCGCGGGCGGGTGGCGGCGGCATGGCCTCGCCGTCCGATGCAGGGAGACCCGCTTTGATTGAAAGAATGCTTTTTCCGGGGTCGCCGGGAATGATGAGCGGATCGTCTCCGCCGATGCGTTTGGCGAAATCATCGGCGGAATCCATGCGCAAACCGCCTTTCGCCTTTGGGCCTGTATGGCACTTGAAACACTTCTTGTTCAGGATCGGACGGATCTCTTCTTTGTAGTCCACGGCCTCGGCTGAGGAGAGAAGCATCATGCCGGCGAAGGGGATGAGGGAAAGGTGTCTCATGAGTTTGGTTGGGTTGGCGCGGATTCCGGCAGCGAATGTATCCCGGGAAAAGAGGGCGTCAATCCCGCGAAGGCATACGTCCGCGGGGGTCCCGGAAAGCAGGATTAAGGTGTGGAAATAATTTCAAATGGCAGAAAAAACCGCTTGCATTTTCATCAAAAACATTCCGAAAAGCGGGCAAAACGATAGACAGGCTTTTTCGATTTTGACTACTCTCGGGGGATCGGATGTGGCGACACATCGGATGGTCAACTCTTCCTTCCCAACCCCCCTCACTGTCTATGAAGTCTCTTGTCCCCCCCAAGAGCGAGCGTGTTTTTGTCTCGCGAAAGGCCTCGAAACTCGAAGTCGCCGTGGTGGCGATGTTGATGCCGGGTCTGACGATCTGGACCTCGCCGGTGGCGGCGAATCCCCGTGGCGGCAATGTCGTGCACGGCAACGTGAACATCGGGGCAGGCGCCGGCGGCAATCTGCAGATCCGCCAAAACAGCCACAACGCGATCATCGATTGGGAGAGCTTTTCGATCGACAAGGGGGAGCTCACCCAATTCCGCCAACCGAGCCAGAATGCCGCGGTGCTGAACCGCGTCACGGGCGGAGATCCGAGCGCGATTCATGGTGCGCTGCGCGCGAACGGAAATGTCTTCGTGATCAATCCCAATGGCATCCTCGTGGGCCCGGGGGGGACCATCGATGTGCATGGGTTGGTGCTCTCGACCCTGGACGTGAGCAACGGAGAATTCCTCGCGCGCGGCGACATGACTTTCAAAGGAGTGGGCAAGGAGGTGACGAACCTGGGCCGCATCAACGCGATCGGCGGCGACGTGTTCCTCATCGGCCGCACCGTGTCGAACAGTGGTTCGATCTCGGCGAAGGGCACGGTGGGCCTGGCCGCGGGGGAAGAAGTGCTGCTGACGGCGGGCGAGACGGCCACGGGCGAGCGGATGTTCGTGCGCGCGAAAGGATCGGGCGTGAGCGGCACGGGCATCTACAATGATGGATCGATCGAAGGTGCGGCGGTGGAGCTGAAGGCGCACGGGAATGTCTATGCGCTGGCGATCAACAACAAGGGTTCGATCCGCGCGACGGGCGCGACGACTTCCGGCGGACGCGTCTTTTTGAGAGGCGCGGGCGGCGCGGTGCACAACAGTGGATCGATCCGGGCGACTTCGTCGGGAGTGGGGAGTGGAGGTCGTGTCCTCATCGAGGCGGCTTACGCGAAGGTGGATGGAATGATCCGCGCGCAGGCGGGCGAGGTCCGCATCGCGGCGACGGAGAAAGCGGAGGTCGGTGCGGAGATCGATGTGGCGAACCCCGGCGGGCGCGGAGGCGACATCGTGGTGGAGGCGCGCGAGGTGACGGTCGGGAGCGGAGCGAATCTCGATGTCTCGGGTGAAACGGGCGGTGGCGATCTTCTCGTCGGTGGCGGATTCCAAGGACGCGATGCGACGGTGCGGAACGCGGAGCGCGTCGTGATCGATGACGGGGCGATGCTGCGGGCGGATGCCCTGGCCAGTGGTCGCGGGGGGAATGTGATCGTGTGGTCGGATGGCGATACGATCTTCAACGGGGATCTTTCCGCGCACGGGATCGCGAAGGGCGGATTCGCGGAGATCTCGGGCAAGGGCACGCTGGCGGTGGAGGGCGACATCGATCTGCTCGCGGAAAACGGACCTGCGGGGACGCTGCTGCTCGACCCGACGAACATCACGATCTCGGCGACGGGCGCGGCGGGAATCGGGGGCAGCACGATCAGCAACGTGTGGCTTTCGCAACAGCTCGATGCGGGCAACAACATCGTGGTCTCGACGAATTTCGGCGGCGCCCAGGCGGGGAACATCACGGTGGGCCGCACGGACACGAATGCGAACGCGCAGGCGGACCGCATCCTCTGGTATCAGGACAGCGCGGCGACTCCGGGAGGCACCCTGAGCCTGCTGGCGACGGGGAATCTGTTCATCAACACGGCGATCCAGAGCGCGGGGAACGGCGGGGTGAATCTCGTCGCGGGATGGGACGGGACGAGTGGTCTCTCGATGGGGAATTTCGACATCGCGGCGGTGCGCTCGACGATGAACGATGGCAACGCCGCGAATGATGCGGCGGGTCTTTTCAATCCGGTGAACAACGCCCGCGGATCGATCTTCCTCGGAGCGACGAACGCCCGTCACGGGGTGGCGGTGGGCAGCCGCTGGGGCGACACGAACGCGGTGGCTCACGATCTGGTGATGCGCGGCAGCACGGCGATCGGTCATGGTTGGGCGCAGCTGGGATTTTCGGACAGCGGGGTGGAGTATCAGCTCTCGAACAGCCACAACGGGGTGGTGATCAATGAATGGTGGGGAGCGGCGGCGGGGAATCCGCAGGGGAAGAACTACATCGCCCTGCTCGGCGGGACGGAGTTCGGCACGGGTGATGTGAACACGCTCGGGACGAATGCATTCCGCGGGGCGGGCTGGGGCGCGACGGGAAACATCACGGTCGATCTGGGCGGTCGTCTCGATGCCCGCAGCGGCACGACAAGCAGTTTTGTGCAAATCGGACACGGCGGCAGTCTCCGTGACGGCACGCAATGGAAACGCGGGCAGACGGCGACGAGCCTGGGCGGACAGGCGGTAAGCACGCTGGTGAATTCCTTCACGACGCGCGATGGGATCACGATCGATCCGGCGGATGGCCGGCGTTCCTTTTTTGCGAGCACCTGGCGCACGAACTACGCGGGCACCGCGGCCCGGATCGATGGCGACATCTCGGTCACCGCGGGAGGCGACATTCTCTGGATGGCGGCCCGCGAGTTTGTCGGCACGACGGATTTGCAAACGACGGCGGTGCACGATGGTGCCTATGCTTTGCTCGGTCACGGCGGGGTGGAGAACCAGGGCAGCTATCACGGTGACATTTCCGTGCTGGCTCATGGCATGACGACGACGGCGACCGCGGCCGCGAACAACAACGGGCTCGCGGGCCTCGGCATCCAGGTGCTCGGAGGGCGCGGCACGCGCGGCTTCGCGATGATCGGGCACGGCTCGGGATACGAGGGGAACTTCCGCAGCGTATGGGATCAGACGCGCAGCGGCGATATCGACGTGAGGGCGACGACGGGCGCGATCCGGGTGCAGGCGCACAATCAGGCCATCCGCATCGGCGATCTGAATACGGGTGCTCTGGTGGACGGGAGCACGCCGACTCCCTCGGGCAATACCTCGGACAACTCCAACCTGGGCAGTTATGTGCAGATCGGGCATGGAGGTCAGAATTCCTCTCTCCCGGCCGCGGGTGGCACCTTTACGATGCCGGGAGGCACGAATGTGAACAACATCGTCCCGGACAGCTCCGCGACGGGTGACATCCTGGTGGAAGCCGCCGGTCAATACTCCGATCCGGATCACGCGGACAGCGCGATCGGGATCCTCCTCCGCGCGGGCAACCGCCGCTGGCAACACGCGATGATCGGCCACGGCGGGACGAATCACAACGCGGTGAATCCCTCCGGGCAAACGCCGAATTTCGGCGTCGGAGCGACCACGCCTTTCGGATCGCCGACTCTCGCGGCCTCGACGGGATATGATGGAAACATCCGGGTCGAAGCGGATCAAGGCAGCATCATCGCCACGGGGGGCGACAGTTTCCGGGCCGACCGTGTCTGGGGCTATGGATACAATTTCACCCGGGTCGGCCATGGTGGCGATCTGGTGCGCGGCAACAAAGGCGGAACGATCACGGTCCTGGCCGGCCAAGGGGCGGGAGCGACGGCCGGGGATATCTTGTTCACTTCCGGCCGGATGCAGCGCGATCACTCGCATCTCGGACACGGCGGCTATGACAGCAGCGGCTCCATCCTCGGAGCGGCGAACAGCGCCGAGATCGTCGTGACCGCTTATGGCGACATCCGTTTCATTTCTCCCGAGAGCGGGGAGAAGGATGCCCTCGGCCTCTCGACGGATTACGCTTATTGGTGGTTCAACAACGGATCGCCGACGGGAACGCCGCAGACGACGCAGTCGACTTACTGGGAAACCGCGAACCGCTGGACGATGTTGGGGCACGGCGGGCGCAGCAGCGTGACGGTGATGCCGAACCGCCAGGATATCACGGTGACCTCGGGTACGGGCGATGCAGGCAATGCGGACGGCGATGCGACGACCGGAGGGATCACCTTCGCGGCCGGTGACATGGAGCAGGATTTCGCGCAGCTCGGGCATGGCGGCTATGCTGCCGGAGCGAACGACGCCAATGGCTTCACGGGAGACATCAACGTCAACGCGCTCGGAGGAGGGCTGCGTTTTGACGGGAGCATTCTGGGTGCCCAGGCGATCCGCCGGGCGACGGATCGTTCTTTGAACGGGAGCACGACGACGACCGTGACGGTCGGCTACGGCGGCGGCTATGAGGCTTATGTGCAGCTCGGGCATGGAGGTTATGCGACCCGCGGGGTGAATACGGGCAACATCAACATCAACGCGTGGGGAGGGCTGGATTTCCTCGCCGCTCCCGCCGCACCCAAGGTGGATCGGACCGTGACCTCGGCTCCGATCGACGCGGCGATCCTGGCGGGCACGAACGTCTGGATCCAACTCGCGAATCTGGAGGCGACGGCGGTGCCGGCGGCGGCGACCCAATCCTATCTGATGCCGGAAACGATCTCGAACATCGTGCCGGGCACGCTGCGGATCGAGCTCTCGGATGGCAGTGTCATCACCGATGTGGTGAGGATCAGCTCGGACGATCGTTCGAGCCAGACCGCGGAGGCGAACGGCCTCTACCGGAATGGCGTGAAGGTCGGCGACATCCATTACGATTGGGGAATCATCCGCTTCAACAACACGACGAATCCGCTCGTGGGAACGTGGGCGGGCACGGGCGCGACGGCCACCTTCCAAACGGCGCAGGGATTGAAGGAGCGATCCTACGTGCAACTCGGCCATGGCGGAATCGACGCGGACGGCCCTAACAACAAGACCAACGATCTCCTGAGCAACTTCGGCGACATCAACATCCTCGCGGGCGGGGACATCCGCTTCACCGGTGGTGCGGCCCATCGCAATTATGCCCAGCTCGGCCACGGCGGAGCCGACACGAAGGGGGCGAATGGCGGACACATCACGATCGATCACATCAATGCCGCGAATCCCCTCGGGCGGGTGGGAGGTCTGCGCTTCCTCGGCGGTGTCGGCGGCCACCGGCAGTACGACTATCATTCCTATGCCCAGCTCGGACACGGAGGGATCGAGGCGGATGGAAACCACTTCGGCAACATCTTCATCCGCGCCACGGAGGATGCGGACGGGATGGGATTGTTTTTCAAGGCGGGCAACCGCCAGGATGCGGCGGTGCAGCTGGGGCATGGCGGGCTGAACGCGAGATCGGGCTCGGCTTCCTCGAGATTCGGGATGAACGGCGACATCGATATCGAGGTCACGGGAGACGTGGCCTTCGTCGCGGGCACTTTTTCGAACACGAATCCCGGGAACCGTGAAGACGGGCGTCTTTATGCCCAGCTCGGTCACGGCGGCTACGACGCCGATGCGGATCTGAACTCCGCTCTTTTCTTCGGACAGACGCGCACCAATCCCGGGCTGCCGGTAGGCACGCTCGGTGCGGGCGATGGAAACTGGGGACACTTCGGCGACATCACCCTCGTGTCGACCGGCGGTCACATCAGTTTCATGGGCGGCAGCACCATCCCGGTCGCGGATCGCTACGACCTCGATGGCAATCCTCTCCCGATCCCGGCGGATCCGAATGGATTTCTCACCGGGAATGGTGATGGCAAAGGGCGCATCCACTGGGCGCAACTGGGTCACGGCGGCTATTCCACGAGCGGAGATCACTACGGCGATATCACCGTGATCTCGATGGACGGCAACGTTCACGCCGTGGGAGGGATGCTCTCGAACGACAACTCGTCGGAGAAATACAACTGGGCCCAGATCGGGCACGGTGGCGGCGAAGCGCAGGGGCACCTGGGCCGCACGAATGAAACGATCCGCGTCGAAGCGCGCGGTGCCCAGGGGGACATCCTCGTCGCGGCGGGCGGCGGCAACCGGAACCAGGCTCTCATCGGAAACGGTGGCTTGAATTTTGACGGCAGCCACACGGGCACGATCGAGGCGTATGCGGGGCGCGATGTGATCCTGCGGGGAGGCATGGCCCTCGACCGGGTCGTCCGCCGCATCGGGGAATTCCAGGAAATGACGGGCGTGGACGGCGGCAATGCCAACGACCTCGGAGAATTCAACGGCTACTACGGGACGGGCGGTCTCGGTTATGTGATGCTCGATGCCGCCGCCGCCGCCGGAGGCGGGGCCAAGACCAAGCTGATCGGGGAGAACATCCAGCCGGGCACGGTGCAATTCCGCGTCGCGATCGCCGCGCCGGCTCTGTTTGATGCGAACAAGCTGCCGGAATACATCGATGACGGGAATGGCAACCTCGTCGAGCGGGCCGACCCGTCGAACATCGTTGGCACGATCAACTACGTCACGGGAGAGATCGTTTTCGACGACGTCATCGTCGCGTCGAACAACACCGCCCAGCCGGATGTCTTCGTGAACTACGCGCACCGCACCGGGATCCGGAACGACGCGCTCTATGCCAATGCGATGATCGGCCACGGCGGGTACGGCAGCGGATCCCGCATCGAGGCGCATCCCGAGGCAGGTTCCGGTTTCGTGAACCGCGGGATCTCGGGGAACATCGATGTGCGTGCCGGAGTCGATGCCCTTGGCAACTACAACGGCAGCGGCGGATCGATCTCGGCGATCGCGGGCAATGATCAGCGCACCTACGTGCAGATCGGTCACGGGGGGATGGATTCGGGCACGCCCGCGGGGCATGCGTTCTCGGGTCACATCGCGACGAGGGCCGATGGTGGCATGGAATTCCGTGGCGGAGGCGGATTGATCGACAATCATCACATCGCCTTCAACTACTATGGCACGGGCAGCACGGAGGTGACCGCGGTGACGGCGGCCTCGGATCTGGATCGTATTTCACTCGACTATGCGACGGTGCTGGGGCAGGGGACCCGCTCCTACTCGGGGATCTCCGACATCCTGTTTGCCTTCTCGCACATCGGTCACGGCGGAGTCTCGGCGCATGCCAACAACGCCGTGAACAACAATCTGGCCAACCCGCTCGCGGCCTCCACGCCGGAGACGGGACACAACGGAGACATTTATGTCAGGACGAACACGGGGGACATCGCATTTACCGGCGGCGGGGTGCGTGGCTACGGTCACTTCGCGATGATCGGCCACGGCGGTTATTCGGTGTTGGGCAATCACTTCGGTGATATCGACGTGCTCGCCGGGGGCGACATCCAATTCACGGCAGGTGGCGATTCCTATCGCGCCAATGCGGTGGAGCATCGCAATTTCGTGCAGATCGGTCACGGCGGGCGCACCAGCACCGGCAACCTGGTCGGCGATATCACCGTCGGTGCGATGGGAACGATCGACTTCACGGGTGGTGATGTGCGCAGCAATCGAGCGGCGGTGCCTTACGGGGCGCACGTCTATGTCCTCAATCTCGCGGGCAACCAGGATGAGAATCACTACAACCGCACCGAGAACCGGCAGAGCCATGCCCAGATCGGACACGGTGGCAACTACGTCTATGGAGACAAGACCGGAAACATCTCGGTGACGGGAGGGATGGGCCTCAACTTCCGGGGCGGCGACCGGGTGGAGGGCTCGCACGACAACAATGCGGGCTACCTGAACTACGCGATGATCGGTCACGGCGGCTACCAATCGTGGCGGCAATTCCGGAATGATCTGCCCCTTCCCGCGACGGCGAATATCGCGGACAACTGGGGCCTGCCCTTCTACCACGATGGCACGCAATATGTCCTCAATGGCACGGGGCAATATCCCTTCCCGGTCGACAACTCCATCAATCCCGCCCTCGGATTGGGTCTGCCGCTGTATGATGGATTCAGCGGCGATGTCAGCGTGACGGCGACGACCGGCCAGGTGAGCTTTGCCGGAGGAACGGGGGTCGGGACCTTCGCAATGGTCGGCCACGGAGGCGTGGAGACGGGCGGGGATCACAACGGCGACATCACGGTGAGGGCGTTGGCGGGTGACATCCTTTTCAATTCGAACCGGATCGAAGACACGGGCTCGACCTCGACCGCGACCTACATGTTCACGCAGATCGGGCATGGAGGATCTTTCTCCAGCGGGGAGCAGAGTGGTGCGATCGACGTATCCGCCTCGGGGGCGATTCGATTCAAGGCCGGTCGCCATGAGGCCTACGCGATGATCGGGCACGGCGGACGCGAAAGCCACAGCACGGACACCGGCGCGAGCGGCTCCACGACCTATCGACGAAGCCTGAATCGACTCTACGCCGCCGACGTGGTCTATCGCCCGGGCTCGCGCACGGGAGACATCAACGTGCTCGCCGGTGGCGAAATCGCTTTCATCGCCGGACATGCGAACGGTGACCGTGCTTTCACCCAGGTCGGTCACGGAGGATATAACATCCACGCCAATCCGGATCCCAACAGCCAGTTTGGCGATGGACACAGCGGGGACATCCGGGTGGTGAGCACCGGCGGGGGCATCCTCCTGCAGGGCGGGCAAGGCACCAGCGCCCATGCCCAGATCGGTCACGGCGGCACGCAGAGTTTCGGCAATCACGGCGGTGATGGAAACGACAACCGGGCGGACAGCGACATCTATGTGGAAGCCGCCACGGGCATCGATGTGAAAGCCACAGGGCGGACGGCGAGCAACTCGACCGCGGCGAACTTCGCGCAGATTGGCCACGGCGGGCGGCAGTCGAGCTTCCGCGATGCGCACGACATCGACGGCAATCTCTATGCGAAGCTACAGCCGACCACGGGCTACATCAATCCGCTGACAGGAGTGGCCAACGTGGACGATGCCGGGATGCATCCGCTCACTCCCTTCACGACGAACACCGATGGCCTCGGTCACGGACCGCTCGCGCGATTGGGCACCTTCATGGGCGACATCACCGTGAGGACGACGGGTGCGGGAGCGGACATCCGCTTCCTCGCCCCGAACGAATCCGAAGGCACCCTCGGGATCAACGGGACGGACTCCTATGCGCAGCTCGGCCACGGCGGCTGGAGGACCTTCGGTGACGTCGAGGGCGACATCACCGTGGAAAGCGCCGGGGGATTGGAGTTCCTCGGACTCCAGGGCGTGGCCGCGGCGCCGAACGTGAACAGCAACCACAACGCGGGTTACGCCCTGCTCGGACACGGTGGTTGGGAATCGGGTGGCTCCTACCGGGGGAACATCAACGTCACCACCGCGAACCACATCCTTTTCCGCGGAGCGGACTCCGTCAATGGAGCCAACGCGGGCTTCGTGCAGATGGGGCACGGGGGGCATTCCACCTGGAAGGGGACGGGACAATATCTCGAGGCGGTTCGCGACCCCGCCACCGGCGTGGTGCCCGCGGCGCAGCTCTCGACGGGGAATTCCGGAAACGTTTTCGTGAGTGCGGGCGGAAATCTCGAATTCTATGCCGGGCGCGACAACACCACCTTCGCTCAGCTGGGCCACGGGGGTTATGTCAGCCGCGATTCCCACAGCGGCAACATCACGCTCGAGGTCACGGGAGGGATCGCTTTCCACGGAGGCGTCGATTATCTCGACACGATTCCCGCCCAGGCCAACCCGGGTGGGAACGAGTATTCCTTCGCGAAGCTGGGCCATGGTGGCTACGACGCGGATGGCACCCACTTGGGAGACATCCGCGTCACCGCCGGACAATTCGGCGTCGGGCATGCCGAGGCGGGGCAGGGCGTGGTCTTCCGCGCCGGGGCGTGGACCGACAACTTCGCCCAGATGGGCCACGGCGGTCTCGCCGCCCGCACCTATGGAACGGCCGGCAATGAACAAGGCCTCTCCGGAGCGATCAGCGTGAACGCGCTCGGCGACATCACTTTTGTCGGTGGCACCGGGAGTTATTTCAACTCCGACGAAGATGCCCGCCTGTTCGCCATGCTCGGCCACGGGGGATATGACGTGGATGTCGCCCAGGATGGAAGCCACGTCACGGGCAACGGGATCGGCCACAGCGGCGCGATCTCCGTGATCTCGACGGGAGGGCGGATTTTCTTCGGCGCCGGAGATGCCACGCGTGCGGATCAGGCGAGCGTCGGTCTCGGAGAAGGGCGGTTCCACTTCGCCCACCTCGGTCACGGGGGCTACGAATCGCGTGGGGATCACAGCGGGAACATCACGGTGAACGCGGCGACCGACATCGTCTTCCTCGGCGGCGTGAGTGAAGACAACGACGGCGATCGCGTCAACTCCGCCCAACTCGGCCACGGGGGACGCACCGGTGTCGGCAACCAGGGGCGGAGCGGAGAGACGATCTCGGTCACGGCCGGGCGCGACATCCTTTTCCGCGGCGGCAACAGCCAGGACAGTCCGGTCCAGCTGGGCAACGGTGGACGTGAGGCGCGAGGAGATCATTCGGGCAGCATCGAGGTCCGGGCAGGACGCCACATCGAATTCGCAGGTGCCCAGGGGAGGCTCCTCATCACGGATGAAGAAAAGAACTTCGACCTCACGCGAGCGACGGAGTTCGGCACCCAGACCAGTGACGCGATCTACGATCTGGAGGGAAGCAACGTCGTCCCCGGCACGGTGGTGATCACCATCCCGAATGGTCCCGTCCTCGGAGACGATGGAAATGGCAACATCGTCGTCACCGGCGGCGACCCGGTTGCTCTGGTGAATCTGGGTCTGGTCGTCGGCGAGGTCGTCGGCACGATCTTCTACGCGGCGGGAACCAGCACAAGCGGCCGCATCACCTTCACCCGCGACGTGAATCCGAACAACGCGGCTTCTCCCGCGGTGGGGCTGCTCGCCAAAGCCTCCTACGAATCCCTCGAGATCGCGGGCAGCTACGCCCAGCTCGGGCACGGCGGATACAATGCCGACAATCCCGACGGTGGTCTCGCAGGTGCCACGAGCCCGGGGAACAGCGGCAACATCGCCCTGTTCGCCGGAGGTGACGTCTCCTTCATGGGCGGCGTCGGCGGGCAAGGGTATTCCCAACTCGGACACGGCGGCTACATCACGGAAGGTCGCAACAGCGGCCACATTTCGATCGGCTCCGCCACGGAGCGCATCGGCGGGGCTCTTCTCATGACCGGAGGCCGGGGCGAATACTACGACTCGGGCAACGCCTATGTGCAGGTCGGTCACGGAGGACAGACCGGACGCGGCACGCACAGCGGCGACATCTCGATCTATACGAACCGGGGCCTGAAGTCCGGCTTCGAAGAGATGGGCTTGCTCCTTCAAGCCGGTTCCCGGAACAACAACTACGCGCAGATCGGACACGGGGGGAACGGCGCGCGCTCCGGGACGGGCGATGGCGTGGCGGGCATGGAGGGGAACTCCGGCGATATCTCCATCAATGCGATCGGCGACGTGAATCTCATCGCGGGCGTGCTCAACCGGGGTGGCTCCACCGCCGGTCAGACGGTGGATGACGGTAGCCTTTACGCGCAGATCGGACATGGCGGCTACGACGCGGATGTCTCATTGAACGGCGACATCGGCGCCACCGGGGGAGCCGGCTACAGCAATGGCCTCGGACACAACGGGACGATCACCGTCATCAGCGAGCAGGGAAGCGTGAACGTCCTAGGCGGCGATCATTTGCGGACCTTCCTCCCCAGTTTCGCTCCCACGCCCGGCGTGTATGACGGCATCGTGAACAACGGCATCACCCGGAACATTTCCTATGCGGGCGGGCGCCATCACTACGCCATGATCGGCCACGGCGGCATCTACGCGGTGGGGAATCATTGGGGTGACATCAGCGTCCACGCCGGATTCAACGACGCCGCCGTGCAGACCGGCACCGGTGCCGGCAGTCATGTGCGCGTCCATGCGGGGCGTTTCCTCGCGGATCAGGACGACAGCCAGCAATTCGCCCAGATCGGCCACGGCGGTCGGTCCGCGGTCGGCCAGCAAGGGCGTGCCGACGACATCACCTCGGTGATGGCGGCGGGCGATGTCGAGGTGCACGGCGGAGCCGGGGTCGACAGCACCGCCCAGATCGGCAATGGCGGTACGAATGCGCGCGGCGATCATCGCGGCAACGTGCAGGTCTTCGCGGGCGGAAACGTTTCCGTGCAGGCGGGGCAGTATTCCCGGACGCAGAATCTCGCCGACGCGCTTTACTCCCGGTATTATCACGTCAGCACGGCGAATGCCGGAGAGCTGAACCAAAACACGGATCGGGCCGGGCTCCTCCAATCGGTGGCGGGTGGAAACGCCGCGGGGGTGCTGAGCCTCCGCGCGGTCAACGGCGTGCTGCCGGGAACCCTGAAAGTGGAGGTCTACAACGACTCCGGACTCCGCATCGGCACGATCGAGGACGACGGCACCGGCGCGCTGCGGGTCGTGGCGGATTTCACCGAATTGGTGGGTGGGGCGCCATTGACGGCCGGTCAGCAGGTCGGCACGGTGAACTACGCGGCGAACAACCTCACCTTCACCACCCGGGTCAATCCCGGGGCCGAAGGAGGCGCGGCCAATGTCATCGTCAGCCTGTCGCACGTGCGCACGGACCGGGCTTTCGCCCAGATCGGTCACGGAGGCTACGACGCCGATGATCCTAACAATGATACCACGCTCGGTGCGACCGGAAGAATTTCCGTCGTGGCGAACGGCGACCTCGTCGTGCGCAGCGGGCGATCGCTGAACAACTACGCGCAGATCGGACACGGCGGCTACGAGACGAAAGGTGCGGCCGGCGGCGACATCATCCTGCGCGCAGGCGGCGACGTCTCCTTCACCGCCCAGGGCGAGCAGGACCGCGCCTACGTGCAGATCGGGCACGGAGGATGGGACGCCGACGGCAATCATTCGGGCACGGTCGTGGTCAGCGCCGGCAGCGGAGCCCTCGGGACCTCGCTGGGGACGGGCCTCTTTGATGATCTCGGCGATTTCGATCGCGATGGGAATGCCGACGCCATCCAGTTTTCCCCGGTGGCCGCAGGGCAGGGGACGGTCACCTTGACCGGTGGCACTTTCACCGACTCGTGGGTGCAGGTGGGGCATGGAGGACGTTCCTCAGGCAACACGGTGGGGAACACCAGCACCATGACCGGCGATGTCGGCGTCGCGGCGAATGGAGACATCCTCCTGCAAGGAGGCACCGGCGCGCGGACCTACACCCAGATCGGCCACGGCGGATGGGAAGACGGATCCTTGATCATGACCCTGGGCGGGGACATCTCGGCGATTTCCCAAACGGGACTGCTCCGCTTGCGGGGCGGCACCGGCAGCGAAGGTTACGCCTTGGTGGGCCACGGCTCTCTCCGCAATGCCATTGGCAGCGTGCCGCAGGGCACCCGCTCGGGCAGCATCTATCTCGAGGCGGCGAATTGGGAAATCACTCCCAACGGCACGACGGCGCTCGCCCGTATCGGGCATCGCAGCCAGGGGGCGAACAACGGACTCACCGCCGGTCACCAGTTCTCCCTCATCGGCAACGGCGCGGACGGCACGACGAGCTACCTCGTCAACGACGCGTTCTTGACGCTGATGGGGGCGCGGGATCATCTCGCGGCGGGTGGCGGTGCGACCTTCGGTGCGATCGGAGATCTCGTGATGGATCTGCCCCTTACCTACAACTCCGCCGGCGATCTCAATATGCTCGCCACGGGAGATCTGACGATCCTCCGCGGCACGCAGAACGCCGGCGGCGGCGACACCAACGTCGTCGCGGGATGGGATGGATTGACTCCGGCGCTCGACTTCCTCGACAAAGTGCCGATGCGGACCATCGACATCGATGCGATCCATGCCGACCCCACTGCCTGGGGGAACAACGGTGGTGTCGCCTCCATCGGGGATGGTTCCCAGACCTTCGGTGTCGCCGTGGGGGCGGCGGGAGGAACGACCACGGTGTTGGGTGACGCGGTCCGTTTGGTCGGAAGCAACGTCGCGGGCAACGGCTACGCGGTGGTCGGTTTCGCGCCCATGCCCGGGATCAGTCCTACCGGAGACCTGCTTGTCGCGGCCAAGGAGGGGGGCATCGCTCTGCAGGGAGGCGGACTGGCCAACACCTACGCGCACATCGGACACCGCACCCTCGGCAATGTGACCGCGAGCGCCTCGGGTGCCATTTCCGTGATTTCCTCCGGCGGACTCGACCTGCAGGGAGGCACCGCCCTGCAGACCTCCGCCCAGATCGGGCACGGAGGTGTCGCGGCGAATCCCGCGTCTTTGGGCGGAGATATCCTCGTCGAGATCGCAGACGACATCACGATGGCAGGAGGTTCGGGATCGGTCGCCTACACCCAGATCGGGCACGGCGGCAGCGCCACGAACGGCAACCTCACCGGAGCCGTCCGTGTCGTGACCGATGGTGATCTAGTCGTCAGCACCACGAACCTCGCGAACTCGTCCTATGCCAAGATCGGGCATGGGGATGACCTGCGCGGGACGTCGGCCGCGCAAGCGGGAACGGGGAATCGCAGCGGAGACATCCTCGTGTCCGCGGGGGAAGACATCACCGTCCAAAGCGGCATGATCGGTCACGTCAACCACGTCAGTCCTGCCACCGCGACGGCGGGATCCACCCAGATCGGAGTGGCCCGTCTCGATCCGGCCGATCCGGCCGCGGGCACGCTGACGGCGGATGCCGCGAGCCAGTTCCAGGGGGCGGACGAGCTGCGATTCTATCTGCCCAGACGCGGCAACAATCAGGTGGCGGCCGGAGCAAGGCTCAACGGATTCGTTTTCCCCGGCGCGGAGACGGACCCTTCACCGACACAGCGGGACGACGAATACACGAATTTCCTCAGCACCGATGCCGGCCTGCTCCAGCCCGGCGAGCACGACAACAGCTTCGGGAGCGGTCCGGCACCGATGAACGCGGGGAACTACGCGTTCTACTACGACTTCATCGTCTCAGGCCCGCGCCCGCCACGTCCCCCCGGAACCAATCCGCCCGGAGGAGGGGGTGGCTCCAATGGTCCCGGTGGTTCGAATGGTCCGGGCGGAGGTGGCCCGATTCCTCCCGCGGAGCCGGATCCGAGGGACGATCTCCTCGACGATGAAGTCTTCGACGATTGGCTGCGTGATCAGGAGGACGCCTACTCCGAACCCGGATCGACCCGCATCCTTTACGAGGGCTTCAGCCAATACGGACCGAATGGGGAAGTGATCTTCACCTACTTCCCGGCCGGGTCCGCGACAAGCGAGGAGGATGAGTTGCTCCGGCAGTCGGAAGCCGGGGAGGGAGCCGAGTAAGCTCGGGCATCGGAGGGGAATTGGATCCGTCCCGGCCTCTTGGGGAGGCTGGGGCGGAATTTTGATGGATTTTGGCGGGTTTGGCCTGTTTGGAACGTGTCGAGGAGGGGCCGGAGGGGGCGGGCTCTGACCTCGTGACTGCGGGCATTTTCGCCCGGAGGACCGGGACTTCCCGCCCCGAAGGGGCGCGATTGCGTCATGGTTTTCAGCGGGTTGGGGCAATCTCCAATTTGCTGATTCCCCAAAAGGATGTCACAGTCTGGTGCTCCGCGAAAATAGGTGCAGAAGGTGAAATTTAGGATCGACATGAGTCGTCCGGATTTTTTACTTTCGCCCGCAGCAGCGGGGTCTGCCTCGCTTCTCCCCCTCAAAATCCCTCCGTTCGTCCCCCCCTCAGAACCATGAATCCCTCCGCACTCCCCAAGAGTGGCGTCGTTGCCGTATTGCGACGCGCCGTGCGTTTTCAAGTGGCTGTCACGGCGATGCTGTTGCCCGGCCTCACCATCTGGACCTCTCCGGTCATGGCGAATCCCAGGGGTGGCAGCGTGATCCACGGCAACGTGAACATCGGCGCGGGGACGGGAGGCAATCTGCAGATCCGGCAGAACAGCCAGAACGCGATCATTGATTGGGAGAGCTTTTCGATCGACAAGGGCGAGCTGACCCAGTTTCGCCAACCCAACAGCAACGCGGCGGTGCTCAACCGGGTCACGGGAGGGGATCCGACGGCCATCCACGGGGCGTTGCGTGCGAATGGAAACGTCTTCGTGATCAATCCGAACGGCATTCTCGTGGGCCCGGGGGGGACCATCGACGTGCACGGTTTGGTGCTTTCGACGCTCGACGTGAGCAACGGGGAATTTCTCGCGGGTGGTGACATGACCTTCGCCGGGGTGGGCGAGGGCGTGACGAACCTGGGGCGCATCAATGCCATCGGAGGAGATGTGTTCCTCATCGGTCGCACCGTCACGAACAGTGGTTCAATCTCGGCGACGGGAACGGTCGGGCTCGCCGCTGGCGAAGAGGTGCTCCTGACGGCGGGCGAGGGATCCGGCGGCGAACGGATGTTCGTGCGGGCCAAGGGAGCGGGTGTCAGCGGCACCGGGATCTTCAACGATGGCACGATCGAGGGCGCAGCCGTCGAATTGAAAGCGCATGGAAATATCTACGCCCTTGCGATCAACAACAAGGGATCGATCCGGGCGACGGGCGCGACCTCTTCGGGTGGGCGGGTCTACCTCCGCGGAGCGGGCGGTACGGTGGAGAACACCGGCTCGATCCGGGCGACCTCCTCGGGATCGGGAGATGGTGGCCGCATCCTCATTGAAGCCGCCTACGCGAAGGTGGATGGCATGATCCGCGCCCAGGGCGGGCAGGTCCGCATCAGTGGAACGGACCGCGTCGACATGAACGCGGATCTCGACGCGACGAATTCCGGCGGACGTGGCGGCGATGTCGTCGTCGAGGGCGGAGAGATCGTGCTCGGCAATGGCGGAAAGATCGATGCCTCGGGCGCGACCGGCGGTGGCAATGTACGCGTCGGTGGTGGCTTCCAGGGCCGTGATACCACGGTGCGGAATGCGAGGAACCTCACCGTGGCGGAGGGCGCCGTGGTTCGTTCGGACGCACTCGTGAGCGGGCCGGGAGGCAACGTGATTCTTTGGGCTGACAACGACACGCTTTTCAACGGCGAAGTGAGCGCGCGTGGCTTCAGCCGCGGTGGTTTCGCGGAGATTTCCGGGAAGCAGAATCTCGGATTCGACGGCCTCGTCGATCTGACCGCGGTGAATGGTCCCTCCGGATCCCTCCTCCTCGATCCCACGAACGTGACGATCGGTACCGCGGCCGCTTCCGCGACCAACATCAACAACATCGCGCTTTCCAACACCCTCGATCAGGGCACGAACGTGATCATCGCGACGAATTTCGGATCGGTGGTCGGGGCGCGTGGCGACATCACGGTGCTCCCCGGTACTGCGACCGCGATCGGTCAGAATGCCGGCGGCATTGAATGGTATCAACAGAGTGCGGGCACGGTCGGTGGCACGCTTTCGCTTTTGGCCACGGGCAACATTCTCTTTGCCAACGACGTGCGCAGCGCGGGCGCCGGGGGCATCAACATCGTGGCGGGTTGGGATGGCGTCACCGGGATCGTCGATCCTCTGAGCGGAGCGGCTGAAACCACTCCGGGAGCCTTCAACATGGCGGCGGTGCTGGCGACCCTGAATGACGGCAATCCGGCCAATGATGCCGCGGGCCTCAATGCCGGGTCCGTCTTCATCAATGGTTACGATATCAACGGAGCGGTCTCCAACACCGTGACCGAGGGGATCGAAGTGGGCAGTCGCTTCGGCGCGACCCGCGTGGCGGCTCACGATCTGTTGATGCGCGGTTCCAACGGAGGTCAACGCTGGGCGCAGTTGGGCTTCCGCGATGCCGGAACGGAGTTTGGGCTTAATGGAACCATTGCCATCGCCACCCAGAACGGCGAGCGCAACGAATGGTGGGGGAGCAACGGTGCGGCCAACGGATCAGGTGGCGCCACCCAGTGGGGCAACATCCAAAACAAGGATTACATTGCCCTTCTCGGCGGCACGGTGGAGTCGGGTCCCGGCGGCCTGGGTGCCTTCAAAGGGGCCGGCTACGGCGCGACGGGCGCCATTGAAATTGGCTTGAGCGGTCGATTGGATGTGCGGGGCGGGGATAGTGGCAATGCTTACGCCCAGATCGGACACGGCGGCACGGCGCCGGAAGGTGTCGAAATCAACCGAAATGTCGGGGTGGGAGCTGGATCCGTGACGACGCGCGATGGTGCCGTCATCGATGTGGCGGACAACAACCGCGGATTTTTCGGGGCCAGCTGGCGCACGAATTACCAGGGCGTCTCGGCACGGGTCAACGCGGACATCACGATCAAAGCAGGGGAAGACATCCTCATCATGGCCCCCTCCACGTTTGAAACCAACGTCGGTTACACCGATCTCACAAACAATGAGGGTAACGGCAGCCGGTACGTCATGGTCGGCCACGGTGGTCTGGACAACTTTGGCAGCTACCACGGAAACATCTCCGTCACCGCCTTGGGTGCCACTCTCGCGGGTGACAATCGTGGGCTGGCTGGGGCCGGAATCCAACTCCGAGCGGGGATGGGTTCGCTCAACATCGCCCAAATCGGCCACGGGGGCTTCCATGAGGGAAATCACCGCACCATCTTCGACCAAACGAGCAGCGGCAACATTACCGTTCGTGCCGAGACCGGTGCGGTGCGTGCGCTCGGTTACAATTTGATGCCAAGGACCGGAGACCAAGCGTCCGGTCCTTACGTCGGCGTGAACACGATCCTGCCGGCTGGAAGCAACAATGATATTGAATACGAGTTCTCCAACGTCCAGATCGGTCATGGCGGCTGGCATCGCAACCGTGTCACCACGGGCGGAGTTTTCACCGCTCCGGCGGGATTCACCGCGACCGCGGTCCTTCCGGATCAATCCATGAGCGGCAACATCGATGTCTATGCCGGAGGCACCGTCCAGGTGCGCGACAACATGGGCTATGATCAATTCGGCAACTGGACCCCCGACCCGGGCCCGGGTGTGGATCCGCTCCTGACCAGCGGTGGTATTCTCCGCGAGGTGGGTATCGAGGTGCGCGCCGGCAACAACGGGAACGCCTACGGGCAGATCGGGCATGGTGGGTTCAACATGAACAGCAACACCACCGGGACAATCCAGGGGAATATCGGCGTGACCGCGGCGAAGGGGTCCATCCTGTTCGTGGGCGGTGAGGAGAAGCGCAGTCAGCGTGACTGGGGCTTCGGTGGCAACTATGTCCAGATCGGTCACGGTGGCTTTGATGCCGATGCCATGAATGCCACGAGCGGCTTTGGAGGATCCATTTCCGTTCTCGCGGGTCAAGGGGGCACCAACGGTCTTGGCCAGACCATTACCCCCACAGGCGGGGACATCATCTTCCGCACCGGTCGTGCCGGTGAAAGCTGGGCGCAGATCGGCCACGGCGGCCGCAGCTCGAACGGCGACCTGATCTTTGCCGGCAATGCCTCTGGCATCGCACCCATCACCGTGACGGCCCGGGATGCGGTCGAGTTCACCGGCAGGCTCTCCAATCCGACCTTGGCCTCGGCCCTCGTCCAGGATTACATCGATATCAACATCACGGACTCCAATTTCGACGACGCGAACGATTACGCCGGCGAGAATGGAGCGAACATCGACCAGGATACCGTACCCCAATCGAGCAGCCGCGGGCTCGGATACAACGTCGATATCAAGTTCGCACAAATCGGTCACGGTGGTTATGACTTCCTCGTCGGTCCTTCGACGAACCAGTTCTCCCTCAACAACGACATCAGCGTGACCGCGCAGACGGGCGGCCTCCGATTCACCGCGAGCAATGCCAACAACGATTACATCATGATCGGGATGGGCGGCATCGATTTCCTCAACACCGGGGCGCCCGCCAACAACCAGCGCAACATCACCGGAGCCGACATTCTTGTCAGCGCCGGACGTGAAGTCGTGATGGATGCCTCGAATCCCGGGATGCTGGAGTACAACCGGATCCCGATCGCCGGTGCCCAGGGCTTTGAGACGCGGCAGCATTCGCGCGGCGTGCGTGGTTTCGCGATGATCGGAAACGGCGGATACGACGTCGATGGCGACTTCACCGGGACGATCACCGTGACTTCCGGTGCACATCTTCACATGCTTTCGTCCGGTGTCGGTTCGGTGAATACGGTGACGAATTACGTGGGGAACACGGTTACCGGTCCCATTGAGTCCACCGGGACCCGGACGACGCTTTACGGAAACGCCCACGCCTACACCGCGCTGCAGGAAGCGACGATGAAGGCGCGCTCTTTCTTCCTCTATCACGGAAATGGCGGTGCGGCCCCCGGTACCGGAGCCGCACCCAGTGCCACGACCTTCTACGGCGACATCGTTCCCGGCACGTTCCGCATCGATACGGACGATACCGACTTGGGCGATTATCTGGGCGACGGTTTGCTCCGCCGCGGTGCGGCCGGCACCCAGATCTTCGGGACGATCAATTATTCGACCGGTCAGGTGACGATCTACGAACGGCATCTCGCGGATGACAATGCCATCAACCGGAGCATGTCCTACACCTACAATTACAATGGAACGACCCAGGCGATCACGGGCGAGCGCACGCCGGAGTCCGATTCCGCGATCCGTGCCAACCAGGCCTATCTCGGTCACGGCGGAGTGTTGCCCGGATCGGTTTCTCTGATCATCGATGGAGACAACAATGGCGGCGGGCGCAAGGTGATCACCGACCACTTCCAGAACGGCATCCTGTATAATGAACAGAACCTCCGCGTCGGCCAGATCGATTACACGACCGGCCGGATCATCATCGAAGGGGTGAACACGGCGACCGGCGACAGCGGCACGGACGGCGAGTGGGATCTCGGGACGAGCCAGGAGCTGCGTTCCCCGATCAACAGCCGGACCAATCCGGACGAAGTCGTGGCGAACTACCAGTATTCCGCCGGCAACCGCGACCAGTCTTTCGTTCAGATTGGTAACGGTGGTTACAATTCCAGTCTTGGCGGACGCAACAGCCTTGGACATTCAGGTGAGATCATCGTCTCCGCTCTTGGCGACATCCGCCTGCATGGTGGCGCTCATGACGATTCTTCGGTGCACATCGGACACGGCGGACGTTCCAGCCAAGGCATCCACGGATATCGAACCGACCAAGTGGATCGTGCGAATCCGAACCTGGGGCTGCTTGACGTGGATCGTTCCGGCAACATCACGGTTTCCTCCGGGGGGATTCTCGAATTGCTGGCAGGCAAGGGCTTCACGCTTTCTGACAACGAGCAGTTCGCGCAAATCGGACATGGAGGTCTCGACGGAGACGGGCACCATCAAGGGAACATCCGCGTGACGACCGGTTCGGGAGCGGTCAGCACCACCAATGGTCAAATCGGCGGGTCGGGCCAGACGGCAGGCCTTGTCGTGACCGCCGGACAGGTCAACGACGCCTATGCCCAGATTGGTCACGGCGGTTTCGGCACGGTAGCCGCCCGCGAAGACGGAGACAGCGGTCAGCGTGGATTTACCGGAAACATCACCGTCAACAGTGTGGGTAGTGTTCTTTTCACCTCCGGCACGTCGCTGCGTACGTTCTCACTCGAACCCGGCAACGATTATCAGAATGCACGGCTTTACACGCTGCTGGGTCATGGCGGCTATGATGCATTCGCCCGTCATGATGGCGGTACTCAACTCATCGGACAGGGGATCGGCCACGAGGGGAATATCAGCGTCATCTCAAGTGCTGGCAGCATCGTCTTCCAAGCCGGGGATCATACCAAGCCTGCGCCGGGCGGCGCAATTCTGGGAGAAGGTTACGGAATTCTCAATTCGACCCAACTCGGCCATGGTGGCTACAACAGCCGGGGTGATCATGGCGGCAACATCACCGTCGAGGCCGACGGGGATATCCGCTTCCTTGGAGGTGCCTTCACTTTCGATGACAGCAGCGACAAACGGAACTATGCGCTTCTCGGTCACGGCGGCGACGAGGCGGACGGTTTCCACGGACGACGCGATGTTTCCGGTGCCCCGCTCGATACGATCTCCGTTACCGCCGGCGGCAACCTGGACTTCATTGCCGGGGCCGGTCGACGCAATTGGGTACAGCTGGGCAACGGCGGACTCAACAACAACGGTGATCAGATGGCGGTCCTCAATGTCTCGGCGGGTGGCGACATTAACTTCGTCGGGGGCATGGGCGCCGCCAACATGAGCATCGTCGGAGATTCCGGCTACACCCTGGATCTGGCGAGCTTCCATACTGCCGGAGTCGGCAACAACGCTCCGGCCGGATGGGCGCAACTCCGCTGGCGCGACATCCGCACCGCGGCCATCAATTTCACGATTACGGTGAACGGTATCACCTACATCGCCAACGGCAGCACGGTGCAGGAAGCCGATGCCGACGGAGCGTTCACCACGGCGCGCATCGTCGAATCCACCAACACCTCGAACGTGGTGGGCGAAATCGATCTCCGCACGGGTTCTGTCCGATTCTTCCAGGACATCGATCCCACCAACACCAATACTTTTACGTCGACCTTCAACGTTCAGGGAGCGGGCAGCAGTGCGACCGTCACCACCGAGACCCACCTCACCAACCCGATGCTGGCCCGCGCCATCCAAGGGCCCAACTTCGCGGCGAGCTCACCCCAGCTGATGGCGGGCTTCAACAATACCCGCGGCGGCATTGTCAACGTGATCGAGGATATCGCGACGCTTGATGAAAACATCGGAATCCGTGTCGGAACCTTCCGGATCAATGTGCCCGACGGCACGGTCGTGACGGACAACGGAGCCGGTCGACTTGTCGTTTCCACGGTTGGTGCGGGTAGCAACCTTACGGTGGGGCAGGATGTCGGGGATATCAATTACACCACCGGTCAAATCGCGCTTGGTACGATCATCAACCCCTCCGCCCGCCTCGGGGTCACCGCCAATTACGAACTGGACCGCACGGTTGGTTCAGACCTCTCCTACGCGCAATTGGGTAATGGCGGCTACGATGCCGATAGCGGAAACTCTTTCACCGTGGGTAACCGGGGGAATATCACGGTCCTCGGATCCGGCGATATCCGTTTCCATGGTGGTAACGGATTCGCGGCCTACACCCAGATGGGCCATGGTGGATATGCGAACCAAGGCCAGAACAGCGGCAACATCACCGTGACCGGCCAAGGCATTCTCGAATTTCTCGCGGGTCGTGGTGCCGATCTCACCGACTCGCAGTCCTATGCCCAACTGGGACACGGCGGCTACGATGCCGACGGGACTCACAACGGGACTCTCAATATCAGCGTGAAGTCTGGCCTCGTCTCGACGGCACCCGGAGATCTCACTCCCGGAACACAGGTCGCCGGACTCAATTTCCGTGGTGGGCGCACCGACCAAGCGTATGTCCAGCTCGGACACGGAGGCTACGGAGCCCGTTCGGGCAATGCCACCGGTCTCGCCGGCGCCGCCGGGATCTCCAGCAACATCTCGGTGATCGCCGATGGCACGATCCAATTCACCGCCGGCACGCTCCGCGAAGACATTTCCACCAACAACAACGGGCAGAACTATGCGATGCTCGGCCATGGTGGTTATGACGCCGACGTCACCTCCGATGGTGTCGCGGTGACTCCGGGATCGGGCATCGGCCACAAAGGCAGCATCTTCGTGCAGTCGCGCCAGGGTTCCGTGAAATTCTACGGCGGGAGCCTAGCGAATGGCAGCGAAGGGACCGCAAACGGCCGCCTCAACTTCGCCCAGCTCGGACACGGGGGCTACGCCACGAACGGCGAACATTCGGGAGACATCACCGTTCTTGCGGGGATGGAGGCCAACGGAACGGTGAACAACCCGGCCGCGGACATCGAGTTCAAGGGTGGTTCGACCACCGACAATGACACGGGCAAGATCAACTATGCCCAGTTGGGCCACGGCGGCCGCGATGCCACGGGCAACATGGGATTGGTCACGGAAACGATTCTCGTGAAGGCTTCGCGCGACCTCACCTTCACCGCGGGGAATGATCAGGACAGTTATGCCATGCTCGGCAACGGCGGTCAGTCCTCCCGCGGTAACCATGCCGCGGATATCGACGTCTTCGCGGGTCGTCACATCGCTTTCTCGGGCAACTTCGGTGCCTTTGATGTCGTCAACGAGCGCAACACTGATTTCCACCAAGCGACGAATCTGGGAGCCACAACCTTGGGCACCGGACAGGGCGATGCCATCGTCGACCTCGAGGGGTCGCTCTTTGTACCTGGTACGCTTCGCATCACCATCCCGGGTGGTCCGACCCTGATTGACAATCCGGCGAATGCCACCCAGCTCATCGTCGAGAGCGACATCTCCGTGGACGTCAATGGAGACAACATTCCCGAAGTGTTCACCGCAGGGCAGGTCGTTGGCACGATCATCAACAACCAAGCAAATAACACCGCGACCAGAGTGACTTTCACCACCGATGTGAATCCGGACAATCGTCCCAGCACGGTGGCTCCCTCGACGCCGCTGGTTTCCGCCATGGCGACCTACAAGTCGCGCGAGAACTTCACGTCGTGGGCGCAGCTTGGACACGGTGGTTACGACTCGGATGACGCGAACCCCGGGACCTCGACCATCACGATGCCGGATGGGAACAACTACACCTTCGGAGGATACCGTGTCGGCGGTCCCACCGCCGCCGAACGTGTCGGAAACCGCGGTGACATCACCGTGACAAGTCTCGATGGGAATCTGACTTTCCTTGGAGGCGAGGCCGGCAACAGCTATGCCCAGATCGGCCACGGCGGCATGGTCAACGACGGCGACCAGATCGGCGACATCATCATCCGGGTGGATGTCGATGGCAGCGCCGGAGCGGCCGGCGGAAACGTGACCTTCGATGCCCGGGGCAACAATTTCTCGGGCACCCATTATGCCCAGATCGGCCATGGCGGTGCGTTTGCTTCCGGAGGCCATACGGGCATCATCGATCTTGGGGCGGGCGGTGCCGTGAATTTCTTCGGTGGCCGCGACAGCAGCTATGCTTCGATCGGACACGGGGGACGCAACGACCACCGGCTCAACTACGCGACGGTGGACGGCCCTGCCGCCGGCAACTCGACCGACAACGATTCGGATGGCAACTACGCCACTGCCGGTGTCAATGGTGATACTCCTCCGGACGATCGTCGCGACAACGGCAACGACCGCTATTATGCGGGAACCCACACCGGTGCCATCACGGTGCGCTCGCTGGGATCGATGAATTTCATCGGTTACGGAGACAGCACCGGGAACATCGGCGGTGTCGGCTATGTGCAGATCGGCCATGGTGGTTTCCGGAACGCCGCCGACCCGAATTCGGCCGCCGGGGAAGGGCACAACGGAAACATCGTGGTCGAGGCCGGCGGGCTGACCTTCAACGGTGGCGGGCAGATCACCTCGGCCCAGAATGCTTCGGCATCGATCACCTTTGTTTCCGGCGCGCAGCAGTTCAGTTCCGCGCAAATCGGACACGGTGGTTATGAAGCCTTCGGAAATCACTCCGGCAATATCCAGGTAGCCTCCGCCGCGGGTGTCGACTTCCGCGCCCAGGGTGGCTTCAGCAACGATGACAACCGCAACGGCCGTTACAGCTACCTCCAGATCGGACACGGGGGGATCAACGCCGACTATGATCCCAATCTGCCGCGTGCGCTGGAAAGCACGAGCAACACGGTGGGCCAGGTCTTCGCGGAGAACGCGACAACCAACGTGTATTACGCGAACGCCATCAGCGGTGGCACGCATCTTCCCGGCACCGTGACCGGAGTCAATCTCGATGGTGTCCCGGGTGATGACCCGCGCGGACAGGGCAGTCTCATGCCGCTGAGCACCTTCAACCAGACCTACGTGAATCCCACGACGATCCGGTTTGTCGATCACGACAACAACGTCGCGACCCCGATGGTTCCGCTCACTCCCACCAACCGCGGCCAATGGTTCCACATCAACGCACCCGGCGCCCCGGCCAGCGGCAACACGGGCAGCACGGGGAACATCAATGTGGTCAGCATGGCCGGTGCCCTGAATTTCGCCGCCCAGCCCGCAACCGCGGTCCGCGGTCGCGAGGCCTACGTCCAGGTGGGGCACGGCGGTCTTTACACCGGGGGCGATCACGAGGGCAACGTCACCGCCATCGCCCAGAATGGTTCGGTGAACCTCCTCGCCGGGCTCGGCACGACAAACGATAGCGCGCTCAACAGCTACGCCCAGATCGGTCACGGCGGCTCCTGGTCGGGTGGCGACATGGTCGGGAATCTCACGGTCAAGGCTCTCGGTGCCGGAAACCGTCTCAATCTTCGCGCCGGACTCGACAACCAGAACTATGCCCAGATCGGCCATGGTGGATACGACGCGAACTTCCTCTTCGGTGCGGGCACCCAGGGGTCGGGGCCGGATGCGAACGGGGTCACGACACAGGACATCCGGGCTCTTTCCGGAACGGAACTCCGTGGGCAGAACCTTCTCTATTGGTACAACCCGCAATACATCGTCCGTGACGACCTGCGCAGCGCCGTGTTGGGCGATGCCGGCAACGCGATTTCCGATCCGCTGAAATTCAGCTTCTATTCCGGCAACATCAACGTCGTCAGTGCCACGGGAGTGGAGATCGCGGGATCGACCGCTGGAAACGCAGCCAGCAACTTCGCCCCCGGTGCCTATGGTCAGATCGGTCACGGCGGCCGCAGCACGCAGAGCCATAGTTCGGGCAACATCCTTGTGGATGCAAGTGGGCTCGATCCGCTCAACGGAAATGCGAGCGTCGGAACCGGTGGTGCTGTCACCGCGATGGGTGGCAACTCCGATCAAAACTATGTGCAGATCGGTCATGGCGGCTACGATGGCGACGGCAATCACGGCACCCGTGATGTCGACAACGACACGATTGCGGACGGAAACATCATCGTTCGTGCCGGTACGAATGGAGCCGAAGGGATCTTCTTCCGTGGCGGCAGCCGTCTCGATTCGACGGCCCAGATCGGACATGGCGGTCTTGGCGCACGTTCCGCGAACTGGCTCGACCTGTCCGGTCCGACCGGGACGGGAGCCCCGGACGGCCTGGCCGATTCGGCCGGCAACCGTGGCAACATCACGCTCGACGCGGCCGGCAGCATCGTGTTTGTGTCAGGGACGAGCTCCATCCTGACGGATGGAAGCGGGGAATGGAGCAACCATGCCCATCTCGGTCACGGAGGTTACGATGCCGACGTTCACACCCAGGTGGGATCCGGTGGGCTTGCCGCCGATCCGAACATGAGCGGGACGAAGATCGGTCACAACGGAGACATCAGCGTCACCAGTTCCGGAGGACGCATCATCTTCTACGCCGGCGACCCGAACCGCGCGGAATACGCCAGCCCGGGTGCGGGTGGCGGGCGGTTCCAGTACGCCTTGCTTGGCCACGGAGGTTACGCGGCACGTGGTTCCCATTTCGGAAACATCACGGTGGACGCCTTCTCCGATATCCTCTTCAGTGGTGGCGCCGGCGATGCACGGAATGCTCCCGAGGGGATCAACTTCGCCCAGCTCGGCCATGGCGGTCGTAGTGCGCAAGGGGATATGGGTTCGCGCGACTTGGCCGGCAATGCTTTGGAGACGATCCGGGTCCGTTCGGGACGCGACATCCTTTTCGAGGCGGGTGTGGGTCAGGAAAACTACGCCCAGCTCGGCAACGGCGGTCGTGACGCACGCGGTGACCACGCCGCCAACATCCAGGTCCTCGCGGAACGCAATCTGACCTTCCGTGGCAGTCTTTCGGATCACCTTGCGGCGAACCCCGGACGTACCAATGGAAACACCTATCAGCGCACCAACGCCGATGCCCAGGGACTCAATGACGCGACCAACAACGCGGCGGGGGTATCCGAGCCGATCTCGCTTTGGAACCAGAAGATTGTTCCCGGCACGATCGCCTTCACCGTCATCGGGGGAGCGACCGCTCTGGGTACGAGCTTCACGGACGTTCGTGACAATCCCACTGCCACGACCGGCACGATCGTCGCCGCCAGTGACGGCACCACCGTCGTGGGCACGGTCAATTATGTGACGGGTGTGGTCACGATGACGCAGCCGATCCACACCGGCACCGACACCGCGAACAATGTCCGCGTCACCTATCGCCACACCGACTCCGGCATCGCCTACGCCCAGCTCGGAAATGGCGGTTATGACAGCGACAACGGCGGGGCTGCTTCCGTCGGTAACGTCGGGCATATCGGCGTGGGTGCCCGGACCGGCCATATCCTCTTCCAGGCTGGAAATGACAACCAGACCTACGCGCAACTGGGGCATGGTGGCTACGAAACGGAAGGCTCCAATCGGGGCGACATTTTTGTCCGCGCCGCCGGCAACCTCTCCCTCCTTGGCGGACCCGGGAATTCCGTCGACACCGACAAGTACATGTATGCCCAGATCGGCCACGGCGGATTCGGGGCGGACACCTCGCTCGCGGTGGGTCACAGCGGAAACATCATGGTCAGCTCCGGGACCGGGGCGCTCTTCAGCAGCCTGGGAACCGGGATTTTCAACGATGTCTTCGACCTCGATGGAAACGGCACCAAGGATTCCATCACCTTCGGTGCCGATGTGAGCACGACGGGGCTCAGCCTGCTCGGCGGCAGCGGACAAATCGTGGGTGGTGCCGACGTCGACAACGACGAAAGCTCCGTCCAGATCGGTCACGGCGGCCGCAGCGCCGGCGGCAACCACACCGGCAACATCGGAGTTTCCGCGACGAACGACATCAACCTCATTTCCGGGAACGCCTATCGCGCGTTCACCCAGATTGGTCATGGTGCGCTTGCCGCCACGGGTAACCTCAGCGGAGCCATCTCGGTGGTCTCCATCAATGGAGATCTCAACGTCAAGGCCGGTCCGACCGTTTCTGGAATCAATGCCTTCGAGTCCTACGCCCTCATCGGCCACGGCGACGATCGCAACAACAACCAGACCGAAACCGCCACCGGCACCCGCCAGGGGCGCATTTTCGTTCTCGCCGACCGGATCACCCTGGATCGCAGCGACAATGAACTCGCCTGGATCGGCCACACCTTCCGCACGACGACGAACGTCACCGATCCCTTCGCGGCGCAAACCTTGGCGACCCCCGCTGAAAATCTCGGTGGCGGTTATGAAGTGATCGGCCGCAGCGGTCTGACCAACATGAACAACGGCGTGCTGGTCAACAATGGTACGATCTCGATCAATGATTCGTTCCGCGACCGTTACATCACGCCGAACCTGAAGGACGCGAACTTCGCCTTCTCGGGTGGAAACCTCACGATCGACACGGTGATCGACAGCACCACCTCCTATGCGAATCCGCTCAGCCACACCCGCAGTGTGACCTTCCTCGCGGCCGGTGACATCGATGTGAACCGCCGCATTTCCAGCCCCGGCTCGGGTTCGGTGAACCTTATCGCGGGAGCTCGTCTTGCCGCCTCCAGCATCGTCGACGATCCCTCGCGCACGGGTGGCGTTTCCGGCACGAACCTGAACTTCGCCGAGATCGATCATCTCTGGATCCCCCCAACGGGTTACATCAACTTCTCGCTTGTCCGCAACGATCCGTTGCAGTGGGGCTTCGACAACGGCTTCGCTCTCAGTTCCACCGAGTTCGACAACGCCGCCGGTGAAATCTCCATCGACGCGGCGAACAATGGCGGGAACTTCAATCTCGGTGTCGGCAGCAAGACGGGTGAGACCAACGCCCTCGGCTACGGAGTGCGTGTCGTCGGTGGCGAAAGCGCCAGCGAATACGCCCAGCTCGGCTTCAATACCGATGCCGCCGCAGATCCGGCGACCGGTTCGGTCTGGGTCTCGGCGAAGAACGATGGTGTTCTGGTCCAGAGCGGCAGCACGACCGGCACGATCGCCCAGATCGGGCATGGTGGCGTGGGTGGCAACACCAATCAGAAGAATCTCTCCGGATCCATCACGGTGCGGGCTGACTATGGCAGCACCGCAGGGGACATCAGCGTGCTGAGCGGCACCGGTGACACCGGTCATGCGCAGATCGGGCACGGTGGACGTCAGAACGATGGCAACCACAGCGGGGACATCACCGTGATCGGTCAAGGAATCACGGTGACCTCGGCTGCTTCCGCGGCCCAGATCGGCCATGGCGGCTTCCAGGGCACCGGCAGCTACTCGGGCAACATCTACGTGAATTACGACAGCGTGGCGGGAGCCGCCGCGGGTGGCGGCGGAGCGCTGGCCATCACGGCAGGAGCTGGCTTCGACGACTACGCCCAGATCGGACACGGTGGCGTCGTCGCGACCACCGGCAACCGCACCGGCAACATCATCGTCGGCCAATCGTCGGGCGTGACCCTCCAAGGGGGAACGAACAAGTCCACCTCGGCCCAACTCGGCCATGGTGGGGTGGGAGCGGGGGCAGGAACCCTGTCCGGAAACATCGAGGTCAACACGACCGGCAACGTTTCCGTGCTGGCAGGAAACAGCACGACGGGTCAAGGGTCCGCCTTCGCCCAGATCGGCCATGGCGGCACCAGCGCGTCGGGCACGAAGACCGGAAACATTTCGATCAATGCCCAGGGCACCCAGGTCACGGTGGCGGGAGCCAACACGTCGGTGGTTTCAAACACGAACTTCGCGCAGATCGGCCACGGCGGGGATGTCTCCGGAGGAGCCATGACCGGTGATGTCTCGATCAACGCGCCCAATGCCGGCCTGAGCATTCTCGCCGGTAATCAGACGCGCGGTTTCGCCAAGGTGGGCCACGGAGGCTACGATTCCGATGGAGCCCAGACCGGCGCGATCGATATCGATCTCGGCGGAACGGTGAATCTCAGCGGAGGCGCTGATCACGCCTTTGCCCAGATCGGACACGGTGGTTCGATCGCCGCGGGCAGCCGCGACGGTGCCATCACGGTGATGACCTCCAATGGAAATCTCTCGATGCTCTCGGGATCCGGCTTGAACGCCTACACCCAGATCGGTCACGGGGGAGTCGGCGTGACGGGTAACCACGGCTCGAGCGTCGTCAACGGCGAGGTTCACGTCGGTATCGGTGGAAACATCCTCATGAATGCCGGTGGTGGCACCGATGCCTACACCCAGATCGGCCAGGGCGGGAGCGGTGCGGCCGGAAACCACCTCGGTGAGATCTGCGTCCACGCCGATGGCACGATCACGATCAACAACGGATCGCAGGGTGCCGGCACCCGCGCTTATGGCCAGATCGGCCACGGAGGCTACAATGCGGCGGGCAACCATGGCGGCGATATCACGGTCGTGAGCGGCTACGTTGATGCCGGTGGCATCACCATGAACGGCGGTGCGGGCACGGACCAATATGTCCAGATCGGTCACGGCGGCACCAATGCCTCCGGCAACCTCTCCGGTCGGGTCTACGTCGTCGCCGACAAGGATGGCGATCTCGTCATGAACGGAGGATCGGCGGCCGGCACCTATGCCATGATCAGCCATGGCGACGGACACGGCACCTATGGTTCGTTCGGATCCGGGACCACCAGCGGCACCCGTCAGGGTGGTATCCAGTACTTCGTGGATGGTGATGCCATTCTCAATGCCGGCACCGGCGCGAACAGCAATGTCCACCTCATCCATCGGACCACCAGCAACGGCGGTCTCAATGGCACGAACTATCTCGGTGGGGACGGATACCAATACGTCGTCAATGGCACCTCCATCGGCAATGCCGCGAGCGATGCCCGTGAAAATGAGGGAACCATCATCGCGGGCAACTTCGGCACCGGCAACATCGTTGTGACCAATACGGGGAATCTGACGTTGAATCTTCCCAACATTCCCACGGGCGAATTCGTCAACCACAGCTTCAGCTTCATCGTCCTCTCGACGGGGAACCTGAACTTCGAACGCAGCTTCCAGAATGCCGGGACGGGTCTCGTCGCTCTCGTGGCAGGCTGGGACGGGGTACAGGATCTCTCCACGATCAATTACAACAATGGTCCTTGTGATCCGGAGATCATTCCGGGTTCGATCGACTTCAACGATTGTGATCGTTTCGGCAACAACGGGGGCATTCTCACGGTGGGTAGCGCCACGCAGGCCGGTCCCTTCGCGGTCGGCAGTCGTCAGGGCCAGACGATTCTCCGGGGCTATGGCATCAACGTGGTCGGCAGCAACACGACCGCCGGTGGTTCCACCCAGATCGGCTTCCGTGCGGACGGCACCGGAGACATCACCGGAACGATCGACGTGCGCGCGAAGCAGGGTGGACTGACCCTGCAGGCCGGCTCTGCCGACAATGCCTTCGTGCAGATCGGACACGGCACCGGCTCGGGTACTTTCTCCAACAACGTCACGAATGCGGCAACGGTGAACATCTCCTTCTGTGAGCCCGGCGTCGTCACTCTGAACGGTGCTGGCAACGGTGCCTTTGCGATGATCGGCAATGGTGGGGGAACCGGCAACTACGCCCGCGGCGGCAACACCACACTCTCCAACGTCGGTGGGGTGGCTCTCAACGGGGGGACCGGCAGCGGTGCCTTCACCCAGATCGGCAACGGCGGGGTGGGCGGCCAAGGCGCGGTGACCGGCAATGTTTCGATCACCGGAACAGGGAATGTCTCCCTCGTGGGTGGTGCGGGCGGCAACGCCTTCGCTCACCTTGGTGCCGGAGGTTTGAATCACATCGGGGCGATCACTTCGACGACTTCCGTCATCACCACTGGTGGAAATCTGACGATGACCGGAGGAGCGGGCGCGGGTGCCTTTGCCCAGCTCGGAGCCGGTGGTCTCAACGCTGATGGTGTCATCTCGGGCGGTGTCACCGCTACCGTGGATGGTGCCATCCAACTCACCGGAGGTTCGCAGGGTGATACCTACGTCCAGATCGGTGCCGGCGGGTCCGGCAGCGACGGCGTGAAGAGCGGCGATGTCACCGTCTCCGGTGCCAGCGCGACTCTCACCGGCGGCTCGGCGGCGGGCTCCAACGTGCTCGTCGGCAACGGAGGCGGCATTGCGCAAGGGACGACCGACAATGCCTCCGGCAGCATCAGCGGGAACACTTCGCTGACGACGACGGCGGGTGCCGTGACGATGAATGCCAGCGCTGCGGCTGCTGATAACTTCATTCAGATTGGAGCGGGAGGACGCAGCAGCGTCGGCTCCGCCAACACGATCAACAGCACGACGACGGTGAACACGACCGGCGGCGGGCTCACGATGAATGCCGCCAACGCCGCTTATGCGCAGATCGGGGCCGGGGGCCACCAAGTGGACGCCCTGTCGGTCACCGGCAATGTTCTCGTCAATGCCGGAGGGACGATCGCCATTTCGGGAGGCTCCGGCCAAAACCGTTACGCCCAGATCGGGAATGGCGGCATGGGCGCGGATGGTGCCAAAAACGGAGACACCACCGTCACCGGAACGAGCCTTCTCATGACGACCGGCTCGGGAGCAGGATCCAATGTTCTCATCGGTCTCGGCGGTGGTATGGACCAGACCACCAGCGACTTCTCAAATGGCGCGATCACTGGAAACGTTCTTGTGACGACCACCACCGATGGAGTCACGATGAACTCGGCCCCGGCGGGAACCCAGGCTTTCGCACAGATTGGCAACGGGGGGCTCGTCAGTGATGGTGCCATCTCCGGAACCACCACGGTGAACTCGGCTGGAGCCGTATCGCTCACCGCGGGTGCCCAATCCAACGCCTATGCACGCATCGGCGCGGGCGGATCGGGCAATGACGGCACCATTTCCAATGCGGCCACCACCCTCACGGGGACGAATCTCGTCATGACGGCCGGCAGCAACACCAGCGCCTACACCCAGATCGGCGCCGGCGGCGGTGCGACCGGAGGGGGTAACCTCGCCCTGGGCAACATCACCGGCGATGTGTCCGTGATGATGTCCGGCACCATCGCGATGAATGGCGGATCGGGTGGATCCGCCTTCAGCCAGATTGGTGCCGGTGGTGCCGGGATCAATGGTTCGGCGGCGACCAACACCATCACCTCGACCACCAATGTCTCGGGAACTTCCTTCACGATGAATTCCGGTAGCGGCAGCGGTGCCTACGTCCAGATCGGTGCCGGCGGCGGCACCACCGGCGTTGGAGCCGCGACTCCCGCGCTGGGGAGCATCAACGGCAACGTCACCGTGAATGCGACCGCCGGCGGAATCAGCATGGGGGCCACCAGTTCCGGGACCCGCAGCTATGTCCAGATCGGAGCGGGTGGATCCGGTATCGATGGAGGTGCCGCAGCGCTTGGCAGTGCCAACACGATCACCAGCAACACCTCGGTGACCACGGTCGGCGGGGATCTGACGATGAATTCGTCGCTCGCCTCCTCCACCCAGATCGGTGCGGGCGGCCTCAATGCCGATGGCACCATCAACGGATCGGTCACCGTGAGTGTCGGCGGCAATCTCAACATGACGGGTGGCGTCGGCACACGGCGCAGCGCCCAGATCGGCAACGGCGGCCAGCAAAGCGATGGTGCCAAGTCGGGTGCCATCAATGTCACCGCGAATGCGATCTCCCTTGCCGCGGGCTCCACGGAGCGGGCCTTCGCGCAAATCGGTCACGGCGGTGCCGATGCGAGCGGAGTGGTTTCCTCGGCCAACATCACCGTCAATTCCATCGGAGCGATCAGCCTCGCTTCGGGTGGCAACCAGGCTTATACCCAGATCGGCCACGGTGGTTTCAACGCCCTCAATCTGACGGTGCCGAATTCCTCGATCACGATCAACAACACTGCCGGAACCGGAACGGGTGACATCACCCTGTCTGGTGGTAGCGGCACCAATGCCAGCGCCACGATCGGCCATGGCGGTGCCCGGACCGACGGCAATGCGAATGTGGGCGACGTCTCCGCGACCGGAGACGTCTCCATCCAGCGCGCCGCGAACGTCCGCGTCATCGGGGGCAGCAACACCGACGCCTTCGCCCAGATCGGGCATGCGGGGGAACGGGCCATTGCGACCTTCGGGGGCAACGTCTCGGTGAATTCCAGTGGTCTCGTCCAGGTCTCGGGCGGCACCGGTGGCACCGGCGGGACCTATGGTCAGATCGGACATGGCGGTCGTCTCCACAACGGAGCGAAGTCGGGCACGATCACGGTCACCGCGGTGGGACCCCTCTCGCTCCTCGGTGGCAGCGTCGCGGGCGCGGCCGCCCAGATCGGTCACGGAGGCAATGCCGCGGCCGGAAACAGCACCGGCGACATCGCGCTTTCCGTCGGCGGAGCGATCGCCCTCACGGCGGGCAGCCAGAACGAGACCTACGCCCAGGTCGGACACGGCGGCCACCTGGCCACCGGGACCTTTGGCGGAAACGTCGGTCTGAATTACAGCTTCCTCACCAACCAGGTGACCGGTGCGGCCGGGGCTCTCACCATGACCGGGGGAACCGGGGCGGCCAACGATGCCTACGCGCAGTTCGGTCACGGTGGCAGCAGCAACAATACCGGCACCCACGTGAAGTCGGGCAATGTCGTGGTCGGCGGGGTGAGCTCCGCGACCCTCTCGGGCGGCACCAGCACCGGTGGCGACAACTACGTGCAGATCGGTCACGGCGGCGATGAAAACGATGGAGCCGCGACGGGATCTGTTGCCTTGCTTTCGTCCGGACTGGTCACCTTGAATGGAGCCAACAGCGGGTCGGACGGATATGTCCAGATCGGACTCGGTGGTCACGAATCCACCGGAAACTTCGGCGCGGCTGGAGACCTCGTGAGCGTCGTCGGGGTCGGGATCGATCTGAACGGCGGCAGCGGCCTTCGTTCGTCGGTGCAGATCGGCTCGGGCGGATACAACGCGGATGGAAACCTCGAAGGCAACGTCTTCGTCAACGTCAATCCCTTGAACGGCGATCCGGCCGGGGGCGGTGCCATCACCGTGAACGGCGGCAGCGGCGCGGAGTCATTCGCCCAGATCGGCATCGGCGGCGCGGCACAGGACGGAAGCAAAAACGGCAATACGACGATTCGCGGCGCCAGCCTCGAGGTGGTCGCGGGTGCCGGGGCCGCGGCAAACGCCCAGATCGGTGCGGGCTCGGGAATCCGGAGTGATCTGAGCGATTTCGGATCGGGTCTCATCAACACCACCACGAGTGTCACGGCGACCACGGGCGGTGTCATCCTTTCCGCCGCCGGGGCCGGAGCGCATGCCTTCGCCCAGATCGGTGGGGGCGGATTGATCGCCGATGGCGCTCTTTCCGGGAACACCGGTCTTTCCACGGTCGTCAACGCCGCGGGTGATATTGTCATCACGGGTGGTTCGAATTCCAACAACTACGCCATGATCGGTCTCGGCGGATCGGGTGGAGATGGTGTCAAGGTCAATGCCGGCACCAGCGTCACAGGCACATCGGTCACCATGAATGGCGGCAGCGGAGCCTCCGCCTTCACCCAGATCGGTTCAGGTGGCGGCTTGACCGGAGGCAACAACATCTCGACCGGTGCCGTTACCGGAGACACCCTGGTCACCACCACGACCGGCGGTATCACCGCCACCTCCGGTTCCGGAGCGAATGCCTATTCGATGATCGGCACGGGTGGTTCCAATCTCCCCGGCGACATTTCGGCCACGGTTTCGGTGAATTCGGCCGGTGTCGTAACCCTCAACTCCGCTTCGGGCGGTGCCGGTGCCTTCACCCAGATCGGTGCGGGAGGCCTCAATGCCGATGGCGTCCATACCGGCACGACCACCGTCACGGCCGCAGGAGCCGTTTCGTTGACGGGTGGGGCGAACAGCGACACCTATTCCCAGATTGGCTCGGGTGGAGCCGGCTCGGACGGCAACAAGGTCAATGCGACGGTCTCCGTGCGCGGAGCGAGCGTGGCGATGACCTCGGGAGCCGGGCTCGGTGCCTACACCCAGATCGGATCCGGCGGTGGAGCGACGGGTGCGGGAGCACTTCCGACCGGAACTGTGACCGGACCAGTGAATGTGGTCACGACGACGGGTGGTATCTCCCTTGCTGGAGGTGGCGATCGCGCCTACTCGCAGATCGGACAGGGCGGCGGAGGACGCAATGGCGACTTCAGCGGCGAAATCCAGATCGTGAGCGCCGATGGCTTGAGCCTCACCGGTGGCACCACCGCACGGGGTTACGCGCTCGTCGGCAACGGTGGCATCGCCGATGCCGGTGGTTTCACGACCGGACTTCGCGAAGGCAATGTCCTCGTCCGCGTCGACGGTCTGACCCAGTTGGCCGATGGTGCCTCGACCGCGTTCATTGGTCACCGTGGTGCAGCCGGGGTCACCGGTGCTTCCAGACTGGCTCTGGTCACCGGCCAAATCGACACGACGGGGAATGCTACCGGCATCACCGGCATGATCGCGAACGTGATCGGCGTGGCCACCGCCGAGATCGGGGTGACGAATGGGAACCTGGTCGTGAACGGCCCGGCACTGAACTACAATTCCGCCAATGCGATCGAGTTGTTCGCTTCAGGCAACACCACCGTGATGACTTCGCTTCAGAATGCCGGAACGGGCTCTCTCAATCTCGTCGCGGGTTGGGATGGCACGACCGGGCTCGCGGAGACGATCAACCCGGCGATCTTCCCGCCGATTTCGGCTCTCGCCCTGGACTACAGCGCGGTTGCCGCGGATACGGCGTCCTACACCAACAACGGTGGCGTGGTCGCCATCGGTGACGGGACCCAGACGACGCCGATCGCGGTGGGAGCGGCCCTCGGAGAAACCAATCTCCTTGGCGATGGAGCGGCGCTCCGCTCGGGGAACGCCGCAGGTGCCTACGCGCAGCTGGGCTTCCGCGGCACTTCGAATGCCTTGATCAACGGAACGATCAACGTCGGAGTCGGTGCGAGCGGCCTCGTGCTGGAGAGCTCCGCGCAGTCGGGCGCCTTCACCCAGATCGGCCATGGCGGCTCCGGTGCGACTTCCGCTCCGGTCCAGGCGGATATCAATCTTGATTTCGCAAATGCAGGATCCCTCATGGTGTCCGCCGGCGACAACAACGCCGCTTATGCCCAGATCGGCCACGGCGGCGCGTCCTATACCGGGACGGTCACAGGTGACATTACCGCTACGGGAACGATCGGCGTGCTCGCCGTGAGCGGCGGTGGTGCCGCCTCCCAAGCGGCCTACGCCCAGATCGGTCACGGTGGTGATTCAGCCTTCGGCAACAAGACCGGAGACATCACGCTCGAGGCCGAGGAAGTTTCCGTCGAGGCCGGCGCTGGCTTCCGTTCCGGTGCCCAGATCGGACATGGGGGACGGACCGGTGTCGGAACGCTCACCGGCAGCATCGATGTGACCACCACGGTCGGCGACCTCTCCGTCGCGGCGGGCGCCGGAAATCTTTCCGCCGCCCAGATCGGTCACGGCGGCCAAGGATACAACGGGATCGTTGCCGATCAGCCGATCACGCTGGATGTCGCTGGGAACCTGACGGTGCAAGGCGGCAGCGCCAACCAGGCCTTCGCGATCATTGGACATGGCGGCGCTGGCTCGTCCGGGGGCACCCTCGGCGGCGACGTTGTCGTGAACGTGGGCGAGTCCCTCGAAATCACCGGCGGAACCGGACTCAACGGCTTTGCCCAGATCGGACATGGCGGTGGTCTCGTGACCGGGGACATGTCCGGCGACATCACCGTGGCCGTGGGTGGCGATGCCAATCTCGCCGCACCCTCCTCCGCCACGAGCGGAGCCTACGCGAAGATCGGACACGGCGACGATATGCGTGGCGGCTTCGGAGCCGCTGCCGGCTCGGGATCGCGGACGGGCAACATCGAGGTGGCTGCCGACGGCAGCATCGTGATGAACCAAGCCCTCGTCGGACACACCAACAGCACGTCGAATGCCACGTCCGCTGGCACGACCCAGTTGGCCGTGAGCGCCGCGAACCCCGCCAACCCCGCCGGCGGCAATCTCGTCGCGAATGCGACGAGCGAGTTCTCCGGGGACGAGATCCGTTTCTACCTGCCGCGCCGCGCCAACAATCAGGTGGCCGCCGGTGCCCTGATGAACGGCGTCGCCTACACCGGTGGTCTGAGCGATCCAAATCCGTCGAAGGGTGCCGATGAATACGCGAACTTCATCCAAACCACCTCGGGCACCACGCAACTTGGCGAGCACGATTCCACCTTCGGTTCGGGCCCGGCTCCGGCCACGGCGGGGGCTTATGCCTTCTACTTCGACACGATTGTTCAGGGCACGCCTCCGACTCCGCCGCTTCCGCCCGAGCCTCCGGTTCCGCCCGTACCGCCGGCACCCGATTATCGCGATACGATCCTCGATGACCGCGTCATTGATGATTGGCTCCGGGATCAAGAGGTGGTCTTCAGCGCCCCCGGCACGACCTCCATCTTCTACGAAGGCTACGAGCAATACGGGCCGAACGGAGAGAGCATCTACAACTTCAACAACGCCGCCGGAATGGGGTCGGATGAAGAAGAGGATGTCCTCCGCCGCCAGCTCCAGATTCTCGAAGAGCAGGCCGGTCAGGAGAACGGCACGGAGAACAACGCCCAAGGGGCCGAGTGATTCTGGCTGAGACCTGCAATTCCAACGAAGATTCCGATCGCCCTATCTTTCCCGCCACGCGGCGAGGAGGTAGGGCGATTCTCTTTTCCGGTCATCCGTCTCCGGCGGGCCGAAGTGCACGACCCGGTGGGTCTCCGGGGAAAGCCGGGCAAACCATCGGTCGACCTCGGTGGCTTCCTCCGCGCCTCCGTCGTGTCCGGGATAAACGACCACGACGAGGAGTCCGCCCTCCTTCAACAGTGCCACCGCGGCATCGAGTGCCGTCAAAGTCGAAGAGGGGACCGTGATGACCGATTTGTCCCCTGACGGCAGATAACCGAGGTTGAACATCACGACCTCCACCGGCTCCGGCACCCGTTCGCCCATGAGCTCGTGGCCGAGATGATGCAGATGCACCTGGGGGAAGCCCGTGGTTTTCTCCCGCGTCCGCGCAATGGCTTCGGGCTGGATGTCGAAGCCATCCACGCGACCTCCCGGACCGACCAATCCGGCAAGGAAACAGGTATCGTGTCCATTCCCGACCGTGGCATCGACGGCATGGCCGCCGGGAGCGAGACATCGCTTCACGAGGAGATGGGCGATCTCGGTGACGCGGGGCAGTGGCATGGAAATCGGATTGGAAGAGGGCAGGGGATTCAATGGAAATGATGCCGCACATCCGTTTCGGGCGGCAGCGGTGTCTCTCGCAGAAGGTGGTCGGCGAGCCGGGCTGCGTGCCAAGGGCCATTGAGGACGCCTTTCGACCCGAGGCCGTTGAAAAAGGCGACGCGGTCCTGGGCGGGATGGCGTCCCATGAAGACCTGGCTGCGGCGGATCGTCGGACGGATCGCGCACCGGTGTCCGGTCACTTCCGGGACCATCGGTGTGATCCCCGCGACTTTCGCGAGCACTTCCGCGCGACCGGCCCCGGTGATTTCCGCCGCGGCTCCGACAGGGCGATACGTCGATCCCGCACGGAACCGTCCCCCGCCTTGGGGAATGATCCAACCGCCCTTGTTGAGGATCCGCGTCTCGTCATCGAGATCCGGCATCGTCAGATCGAGGATGTCGCCGGGCGTCGGGCGAACGGGAATCCAATCGAAGAAGCGGTTCTGCCCCCCCCGCCAACCCTCACAAAACACCACTGCGGAGGCCGTCACGTTCTTCCATGCGACCCCGGAGGGCAGGACCTCGACCTCGTGCGAATCGACCCGACCGATCGCGTAGGAGGCGCGTTCGAGGAGGGCCTGGCGGGTGTATTCGAGAAAGCCCGGCACATCGAGCCAGCCGCCTTCGCGCATTTCAAAGCCCCCCCACGGAGCGAGGATGCGGGTGGTGTCGATTTCCAGCGGAGCATGGAAGCGCGCGTAGCGTTCCCCCTCGGTGGCGAGCCGCTTTGCCCAAACCTGGGCCTCTTCCTCGCCGCGAAAAATCCGGACGATGCGACGATGGTGGAAAAAGCGCAGGCCGGAAAGCTCTTCGTGCCTCCAGTAAAAGCTTCGGGCAAAATCGAGTCGTTCCTCCAAGCCCGGAGGCAGGTTGAAGCGTGCTCCTGTAAGGGGTGTCACCAGACCCGCCGCGACTTTCGAGGAGGTGTCGGGCTCGTCGCGGTCCACCACGAGGACACGCTGACCGGCTTCGATCAGGTTCCAGGCGAGAAGAGAACCGGCCAGACCCTGGCCTACGATGAGAAAATCGGTTTTCACGGGGCCGCAACAGTGCGCCGGATTTACCCACCTGCCAATGTGGACCCTCACTTTTCCACTGTCCGGGCGGCGAATGCAGGATCTCTGAGGAAAAGGCTCAAAGTTCCAAATATTTAAGATTTATAAAATAAATGATTGTCACAAGACCCAAAAGCCTACAAAATTAGAGAGAATCCATATTTTAAGCCAATCCTCGGGAAAACCATGAAATCTCCTCGCATCACCGGAGTCCTTGCCCTTACCTCGCTCTTGCTCGCGATCTTCTTGGTCGGATGCAGCGATCCGCAGAAAGTGGCCGTCAAGGGATTGAAAAAAATGGGTTATGAGGCGACCGCCACCGATCTTCTCAAGGCGGCTGCTTCGGGGGATGTGGCGACTTTTGATTTGTTCCAGGCCGCCGGGCTCGACGTCGATGCGACCGATGCGGTTGGGAACACCGCCCTCATCAAAGCCGCGGAAGCCGGACGCGAAGAGGCGGTCGAGCGCATCCTCGGTCTGGGCGCCGACCCGCGGACCGTGAATCAGGATGGACGCGACGCCCTCTTGGTCGCCGCCGACAAAGGGCACGAGGAAGTGGCCCGCATGCTCCTGAGCCGCGGTGCCGACCCGACTCTCCGTGACAAGGAAGACTGGAGCGCCCTCGCCCTCGCCGCCTACAACGGTCACGCCGGTGTCGTCTCCCTCCTTGCCGCGAGCGCGGCCCCGAAGGAACTCGATGATGCCCTCCTCGTCGCCAGCTTCCGTGGGAAACCCCAGGTGCTCAACACCCTCCTTGGCCAAGGAGCAAACATCAGCGTCCGCAGTCCCGAGAGCAAGACGCCGCTGATGATCGCTTCGTCGGCAGGAAACATCGAGGCGGTCCGCGTCCTCCTCCAAAACCGGGCGAATCCCTATGCGGTCGATCTGAACAACCAGACCGCCGCCAATCTCGCTCTCGCCGCAGGTCACCAGAATGTGGAACAGCTCATCAACAACCCCGATACTTGGGGCACCTCGGAACAAGGTCAGAAGGTCGCCACCGAAATGGCGAGCGCCCAGGCCGCGCTCGGCGGACAAGGGGTGGAGGAAGTCCTTCTCGAAGGCATGCCGCTCGCCGGCGAACCGAGTCGCGGAAAAACCACGGCTCCGAAGACGGAGGCGACGGCCACGGCCAACGCCGCCGGCACGCCCGTGGCTCCCCACGGAAACGCCGCCCCCGCCAACGCCGCTTCCCCGAACACCGCGAACACGGCGACCAACACCGCCAGCTCCCATGGCACGCCCAAGCTCGTCGCCACACCCGTGCCGAACGCGGGCGCACTGCCCGCGTCGGGCACCACGGTGAAAGCCACCGAAGTTCCGGGCGGATCGAGCCCGGCGGTCGCCGCGGCTCCGGTGGTGAAGAGCCCCGAGGTGGCGCGCATCGAGTCGACCCGCAAGGTTCGCGAAGAAGCCCAGGCAAAACCCATCGTCGCGTTGAACGGATCGACGATCCACTCCCGCCTGCCCGAGGAGGCTCCCGTGAAGACCATGGTCCTCGCCGCTTATCATGAAGAGTCCCTGCCTCTCGTCGTCGATGGCGTCAGTGGCAGCACCGCCTCGGTCCGGCGCCTCGATCAGAGCGCCGGCAGCGTCGCCGTCGCAGAGGGTGGCGTCGTCCCGGGCACGACCTACAAGGTCAAGGAAGTGACGCCCCGCTTCATCAGCTCCAAGGAAGGCAAGGGCCGCATGGTCGATGTCTCCCGCGTCATGGTCGAGGACACCCAGCGAGGATCGACCCACCTGCTCGTGAAAGATTCCGCCGGCCAGACCGCCGACACCTACGCCATCCTCACCGCGCCGAATTCGCAATACCGCTATGTCGTGAAGGCGGGTGATGTGTTCCGCACCACCCAGCCCGGCATCGGTGCGAAAGACTACCAGGTGCTCGACATCCGGGCCAATGCCGTCGTCATCAAGGATGCGGCCACGGAGGAAGTCACCACCGTCGCGCGCGACGGGGTGATCCAGCCCTGACCCTGTCCGGTCACCGACCCAACAGGGTCAGACGACCGTGCCGTCGGGGATCACCTTGCCCTTCGGCACGACGACGATGCCGTCGCGGATGTGGCACCACTCGGTGTCTTCATGCACCCGGTCGCGGGGATGAATGATCACGTTCTTCCCGATCGTCACGTTCTTGTCGATGATCGCGCGCCGGATCTTCGTCCCTTCGCCGATCTTGATCGGTTGAGAGATTTCCTTTCCATCGACGAAGCGGACCTTGTGGTAGTAGTCCGATCCGATGATGATGCTGTCGGTGATCTCGCAGCCGGATTCGATCACGGAACGCACCCCGATGATCGAGCGGCGGATCGTCGCGCTCGTGATGATGCAGCCATCCGAGAGGAGGGCTTCCTCGATCGCCGCATTGTTGATCTTGCTGGCGGGAAGGAGCCGGGCGCGGGTGTAGATCGGGTTCCTTGAGTCGAAGAAGTTGAACTTCGGCACGATCTTCGTGCATTCCAGATTCGCCTCGTAGTAGGAGGCGATCGTACCGATGTCCTCCCAGTAGTCGTCGAAGATGTAGCTGTAGACGCTCTTGTCCTTGATGATGCCGGGAATGATGTTTTTGCCGAAGTCGGCGAAATCGTTGTCGAGCGCGTCCTCGAGCACCTTGCGGTCGAAAAGGTAGATCCCCATCGAGGCCTGGAAACGCTCTTCTTCCTCGGGGATGCCGACGGACCGGAGGAGGCCCGGAGGCATCGCGAGCTGATCGAGGAGGGCGTCATCCTTCCCCGGCTTTTCAACAAAGCGGGTGATGCGGCTCTCGGCATCCGTATGCATCAGGCCGAAGGCGCGGGCCGGCTCGCGGGGCACCGGGGTGGTCGCGATCGTGAGATCGGCTTTCGTCTTCAGGTGTTGGGCGAGCATCAGTCGGAAATCCATCCGATAGAGCTGGTCGCCGCTGAGGATGAGGAAGTATTTGTAGGGTCGCTCGAGGAAATAGCTCAGGTTCTGCCGCACCGCGTCGGCGGTGCCCTGGTACCATTTGTCATCCCCGGGAGTCTGCTGGGCCGCGAGGATGTGGACGAAATTGTCGCCGAAGTGGTCGAAGCGGTAGGCGCTGGTGACGTGGCGGTTCAGCGATTCGCTGTTGTACTGTGTCAGGACGTACATCTTCCGGATGCCCGAATTGATGCAGTTGCTGATCGGAATGTCCACAATCCGGCACTTCGCCGCGAGGGGCACGGCGGGTTTCGACCGATTGTGGGTGAGGGGGAAAAGACGGGATCCCTGGCCGCCACCCATGATGATGGCGAGGACACTGTCGATCGATTTTTCGGGGAGGAATTCAGGCATGGTCTGGTGATTCAGTGTAGAACGAAACGTGGCGATTGGGCACTGTTTTGATGACAAATTTTTTGATTCAAAGGGCGTTCAACCGTATCCTCCCGCGGCTTTTAAAGCCTCTTGAATTTATGTGTGGTATAATCGGCTATGTGGGGAAGGCCTCGGCGGCACCCATCCTTCTCGAAGGATTGCGGCGTCTCGAATACCGGGGGTATGACTCCTCGGGGATGGCGGTGATGGATTCGCGGAATCAACTCGCCACGAGGAAGAAGAGCGGGCGCATCGCCAACCTGAAAAGCCTCATCGCCGAGAGTCCGGTGAGCGGATCCTGCGGTATCAGCCACACCCGGTGGGCGACCCACGGCGAGCCGACCGATGCGAACGCCCACCCGCATCTCGATGCCAGTGGCAAACTGGCGCTCGTCCACAACGGCGTCATCGAGAACTACCAGACCATCAAGCGCCATCTCTTGGAGGAGGGACATGAGTTTCGATCGCAGACCGACTCGGAAGTTCTCGCCCACCTCATCGGCCGTGTCTACGACGCGACCGCGGGAGGGGATCCCCGGACCCGCCTCGTCGCCTCGGTGCGTGAAGCGCTGAAACAGGTCTCGGGGACCTATGGCATCGCCGTGATCCATGCGGACGCGCCCGGGTTCATCGTCGGTGCCCGTCTTGGCAGCCCTCTCATCATCGGCCTCGGCAAAGGCGAGAATTTCCTTGCCTCCGACGTCAGCGCCATCGTCTCGCACACCACCAACGCCATCTACCTCCAGGACCGCGATCTGGTCTACCTGACGGAGGATGAGTTCACCGTCGAGAATGTCGATGGCGATGAGTCGGCCTACGAAGTGAGCAAGGTCGATTTCACGCCCGAGCAGGCCGACATGGGGGATTTTCCCCACTACATGCTCAAGGAGATCTTCGAGCAACCGACTTCGATCCAGAATGCCTTCCGCGGCCGCCTCAACGATGATCACGCCTCGGCCGTGCTCGGAGGTCTCGGTCTCACGCCACGCGAGCTGCGCGATGTCGAGCGCATCGTCCTCTGCGGCTGTGGCACCGCCTCCCACGCCGCGATGGTGGGCGAATACCTCATCGAACACCTCGCCCGCATCCCCACCGAAGTGGAGATCGCGAGCGAATTCCGTTACCGCAATCCTCCGCTCGACAAAAACACGCTTGTCTTCGTCATCAGCCAGAGCGGTGAGACGATCGACACCCTCGCCGCTCTCCGGGAAGGGCAGCGGAAGGGACACCGCGTCCTTGGTGTCGTGAATTCCGTCGGATCCACCATCGCGCGCGAATCGGACGGCGGCAGCTACCTGCATTCCGGTCCCGAGATCGGTGTGGCGGCAACGAAGTCCTTCACCTCGCAGGTGACCGTGCTCGCCCTCCTCGCCCTCCTCCTCGGTCGCATGCGCCATCTCTCGGTCGACGACGGCCAGCGGCTCCTGCGCGAGATCCGGGAACTGCCCGGCAAGGTCGAGCGCATCCTCGAGCAATCCGATTACATCCGCGAGATCGCGCTGAAATACATCGATGCTCCCGGCATGCTCTTCCTCGGGCGCCAGTACAATTATCCGACCGCGCTTGAAGGCGCCCTGAAGATGAAGGAGATCTCCTACATCTTCGCCAGCGGACATGCCGCCGCGGAGCTGAAGCACGGCGTCATCGCCCTTGTCAGCCCCGAGGTGCCGAGTGTCTTCATCATGCCGAAGGATGCGGTATATGAAAAGAATGTTTCCACCGTCGAGGAGATCAAGGCCCGCCGTGGTCCCGTCATCGCCGTGACGACCCAGGGCCACACCGAGCTCGAGCGCATCGCCGACGATGTCATTTACATCCCGGAAGTGCACGAAAGTCTCAGCCCCATCCTCGGAGTGATTCCGCTGCAGCTTCTTTCCTATCACTTCGCCGTGGCGCGTGGCTGTGATGTCGACAAACCGCGCAACCTCGCGAAGAGCGTGACCGTCGAGTGATCCGGCCCGATTGATTCTTTTTCCCACACCGCCATGGCCTCATCCGATTCCGAAGATCCTCACGTCATCACCGTGGAGGGTTCGCCCGTCCGCCAGTTCGCCGTTTTCCTGCCGAACCGTCCGGGTGCCTTCGTCGCCATCCTCGATCTCCTCCGCGCCAGTCATGTGGTGGTGCTGGGATTGTCGGTGCAGGATTCGATCGACAACACGGTGGTGCGGCTCGTCGTGAGCGACCCCTTCACCGTGCAGACCGTCTTCATCGAGCGTGGCATTCCCTTCAACACGATGGATGTGCTCGTCGTCGCCCTGCGCGAAGGGGCCGAGCAGATGCCCGATTGTCTCCGCACTCTTCTCAAGGTCGAGACGAACATCCATTTCATCTACCCGCTCCTGACCCAGCCGGACGGTTACTCCGCGCTCGTGCTCGGCGTGGAGGACAACGATTTCGGCCACGCCATGCTCTCGAAGGCCGGCTTCAAGGTGCTGCGGCAGGAAGATCTGAGCCGTTGACCGTGAGGCGGGGCTCCGGATCACACCGAGGCCCGTCGGAAGAGCGTCGCGGCGACGTTGCGGATGTATTGTTCATCCGAGAGGCCGATCGTGATTTCGTCGGGAAATTCGGCTTTCCCGCGGAAGTGATTCGCGAGCTGCGAGAAGAGATTGAGCCGGGCCGAGGGCTCGAGTTCGTCGCGGCGGGACATCGCGTCGAGGACGATGCGAGCCTCTTCCGGCGTGGTGTTCTGCCGCAGCCTCGCCTCGAGGTGGGGAAGGGCGGCGAAGGAATTGCGCTCGATCCTGACAAACTCCTCCAACGAGGGCGGTGTCGCGGAGACCTCCCGGATCACCAGCGTGCCCGCCGCGATGTCGCCGAGTCGCTGGCAGCGTTTCGTGACGAGGCAGGAGATGCCACCGAGAAGGTAGAAGGTCGAGGGCAGGAGATCGAGAAGGCGGAAGAGATTGCGCAGGACGACCTGCTTCAGGCTGAGAGCGAGGCCGCGTTCATCGATGACGCGCAGCTTCATCATGCGTTTTCCGAGCGTGCGTCCAGACCAGAGCCACTCCGTTGCCATCCCGTATCCGAAAGAGATCAGGAATTGGATCAGGATCATCGCACCTGTACCGAAGTCGGAAAACACCTGCCCGAGGCCCGGCAGGGCGGAGGTGGCGATCGTCAGGGCGCCGAGGATTTGGACGATGACGATCGTCAACGCCACCACCACCGCGAAGTCGATCGCGAGGGCGAGGCATCGGCTGAAGGGACTCGCGATCGGCACCTCGAAGGAGACGCCCTCGGGGGTGCGGATCGTGAGGCTGGTGGTCTTTGACAGCATCAGGCGGGTGAGGTGGTTTTGTCAGGCGCTTTCCGGCCGCAAAAGGCCAGATAGAGGATCAGGCCGGTGAGTTGCACCGCACCGACTCCGATTTTCCAGGGATAAAAGCGCGGATCGTGATACTGGGAGAGGAACGATTCGATGATGCCCGCCCAGATCAGCAGCAGCGCGGCGCCACCGATGAGGGTGAGGAGGTCGCCGCGGATCCGCCGGAGCCTTTCCCGCAGCCTCAGATTCGTCCCCCAGCCGAACATGGCCCGGGCGATCACGAGCCCCGTCTGTCCACCGATGAAGATCGCGGGCAGCTCGAACGATCCGTGGGGCAGGAGCCACGCCGTGAGAAAGGTGCCCTGACCGTCCGTGACGTAATCGAAGATCACCACGCCGATGATCGTACCGTTGTAGAAGAGAAGGACGAAGGTGAAAATGCCCCAGAGAAAGCCCGTCACCATCGTCATGATCGTCACCTTCGTGTTGTGCGTCATGAGCTGGGCCGAAAAAGCGTGGCGACCCTGGAAGGCGTCGAAATCCTGCTTCTCCTCCCGCTCGACTCGTTTCGAGGGCTTCTCGTTGAGATGCGAGAACTGCGGCGGGATGAAATCGGCCTTGGACTGGTAGTTCACCTTCAGCGCCGCCGCTCCGAAGGCTGCGCCGATCCAAAAGGTGCCGCAGGAAAGGGCGAACGCGATCCAGTGGCGGCGGAAAGTGGAGGGAAAGGTCCGCGTCAGCCACTGCCAGGGACGGAACGGGACCTTTTCCCCGCCATCCTCGTGCAGCCGGCTGTAGGCACGCGCGACGAGGTTTTCGAGGAAGCGGGTCGTTTCCGCTTCGCCGGCGAAGGTCTTCAGCTTCACGAGATCCGAGGAAGTGCGCTGGTAGAGGTAATAAAAGCGCTTCGCTTCGTCGAGGGGAGGGCGGCGATCGGGCTGGTTTTCCTGCAGGCGCAACAACGCCGCCAACTCGTCCCAGTGGGTCCGCTCCCGGGCAATGAACTTTTCCACGTCGAGAATCACGCCGGGATTATGGGGGAGGGGAAGGGCGAGCGCAAGCGTGGCGTGGACTGATCACCCAATACTCATCACTTCAACTTCACTTTTACGGCCATGATCGCAGAGGAGTCGTTCCGTGAGTCGTAGGCTGCGATAAGGATCGTGTTACGGCCGGGTTTCAGTTTGGCTTTGGCAGTCCAGTTCGCGATGCCCATTGCGGTGAGCCATCTCCCGCCGGCGTCCCTATATCGCACCGAGGTTAGGTCTCCGTCGGGATCGCTCGCCGTTCCGGTGAGTGTGAAGCGGCCCTTCCCGGTGGTGAGTTTACGTTTTCCACTCACGGTCAACAGAGGACGGCGCGAGTGCCTTAATCCGTCGAGGGCCTCTATGATGCCCGAACCGGTGGTACCGGAAACAAAGGCGCGGAGCCGGAGGACGCGGACGCTCGGCACCTCCACGTCACTCAATTCCCAGCCGCCCGGAATTCGGGAAGCATTGCCTAGAAAGGCGTAATTGGAGCCATTGTCCGTCGAAACGTCTACCGTGACTCTCATTGCCTCTGGCGTGGTCCCATCTCTCAGCCATTGGACGCGGGTGGGATCGGGCATCGAGATCCGGGAGAGCGTCGCATCGTTTTCAAGGCGGGCGATGTTGGCCCGGGTTCGGGTGTCAGTGGCGCCGGTCACGGTGGAGAAATCTCCCCCGATCAGGATTTTCCCGTCGGCCTGGATCGCGAGGCAGCGGACCAAAAGGCTTACACCTTTCCCGTTAGTTCCGAAGTTCGCGTCGATGGTTCCGTCGGGATTGAGACGTGCGATTCCGAGCCGGTTGCCACTAGAGACGGTGTTGAAAAACCCTCCCAGGAGAATCTTGCCGTCCGCCTGGGTTGCGACCGTATCTACTATACTATCAGATCCTGTCCCAGCAGAAACGAAGCTGCTGTCGACGCTTCCGTCGGCATTAAGGCGGGCGATGCGTCTTCGAGGGTAGACGCTGATGCCGTCACTGACAGCTGAGAATCGGCCGGCGATTAAGATCTTATTGTCAGCCTGTAACGTGATGCACCATATGTTGTGGTCGCCGCCGCAGCCCTCCTTGCCGAAGGCCGTGTCGACAGTGCCGTCCGCGTTGAAACGCGCGATGCGGCTGCGGCTAAAGGTGCCACTCGTGTCGACGACGTTGGTGAATTCCCCACCAAGCAGGATCTTGCCATCGGTTTGGTCCGCGATGGACAAGATGGTTCCGTCCGTGCCTGAGCCGTCAGCGCCGAAAGATGTGTCAACGGTGCCGTCCGAGTTGAGGCGTGCAATGCGAAGCCGACTGTGGCTCCCGGTGCCGTCGGAAACACCGGTGAAATTGCCCCCGATGAGGACCTTGCCATCCGGCTGGACCGCGAGGGCACTGATGGAAGAATTTGTTCCCTCGACATCAGTATTGAAGCTGATATCGAGGCTACCGTCGGAATTGAGACGGGCGATCCGGAGTCGACTGTGGGTGGCGTTGCCGTCAGAAAAAGTGGAGAAACCGCCTCCGACGAGGATCTTCCCGTCGGACTGCAAAGCGACGGACCAAACGCTGCCATTAAAGCCCGATCCGTCGCCACCAAAGGTTGTATCGACGCTACCGTCGGGATTGAGACGGGCGATTCGGCTTCGGTTGTGGGTAGCGTTGTCATCAGATACTTTGCTGAATACCCCTCCGAGCAAGATTTTCCCGTCGGGCTGCACCACAATAGAAGTGACACTGGTATCGGCGCCTGTTTCATCCGCTCCGAAGCTTGTGTCAATATTGCCCGGGCGAAAGAGCGTGCCATAGACTGTGACCCTGTGGAGTCTGTCCGCGTCCCCTTCATTTGGCCATGTCGTGCCTCCGTCTGGGGACTGGCGGGAAAGGTTTTCGAAACTGCCCTCATTGTCGCCGACTGGACTCAAGGATGTCAGGGTCCAGTCGAAGTTTCCCGAAACATTGGCCACCGACACCCAGTAGCGGGTGTTCGGGGCGAGTTGAGGCCGCACTGTTGACGAAAATAGGACGCTGCTCGCCCCCAAAGGGACATTCGAAATTGTCCCAAGATCCTCGATCAAGCTGATCGGAAAATTGCCCGGTCCCGACCACAGCTTCACCGAGACTTGGCTTGTCTCGTAGAGGACCAACTTTACGGAGATGGAGTGGAGTTGTGATTCGACAGACCCTGTGGTAAACGCCTGGGCCGAGGCGCGACCCGGGGCATCAAGCGGAGTTCCACCACTCTGGGCTCTATTATTACTGTTGATCAACACGGCCTGAGCTCGCAAACTCAGCGGTAATAGCGATAAAAGTAAGCAGGCAAACAAGCCAAGGCGGTGCAGCTTCATGGAGGACATTAGGTTACCCAGGGCGTGATGTCGATGGGAGATCCCTTCCTCCCCAACGTCCTATTCCTACTCAAGACCGAACGTCCCTCGACGCCCGCTGAGTAGGAGTAAGAGGTAAGAGTAGGAGTATGAGGTTTCACCAGGCGGAACCATCCACCAATCCCGGGGTTGACTCCCCGCCTTCTCCTCTGCCATCCTTCCCGCCATGTCCCTCATCCCTCTCCTCACCCGGATCTCGAAGCAAAGCGGCTGTGCCGATGCGCTGCGCTGCGAGGCCGTGCTCGCCGAGGCCGCCTCGCGCCGGGTCTCCCTCGTCGATGCACTCTACGACGCCGGCTTGGTCGATGAGGAATCCTTCGCCCGCCAACTCGCCGAAGAGGCCGGGCTCGATTTCCAGCCGGAGTCCGAGCTCGATCTGACGAGTGCCCTGCACCGGCGCTTTCCCGCCAAGATCGCCCTGCGCCACCGGCTCCTGCCCGGCCGCATCGATGAAGAGGGGATCTGCCTCATGACCTACGATCCCTTCGATCTCGAGGCCCGTCAGGCCGTCGGGCGCGAGCTTTCCACTCCGGTCTCGTGGGTCGTGGGGACGCGCTATCGCATCCTCGAAGGCCTCCGCCAGGGCTATGGCGTCGGAGCCGAGCAATTCGACGAACTCCTCGAGGGACGCGACCCCGCCGCCGCCGACGACTTCGAGCAGGAGGTGACGCAGCTCGATGAGGAGGAGGAGGAAGCCTCGGTCATGAATTTCGTGAACCAGATCTTCCGCGAAGCGCTCCGTGAAAGAGCCACCGACATCCACATCGAGCCGCTCGAGAAGAGCTTGCGCATTCGCTACCGCATCGACGGGGCTCTCCAGGAGGTGGCGGTGCCGCCGGACATCCGCGCGCTCCAGGCCTCGCTCATTTCCCGGCTCAAGATCATGGCCCAGCTCGATATCGCCGAGCGCCGCCTGCCGCAGGATGGACGCATCAATCTCGAGCTCGACGGCGCGCCTGTCGATGTCCGGGTCGCGACGATTCCCTCGGTGAACGGCGAGAGTGTCAGCCTACGCCTTCTTACCCGGCAGAATTTCGACATGTCCATGTTGGGGTTGGATGCCCAGACCACCCAGACGATCGAAGGACTGCTGCGCCAACCGAACGGCATCATCCTCGTCACCGGGCCGACGGGATCGGGGAAATCGACGACGCTCTACACCTTCCTGAAGCGCCTCAATACGAAAGAGACCCGCATCGTCACGGTCGAGGATCCCGTAGAAAACCGGCTCGACGGCGTCGTCCAGATCGCGATCAAGCCCGAGATCGGACTGACCTTTGCCTCCGGTTTGCGCAGTATCCTCCGTGGCGATCCCAACATCATCATGGTCGGGGAAATGCGCGACCTCGAGACGACCGAGATCGCGATCCGCGGCGCTCTCACGGGGCACTTGGTCTTCAGCACCCTCCACACGAACGATGCCGTTTCGGGCATCACCCGTCTCCTCGATATGGGGATCGAGCCCTTCCTCATCGCCTCGTCCGTGCGCGGCTTCCTCGCCCAGCGGCTCGTGCGCCGGCTCTGCGAGCAGTGCAAACGTCCCGCCCATGATCTCGAGGACTCCTACCTCGCCGAGATCGGCTTCCCTCTCGAAAAGAAATCCGGTATCCAGGAAGCCGTCGGCTGCCGTGCCTGCCGCAACACGGGCTACCGTGGCCGGATGTCCATTCTCGAGATCTGCCTCATCGATCCGGCGATGTCGGAATTGATCACCACCCACGGCACGTATGCCCAGCTCAAGGATCAGGCCGTCCGCAACGGCATGCGATCCCTGCGCGAATACGGATGGGGCAAGGTCGCCTCGGGGGAGACGACGATCGAGGAGGTGCTCAGCAACGTGGGGCACTGAGCGGTGGCGGCATGACCGCCCTTCTCAATGCAGGAAGTGGCGGTGTCCCGTGAAGATCATCGCGGCACCGCGTTCATCGGCGGCTTTGATGACGTCTTCGTCGCGGACAGAGCCGCCGGGCTGGATCGCGGCGGTGGCACCGGCTTCGAGAGCATAGGTGAGGCCATCGGGGAAGGGGAACATGGCGTCGCTCGCGACGATGGATCCTTTCAGGCTGAGTCCCGCCTGCTCGGCTTTCCAGGTGGCGATGCGGCAGGAATCCACCCGCGACATCTGCCCTGCTCCGATCGCGAGGGTGCGGTCGCTCGTGGTGAAGACGATCGCGTTCGATTTCACGTGCTTCACGATGCGCCAGCCGAATCGCATCGCCTCGATCTCCTCGGCGGTCGGCGGGCGCTGGGTGACGACTTTCTTCTCGATGTCCTCGAGGCCGAGGGCGCGGACGTCGTGGTCCATCACGAGGAGGCCTCCGGGAGCCGAGTGGATCACCGGATCCTCCAGCGTGTCGCGGAAGGATTCGTTCATCTGGATGAGTCTCAGATTCTTCTTCTTCTGCAAGAGGGCGCGGGCATCGCTCTCGAACTCCGGCGCGATGATGACATCGGTGAAAATTTCCGAGATGACCCGGGCCAACCCGATCCCGAGGGGACGGTTGCAGACGATGACGCCGCCGAAGGGGGCCTGACGGTCCGTCTCGAAGGCCTTTTCCCAAGCGAGGCGCAGGTCGTTCTCATCCGCACCGACGCCACAGGGATTGGTGTGCTTCAGGATCGCGACGGCGGGACGGCGGAATTCGAGGATCAGCTCTCCGGCGGCGGCGATGTCGATCACGTTCGTGTAGCTGAGCTCCTTGCCCTGGATCTGCTTGAAGTGATCGGTGAAGCTCCCATAGAGCGAGGCCTTCTGGTGCGGGTTTTCGCCGTAGCGGAGTTCCTGGCACAGGGGCAGGCTGATCGAGAAAGAGGCCTCGGTCTCCTGCGCGTCGTTCAGATAGGCGGCGATCGCGGCATCATAGGCCGCGGTGCGTTGGAAGACCTTGATGGCGAGGCGTTCGCGGGTCTTCAGGGTGGTCGCGCCCTTGTGTTCGTCCATTTCCGAAAGCACCACCGCGTAGTCGGCGGGATCGACGACGACGGTGACGGCGTCGTGGTTCTTCGAGGCCGAGCGCAGCATGCTGGGGCCACCGATGTCGATCTGCTCGATCGCCTCCTCACGCGTGACGCCTTCCTTGGCCACGGTCTGCTCGAAGGGGTAAAGGTTCACGACGACGAGGTCGATCGGTTGGATGCCATGCTCGGCGGCCTGCTTGCCGTGCTCGGGCAGATCGCGGCGGTAGAGGAGACCCCCATGGACCTTCGGGTGCAGGGTTTTGACCCGTCCATCGAGCATCTCGGGGAAGCCGGTGAAGTCGGAAACTTCGATCACGGGAATATCGAGGGCGGCGATGAATTTGGCGGTGCCGCCAGTGGAAAGGATCTCCACACCGTGACGGTGGAGTCCTTTGGCAAGCTCGTCGAGGCCGGTCTTGTCGGAGACCGAGATGAGGGCGCGGGTGATGCTCATAGATCGCGGAGCATGATCCCCGCCAAGGGCTCGCGCAAGGCGAAATCGGGAGGGAAAAGGGGCCCGTGCGGGCGTAAAAAACAAAAGAATTCTTCACAATTTTTAAAATTTGCTTGCCAAAATGTTAAGAAACCTTAATATTCTCGGGAAGTTATTGACCTCCCACCCATCGATATGAGATCTTTTTGTATCCTTCTGCCGCTCCTCGGGCTTGCCGCGTTGACCACTTCCTGCAAGAGCACGAAGACCGCGTCGACGAACGCCTATCAGAACAATCCCTATTACAGCTCGTCGGGCAACACGACGAACTACTCGAGCACGCCGTCGAACAGCTCGTATCCGTCCTACACGGAAAACACCTACACGCCGCCGACTTCGGTGCCGAGCGTGCCGTCGGTGCCGACCTACAACCAGCCCACCTATTCCGGCCCCGCGACCTCGGGTGGCTCCAGCGCCCCGGTTTCCTACACCGGTTCGGGCAACAAGACGCACACCGTCTCCAGCGGGGAAAACCTTTATCGCATCAGCCAGAAGAACGGCACCACCGTGGCGGCCCTGAAGAGTGCGAACGGCCTCACCAGCGACACGATCCGCCCCGGCCAACAGCTTGTGATTCCCTGATCCGACCCTGTTTGGTTTCAGACCTGACCCTGTCAAATTCCCCCGACGAAACCCGCCGACTCCGGTCTGCGGGTTTTTTCGTGTTTGGGGGAGGGTGCCGACGAGGTCGACCGGTGATTCAGCTGGTCCGCACCTTCGACTTTCTCCCCGCCCTTTCCCGCAGCTCGACCATCGCCGCGAGGATGGCGCTTTCGTCCATCTCGTGCACTTCGAGCTTTTCGCCGATGCCGGGGACGAGGGTGATGGTAAGTCGTCCGCCGAGGTGCTCGCGGAATTCCTCCAAGCCCGCGAGGATGACCGGTCTACCACGCTCCTCGCGGTCAAGCTCGGCGGACCAGAGATCGAAGCCGACGGTCTCGATCAGGTCGAGGATCTCCCCGGCGGTGGCGCGGGGGAGCAGGCCGATCTTCACCGAATAGAGCAGATCGACGGCCATGCCGATGGCGACGGCTTCGCCATGGCTGACGGCGAAATTCGAGATCTGCTCGAGCTTGTGGGCGACCCAGTGGCCGAAATCGAGGGGGCGCGCCGAGCCGTATTCGAAGGGGTCGCCGCTCGTGGCGATGTGATCGACGTGGTTCTCGGCGCTGCGCCGGATCGCGAGCTCAAGCGGCTTTTTCTCAAGGCGGCCGAGGGCGGGGCCGTTGGCTCTGAGGAATTCATAGAAGGCCCGGTCGCGGATGAGGGAGACCTTGATGGCCTCGATGATGCCGTCCCGGCAGGCCCGCGGTGGCAGCACGGAAAGAAAGTCGAGATCGTTGACGATGGCAAAAGGGACGGAGAAGGTGCCGATCCAGTTTTTCTTGCCGAAATAATTGACGCCGTTTTTCACTCCGACGCCGCCGTCGCCCTGGCTGAGGGTGGTGGTGGGCATGCGGATGAGGCGGATGCCACGGTGGGCGGTCGCGGCCCCGAATCCGGCGAGGTCGAGAAAGGCGCCGCCTCCGATCGCGATGACGTAGGAGTGGCGGCAGATTTTGAAATACTCGATTGCCTGCCAGATCTTCTCGACGAGCGACCAATCGTTCTTGCACGCTTCGCCCCCGGTGAGGAGCATGGGATCGGTGACGAGATGGAGGGTGTCGGCGTGGACGGCGAAGTATTGGGAAATGCGGGAGGTCAATTTCGGATCGGCCGCGGCGACGCCGGCATCGAGGAGGACGAGGACCTTCGCGGTGCCGTCGAGATCGCAGGCTTCGGCCACGAGGTCGCGCAAGGTCAGATTCTTCGGATCAAAGGCGCCGTGGGTGAAGGCGACGCGATGATGGAAGGTGACGGGGATGGGGCGATGAGTCATCGGGGGTGGGGGAAACGATAAGGCGCGGAGTCCCCGGGGGCAACTGGACGCGTACGCGCGGAGGTCTCTTTCGGGTTGGCCCCTTCGGGTCGGGGAAGGCTCGCGTCTTTTTTCTTCAACGTCCTGCGGTTGAGGCGGTATAGTGTCGCCGCGATATGATCGACAAACCCGCCGCTTTCCTTGTGATCCGCTCCGCCCTGTTGCTCGCGATGGCATCAGGGGGAATCCTGCGGGCGCAGGAGTCGGGTGATTTTCATGAGTTCACGGGCAAGAGCGGCCAAAAGCTCGTTGCCAAGGTGGTCGGGATCTCGGAGGATCGCCGGCAGATGCGCATCGTGCGTCAGGATGGCCAGGCCTTCGACACGGATATCGTGATTTTCAGCCTCGATGACCAGCAGTATGTGAAGGATTGGATGAAGTCGGGTGCCGCCCCCGCATCCGGCGCGGCGATGGCGGGCGGTGCGTCCAGCTACCGTCTCGAGGTGTCGCTCACGCGCTTGCCGGGTAAGACGGACAAACATCGCGACCAGTATTACACCATGGAGGAGAAAGAGACCCTGTTCCGCATCTCGGTCCGCAATCTTTCGCGCGAAACCTTGGAAGGGGCGAAGGTCGAGTATGCGATGGTGTGGAAAGACTCCGTCGTGATCTATTACGACGAGAAGGAGGAGGAATGGGAATTTTCCGCGCGCGATCTCGATTCGCCCGTGCCACCCGTGAAAAAGCTCGGCGAGGCTCCGCTGGAGGCGCTACGATTCAACGGGGATGGCACTTTCGAGACGAGCGAGGTGCGGATCGACGAAGTCTTTTACGACGGGAACGAGCTGTATGGAAAAGATGAGCTGCTCGGTCTGAAGGTGCGTGTCGTGGCAGCGGATGGGACGCTTTTGCATGAGGCGGATTCCGGCGGTGCGGCGATCGCGGCGATGTCGTGGGAGCAGATCGTGGCCTTGGAGGATCCCCGGGTGATCAATTGACGGGCGAGGGGAGTGCGGCCGCCACATTTCGGCTTGCGGGCGGGGCGATCCGGTCTTTGGTCTCGGCCCATGAGCAAAGTCTACAAGATCGCGGTGCTGCCAGGAGACGGCATCGGCCCCGAAGTGATGTCCGAAGCCCGCAAGGTGCTCGGGAAGGTCTCCGAGCGTTTTGGCATCCAGTTCGAGATGGAGGAGAAACTCGTCGGGGGCGCGGCCCTCGATGATGGCGGGCACCCGCTGCCGCAGGATACGGTGAAGGCCTGCGAGGCGGCGGACGCGATCCTCTTCGGTTCGGTCGGTGGCCCGAAGTGGGAAACGCTGCCGCCGGACCTGCAACCGGAGCGGGGGGCCTTGTTGCCTTTGCGCAAACATTTCGGTCTCTTCGCGAATCTGCGCCCGGCCGTTTGTTTTCCGGCCTTGACCCATGCTTCTCCCGTGAAGGAAGACCGCATCGCAGGTGGATTCGACGTGCTCTGCGTGCGCGAACTCACGGGCGGGCTGTATTTCGGCCAGCCGAAGGGGATCGAGACCCGTGACGGCGAGGAAGTGGCGATCGACACGATGGTCTACAAAAAGAGCGAGATCGCCCGCATCGCCCGCGTCGCCTTTGCCGCCGCGGAGAAACGCGGAGGCCGCCTTTGTTCGATCGACAAGGCGAACGTGCTGCAGAACGGGCTCCTCTGGCGTCGCACGGTCGAGGAAGTGGCAAAGGAATTCCCCTCCGTCACGCTCAGCCATCTCTACGTCGACAATGCCGCGATGCAGTTGATCGCGCGTCCGCGCGAGTTCGACGTCGTCCTCGCCGAGAACCTTTTCGGCGACATCCTCAGTGACGAGATGGCGATGATCGCCGGATCGCTGGGCATGCTCTCGAGCGCCAGCCTGGGCGAAAGCAAGGGCGACGGGCTCTATTTCGGCCTTTACGAACCGAGCGGCGGCACCGCTCCCGACATCGCCGGCAAGGGAATCGCGAACCCGATCGCCCAGATTCTATCGGCGGCGATGATGTTGCGATTCTCTTTCGGAGAGCACGAAGCCGCGGCCGCGATCGATGCGGCGGTGAAGGCCGTGATCGACGAAGGTTACCGCACCGGCGACATCCACACGGGCAGCGAAGGCCAGAAGAAGGTCGGCACCGCCGAAATGGGGGATGCCATCGCCGCCCGGATCTGATCCGGCCAGGCCCTACTCTGGGAAGGAGAGAGGTGTGTCCTCCCGGGCCGCCTCGATCCGCTCGTGTATTCGTCTGATGGATTCGAAAAGATCGTAGTCGGGATTCCGATAGGGAGAGGTGCCGAACTCGAGCAACTGATTCGTGTCCGTCACCGGCGCGGCACCCGCGGCAAAACGCTGCAAACCTGCGGGGGAGAGCGCGATCTGGCGTCGCGTCTGATCGGCGGTCAGGCGGCGGGTTCCGGTGAGCGGCGCACGCAGGAATCCAGGCCAGGTTTCGCCGAGTGGGGCGCCTGAGGTGGTGTTGTCGGGCTTCCGGCCGATGAGGATGCCTTGGTCGGCGAGACCGTTGCCGGCGCGGCTGTCCGGGTCGAGCCATAGGATCGAATCGGGAAAAACTGCCGTGAACGCGGCTGCGATCGAGGCCGCCTGTTCGGGTGTCATCAAATGTAGCGGGAACCACTGGGCGGCGAGACCTCCGGATTGCAGGCGCTCCCTGGCGAGACGATAGAACTCCACGGAATAGAGGGCGTTCGTTCCGCTGAAGAAGGGCGGCATCGGCTCGAGCGTGATGACATCGTAGGGCTCCTCCGACCGCCGCAACCAAGCCCGACCGTCCATGACGATGGCGCGCACGCGGGGATCGTCGAGCACGTGATGGTTGGTGTCGAAAAGATCGCCGAGTTCGAAGACGGCGGCATTCAGGTCCACGAGATCGAGTCGAGCGGGATTTTCATCGCGGACGGCATGGGCGGTCTGACCGGTGCCGAAACAGATGACAAGGGCGTTTCTCGGATCCGGATGCAGCAGCATGGGCAGGCGGCCCATCGAGTCCATGTACCGGAAGCGGGCATCACTATCGCCGTGGGATTCTCCGGCCGTGGCAAAGCCGTTGATAACGAGGACGCGGCCGCCCTCGTGCGCGATCACGGAGATGGAGGCATCGGGACCATGGCGCTGCGCGATGGTCTCGAACCCGCCCGTGACGAAGCGCGAGGCTCCTTTCACCCGCGTCGGCTCGTGACGGTCGAACCAAAGAAGGGGCGCGAGGACGGCGGCGAAGGCGAGGCAGGTCGCTGTTTTGAGCGTTGGTGAAGTGGTGGACACCCAGGCCCCGGCGGCAAGGAGGGCCGCCGCGATCCAGCCGGACGCGAGCGGGCCGACCCATTCGAGCAGCATCCACGCCGCGAGATTCGCTCCGAGGACGGATCCGAGCGTGTTCGTCGCATAAAGCGCGGCCCACTCTCCCGGCCGGTCACGCCGGTCGAGGATGGACGGCAGGATGATCCCTAACAAAGCCACCGGAGGTCCCAGCACGAGGAGCCCTGCGAGAAGGCGGGAAATTTGCCGCCAGAGGCCCTTCGCCTGGAAGGTCTCGATGAGATCGAACCTGGCGATCAGTTGGTTGGCGATGAGGGTCAGGATCGCGGCACCGGCAAAAGCGATGGAGAGGGAAAATCCGTGGCGGCGCCATGCGGGAGCGATGGCCGCGCCGATGGCAAGGGCCAGGAGAAAACAGCAAAGCATCACCGCCGCGCTGTCCGAAGTGCTGAACCATGCCGCCCGCAAGGCTCGAAACCAGGTGACTTCGAGGAGAAAGGCGGCGAATCCTGACAAAAAGACCAGCAGCAGATCCCGGCGATGAGACAAGGGCGGGATTCCGGTTGCGACGCCCTTTTCCTCCACTCCGCGGCCGTCGCTTTGGTCACGGTTTCGACCGGCGGAAGCGATGAAAAAACAAGCGGCGCAAAGGGTCGCTTGGATGAGGAAGAGCGCGAGGGAAGACCCCTTCAGGCCGAGCCAGGGGAGCAGCAGAAAGGCGACGATGATCGTGCCGACGGCGGCTCCGGCGGTATTGAAGGCGTAGAGCCGGGAAAGTGGGGTGCCGGTAGCTCGTGCCAGGGTGCCCATCACCGGCAGGGTCGCCCCCATTGCAACGCAGGCGGGAGCGAGAGTCAGGGCGAGAGCGACGAGGGAGAAAGGCGTCGCGAGCAGGGGCGAGATCCGGTAGATCCGCGAGTCTGCCGACATGATCCAGGACTCGGAGAGGCCCGGCAGAAGGGCCCCCAGGGCGACGACCAGCTCTATCGCTCCATAAAGCAGGATGGGGGAGAGACGGGAGAAACGTTTCACCAAGGCAGAGCCGAGAAACGCTCCGAGCGTCATCCCTGCCATGGCCGTGCCGACAGTCAGCGCCACGCCCCGGGCGGAGGCTCCCAGAGCGAGTCCGAGATGAAGGGCCCAGAGGACCTGCCAGCCCAGCGCCGCTCCGCCGAAGCAGAAGAGGATGAATCGCATGGAACTGGAAAACGGGAGCAAGGGCTTGCGAGGGTTGCAGAGAAGTCACTCCCGGACACCAAAGAGGGTTGACTCACCGGGCAAAGTCGGTTGAGTCCCGTCGAGGCGGAGAGGATCTTCCGACTTTGTTTTCCATACCCGTATCCATGACGTACGTCCAGCGATTGCAGCAACGCATCGAGCTCACCGGCAGCGCGCTCTGCGTGGGTATTGATCCGCGTCTCGATCTTCATCCCTCGACCGCGGATCTCGCCGCCTTCTGCGAACAGGTGATCGAAGAGACCGCGCCATTCGCGGCCGCCTTCAAGCCGAACATCGCCTACTTCGAGGCGCTCGGGGTGCCGGGCTACCAACTCGTGGAGGCGCTCATTGCGAGGATGAAAACGACCGGGGTGCCGGTGATTCTCGATGCGAAGCGCGGTGATATCGGCACGACGCAGGAACATTACGCCAAAGCCTATTTCGATCTCTGGGACGTCGATGCCGTCACTCTGAGCCCCTACATGGGCTACGATTCGGTCGAGCCCTTCCTGCAGCATCCTGGAAAAGGCGTCTATCTTCTCGGGGTCACCTCGAATCCCGGGGCGGCGGATCTGGAACTGCACGATCTCGCCAACGGCCGCAAGGTTTTCGAGTTGGTCGGCGATCTCACCCGGCGTGCCCCGGAGACTCCCGCGGGGGAGGGGAGCATCGGGTTGGTCCTGGGACTGACCAATGTCTCCGCCGATGTCCTCGCCCGGATGCCGGATGTGCCCCTGCTCATCCCCGGGCTGGGCGCCCAGGGCGGCGACCTTGAAACGCTGCGCGGCGCGGACCGCAAGTCGCCCTCTGTCATCAATGTTTCACGCGGCATTCTCTATGCCGACACCCACCTCACCTTTGCCGAAAAAGCCCGGGATTATGCGAACCGAATTGCCGAAATCGCCTGAAGAAACGATCGAACTGCTGAAGGATTACGGAGCGGTCGAGCAAGGCCACTTCATCCTCGCGAGCGGAAAACACTCCGCCTACTACGTGAAGAAGGGCAAGCTCGTGCAGCATCCATGGGAGCTGCAGCGGATGATCGAGCAGATCGTGCCGCAACTGGAAGCCCTGGGCGGCATCGACGTGGTGCTGAGTCCGGCGATGGGTGGTGTGCCGGTGGGGCAGCAGGTCGGCCTCGCCGTCCACGCCCGCACGATCTATGCGGAGCGCAATCCGGAGACGAACCTCCTCGAACTGAAGCGGGGCTTCGAGATCAAGCCCGGGGAGCGCCTCCTCCTTGTGGAGGATGTCATCACCACGGGCGGCACCTTGCTGGAACTGACCGATTTCATCGAATCCCAGGGCGGGGTCGTCGCGGGGGTTTTTGTGGTGGTGAATCGTTCGGGCAAAGCCTCGGTGGGCGAGTATCCGGTCGTTTCCTGCATGGAGATCCAGTTTCCCGTCTATGAGGCGGATGCCGTGCCGGAAGATCTCGCGGCGATCCCGGCGGTGCGTCCGGGGACGAAGAAAGTGGGCTGAGCGCTTCCGTGCCTGCAGCGGTTGCTTTTTTGGCAATCCCGGTGAAGATGGTGCGTGGCGGGGAGATCCCCCAGCCATCCCTACCGCACCCGATCCCAGTCATGATTCGCCTTCTTGTTTCCGCTTCCTTGGTTCTCGCCGGCGTCGCCTCCGGCACTTCTGTGTTCGCTCAAGGTGCCCCGGTTCCGCCGGTGCCCGCTCCGGCACCCATGCCGGGTTTGACCAGCGATCCTTTCGACCGCGTCGTCCTGTCGCCCGTGCCGGCTCCGGGAGAGAGCGTGCCGGGCTGGTATCCTCTCGAAAGGATGGTATGGGACGGAATGCAGGAGGTGCGGGAAGACCGCTCTCCGGACATCTTCGCCGCTGATCAAGGCGTGCTGAGATTCCTCAAAGAATTCGACGGTTATCCTTCGGGGCGGGTCCGCCAGTTGCCCGACGGAACCTCGCAGGTTTGCGTGGACCTTTATTTTTACGAAGGGGCTGCCGAATACGCTGGCTACGGGATGGCCGGAGGGTTCGATGAATACGGTTATCCGCTCTACGGGGTGACGATTTGGTCGGGTTTTGGCCCGCGTGACAGTGAGCCGCAAGAGGGCGTGGAGGAGGGCGATTTGAATCTGACATACGTGATTTCGGGGCCTGGTTTCTACGAGGAGATCGAGGAAGACCTCTCCGGGCAGTGGCTGCGTCTCTGCATGAAGCTGGATGCCACCCGCACGGTCTACACGGTGGAATTGAATGGGGAGGTCGTTTACAGCGGTCCTCTGAAGGGGAGAAGGTCCGGCACCGGCAAGGATATCGAGGAACCGTCGGAGCTTCTGCCGTTCTTCACCGACGTGGCTCTGGTAGGCGGTTTCGGCGGGGTTGCCTCCGAGCCGGAAGCGTCGTCGATGGTCGAAGAGTCGCGCATCCCGCTCGAAGCGTTCTTCGACAACTTCTCCCACAACGGGGCGGGCAATGAGGTCGACCTGACCGTGGGGCCTTCCCGGACCGCTGTGGGCCGCGTCGGAGCCGGTGTCTTCGGACGTGACGCCTCGGCCCAGAGCATCAACTTGAACGCGCTCTTCGACCAATCCCCCACGGCTTACTTCCTGGTCCAGAACCCCGGCAGCGGAGCGTCCGCGGTGAATCTCCGTGGGAATGGAGGCGGCAGAAAGATGAAGGTGAAGAGTGTGCTTTCCCAAGGCGGAAAGACTTCGAACGTGACCTCCGGGCTGCGTGCGGGGACGGTTGAAGTGACGTTGAACGGCAACGGAAACGCCATGATCACCTCGGAGGCGAGCTTGAAAGGGAATGTCCGCACGGCCATGAGCCGTCTCCGCGGTCGTTTCGTCAACGGCAGCCAGGCGGTGATCGCCTCCTCGGGTGGATCGGTGGTGGATGCCGCTTCCGCCAATTTCTCGTTTGAATCCGCGATTCCGGTGAACCGCCGTGAACGTTGATCTTCCTTTTCCCCATTCTCTGATGCCTTTGTCCCGTGATCCCATGAAAACGACACTTCTGACTTCCCTCGCCCTTCTCACCTCCGGATTCGTGCACGCCGGTGATTGGGGAAAAGCGCCGGTCGATAAGACGCCAATCGAAGAGTGCCACGATCTGGGAGGGCAGATCGAGGTCGGGTATCACACCGATTACCTCTACAAGGGTTATGTTTTCGGACAGGACTCCGTGAGTGGATCGGTCCAATACACCTTCGACGGGCTCGCGTTGCCGCTCACCTTGGGAGTGGATTACGTGAACGTCGTCGCAGGCAACGCCCTGACCAGCATCGTCAACGATGATGTCGCTGTTTCCCTCTCGGCTCCTCTCCCGACCTTCGCGGGGATCGAGTCGTCGCTCAGCTACACCTATCACTTCTATCCCGAGGATCCCAACACCGTCCTCTGGCCCTCGAGTCATGGGGAGATCGGGCTGCATCTCGCGAAAGATCTCGAATTCGCTCTCCTGAAGTTCGACCTCGCCTACAACACCGGGCTTCCCAATGCGTGGAACGGGACGCTCCCCGCACTGCCCAACGGTGACTCCGGCGCTTGGTACTGGGATCTCGGTCTGGAGCGCTCCTTTGAAGTCTTCGGTCAGAATCTCGTCCTCGCTGGCGGGGTGGCTTACGCCGACAACTACTGGGGATCGGCGCCGAATCTCCAAACCGGCGGACGCTCCAGCGGATGGAATCATTATTACCTGACCGCTTCGCTCCCCATCGAGCTGAATTGCCGTACGGTCCTGACTCCCTACATCGGCTACGTGGGGGCTCCCGATACTTGGTTGATGGACGGCGCCCCGAACTGGCTCGGTCTTTCGGGACAGTCCGACGTCCTTCATGGCGGTGTGAGTCTCAGCGTCTCGTTCTGATTCCAACTGGCACCATTTTTCGCCAAGAAACCGTCTTTCCTGAAAAGGGGAGACGGTTTTCACATTTTTAAGAACGGTTAAAATTTAGAGAATCTGAATTGGGAAAAATTTCATTGCGTGCGTTTGGGGCTTCGTGTAGAAAGCGGCAATTCGCCTGATTCGTTCAACCGCAGTTTCTTCCGGTGAAATTTGCGGAGTGGTCGGAGGGCAAGGATTTACCGCCCCTTTTTGTCATATGAGATCCCGCATCCTCGCCCTCACGCTGCTAGCGCCCACGATCATGGTTGATGCCGGCGACTGGGGAAAGTCACCTGTCGACAAGATTCCGTATGTTGAAGAATGCGTTGATCTGGGAGGAACGGTCGGGCTGGGTTACTCTTCCGATTACCTCTACAAAGGTTATCTCTTTGGGGGTGACACCGTCTCGGGACACGTGGGTTACACCTTTGAAGGTTTGGCCACGAAGATCCATCTCGGCATCGGTTACGCAAACGTGATCAGCGAGAATACCTTCGCGAATGTCGCCAACGATGACTTGGCGCTGTCGGTCCGTGCGGATCTCCCGACTCTCGTCGGCGTGGGGGCGGCGGTGAGCTACACCTATCACGCCTACCCCGAGGGCCCGAATGCCGTTTTCTGGCCTTCCGGTCACGGAGAGCTCGGATTGCACCTCTCCCGCGATCTGGCGCTCGCGGTGCTCAAGTTCGATCTCGCCTACAATTTCGGCCTTCCCAATGGATGGAACGGTACCATCCCGACGCTGGGCAATCAGGAATCCGGGGCCTGGTACTGGGATCTCGGGCTCGAACGCGAGTTTGAGGTGATGGGGCAGGGGATCGTACTCGCCGGCGGTGTCGCTTACGCGGACAATTATTGGGGCCTTGCCCCGAATGCTCAGACCGGTGGCCGCTCGAGCGGTTGGAACCACTACTACCTCCGCGCCTCGGTGCCGGTCGAGTTGAACTGCCGCACCACTCTCACCCCTTACATCGGCTATTCGGGCGCGCCTGATTCGTGGCTCATGGACGGAGCCCCTGATTGGGCGAGTCGCCAGGCCCAGTCCGACGTGCTCCACGGAGGCGTCAATCTCTCCGTTTCGTTCTGATCCGGTGATTTCCACCGCGGGATGGGGTTGCCTTCGTTGGCTTCCCTGTGCCCTTTCCCAATGCCGGTCTCTCCGTCGCCGGCGCTTGAAAACCCTTTGGCTGTGGTTTTGTCAGGGTGATTCAGGATCTCCCGGGGCCTTGGGGCCGCGAAAAAGTGGCGACGCCACTTTTTTTCTTTACACTTTTCCGAAAATGCATCAAAAGCGGAACCTGCCAATCCCTAAAGTCTAACCAAACATCTGATGTCCTCTATTTCGTTCCCCCGATCTTTCCAGCGCTGGATTCTTGTTCTCGGTCTCGCGGTGTTCGTTTCTTCGATCGCTCCTGATTTTGGTTGGAGCCAGGATGCCGCGGCTCCGGCCGCGGATGCCGCTGCGGCGGATGGGGAACAGAAGTCCCCGACCACGCTCATGGACATGATCATCGGTGGCGGCATCTTCATGCTGCCGATCGGTCTTCTCTCCATTTGGATGATCGCCCTTTCCGTCTTCCTGACCCTTCAGGTCTCCAAGAAGAAATATGTTCCCAAGGCCCTTCAGGATCAGGTCATCGGCTTCATGTCCGAAGTGCGCGTCCGCAGCGCCATCGACGCAGCCGCCCAGGACACCTCGTTCCTTGGCCGCATGATCACGAGTTCCTACCTCAATGTCGATGCGACCGACGCCGAAACGCTGGGTCGTGGCAAGGTGGAGGACGCGATCGCCGACTTCACGATCCGCGAGAATCTCGGCACGATGACCCTCATCGGCTATCTCTCGGTCATCGCCCAGGGCGCGACGATGCTCGGCCTCTTCGGAACGGTGGCCGGGATGGTGCTCGCCTTCGACTCGATGGGCCTCAGCGGCGGTTCCGATCCCGCGGCCCTCGCCGGAAACATCTCGCTGGCCCTGATCACCACGGCCGGTGGTCTTGTCGTGGCCATTCCCGCGATCTTCCTCTTCTACTTCTTCAAGAACCGCTACAACCGTTTGGTCAGCGACGCCCAGCAAGTGGCGATCGAAGGTCTTGAGGCGGCGATCGCGACCGTGAACGCCGACCAGGCCTTGGCTCGCGTTCCCGAAGGCATCACGGAAGTTTGATCGGGCAACCCTTCGTAAAGACGACTTTCAACACCCAGAAACCGCCACCTCATGGCCAAAAAACGGTTCGAAGCGGATACCGAAGACGGAATCCCGATGGACATGTCGCCGATGATCGACATGACCTTCCTTCTTCTCGTGTTCTTCATGGTGGCCTCGCACCTGATCACCGTGCAGATCGATCGCCGCGTCGAGCCGCCGACCGCGAAGAACGCCCAGGTCGCGAAAGACGCGAGCGGGCGGGTCGTCGTGAACGTCCTGGCCGACGGAACGGTGTGGGGGCAGGGTGAGGAGGAACTGCCGACCTCGGAAGCGATCCAGGATTACGTGGATCAGGCACGCGTCAAGAACGAGGCGAACGGGATTCCGACCCGCCTCAACCTCCGTGCGGACAAGAACGTGGACACCCGCGATATCAAAAAGGTCGTTCAGGCGGCCGGCGAGGCGGGTGTGAGTGAAGTCATCTTCGGTAGTCTCGCAGTGGACAATTAATCGCTATCCTTTTGTTTCATGGCCAGAAGACCCATTCCTTCCGATCCCGATCCGGTGCTGGATATGTCACCGATGATCGATATGAGCTTCCTCCTGCTCGTCTACTTCCTCGTCACCTCGACTCTCGAGCCGACCGAGGCCGATCTGGCGATGACGATGCCCACGAGCATGTCGGATGGCAGCTCCAAAGTCGAAATCGACATGATGACCGTCGAGGTGAATGCCGCGGGGCACGTCGTCTTGAACGACGAAGTGCTCGATACGGACGCGAACAACCGCGAAGTGCCGATGCTGATGGATCGGCTCAAAACCTATGTGGAAAGCGCCCGCCTCACCGACTCCGAGCCCATGGTGATCATTGCCGCCGACGATGCCGCGAAAGGGCAGCGATTTGTCGACGTGTTGAACGTGCTCGCGCATCCGAGTGTCAATATCAACCGGGTCACGATCACCGGATTCAGCGAGGACAAATAGCACTGCCGGGAAGCCGGAAGTCCCCCATGGGAGACATGAGACCGAAAAGACCTCTCTTCCCCGACTTCCTCATTCCAGACGGTTTGTTTTTCCCGAAGAAAAGGATTGCCTGCTGCTTGGCGCTTTCCTTGGAGGGGCTGAAGGGGCGGGGATGATTCCCGCTTCCGCGACGGTCCCGGCTCCACGCCCACTCTTTTACCTCCAGAAACTCCCCTAAAGATGAAACTGCGAAATGTCTCTCTCCTCCTCACCGCCGGAGCGGTGGCGGTCTGGACGCTTGGATGCCTGCCCATGGCTCATGGCCAGGCAGCCGCCGAAGAGGACGTCAGTGTCGAGGCCCTCTACCAGAAGGCTGTCGAGCTCAACATGTCCGGCAAGCCCGAGGAGGCCTCCAAAACCTTCGAGCGCATGTTCGACCTTTCTGGCGGGCTGGAAACGCTCTTTGAAGACTATGGTGCCCAGGCAGGTGGCCTCATTTTCGATTACGGGATGACCCTGCTCCCGCAACAACGGTGGGAGGACGCCAAGAAGGCTTTCACGGATTGCATCAACGCCGAGGAGACCGCCAAAAAGGTCGAGTCGCCCATCAAATCGACGAACCCCCGCGCCAATATCGCCAAGTTCCAGCTCGGATTCTGCGAAGCCCAGCTCGGCAACCATGGGGAAGCGATCCGCCTATACGACGAATACATCGCCTCGAATCCTCCCCAGGATGAGCTCGCCCAAGTGCGCAACAGCTTCAAGCTCCGCTATGGCGGCTCGCTCATGAAGTTGGGTCGGATCGAAGACGGCATCAAGTCCATCCAGGAGCTCTTCGACAATCGCGAGGCATGGAAGGTCAGTCCGCAGTTCCTCATGCAGGGCGTCCTCGAGCTGGGACTCGTTTGGGTCGGGCAGGCCGCTGCCGCCGGCACCGACGATGCGGCCATCGAGAAGATCTCGGACCGTGCCCACCAGTTCCTCGATCAGAACGAGTCGATGATCCACCTCGAGCCCATGGATCAATTCCGCTTTGGCTTCGTGGAGCGACTTCGCAAGCTCGGTTTTGAATCAACCAAGGCGGGATTGTATTCCCTCGCCCTCCGCTATTTCTCCTACATTCCCACCATCGAGGATATCCGCAGCGACGTGAAGCTCTCGATCGCCCGCCAGCCGATCGGCGGCGGTGTGCCTTCGCAGTTCCAGGCGCTCCTCGACCAGCTCGACGAGCGGGAAAAAGCGCCCGTCCACCCCGATGCGGAGACTCTGCGTCTCATCGCCAACTGCTACGAACGCATGGGCAACCTCCACGCCCCGCGCGCCATCTACTGGCACTTGGCCGAGCAGTACAAGGAGTTTCCCCAACAGATCCGTGCGGAGGTTCTCCACGAAGCGGCCCGTCTCTCGGCGCTGCGGGGGGACTACTCCTCGGCACAGTATTTCGGCGAAATCTTCATGAGCGAAATGCCCGAGGATCATTCCCTGCGGAACAACGTTTCGACCTTCATGCTCCAGTCGCTCTTTACTTCGAAAGACTATGAGCAGGTCACGAAGATCGCCGAGCTGGTGCGGGAGCGCCATGAAGCCGGTGCCGCGGAGCGCGAGTTGGCCGATTCCCTTTACCCTCTCGCCCTCTACTCGACCCGCAAGCATGCCGAAGCCGAAGGTCCTTTCAGCGAGTATGTGAAGGCTTACCCCGAAGGTCCCAATCGCGAGATCGTGATGTTCCACCGGGCGAGCAATTCGCTCGTGCTGAACAAAATGCGGGAGGCCGCCGAGCAGTATGAGGATTTCCTCAAAGCTTATCCCGAGTCCGAGCGTTTCCTCGATGCCGCCTACGCGGATCTCGCCGTGGCCCGATACAATCTCGAGGATTACCCCGCCGCCATCGCCAGCGTCGACAAGCTCGTCGCGGCCCGTCCGAACTCCGTGCAAGTGGGGCGTTCCTTGAATCTCAAGGGGGATGCCCTCATCGTGCAGTCCGGTCGCCTTGGCAAAGAGCAGGAGGAAGAGGCTGCCAAAATGCGCCAGGACGGTCTCGCCGCCTATCTCGCGGCGGTCGATGCCGCGAAAGCGTCGCAGGCGAGCGATCCGGAACGTGCGGATTTCCACAAGCAGGTCGTCGGCGAAGCGATCTGGAAGAGCGCGGACATCTACTTCCAGGATGAAGCGATCGAGAAAGGACTCGCCCAATACGATGCCTTCTTCCCCGACTACGCTGGTACGACTTTCGAGCCCCAGATTTCGGTCTTCGCCCTTGAGTATCTCGAAGGTGCGGGACGTGGTGAGGAGGGGTTGACCCAGGTCGAGAAGATGATTCTCATGATGGGCAGCAAGCCCGCCGAAGAGCAGGACCTCACCTTGCTGCGGCAGGCGATCGGTTCCTACAGCGAAGCTTCCGTGCGAATCCGCGGAGTGGACAAGACGATCGCCACGCTGGAAGACTTCCCGGGTGTCGATCCGGCGAACCAGGCGCTCCAAACCTGGCTGAAGATCCAGCAGGTCATCGTCCTGCAGGAGTCCCGCAAGGGCAAGGACAAGGAGTCGCCCGAATACGCGGCGATCGAGGCCAAGATTGCCGCCGTGTTTGAGGAGCTCCGTCTCTTCGAAAAACGGGATCTCTCTGAATTCGCCCTCCAACAGATTGGTCTTTACTTCGCGGGCACGGACAACCCCTTCCTCGGGGTTCCATATTTCGAGGAACTCCTCGCCCGTACCAACCCCGAGGCGACCGCTTTCAAAGGCCCGGCTGAAATGGAACTCGGCAAGATCGAAATGCGCGCCGCCGATCCCGCGAAGGTCCAGTCGGCCCGCGAGCGTTTCCGCCGCATCGTGGCGGACGATTCCGAGGATAGCAAGCCGCTGAAGCCGCAGGCTTACCTGAATCTGGCCGACCTCCACATCAAGAGCAAGGAATGGAAGGACGCGCTCGAGGCGCTCGACACTATCAACAAGCAAAAGGACTTCTTCGGCAAGGACCGCGCGAAGCGCGCCGAGGCGGCTTACAAGATGGGGCTCGTCTATGACGAACTCGGCGATCCCGCCAATGCCAACCGGGCCTATCTCTCCGTCGTTTCGACGTATGCCGCCTATCACGATTGGGTGACGCAGGCGTGGGAACGCTACATCCCGAACAGCCTTGCGGAAATCAGCGCCCTGCCCGTCAACGATCCGCTCTCGATCGCCTTCAAGAGACAGAGCGAACTGACTCTCTACAAACTCTGCGTGAAATACATCTACCAGTGGCAGAACCTCGATGAAGAGAAGGATGCCCCCTCCGGAGCCCTTACCCGTCTCCGCCGCCAGGTGCCGGAGATGAAGAACCAGCTCAAGATCACCCCGGAGGAAGAATTGAAGATCATCAACGAGCTCGGCATCGCCCCGAAAAAATGATCACCGAACGACCCACCCCCACGTTCCTCATGAAACCATTTTCCTATCTTGCAGCGATCAGCTCCCTGACTATTCTCGGGGCGCTCCAGGCCCAGGTTCGCGAGACTCCCGTGACACTCGGTCTCATCGAAGGTGGAAACCCCCAGGGATATGTCCAGAACTCGAATGATCAGGGCATCCTTTTCGCCACGGCTCCCGGCGGAGCCGGCGTGATGGTGACTTACGACAAGATCCGCGGCGAAGGGCTTGAGAAGCTGATCCGCTTTGAGGAACGTGCCGAGGTGCTCGGTGGTCCCCGGGCTCTTTTTGCCGCCGGTAGTTACAATGAAGCGGCCGAGGCCTTCGGGAAGGTGGCGCGCGACTACGCGATCATCCTCGGTGGACCCCAGAACTTCGCGTCAGAGGCGCTCTTCTACCAGATCGAGAGCCTGAAACGGGCGGGGCAATACGCCGCCATGGCACCCTTGGTGAATTCTCCCGCCGCGGCCACGATCAAGACAAAGTTGTCGCCCTCCTACGCCCGTGCGAGCGAGTTTCACAAACTCTGGTCGGTTTTTGGACAAGGCGATTTCGCGGGATTGAAGACGGCTCTTGAAATCTTCCAGGAGCCCCAGACCGGCAGTGCGAAGTTGCTGCCTGCTCCCAGTTTCAAAAAGCTGCCTCCCAACGAGCTCGCCCAGATCGCCTTCCTCCGCGGAAAAGTGTTTGAATCCGAAGGCGCGAAAGAAAAAGCGCTGGAGGACTATTATCGCACCTTCACCCTGGCCTACGGGAATGATGTGCTGCTTTCCAAACTCGCCATGGGAGCCGCCATGTTGATCCAGAAGGAAGACCCGCGCATCGCCCAGGAGAACAAGGCCGCCTTGCTTCAGATGCAGAGCATCGCCTATCTCTACAGCCGTCGTTTCGGCAAGGACAGCATGCCTGCCCAGTTCCAGGCTTTTGCCGTGAGGCCCGAAGTCCCCAAAGCGCCGGAGCAGAAGCCGACGGAGGAAGCCAAGCCCGCGGAAGGCACTCCTCCTGCCGATGGAGCGAAGCCGGCCGAGGGTGATGGCAAGGCGAAGGAAGCGCCTGCGGCTCCTGCCGCTCCGGCCGAGGCCAAGCCCGCCGAGGCAAAGTCCAAATAAGGCGCTCGCCGCCGCGGGGTTGGCGCCCTCACCAGGCTTTCATCTGTTCGGCCACCTTGCGGCGGTTGAACCAGATGATGAAAAAGATGGGCAGGATGGCCAGCCAGAGGAACCCAAAGCCCAGTCCGATCCAGGTCGCGTAGCCGGTGATCTCGTTGATCATCTGCATCTCCGCGGCCCCGGCCGAGCCCTTCGAGGCGCTGTTCATCGTGGGAGCCATGATGATGGACATCTGCAGCCGGGTGAGGGCCATCATGCGGAACATCAGAAATCCGCCGCCGAGGATCTTCAGTACGGCCCAGGTTTGCAGGAGCATGGAAGCGATCCGCCGCTGCTTGAGGAGCAGGATGCCTCCCGCAATCAGCAGGATAGCCAGCGAAGCGTAGATCGCGAGAGTCACGTAGGACATCTGGCTGAGTTTGGCCAAGTATTCATCCACCTGCCCTTGGTCTGCCCCCTGCTTGACGAAGGTTTGCATCTGTTGCCGCGTGATAAAGAGGCTGAGGGGAGAGAGGACGCCTTGCAGCAATCCTCCGATTCCGAAAATCAGGGCGATGATTCCGAGTGTTTTGGGCCAGACGGCTCCGGGAGGTTTGGCAAGAGGCGGCGGTAGCGTTTCCATGGGTATTCGTTCGATCAAGGTGACCTCCGACGGTATCGCGCCGGAGCGGGCGGAGTCAACCGGGGAAGACGATTGAAGTCGTGATTGAGAAGGCGGATGGGGAATTCCCTTTGCCACCGATCCCCGGTTACGCGAAAGTTCCGGCTCGTCGCCAAGCGCGTTTCCTTCTTTTCCCGGGCATGTCATTCTCTGTACATCTGCCTCTGATCGCTCCCTCGAGGTGGCTGGTCGTCGTGATCCTCATGGTTGCGGGATCTGTGTCCGGACGAGCGGAGTTGCCACCGCTTGCGGAGAAATATTGCACCGCCTGCCACCTGCCTCCCGAGCCTGGAGTGATGACGCGTGAACACTGGACCCAGGTCTTTGGATTCATGAGTGTCTGGATCAAGGAGAAAAACCTGCCCTTCGACCAGGCGGAATACAATTCTCTCCTCGCCGAGTATCTCGCGGCGAGTCCCGAGGCCTTCCAGCCGCCGGTCCTCCCGACCTCCCCGCCGGGGCTCGAGTTTCGCCAGATGCCGCTGGGTCGGGAGCCTGCCTCGACGCGGCCGGTCATCACGGGACTTTTTCCCATCGATCTCGACGGCGACGGGCGCGAGGAGATTCTCGTCGGCGATGATGACGAGGGGCGCATCACCCGACTGTCCTTTGGTGAGGCCGGCTGGCGGGAAGAGACGGTCTTCGAAGTGCCTGCGCCCTCCCGGGTGATCGCCCTCGATTACGATGGCGACGGTCTCCAGGATCTCGCGGTCGGGTCCTACGGCGACATCCGGCCGAGCGATTCCCTCATCGGATCGGTCTGGCTCCTCCGCAACCAAGGTGACGGTACTTATGATCCTCAGCCACTGCTCGTCGACTGCGCCCGCGTCTCCGATTTGCGGGCGGGGGATTTCAATGGAGACGGGAAGATGGATCTGCTCGTGGCGCAATTCGGCTGGCGGACGAGCGGAGGCCTGGTCTGGCTCGAGCAGGTTTCGCCCACCTCCTTTGTGAGCCATGAGATCGCCCAGGCGAACGGCGCCCTCCAAGCCGAGGTCCTCGACTATGATGGCGACGGCGCCCTCGATTTCGTCGTCCTCTTTTCCCAGCAGCATGAAACGCTTCTCCTCTTCCGCAATCGGGGCGCGGGAGAGGGATTCGAGAACCGGATCCTCGCCCGCGGGCCGCACCCGGCCTTCGGATCCTCGGGATTTTCCGCGGTGGACCTCGACCAGGATGGCGACCTCGACTTTCTCTGGACGAATGGCGATATGATGGATGAGATCCCGCTGCGCAAGCCATATCACGGGCTCCGTTGGCTGGAGAACCGGGGGGGAGACCTCGTGCCTCATGAACTCCTCCGCATGCCGGCCTGCTACCGGGCGGTCGCCCACGATCTCGATGGGGACGGAGATCTCGATATCGCCGTCTCGAGTCTTCATTTCCAGTGGGATATCGAGGATTTTCCCAGCCTCGTCTGGCTGGAGAATGATGGAAAAGAAGGTTTCACGGTGCGGCCGCTCATCCATTCTCCGTCGAACCTCGCCTCGCTCGTGGCCGGGGATTTCGACGGCGATGGCTTGCCAGATCTCGTCGTCGGCGGCATGCATGTGCCCGGACCGCTCGGCCGGGTCGGGCGGATTACCGGTTTGTTAGGGCTCAGGCCCGCGGCGGCGGCGGAGCGTTGATCAGAAAAAGAGCAGCCGGATCCCCGCGATCGCCGAGAATCCGTAGAGCAGGATCTCGAAGAGCCGCTGCGGCACGTGTTTGATGAGGCGGCCGCCCGTGAGGATGCCGATGAGGAGCGCGGGGAGGAGGTAGAGATTCAGCTTCAGCGACGCGGGGTTGATGAGGTCGAGCTGGCCTAGGAAAGGGATCTTGAAGACGTTCACGAGGAGGAAAAAGCGGGCCCCGACGCCGAGAAAATCCTCCTTCTTCATCTTGTGGACGAGCGAGTAGAGCGAGAAGACCGGCCCCGCCGCGTTCGCCAGCATCGTCGATACTCCGATGAGCACGCAACTGAACCAGCGGAACCAGCGCGAGTCCGGGAGATGTTCGAGGAATTCGCGTTTGAATTCGCGCAGCAACTGGATCGCAAGCATGAACAGGATGATGGCCCCGATGACCCGTCGCGCGGCTTCATCGTCGAGCCGGTCGAGGAGAAAGGAAGCCGCCACCACCGAGAGCAGTGTCACCGGCACGAGAGGCCAGACCTGTTTCCAGCTCGCGAACTTGCGGAAGAGGGGATACACGAGCAGATCGCACACGATCAGCATCGGCAGGATCACTCCGACGCTGTTTTTGGCGCCGAAGAGCTCCGCGACAATGAGCACGTTCAGGATCGCCAGCCCGGGGAATCCCGTCTTCGAAATGCCCAGGCAGAACGCCCCCAGCGCGGCGAGGGCGAAAGTCGGGAGAGTCGCGTCAAAAGGCAGGTCCACCGCGCATCCCTAGAGCCGATTCGGCCGCGGGGCAATGGGTTTTGAGCGGGGGATGTGGCGGAATCGAACGGAGGTCTTCAGCCCGTCACAAGGCGCTCGTTCACATGGCCTTCATTGAGATCGACCCGTTCCGGGCGTCCCTTGTGCATGTAGACGACTTCCGTGTGGTCGAGCCCCATCAGGGCCATGATCGTGGAATGGATATCGTGGACGTGCATCTTGTCTTCGACGGCGTAGAGGCCGAGTTCGTCGGTCGCGCCGATGGTCTGGCCGCCTTTCACGCCGCCGCCTGCCATCCACATGGTGAATCCGGTGGGGTTGTGATCGCGTCCGTCGCCTTTCTCGCTCATCGGGGTGCGGCCGAATTCGCCACCCCAGATCACGAGGGTGTCCTCGAGGAGGCCGCGTTGCTTCAGATCCTGGATCAGGCCGACGATGGGCACGTCGACATTGTTGCAGAGTCGGCTGTGATTTTCCTCCATCTTCGAGTGGCTGTCCCACTTGCTGCCGGCGCCATGATAGAGCTGGATGAATCGCACCCCACGCTCGACGAGGCGCCGGGCCATGAGGCACTGGCGTCCGTAGACTTCGGTCTCCTTGTTGTCGAGACCATAGAGGTGCTTGATGTGCTCGGGCTCGCTGTCGAGATCGATCGCCTCGGGGGCGGCCGCCTGCATGCGGAAGGCGAGCTCGTAGCTGCGGATGCGGGCCTCGAGATCGGTGTTGGAGGATCGCGCCGAGTAGTGGCCGCGGTTCAGCTCTTCGATGAATTCGACTTTCTGCCGCTGGCGGGTGTCGCTCACGCCGGAGGGATTGTTGAGGTTCTTGATCGGTTCCGTCCCATTCTCGAAAAGCGCTCCCTGGTGCACCGCGGGGATGAACCCCGATCCCCACATGCGAGCGCCGTTCACGATCATGGAATTCGAATCCTTGATCACGACGAAGGCGGGCAGGCTGTCGTTCTCCGTGCCGAGCCCGTAGGAGACCCAAGAACCAAGGGCGGGACGCCCGCCGAAAACGGAGCCCGTGTTCATCTGGCAGACGCCGCCGGCGTGGTTGATGCCGTCGGAAACGCACGAGCGGATCACACAGAGCTCATCGGCGATCTTCGAGTGATTCGGAAGCCAGTCGGAGATCCAGAGACCGCTCTCCCCGTGCTGTGCCCACTGGCGTTTGCATTCGAGCAGGGGCGAATTCACCTCGCCCATCGCGGTGACGGGGCGCTCGAAGCTGTCCGGCAGGGTCTGGCCGGCGAGTTTATTGAGGAGTGGTTTCGGATCGAAGAGATCGAGGTGGCTCGGTCCGCCTTCCATGAAGAGCCAGATCACGTTCTTGGCCCGGCCGAGACGGTGCGGGATCTTCGCTCCGACCGGATTCGGGAAACCGCTTTTGGCGATCAGATTCTGACCGGTGAGGGCGGAGAGGGCGACGGCTCCGAATCCGGCTCCGGCGCGGCTCAGGAATTCCCGGCGGCTCGCGGGACGATCAATGCGGTGGCAGAAGGACATATGCTTCGCGGGGTGGGGGATGGAGTGAGGGAGTGGTGGGGAAGTGATGGCTCAGTGCAGATAGAGAAATTCGTTCGAGTTGAGCATCGCGTGGCAGAAGTCGGTGACGGCACCGAGGAGTTTGGGCGACACGCCGGCGGGCACGGCCTCCTTCGCGTTGCGCACCCATGCGGTGCCGGGGACGGGAGTCTCGCCATCATTGCCAGCGAAGGTCCAGTCAAAGACACGCCCCGCTTCGGGCAGGAGCGATTCAGCCTCGGCGCGTTGCGGGAAGACGAAGAGCTGTTCTTTCTTCAGGGCCCCCTCGCTGACACTCAGCCTGGCGAGTTGGCCATCCCAATGGTGGCCGGTCTGGGTGCGTCCGCCGAGCAGGGTGGCGACACCGTCTTTCACCGAAAGCCCGCCGACGACCTGGTGAGCGACGGTCTCGGTTTGCAGCGGGGCGTTCGGATCGGAGAGATCCTTCAGGTAGAAAGTGACCGATCCCTTTGCGAGATCTTCCTTCGAGGGGCGTGCCGAGATCGCGGCGGCGAGGTAGACCGGTTTGCCGAGAGGGACTCGCAGGCCCGAAGCGACCACTTCGTAGATGCGGTTCTTTTGGAAGTCGTCGCCGACGATCTGCAGGATGAAATTCTGCGGATCGAAACGCGATTTCGTGCTCGTCACCCCGAGTGACCATCCGATGTCATCCTGCGAGCCATTCCATCGGCTGAGAAGCGTGTTCACCGAGGCGTCGGCGTAGACGCCGTCGAGCACGGTGACAGCCTCGATCGTGAAGTCATCCTCCGGCAGCTTCAGGGCGCCGAGGTCGAGCTTCTCGAAGCGGCTCCCGGGCTGGAGCCAGAGGGCCTTTTCCCCCACCTTCACTTCGCCGGTCTTCGAGAAGTATTGAGAGACGGGCCGCAGCCCCGATTCGTTGGGGTATTTGTCAGGATTGGCGTTGGCGGGAGCACCGACCGAGCCGGACTGGGATTCGATGAAGGCGAGAGCGCCATCGACCTCGGCGGAGAGAGCCTCACGCCCGTAGGCGATGCGGTAAGCCTCGCGGACCTGTTCGGCCCCGAATTCCGAGCCTCCTTTGAGGAGACGCTTCGCGAACGCCTCGGCGCGGCCGAGCGCCCAGGGGCCGTTCACGAGCAGCAGCGACTGGTTCGGCGTCGTCGTGGGAATGCGGTTCGGCGTGGAACTGAATCCCGCCGGCGCGTCGAATTCGCCCATGATCATGTCGGGTGTGTTGCGGCGCTTCTTCACGTAGATGCTGCGCTGCGGCGCGGTGCCATCGACGGAGGGACCGCCATCGACCTGCTTCAATTCACCGGAGGCGGCGAGCGTCGCGTCGCGGATCTGTTCGGCATCGAGGCGCATCGGGGGATAACGCCACAAGAGGCGGTTCGACGGATCCGCGATCTCCTCGTCGGAGGTCGGCTCGCGCCGCGCGGTCTGGCGGTAGGTCGCGCTGGTGACGATGGTGCGGTGGAGATTCTTCAGTTTCCAGTCGTCCTCGAGGAAGCGGGTCGTGAGCCAGTCGAGCAGTTCGGGATGGCTGGGCGCTTCGCCGAGCATGCCGAAGTCGTTCGGGGTCGCGACAAGTCCCTCCGCGAAATGGCGCTGCCAGATGCGGTTGACCATGACGCGCGCGGTGAAGGGATTCTTCTCACTGGCGATCCAGTCGGCGAGAGCGGTGCGGCGTCCGGTCGTCGTCGCGGTCGGTTTGATCACCGGCTTTTCTTCGCCTAACAAGGTGAGAAAGGCGGGCTCGACGACTTCTTCCTTGCCGCGGCGTTTCAGGATCGTGTCGGCGGGTTTCGTGCCGGTGTCGGTGGTGATGAAAGCCATCGGCAGCGGAGCGGGTTTCATCCCGTCGAATTTCTTCAGCGCTTCGGTCAGCTCGGTATGGCGCGCGAGTTTCTTCTCGTCCTTGGCAAAGGTCTTCTTCCAATCGACACGACGGTACTCGAAATCGACCTGGCGCTGCACCAGTTGTGCGAGCTGTTCCTCGTGCGCGGTGCGCTCTTCGGGTTTCTTCCAATAGATCGCCTGGACGTCTTCGGGGAATTGGATCACCGCGCCCTTGCGTTTTCCTTCCAGCACCGGCGCGGTCATCGTGTCGAGTTCGGCGCGGATCTCCTTGGTTGCTTCCTCCCACTGGGCGAGTTTCGCGTCATGCTCGGCGCGCTGTTGAGGCGAGGCGAGGGTCTGGTTCTCCGGCCACCAGGTCGCGTTGAGGAAGGATTGCAGGGCGAAATAATCCTTCTGCAGGATCGGATCGAACTTGTGATCGTGGCACTGTGCGCAGCCCATCCCGAGACCGAGGAAGGCCTCGCTCGTGACGTTGGCCATCTCGGTGAGGATCAGATCCCACTGCATGCGCGCGTTGCGTTGGTTCCACTCATAGATGCCGAGACGCATGAAGGCGGTGGCGATGAGGGTTTCCGGATCATCGGCGGCGAACTCATCGGCGGCGAGTTGCTCGCGGATGAACTGGTGGTAGGGCTTGTCCTCGTTCAGTGAACGGATCACATAATCGCGATACATCCACGATTCGGGACGGTAGTCGTCGGCGCGATAGCCGTCGCTCTCGGCGTATCGCACCACGTCGAGCCAATGCTGCCCCCATCGCTCGCCATAGCGCGGGCTGGCGAGGAGCTTGTCGGCGAGCTCCGCGGTGGCTTTGTCAGGATCGGCAGCGAAGGCTTCCTCGAAGGCGACCACCTCCTCCGAGGTCGGCGGCAAACCGTGGAGGTCGAAATAAAGCCGGCGCACCAGCTCGCCGGCGTCGGCGGGGCCGGCGGGCTTCAGTCCGTTTTCGGCCAGCTTGGCAGCGATGAAGGCATCGATGGGATTCTTCGCCCACCCTTCGCCGGCTTTTGGAGGCGCGGGATCGGCGACGGGTTTGATCGCCCACCAGTTCCGGTCCTCCTCGGTGAAGCCGTTTTCATCCGTCTCGCCGGTCTTGGCGACCTCGGCCGGCCACGGGGCGCCGAGCGACACCCATTTTTCCAAGGCCGCGACCTGCTGCTCCGTCAGCGCCTTTTTGGGCGGCATGACGAAATCGGGATCGCTGCGGCGCACCGCGTGCACGAGCGGGGAGAGATCGGGATTCCCGTCGACGATGGCGGGGCCGTTGTCGCCGCCTTTCACGATGAAGTCGCGGTGATCGAGGCGCAGGCCGCCTTTCACTTCCTCCGCGCTGTGGCACTTGTAGCACTCGTTGGCGAGGAGGGGACGGATCTCCATCTCGAAGAAACGGAGCGCTTCCTTGTCGTCGGCGGCGTGGGTGCCGAGACTCAACAGGGTCAGGCCGAGGACCAAAGAGGGTTTTGTCAGGGTGACGGTCATGGATGATCAGCAGTTTGGAGCCAAAGGGTCGGGGCGGGGGAGGCGGGGTGTTCTTTCGAGGCGAAGGCGTGGACGAGTCCCTGTTGGTCGCTCTCGCCGGTCTCGCGCACGATGAGAAGGGAAATGATCTCATCCGGATGGGAACGGAGAAAGTCCACGAACGCGTCCGAGTGCACCTCGATGAGGCGGTTCGGGGAGCCCTTGCGGATCTCGAACTCGGCCAGCCGGGTCGCGGACCCGGAGGCGAGAGGTTCGTCGACGAGGGAGCCCGCCGATTTCCACAGGAGATCGGACTCGCTCCATGCGGCGGCGACCGGATCGATGACGCCATAGAGGGCGAAACGCGAGTCGGGCACGAGCGAGGAGAATCCAAGGCCGCTCGGCTCGATCTTGAGGGCGAGCTTCGCCGCGCGCAGTGCGCTGCGGTCGATCCCGGCGAGGTCGAACGAGAGCAGCGCGCGCCGTTCGTTGTTCGGGGCGAGATCGGTGTGTTTCACCATCAACAAAGGATGGGCTCCCGTGGGACCGTGTCCATCGCCGCGCCTCAGGAAAGCATCGCGTCCGCGCCCGGTCGCGGTGGTCACGGCCATCCAGCCGGGGCCCGGGGAGGTGGCGGGAGCCTCGACACGGCGCACTTCCTGGTCGGTCTGCTCGGGCGTGGCCCCGGCTTTGCTGACGAGGGATTTTCCGGCGAACACGTGCTTCGCCTCGGGCAGGTCGTCGCGCTTTACTTTCACTTCTCCCTCGAAAACGAAGACATTCGAATCGCCGAGCGGAGTGGTCGTGACGCCGAACTTGGTGCCGAGGTCGATCACTTCCATCTTCGCCGTATCGATCGTGAAGCCATGCGCCGACTCGGGCACATCGGCGACGACGGAGCCCTCGACGAGGCGGCACTTCATGGCCGACTCGACCTCAAGGACGCTCGGTGCCTCGAGGGTGACGGTGGCTCCGCTCTTGAACCGGATCGTGGCCATGCCTTCGGTGAGGGCGAGGGTGCCGGCGCTGAGGCCGGCGCCTTCCACGGTGGGCAGATCCGAGCCGGCCCAGCGGCAATTCTCCGCCTCGATCAGGGTCGCTACGACCGGGGCGGGACGGCTTTGATAAAACAGGATGCCGCTGCCGGCAAAGAGCGCGAGGGCGGCCGCGGCGGTGATCCAGGCGGCGGGCCGGAAGACGGTGGCGGGTTTCACCCATTGCGGCTCCTCGAGGAGGGCGGGGAGGGAGGCGCTCTCCGACTCGAGCAGGGCGTGGAGCCAGCGTTTCTCGACATACTCGCGGCGCAGCTCAGGGTCGGCGATCACGGCCTGCTGGAGTGCGGTCCATTCCGCTTCGGAAAGTTGACCGTCGAGGGAGCGGTCGATGTGATCGTGGAAGTTCATGCGGCGGAGGAGTCGAGACGCGATTTCACGCAGTCGTTGAGTGCCGCGCGGATGCGGCTGAGCAGTTTGTAGACGGCGGCCTCGGTGCGGTCGGTCTCGCGGGCGATCGCGGCGATGTCGTGGTCTTCGTAATAACGTAGCAGCACGAGGCGGCGCTGGTTTTCGGGGAGACGCTTGAGGCATTCGTGGAGCGCCTCGGAGCGGTCGGAGAAGGAGTCGGCGACTCGGTCGATCTCGGCGGCGACGGCTTCGAGAAAGGCGGGTTCGGCCGAGTAGAGCGGCTTTCGTTTCGCCCCACGGCGGTGGTTGAGGATCTGGTGGAAGGCGATCTTGCGCGCCCAGGCAAGGAAATGGGTGCCGGGCTCGAACCCTGAGAATTGCTTCCACATCGTCAATTTGCAGCTCTGGAGGATGTCCTCGGCATCGAGCCGGTCGGGCACGAGGGTGTGGACGTAGGCGGCGAGGGCGCGCTCATGCTCATTCAGCAGCACGAGGTATTGCTCGGCCGGATCGGTCGCGGGCACCGGGGGGATGTGGGGGGAATCCTCCATGTCTTCCGGTGGAAGGTCCGGCCGGCGAAGTTTTTGGACAAGAAAATTTGGATTCCGCGAAAAATCGCGCTTTTTCCTCGTCATGGCGGTGGAAATCGAACGCAAGTTTCTCGTGATCGGCGACGCGTGGCGCGAGGGCGCGGTGCGTTCCCGCATCGTGCAGGGGTTTCTTTCGCGGGATCCCGATCGGATCGTGCGGGTGCGGATCCGCGACGACGAGGCCTTTCTCACGGTGAAGGGTCGATCCGCCGGGATCGCGCGGGTCGAGGTGGAGACGGCCGTTCCCGTGGCCGAGGCGCGGCAGCTCCTGCCTCTGTGTCTGCCGCCGCTGATCGAGAAAATCCGCCATGAGGTGAAGTGGCAGGGGCACCTCTGGGAAGTCGATGAATTCTCCGGCGAGAACGCCGGCCTCATCGTCGCCGAGGTGGAACTATCGAGTGTGGATGAATCTTTCGAACTGCCGCCTTGGACGGGGCTCGAGGTGACCGAGGATTTCCGCTATTCCAATTCGGCCTTGTCGGAGCGGCCCTACCGGGAATGGGCGGGGGACCGGTGACCGGGTGCATCGGACGAAAGTCGGATGGGGCAGCGGCATTTCCCATTTGTCAGACGAGGGCGGCCGGAGGTACGATCGGCGCATGAATCGATTTTTCCAACCGACCGCCGCGATCCTATCTTGTCTGGCCGCCACCACCTCTGTCCGCGCTGATGCTCCGGTGATCTGGGGTGCGACCGGCGTGGGAGGGACGCCCTCCACTCTTTACGCCATTCATCCCTCCACCGGAGAAGCGCTGAAGGTGGGTCCGACAGGACTCGACAATGTCTCGGGCCTCGAGGTGCATCCGACGACCAAGGTTCTTTATGCGGCGCAGGGGCAGCAGGGAGGGACGATGTCCCTTTTGACCCTGAGCAAAACCCGGGGCACGGCTGCCGCGATCGGGAGCCTCGGCGAGGCCGTGGCGGACTCGGCCTTCTCGCCGGCCGGTGTCTTCTACATCTACGGGGCGTCGTCCCGGGACCTTTTCACGGTGAATCTTTCCAACGCATCCAAAACCCTCATCAAGGCGGATGCCGCTCCCATCGGCGGATGCGGGCTTTCATTCGACAGCACCGGTGATTTGTTCATCACGCGCACGAACAGCATCGCCAATCTCAATCCGGCGACCGGCAACGTCGATTCTTCGGCGGTGCTCGCAGGGGCGACCACGGATGTGGACAATTTTCTCACCCGTCGGGCTGACGGCGCGCTTTTTACTGGAAAACGCAACGGCAAGGCCGCTCCCACGCAATTGTACCAGATCGACCCGACCACGGGCTCGACAGCGGCGGTCGGTTCGGTGCCTCTCGCGCTGACTTCGATGGCTTTCGATGTCGCCCCGACTCCGAGTTTCAAAGTGAGCGGGCCGAAGACAAAACGCACTTCGAAAACTTCTTACACCCTCAAGGGCACCTACACCTCCATCGTTCCCTCCACGATCAGCTCGAAGTCGGCCTCGACGGTCACGAACAACGGACCCTGGAAACTGAAACTGTCGAAACTGAAGCCGGGCACGAATCGCGTGAAGTTGCTTTGTGAGGATGCGGCGGGCCAGAAGAAGAATCTCACCGTCCGCGTCATCGTCGAACCTTGAAGCGGAAAACGGGCTGGTTCTGACCGATCCGGCGTCGCGCTGCGGTCGCTGCTTCGGCGCTTGCGTGGCCGGGAAAGTCGTCCATGCTATCGCCGCAACTCCCCGCATGCACGAAGTCGATACGCAGAAACTCGCCGAAGAGATCCAGAAGCAGAATGTCTGGGTCGCGGCGGTGAAGGAGGAAATGGGCCGTGTCGTCGTGGGCCAGACCGCCCTCATCGACCGGCTCCTCGTCGGTCTATTGACCAACGGCCATGTTCTCCTCGAAGGCGTCCCGGGTTTGGCGAAAACCCTGACGGTGAACACGCTCGCCGGCGCGCTCGCGGCGCAGTTCCAGCGCATCCAGTTCACCCCGGATCTGCTCCCGGCCGACCTTATCGGCACGCTGATTTTCAATCCCGGCACGAATGAGTTTTCCCCGAAGCTCGGGCCGGTCTTTTCGAACCTGATCCTCGCCGACGAAATCAACCGCGCCCCGGCGAAGGTGCAGAGCGCCCTCCTCGAGGCGATGCAGGAACGCCAGGTGACGATCGGTGACACGACCTATCGCCTGCCCGATCCTTTCCTCGTTCTCGCGACGCAGAACCCGATCGATCAGGAGGGAACCTATCAACTCCCCGAAGCCCAGCTCGATCGTTTCCTCTTCAAAGTGATCGTGGATTATCCCTCGATGGCGGAGGAACGCGCCATCCTCGATCGCATGGCGACCTCCGCGCCGAAGCTGCGGGTACGGGCCATGGTCGATCCGAAAACGATCATCGCGAGCCGCGAACTGGTGAACTACGTCTACATCGACGACGGGGTGAAGGATTACATCGTCCGTCTCGTCCACGCGACCCGCTTCCCCGGCGAGATCGAACCGGCCCTGCAGCCTCTCGTCCGCGCCGGCGCCTCACCGCGGGGCACGATCAACCTCACCCTTGCAGCCAAGGCGACGGCCTTCCTCAAGGGGCGCGGCTATGTGGTGCCTCAGGATATCAAGGATCTCGTCTACGACGTGCTGCGCCACCGCATCCTCCTCAGCTATGAGGCCGAGGCGGAGGAGATCACGAGCGAGCAGATCATCGCGACCATCCTCGATCGCCTGCCCGTTCCTTGAAGACGAATCGGTCGTGGCGCGATCCGGGAGAGTGGGTTAGAGTCTGCGGCGGCCTTCGCAGGCGGTTTTTCCCATGCAAAAAGCGGTTCGTGTTTTCGTGCTCCTCTTCTCGATCCTGGTGGTGATCGTGATCCTCTCGCTCTGGAAAAAGAGCGACCGGAAGAACGCCATCGCCGAACTGGAAACCCGCTTTGGCGCCCAGCTCTCGATCCAGGAAAAGGAGTTTTATCTGGGTTGTTCGAGCCCCGATCTCAAGGATCTTCGGGAGTTCGCCGATCTCGTGAAGCGTGTCGGTGATCCGGACATCCTCGATCTCACGGGGGCTCCCGCTCTCGCGACCCTGGCGGGGGTGGAAAAGCTGAAGAGCCTCACCTCGATCGTGGCGATCGATTGTCCTTCGCTCGTCAGTGCGGAAGGGGTGGCGGGTTTGCCGGTCCTGACCCAGCTGGCCTTCACGGACAGCGCCCAGCTCACCGATGTCTCGGCGATCCGCGATTTGCCGGGCCTTGTCACGCTCGATCTCAGTGGCTGCGTGGGAATCGCGTCGCTGGATCTTGTCGGCTTGCCGGCCTTGGAGAATCTTTACCTCAGCCGCTGCCGCCAGCTGAAGGACCTCGATGTCTCCGCGTTTCCCGGTCTGCGGCAGCTCTACACGGATGGCTGCGCCGGACTCACGACGATCGCGGGACTCGGAAACCTGGGCGCGCTCACCGATCTGGACGTCAGCAATGCCTCGGGTCTCACTCATCTGGAGGGGATCGAAAACCTCGCGGAGCTCATCGTCCTCGATCTGCGCAACGTGGAGATCAAGGACTTTTCGGGCATCGCCCGGCTCCCGAAACTGCGGGTGCTGCGGATGGGCGGCCAGGAGTCGATCGAGACGCTGGAGCCCTTCACCTCGCTCCAATCCCTCCGCGAACTGCACCTCGAGGCCTGTCCGAATCTCCATTCGTTGAAGGGGATCCCATCGGGCGTTTCGCAGTACGCGGGGTTCACCTATTGCCCGAAGCTGGTCTCTCTCGACGGCATCGAGGCGGCCGGAGGGCTCGAGCATCTCGACGTGACGGGATGTGAGAATCTGGCCGAGGTCGGTGCGGTGGCGAAACTCCCCAATCTCGTCCAGATCAGTCTCGTGAAGTGTCGTGGCGTCACCGCTGTTCCGTTCGTGGAAACGCTGGCGAAGCTCCGCATTGTCATGCTTGGAGGTTCGGGCGTGGTGCCGGTGACGGTGGAGGGGCTGCCGCTGGCGAACGAAGAATTGATCTTCGACTTCACCGTCTCGGAGTGATCCGGTCCGGTTGTGTCAGTAATCGAGCACGGAAGCCTCGACGGAACTGGGCTCGGGGTATTCGAAGGTGCGGCCTTCGAAATTGCGGATGAGGGTGCGCTCGGGTGTGCGCTGCAGCACGTAGTCGGGATTCACCGGCACTTTGCCGCCGCCGCCCGGGGCGTCGATCACGTATTGGGGGATGGCATATCCCGTGGTGTGGCCGCGGAGTCCTTCGATGAGGCGGATGCCTTCCTGCACGGGCACCTCGAGGTGGGAGGAGCCCTGGATGAGGTCGAGCTGGTAGAGGTAATAGGGGCGCACCCGGCACATCAGCAGCTTGTGCACGAGGGTTTTCATCACCGCCAGATCATCGTTCACCCCGCGGAGGAGGACGCTCTGGTTGCCGAGAGGGATACCGGCGTCGGCGAGACGGCCGAGAGCCTCTTTCACTTCGAAGGTGAGCTCGCGTGGATGGTTCACGTGCACGCTCATGAAGAGCGGATGGAATTTTTTCAGCATCGCGCAAAGCTGGGGCGTGATCCGTTGCGGGAGGAAAATGGGAACACGCGATCCGATGCGGAGGAATTCGAGATGGGGGATGCGGCGGAGCCGCTCGAGGATCTTCTCGAGTTTTCCATCCGAAAAGAGGAGGGGATCGCCACCGGAGAGGAGCACGTCGCGGACTTCCTCATGTTGCTCCAGGTACCGGAAGGCGGCCTCGAAATCGGTGTCGAGCTCCTGCTCGCCGACCCCGCTCACGACACGGCTGCGGGTGCAGTAGCGGCAGTAGGAGGCGCAGCGGTCGGTGACAAGAAAGAGGACCCGGTCGGGATAACGGTGGACGAGGCCAGGCACGGGCATGTGGGCATCTTCACCACACGGATCGGCCATCTCATAAGGGGAAGTGAGAGTCTCCTCGACGCGCGGGATGATCTGCCGACGGATCGGACAATCGGGATTCTCCCGGTCGATAAGATTGAAAAAGTGCGGCGTGATCGCCATCGCCAGCTTGGTCCCTGAAAGCAGCACGCCGTTGCGCTCGTCCGGCGTCAACGCGAGATGTTCCTCAAGCTGTTTCAGGGAGGTGATCCGGTTCTTGAGCTGCCAGGTCGCACTGTTCCAATCCTCGGGGGACACGCCGAGGTCCGCCCAATAGCCCGGGGCGTGGGAACGAAACGTTTTTTCCAGATCGAGTGCGGAGGGATGATGCATGGAGGGGCAGCGGAAGTCGCCAGACCGGGGTTCTCGCTCTTTCCAGACGGTGGCGGATGGGAATCCTTACCGCGGAAAGAGGATAAAGTGCCGGAAAGCAAAGTCAAATGGGGGTCTTTTTTCGCCGAAGGCGTGATTATTTTGCGGCGGTTCCGCGCATCCGCTGTTACAAAACGGCCCTGGTTTTGAACTCGTGACGGAGATCCTTGACCGGCCCATCGACTTCGCTAAGCTCTTCCCTCCCCCGAAATTCCCCGTTTGCCGTGACTCCCTACTTCAAAATCCTGCGCCGCCTCGCCAAACCCCACTGGTTCGATATCATGGAGTTGATCAAATGTTCGGGGGGGCTCTCGGTCGGCGAGCTCGCCGAGGCGCTGGGCATGAGTTACATGGGGGTGAAGAAACACTGCCTCGCCATGCAGAAGCTGGGCTGGCTCGATACCTGGCGCAGCCCGAAGGCGGTGGGGCGCCCGGAGAAGCTCTACCGGCTGACCGACAAGGTCGCGCCGCTCTTTCCCCCGATCGGGAACGACGTCTGTCTCGCCATCCTCGAGGCGGCCGCCCAGCTCGAGAGCAATGCCGCGGAGAAGTTGCTCCTCGCTTTTTTCCGCGGGCAGACCGAAAAACTGGCGGGCGTCGTCACGGGCGACTCGGTGCAGGAGCGGGCCGAGCGTCTCGCCACGGCGCGCACCGCCGCGGGCTATTATTCCCGTTGCGAATGGTCCGAGGCGGAGGGTCTCCGCATCGAGGAGTATCATCAGCCGCTCCAGCCGCTCTTCGACCGATATCCCACCCTCGAACGCATGGAGGTGCAGATGTTCGAACGTCTCCTCGGCGCCCGGGTCGAGCGCAGTGTCTCGCGCACCGCGGGATTGACGCGATACCGGTTTGACATCTCGCCCCGCTAGTGTCGATTCCCCGGCATGGGAAAATATGCCGATGAAAACGTGCTCGTGATTTCGCGGGAGCTCTTCGACCGCCTCGGGGCCTTCGAGGGGATCAGCTTTGAGACGGAACGTTATCTGCCGCAGATCCTCGATCCGGCGAACAACTATTTCCTCAACCGCGATCTGGCGGAGGACGATCCCTCCCACAAACAGATCATTCCCTACGCCATTTTCCGCCACGGCGACCGCTATCTGCACTATGTGCGTGGCGGAGGCGGTGGGGAAAAACGGCTCGCCGCAAAAGGATCGATCGGCATCGGGGGGCACATCAATGACACCGACCACGCGTCCTCGTCACTCGACAAGGATACCTACACGACCGGCGTTGAGCGCGAGATCAACGAGGAATTGCATCTGACCGGCAGCCACACGCAGGAGATCCTCGGGCTCATCAACGACGACTCGAACGAAGTCGGGCAGGTCCACCTCGGCGTGGTGCATCTGTTCACTCTCGAGAGCGACGCGGTGACCTCCGCGGAAGACAATATCGAGAACCTCGCCTTTCTCACGCTGGAGGAACTGGCCGCGCGCCGAGACTCGCTCGAGACCTGGTCGCGCATCTGCCTCGAAGGTTTGCTTCAGCTCGGTCGTGCGGACTGAAGCATCCGCGACAGTCCGTAACCGAGACCGAGACCATAGAAAAGCCCCCAGGAAAAGCGGGCCAGCGTCACCACTGTGCCTCTCTCCATCGGCAGGTCGATCGCCAGGATGCCGCGGTTTTGCAGAGCTTCATAGCACTGGCCGCCGAGGTAGTATCCGAGAGTGTGCCAGAGAAACACCACTGCCGTCGCGGTGAGGAGTTCGGGGCGCGATGGCATGCATCGTCGCAGCACCAGCACGAGTCCGAGCAAGCCGAAGAACGAGCCGATCACTTCCCCGAAGGTATTGCGGAAAGTGAACCATGCGATCGACCAAATGAAGGCATAGATCAGGAATCCGGCGGCAAAATGCAAAGAAAATGCAAGAGCCCGTTTGGTCGGGTTGGATCCCAATGCGGGTCGCAGTGCGAGTCCGCCCAACCCGAAAAACACGACCGCGCAGAGGATATACATGCCGACTTCGGACGTATACAGGGACGCCCCGATCGCCCATACCGCAAAGGAAAGGAGCGCGACGAGGGTGAAGAGAAGCGTTGCCGCGAGGACGGAATTTTTCATTCGATAGTTCCAAGAAAAGGCCTTTTGGAACGTATAACAATTATCAAATGGCTTTACAAGCCGGTTCGCAAGCTCTAGAATCGGCGCCCTCTCCCGCCCCTCGTTTCCCCACTCTCCTTACAAACCCAACACTTCGTGTAACCAAACAAACCCATGGCAACCAGATACGACCAGAAGACCAAGGATGAGGTAATCGCCTTCATCCAGAAACACAACGAGGAAAAAGGCAGGGGCGGACAGTCGGCCGCTGTCAAAAAGTGGGACCTGAATCCGGTGACGGTGAAGTCCTGGCTTTCCAAGGCCGGCGTGGAAACTCCCGGACGTGGCGGCAAGAAGAAGCGCAAGGCCGGCAAACCCGGACGCCCCGCCAAAGCCGCCAAAGCCGCCAAAGCAGCAGGCAAACCCGGCCGCAAGCCCGGACGCAAGCCTGCGGTCGCGGGTGCCGGTGATCTCGCCTCCACGCTCAACCGCATGGTCGCGATCCGTTCCGAGATCGCCGCCCTCGAGGCTGAATACGCCAAGCTCAAAGACAAACTTTGATCCGAGACCCCAGTGAATTTGAAAAGCCGCGACGGGTCTCCCTGTTGCGGCTTTTTCTTTTGAATCCTGCATGAATTTCGCGCCGCCCAAGATCCGCGCTCTCCTCCTCGCTTTCGGCATGTTTTCCCTGTCCGCCAACGCTCCGGCGTCGGAAGCCTACCTCGTCGCGGAGGCGGGTGAGGGCCTCGTCCTCGTGGCGAAGAATGAGTCGCAGCCGAGGCAGGTCGCGAGCCTCACGAAGATCGCGGCAGTCCTGGTCGCCCTCGAATGGTGCGTGGAAAAAAAGATCGATCCCGAACAATGGACCTTCGACGTTCCTGCGGCCGCGATCCGGGGTGGAGCAAATCCCCTGGGACTTCGAGGAGGCGATGTATTGACTCTCGCGACCGGGCTCCGTGCGGCGATGATGGCGTCGGACAATACCTCCACCCACGCGTTTGCCGAAGCGATCGGACGGGAGATGAGCGGGGAGGGCGACGGGGTGGCGCGATTCGTCGGCCACATGAATGCCCTCGCCGCACGGCTCGGAATGATGGATACCCGTTTCGTCAATCCGCACGGACTCGACGAAGGAGCGGAGAGGGGAGTCTCCACCGCCGCCGATCTCGCCCGGCTCTCCCTCGCCGCGCTCGACCGGCCCGGATTTCTCGACTATGGGAGCGAGCGCGAGCGCGAGGTTTCCTTTCTCCGGGATGGGCAGGAAGTGAAGGTGAAACTCGCCAATACGAACGAGCTGGTGGCCTCCCGCGGGATCGATGGCATGAAGACCGGCACGACCCGTCTCTCCGGCCCCTGCCTGATCGCTACCGCGACGCGCGACCTCTCGAGAGATGGCGGGTCGGTCACGAAACGCCTCGTCGTCGTGGTCCTGGCTGCCGAAGATCGCTTCCGTGACGCGGTCCTGCTGCTCGACCAGGGATGGTCCATTTTGGGCGGAGCGGGGGGCGGCGAAACCAAAGAGCGCTTGCGAAAGGTGGAGGATTAGGGCTCAGTCCCGGGCCATGAGAATCGGATTGCTCAACGGAGGAGGGGATTGTCCCGGACTGAACGCCGTCACCCACGGAGTCGTGGGTACGGCGGCGCGTCTCGGCTGGGAAGTGCTCGGATTCCGCGACGGCTATGAAGGCCTCCTCTCTCCCGGGGATTACAAGATCCTCCGCGTTGAGAAAACCGAGGGCATCCTGAAACTCGGAGGCACCATTCTCGGCACCTCGAACCGCGGGCACTTCGCCGGGAAGGTCGGCGAGGGCGGCGTGCGCAAGATCCCGGCCGAGCTCATGCAGGACGCCTTCCGCACCCTGCGCAAACTCGGCGTTTCCGCCCTCGTGTGTGTCGGGGGCGACGGCAGCCTCACCACCGCACTCCAGTTTTATCAGGAAGGATTCCCCGTCGTCGGCGTGCCGAAGACGATCGACAACGATCTCGAAGCCACCGCCACCACCTTCGGTTTCGACTCCGCCGTGCAGGTCGTCACCGATTCGCTCGACCGGCTCCATACCACCGCCGACAGCCATGCCCGCGTCATGGTGCTCGAAGTGATGGGGCGACACGCGGGGTGGATCGCCCTTTACGGAGGCATCGCCGGTGGCGCCAGCAGCATCCTCATTCCCGAGATTCCCTTTTCCTACGAGAAGGTGGCCGAGTCCATCCTCGAACGCGAGCGGCTCGGCTTCCGCAGCTCCCTCGTCGTCGTCGCGGAAGGTGCCGCGCCGGTGGGCGGGCATCACGTCGTGAAGGATGCGGGCGGGGACGGCGAAGTGCGTCTCGGCGGCATCGGTGACATCGTGGCTTCCAGACTCGCCGATCTCACCGGCAAGGAGACCCGATGCACGCGTCTCGGTCACCTCCAGCGTGGTGGCAGCCCCACCTGTCTCGACCGCGTCCTCGGGATGCGATTCGGGGTCGAGGCCGTGAAATTGATAGAAGAAAAGCGCTTCGGACGTATGGTCAGCTACCAGCATTACCATGTCGGTTCCGTCCTCATCGAGGATGCCGTCCGGAAATTGAAGCTGGTCGATCCCGAAGGCGAAATCGTCGAGGCGGCGAAATCCGTCGGGATCTGTTTTGGAGATTGAACAAACGAACGGAATTGAATCGGTATGGATGCCCTCTTGGAACTCTTGCAGAATGATGCGCGGCTCTCGACCTCGCAGCTCGCGGAACGGCTCGGTCGCACCGAAGCCGAAGTCGCCGCGATGATCGCCGACCTGCAGGCCAAGGGCGCCATTCTCGGTTATCATGCCGTCGTCGACCCCGAGCGTGCCGGCCAGCGCCATGTCTCCGCCCTCATCGAGGTGAAGCTCACCCCCGAGCGCGACGGAGGATTCGATCGCCTCGCCCAGCGCATCGCGCGTTTCGACCAGGTCACGAGCTGCTATCTCATGAGCGGTGGCTACGATCTCGCCGTGCTCGTCGAAGGCGAAGACCTCCGCGAGGTGGCCCGTTTCGTCAGCGAAAAGCTCAGCACCCTCGATGGCGTGCTCTCCACCGCCACGCACTTCCAGCTGAAAGTCTACAAGCAGAGCGGTTTCATCGCCGGCGAAGCCCACGTCGACGAGCGGCTCGCCGTCTCGCCCTGACATTCCTCCGCGGGCCGCGCGGTCCCCAGCTTGCGAGAGTCGGGACCTCTCCCGTCCCGGATCCTCATCGATTGATTTCTTTCCACCTGCCTTTGTAAATGAAACCCCTGCAAGACCGCATTGCGCAGCATGTGCGCAGCCTTCCCCGCTCCGGTATCCGCGACTTCTTCGAACTCGTGGTCGGACGTGACGACGTCATCTCCCTCGGTGTCGGCGAACCCGATTTCTGCTCGCCCTGGCATATCCGCGAGGCCGCCATCTTCTCGCTAGAGAAAGGGCAGACGAGCTACACCTCGAACCTCGGGCTCCTCTCCCTGCGGCAGGAAATCGCGAAGTATGTCGAGGGGCTTTTCAAAGTCTCCTATGATCCCGCCAGCGAGATCCTCGTGACCGTCGGCGTGTCCGAGGCGCTCGATCTCGTTTTCCGAGCCCTCCTCAATCCCGGGGAAGAGGTGATCTATCACGAGCCCTGTTACGTCAGCTACAATCCCAGCATCGTTCTCGCCTACGGCAAACCCGTAACGATCCAGACGAAGGTCGAGGACAATTTCGTGCTCCGTGCCTCCGACGTCGAGGCGGCCATCACCGACAAGACACGCATCATTCTTCTTAATTTCCCGACCAATCCCACGGGCGCGGTCGAGCCGGTGGAGGAGCTCGAGAAAATCGCCGCCCTCGCCATCAAACATGATCTCATCGTCGTCACCGATGAGATCTATTGCGAGCTGCTCTACGGGGGCAGCGACGGCATGTCTCCCGGCGAGCACACCTCCATCGCCAGCTTCCCGGGGATGCGAGAGCGCACCGTGCTGCTCCACGGATTCTCGAAGGCCTTTGCCATGACCGGTTTCCGTCTCGGCTATGCCTGCGCCCCCACCGTCCTCACCGAGGCGATGATGAAGATCCACCAGTATTCGATGCTCTGCGCTCCCATGATGAGCCAGCAGGCGGCGATCGAGGCCTTGAAAAACGGCGCTCCCGAAGTCGAGCGCATGCGCCGCTCCTACGCCCAGCGTCGCAATCTCATGCTGAAGCGTTTTGCCGAGATGGGACTGCCCTGTTTTTCACCCGGTGGTGCCTTCTACATGTTCCCCGACATCCGGAAGTATGGGCTCACCAGCAAGGAGTTCGCCCTGCGCCTGCTCGAGGAAGAGAGCGTCGCGGTCGTGCCCGGCAGTGCCTTCGGGCAGGCGGGCGAAGGCTCCGTGCGGGCCTGCTACGCGACCGCCTACGAAAAAATCGAAATCGCGATGGACCGCATGGCCGCCTTCGTGAAGCGCCTTGGTTGAACCTTTTTGTATTCGAAGCATGAAGCAAGTGACCAAAGCCGTCATCCTCGCCGCCGGACGAGGCACCCGCATGAAGGAGCTCACCGACGAGCTGCCCAAGCCGATGGTGCGCGTGAAAGGCACTCCCATTCTCGAATCCATCGTGCGCGGACTCGTCGCGAACGGCGTCGAGCGCATCCTCATCGTCGTCGGTTGGCGCAAGGAGGTCATCTTCGACCACTTCGGCGATGGTTCCGGTTTCGGCTGCGCCATCGAGTATGTCGAGCAGATCGTGCAGGATGGCACCGGCCGCGTCGTCGAACTCGCGAAAGAATTCGCCGGGGCCGATCCTTTCATCCTCAGCTACGGCGACATCCTCGTGCCCCCGTCGTCGTACGCTCCGCTTGTCGATTGCGCGGGCGTCGATGGCAAACTCACTGTGAAGATCGCCGAAGACGTCCGCAAGGGCGGGGCGGTTTTCATTGAAAACGGCTACGTCACCGACCTCATCGAGAAGCCCGGCGAAGGTCAGCCGACCAGCCCTTACTACAACGCCGGGATCTACGCCTTTTCCCCGAGGATCTTCGACTATACCGCCAAGCTCGAACTTTCGCCCCGCGGCGAATACGAACTCACCGACGCCATCGCCGCCCAGGTGCGCGACGGCCTGAAGATCGAGGCCGTCGAACTCGCCGGGGATTGGGCCGATGTGCGGGATCCCGAAGTACTGCGCGAGTTGAACGAAGGGTGATCCCCACGTGGCTGCGACTTCAGTCGCAGGAAATCGGCAGAGCGTGATCGATCATCACACTCTTTCCACCGCCAACAACGCGATTACCGAGATCGAGTCGGTGATCTCTCCTCGCCGGACCATCGCGATCGCTTCCTCCAGGGGCAGGCGGCGCAATTGCAGGGCCTCCGTCTCTTCGGGATCGGCTTCCGCTTGGGTCAGATCCGTCGCTACATAGATCGTCGCGCGTTCATCCGAGACCGAGTTGGAAAGGGCAAGGTTGTCCAACAAGACCCTGTATTGTCCGGCGATCAACCCTGTCTCCTCGCGCAATTCCCGTTTCGCCGCCTCGAGGGGGGATTCGCCGTCGGGACAGCCGCCTTCCGGGATTTCCCATTCGTAGGATCCCAGCGTGTAGCGGTATTGACCGACGAGCCAGGTGTGGCCCTCCGCGTCGATCGGCACCACCCCGATCGCGCGGTTCCGGAAATGGACGACCCCGTAGATCCCGGGATTGCCCGAGGGGTTGGTCACCTGGCTCTCCGTCACCCGGATCCAGGGGTTCTCGTAAACGGTGCGGGTCGAGTGGGTGACCCAGGGATTTTCGGCGTTCATCAGGGGTGGATTTCCACTTGCCACTTCGGGGGTTTTGCCCTTTAATGCCGCCCTTCGCAGCAAGCGGAGCGATTCATTTACCATGGGCAAGCAACACAACAAGGTGGAAAAGCGCGTTCGTCGCAAGAGTTACCTCAAACGCAAGGCTGAGGCCGTGAAGGCCCAGATCGCGCTGGGCAAGAAACCTTCGTCGAAAAAGGTCGCCAAGGAAGCCGCCGCCGAAGGCGCGGATGAGGCTGCCGAGGCCCCCAAGAAAGCCGCCGCGAAAAAGGCGCCCGCCAAAAAAGTCGCGGCCAAAAAGGCTCCGGCCAAAAAGGCCGCCACGAAGAAAGCCGCCGACGCTCCGGCTGCCGACGAGTGATTTATTCGGGGACGACGGATGGACACGGATCGTCCATCGTTTCTCCTCGTCGACGGAAACAATGTCCTCCACGCATGGGAGGACCTCCGTCCGATGCGACTCCGCTCGGTCGATCTCGCCCGGCGCGAATTGATCCGGCGTCTCACCGATTGGTCCGACGATGCCGACGAGCGTGTCGTTCTGGTCTTCGATGGCGGTGCCAGGTCGCCGCGGGATGAGCAGCGTGATCGCCGCATCCAGATCATCCACGGTGCGGCCGGAGAGACGGCTGATGCCGTGATCGAGCGGCTCGTTCTGAAATACGCCGCCTCCTACCGCCTCATCGTGGCGACGGATGATCGCGCGGTGCTCGATCTCGCCGCCGCGGCGGGAGCCGAGACCATCTCCTGCGACCTGCTTCACGCCCGCCTGGAGGCCGGAAACCGAACCCGTGCCGAATGGCTGCGCCGGCATCGCCGGACGAAGTGAGCGGGAACCCCGCGACAGGCTTGCAAGGGTCGGGTCGCAACGGTATCCTCGCTGCCATGAACCAGGCTGTCCTCGAACGCCAGTGGAAGCGCCGCGCGGCCGCGCTCGCGAGACGCCTCAATCTCGGCTGGTGGCTCGAGCGTTTCAATCAGCTCGCCCTCGTCGGCCTTCTCCTTTTTGCCGTCATCCTTTTGGCAGGACGCACGTGGCGCGCCGACTGGGTCGCGCCAGCCCCTGTCGCCATCGGGCTCGGTCTTCTCCTCCTGATCCTTGCGGGGATCGCCTGGCTCTTGGGACGGAAACGGTTCGTCAGCCCCGAAAAGGGCCTCGTCCGCCTCGATGAGAAGTTGCGCCTCCATAATCGCCTCGTTTCGGCGGCGGCCAAGGTCGGCCCGTGGCCCGAGGTGGTGGCGGATTCGATTCGTTCCGCGGGGATTCGTTGGAATCTCCCGCGCGCCCTCCTTCCCGGTCTCGCCGCGCTTTTGCTGGTGGCGGGAGCCTGGTGGATTCCGATCCCCGAGCGATCCGCGGTGCCCCGGCAGGTCGTCGAGCCGAGTGCCTGGGAGCAGATGGAGGATTGGCTCGAGACGCTCGAGGCCGAGGACTTGATCGAAGAGGAGAAGATCGAGGAACTCGCCGGCCGCATCGAGGAACTGCGCGACCAACCCGAAGAGGATTGGTTCAGCCACTCCAGCCTCGAGGCCACCGACTCGCTGCAGCAGGCTCTGGGAATGGAGATCCGGGATCTCGCCGAGGAGATGAAGACGCTCGAGCGCAATCTGGCGGCCCTTCAAAAGTTTTCCGGGCAAATGAGCGAGGCCAAGAAAGAGCAGCTCAAAAAGGAGATGCAGCAGGCCCTCGAGGCCCTTGATGAAAGCGGTCTCGAGGTGAACAAGGATCTCCTGGATCAGATCCGGGAGATCGATCCTTCGCAACTCGGGCAGGAGACGCTGTCCAATCTCACTTCCGAGCAGCTGGAATCGCTCCAACAGCAGCTCCAGAAAGGATCCGGAGCTCTCGGATCGATGGAAGGCCTTCCGGAAATGGATGAAGAGATGGGCATGGGCATGGGCATGGGCAGCCCGGGGTTCAGTGAGGAAGGCGAGGGACCCGGTGCCGGTGGCATCAGTCGCGGACGTGGCGATGCTCCGCTCTTCTTCGACGACAAGGTCGACGATCTCGGCACCAACAATCTCGAAAAAGTCACCAACGACGATTTCTCCAAGGCGGCGATCGGCGAGGTGCTAGGGTTGGGTGAGACGGAACGGGAGATCGACGAGACGACGTCGGGACCGGTCTCCGGAGGCGCGGTGGGCTCGGCCGGAAAGGGAGGCGAGGCCGTTTCGCGCGAGACTCTCCTGCCGGATGAGCAGGCCGTTTTGAAGCGATACTTCAAGTAGACTCGGCGAAGCGGTTCATCAGCCACCCTAACAAGACCACTTGGGGGACGGTCACGGCGGGCAAAAGAAAGGCCGTCTTCCAGGAGCGGGTCGTTTCACGCAGGGCGAGGATCTCGGTGTAGTCGGTCGCGGCACCGGCCATGAGGAAGGCAAAGCCGTTCCCGGGCGCGCCCGCACGGTTCAAGAGATCGCCGGCGATGGGACTCGAGCCCTCCGAACACACCTCGATCACCGTAGCCGCGATCAGCGTCAAGCCGAGTCCGGCGAGGGTGGGCCCGAACCAGTCGGAAAAGACATCCGGCGATAAGGCGACCCGCAAGGCCGCCGCGAGGATCACACCGAAGAACATCCAGCGCAGCACCATGCGGGACTCGAGGAGGCCTCCTTTGAGGATCGCGAACCAGCCTGAAGGACGACGAAGCAGGGGAACGATCTGTTCGCGGAAACCGGGCTCCGTGAGCCGTTCTCTCTCGAAGGCCTCCCGATATGGGTTCGGAGGCACGACGCCGCGTTTTTCAAAGAGGTGGAAGACCGCGCCGGCTGCCAGGGCGATGACGACGGAGCCGCCGATGAAAAGGAGCGTCCATTTCACACCGATGAGGGCGAAGAGCACGAAGGTGGTCGAAAACGAATTCCACGGACTCGCGACGAGAAATGCCATCGTCTGGCCGATGCTCAGACCTTTGCGGTAAAGCTGCATCGAGACGAGAAGAATGCCATGACTGCAGACGTCGAAAAAGAGGCCTGCGGCGACGGCCCGGAGCAGTCCTCCGAGGTCGCCCTTGCCGCCAAGCCATTGTTCGATGCGGCGTCGCGGCACAAACTGGAGAAGGGCGATCGCGAAAATCCCGATGAGCGTGCCCCACCACATCAACTGGATGAGCTCGGCCACGGCGTGGCAGAAGGCGGAAACGAGCGAAGATCCGAAGGCGTTGGTCAATCCACCGAGATGGGCGGACAGGGCCGCGACGATGACGAACGAAGACCCGAGCAAGAGCCAATCCCGCTTCTTCCGATCACCTCCGCAACAGCCGCCCGGTTCGGGCGTTGCGGGCGGTTCCGGCTTCTTTTCGCAACAGCATGACATTCTTCCACGCTAATCCAGAAGAGATCGGCGATCCACAGGGAAGGTGAGGCTGGACCCGGACGTGAATCGGTGGTATCGGCCTCGTCCATGCATCGCCAGCCCCTTCTCGACCTGCTCGACCGTTACGCCGCCCGTTATCCCGGCGAGGCGGAGACGGCGAACCGCTTTCGCGACTTTGTGGCCCGGGCCGAGGCGTGTTTCGAACGCCGCCTCGCCGAGGGTCATATCACCGGCTCGGCCTGGATCGTCGATGGAAGCGGCAGCCGGGTCCTCCTCACCCACCATCGCAAGCTGGATCGCTGGCTCCAGCCGGGCGGCCACGCCGACGGCGATCCCGATGTGCTGGCGGTGGCCATGCGGGAAGGGCTCGAGGAGACCGGACTGACATCACTCGAGGCTGTCTCCCCGGAGATTTTTGATCTGGATATCCACCCCATACCCGCCCGCGGCGAGGATCCGGAGCACTATCACTACGACGTGCGTTTCCTCCTCCGTGATGTCGGCTCCGGCGACTACATCGTGTCGGAGGAGTCCCACGATCTCGCCTGGGTGCCGCTCGAGGATCTCGAGCGGTATAGCGACGAGGAATCGATGCGGCGGATGCGGGAAAAATGTAATGCTTACTTCCGCACCGCGTAGAGCAGGTTGTCCGTGCGGATATAGAGCGTGCCATTGGCGGGCACGATGGACGCGCGGATATTCACGCTCTGCGCTTCACCAAAGACGGTCGAGTTCAACACCTCGCCACCTTCCGGACCCGCGCTGAAGACGAACACTTCTCCGAGGTGGCTCATGACGTAGATCTTGCCATCGACCCCGGTGGGCGAGGCCTCGAGCTTCGTCTTGGCGTCGATCGCCTTGCTCCACACCACCTGGCCCGAGACCGGGTGGAGGCAGGTGAGGAATTTGTTGCGATCATTCAGGATGTAAAAGTAGCCGTCGTAGAAAAGCGGAGTCGGTACATCGGTCGTCGCCTCCTTGCCTTCCGTCACCCAACGTTTCGCGGTGCCGAGGAGGTTGCCGTCTCCACCAGCGGCGATCGCGTAGACAGGTTCCCCTTTGGGACCGCAGACCAGGATGGTGCCTGCTCCATAAACCGGTGAGGGGACGAGGCGCCAGTGACCGATTTTCTCGGGGTTGTAGGTGCCCCAGCGCCAGAGTTCCTTGCCCGTTGCCGGATCATGCCCCGTCAGGTAATCGCCTCCGGAAATGACCAGTTCTGGACGTCCGTCGTGAAGAACCGGGATGGGGGTCGAGAATGCCTCTTTCGATTCCTGCACCGCATCGTTCGGTCGGACGTGCTTCCATTTCGTCTCGCCCGTCGCAGGATCCATCGCGAGGAGGAACGAATCGATCGGACCATCGGTGCGCCCCCGGCCGTTCACCGGGGTGTCGCGCTGGAGCACCTGAAGGTAAAGGAGGCCGTCGTAGAGCTGGGGTGAACTGGAGAAGGTCCACTGAAAAGCGAAGTCTCCGTAGTCGTCTTCGATATTCCGGTGCCAAAGGCGTTTGCCGTCAAAATCGTAGGCGGCGAGGTCTCCGTTGCCGCTGAAAAACCAGACCGTCTTGCCATCGGTCACCGCGGAACTGCCTGCGTAAGTACTGCGCTCGTCGATTCGTACTCCTTTGCCGAGAGCGTCCTTCCAAATGATCTCGCCGTTCTCCGCGTTGATCCTCATGGCGACGATCGCGTCGGCGGATTCATCGGCTGAAGTCAGAAAAACCGCGTCGCCCCAGACAATCGGAGTCGAGGCCCCTTCGCCGGGAAGTTCGGTCTTCCACGCGACGCCGTCGGTTTTGGAAAAGACCGCGGGAAACCCTTTCTCCTGTGACGATCCATTGAAAAACGGCCCTCGCCAGTTCGGCCAGTTGTCCGCCCGCGCGGAGGTTGCGGAGAGAAGGGCAGCTAGCGAAAGCGTGAACAAGAGGGACTTGCGGATCATCGTGATTTTTGGGTGAGGCGGTTTTTAAGGTTGGTCAGAGCCGTCGCATCTGTCAAGGTGCTTGGATTGGCGCAGACAGGTGCGAAGGTGCCCCTGGTGCGACAACCGATCCAATCTCTTCGTTCGAATGAAACAGCTCTTGCTCATCCGTCATGGAAAATCGGACTGGGATCATCCCGGTCTCTCGGATCATGATCGCGTACTCAACGAGCGAGGGCTGCGCGACGCTCCCCGCATGGCGGATGCGCTCAAAAAGCGAGGCATCTCGCCCGATCTCATCGTCACCAGCACGGCAACGCGTGCCGCGACGACGGCATCGCTCATCGCCGAAGGGCTGGGCTATCCGTGCGAGGAGATCATCAAGGTGCCGGACTTGTATCTCGCCCCTCCACGAACGATTTTACGCGTGATTCAGGCGCTTGAAGAAAACAAGGACACGGTTCTGGTATTCGGGCACAATCCCGGGATGCACGAAGCGGTGAATCTTCTCTCCGAGGCATCCGGCGTGGAAGACTTTCCGACGCTCGCGATGGCGAGAATCGAGGTGGATGTCGAATTTTGGGGAGAAGCGGAGTGGGGGAGTGGTCTTTTGGTCGAGCTATTGACACCGCGTTCTGTCGTGATGGACTCCATGGGATAGTTCAATCCCCGATCACATCCTTGCGCAAATCGCGCAGCACCCGCAGTTCCCCCCAATCCGCTCCGCGCATGCGACGGGCTCCGCTCTTGCGTTTTTCCCCGAACCGCTGCCGCAGGGCTTGCTCCCGCTCGAAGACCTCGTTCACAAACGCCTCCGAGCCCAGCACCGCCCCGTCACAGAGATACCGCACCCGGTAGCGCAGCACCTCGGCCAGAGGCATCGCTCCCTTGGCCTCCACCACCGCCTCGACTTCCGACTCCGCAAAGCCGCGTCGCGACCCGATGCCGAGGCTTTCATCACCTTTCACCTCCTCGCCCTCGGTGTAGAGCAGCACCCGGTAGCGGGCCGAGGTCAATCTCCAGTCGTCCCGAAAGTCGGGATCGCTGAGCGCCTCGCCGAGCATGCGCCCGAGCCCTTCGC
>JAEUHI010000003.1 GCA_016795385.1 Verrucomicrobiales bacterium | reverse complement strand
CGGTGAGCGGTGAGCGGTGAGCGGTGAGCGGTGAGCGGTGAGCGGTGAGCGGTGAGCGGTGAGCGGTGAGCGGTGAGCGGTGAGCGGTGAGCGGTGAGCGGTGAGCGGTGAGCGGTGAGCGGTGAGCGGTGAGCGGAGGTCGGAGGTCGGAGGTCGGAGGTCGGAGTGCTACTCGGTGGCGGCGGTTTTTGGGTGGGATTGGGAGATTGGAATTTCCTCGGAAACCTTCGCGGGTGGATGGTATCGGGAGTCGATCGAAAAAGTGAGTCGAAGATTCGTGCCATCGTTCGAGTGAAGGACGCCGATCTGAAAGTTCTCTGACATCTGGCGGGCCCGGGTGTCGATGGAGGCAAGGCGTGCTCGGAATGCTTCGGCGGAAGCGTCTGTGCCTGTTTCCAGGGGCAGGGGAACCCTGCCTGTGGTCAACTGCGATTCTTTTCCGAAAAACGGATTTTGAAACTCGCTCCCGGTGAGGCGGCCACTGCTCATGTGTTTTGCGCCGGTGAGAAGGAAGCCCTTTTCGGATCTGGTGGTTGCCAGTTCCCGTGTCGCGGCCTCAGTGGGGAATCGAAGGACAAGGGTGATCTCGTCTTCGGTGGGAACGCCGGTTCCCAGCTGACTGCGGTGGTCGAGCCGATGAAACCCCGACGTGGCGAGGGTGGAGATCCATTGGTCGTGCTGGTAGTGATCCAAACGCAGACGAAGTGTGCGGACGTCATCGGGAAGTGTGATCGGCACGGTCCAAGTCCAGGCATTGAGGATCGCCGCGAGAATGGCCGGATCGGGGAGGGATTCCGGGCCGATCGAGGAATCTCCAATTCCAATGATGAGTCCTTCGCTGAAAGCCTGATCCAAGGGAGGAGGCTGGTCCGCCGTGGCCCGAGGGGCTTTCTCGCAGGTCGCCAAGCTGAGGCAACCTGAGGCTACGAGGAGTGTGAACCAGTTTCGCATGGAAGTTGTGTATCCGCTCACCTCCATCAAGGCAATCCAAATAGAGACTCAGTGGGAACGCGCAGTGGCGTCAGCCCGTCTTCGTTCGGCGAACGAGCGATGCACCTGGCAAATCTCTTGCGCGGCGATGATTTCCGTCCTATCTCCCGCCACCATGCTAGCTGTCGTCGTCACCATCACGAGCCATCCCGACAAGGTCGGGGAAATGATCGCCGCCCTCGAGGGGAACGCGGCCCATTCGCGCCATGAACCCGAATGCCTGAAGTGGGAATGGTCTCAGCACATCGAGGATCCGACGAAGTTCGCGATCTACGAACTCTACACGACGCGCGAGGCTTTCGCCGCCCACAAGGCGAGCGACCATTTCGCGGTCTGGGTCGAGGCGAGCACTCCCTGCATCAAGGAGAAGGTGGCGGGGCAGTACGACGTGAAGGGCGTCGATCCGCGGCCGGTGGTGGGGTGAGGTCGGAGGTCGGAGGTCGGAGGTCGGAGGTCGGAGGTCGGAGGTCGGACTGACCTCTTTCCCGTGACCCGTGACTCACGCCGCGTCGTTGAAGGTGTATTCGACGCCGAGGTGTTTGGAGATGACGGAGAAGAGCTCGTGCGAGCGGAAGGGCTTGGCGACGAAGTCGGTGCATCCGGCCTCAATCGCGGCCTGCCGTGCCTGCTCGAGGGCGTAGGCGGTGAGGGCGACGATGACGGGGCGCTCGCCGTCGTGGGCCATGGCCTGGATCTCGGCGGTGGCTTCGTTGCCCTTCTTCACGGGCATGTCCTGATCCATGAGGATGAGGTGCGGTTTCCAGGTGCTCCACTTTTCGATGGCCTCCTGCCCATCGCCGGCCTCGGCGAGGGTGAAGCCGGCCTTGCCGAGGATGCGTTTGAGAAGGAGGCGGTTGGTGGGTTGGTCCTCGGCGATGAGAATGCGGACTTCGCCCCGCGGAGCGGTGAAGCCGTTGATGCGCTGGGCGGTCTTTTCGTCAAGGGTGAGGCTGATGGCCTGGGGCGATGCAGCGACGGCGGGCGCGAGTTCCTCGCACTCGATGCTGAAGCGGAAGGTGGTGCCTTTTCCGAAAACGGACTCGACCTCGATGTCGCCGCCCATGAGCTCGACGAAACTGCGTGCGATGGGGAGGCCGAGGCCGGTGCCCTCGGAGGAGCGGCGGCCGCTCTCGGTCTGGGAGTAACGTTCGAAGAGTCTTCCGATCTCTTCCTCGCGGATGCCGCGTCCGGTGTCGCGGATCTCGAAGTAGATGCGGATGCGGCGGCGGAGGCGTCCGTCGATGGTCTCGGGCTCGCCCACGGCCCGGGTGGAAATGGACACTCCCACGCCTCCTTGCGCGGTGAACTTGATGGCGTTGCCGAGGAGGTTGATGAGGATCTGGCGGAGCTTGCTGCGGTCGGTGGTGATCTCGCCGGGCAGGGTGCTGGTGGCTGAGAAATTGAAGGCGATGCGCTTTTCCGAGGCCTTCATGGAGAGCATCTCGTAGACGGACTTGATGAGGGGGACGAACTCGAAGGTCTCGTCGTTCTTCTCCATCTTGCCGGCCTCGATCTTGGACAGGTCGAGGATCTCGTTGATGACGTCGAGGAGGTGCTCGCCGCTGTTGGTGATGATGTCGAGGGTTTCGCGTTGTTTGGGTGTCAGGGTCTTGTCTTCCCCGAGGATGCCGGAGAAGCCGATGATGGCGTTGAGCGGGGTGCGCAGCTCGTGGGTCATCTTGGCGAGGAAGTCGCTCTTGGCGCGGTTCGCGACTTCGGCGAGGTGGCGGGCCTCCTCGAGGTGGCCGCGGTAGGTCTCTTCGATCTCGGCGGTCTTGATCTGGGCGATGGCGATGCCGAACTGGCCGGTGAGCACTTCGAGAAGTTTCACATCGTCTTCTTTCCACGCTTCTTCCTTGCCGACGCGGAGAAGCAGAATGATGCCGTTGGCGCTGTCGAGGAAGCTGGTGGTGGCGGCGAGGAGGGTGAGGGGAGTGCCCTCGGGGAACGCGGCGCGGATGGACTCGGGAATGGCCGCGGGATTGGCGACGGAGAGGGCGCTCTTGGTGGACAGAATCTGGCGCGCGAGGCGGTCCTCGATGGCGAGCGCGGGGACGGGCGCGGTCTTTCTCAACTCGGGAGCATCGAGGGCGTTCCAATAGCCGATGCGCTTCAACGAGTAGACTTCATCGGCCCCGCCCTCTTCCTCGGCGGCGCTGACGATGCGGAAGACGAGACAGTGCGTGGCGGCGAAATCCGCGACGATGCCCTGGAGCGCGCCACTCAGGATCTGATCATCGGGCGTCTCGTTCCGCAGGTTGCGGTAAGAGCGATCGAGCAGCATCCGGTTCTGCAACTGGCGGGCGAGGGTGGCCTCGGCGCGGTCGCGCTGGGCGGTCAGCATTTCCTCGCGGCGTTGCAGTTGCTTCACGCGCGACTGGATCCAGTAGCGGCTCGTGCCAACGACGAGCAGGACGATGAGAGCGGCTGCGAGGAGGCGGACTTCCGTCGTCTCCCACCAGGGAGGGTCGATGATGACCCGCAGCTTGGCGGGGTTGTCGGGCCAATCGTGGCCATCGAGCGAGCTCTGGACGCGGAATTCGTATCCCCCGGCGGGTACGGCGGCATAGGTGGCCTTGAGGTCGCGTCCGGCGACGATCCAATCCTTGTCGTAACCGCTGAGCATGTAGCGGAAATGCCCGCGGTTGGGAAACCGGTAATCGAGGTTGGCGAAGCTGAGGGAGAAGATGAGGCGCGGATCGAAGTCGAGTCGGATCTCGTCGGTGGCGGGGAGTTCTTTCTCGAGAATGCCGCCTTTGGAGGGCAGGACTTGTTTGGCGAAGACTTCGAGATCGGTCAGGATGGGCTTGGGCGCGTAGGGGAGGGCGGGGAGCTTGTCGGGATCGATGAGATTGAAGCCATCCTGGCCTCCGAAATAGAGACGGCCGCGGTCATCCCGGGCGACGGCGCCGATGAGGAACCCGGCGCGCTGGAGGCCGTCTTCTTCGCCGAAGACGCGGAATTCATTCTGCATCGCGTTGAGGCGGGCAATGCCGGAACGGGTCGCGACCCAGAGGAGATTCTTGTTGTCCTTGATCAAGGAGGTGATGTTGTCATCGGGCAGGCGATGAAGGGCGACGTTGAAATTCGAAACCTCGCCGGTGTTGGTGTTGAGGCGGTCGAGTCCGGCATCGAGGGTGCCGATCCAGACGATGCCGTTCGTATCCGGGAGGATGGTGGCGATGCGCTCGCTGGTGAGAGACTCGGCGTTGGGGAAAACGGATTTCAGAGGACGCAGGGTGTCGACGCCACCGGTGAGGAGATACGGTCCGCCCTGGGTCGAGACCCACAGCCCGCCCGCGGGATCCTCGGCGAGGGAGACGATGAAGTCGGTCCCGGCACCTGCCTCGACGGGCACTTTCAGGAAGGAGTCCTTGGAGGGATCGTAGCGGAAAAGGCCGGCCCCCTGGGTGCCGACGTGGATGACCCCTCCCCGGGATTCGTGAATGGCGGAGATGTTGTCATGTCCGATCGTGGTGGGATCTCCTGGCTTGTGGCGGAGCGAGCGGGGTGCTCCATTTTTCGGCTGGATGATCAAGCCATTGCCGCGTGTCCCGATCCAGAGATCGCCGCGGCTGTCCTGCAGGAGGGTATTCACCGAAGGGGCCTCATCGGTGCCAACGATGGTCCCGGGCACGGATACGAAGGTATCGTTCGATGCGTCCCAGCGTGCGATCCCTTTGCCGGTGCCGATCGTGATGGTACCGTCGTCCGTCCGCGCGAAGGTCCTGACAAATCCATGAGGCAGACCGCCGCTACGCTCGGGGTGATGGCGGATGTGTGAAAACCATTCCCGATCGAGATTGAAGCGGCTCGTGCCTCCCCCGAGGGTCGTGACCCAGAGCATGTTCTTGCGATCCTCGAAGATGGCGCTGATCTGATCGTCGCAAAGGCTGTCCGCATGCCGCGGGGTGTGGTTGAAGAAGATGAAGGAGTCGTTCCCGCGATCGTAGAGGCCGAGCCCGGTCAAGGTACCGACCCAGAGATCGCCTTTCGTGTCCACGAACAGGGAGGTGATGCTGTTCTTTCCGGAGAGGGGAACTTTTTTCGGCTCGCTGTCGCGGTCGGGGGAGTAGGTATAGAGCCCCATTCCGCTGGTGCCGATCCAGAGGCTGTTTTTCGAATCGAGGGCCACGGCGGTGACGGGGACGGAGGTTGTCCAAAAACGCTCGAAGGATTTTTCCTTCTGATTCCAACGATGAAGTTCACCCGCCGAGGTGCCGACCCAGACATCGGCGGCCCCGAGAGTGGTGATCGAGCTGATGCTGGCTTTTCCGAGGGCGCCCTCCGCCGCGACGATGGCCTCGGTCGCGAGGTTCAACACGTTGAGCCCCGCGTCGGTGCCGATCCAGAGGAATTTTTCCTCCGAGATGTCGAGATCGGTGATGTGATCGCTCAGCAGCTTCGCGGCATTCGCGGAGCCACTCATGTATCGGGTCACTTCGCCGGTGTCTTGATTGAGCTTCATCAGCCCCTTCGAGGAGGTGCCGATCCAGAGCGGGCTCTTCGATTTGCTGCGGCGGGCCGTGGCGAGACAGGTGAGCTGATCGCTGGCGAGGCCCAGGGGATGCTGGGGATTCTGGGAGTAGTGGACGGTGCGAAACCCGTCGAACCGGCTGAGGCCCTCGTCCGTGGCGAGCCAGACATAACCGCCGAGATCCTGGGTGATGTCGCGGATCAGGTCAGTACGAAGCCCGCCCGGAGTCGATTTTGACAAAGTCGTGAATCGAATCCGGCTCGATTGGTCGTCCTCGGACCGCCCCGGCGGGGGAAGGAGGAGATGCAGGGTCAAGAGGGCTGTAATCCCTGTAAGGGCGGACCACCGGGGTTCCATGAGGGCACAAGCGGATTCGGATATTACAAAAATTTATTGTAATTGTTGTACAAAAGAGTTAATTTAAGCTGCCTTAATTTTACGTGTAATTCAAGGCAATTCCAATAATCTTACTTGGTATTTTTCCGGGAAGCGAAAATACCGGGATTGATTCACCCATGAACCGCCCCCTTCGACATCACCCGAGAGCGATGAGCTTGGTGGAGTTGCTGATTGTTGTCGTCGTGGTGGGAATCATCGCGGCGATTTCCCTGCCGGTGATCGGGAACCTGCGGGAGATTGCTCGAAAAACCACCGCGATCCAGAATGCGAAGAGTCTCTCGCAGATGTCCGGAGCGTTGGCGGCGCTGGGCGTGGCCCATGTCATCCCGGATTCGATGGGCGGAGTGGCGGCTACGGCGCGTCTGCTCCGGGAGGGGGTGATCGTGCCCGAGGGACCGATGGCAGGAGAGCGCTTTGTCCTCACCGGTCTGAACGATGACGAAATCGACTACGTCGCCCAGTACCTTTACATCCAGTACGACAACAAGGAGTTGCGCCTCATTTTCCAAGATCCCGAGGATGGAGCCGCGCTCCGCGGGGGGGAAGAGTCCCGGATGATCGCCGTGGGTTCCCCGCGTCCGGGGGCCGAGAGGCGTGGTTGAACGCGATCGCAACGCTCAATGGGCGGATCGTGAAAAGGAATCGCCGACCTCCTCGACCGTGCTGGTGCTCTTGATCCGATCGATCAGATCGGCGATGCCCATGGCCCGGCGCTCGCTGAGATACTTCTCCTCGAAACCGGAGATCTGGTCGCGCGGGATCGGTTTGGCGTCTTTCCGATCGGTGACCTTGAAGAGGTGGAATCCGTAGTGGGTCGCGACGATGGGACTGATTTCGCCGACTTCCATCGAAAAGGTGATCGCCTCGACCTCGGGCATGGTCTGGCCCTGCTTCATCCAGCCCAGGTCGATCTCGCGATCCTCGTCCGAGCCGTGCTCGCGGGCGGCTTGGTCGAAATCCTTGCCGGCGAGGAGCTCCCGCCGGACCGTGCGCAGGGCCATGTAGGCCTCGCGCGCCGCCTCGTGGCTGCTCGGTTCGATGAAGATCTGGCTGACGCGCACCTCCTCCTCGCCGAGAAAGCGCTGGAGATTGTCCTGGTAGTAGCGCTCGAGCTCTTCCTCGGTGGCTTTGTCAGGGACGGAGACCTCCGCCTCGAGTAGGCGGTCGACGGTGAGGCTGCTCTTCAGCTTGGCGAGAATGACGTTGCGGTCGCCGCGATTGAAACCGGTATTGTCGTAGAAATTCTGGTCGCCGCCGTGCTCTTCCTTGAGCGCCTCGAAGCGGGCTTCGACCGTGGCATCATCGATCTCGCCGAATCGTTTCACCGATTCCTGTTCGAGGAGGGTGCGGTTCACCACGTTCTCCTTCGCATAGGTGCGCAGCTCGACATCGCGGTCGCAACAGACAATCTCGCCGAGGCGCTGGTAATGCTCCTTGAGCGACTCGAATTCGTCTTCGACGACTTCGTCGCCGACATGCGCTCCGTTGATGATGAATGCCATGAAGGGAAGGTGGTGCAGATTTCACTTTTTCACAAGCGAGGCGAGGTAGTCGAGCAAACTCGCCATCTCGTGGACGGTGAAATTGCCCATCAATCCCGGAGGCATCATGCTCGTGGGCAGGGTCTCGCGTTTCGCGATGTCGGCTTTCTTGAAGGTGTGCTCCTGCGAGGCGATGTCGCGCAGCGTGACCTGCTCGCCCTGTTCATCGGTGACGAAACCCATCAGGGTGGTGCCGTCTTTCAAGGAAACGAGGTTCGTCGCGAAGCCCTGCGCGATCGTCTTGTTCGGATCGAGAATGTTCATCGCGAGATCGGGACGCTGGTAGGTCTCGACGATGTTGCCGAGGTAGGGGCCCTTCGGTTTTTCGCTCTGGCTCACGGTGTGGCAGGCGACGCAGGTGGCGCGGGCGTAGACGGCTTCGCCGAGGGCGACGTCGCCGCCTTGGTGGGCTAGGACGGCGGCGAGGGCTTTGTCAGGAGCGAGGGTGGCGATCTTGGGCGTCTTGTCCTCGCCTTTGGCCTGCAGTTTCAGGTCGTTGATGGCCTTCTTCGCGGCCTTCGCGACGGCTGGATCGAGGTCGTTCGCGGCGACGAGAATGCGGTCATCGAGGGTGCGGTTTTTCGTCTTCACCGCCGCGGCGATGAGGACGGCCTTTTGAGCGGGTACGTTCCAGGCGGCATCGAGGGCCTTCTTCGACAGTTCACGCGACTCGGGCGAGCCCCCGGTGCGTGAGGCGAGGGCAAGGACGGCGGCGTTGGCCCAGAAGCCTTCGGGTGTGCCAGGAGATTCGGCCGCGGTTTTCTCAAGGGCAAGGTGATGGTTCTCCAGCTTCGGTGCTTCAAGGAAGGCCTTGGCCGCTTCCTCGAGGTGTTTTTCGGCGTCGGTTAGGGCGGTCCTGGCGTACTTCTGCTCGCTCTTCGCCTTCACCGGATCGGCGATCTCACCGGCGGCTTTCACCGCGGCGCGGAGGCTTTCGAGGCGGTTGGTCAGGGTGCCGAATCCGCCGAGGGAGGCGGCGAAGGCCTCGTTCCCGTCGACCTTGGAAAGGGCGATGATGGCCTGGGAGAGCGTCGCACTGCCGGCCTTGGCATCGCCCGCGGCCTGGATCAGGAGGGGCACGCCCTCGGCGGGAATGGACTCGGAGGCGACGAGCTGGGCGACGGCGTCGGGGAGGACGGAGGGGTTGTCCTTCGCGAGCGAAAGGATGCGCGAAAGGGCGTCGTTCGACTGGATCCGGTTGCGGCTCATTTCCTTGACGAGGAAGGAAGCCTCCTCCGGCGTGGCGGCGTCGAGAGTGGATTTGAGCGAGGCGAGGATCTTGTCGGTCTCGGCCCACTTCACGGGCTGGTAGTAGGGACCGCGGGTGTCGGGACGTGTCCCCCAACTGTCGCCGGTCCACTCGCCCTCGCGCTGGGCGAGGCGGCAGAGGACGGCGAGGAGAAGGTGGCGGATCTCGGGACGTTTTTCGGTGGCGAGTTTGGCGATCAGGTCATCGACGATGCCGGGCACGTCATGCATCCGCATGAGAGCGACGGCGGCGCCTTTCGGATTCGGGCCGCTCAGGAGCGCTTCGATCGCCGCGTCCTTCGCGCCGAGACGGGCGAGAGCCTGGAAGGCGGTGTGGGCGACGCGCGGATCGGAATCGGCGACGAGGGTGGCGATGGCCGTGGCGGAGTCTTTCACGTTTTGACGTGCCGCCGCGACGGCCGCTTCGCTGCGGGTGCGGGGATCGGAACTCTTCGCCGCTTCGGCGATCCAGGCGGCGGGGAGGGGGCCGAAATCTCCGGCCGCGCGAAGGACAAAAGGAGCGAGGTCTTCGTCGCCGCGAAGTGCCTCGAGGGAACCTTTGCTCAGCGCGATCGCATACACCGCCGCGACCCGCGTCTTGAGGTCTTTGTCAGGATTTTTCGCCAGCGCGAGCAGCGCCTCGGACAGAACAGGGTTCGCTTCACGACGCAAGAGGGTCCGTTGCGCGGTCAGGGTGCGGATGTGGCTCGGGGAATCGAGCGCCGCGACGAGTTCGGTATCGCTCATCTTTTCGTAGTCGGGCAGGGGCTCGGGTTTGAAACCTTTCGGCGTGACCCTGACAATGTAGCCAACCTCGGGTCCCTCCCACTTGAAGGTGGCGGGGCCTTTCCAGCTCGCCTGGTAGACGGCGCTCATGGCATCGACGTCGGCGTCGGTGGGGCGGGTCATGCCGATGAAGGGACGGGGCTCGGTCAGCTCGACGAAGCTCGCGCCCTGGCGCTGCACGGTGTGGACGAAGGAGGCGGTGCGGCCCCAGTCGCAGGTGATGGGGGCCTTGTTCCATTCCTCGGGGAAGCCGGGCTCGTGCAGGTAGACGGAGCCGCAGCCGGAACCGCCGCCGTAGTCGGCGAGGGGCTGGACGTGTTCCTCGCCGAAGTTCTTGTAGAGGCGCGGGTAGCCGTGGTCCTCGAGTCCGGAGAAGTGGTGGAAACGCACGTCCCATCCGCCGCCATCGTTGGTGTTGTCGCGGGCGAAAAGGTCGCAGAGCGGACTCATTGGCGTGCCGAGGATGTTGCGGGTGCCGGTGGCATAGATCTCAAGGCCCGAACCATCGGGACGGAAGCGGATCACGCCGCCGGCGCGGTGCTGGAGGGTGCGTCCATCGGTGCCGGTGGCCTTCATGAAACCGAAGTCGCCGCCCGCGATGTAGATCCACCCATCGATGCCGAGTTCGAGCCCGTTCGTGGTGTGGTCGGCGGGACGGTCGGCGAAACCGAAGGCGATGCCGTCGATGAGTTTCTTCGATTCTTCCGAGACCCCGTCGCCGTCGCGGTCGAAGAAGACGCTGATGTGGGGCGGATGGAGCAAGTAAAGGCGGTCGTGATCCCAGATGAGCCCGCGGGGGGAATCGATGCTTTTGATGAACTCCTTCACCTCGTCGGCGCGACCGTCCCCGTTCGTGTCGCGCAGACGCAGGACGCGGCCGCGGCCCGGTTCACGACCGAGCGAGCCGTTGCCATCGCTGGAGACGTAGAGATCGCCGTTCGGCGCGGCGGCGACGTAGACGGGGTAGTTCGCGGCCTGCCAGTTCGAGAAAAGGGTGACGTCGAAACCCTCGGGCACCTTCACGTCCTTGAGGATCTCGGTTTCCTCCTGAGGGGAAAGTTTCACGATCTTCGGGGTGATGTTGCCTTCCTTCGCGTAGGGATCGGCGGCCTTCTTCGCCGCGGCATCGGCAGCGGCCTGTTGTTTGGGATCGAGCTTCGGATGGAGTTTGGTCAGGGTGGGCCCGGTGAGCGCGATCTCGCGGATGCTGGCCCAGCCGCCATGGTTCGTGCCGGTGCAGGTGATCTTGAGAAACTTCACGTCCTTGGCCGAGAAGGTCGCCTGAGTGTCGCCGGGTTTGGGGCTTCCGGTGAGATCGGCGAGGATGGTCCAGGCCTTGCCGTCGGTCGACGCTTCGAGGAGGGTCTTGTAGGCGTTGTTGCCGCTCTCCCATGCGATTTTGGCTTCGGTCAGGGTCTGCGGTTTTTCGAATTCGAGCTGGAGCCACTGCGGCTTTGACCCGTTCGCGGCGCACCAGCGGGTGTCCTTGTTTCCGTCGATGGCGTGCCAGACGAGGTTGTTCTTGCCGGTCTCCTCGCTGCTCGCGGTGATGATGGCGAGGGTCGCGTCCTTCGGAGCGGGGGCCGGACCCGCCGCCTTTGGAGCCGGCGGGGGAGTGGGTTTGGCGGGTTCGAAGGTGACGGTGTTTTCCCCGGTGTAGGCGGTGCCGAGATAGCCGGGCTCGTCGAGTTTGCCGGCGGCCCAGAGAAGACCGCGGGTGACGAGATCGAGGTAGCGCGGATCCTCGACCGTGGCGGTGTTGTGGCCAATCGTGGTGCTGAAGCTGCGCGCGCCTTGCTTCTCGTTGGTCCAGGCGACGATGGCGACTTCCTCCTTCTCCTTGCCGTCGCGTTTCACGAGCTGTTTGCCGATGGCGAGGGGATGGGCGTCGAAGACGTTGACGTTGTTGTAGAGCTCCTCCTTGATCGTGGTCCAGTTTTCGAGGGTCTTCGTGATGGGGTGTTCCTGGTCGACGAACTCGATCGCGATGGGCTCTTGCGGGCCGTGGGAGGCGGATTGGAGGCCGAGGTGTTTGAACCACTGGTCGGTGCCGTTGCGGAAGCTGTGCATGGCGCAGTGGAGATGGACCGCGGGGATGGTCTTGTGCGCGTCGAGGATACGCTTCATCACGGCCAGGTCCTTGTTGCCCGCGGCGCATTCGTCGTGGATGACGAGGTCGTAGCCCTTCGCCCAGTCGTCTTTATCGTAAATCTTCAGGGGCGGATCGACGGATTTGTCATCCGTCCACCAGACATCGACGCGGACGTTGGCGCGCTCGGAGATGCCTTTGGAAAGGACCTTGTGCTGCCCGGTGTAGTCGTGGCAGCACCCGCCCGCGACGAGGAGGACGCGGAGAGGTTTCGCCGGATTCTGGGCGCGGGTCGGCAGGATGAGCGCGGCGGCGAGGGTGGCGATCGCCAAAGCGGAGAACAGGGGGATTTTCATCAAGGTGGGGATTGGCCCGGGCAGAACGGGATCAGCGGGACGATTGCTGGCGAAGGGGCGCGGGTCAACAGGGAACCATGGCCGCAGACCCGCCCCGCCCGGCGGGCTCCGGCACGCAAATCGGTGCTACCGCGGCGAAGTGGCTCTGTGTATCCTCGCCGCTGCATGAATCGACGTTCCCTTCTCCAAACCGGTGGCCTCGCGCTCGGGGCCGGCCTGCTTTCCACCGCCGTGCCTTCGGTCCGGGCCGGACAATTCACCGGGAAAATCCGGAAATCCCTCAAATGGAGCATGATCGCCCAGCGCGACAAGCTGCCGGTGCTGGAGGTTTTCAAGAAGCTGCGTGAATGCGGCTACGAGGGAGTCGAGCCGCGCGTCAGCGAAGTGGCACCGGAAAAGGCGGAGGAATGGATCGCGGCGAGCCGGGAAACCGGTCTGATCATCGATGGTACGGTCGCGGCGGGATGGGATGATCTCGCCGGAGGGATCGACCTGACGAAACGTCTCGGTGGAGATTCCATGCTGGTGGTGGCCCGCTACGATCAGAAACAATCGATCCAGCCGCAGTGGGACCATTGGCGCGATACCTTGAAGGCGGTCGCTCCGCACGCCGAAAAGCAGGGCGTGAAGATCCTCGTGGAGAATGTCTGGGCGACCTTTTTGATCAGCCCATTCGACATGGCCCGCTTCATCGATGAGATCGGCCATCCCTTCGTGCAGGTGCATTTCGACGTGGGCAACATGGTCCGGTGGGGAGTCGCCGAGCATTGGGCGGAGATCCTCGGGAAACGTTCGCAGAAGCTCGACATCAAGGAGTACGACCTGAAGAAAGCGATGAACGAAGGCATGGGCAAGGGCTTCGACGTGCCGCTGGGGGAGGGGAGCATCGACTGGGCGGCGGTGCGGACCGAGCTGGCGAAGATCGGATTCACCGGTTGGGCCGCGGCCGAGGTGGCGGCGGGAGACTGGGACTATCTGACCGATGTCGCGAAGCGGATGGACCGGGTCCTCGACCTGTGAAGCAGGCGGCTTGGCGTGATGAAGGGAGGAGGGAACAGTCCGAAATGGAAAAAAATCCTCTTCATCGGTATTGCCAGATCCGCGCGAACATGCGAGCCTCCCGGCTGTAACCCGACCCATCTAACAACCATACTCGGGCAAATCCTATGAACATCATCCGTATCTCTCTCGCCACCCTCGCTCTCACTCTCGGTTTCGGCCTCGTCGGCTGCGAGAAGAAGGCTCCCGAAGCTGCTGCTCCTGAAGCCGCTCCCGCCGCCGAAGCTCCTGCTGCTCCCGCTGCCCCGGCTGCCGAGCAACCCAAGTGAGGTGTCGCGGACTCCCACGCGATCCGCGTGGAGAATCGCAATCTCTTTCAAAACCCCGTGGTGTCCGCACCCCGGGGTTTTTTTCTGGTTGGCGCTCCGGATGGTCGGCGGGATCTTAAGAAGATGCGTATCCAGCAGGTCATTCTCGCCGGCGGCTGTTGTCTCGCCTTCGGTGCCGCCTTCGCCAACATCGGACTGCTCCTCCGCACGGGCACGTCGGTGAGCCATCTCACGGGTGACATCTCCAAGCTCTCGATCGATCTGGTCCGCAGCTCTCCCGAAGTGATGGCGGAATTGGGACGGGTGAGCGTGGCGGCTTTCGCCTTTTTTGTGGGGGCGTTTGTCGCGGGGCTGCTCATCCATCACCCGACGCTGGACTTCGCCCGTCCTTATGGGCGGACCGTCACCGGGATCGGAGTGCTTTTTGTGCTCTCCTGGTATGTCGTAGCGGGTTCGCCAGGGCTCGCGATCGGGCTGGCGGCCTTTGGCTGCGGCATCCAGAACTCGCTCGCGTCGCGCTACCGCGGCATCATTCTGCGGACGACCCACCTCACCGGGATGATCACCGATTTCGGCATCACTCTCGGGATGCGCGTGCGCGGCTTCGACATCCCCCGGTGGAAAATCGCCGTGCCGGGGCTGCTCACGGCAGCGTTCATCGCGGGCGGGATTCTCGCCGCGGCCCTCCATTTTCTCGCCGGTCGCGATCCCATTCTCGTCGCGGGGATTGCCTACATTTCCGCCGGGCTGATCTGGACGGTGGTGAAGCATGTCTGGCTCCGTGATCGATTCTTCCCCGGGGCCGAGAACGAGAGCGGCGATTGAGCGTCGTTGACCCCAGGCGGCGTAAAAGCTCGTGCAACCGCTGTCCGCTGATGGGGTTGCAGACAGATCGGGATCATGAATGGGAAATTTTTCTTTGACAGGATTACAACTGTCATCCATAGATTACACACGTAATCCATGAAGGGCCGAAACCAACGCAAACCTGTCGCGCCGCCCAGCATTTCCGATGCGGAGTGGAAGGTGATGAACGTGTTCTGGGATCGCGGTCCCTCGACCCTCCGGGAAGCAGTGGAGTCTCTCGAATCCGGCAGTGATTGGAAGCCCCGCACGGTGCAGACCCTGATCCGTCGTCTCGTCACGAAGGGAGCGCTCTCGGTCGAGGAGCTGGGGCGGGAGTTCCGGTATACGCCCGTCTTTTCGCAAGCCGACTGCCAGCTGGATGAAAGCCGTTCGTTTCTCGGTCGCGTCTTCGACGGCCGTCTCGTGCCCTTTTTGGCCGGGATGGTCGAATCCGAAAAGATCCCGCAGGAGGAAATCGAGGCCCTGCGCCGTCTTCTCGATGAGGCGGAGAAACGCCAAACTCCATCCGAATAAACGATGAACTTCCAAGACCTCACCCATGACTGGCTCTACCGCACGACCCTGGAGGGTTCGGTGCTGATCTTGACCGTCTTGATTCTCTCCCGCGTCCTCGGTGGTCGCCTCGGGCCACGCTGGCGGGTGGCGCTCTGGACGGTGGTGGGCGTGAAGCTGCTGGTGCCAGCCTTCATGCCTTCGCTGCCCGGATTGGGCAATTGGTTCCGCCCGGAAGTCTCGATGGCGACAACGGAGACGATCCCGGCGGAAGTCGCCGCCAGCCCGATGATGGAGGCGCTGCCCGGCGTCGCCGTGCCTGTTGAGGTGCCGCTTGACTCGACCGGCGAGGTGTGGCCTCTCCTTCTCGGAGTGATCTGGGCGCTCGGGGCGCTCGCGTTTCTCATGGCGATTCTTTGGCGCCAGCACCGGTACGAATCCGGAGCGGGGCTCCTGCCTTGCCGGGACCCCGACCTCATCGGCCTGGTCCGCAAGGTGGCCCGTGAGTTGGGCGTGGGGCAGGATCTCCGCATCGTCTTGGGACCCGCCGGCGGCACTCCCGCGGTGTGCGGGGTGACGACCGTGCGCCTCGTGCTGCCGGAGGATTGGGAGTCGCGATTCGATCCGGCCGCCCTGCGGCTCATCCTCATGCACGAACTCGAGCATGTGCGGCGTCACGACGTGCTGCAGAATTGGGTGGCCGCCCTCGTCCAGGCCGTGCACTGGTTCAATCCTCTCGTCTGGGTCGCCGTTTCGCGCTTTCAATCCGATCGCGAACTGCTCTGCGACGCCCGCACCCTTTCCCGCCTCGCACCCGCCGAGCGATTCGACTACGGACGCACCCTCTTGCGGGTGCAGAGCGATTTTCTTCCGGCACCCGCCATTGCAGGAGTGGCGCCGTGTGTCCGCAACCATCCCACCCTGCAACAGCGCATCCAAATGATCACAAACCCCGTCAGAAAAAGTGTGTGGCTCAATGCCATGCTCGTCCCCGGCCTCGCCGGGATCATGGCCCTCTCTTTCGGCTCCGCGACGGCCGATGAAAAGCGTCCGCCCCAGGAGGGAGAGCGTCCCCGTGGCGGGGAGCGCGAGGGCGAACGTCCTCGCGGAGAAGAGCGCGAAGGAGCCCGGCGTCCCGAAGGACCACGTGACGGGGATCGTCCCCGGGAAGGTGGACGCGAAGGGGATCGGCCCCGCGAAGGAGGCCGTGAAGGCGAGCGGCCCCAGGAAGGCGGACGTCCCGGTCCCCACCCCGGCGAGATCGCGGTGTTTGTCGTGCCGGACGGTGCCCGCATCGCGGATCGCTTCATTCCGAACGGCAAGCTGCGTGGCGAACTCGTCCACATGAAGGCCCGGGCCGCGATCGTCTCAGCGGAACCGCAGATCCCTTTCCATCAGGTGAATCAAGTCGTTGACGCACTGCGGGACGCCGGCATCCGCGACGTTCGCATCGGCGGTCCAGGCCACGGACCTCGGCACGAAGGTGGACCGCGCCCCGAAGGTGGACCGCGTGACGGCGATCGTCCGCGTCCCGAAGGTGGAATGCGTGACGGCGATCGTCCCCGCCCTGAAGGTGGACCGCGCGATGGCGATCGTCCGCGTCCCGAAGGTGGAATGCGTGACGGCGATCGTCCTCGCCCCGAAGGTGGACCGCGTGATGGCGATCGTCCGCGTCCTGAAGGTGCTCCCCGCGATGGCGATCAACCTCGTCCCAATGCGGAGAAAGGGCCTGAAGCCTAAGTCTTCCGAAGAAGTCGTTTTCTCAACTCCGCTCTTCCGCCTCGTGGTGGGAGGCGGAGTTTTCTTTGGTCAGACGACGCCGTTCACCACGTTTTCAAGAGGCGCTCCCGTCACGGCGGCGAGGGCGATCCGGGCGGAGGTCGTGCGCATTTCGATTTTGGATTCCACGCTGCAGAAGGCGGCGTGACACGTGACGATCAGATTCGGGGTAGCGGCTTCTTCCGCGGTGCGCAGCGGCTCGTCCTCCACGACATCCAGTCCCGCACCACCGAGGTGGCCGGACCTCAGCGCGGAGAGGATCGCCTCTTTCCGGATCACCGCGCCCCTCGCCGTATTCACGACAAAAGCACCGGGCCGCAGCCGCGCCAGTTCGCGTTCGTCGATGAGGTGGCGGGTTTCCTCATTCAGGGGGCAATGCAGCGAGAGCACGTCGCATTGCCCGAGCAATTCGTCGAGCGTGCGGCAGCGGGTGATCCCGACCGCCTTGTCCGCTCCATTCGGCAGGTAGGGATCGAAGAAGACGACCCGGAATCCGAGAGCCTTCGCCCGCAGTGCCGTCGCCGTGCCGATGCGGCCGAGTCCGACCACGCCGAAAGTCATTTCCCGGAGACGTCTCAACTTCGGCGAGACCTCGATGGCCCAGCCGAGCTGCTTGGCTTCCGCATCGAGGGGAAAGAGTTGCCGGCAAAGTGCCAGCGTCAGGGCGATGGCATGATCGGCCACCTCCTCCGTGCCGTAGTCGGGCACATTGCAGACGGCGATGCCCAGATCCGCCGCCGCGGCCACGTCCACTGAATCAAAGCCGACACCGTTGCGGATGATCGCGCGGCAGTTCCGCAGCTTGGACAGACCCGCGGCCGTGATCGGCGCGTTGTGCCAGACGATGAGGGCGTCGGCACCATGGATTTCGTCGTCGAAATCGGCGTCGCTGTCGCAGAGGTAGCGGCGTACCTCCGCGGCGTCGCCGATCACGTCGCATTCCACCGAGGATTCGGGATCGCCTTGGGGTGAACGGATCCAGTCGATGATGGCGACGCGGGGTGGGGCGGACATGTTGGACGCGATCCTAACCGCTGCGCTTTTCCAGTCAATCCCGCGCGAGGCTCATTGATCGCGGTGTTTCCCGGGCTTGCCGGGGGAGCCTGACCATGATAAATCTCCCGACCATGAAACTCCCGCTGCTGCTGCTCGCTCCGCTCTTCGCCACTTCGCTCGCCCTCCATGCCGACGAGGCCAACACCCTGACCGACGCCGAAAAGGCGGAGGGATGGAAACTGCTCTTCGATGGCAAGGACCTCTCGCAATGGCGCAACTTCAAGAAGGATGGCCTCAGCGACAAGTGGCAGATCGCCGACGGCGCCTTCACCCTCACCGAGAAGGGCGGCGGCGACATCATCACGAAGGAGACCTACGGTGCCTTCGAGTTGAAACTCGATTACAAGATCACCAAAGGCGGCAACAGCGGCCTCATGTATCATGTCACCGAGGAAGAAGACACGCCGTGGCGCACCGGTCCGGAGATCCAGATCCAGGACAATGTCGACGGTCATGATCCGCAGAAGGCCGGCTGGCTTTACCAGCTCTACGCACCCACGGTCGATACGACGAAGCCGGTGGGCGAGTGGAACACGATCCACATCATCATCACACCCGAGAAGTGTGTCCATTTCATGAACGGCACCCAGTACGTCGAATACGTGAAGGGCTCCGCCGACTGGGATGCCAAGGTCGCGGCGAGCAAGTTTTCGAAATTCCCCAAGTTCGGCAAACCCACCAAGGGTTTCATCTGCCTGCAGGATCACGGCAACGTCGTCTCCTTCCGCAACGTGAAGATCAAGGTGCTGGATTGAGCCTCAGACGAGTTCCTGGATGACCCGTCCTTCGCTCACCTTGATCGGTCGGCCGATCGGGGTGAGCAGTTCCTCGCTCGTGTCGATGCCGAGTCGGCGGAGGATCGTGGCGTGGACGTCCTCGACGCGGACGGCGCGATCCGGCTCCTGCTTTTCACCGCCCGGATCGGTGGCACCCACGGCGAGGCCTCCCCGGAGACCGCCGCCGCCTAACAGAACACTGAATCCGTGCGGCCAATGGTCGCGTCCCTCGGCGACGTTCTGCTTCGGGGTGCGGCCGAATTCGGTCGCGACGAGAAGCAGGGTGTCGTCGTAAAGGTCGCGCGCTTTCAGCCCGCGGATCAGGGCGGAGAGGGCGGGATCGAGGAGGGCGAGCTGGGTCGCCTGACCCTCCGCATTGTCGATGTGGGTATCCCATCCGCGCAGCGTCACCTCGACGCAGCGCACTCCGGCCTCGATCAAGCGGATCGCCGCGAGACAGCCTCGTCCGAAGGGCGAATCGCCGAAGGATTCCCGCTCGGCTTTCGGCACGCCGCTGACGTCGAAGGCGGTGAGTTGCTCGGAAGACATGAGCCGTTGCGCTCGCTCAAGCGAGGTGCGGTGGAGGGTGCGTTCGTTCTCGAGGTCGGCGAGGCGCCCCTTCGAGAAGGTCTGCTCGAGCACGGCGAGCGAATCGAGGCGCTGCTGCTGACGATCCGCGGTGGCGAGCGGGCGGACGTCGGGGATCGGCTGCACCGGGTCGCCTGTCTGGAAGGCGTCGTAGCGCGCGCCGAGGTAACCGCCGCGCGCGGGGAATCCGCCCGGGAGAATGGAGATGAGCGAGGGCAGGTCGAGGACGGCACCGTCTGGACCGGGCACGCTATGACAGATGATCGAGCCGATCGAGGGATGAACGAGATTCGGGAAAGGGCGGTAACCTGTTTTCACGTTGTAGGTCGCGCGCGAGTGGTCGCCCTCTTTGCTCGTCACGGAGCGGATCACGGAAAAGTCGTTCGCGAGTTCGGCGGTGAGCGGGAGACCCGCACCGAACTGGATACCTTTCGTCGCGGTGGAAATGGCCTTGGCGCCGTAGGCGATGGTGCTGCCGGGATGGGGATCGAAGCTCTCGAGCTGGCTCATCCCGCCCTCCATCCAGAGCACGATGACCGACTTCGGCCGCCGGCCCGTTGCTTCCGCGCTGCGGACGAGTTGGCGGGAGAGGGGAGTGAGCCAACCTAGTCCGGCGAGGGCCGAGCCTTGGAGAAAACGTCGCCTCGACCACGCGTGGAGGTGGTCGATCGAGCCGCAGGAGGAAAAGGGGAGGGGATTCATCGGTTCCAGGAGAACTCGGTGGTGTTGATCAGGGTCCAGCAAAGGTCGGTGAAGGCCTCGTCGCGATCTTTGCCTTTGAGGCCGGCGAGGACTCCCGTAAAATGCCCGAGCTCGGCGGGCTCGGGATGGCGGGTGAGCGAAGCGAGGAAGGCCGCCCGCACCGCGGTCTCGTCCGAGGGCGCAACTTTCGCGAGCCTTGTCGAGGCGTTCATAATCGGGTTCGGCTCGGTGCGCTCGCGAACGAGTTTTCCGTTCATGAGGAGGAGCCGCTGCGGGATCGTGCCGGATTCACCGGCGAACTCCTCCTCTCCGGGATCCCCGTAGCGCTTCACGAAATCCCGCGTCTCGCCGAAGCGGCGGAGCTTCTGGAGAATGTGGGTGTCGCTGTCGAGCGCCGGCAGGGTCGAGGCCTGGATGACGGATCCGGCGACCTGTTCCGGCCGCAAGGGGGTGAGGGGAAACGCGGCCCAGGCGGCCTCCTGCTCCGGTGTGGTGGCTTTGTCAGGATCCGCCGACCGGCTGGCGCGGCGGAAGGGATCGGACAGGGCGATGAGCCGGATGAGGTGCCTGAGGTCGTGACCGCTCACGGTGAACTCCCGGGCGAGTTCTTCGAGACCGGGCGGAAAGGGGCCCTCGATCGGGAGATTGTCGACGGGATCGATGAGCGGTTTTCCAAAGAGCACCGCCCAGACCCGATTGACCGCGGCGCGGGCGAAGGGGGTGTTCCCCGGATGGGTGATCCAGGCGGCGAGTTGCTCGCGTGGTTTGCCCGCCCGCGGCATCAGTTCGCGACCATAAGGGACGAGCGGAGGCACCTCCACGGACGCTTTTTCCCCGAGATAGCGCGTTTCGTAGGACTTCTTCGAATCGTCGTGGATGCCGGTGAGATTCAGTTCCGCCGGGGCGAAGAAGGCGGCGAGTTGATGGAAGTCAGCCTGCTTCCAGCGGTCGCCGAACATGTCGTCATGGCACTGCATGCAGTCGAGGCTCAGCCCCAGAAAGGCTCGTGCGGTGCGGCCGGCCAGCTTCATCTCGTCGGGTCCCTCTTTTCCACCCTCGACCACGGTCACGGTGAGAAAGTTCGTCTCGGGACGTGTCGTCCAGAGCCCCTCCGCCGCGACGAGGTCGCGCACGACCTCATCGTAGGGACGGTTCACTTCGATCTGGTCGGCGAGCCAGGTCACGAGGCGGCGGCGGCGATAGACAAGAAAGGGGCCCGTCTCAACACCGACAAAGGCCCTCGCGAAGCGTTCGGCGAGGTAGTCTGCGCTGCGGCGGTCGGAGAAGAGATGATCCAGCCAGGCCGCAACCGGATCCGCTCCTTCCGGCAGGGCCTCGAGCCGTCGGATCTCCTCAAGCGAAGGCGGCGCTCCAGTGAGGGCGAGGGAGAGGCGGCGGGCGAGAGTGAGGGCATCCGCCTCAGGTGAGGGCTCGACTGCGGCTGCGGACCACGAGGCTCTAAAGGCGGCGTCTACCTTCGCGACGGCGATCGACAGAGCAGGATCGGGTTTGACGGCGGGCAGGGGCGCGGGTCTGCCTGAGTCGAAATGACGCCAGAGCAGCATTCCCGACACGACCACGATCGCTCCGAGGAAGGAGAGACGAAGAAAGGCGCGCAGTAAGGAGAAGGACATCGTGGCGGATGGGAGAAAAAGACGGGGGTGTGGTGGGGGCGGTTACAAATGTCTGGTCTGCGGATATCCGCGGTTATCTGCGTCGAAAGGGAAAATGCTGGAAGAATCCAACGCAGATGAACGCGGATGCGCTTCGCTCACGCAGATGGCGCAGATGGTGAAGGATTTGACCACGAATGAAACGAATGAGCACGAATTCGAACCATTTCCTCTCCACACAAATTCGTGCCAATCTCCGCATTCCCGCTTACACTCCCGCCATTTCATGCCCAAGGAACGACTCGACCAACTGATGTTTCGCCGCGGTCTCTGCGATTCGCGGGAAACGGCGAAACGGCTCATCCTCGCCGGGGAGGTGAGGGTGGAGGGACACGATGGCAACCTGAAGCCTGGGCTCAAGATCGACGAAGACGCACCGATCGAGGTCAAGAACCGGCCGAAGTACGTCAGTCGCGGTGGGCTCAAGCTCGAAGGGGCTCTCGATGCGTTCGGCATCGGAGTTGAAGGCAGGGTCGCCTTGGATGCCGGAGCTTCGACCGGTGGCTTCACCGACTGTCTCCTCCAACGAGGGGCGGTGAAGGTCTATGCCTACGATGTCGGCACGAACCAGCTCGCCTGGAAGCTGCGCAGCGATCCGCGGGTCGTTTCGCAGGAGGGCTTCAATCTCCGACATCTCCAGCCGTCCGATCTGCCCGAGCCGGTCGATCTCGTGGTGATGGATCTTTCCTTCATCTCCCTCACGCTCATCCTCGGTCCGGTATTCGGGGTGCTGAAGCCGGGCGGCGATGTCGTCTGCCTGATCAAACCGCAATTCGAATTGAAAAAGGAACAGATCGGTAAGGGTGGCATTGTCAGGGATACGGCCTTGCACGAGGAGGCGGTCGAAAAGATCCGCGCCCACGTCACCGACACCCTCGGAAAATGCTGGCAGGGATTGATCCCGTCGCCTATCAGTGGCACCGACGGCAACACCGAATTCCTCGCATGGCTGAAACACCCCGTATAGGGATCCTCGCGAATCCCGAAAAGCCCGGCGCGGCGGCGCTGCTGCACGATCTCGTAGGCCGCTTCGCCTCTGCCGGGCAGACCGTCCTGCTCGAGGAGAAAACCGCCCTTCTCGCCCATCTGCCCGGGGGCGTGCCGCTCGACCAACTCGGCGAGGCGGTCGATCTCATCGTCGTGCTCGGAGGTGACGGCACCTTGCTCTGGGTGGTGCGGCAGATGGGAGCCTCCCTGAAGCCCATCGCCGCCATCAACACCGGCACGCTCGGCTTTCTCACCTGCGCCACCGAGGAGGAAAGCGGGGACCTCGTCGATGCGATCGTGTCGGGGACTTACACGATCAGCGAGCGGCTCCTCCTCGCCGGAGAACTCGAACAGAATGGCCGGGTCGGAGACACTTTCTATGCCTTGAATGAAGTGACGATCTGCCGGGCCGTCGCCTCGCGCGTGATCCACGTCGAGGCGCGCGTGAACGGGGTCTTCGCGAACCGCTACACCGGTGATGGGTTGATCCTCTCGACGCCGACCGGGTCGACCGCCTATTCTCTTTCCGCCGGGGGGCCGCTCGTCTCGCCCGATGCGAAGGTCTTTGTCGTCACACCGATCTGTCCGCATTCGCTGGCGAACCGTCCCCTCGTCGTCGATGCGACGAGCCAGCTCCTCTTCGAGACGCCGCGTCAGCGGGATTCGCTCTCTTTGCTCGTCGATGGACAATTGCTCACCGTGCTCGACGAGCCCGCCAAAGTGCATTTGCGACGGGCGGATTTCTGTCTGCCGCTCGTCTCGCTGCCGCATCAGGATTTTTACGGCGTGCTCCATCGCAAAATGGGGTGGAAGGGCACGGCGATCGCGGAAGGGTGAGGGCGGAGGCGCCGAGGCTGCCGCGTTCGTCGGGGCGGGCGTAGTTCCCACGCGGAGGGCCGAGAGACGCCCACTTCGGAAGCGTCGCCGCTTCCGCTACCGCTGACGCGTTCATCGGAGCGGGCGTAGCGGAACGTGCCAACGTTCCGGCGCGGAGGGCCGAGAGACGTCCACTTCGGAAGCGTGGCCGCTTCCGCTACCGCTGGCGCGTTCATCGGGGCGAGAGGTAGCGGAACGGGCTACCGTTCCGTATCTCTGGGCATCCACGACTTCACGTTGTCCGCCCACGTTTCGAAATCACCGTCGGGTCCGGCGGACCAGATCAGGATGGATTCGGGAAGTTGGGTGCCGGGCGCTTCGGGATTCTCGACTTTGCCGTCGCCGTTGGTGTCGAGTCGCACGCGGTAGTGGTTCCCCCAAGGATCCCAGAGTTCGCCGCCGCCGTTTTCGTCGAGGGTGATTCCCCTTCGGAAGCGCCCTTCGTCCATTGGTTTTGCGGCTTTGTCGGTATAGAAAGCGATTCCCCGGGGATTTCGTCCGCCGGGTTCCTTCTGCGTGTCGGATCCGAGCAGGATGTCCATCAACGCGTGCCCGGAGTCGAAGGAGATGTCATTTGCGGGATCGACAAGAGGAAATTCTCCGTATTCGGCGTGGTAGGCGGAGATGGCAAGTTTCAACTGTCCCGCGGCCATACTAGCGTAGGTCCACATCGCCCGGGGTAAAACGTCCCCAGGGACGATAGAACAAAATATGAAGAGCAGAGTTAAGACCAAAGCCGCTACGATCGAAAGCCACTTCAGAAACTTCATCCCCCGCTTCTATCACCCCGCCACCCCCGCCGTCAATCCTCACGAAAACAGCTCGCGCATCGGCTCGCCGTGATATAGCGGCATCGGTCTGCCGGCGGTGTCCATCCAATGCGCGTCTTTCGGAATCCCGAGCGCATCATAGATCGTCGCCGCAAGATCCTCGGGACGGCGCGGGTCACTCGCGGGATGGCCGCCGAATTTGTCGGTCGAGCCCAGCACCGCGCCGCCGGTGATGCCGCCACCCGCGAACCAGACGGTCTGCACCGCGCCCCAGTGGTCGCGGCCGGGCAGGGGAACGCCGCGCAGGGTGGAGATCTTCGGGGTCCTTCCGAATTCACCGGCCATGACGACGAGGGTGTCGTCGAGGAGACCACGTTCGCCGAGATCGTCGAGCAGGGCGGAGACGGCGCGGTCGGTGGGCGGGAAGAGGTAGTCGCGCAGATTCGGGAAAATGGCCTGGTGGTTGTCCCAGGTCTCGTTGTTGCCGAGATTCACCTGCACGAGGCGCACGCCCGATTCGACAAGTTGCCGCGCCATCAAGAGCGACCAACCGAAGGAATTCCGGCCATAGCGGTCCTGCGTCGCGGCATCGACTCCGTGGACATCGAAAGCGGCCTGCACCTTGGGATCGGAGAGCAGGCCCACGGCCATGTCGCGATAGCGGTCGACGCCACCCGCGGTCGAGGCGGCCTCGAGATGGCGCTGCTGTTCGTCGAGCACGCCGCGGAGGGTGAGGCGGTCCTGGAATCGCTCGAAGTCGATCGTGTCGGGCAGCTCGAGGCTGAAGGTGCGGTAGGGGATCTCGCGGTCGAGCGGCCCGTCGGCATGATGGAAGTCATACTGCGGAAAGGCGCCGTAGCCGACCGCGTCGTAGGGCGCGGCCTCGAGGAAGAAGGGATCCTTGTGACGTCCTAACAAACCACCGAATTGTCCGGGGATGGTGCGTCCGCCGCGGTGGATGAGCTTCTCAGGGAGAACGAGCGAAGAGGGGAGGGCCTCCTGCGAAGGCAGCATCTCCGCGGCGAGGGCGGCGATCGAGGGCCAGTCGCCCTCGGTCGGTTTGGTCGGGTCGAAGGACGGCGTCGTATCGGACCGTCCCGTCAACATGATGCAGTGGCCCTTCGAGTGATCGTTCGACCCGTGGCTGAGGGAACGGCAGAGCGCCCACGACTCGGAGCGTTTTGCGAGTTCGGGGAGGTGCTCGCAGATGTGGAGACCTGGCGTCTTCGTCGCGATGGGGCGGAATTCACCGCGGATGTCGCTCGGGGCATCGGGCTTCATGTCGAAGCTCTCGAGCTGCGAAAGTCCGCCGGAGAGGAAGATGTAGATGACATTTTTTGCCTTGCCGGGCAGGGCTCCGGCGGATCCGGCACGGGCTTCAAGGGCGGCGAGGCGGTCAAGGCCGAGTCCTCCCGCGAGACCGATCGCGCCGACCTTGAGAAAAGCGCGCCGCGTCGAGCGGGCGGCGGAGTGGCGGAGGCGCGGCGAACGGAAATCCGAGGACATCGTGGTGGTCGGAAGCGGTTGACGACGAAGGGAGGATCGCAGATTTCGCCGACAGGGGGAAGCGTTTACAGGGCACGCCATCGCGCCTGGCACGCAGTGGCATGGGCATCCTGACCATCAGGGGCAACCAAAGGGCCGCGGCCCGTCGCCGGGAATGTCCTGGAGGGACGCAAGAGACAAGCTGGGGGTGGACCGAGCGCAGCGAGAGAAACCCCCGGACCTCCGGATACCTTTTCAGAGCGCTCCGGAGTGGCGCGAGAAGGGTGCGAAGAACCAGCCGCGAGCGATTCCCACCCGAGCGAGCGTCAAGGCGCAACCTGCGCTTCTTCCGCCCCTCCGGGGCGGCGGGGTTTCCTCGATCGAGAATCCGGTGGTTGCGCTCGTTCCCCGCTGCACCACCGGCTACCCTCTTCGGCCCCGCTGGGGCCGCTCCTACGACGCAACGAGTTTGAACAACTCACCCATTACAAGCAACCTGCATCACATTCGCCCTCCCTTGGGATAACGATCGTGCCACCCTGTCTCACGCCAGCAACTTCGTCACCACCTTCGCCCCGGGGTCGTTTGTCAGGGTCGCGGCGAGGCCGTTGCGTTTGTAGGTGAGCTTCGTGTGATCGAGGCCGAAGGCATGCAGGAGGGTGGCGTGCCAGTCGTAGTGCTTCACCTCGTCGATGACCGCCTTGTGGCTCCACTCGTCGGTCTCGCCGTGCACGTAACCGGCTTTGAAGCCACCTCCGGCGACCCATTGGCTGAAGCCGTAGGTGTTGTGGTCGCGGCCCCACTTGTCCCGTCCGGCGTCGTTCTGCAACACGGGGAGGCGGCCCATTTCCCCGCCCCAATGCACCACGGTGCTCTCGAGGAGACCACGCTGTTTCAGATCGGTGATGAGGGCGGCGCTGGGCTGGTCGGTCGCGGCGCAGTTTTTGGGAAGGGCGCTGATGAGCGAGCCGTGTTGATCCCACGATTGCCCGGCGTTGAGGACCTGCACGTAACGCACGCCGCGCTCGACGAGGCGGCGGGCGATGATGCAGCGGGTCGCGTAGTCGCGCGTCTCGGGATTGTCGACGCCGTAGAGTTTCTTGACCGACTCGGGTTCGTTGGAAATGTCGAGGGCTTCCTTCGCCGCGGTCTGCATGTGGGCGGCGAGCTCGTAGCTGGCGATGCGGGCGCGCAGGTCGTGCTCGGCGGGATGGTCGGAGGCGTGTTCCTCGTTGAGACTGCGGAGGAGGTCGAGCTGGCGGCGCTGTCCGTCACCGGCGAGGGCCGCGGGCGGATCGAGGTTGAGGATGCGAGGCTCGGTCGCGCGGACGACGGTGCCCTGGTAGAGGGCGGGCAGCCAGCCGTTCGTGAAATGCTCGCCCTGGAAAGTGGGCAGCCCGCCCGGATGCGAGAGCACCATGTAGGCGGGCAGCTCGGCGGTCTCGCTGCCGAGGCCGTAGGTGAGCCACGATCCGAGGGCGGGATTGCCGCCGGTGATGCGTCCGGAATTGATCGCGTAGAGCCCCTGGGCATGGTTGCTCACCCCCGAGCTCATCGAGCGGATCAGGCAGATGTCGTCGACCACCTTCGAGAGGTGGGGGAGCAGCTCGCTCAGCTCCATCCCGCATTCGCCGTGCTTCGAGAATTTCCAAGGCGATCCGAAGACCTTCGAGGAGGCCTGGGCGAGGTTGTCGTATTTGATCTCGCCGGGGAAGTTCTGGCCGTCATACTTCGTCAGCATCGGCTTCGGATCGAAGAGGTCCATCTGCGAGGGACCACCCATCATGAAGAGCGAGATCATCGCCTTCGCCTTGCCGGGAAAATGCTGCTCCTTCGGCAGGAGATCGAACTGCGCATCGGCCCCGAGCGCGGGTTTCACCGGGGCGGCGAGCAGGCCATCCTGCTTCAGCAGCGTGGCGAGGGCGAGGCCTCCGAGTCCGAAGCTGTTCGCCTGGAGGAAATGACGGCGCGAGCAGAGGCGGGCGGGTTTCATTGGAGGTAAAGGAAACGGTTCGAGCTGTAGAGCACCTGGCAGAGGCTGGCGAGGGCCTCGCGGGCGGGGTCGGGTTTCGGCGGCGCGGGGGCACCCTTGGCCGGAGCGGCCGGCGGATTCTGCGCGTGATAGACGGTGAGGCTCGCGGTCTGAAGCCGCAGATAATCGCGGGCCCGGGCGAGGTCGGATTCGGCGGGTTCGCTCGAGAAAAGGGTGCGCCAGGCGAGGCGGAGCCGCTCGTTTTCATCCGTCGGCACGGCCTCGTGGAGGCGGTCGGCGAGGCGGCGGGCGTTTTCGAGGACGAAGGTGTCGTTCATCAGCAGGAGCGACTGCGGCGCAACGGTGGTCTGGGCGCGCATCTCGCAATGAGGCGTCATCACCGGCGAGTCGAAGGTCTCGAGCACCGTCACCGGTTTGCTGCGGGTCACCTGCACGTAGAGGGAGCGGCGGAAATCCTGTTCGCCGCCCGGCTCGACCTTTGCCGAAGTGATCGTGCCTTTGTCGACGCCTACAACGATGCGACCGGCCGGATCACGCGCGATGGTGCTGGGCGGGCCGAAGGGTTTTTCGACGAGAGCCCCCGCGGTGGCGAGCACGGTGTCGCGCAGGGCCTCGGCCTCGATTCGGCGCAGTTTGTGGCGGGCGAAAAGGCGATTGTCAGGATCGCGCTCGCTCGAGGCGGGGTTCTCGGAGGATTGGCGGTAGGCCTGGCTGAGGACGAGCTGCTTGTGGAGCGGTTTCAGCTTCCAGCCGCCCTTCACGAATTCATCGGCGAGGTAATCGAGCAACTCCGGATGGGTCGGGGCATCCCCATGATGACCAAAGTCGCCCGGCGTGTTGACGATACCGCGGCCGAAATGCAGCATCCAGAAGCGGTTCACGAGCACCCGCGCGACGAGCGGATGTTTTCCGTTGGTGAGCCAGTTCGCGTAGGCGAGGCGGCGTCCCGTCGAGCCCGAGGGCGGGGCGGCGGGTTGGAAAGGCTCGATCTCCGGCGTGGCGAGAATGGTCAGTTCGCCCGGCGTGACCGGACGCACCGGCTGCTCGTGGTCGCCGCGGTTGTAGAGCTGCGACTCGGGCACCTGGCCCTTCACCTCCATCAGGGCCATCACGAAATTCTGCACCGGCTTGGTCGCGCGCAGGGCGGCGGCTTCCTTGCTCTTCGCGTCGACGAGGTCCTGCTTTTTCTGGTCGTAGAGATTCAGCGAATAGAGCGCGAGGGCGGAGGGATACTTCTTGATCAGCGCCTTTTGCTCGGGTGTCCGATCCTTCTCCGCGGTGGCGCGGGCGGTACGGTAGGGCTCGCGGTCGGCCTCGGGCAGCTTCTTCACCTCCACCTCGAAAATTTCATCGAGGAACTTTTTGCTCATCTCGCGGGCCTCGACATCGATCGTGGCGGCGGCTTTCTCGATCTCGGCGGCTTTGGCCGATTCCTCGGGCGTGTAGAGCGAATAGAGCCGCTGCGCGGGAGTGCGCCAGGCCTTCCAGTCGTAGGCCGGATCGAAGATGGCGCGGAAGCGGTAGTAGTCCTCCTGCGAGATCGGATCATGACGGTGATCGTGGCATTGCGCGCAGGCGACGCTGAGACCGAGTAGGGACGAGCTGACGACCTTGATCTGCTCGGCGATCACCTGGTTGCGCGCGAGATTGGCGTCATCGTTAGGGTCACCGGTGCCGTCGGGAGCCATCCGGAGGAAGGCGGTCGCGGTGATTTGTTCGAGGCGTTTCGGATCGTTCACGGCGGCCTGGTAGTCGCCATGGGTCGCTCCGGCGAGTTCGTCTCCGGCGAGTTGTTCGCGGATGAACTGGTTCCAGGGTTTGTCCTCATTGAAGGAGCGGATCACGTAGTCGCGATAACGCCACGCCTGCGGCCGGGCCGAGTCGGCGGCGGTGTAGCCGTTTGAGTCCGCGTAACCAACCACGTCGAGCCAATGCCGCGCCCAGCGTTCGCCGTAGGCGGGGGAGGCGAGGAGACGGTCGACGACCTTTTCATAAGCCTGCGGGGAGGCATCGGCGAGGAAGGTCTCGACCTCCTCCGGCTTCGGCAGCAATCCGGTGAGATCGACCGTGACCCGGCGCAGCCAGGTGATGCGATCGGCCTCGGGGGCGAAGGTGAGGCCCTCCTTTTTCATCGCCTCAGCGAGAAAGGCATCGACTGGCGTGGCGGCTCCCTCGCTCTTCGGCACTGCGGGACGCTTCACCGGCTGGAAGGACCAGTGGGCGCGTTCCTCCTCGGTGATGAGCGGGCCATTCCCCAGCGTTTCGGGCTCGGGACGCGCGGTCTTGGCGCCTTGGGCGATCCATTGCTTGATGATGGCGAGCTGCTCCGGCGGCACCGGATGGCCTTTCTTCGGCATCTCGCCGCGCTCGATGATCGCGACGAGTTCGCTCGCCTCGGGTTTACCCGGCACCAGCAGCTTCGCGCCGCTGTCGGTGGGTGCGTCCATGAACCGGCGCAGGCGCAGGTCGACGCCGCCCTTGGGCTTTTCCTCTTCGCCGTGGCAGAGGGTGCAATGCGCCTTCAGGAGAGGGCGCACGTCTTTTTCAAATGTCAGGGTAGGTTCCTCCGCCCCCGCGGTCGCGACGAGTCCGATGAACCCGGCCAGGCCGATACGTTTCATCTGCAAAAGGTGCCTCGCGCCCGCGTTGGGGCAATGCCGCGTTCGCGGATGGAGCGGACGCGTTCAGGGCGCGATGCGGAAGCTCCTCCGGATGGCGCGCAGGGCGGGCCAAGCCACCTCGCTGCCCGGATCGACCGGGGAAACGCACGAGAGCACCACGGGATGATCGCCTTCTTTCCAAACGTGCACCTCAAGATGAAGCCGTTGTTTTTGCTCCGTCGCGAAAGGCTCGATCCAATCGAGCGTGCCGGTCCAGCCTTCCGCCTTGGGCGCGGCGTCGGGAGCGGCGGGCGTCGTGTCGTCGGTTTTTGTCAGGGTGATCGCAAAATCCTTCGTCTCGACCGACTTTTCCTTGCCGGCCATGACCGCCTTGGCAAGACCGCGGTAGTAGACGAGCAGTTCGCGTTTCAGCCCTGCCTCCGAGACATCACTCTCCGGCGCGAGGTGGAAGACGAGAATGTAGGAGAAGAAATCGGGTGCCACCGCTTCGAACATCCCCGGAGCAAAGCGGATTTCCTCGACGCCGGTCCATCCGAGATCCGGAGCAAATCCTGGCGGCAGGTCGATCCGCTCCCCGCGCCAGGCCGGCGGTCCGGTCTCGAACTGGAAAACCGGCTCCGCGGAGTGGGCTGTCAGGAAAGGGGAGAGCCCGGCGAGGAGGATCAGGAGACGGAGGAGCGACATGCAGATTGGTTAGCGGTTCCGGATGCGGCGGTCAAGGCGCTGGATTGTGACATACTCATCGGGATCGAGCATCCTTCCGTAGTGGTGACCTCCAGGTCGCCACTCTTGCGGAAGAGGTGCCGATCGTGTTGGCGACGTGGACGTCACCACTACGGAGTGGTCTTCGGAAAGTGGGTTTGCCTCACCACGTCTTCACGTTGTCCTTCCACGTTTCGAATTTCCCATCCTTGCCTGCCGACCAGACCAGAATGGATTCGGGCAGGAGCGCGAAAGGCGATTCCGGACCTTCCGTTTGATTGTCAAAATTCGTGTCCATCCGGACGCGGTAGTGATTTCCCCAGGTGTCCCAGAGTTCACCGCCGCCGTTCGAATCAAGCCGGATGCCTTTCCGGAATCGGCCGTCCTCCGTCGGCTTGGCCGCCTTGTCCGTGTAGAAGGCAATGCCCCTTGGATTTCGGGATTTTCCTCGTTCATTTTCTGCGCCCAGCAGGATGTCCATCAGCTCGCGCCTCGTGTCCGCTGTGATATCGAGATCGGGGCTGCGGAGCGGGTATTCCCGGTATTCGGTGAAAAAAGCGGAGATCGCATTCTTGAGATTGTAGGCCGTGTTCTCGGCCCGGCTGTTGGGGTTTCCGTGTCCGGGGATTCCAGAAAACATCGCAGGAACGATCACCGCGAGGATGACTGTGAGAAAGAGTAGAATTATAGCCAAGTCACTCTTGAGCCAGCGCATGGGTGCCATCCTACCAAACGGATCCGCGGCATGGCTATCCGAAAGGATTTGGCATTGGCAAATCGGGTGCGGGACAGAATTGTCAGGCTATGCCGGAAACCCGATGAATGTTTGGGAGTTAAGAATGTCCAGGTTCCATCTACTGCAAATTTTGAAGCAGAATCGTCCCAACGGGACGAAAGACGGTAGCCGGTGGCGGAGCGCAGTGGAACCGCCGGTCCGCTTCTTCCGCCCCTCCGGGGCGGGGTTCTCTTCTCCGGGGTGGTGGTCCGGTGGTTCCGCTGCGCTCCGCCACCGGCTACCTTCTTTGGCCCCTCCGGGGCCTGTACTCGTTCCTTCCGCCGATGACGGATGGTTCCCCAGCCGGGCTGGACGGCTTGGCCTGACTTTTTTGTCCTCAACCCTGGCAATCCTTTCCCCTCGTCCCGCACGTCCCGGCGGTTGCCAAGTCCGTAATCCACTGGTAGAGAAAGGCCCGTCCCGTATTCCGGGCCGCCGCTCCGCCTCATGGACGATTTCGCCTTCATCAAATTGGCACCGGGCCGCTATCTCTGCGGTCTCGGTCCCTTTGATTCGCGCGAGACGGCTCCCACCGACGGCGCCACCGCCTTCTACCGCAACACCTTCGAGCTCGACGACCCGCGGCCTTGGAAGATCCCTGCCCGCGTCTTCGAGACGGGCGACCTGCGCGTCCTCCTCCCCGACAACGGTGCCACCCCGCTGCCTGAGATCGCGTGGTCTGGACTCGGGGACACCGATGTGCGTGGCATTTTCGACGAGATCCTCGAGCGCATCCAAGCCGGGAAACTGAAAAAATCCGTGCCCGTCCTGACCGAGCGAGGCATCCTCCATCGCGGCGAACCCGCAGCCCTCGTCAAGGCCATCATCGCCGCGCCGGAATCGCTCCGCGGCTACGGCTATCGCGAGGGAGGGCAGGGCGTCATCGGCGCGACGCCGGAGACGCTCTTCACGGTCCGCGACGGCATCCTCGAGACCATGGCTCTCGCCGGCACTGCTCCGCGCCATGAGATCCACGATTTTCCGAACGATCCGAAGGAAATCCGCGAGCACGAACTTGTCGCCGACTACCTGGAGGATTTGTTGGCGCCCTTCGGGCCGGTCGAGCGTGGGCCGCGCACCCTCCTCGATCTCGGGTCGATGATCCATTTTCTCACCCGCCTCCGCGTCCGTCTCACCACATCCGGGACCGACCTCAACGAACTCGTCAAAGTGCTGCATCCGACGCCCGCCCTCGGAGCGTGCCCACGGGGCGATGGAGCCCTCCGCCAACTCGTCGAGTATCGCAAACGCCTCGGCGTGCCCGCCCACTTCGGTGCTCCCTTCGGCGCGCTCCACGAGGGGGATTTCCAAGCCCTCGTCGCGATCCGGAATCTCTCCTGGGACGGTCGCGACGTCTTTCTGCCGAGCGGCGTCGGTCTCGTGGAAGGCAGCCGCTTCGACCGCGAGTGGCGCGAGCTGGCGCTGAAGCGGAATTCGGTGAAATCGCTGTTGGGGGTTTAGTCACTCGTATGGACGGGATCCCAAGGAGGGGCGACATTCCTGTCGCCCGGCAAACACGGACCGATGAAACGGGCGACAGGAAGGTCGCCCCTCCTTTACCCATGACCCCGAATGCCATCCTCGCCGGAGCCGTCCTCGGCCGCCTCGCCGGACTCGGGGTGGGGGAATTCGTCGTCTGTGCCGGAGCCCGCAACGTGCCGCTCGTGAGTTCGCTTTTGTCGCGTTGTCAGGATCTCGATCTCCGCGTCTGGCATCATTTCGACGAGCGGGCCGCGGCTTTCTTCGCCCTCGGTCTTGCAAAACGATCGAACAGCCCTGTCGCCGTCTTCACGACCTCCGGCACCGCCGCGGCCGAGTTGCTCCCGGCGGCGATCGAGGCTTTTTACAGCGGTATCCCGCTCATCCTCGTCACCGCCGATCGTCCCGCCAGTTTTCGTGGCAGCGGCGCCCCCCAGGCGATCGAGCAGGCGGGGATCTTCGGGCCTTATGCGATGGCTTTGGATCTGGAAACGGCGGAGGATCTGGCTCCGCTCGCGGATTGGACGCGCGATGCTCCCTTGCATCTCAACGTCTGCTTCGACGAACCCCGTGCCGAGGATCGCCATGCGTCGTGGGAATTTGAATCGCGGTCCCTCTCCCTGAAGGGGGCTTCGACTCTAGTCGAAGATGCTCTGTCAAAGACTGCGACTGAAGTCGCAGCCACATTCTGCCAAGACCGCGCCGGACTCCTCGTCCTCCTCGGAGAAATCCCTACCACCTGGCGCGCCGACGTCGAAGCGTTTCTCGTTTCGTTAGGAGCTCCCGTCTGGGCCGAGGCCACGAGCGGACTGCGTGAAAGTCCCGCCCTCGCCTCCCTTCTCCGCTACGGCGAGCCCGCCCTGCCGCAAAAGGTCCTCCGCCTCGGCGGCGTGCCCAGCCTCCGCCTGTGGCGCGATCTCGAGGCCAATGCGAACATCCCCGTGCTCTCGGTCTGCCGGCGACCATTCTCCGGACTCGCGCGATCCTCGCAGCTCATCGTCGCCCGAGATTTTCCCCACCTTGTCCTCCCGACTCAACAGGGTCGGATCGCCGATCCTACCCTCTTCGATAGAGCTGCCTTCGCCCGTTTCCCGCGCTCCGAGCCCGCGCTCGTCCATGCGTTGTCCCGCGAGATCCCGTCGCACGCCCTCGTTTACCTCGGCAACAGCCTGCCGATCCGCGAATGGAATTCTTTCGCCGTGGTCGATCCGCCGCATCCGCATGCCTTCTCCAGTCGAGGCGCGAACGGCATCGATGGCCAGGTCGCGACCTTTCTTGGCCTCTCCGAGGGTGAAACCGAATCGTGGGGGATCTTCGGCGATCTCACCGCCCTTTACGATCTCAATGCCCCGGCCCTGTTCGAGACACTCACTCCGGCGAAACGGCGGATCGTCGTGATCAACAACGGTGGCGGTCGCATCTTTTCACGTTTGCCTTCCATGGCGGGAATGGCACCCGCCGAGAAGCAGGTGACCGAAAATCGTCATAGGCTCCGCTTCGAGGCTTGGGCGGCGATGTGGGGGATGGAATACCGTCTCTGGCATGCGGGTGAGGCTTTCCCCGCCGATCTACCCGACACCGTCCTCATCGAGGCGGTCCCCGATGAAGCCGAGACCGAGGCCTTTTGGAAATGGGGAAAATGAGTGAGTCGCCCGCCATCCTCGCCCTCCACGGCAATCTCGGCACCCCTGCCGACTGGGATCTGCCGGGATGTCCTGATCTTCACCGCCTCGACCTCTGGGATCACGTCCATCTCGATTTCCACGACTTCGCCGCCACCCTGGCCGGACCTCTCGCTGCCGGACTCGAGAAGCCGATCCTCGCCGGTTATTCCCTCGGCGGACGCCTCGCCCTGCAAGCCCTCGCCGCGTTTCCGGAGCGATGGAGCGGTGCGGTGATCGTCTCCGCCCATCCCGGGCTGTGCTGTGTCGAGGATCGTCTCGCCCGCCGCACCTCCGACGCGATCTGGGCGGAGCGGGCGCGCACGATGGAGTGGGACGCCTTTCTCGATCAGTGGAATGCCCAGCCGCTGTTCGGAGACGTCCCGCCTGCTCTCCGAGCGCGCCAGGTCGCGCTCGAATCTCGCCGCGAAGCGATCGCGACGGCCTTTGAAACCTGGTCGCTCGGTCGTCAGGAGGACCTCCGCAGCCGTCTCGGGCGTTTCTCTGGACCGGTTGTTTGGATCACCGGGGAAAACGATGCCCGCTTCACCCACCTCGGCGCGGAGATGGCGTCAGTATTCCCGGATTTCCGCCAAGTTGTCGTGCCCGGAGCCGGGCATCGGGTCTTGGAGGATGGGGCGGAGGTGGTGGGGAGGGAGGTATTGGAGCTTATGGTTGGAGTCCTCGCTCGCCGCACCTGACCTGGATGAGTGCTCTTGAAAGGGGGGCGGGTGTCGTTCACTTCAGCCTGACTTTTACCCTCTTGGGAGGCGAAACATTTCCGGCGCGATCCTCCGCTTGAATCAAGATGGTGTTCACCCCGGGCTTGAGCTTTGCGGAGAACTTCCAGATCGAGGTGCCGGTGGCAAGTTGGGTGGGTTTGCGGGAAATCTTGAATCGGATTCCGGCGATCCCGCTGGGGTCCGTCGCCGTGCCCTTGATCCGCAGCCGTGCCGAGCCGGTCGATTTCGGGAGCCGCCCCTTGATTTTCGGTGCGGCGACGAAACGGTCCGCTGAGAATCGCAGAACCCGGTGATTGGAGGCGTCGCCGACCCACAAAGCTCCTTTTGCATCGACCGCTATTCCCCAGGGCGATTGCAGTTTTCTGTTTGTCGTTCCCGAGGTGTTGGTGATGAAGTCCGCTTGTCCGATGACACGATCGGCGGGAGCACCGTTTGGCAGCGCCGCCGCGTTCTTGAAGACGAGGATACGATGGTTTTCGTCATCCGAGACATAGAGCGTGCCCGCTGCATCGACGATGGCGGCCTTGGGATTCCACATTTTGCCAGCGGTAGTCCCACGCGTGCCCGTGGTGAAGTCGGGTTGCCCCAGCACCGCCGAGGCGGGGGCTCCGTTGGCGAGGGAGGCGGCGTTGTCGAACCGCAGGATCCGGTGATCATCTTTCGCGGCTACCCAGAGGCGCCGCTCGGCATCGACGAAGACCGAGACGGGCGCTTTCATCGTCTCCGCTGTCGTGCTGAAACTGCTCGCGGAGAAATCCTCCTGCCCGAGGACGGATGTGGCGGGCGAGCCATCGGAAAGCGCCGAGGCATTGGCGAACTTCAGGACGCGGTAGTTGTTGAAGTCCGCCACCCAGACGTTGTCGTCGGCATCTACAAAAACCGCCGTCGGATTCCGCATGGTCGTATCCGAGGTGCCCGGGTCTCGCGAGGTAAAGTCCGGTTGACCGAGAACCAGGTCGGCCGTCGCCCCGGAAACCGGCAGATCCGAGGCGTCTTCGAACATCAGGACCCGGTTGTTGCTATACTCGGCGATCCAGAGACGGCCCAGGGAATCGATGTGAAGGTTGTAGGGGTCGCGCAGATTGCCGGCCGTGGTCGCGCGGACACTGGACGTGAAGTCCACCTGCCCGATCACGGCTTCGGCTGCGGCGCCATTGGCAAGACTGGCTGGGTCAGCGAAACGCAGGATTCTGCTCTGACTGACGCAGACGACAAAAAGCTTTCCCGAGGTGGGATCGATCGCGATACCTACCGGGGAATCCAGCCCCGAGGAAGTCAGTGCCGCGGTGCCAACCGAGGAAAAATCAGAGGCTCCGAGAACCAGATCGGCGGCCGCAAAATTCGGAAACTGTCCTCGTGCGATCGTGGAGCCGGATACCAGAAGGATCGAGGAGAGTGCCAGAATGAGTCTGATCATGAGAGCGGACGATAATCGCGGATTGTGGGTACGCAAGGCATCGGGCATCGCGTTGAATCGTGGAGTTTGAAGGGCCGAAATGGTCCAGGTGACGGTGATTTCGCTTGTGGGTTGAAGCGGTCTGGGCTAACCGAATCTCCTGCCATGAAGTCTACGCTCATTCTCGTCACCCTGTTTCTTTTGATGTCGGTCTCTTCCCGCGCCGCAACGGAGAGGGTCACCGTCAGCCTCACAGGCGGAGAGCCGAATGGAAGCAGCGTGGTCAACGACATCACTCCGAACGGTCGTTACATCGTCTTCACCACAGGTGCCTCCGATTTGATCACCGGCGACACCAACAACAAGCAGGATGTCTACCTATACAATACCGAGTCGGACACTTTGGAAATCGTTTCCGTGACCGATGGCGAAGCCCTCGCAAACGGGGATTCCTACGAAGCGTCGATTTCGGACGATGGTCGTTATGTTTCTTTCACCTCGACCGCGACCAATCTGGCGGACACGGATACGAATGCGGCTACGGATGTATTTCTCCGGGACCGGACCCTCGGGACAACCACGCGGATTTCACGCTCATCGGCAGGGGCCCAGGCAAATGGGAATTCATCGAGGTCGGCGATCTCGGGCGACGGGAGCACTGTCGCCTTTGAGTCCGCTGCCACGAACCTTGTGGCCGGGGATCTCAATGATGCCACGGATATCTTCATCCATGTTCCTTCCTCGAACACGACCAGTCGCGTTTCTTTGAGTGATGCTGAGGCGGAAATCGCCTTGGATTCGAACCGCGCTGCCATTTCCTCCGACGGAAACATCGTCGTGTTCGAGACTTACGCGGCGGTGGTGGCGGGCGATACCAACGATACTTCGGACATCTACGTTCGAAACCGTTCCGCCGAAACGACGATCCGGGCGTCGATCGGGGCCGCCGGGCAGCAGTCCCCGAATTTCTGCGCTTTCCCCGACATCTCCGGAGATGGCAACCTGGTGGTGTTTTCTTCGCGCTCGACCACCTTCGGGCTTGCGACGGCGAGGACGCGCATCTACCTCAAGAACCTGACGACCGGGGCAATCGAACATCTCTCGGTGGCCACGAGCGGCGTCGATGGCAGCAACGATTCCGACGGACCGAGGATATCGGCGAACGGGCGTTATGTGATTTTTGGCACCCGTTCTCCCGAACTCGTCTCGGGGGACAGCAACGGAGTCGATGACGTCGTCGTGAGGGACCGCACACTCTCCACCACGACGCGCGTTTCGGTTTCGTCGACGGGTGCTCAAAGTTTTCCGCCCTTGTTCACCTATCTCGGTCAATTGTTCTATGCCTCCGACGTTGGGCTCGTTGCCTTCCATTCCCAGGCGACAGATCTGGTGACCGTTTCTCCAGCGGATACCCTCGGATTGGTCGATGTCTTCACCGCCACGGTGCCTACTTCGGGGCCTGTCACGCCTCCGCCGGTTGATAATTCGGCGCTCATTGCGAAGTACAAGGCGGAGATCGCAAAGTTGCTCAAGCAGATCAAGTCGGCCAAGAAGAAGAAAAAAACCGCCACCGTGAAGAAGCTTACGAAGAAGCTGAAATCGGTCCAGGGACTGCTCAACGCGTTGTGAGGTGGCAATCTCAGCCCTGGAGGCGTCCCGGGACTTCAGGAGGTCTGGTTTTGGTGAATGGCGGGTATCCCGCGGGGTCATGTGACCCTCCCGGTTGAATCCGGAGGCACTCCTCATCCCCACAACTCCCGTTGACGTAAGCCCTCGGAGAGAACAGGCTCCCACACGCATGAATTGGATTTCCCGACACGACTTTGAAGACCTCCGCTACGAGACCTCGGAAGACGGCCAGATCGCCAAGATCACGATCAACCGGCCGGAGGTGCGCAATGCCTTCCGCCCCCAGACGGTGAAGGAGATGCTCGTCGCCTTCGACCTCGCCCATGAGGATCCGCAGGTCGGCGTGGTGATCCTGACCGGGGAGGGCGACCTCGCCTTCTGCTCGGGCGGCGACCAGAAGGTGCGCGGTCATGCGGGATATGTCGGCGACGATGGCGTGCCGCGGCTGAATATCCTCGATGTGCAGAAGAAGATCCGCTCCCTCCCCAAGCCGGTCATCGCGATGGTGGCGGGCTACGCGATCGGCGGCGGCCACGTCCTCCACGTGGTCTGCGACCTGACGATCGCGGCGGACAACGCGCGCTTTGGACAAACGGGACCGAAGGTCGGCTCGTTCGACGGGGGGCTGGGTTCGAGCTACCTCGCCCGCATCGTGGGGCAGAAAAAGGCCCGCGAGATCTGGTATCTTTGCCGCCAGTACGACGCGCAGCAGGCGCTCGACATGGGGCTGGTGAACACGGTCGTTCCGCTCGCCCAACTCGAGGAGGAGACGGTGAAATGGTGCCGCGAGATCCTCGAGCATTCTCCCCTCGCGCTTCGTTGCCTCAAGACGGCTCTCAACGCGGATTGCGACGGCCAAATGGGACTCCTCGATCTCGCCGGCAACGCGACGCTTCTCTACTATATGTCGGAGGAGGCGAAGGAGGGGAAAAATGCTTTCGTCGAGAAAAGGAAGCCCGATTTCTCGAAGTTTCCAAGAGTGCCTTAGGCGCCGCAGCGCGGTGCCGGTAAAGGGTGGGAAAGTAAAAGGTAGATGACTGCGATGAACGCTTGTAGATGGGCGGATGCGGTCTGGAAAGGTTCCGCGCCGCTGGCGCGCTGCATAAACCTTTTACTTTTTGCCTTTTACCTTTTACTTCCCCCACCGAAGCCGTGGACGTCCTCCCTCGCACAACGCTCATACCGATGACCGTGTCTCCTTGGATCCTCGCCGCCCGTCCCAAGACGCTGCCCGCAGCGATCGTGCCGGTGTGGGTGGGGGCGATGCCGGCGCTGGTGGACGGGAATCGGTTCACCGGGTCGTGGTTCCTTTTCTGGTGCACGCTGCTGAGCTGTCTTTGCATCCAGATCGCGACCAATCTCTTCAATGATGCGATTGATCACGTGAAGGGTGCGGATACGAAGAACCGCCTCGGGCCCCGGCGGGTCACGGCTTCGGGGATGCTGCGGCCGGGCACGGTCTTGATCGGGGCGCTCGCGTTTTGTGCGCTCGCCGCGCTCATCTCGCTGCCGATGGTGCTGGAGCGGGGCTGGCCGGTGGTGGCGATCGGTCTCGTTTCGCTCTTTTTCGCCTACGGTTACACCGGTGGTCCGTTTCCGCTCGCTTACCGGGGCATGGGGGAGCTGTTTGTGATCCTTTTCTTTGGATTCGTGGCGGTCTCCGGCTCATACTTCGTGCAGACGGGCGAGTGGGGCGGTGGCGAGGTGCTGCGCCTCGGTCTCCAGTGCGGGCTTTATTCGAGCGTGTTGATCGCGATCAACAATCTGCGTGATCTCGAGGAGGACCGCAGCACGGGGAAACGGACTCTGGCAGTGCGCTTCGGCGAGGTCTTTGCCCGCGTGGAGATCCTGCTCTTCTGCGTGCTGCCGGTGGTGCTATGGAATCTGTATGCCTCGGAGACGGTGGTGGGGCTGCTTGTGGGACTCGTCCCCGCGCCCATCGGAGTGATCATCGTTGCCTGTGTTTTCCGCCTTCGTCCGGGCAAAATCTACAACCGCATTCTGGCGCTCGGTGCCTTGCAACTGATCCTCTTTGCCGTGGCGGCGACGCTGCACGCGTTGTTGCCATGACGCCGGTCCATTATTGGCGCTACACCTTGCGATCGGCCGGGACGCTGAACGCGGTCAGCACCCGCATGGAGCACGAAGGCGCCCTCATCCGTGTCGGCGACGGATACGGCTGCATCCATCCCTGGGTGGACTTGGGGGATGCGCCGCTCGAGGTGCAACTGCGCGCCCTCGCCGCGGGCGAGACGGAGTTTTCCCCGCTCATCGTCGGAGCTTTGGAATGCGCTCGCATCGACGGCGAGGCGAGGGGGCAGGGGATTTCGTTGTTTCAATCGCCGGTACCGGAAAGTCATTGGCTGGTGCGCGACGGTGATGATCCGGGTTACGCGCGATCGGACGGCTTCACCCTCGCGAAGATCAAGGGGACACCGGATCTGCCGAAGGTGATGAAGGCGATCGAGGTTTGGTCGGGCGCGGGATTGCGGGTGCGGCTCGATTTCAATGAATCGCTCGCGAAGGGCGCGTTTTTGTCGTTCTGGCAGGGTCTCGGGGAGCTTTTGCAAACGGCCATCGATGTCGTCGAGGATCCGGAAGAATGGAGCGAGGATGGATGGATGGCGCTGCGTGCGGCGGGGGTGCCGATCGCGGTGGATCGCGATCACACGAGCCGGCTCCGCGATGGCGACGTCCTCGTCTACAAGCCCGCGCATTACGGCTTCGCCTGCAGCCGGGAAACACGGTATTACCTCACCTCCTACATGGATCACGCGATCGGCCAACTCTGGGCGGCGGCTTTTGCCTCGATCGTCTCGGCCGACGGCACCAACGGGCAGCTGCTGCCTTGTGGTCTGCTGACGCACCGTTGCTTTGAGAACGACGCCTTTTTCGAAAGGCTGCGCTGTGACGGACCGCGTCTGTTGCCGCCGGGAGGGACGGGGCTGGGGTACGACGATCTCCTCGGGAAACTGCCATGGAAACGCCTCACCTGATGGACCCGGCAATCTGGGAATCGGACGGAGTCGAGCTGCGGCTGAATCCGAAGCGCCCCGTGGCTTCGGAGGGGCTGAGATCCTTCGTCGAAGAGGCCCTCGGGATCCGTGCCGCCTTTGTCCTCGCGAGCTCGGGCTCGGGCGGGGTTGCCAAATTCGTGGTGTTGTCGAAGGCCGCGCTCTTGGCCTCGGCGCGGGCGGTGAATGCACATGCCGGGCTCACGAAGGACGACATCTGGCTGGGAAACCTCCCGACTTTCCATGTCGGTGGCATCGGGATTCACGCGCGGGCTTATGCGAATGGAGCGAAGCTCGTGCCGATGGCATGGGATGCGTGGACTCGCGACGGCGCGGGTTTTCTCCCGGCGATCGACGAGTCGCGGGCGACGCTGGCCTCGCTGACGCCGACGCATCTTTGGGATTTGGTTAGGGTCGGTGCGAGGGCCCCCGCTTCGCTGCGGGGATTGTTTCTCGGCGGCGGACGCTTCGATCCGGCCTTGGTGGCGAGGGCGAAGGATCTCGGCTGGCCGGTCTGGCCGACCTATGGCATGACCGAGACCGCTTCGCAGGTGGCGACGAGTCTTTCGGGAGACCCGGAATGGCTGCCTTTGCTCTCGATCTGGGAGGCGCGCGGAGACGAGGAGGGACGGCTCTGGCTGAAGGGGGAGGCGCTCTGCGAGGGAACGGTGACCGGGGTCCCGGGACGGTGGGCTTTTCATCCGGCGCGCAACGAGGGCGGCTGGATGGCGACGGGCGATGCCTGCGAAACGCGGGGACGCGAGCTGCGTTTTCTTTCACGTCTCGATGGGGCGGTGAAGATCTCGGGCGAGCTGGTCTCTCTGCCGGTTTTGAACGATCGGCTCGCCCTCCTCGGCATCGTCGGTTTGGTCGTGGCGGTGCCGGAGCCGCGGCGTGGGAACGAACTGGTGCTGGTCTGCGAACCCGGCCACCCCGACGCCCTGGAGCGCTTCAATGAAGCTCTCCCGCCGATCGAGCAGGTCGCTCGAGTGATCGAGGTGGCGTCGCTCCCGCGCACCGGGATCGGCAAGCCCGATCGCGCGCCGATCGAAGAGATCGCCTGTCGACGGTCTCACTGACCCGGGAGGCAGGGCTGGATCCAGGCCTGCTCCATTTGTCCTTCGAAGGAGGGATTGGGATGTTTCCGCGAGGAGGTGATGGTGGCGCGCACGTAGAGCGCGTCTTTAGGATAGGTGAAAGTCGCCGTATTCCCCTTCACCGTGGCGAAGACTTCGCCGATGCCGGTGTTGGCGGCGGTGGCGTCGTAACCTTTGCGGGTGCCGATGAAGGCGATGGTGTATTCGACCCCGTCGATCGGCTTGATCTCGAGGGCGAGGGTGCGTTTGTCAGGATCGTGCCGGATGGCATCGAGGGTGACTCCGGAGCTCGCGTAGAAACGGCCCGCGAGCATGGCCTCGACGAGGGAATCACCGTCGAGTTTCTCCGCTCCGACCATGACCCAGCCCCGGCCGGGAGAGACATCCTCGCCGTGGTAGGTGTGGGAGTCGTCCGTGGCGAATCCCAGGAGCGGGGCATATCCCAGCTCGGCGATGCGGATGGTGTTGGCAATGTCCCAGATCTTTTCATCACCCGGGCGGGTTTCGTCGCCGAGGTGATTGATCCCGGGATGGCCGTTGTAGACTTCGAAGTAGGCACCCTCGGCGACGTTGGCGAGATCCTCGGCGGTCAGGGCCCACTGAAAATTCGGGTGATTGAGATGGGCGAGGATGGGACGACCGGATTGTTTCCGGTATTCCTCGATCGCCACCATGCTGCGTCGCAGGACTTCGCGCGGGGGGGAGGCGTCGTCCTTCACCGGCTCGATGACCCGGTCGAGGTTCAGCACGTTGATGTGGACGGGCTTCTTGCCGCCCGAGTTCGACATCTCCTCGGCGGGCAGCAGGTAAAACTCACCCGGCTTTTCGAGCGCGGCGCGGCATTCGGCGAGAGTTTTCAAGACGATGCCTTCCTTGCCTTCGCGAGTCTCGCGCTTCAGCCAATCCTTCCCAAAGCGGGCCTCGGCCTTGGTCACGGCATCGCGACCAACCGCCTTCTGGCGTTTGCGGATCGATTCGAGGTCCATCCATTTTTCGCCTTCCTGGAGCACGTTGTGATCGCTCATGCCGACGAAGTCGTAGCCATGCTCCCGATACCAGTCGAAGATCATCTCGGGGAAATCGTTTCCGTCGCTCCAGAGTGAATGGGTGTGCGTGTTCCCCTTGAACCAGCCGCGGGTGTCGTGATCCTGGGCGGCGAGTGGCAGGGAAAGTCCGAGGAAAAGGAGGCAAAGCTGTCTCATCGGACAGGTGTAACCTAGACCACCGCACCGGGGCAAGCGGATGCTTGGCGGGATGATGCCAGAACCTCCGCGATGACGGACGGCCGGTTCACTCCAACAGCTTCGCGCGCTCGATCGCGCGCATCATGCCCTTGGCTTTGTTCACGGTCTCCTGGTACTCGCTGGCGGGCACGGAATCGGCGACGACGCCGGCACCGGCCTGGACGTAGGCTTTGCCATCCTTCAGGACGACGGTGCGCAGGGCGATGCAGCTGTCGTGATTCCCGTCGAAGCCGAAATAGCCGACCGCTCCGGCGTAGGCACCGCGCTTCGACTTCTCCAGTTCGTTGATGATCTGCATGGCGCGGACCTTGGGACTGCCGCTGACGGTGCCGGCGGGAAAGGTGGCGCGCATCACGTCGTAGGCGCTCTGGTCGGCCCGGAGGCGTCCCCGCACGTTCGAGACGATGTGCATGACGTGGCTGTAGCGCTCCACGATCATGAATTCGCTGACCTCGACGGAACCATACTCGGCGACGCGGCCGACGTCGTTCCGCGCGAGATCGACGAGCATGACGTGCTCGGCCCGCTCTTTCGGATCGGAGAGAAGTTCGGCGGCGAGCGCCTCGTCTTCCTCCGGCGTTTTGCCCCTCCAGCGCGTCCCCGCGATGGGACGGATGCGGATGCGCCCCTCGATTGCCTGCACGTGGACTTCGGGCGAGCTGCCGACGAGGGCGAACTCGTCGCCGAATTGCAGGCAGAACATGTAGGGCGAGGGATTCACGTGCCGCAGGGCCCGGTAAAGATCGATGGGGCGACCGGTGAAATCGTTTTCGAAACGCTGCGAAGGCACCACCTGGAAGATGTCGCCGGCGAGGATGTACTCTTTGGCTTTAACCACCATGCCCTCGTATTCCTCGCGCGTCGTGTTGCTGCGCACGGGGGACTCCGGCGGCTCGGTCATGAGCGGGAAAGGGGAGAAGGTGCGCGGTTTGCGCAGCAGCTCGATGAGTCCGTCGATGCGCTCGCGCGCGGCGGCGTAGGCGGTCGCGGCGTCGGGGAAATCGTCGGTGCAGAGATTCGCCACGACCTGGAGCTTGCGGAAGCGGTGGTCGAAAATGACGAGGGTCTCGGTGATGACAAAAGCCATGTCGGGCAGACCGAGTCCTTCATCGGGCGGCGCGGGCACGGTGGGCTCGAAGAAACGCACCATGTCGTAGCCGATGAAGCCGACTGCCCCGCCGGCGAAGACCGGCAGTCCCTCGACCGCGACAGGCCGGAATCCGGCCATGAGGCGCTCGATCTCGTGGAGCGGGTCGCCTTCGCTCTCGGGCAGCTCGCGGGTGTGGAAAGCCGTCTCGCCGCGTTCGCGGGTCGAGAGAGTGCGGCCCTTTGCCCGGATCTCGAGACGCGGACGGGTGCCGAGGAAGGAATAACGGCCGATCTGCTCGCTGTTCTCGGCGGATTCGAGGAGGAAGCTGACGGTGTCCTCGCCCTCGCTCAGCTTCTGGAAAACGGAGACGGGTGTCTCGTAATCGGCCGCGAGTTCGGTCCAGACGGGCACGAGGTTGCCGCTCTGGGAAAGAGACACGAATTCCTCGAAGGACGGTTTCAACACGGTCATCTGGGCCTTGGGGGGAAAGGAAAAGGGGGCAAGCGGCAAGGGAGGGGCGTCGGACCGCGACGACCTCAGAATGCCCACTCGGTCTGGCTCCACTCGGGACTCGGACCGGGAGCAGCGGTCGAGGAGGCAGCCGCGGCGCGCACAGGTTCGCACACCCGGAGCGAATCCGCAGGGATTTCTTCCGAAATCGGGACGGTCTCGATCACCGTCCGGACCTTCGCGACGGGACGCAGCGGGGTGGCACAGTGGCGGCCGGCGCACTCGACCTCGACGCCCTCGAAGCCGTTCGTCCGGAGCCGCTTTGCGATCGTCTCGACAGCGATCTCGGGCGTGTTGCAATCGCTGCTGAGGTGGCCGAGGACGACGCGGTGGAGATTGGCGGAGGCGATCGAACAGACGAGCTCGGCGGTTTGTTCGTTGGAAAGGTGGCCGTGGCGGTTGCTGATGCGCTGCTTCGTCGACCACGGCCGCTTCGTGTCGTTCATGAGGAGGACGTCGTCGTAGTTCGCCTCGGCGAAGAGGGTATCGACGCCCTGGAGCCGGTCGAGGATCATCTTCGTGACGTGGCCGACATCGCTGAGGACTCCGAGACGCGACTCGCCGTTGTCGAAGAGAAAGCCGACGGGATCGACCGCGTCGTGCGGCACGGAGAAGGAATGGATCTCGATGCCATCGATGCGGAAGGAATTCCCCGCCTCGAATTGCCGCCATTTCACCCCGGCCCCGACTCCCTCGCGCACGACCGCGCAGGTGTGGATCGTGGCGTAAACGGGGATCTCGCGTTTCCGGCAAAAGACCTCGAGCCCGCGGGTGTGGTCGCCATGTTCATGCGTGAGAACGATGGCACTGAGGCTGTCCGGATCCACGCCCAGCTCCGTGAGGCGAGTGCAAAGCTGGCGGGCGGAAAGCCCCGCATCGACGAGGATGCGGGTGTCTTCGTGGCAGACGAGGGCACTGTTGCCCGAACTGCCGCTACCGAGGACCGCCAAATGAAGCATGGGGAGCAGGATAGGTAGTTAAGCCCTCCAAACAAATGAAAATTCTCGAAAAATCGCGGCGACCTGACCCTGTTGGATGAAGGAAGAGACCCTCTTTACTCCACGATCGCTCCGGGAACCGGGGAAATGATGGGATCGAAGGTCGCGGGTTTGGGGAGTTGGCTATGGTGGATCCAGTAGATGGCACCGGCGATGGCTCCGGAGGCGACTTTCACCTCCACGGCGTCGGCTTCGGCGCGGAGGGTGGTCAGGTCCATCGAATCCTGGAGCCGCCGGATCCCGAGCCCGGAGAGATCAGCGCTGGAGCGATCCTCGGCGGTGGGGTGGGCGGCGAAGAACCGCCGCAGGATGTCGGGCGACTGGGCGAGGTAGAGGGGATCCCGGCTGCTGCCGACCCGGAGCGTCTCACTCGTCGCGAGTTCGGGTTGATCCGACTCTTTCTCCGGTAGGCGGTTGCGGGCCATTTCCACGCCGAGTCGGCTGGAAAGGTAAACCGCCCCGAGAAACAAGATGAGACCAAGGATGCCGCCGAGGACGCCGAGCCGCCGGCTGCCGCGCGTGCGTTGACGCCGGGAGCGGGGGAGGAATTCACTGGTTTCGTCGATCATGAGGGGCGCGGAATCACGAGTCGCCATCAGTCGCCGTCGATACGGCGGGAGATCTTGCCGCTGCTCTCCTGGAGGATGCGGTGCTCTTCCTCGGTCAGGCTTTGAAATCCCTGCTCGTTGATCTTGTCGAGGATGGCATCGACGTCGCTGGTGACAAACGGGGCCTTTTTCCCTGCCGGTTTCGGCGGTGGGGGCGAGGCGGGTTTCGGAGGATCATCACGCAGGATGCGGACACCGAAGCCGGAGCGCTTTGGGCGTGGGGAGCGTGCCGGGGCTTCATGCCAGCGGCGACGGATGTAGAGCCAGCCGAAGAACATGCCGCCGAAGTGGGCCATCGTTCCCACGACTTCCCTTGATTCGCCTGTCGTGGGCGCTCCTGACAAAGTGAAAAGGAATCGGAGCACATTGAGAGCGACCAGCGCCCACGCAATCTGTCGGAATGTCACGGAGAAGACGCCAAAGAGGTGGACGCGTTGAAAGGGAAGAAGGGTCGTGAGCGCGATTGTGATGGCGAGCACCGAGCCCGATGATCCGATCAGGCGAACGGGGCCGGATGAAGTCGACCACAGGAATTCAAGAGCTGCCCCCGTCAATCCGCCCAAGAGATATAGCTTGAGAACATCACTTTTCTTGACGGACTTCACGAGAACCCGCCCAAAAAAGAAGAGGTAAAGCATGTTCCCGATCAGGTGGAGAAAGTCCGCGTGAACAAACTGGAATGTTATCGGAGTCCACAGGTGAAATTCTTTCAGGGCTTCGACGGATAACTTCAGCACATCCCGATTGGGATTGAAGAAGAGGAGGTTGTTGACCAGATAAACGGCCACATTGATCACCAAGAGCCACGTCACGACACTCCAGGTCGACGGACCGGTAGGGCCGCGCCGGGGCTCGTGTCTCATGTAATCACGGTCGTAGCTGCTCATGCGGGGGCGGCCGCGGGGGCGGGGCCGGGGTGAAACGGGGAGGGGAAACGGGGCAACTTACGCCGTTTTCGGGCCTTTGGGCAAGAATCGGTGCCGAACACGGAGGGAAAATTCCCTCTCATTCGTGATAATTTGGGGTTGAAAGTATCTCGGATTTCTTGATGATCTAGCATCCATCATGAACACCTGGGGCTACCTCCTTCTCATCGCCGCGTTGCTTCTCCTTGCCGGGGTGATGCTTTACGCCCGTTTCTCGACGCGCTCCAGAGAGAAATCGCTCCATCACGCGCCGGTGGATTGGGAGTTTTCTCCGACGGTGATCTCCTCCGCTCCTTTCGCGGGAGGCAGCGAGCCGATCGCTCCGTTGCCTTCTAGCGACGTGGAGATCGAGTCCGAGCCGGTGTTGAGGCTCGAGCGTCCCGCCCCGGCCTCTCCCGTGGCCGAGGCGAGCCGCGACCGTGATTATCTGGACGACCTTCAGGAAGCTGCCGCGGGGCTCGCCAAGCTGATGCGCTCCTCTCCCGTCGCCCGGGTTGAGCCGGTGGTCTTTGCGCCCGAGGAATCTCCTGCGGAAATCGCGGAGGTGACGGGCTTCGAAGAGGCTCTTGAAGAGATCGTGGCCGAAGAGATCGTGGCCGAGGAGATCGTGGCCGAGGAGATCGTGGCCGAGGAGATCGTGGCCGAGGAGATCGTGGCCGAGGAGATCGTGGCCGAGGAGATCGTGGCCGATGAGATCGTGGCCAAGGAGATCGTGGCTGAGGAGATCGTTGCCGAGGAGATCGTTGCCGAGGAGATCGTTGCCGAGGAGATCGTGGCCGAGGAGATCGTGGCCGAGGAGATCGTGGCCGAGGAGATCGTGGCCGAGGAGATCGTGGCCGAGGAGATCGTTGCCGAGGAGATCGTTGCCGAGGAGATCGTTGCCGAGGAGATCGTTGCCGAGGAGATTCTTCCAGCTGTCGCTCCGGTGGAGGCTCCGAAGGTGGTGTCCCTGCGCGAGCTGCTCGGGGATGCGGTGGCGGATCAATTCGACCGCATCGACGAAGGCCTCGATGCGCTCGAGTCTCTTGTGACCGGGATCGAGACCAGCCTGCGCCTTCTCGCGGACCTGGAGCGCCCGGATTTGGGCGACGAGGCCTACGAGGGCGACGAAGAGTCGGTCGCGGCGGCCGCCTGATTTTGACTCTGACCGGCCTCCATTCCCGAGCCTTGGAAAAGGCATCGTGACGTTCCACTCTCGCCGAACGTCAGGAAATTTTAAAAAATTTGCCTTTTCCTGCGGTTTCGAATGAAATAATCTGTGACAAGGCTTCGGAGGAAGTTTATAATTTCCATAACGAAACCACCGGGACGTGGCGACACTTCCCGAACACACAAACACAGACAGATTCGAGAAAGAATGGTGCGAGGCCTTCTCAGCTTCGGCAGCGTCATGCTTGCCGCAGGGCTGGCCCTCTCCGCTGGATTGCATGTATCCGGCCGGGTGGACCTGCTCGGGATCTTCCGGTCGATGCCGGAGATCGACGCCGCATTCCAGCGAGGCTTCCGCTCGGATGCGATGGCCCGCATCAACCGGGTGCGTCTCCCCGGCGGCGTGGATGAGGTGAAAGGCGACGAGTCGCTCCAGACCTACCTTGAATCCTTCGTGCTCGCCCACCCGAAGCCGGCCGATCTCGAGCTCGATGAAGTCTTCGACGCGGTGCAGGGCCGCTTCCCCGGGGCGCAATATCTCGCCGCCAATCTCGTGACCTCCCGGGATCGCGAGGAACTCCTGGGCAAGATCGGCGGCTGGACGGCGGTGGCCAATCCGGAGTTCGACGCCATCAACACGACGGTCTTCCGCGCCGGAGGTCGCCTCGGGGCTCTCGCCGTGATGTCGCGCCGCATCCCCGAGTTTTCACTGCACGCGGCGAATGAGAAGGGGGGGCGTTTCCACAACCGGTGTCCCCATTGCAATGAGATCCACGCCCTCGAACTCGATCGCGACTCCCGCACCCTGATCCTTTCCTGCCCCCATTGCGAGCTGCCCTTCGATGTGCTCGCGGTGGATATCTCCGGCGAGATCCGGCGAGCGCCCGACTTCTTCGAGGGCTTCACCTTGCCGGGAACTCCCGTGCCGGAGACCGGATCGGATGAGGACCGGATCCTCGCCCTCTGGCAGAAAGTCGCCGCTCATTGTCAATACGAGCTCGATCAAGAGCGCCCCTCCGGGAGCGAGGACGAGGTGCGCGAGGTCTGGAAGCGTCCGTCCGAGACGTGGAGTGAAGCGGCGGGTGACTGCGAGGATACCTCCATCCTGCTCGCCGATGTCCTCGTGGGTGCGGGCTTTGATGCCAGGGTCGCGATCGGTTGGAATGGAAACATCGGCCAGCACGCCTGGGTCGTGGTGAAGGCCGGCGGCAAACAGTATTTGTTGGAGACCACCTTGCAGCAGGAAGTGACGCGTGAGGATCTCGTGGAACTGGGAGAAGCGACCGATCCTTACCGCCCCGAGCAGCTTTTCGACGAAGAGCGCATCTACTACACCACGGCGCGGCCCGACCGCTTCGGCCGCGACTACTTCTCCGAATCGCTCTGGAAGGCCGTGCCGACACCGCCTTCATCGCATCTTTCCAAACGCTGAACGCGCCACGTTGGAAAAATCCCGAGGGGCGTCTTCCGGCCGTTTGACGAAGCGGGGGGGGATCGTTAGGGTCGGGGCGATGAAACTCCTCCGCTTTGGCCCCAAGGGCTCCGAGAAACCCGGTTTGCAACTCGAAGACGGCACGCGCATCGATGCCTCCGCCTTCGGCATGGACTGGAATCACGACTTTTTCGCCGATCCGGCGAATCTCGATCGCCTCGCCGCCTGGCTCGAGGCCAACGCCGCCTCCGCTCCCCGCGTTTCGGAGGACACGCGGCTCGGCTCCGCCGTCGCGCGTCCGGGCAAGTTGATCTGCATCGGACTGAACTTCTCCGATCACGCCGCCGAGGCCGGCATGGACATTCCGAAGGAGCCGATCGTCTTTTTCAAGGCCACCAGCGCCATGGTCGGACCGAACGATCCCGTCGTGATCCCCCGTGGCAGTGAGAAGACCGACTGGGAGGTCGAACTCGCCTTCGTCGTCGGAAAAAAGGCCAGTTATGTGACCCAGGAGGAGGCTCTTTCGCACGTCGCCGGCTACGTCTTGCACAACGACTACAGCGAGCGAGCCTACCAGCTCGAGCGTGGGGGGCAGTGGGTGAAAGGCAAGAGCTGCGACACCTTCGCGCCCATTGGTCCTTTCCTCGCGACTTCCGATGAAATCGCCGATCCAGAAAACCTGAAGATGTGGCTCACCGTCAATGGCGAGACCAAGCAGAACGGCAACTCGAACAAACTCATCTTCGGTATCGCCCACCTCGTGAGTTACCTCAGCGAATTCATGACCCTCGAGCCCGGCGACATCGTCTCGACCGGCACTCCTCCTGGAGTCGGGATGGGCTTCAAACCCTCGCAGTTCCTCAAGCCCGGCGACGTGGTTGAGCTGGGGATCGAAGGACTCGGCAGCTCGAAGCAGGTCGCGGTGGCGTGGGAGGGGTGATCTGTAATCTGTAATCTGTAATCTGTAATCTGTAATCAGTGGGCGTCTTCGTAGTCTCTGCTCACCGTTTACTTGTTACTGTTCACGGCTCACTCCCCTTCCTCTTCTCGACCAACTCCACCGGACCGATCACCATCGTCTTGTCGATGGCCTTGCACATGTCGTAGATCGTCAGGGCGGCGACCGAGACGGCGGTGAGGGCCTCCATCTCGACGCCGGTCTTCGCATCGGTGCGGACCGTGGCGGAAATGATCAGACCGTCCGCCCGGGCGTCGAAATCGATCGCCACTTTCGTGAGCGGCAGCTGGTGGCAGAGCGGAATCAGATCGGCGGTGCGTTTGGCGGCCTGGATCCCCGCGACCCGGGCCACGGCGAGGACGTCTCCCTTCGGCACCGAACCCTCGAGAATCGCGGAAAGGGTGGGGGACTGCAGGGCGATGAAGCCCGAGGCCACCGCTTCTCGCCGCACCACCGGCTTTTCCGAGACATCGACCATCGCGGCGGAGCCATCGGGACGCAGGTGGGTGAGTGACGGGGTGTTTTCCATGCGCCCATCTTCGCCGCCACCGCGGGAGCGTGCAAGCGGATCGGAGGGGAGGATGTGGACGGGTGGGTACCCTCATTCGTGTCAATTCGCTGACATTCGCGTTCCCATTCTTCCGCGCTTGACGTGCTTGACCGCAATCACTGCGTCCGTCTCGCTCTCCGCCTGTTGTCGGCAATCTCCACGCTTCTCGCGCCCCGCCGGGGCGCTTTGCGTGGGTTGATTTCCATCCGGGGGTTCCACTCGCTTCGCTCGGTCCACCCTCGGCTACCTTCTGGCGTCCCTCCGGGACTTTCTGGAATCCCGGTCCATCGGCGGGATTGACCGCGTCGCTCTTTTTGTGTTCTCTGGTCGGATGAAACTTCTTTCCGTCCTCTGCGGCGGTCTCTTTTTCCTCACTACTGCCTCCGCCCAACTCCGCTGCCTCGAGAGCGACGCCGCCATTGAAGTGCGCAACGGGAATGCTCTCGTGATGCGGTATCACAAACAGCCGAGCGAAGAGGCCGCGAAGAACGATCCGCTCTACACCCGCACCGGCTACATCCATCCGCTTTGCACGCCTTCGGGCAAGGTGATCACGGGCGATTATGCGCCGGATCATCCGCATCAGCACGGGCTCTTCTTCGCCTGGACGAAGACCGCCTTCGATGGCCGGGCTCCCGAGTTTTGGAATCAGAAACAGGGGAGCGGGCGCGTTTCCTACGTGAAGACCCTCGCCATTCATTCCGATGAGGAGGTCGGCTTCGACGTGCTCCATCGCTACGAGGATCTCACCGCGCCTGGTGGCGCCGAGCCCGTGCTCGACGAGACCTGGAAGGTGCGGGTGTCGCTCGTCGACGGACGCTACCGGATCGACCTGCATTCCTCGCAGCAATGCGTGGGAACGAAGCCGCTCGTGATCGAGAAATATCACTATGGTGGGATGGCGATCCGTGGAAACGCCGCCTGGCTCGACGAGGTGCCCGATCGCATCGTCACCAATGAAGGGAAGGACCGCGTCGCCGGGAACCACACCCGGCCGAAGTGGGTGAAAATGTCAGGGCAACTCGAGGGGGATGCATGTGGCATCATCGCGATCCCGCACCCGGAAAACTTTCGCGCGCCGCAATGGGTTCGGCTTCATCCCTCGAAGCCTTACTTCGTCTTTTCCCCGATGGTCGAGGAACCCTTCACGATCGAGCCGGGGAAGGCCTACGAGTCGAGGTTCCGTTACATCGTGTTCGACGGAGAAATGACGGCGGCCGAGGTGGAGGCATCCTTGTAGCCGGGGTCCGTGACCCCGGGGACGGAGATCTCATCCCCCGATCGCGATCATCTTCCGGCCGGGCTGGTAGTTTTCGCGGAAGTCGTGTTTCTCCGGCTTACGGGCGACGACTTCGCGGATGAGGCGGGCAATGCCGGCATCGTCCGTTTCCGGATCGCGCAGGGCCTCGCGCAGGTCGAATTCGAGATGGCTGCCGAGACAGGGGCGCAGCTTGCCTTCGCAGGTGAGGCGCAGCTTGTTGCAGCTCTCGCAAAAATGGAGATTCGTCATCGCCCCGATGAAGCCGAGGATCTGTCCGGTGCCGGGCACTTCGAAATAGGAGGCCGGACCGTTGGTGCGAATGTCAGGGCGAGGTGTCAGCGGTCCGAGACGGTATTCGAGGAGCCGTTTCGCCTCGCCCGCGGCGAGGAAGTTGTCTTCGGTGAGGACTTCGGTGGTGCTCACGGGCATCAGCTCGATGAAGCGGAGGAGGAGTCCACGCTCATGGGCGAAAGCGGCGAGGTCCCAGAGCTCGTGCTCGTTGCGATGCCGCATCAGCACGGTGTTGAGTTTGATCCTCTCAAACCCCGCCTCGCGCGCCGCGTCGATCCCGGCGATGACGTCGGGGAAGAGATCGCGGCCGGTCGTGGTGGCATAGGTCTCGCGATCGAGGGTGTCGAGGGAGACGTTCACGGTCCGCACACCCGCGTCGCGCAGGGCTTGCGCGGTGGTGCGTCCGTCGGCGAGAGGGCGGGCGAGGAGGGTTCCGTTGGTGGAGAGACCCAGATCGCGGATCCCTTCGATGCGCGCCAGCTCTTCGAGAAACCACACCACGTCGCGCCGGGTCAGCGGTTCGCCGCCGGTGACGCGCACCTTCGTGATGCCGAGACCGGCGCCCACGCGGATGACGCGGAGGATTTCCTCGTAGCTGAGAACCTCCGAACGGGGCAGCCAATCCTGCTCCTCGTGAGGCATGCAATATTGGCAGCGCTCGTTGCAGCGGTCCGTGATGGAAACCCGCAGGTAGCTGATGTGATGGCCGAAACGATCCTCCATGTTGCGATCCTCAACGGAGCCGCTCCCAGGCCACGACCTTGCCGTTCACGAATTCGACGGTGCGGTCGAGGTAAGGCACGTAATCGACTCCCGAGCCGAAGCCCCAACCGGGGCCATACCCATACCCGTAGACGGGGTGCACGCCGTAGGCGGAATAAAAGGGATGCGGCCCCCAAGCCCCGTAGCCGACCGAATAGGTGCTGACCGGAGCGGTGTGGAAATAGGCCCAGCGCTCGCTGCCTTTGCCATCACGGCTGCCGGCCATGACGCGCCCTGGATTGCCCCACGCGATGAAGACGGCATCCTGTGACATGCCCTCCGTGACCTCGCCGCGAAGGACGAGATCTTTTTCCCGATCCGTCAGACCCGCGAAGCGCTCGGGGAATTTCTGCACGCGCCGTTCCGCCGGATTGGTGGCGCAAGCGGTGAAGAGGATCGCCGGAAGCAGGCAGAGGAGAACGAAGGCGGAGCGTCGCATGTTCGGGGAGGGGTTCCGTCAATGTGCCCCGCGACTCCCGGCGATGCAAGGCCGGAGGGGCCACGTGAAGCGGCCCATTCGGATCAAGGCCGGTTCCAGAAAATGACGAGATTGTTGGAACTCCGGCCCGACACGACGATGTCGGGGCGGCCGTCGGTGTTCAGATCCGCGACCTTCAGGTCCTCGGCGGCGACGAGGTCGCGCGCCACCCAGAAGGCGTTTTCCCACGAACCGTCGGCCTTCTGGAAAAAGATTTTTACGCCGACATGGCCCTCGGCATCGGGATTCCGCCAGCCGACGACGACGTCCTCGCGGCCGTCCCCATTGAAATCGGCGACGCCGAGAGCATGGCCCTGATTGAGGGCATCGGTGAGCAGGGTGCGCGACCAGACCCCTTCTTTTTCCCGATAAACGGCGAGGTCATTCCCATGGAAAGGCTCGACCGCGGCGATGAAATCGGATCCCTTCGCGATCTCGCCGACCCCGCGGGTCGGAGGTGTCGAATTCTCCGGTGTCACCAGCATCGTCGATTCCGATCCGTCGGCCTTTTCGCGCGAGACTCCGCCGCTGCCTCCGATGTAGAGGTATCCGTCGCGGATGTCGAAATTGTGGGTCACGTGCAGCTTCGTGCCGAGCACCTCATGGCTCCAGGCCGCCTCCTCGCCCGCCTTCGCGGGATCGACGCGGTAGCTGCGCACGTTGACGGGATTTTCGCCCGCCCCGTCTTTGTTCCCGATCCCGTGGAGTGGCAGCACGACGAGGTCGTGGCCCTTCTCCGTCTTGACCCAACGCATGCGGTGGGTGGTGGGATCGTGATAGAGCGGCACCGGTTTCCACGGTCCCTCGCCCGATTCCGGGCGCTGGAGGAAAAAGACGGCTCCCGATTGGGCCTTGTCGGTCGTCTCGCCGGGATTCCATTGGGCACCGGCCGCGACCTCCACCTTGCCATCGCCATCGATGTCGGCGGCGGCGAGACAGACGTGGTCGCGCAGCGTCAGGTTTTTCGCGATGGTGGCCTCCTGCCAATCGGGATTGCGGAACCACGAGATCTCGCGCTTGTCGCAGAGCAGCACGTCGGATTTCCCATCTCCGTCGACATCGCCGATGGCGAGTCCATAGCCGATCTCGACTGCCGCATCGATCACCTGGGGTTCGAATTTCGGGAGTCCCGCCGGCGGCGCGGCTTGCAGAAGCAGAAAGACAGGAAAAAGGACGGCGAGTGAGACGGGCAGGGCGGAACGCATGACGGGCTGGGAGGGAGGGTATAGGGTGAACTCCCAGTGAAGCGGATCGCGAACGGCAGTGCCAGCCAAAATGCGTCTTTCGCCGCGGCGCATGCGCGGGTGCCGTGGCGGAGCAACGGGAGACTCGGCGTCAGGCTACAACTCTCCTAAAATTCTTTCCCGCTGCGTTTGGTATTCGGCTTCGGTAATCAAGGATTGGGCGAGCAACCCATCGAGTTCCGCCAGACGCTCCTCACGGGACCGGGCCGATGGAACCGGGGCTGGTGAAGACGCGGACCGGTTCGCCTTGCGTGCGACAAACAGGACGATCACAACGGCGACGATCGCAGGCACGGAAAGCATCAGGAGGATCAAAAAGATCACCAGCATCTCCTGCACGCCGATTCCCATCGCGAAAACCAAGGTATGGGTGGCGAAGAGGGCGGGGGCGGCAGTCATGTTGTGGGTCGATGAGGGTAGAAGGAAACCAAGTCCCGGTTCAAGCTCGAAATTCGGCATGACGTTGGCACGGCCCAACAGGGTTTGCCGGGGCATCCGACCCTGTTGGGTCGGCAAGGACGGAGATCAGGATGGAGTCTTTTCCTCCAGCCAGGCCAGCGCTTCCTCGCGGGTCGTATGGGTGCCGTCGAGCTGCAGGTCGTGGGCCTCGGTGAGGATCCGGCCGAGGTCCGGGCCTGCCTTCCAGCCCCGGGCAATGAGGTCGCCCCCTTGGAGGAACCACCGGGGTAACAGGGGTGCGGCTGCGAATTCTTCCTGCTTTTGGAGAAGGTATTCGTAGTTTCCGAGGAGGCCATTGCTGCCGAGGCAGTCGACGCGATGCAACTCGAGCTCGTCGGCGAAGTGCTCGCGGGCCATGAATCGCTTCAAGGTGGCGGTGCGCATCTTCGTCACGTCCTTGAACTGCATGTGATGAGCGACGCCCGAGACGGTGGCGTCGATGATGGCGTTGGGATACCGGAGACGCCTGAGGATGGTCTCGGTCATTTCCGCACCGACCTTTTCGTGTCCGTTGAAGCGGATGCGCCCCTCGGCGGGATCGAGGGTGAAGGTGGCGGGTTTGGCGATGTCGTGAAAAAGCACGGAAAGGACGAGGGGCAGACTGGCGTCGGGCGGCAGGAGCGACAGCATGAGGCGTGTGTGGACGAAGACATCGCCCTCGGGGTGGAACTGCGGTGGTTGCTCGCAGCCTTGCAGATCGAGGATCTCGGGAAGGATGGCCCGCATGAGGCCGCTGTCGACGAGCAGGTCGAATCCACGGACGCGATGGGGGCTTTTCCAGATCTTGTCGAGCTCTTCGCGGATGCGCTCGGGACTGATGTCGGTGATGCGGGGCGCGACTTCGCGGATGGCTTCCCAGGTGCCTTCTTCGATCTCGAATTCGAGGAGGGTGGCGAAGCGGATCGCCCGGAGCAGGCGCAGGTAGTCTTCGCGGAAGCGATCGAGGGGCTGACCGATCGCCCTGATGAGGCGGGCCCCGAGATCGGCACGGCCGCCGACGTGGTCGATGACCTCTTCCGTGAGAGGATCGTAGAACATGCCGTTGATCGTGAAATCGCGCCGGCGAGCGTCGGCCGCGGCATCGGAAAAGGTCACCGAACTGGGACGGCGTCCGTCGTGGTAGTCGCCGTCCTCGCGGAAAGTGGCGACTTCGTAGAAGTGACCGCCCCGTTTTACCAGCATGACGCCGAAGTGGGCGCCGATGGAATCGGCCTTGGGATAGAGTCGCTGGATCTCATCGGGGCGGGCGCTCGTGGCGATGTCGAAATCCTTCGGAGCGACGCCGCGGAGGAGATCGCGCACGCAACCGCCCGCGAAGCAGGCCTCGTGGCCCGCGGCGCGGAGCTCGCGGACGATGGCGACGGCGTCGGATTCCATTGTGGCTTTGTCAGGGCATGCGGATGCCCAGATCCGCGGCGGTGACGTTTCGGATCCCGCCTTCGGCGCGCATGTCGTCGAAGTGCCACCATTCCGATTCGATGACCCGGAAGCCGGCGTTCTTCATCGCGGTCTGGAGCAGGGTGACGCGGCGCGCGATCTCGGGATCGCCTCCGGTATAGCGCGAGGCGGCCCGGGTGGAGAATTCATCGAACTTGGAAGGCATCGGCACTTCGGTGCCGTCGGCCCGGGCGAGGGTGAGATCGACGGAGATGCCATAGCAATGCCAGGAAAGGCCCTTGCTCGGAGGGACGACGTAGCGTTCGTCCTGCACCGCGTCCCAGAGGGCCTGATGGGCCTCCGGCGGACGCCAAGCATCCCAGATTTTCAGATAATAGCCGTGGGGTTTCAGCTCTTCGGCGACCTTGCGTAGCTTCGCGGCGGTGGCGCGATGGATCAGGGCCGGCATCTCGGTGAGATAGAGCGGCTTGCCGGCGGCGGAGGTGATCTTGTAGCGGAGATCGATGAAGGCCTCGGGCACGGCCGTCTCGATGGGGACGAGATGATACTTCTTCGCCTTCCGGTAGATCGCGGCCTTGGCGTCGCGCTGGAAAAGGCCCTGTCCTCCGGTAAAGAGCGGCGCGCAGACGAGCAGGACGGTGAGCAGCGCGACGAGGCGCGGGATGGCTTTCATGAACGCCGACAGGTTAGGCGGTTTTCGCGAGGGCGCAACGGGGAGGGGGAGCGGGGGTGGTAAGTCGGGCGGAGGTCCGAAGCGGAGGGAGTCGGAGGAACGTGGCAAAATCGGCGTAAGGTATCGGTGGGTGCATGAAAATGAGAGACTTGGCATGGCAGTTGCTACCATTGGACTTGCGTCGGTTCGGAAGAGCCGGCGTTTTTTGGTAAACCAACTCAACCCTCAAAAGATCCATGCATCAGTCCGCGCCTTGGAAAAGGCTCTCCCTGTTGGCGGTGCTCCTCGGAGCGACCGGTTCACTTTTTGCCCAAGACGCGGCCCCGGCGGCGCCCGATACGGGCGACACCGCCTGGATGCTGACCTCGACGGTGCTCGTCCTGCTGATGACCCTGCCGGGTCTGGCCCTTTTCTACGGCGGCCTCGTGCGGGCGAAAAACGTTCTCTCCGTTCTGGTGCAGTGTTTCGTTATCGCCGCGCTGATGTCGGTGATCTGGGTCGTGTATGGCTACAGCGTCGCGACGACCGGGGAAGGGGCCTTTTTCGGGGATTTCTCGAAGATGTTCCTGAAGGGGGTCGAGGCAGAGTCCTTGAGCGGCACGATCCCTGAGAGCGTCTTCGTGACCTTCCAGATGACCTTCATCATCATCACTCCCGCCCTCATCGTGGGAGCCTTCGCCGAGCGCATGAAGTTCTCGGCGGTGCTGATCTTCACGACGATCTGGGCGACTTTCTCCTACCTCCCGATCTGGCACATGGCTTGGGCGGTGAACATCGGCCTGTTCTCGAAATGGGGCGTGCTCGACTTCGCGGGCGGCACCGTGGTGCACATCAACGCGGGTATCGCGGGTCTCGTCGCCTGTATCATGGTGGGCAAACGCAAGGGATTCGGTGCCACGGCGATGCATCCCCACAGCGTGCCCTTCACCGTGATCGGTGCGGCCCTGCTCTGGGTCGGCTGGTTCGGATTCAACGCCGGCAGCGCGGTGGCGGCGAACGGTTCCGCCGGTTACGCCATGCTGACGACGCAGATCGCGACGGCGGCTGCCGTCCTCGTGTGGATGCTGGTGGAGTGGATGGTGACGAAAAAACCCACCGCGGTGGGTGCCGCGACCGGAGCGGTCGCCGGCCTCGTGGCCATTACCCCGGCCTCGGGCACCTCGACGGTGGTCGGAGCCCTCATCATCGGCGCGGTTTCGGCGGTGGTCTGCTACTTCTGCGCCACCACGATGAAGCGCGCCCTCAAATACGATGACAGCCTCGACGTCTTCGGGGTGCACGGCATCGGCGGGATCGTCGGTGCCATCCTCACGGGTGTCTTCGTCCGCGGTGGCGCGGCCGACGGGCAGCTCATGAAACAGATTCTCAGCGTCCTCGTCACGATCGGGTGGAGCGGAGTGGTCTCGGTGATCGCGCTGCTCATCGCCAAATACACGGTGGGCCTCCGCGTCAGCGAGCAGGACGAAGCCGCCGGTCTCGACACGACCTCGCACGGCGAGACCGCCTACACGAGCTGATCCATCCGGCGTCAAAGACGACGATTCAACCACAGACCCCCGTCCGGGAAACCGGGCGGGGGTTTTTGTTTGGGAGGGAGGAAGCGGGCCACGGAAGCCGGGAAGGAGACAGAGAAGGGAATTCCCAATCTTCCTCCTTGTCAGAAAGAACTCCCCGCCTAATCTCCCTCGCATGAGCTCATTCTCCAAACTGGTGGCCCGGATCTGTGACCGGCCGGAAGGTCATCCCGTGCTGGGGATTGACTTTGCGGAGCACCTGGATTCCCTGGCCAAAGCGCATCCGGATGCGCCGGATTGGCGTCGCTCGATCTCGGATTTGCTCAGAACGGTCGATCTCGATCCCAGTTACGGAGCCCGCAAAAAGCTCGCGATTGAACTGGGCTACACGCAGGATCTCATCGATACGAAAGGATCCGCGGAGATGAATCTGTGGCTGCTGGCGGAGGTGATGAAACGTCTCGCCGACGCGGGGGCGAAGGTGCCGCAGGGCATCGCGAAATAATCCGGCCCACCCGATCCCCGTTCAGCGGGAGTGGAGGGTGTAGAAGGCGGACGCGTGGAGGAGCTTTCCACCCTTCTCGGAGGGGAGGTTCTGGCAGACGACGCGGAGGACGCTACCGGGCCCGGGCAACTCGCAACGCAGCACGAGGTGCCGCCCATCCGACTCGACGACCGGCTGGATCGCGAGGGTCTTCTCACCGCCACCGAGGGCGATGGCCTTGACGGAGTAGTTTTCCGGCTTCACCGCCTCGTACCGATCGACCGGCTGGCTGAAGGCCAGGGCGATGCCATCGGCGGCGAGATCGAGCCGGGTGATGCGATGGACCGACGGATCGTCCTGCAAGGGCACGAATCCCTCATCTCCGCCCCCGAGGAGCAGACCGGATTCGACGGCGGCGGCCGTGTAGATCGGTTTGGGAGAGAGCGCCCGAAGGAGAATGGCCCCCTGCCAGAGGCCGTCGACCTTCTCGGGGACGACCTCGATGAGGTGATGCGAGACGGGACAAACGAGCAGGAGCTTACTGCGCCCTTCCTCATCGAAAAAGACCGGCTGGTCGGGGCGATCGCGTTTGGTGATCTCGGCGGGGATGATCAGCGAGGGCAGGGTGAAAGGCATCGGCGAGGGAGCTTCGGCCGGTTTGTCAGGCACGGGCGGAGGCAATTCGGTGAGCGAGAGGAAAAAGCCGTCGGTGTAGTCGGGCATGGCCAGCCGGGTGGCGAGCAGGCCATCGCGGCGCAAGGCGAAACCATCGATGAGCAGTTCACTCTCCGTTACCGGGATGAGTGAACCCGTTGCAGGGACCCAGGCCATGAGCCTCGCCTTGGGAGGATCGCCGGCCTTCAGGGCATGCGGGGAGAGGGCGAAGAGAACGCGGCCGTGCGGATCGGCGACGGGGCCGGCGGTGATGACGACACCCTTGTCCCGGTCGGTCCATTCCCGCACGAGCGCCTGAAAGAAATCGAGTTCCACATCCCGGTCGGTGTCGAAGCCCTGGGTCAATTCGTAGGGCGAAGCCGAAAGCACCGAATAGCCTGGCCCGAGGGCGAGGGAGGGGAGGGCGTTCAATTTCACCTCGGAGTAGAATTCCCACCCGATCTGGCTGAGACCGGGGGAAAACTTCGCGACACCGACTTGTCCCCGGTGATTCAGGAAAAAGACGTTCGATCCATCGATGGGAGTGATCGCCCGGATCGTCGGCACCTGGTCATTCGGCGTGATCTCGATGAAACGGCGCTCGCGGGTATCACCGGCAGCGGTGCCGGGGGCGGTCTCGGCAGCCGTCGCCGGTGTCGCGAGGGTCAGTCCGACGAGCAGGTAAATGGGGAGGCGGGCGCTCAATTCGAGTCGGGCGTGGTGGGTTCGGAGGTCGCCTCCGCCGGAGCGGCCAGCGGGTAGGTGAGGATGACTTCGGCAACGGCTTCCTTGGGAACGCTGAGGACCGCGCCTTTCCAGGTGCCGGCCGAGGAGGTGACACGGCCTTTCCAAGCCTCGGGCACGGAAATCTGAAGCCCCTTGGCGGCATCCTTTACCGAGAATCGTTGGCGCAGCACTTTGCCACCCTCATCGAGCCAAAGACGCTCTTCGATGGAGAGGGATCCGCAGGTGTAAAGAAATTCGGGGACGTCTTTCACGAGCCGGAATCCGAAGTAGCGGGGCGTGCCGGAGGCTCCTGCGGTCTTCGCGAGGGGAAAGGGACCGCTCGCCTTCAGCAGGTACGGTGAGGAATCGGGCGTGTCTTCGTCGGGCGTGGCCTCTCCCGAAGCGGGGGCGGAGGAGGCGGTGACCGGTTCGGGCTTGGCCTCGAGATCGAGGATCCCGAGCAAGCGGCACGACCGGGAATCCCAGAAAATGGCCCAGGGCGCGCTCACCGATCCGAGGGCGAAGACATCGTGGAGGTCGGCGACCGCACCTTCCGCGAGGGAGTAGGGAGCAAGGGCTTCCTTGTCCGTGACGAAGTTCTTCAGATCCCGACGCGACAGGTCGAGCCGCAAAGGCATCGAGGAGCCGGAAAGAGCCGGTGTCGCCGACGGGGCTGCCGTCTGTCCCATCGCCCCGGGCACAAGCCAAGGCCCGGCCATCACGAGGAGGCCGAGAGGGAGGAGAGAGCGAAGACGGACGGACATGGACGAAGAACGTCGCAGTGTAAGTCGCTCCCGCAAAAGCTCAACTTCGCAGGGGGCTCGGGAACAATTCCTAGGAAACTCAAAATTTTAAAAAATAGAAAAAATCATTTTAAATTTAGGAAAACCTCGGTAACCTCTGTTTCGAAACCGCTTTTTTGGAAGCCATGCCTCCTGTATCGACTGTCTACGCCGGATTCTTTCTGATCTGCCTTGCTCTGCTCTTCCTCATTTTTTGTGTGAAGCTGCCCGAGTTGTGGCGTGGCTGGCGGCTGTTTTTCCGTCAGATGGCGGCCCGCAGGACGCGTGAGGAGCGCATGTTGGCCGACCTCGGAAAGCTCATGGCCGAGGCCGAGCGGCTGGAGGGGATCTACTGCTTCGAGGCTTCCGAGAGCCATCATGCCCCCGCCCGCACTCCGGCGATGGAGGAAGAGACGGCCACGGCGGCTTGATTTCAAGCCCTCCTGGCGGCTCAGGTCGGCTCAGGTCGGATCGGTGAGGAGGATCGTCTCCGACTCGTCGGATTCGTCTTCCTCGAGCGAGGCGACGCTGTCGAGATGTTCGGCGGCGAGATCCTCCAGTTCACGGATGGATGAGACGGTGGAGAATCTCTGGCGCAGGAATTTGCCACCCTTCAACCCTTTCGTGTAAGCCATGAGCCGGGAGCGCAAGGACTGCATGGCGTGGCGTTCGCTGGGGAACTTGCCCCACTCGACGAGGAGCCGGGCATGGCGGAGGATGAAACTCCAGCGTTCCTCAAGCGGGACGGTTTCGGGGACGCGCCCGGTGGCGAGGTACTCCTTCGCCTCGCGGAAGATCCAAGGGTAGGCCATCGCGGCGCGGCCGATCATGACTCCACTGACGCCGGTGCTCTCGCGTCGTCTCGCGACATCGGCGCCGGAGGAGATGTCACCATTGCCGATGACGGGAACGGAGACGGTGCGGCTGCATCGATCGATCACCTCCCAGTCGGCTTCGCCGCTGTAGCCCTGGGCGCGGGTGCGGCCGTGAATGGCGATGGCCTGCATCCCGCAGTCCTCGAGAATGTGGCAGACTTCGGGGGCGTTGATCAGATTCTGATCCCAGCCGATGCGGATCTTGGCGGTGACGGGCACGCGGTCGCCGACGCCTTTGGCAATCGAGGAAGCGACGTCGGCAAGGGTGGGGCAATCCTTCAGGAGCGACGAGCCACCGTTCTTGGAAACGACCTTTTTGACGGGGCAGCCGAAGTTGATGTCGATGAAGTCGGGCTGTTTCCAATCGATGATTTTTTTGGCGGCCTCGGCCATGCGGGGGCCATCAGCGCCGAAGAGCTGCACTCCGACGGGGCGCTGGGCGTCGTCGAATTCCGTGTAGATCCTCGTCCGCTCGTCCGCCTGCATGATGCCCTCCGCGGAGACGAATTCCGTGACCATGACGTCGGCACCGAGCTCCTTGCAGAGACGGCGGAAGACCAGATCCGTCACTCCCGCCATGGGGGCGAGGTAGAGAGGGAAGGCGTTGTTCTGGAACCAGGGGAGCACGGGACGAGGAGTTGCGCGACAGTAAATGGGAAATGGGAAAAAGTAAAAGGTTCCGGTCCCTCGACTTAAGGTAGAAGCGGCGTCCCGCCGCTGGATCCGACCGTTCGAGTATCGATCGAGTCAACGGATCGGAGTCGTGAGGAAGCTGCGGGACGCCGCTTCTACTTTGCTACTTTGCACCCGGACCGACGAGCTCGCGGATGGCGGTGATATAACTCGCAAGACTCTCACTGGGGTTCAGCTCCTGCGATTTCTCAAGATGCCCGAGTGCCGTTTCGTAGTCGGCGGCGGCGACGAGGAGCCGGCCGTGGGCGAGATGGGCGGCAGCGGCGGTCGCGGGGACGCGGGCGGCTTGTTCGAGCAACATGCCGGCCTCGATCTTTTGTCCGGCCTCTTCACGGAAGCGGGCGAGGAGGAGGAGGCATTCGCCATCGAGTGGCTCGCGGCCGAGCCATTCCTCGATGCGTTTGGCTCCGGCGGCGGCATCCCCGGTCTCGAGCTCAAGCATGGCGCGGGCGCGGACGAGGCGGGAGAGGAGCTCTTTTTCCCCCTTGGCCGGGTCGAAGGCCTCGCGATACGGCGCGACCGTCTCGAGGGCGGTCACATACTCCTTGGCGCGCAACCAGTCGGACTGGGAAAGGAAAAGCTCGAGCGCCTCGACGGCGCGTGACGGCGTCGGCGGAGTGGCGGTGGCGAGCGCGGCGCGATATCGCTCGAGCGCGAGATCGGGCAGATCATTCTGCAGATAGAGATGACCGAGGGAGAGCAAGGCGTTGGGATCGAGGGCGCCGGCACGGTGGACGATCTCGAGGTTGGCGGTGGCGAGATCGATTTCGTCGAGTTCGGTCCAGGCATCGGTCTGGGCGAGCCAGATCGGAATCTCATTCGGAGCGGCGGCGAGGAGCGTTTGAAAAAGGCTCGCGGCCTCGCGGGGACGTTTCAAGGCGAGCAAGGCCTGGGCCTCGCCGAGTTTCCATTGTTTCTCATCGGGCTGGGTGAGCATCGCGAGCCGGTAGGCATCGAGCGCCGCCTGATGATGACCGTCGCGGGCATGGCAATAGCCGAGAAGGCCGGCGGTGGTGCCATCCTGGGAGCCGAGGGCGAGGGCGCGGACGAGATGCACCTTCGCCTTTTCAAATTCCTCGCGCTGGATGAGGACGATCCCGTAGTTGCGATGGGCGTCGCGGAAATTCGGAAACTGGGCGAGGGCGGACTCGAAGTGCTTCACCGATTCCTCGGCGTCTTTGGCCTCGCCGGTCTCGAAGAGGTGCGAGGCGAGGGTGAAGAGCATCGCGGGGCTCTTTTCGAGGAGGGAGGAATCGCGCAAGACGGCGATGGCCTTGGCCCGATCGTTCGCGGCCATCGCTTTGGCGGACTCTTCCAGGTAAAAGGCTTCGTCTTCGGTGATGCGGGGCTCGATCCGCGAATCGATGCCGTAGCTGGCGGTGATGGATTTGCGGAAGGTCTCGCTCTGCCACAGCGGATCAATGGGCAGGGGCTCGGCCGCACCCAGGGAGGCGGGCACGAGGGCGATACCGATGAGGGAAAAAGATCGCATCACGATTTCAGAATGAGGGGCCAGCGGAAGAGAGCATTGACGGATCGGCCGTCCTTTTTCGGAGGAGTGAAACGGGCCCGCGTGGCGAACGATCGGGCCATCTCCGTGAAGTCGTCGTGGGGGCTTTCGAGGACGCGTTTCACCGTGACGATGCCGCCGCTGCTGATGAGGACCTCGAGCACGACCTTGGCCTGGCTCACCCCGGCTTGCTTCTGCGAGGCGGGAAAGGTGACGGTCGGCTTGTTGACGAGCTTCGGTTGGGAATCGAGATCGGCCGAGGCAAAAGTCATCTGCGCGAGGGGAGCCTCCTGCCGGGGGGCGAATTCGGTGCGGTTCAGCCGCAGATCGAGGTCGCGGTCGAGCGATGCCTTCACCGCAGGGGCGACGGAATCGAGCTCGATCTGGAGGCGCGGGAGATCCGGCGGCGGGGGCGGGGGAGGCGGCGTGTTTTCCGGCGGTGGCGGCGGCGGCGCGGGCAGGGCGACCTGTTGGACGGAGTCCAGGCTGTGCAGGGTCAGGAGGGGCGCGTTGTCCTCCCGGAGGATGCGCATGGCCACGAGGAAGAGCAAGAGCCCGCCGGTGAGTCCGGCGGCTGTCGCGAGGCGGAGGAGGCCGCCGGAGAAGCTGTCGTGTCGCTCAGTCATTCACGGTGGAGACGAAGACATTTTCCGCCCCGGCGAGACGGGCCTCGTCGAGGACGGAGACGGTGGATTCGGTCGGAGTCTCGCGATCGGCCTGGATGATCACGGGCATGGGATCCTGCTTCATTAAACGCGAGACGACGGATCGCACGCCCGCGACGCCGATTTCGCGGCCTCCATAGAAGACCTGGCCGGTGCGGCTCACGCCGATGAGGATGCTGTTTCGCTCGAGATCCTGCTGCGTCGCGGCGCGGGGTTTGTTCACCTCGATTCCCGTCTCTTCGACGAAGACGGTCGTGACGATGAAGAAGATGAGGAGGATGAAGACGACATCGATGAGCGGCGAGATGTCGATCTCGCTCTTTACTCCGTTCTCGAGTTCACCGAGTCGCTGGAATCTGCGGGCCATGGTTCAGGCGGGAGTTTTCCCGAGTTCGCCGAGGAGGCGCGATTCGATCTGGTGGAAGTGGAGCACCAGCACATCGTGCCGGCTCTTCAGCCAGGCACAGACGATGAAGGTGGGCACGCCGATGACGAGACCGGTCTCGGTAGTGATGAGTGCCTCGAAGATGCCTTTCGAGATCACGTCGATCGGCTTCTCGGCGACGTTGGCGGACATCCCGTCGAAGGTGGTGAACATGCCCGAGACCGTGCCCAGCAGCCCGATGAGCGGGGCGGCGCTGATCATGACGAAGGCGAAGGGAAAGCGGCGGTCGGATCGGGCGAAGAGCCGCTGTCCGATCTCCTGGAGGGCTCGCCCGGGATCGACCGAGCGCGAGAGTTCCGCGGAGAGGCGGGAAAACACATCGGGTGCTCCATGAGGATGGCGCAGCAAGCGCGTCCATTCCCGCGCGCTGAGGACCGGAGCCCCGGGGAAACGCAACGCCGACCAGAGCCCCATGAGGGAGTAGGCGATCGCGAAAGCCAGCACCATCAGCGCCCAAAAGAGCCACCCGCCACCGCTGCCGATGGTTTGTAGTTCTGTCAGGATCTTTCCGGGCAGGATCATGGATTCTTGATGCCGTTGAGAAAGGCGAGGCTCGTCATTTCCATGACGGACTTGATGCCCTGCACTTTTCGCGAGAGCAGGCTGTGGGCGATGAGGGCGGGGATGGCGACGACGAGACCGAACTCGGTCGTGATGAGCGCTTCCGAGATCCCCGAAGCGAGCGATTTCGCGTCGCCGGTGCCGAAGACGGTGATGAGGCGGAAGGTCTCCATCATCCCGGTGACGGTGCCGAGCAGACCGAGGAGGGGCGCGGTGGCCGAGGCGATCGCGATGAGAGGCAGGCCGCGCTGGAGCGGCGGGGTCGCTTCGAGGAATTTCTCGAAAAGCGCCTCTTCGAGATCATCGCGCGAGGCTTTGGGATTTTCGGTGACGAAAGCGATGCCACGCTCGAGCAAGGTGCGGGCGGGATGCCGGATCGCGGAGGTGGCGGTCAGCGCCTCGGCGGTGCGACCCTCGTTGAGCGCACCGAGCACCTTTTGCACGGAGACTGCTGTGAACTCACGGATCCGGGCCAATTGAGCCCATTTGATGAGCGCGGTGATCAAGGCAATGAGGGCGAGGAGCAGGATGGGATAGACCCAGAAGCCGCCTTGTTTCACGTGGGTGAGCAGATCGGTCTCGGTCTCGCTGAGGGCGACGGCGGAGCCCATCGTCGGATCAAAGGCGACCCGGGCGGATTTGCCCTGAAGGAGGTTTTCAATCGCCGAAGCGGGCACCGAGCGGTTCACCACCTTCGGCCTGAGATCGGAGCCTTCGCCGACGAGACCGGAAAGGCTCTTGTCGGCGGCGAGGAACCAGTGGACGGGGCCGGCTTTCGCGAAGGTGCCGGGCACGAGGCGGCCGTCATCCGCCGAGGCTTCACCTTCGATCGTGGCGACCGCGCTGCCGCGGGCGAGATCGGCGATGACCAGTCCCGGCAGGGCGGGATTGGCGGCCGCAGGGTCGGAGGGCGCGGGTTCGCCGGGCTGCGAGAGCAGGGCGAGGCCTTTGCTCGTCTCCCAACTGCGGCGGAAATCGAGGAAGAGGCTCTCGATGTAGAGCTTTTCATCGCGCCAGGCTTTCAAATCCGACTCGGCCTTGGTGAACTCGGCTTCAGCACCGTCTTTCGAGGTTCGTGCGAGATCGGCCTGCCTTCGCTTTTCCCGGAGCTCGGCGGCGACTTTCTCCGTCTCGGCGGCAAGGGGCGCTTTCTCCTTCGCGATCGAGGCGCGGAGAGCCGCGAGTTCGTCGAGGGCGGCCCGCAGATCGCGATCGATCGAGGCCGCGGCAGCGTTCACATCGGGGGTCGGAGCGGGATTTTGGGCTCGCGAGACCGGAGAGAGAACCAGGCCCACCAAGAGGGCGATAAGGAGGCGGCGGCTCATTTCACTTCCTCCTTTGCCGACGGAGCGTTGGTGAGGGGCAGTTCCACAAAGGCCGGTGTCGCCCGCCGGGTCTGGATCTCGATGGCCGAGCGTACTTGCGAGGCGATGCTCTTGTCCTGCGTCCAAATCCAGCCCGTTTCGCCCGGCACGCCGTGGCCACTGTGCTGTCCCGACGCGTCGACATACCAGGCCTGGGTGAGGCCGAGGTAAAGCACCTCCACTTCGCGGCGTTCACCGTCGATCTCCCGGGCTTCCGTATCGACGGCGAGCGCGTTCTGGAATTCCATGCAAGCCTGCAGCACGAGCAACACATCACGGGCGCGGTTCTGGAGCGGCTGATCCGGCTCGGGCGATTCGAGGCGGACGAGTGATTCCTGGATCTTCTCACGAAGAGGGGCGGGGAGTCGTTTCAAGAGCGGACGCAGGTCCGACTCGAGCCGGGAAAGGTCGGTCTCGAGATTGGCCCGCCACGCCTTCAAATCGCTCTCTTCCTTGGCGAGAGCCGATTTCTTTTTGCCAAGTTCCTCCACGCGGACGGTCGCAGCCTTCACGAATTCATCGAGCTGGGCCGTCTCCTTCGCGCGGATCGCGTTGAGGTCGGAGAGAGAAGCTTTTTCTCCCTCCCAGGCGGCGGTTTCCGCGCCGATGAGACGTCGCGTCTCGATCCATTCGCGCGTCTTCTCCTGAAGGACGGAAGCGGGTGTTGCCGCGGCCGGAACGGCCGGCGGAGCGGTCGCTTCCTGTGCGGTCAGAACGACCGGGGAGGCGGCGAGCCACGCCAGGAGGGCGATGGATCTGAAAGTGGCAAACATGGGGGGAGGAGGAGAAAATCGCCGATCGTCTGGAGGAAACAACCCCCATCGATCCCCGCTCTCCCGTCTGCAACAGGGAGCGGAGCGATGAGGGTTGTGGTGCGAAAACACCAAGGGGAAAATCACTTGGAGATCACGGACTTGCCACCGGTGGGGACAAATCCGGGTTCCCAGAGCATTTCAAAACCGATGTAAAATTCGCGGGGCGCGTTGACGCGGGCTCCTTCGGGGATGCGGCTGGTGATCATCACCTCTTCGAAGAGGTTGTGCACGCCACCGATGAGTTTGGTGGACTCATTGATCTGGTAGTAGGCCCCGAGGTCGACGATCATGCCGCCGTCGATCTCACCTTGGCGGGAGGAAGTCACCGGCACGGGCGAATTCAGCGCGGTGCCGAAGGTATCGCTCACGTAGGTCGCGGCCAGTTCGACGCCCCAGACATCGGTCTCGAGGCCGATCCCGGTCGCAAGCTTCCACTCGGGCACATAGGGGATCTCGGCCCCGGGAATACCGGAGCCGCCGGCTCCGTCGCCGTAGATGTTCTCGCCGCCACCGGCGACCAGAGCCTGGTCGAGCGTCGCACTCGTCCAGGTCGCGCTGACGAAAAGGGGCATGCGCAGGTCGTTGCCTTGCAGCGGATCGTAGCTGGCGAGAGCCTCGATCCCGTGGACTTGGGCGGTGCCGGCATTCGTGACCGGGATACCGGTGAGGCCGAGACCGGCGCTGGTGCTGATGATCTGCTCGAAGTCGGTGATGAATCCGGCGAGCTCGGCGTTGAAGTTGCCACTGCGGTGGCGGACGCCGAGTTCATAGCTGACGCTTTCCTCGGGCTGGACGTTGTTCGCCACGGAATCTTTCGGACTGGGGATGGCGATGCCCTGGTGAACGCCTCCGAAGAGCGAGTTGGCGTCGTCGATTTCGTAGTTCAGGCCGATGCCGGCGACCCACCAGTCGAGCTCGCCATTGCCCACGCCGGTGACGGTGTTGGTCGCGTCGGCCGCGAAATCGGTGAAGTGGAGATCGACGCTCTCGTAGCGGACGCCGGGAGTGACGGTGAGGCTGCCGATTTCGATGTCGTCCTTCAGCCAGAGCGCGGTGGCGGTGGACTCCTCATAGCCATTGCCTCCGGATCCGGGGCCACGGTCGATGATGGTGGGGAAAAGTCCGGGACCCGCGAGGACCACGTCGGTGTTTTCCTGGAAGAGGCGGATGTTGTCCTCGTGCTGGCGCACGCCGAAGTTGAGGGTGTGATCGATCTCGCCGGTCTCAAAGCGGTAGTCGCCGGAGAACTGGGCTCCGTAGCTCTCGTAGGAGCGGGCGTTGTGACGATAGCCGAGGTTGCCGGGAGCGAGCCCGCGCAGGGTGCGGAGATCGGCGGGATTGCCGGTCGGCCCGAGCGTGGTGTGGAGCGCGCTGCCGTTCACATTGCGGATCTTGAACCAATCGCGCTCGAATTGATTGTAATAGCCGGCGATCCGCAGATCGAGATCATCGGTCGGGGAGAGCGAATACTTGAGATAGGTGCGGTGCTGCTCGGTCGTGATGTTGTCGAGGAAGCTGCCCGCGTAGCGGCGATAGGGATCAGCCTTGAAATCGGAGTCGGTGAGACCGAGATAGCTCTCGTCGGCATCGACGTCGGAGTAGCCGTATTTGAATTCAAACTTCTGGTCGAGGGCCGAGTTCGGTTCCCACGAGAATTTCACCATCGGCTCGATCACCGCATAACCTGTCTGATCGGACCCGGGAATGCCGCGGCCCGGCTCGATCGTGCGGAATCCGTCGGAGCGCTTGTAGTAGAGCTCGGCGAGGTAGCCGAACTTGCCCGCGTCGAACTCGAGGGTGTCGCCGTAGTGGCTGTGGGCCTGCCAGGTGTTGTTGCTGCCGTAGGTGGAGCGCAGGTAGAATTGCTCGCTCTCGGGGATGGGGGTGGAAAGGAAGTTGATGACGCCACCGGTGGTGTTGGGACCATAGCCGATCTGGCTGGAGCCCTTCAGCACCTCGACTCCGGCCATGCGCGCGATGTTGGGCGTGTAATAGGCGGAAGGGGCGGAATAGGGAGCCGGGGCCTGGAGGATGCCGTCCTCCATCACCGTGATTTTCTCATTCCGGGTCCCGTCGACGCCGCGGATGGAGAGGTTGGGGAACAATCCCGCCCCGTCTTCCTCACGCACGTAGACGCCCGGGACGCGGGCGAAGACCCGGTTCGGATTCGTGTAATTGAACTCGCGGATCTCCTGTGTCGTCACGAAATAACCGGAACCGGGGAGCGTGTAGGTTTCCTCCGGGCCACCGGTGATCACCTCGGGTTCGATCGTGTCGTAGACGACGACTTCAGCGGGACGCGAGGCGGTCGCGGGGCGCACGGCCGGCGTGGGAGCGGGCGCCGGTGCCGAAGTCACCACGGTGGCGTCGAGTTCGCTCGTCGTGTCATCGATCACGGGAGCCGTGGTGGTGGTCGTGTCCTGGGCATGGGCCAGGCCCAGACCTGAAAGAATCAGCGCGGACAATAATCCACGTCGGAGGGGACGGGGGAAACGATGGTTTTTTACAGGGGCGGTCATGTATGAGGGAGTCTTAATGATAGACAGTCTCATTATCAAGCCGAAATCGTGGCATTTTTGCGCGAATAGGGGGCAAGAATGCGCCGGTTCAGTCGGGCCCGATCAGCCGCGGGCCCGTCGGGCGGCGATGAAGGAACGCACGGCCATGACGGTGAAGAAGAGACAAATGACCGTCATCACGAGGATCAGCTTCGGAGCGGCGTCGGCGAAGTTGACGGTGCCTTTGATCAGCCCGGGGACGAGGCGTCCGAGACCGGCGAGGGTGCCGAGGAGCGAGAAGGTGACGGCGATGTGCATGCCGAGCATGTTTTTCTTCAGGGCGATGATCGCACCGATCAGCATCGGGATCCCGACGAAAGCGGGGATCATCGCGGTGACGGATTGTTTGGTCGCCCCGATCGCCTCCCATGCGAAATATCCGACGAGACCGGTGATGATGAGCAGGGCGGAGCAGAGGAAAGCGAGGTTTTTCATGGTGGAGGATACGCTTAGGATGGATCGCGGGAAGGTCAATCGATTCCCGCGATGACGCGCCATTGTCCAGCCGCAAGATCCCCGGGCAGTTCGTGGGGACCGATGCGCACGCGATGGAGCGAAGTGAGGCGGATCCCATCGATCCGGTGAAACATGCGTTTGATCTGGTGGTAGCGCCCCTCGACGAGCGTGACACGGGCGAGGCATTCTTCCAGGATCTCGAGATGGGCGGGCCGGGTCGTGAGACCTTCCGTGGCGAACCAAAAGCCCTCGGCGAAACGCTCCACCGCTTCCACGGGGATGGGGCGGTCGGTGCCGACGAGATAGACCTTCTCCACCTTCGTCGCCGGATCCGAGAGCGCCTCCGACCAGCGGCCGTCGTTGGTGAGGAGGACGAGCCCGGTGGAGCTGCGATCGAGACGCCCCGCGAGGTGCAGGGTGTCTTTGTCAGGATGATCGATGAGGTCCAGCACGGTGCGGTGCACCGGATCGCTCGTGGCGCTGAGGATGCCGGCGGGCTTGTGGAGCATCAGGTGGAGCCGCTTCATGGCTGCCTGCACGACGGCTCCCTCGCAAAGGACCTCGTCGAAGCGCGAGATTTCGCGGCGATGGTCGACGGCGATCTCCCCGGCCACCGCGACACGTCCGCCGAGGATGAGAGCGCGTGCGCCGCGCGTGCCGACACCGAGTCGTTTGGCGATGAGGTCCTCGAGTTTCAACTTGGCCTCACTCTCGCGCCCCGCTCAATCCCGGCCAAGGGAAAATGATTCAGAACCGGCTGGTTCGCCCTTCTCATCCCAGCGCAGCAGGGAGTGGGCGAGATAATCGATCCCGTCTTCGCCTTTGAAAAAGCCCGAGAGTTCCAGCATCAGTTCGCCATCGTTCCGCCACCAGAGCGGGCGCTCGTGTTGATGGCCCCAGGTCGCGCCGCTGTCGATGGCCGGTTGGAGGAAGGAATAATCGATCTCCGGCATCGCCGCCTCCGACCAAACCCTGTCGGATCGGTGATACAAGAGGGTTGAACTGACGCGCGGGCCCTCCTGGAGATAAAAGGCGAAGGCCGCGCTATCCGGCCGCCAGACGGTCTCGCAGATCGCATCGACCCACCCATCACCATTGTCGAAATCGTAGATCACGTGGGCCTCGGTTGCCCCTTTGGCATCGACCACTTCGACCCGTTGCAGGTATTGCGGGGTGAAGGTGGCGACGGTCTTCCATTTCCCATCGGGCGAGAGGGATTCGGTTTGGAAGGATTCAAAGGTCTTGGGATCACCGTCGCGGAAAAGGCGGCTGCGGATCAGGTAAAGGGAGTAGTCCGGCCCGAATTCGATGACGGGCGCTCCCTCCGGGGCTTGCGAGGCATGACGGGTGAATTCCTCGATGCGGTAGCAGCGATAGGCACCGTCCATGAACCGATAGAGCCGGTGCCAGACGAAATCCGCCGGACCGCGGCTGACCAATTCGATCTGCGGCCAGTCGTTGGCTTCGACCCTCAGGTAGGGCGACGTCATCCAGTTTTCGGCTTCGAAGGATTTTGTCTCGCCGCTTTTGCGATGGCGGACGACGATGGTTTTGGCGGTCGGATCGTCCCCGGGAAGATCGCTTTGGGTGACCTCAAAAGGCGCATCTTCACCGAGATCGGCGACGCGGGGCGGGGCGATGTCGAGCTCCCGCTCGATTTGGTAGCTTTGTGAGGCTTCGTCCCACGTCACGATGGCGCGTGACTCACCGCGGGCGATCGCGCTGCGCTCTTCGGTGCCGGCGGAGTATTCGAGGATACAGGTCAGAATGAGGCGGGAAGGGGAGATCCATCGTTCGACGAGGTCGTCGCCGCGGATGCATTGTCCGAGAGTGGACTCGGCGGGAAGGCCGAGGGCGATGATATCCTGGTCCATGACTCGGTCGGCCGCGCTCTCGAGGGTGCCGTCACCCTCCCATGGGGCCCGGACGAAAGACGTGCCATCCCAGCGGTAGAGAAAGGTGTCGAGATGGCGCGTGCCGACACGGCTCGTGAGGGCGTAAGCGAGCGAGTCGGGTGCCCAGGAAATCGTTTCTTCCGGACGCGAGGGATCACCGAGTTCCTCGTTGGGATCGCTCACCAGTTTGCCGGTGGAAACCTCGATGATCCCGAAGGCCGGTCTTTTGCCGGCGTCGTAGTCCTCCACGGAGAACGCTTCGAAGCGGAATCGTCCGTCCGGTGAAACATGGGCGGACTCGTCGTCGTCCGCCTGCAGCGAAGGCACGAGGCAGAGTTGGCAAAGAAGCAGTCGGACAAGGCGGCTCGGATTCATGATGCAATGGAGACGGATCGCACGGAATCTTAAGTCGCAAATAGGACGAAAGTCCTGCCCGGAAAATCCCGCCTGACAAAAATAGTGACGCTTTGGAATCGCCAGCGGGCGTGATCTGACTATGATCCCGGCATGACCAAGTTCGGAAAAGTCATCTTCACCCTCCTCGTGATCGCCCTCGCCGCCTTTGGCATTTATCGTTGGCTGAATCACGCTCCCACTGCCTCGTCCGATCCAGCCACGACAGCGGTGGCGGAGGTGAAGGAGGAGAATGTGACCGAGGCACTCGACTTCGTCGTTCCCGGTCCGGCTCCGAAGCTGGGGGCGGCGCAGCCTTTCCGCATGGCCGGGGATACCGTGGTGTTGAATCTCTCCGAGTACGCCGGTTATGCCGGCATCATCCTCGCCAACAACGGACTCGAACCCAATGCCGACTCGTGGTTCACGAAAAACGGCGGCTTCAAACTGAAGATCACCCTGAGTGAGGAAGATAGTTGGGACGATCTGCAGCAGGGACGCATCGCCGCGACCGCGACGACGGTCGATGTGTTGGCGAATTACGGCCGTCAATGGCAGGCGAGCGTGCCGATGCAGATCGCCTGGTCGCGCGGGGCGACGGGAATCATCGTGAAGAAAGAGATCCGCCGGATCAATGATCTCAAAGGAAGGATCGTGGCGACGGCTCCTTTCAGCGAAGCGGAATTTTTCATCCGCTACCTCGCCCAGGAGGCCGGTCTGCCGGTGCAGAGGCTCGATGGGATCGATGTGTCACCCGACGCCGCCGCAATCAATCTCGTCTTCCTCGAAGACGCCTTCGAAGCGGGCGATGCCTTCCTCGCCGAACTCGAAAGCGGTGGCGATCTCATCGCCGGCTGTGTGACGTGGGCTCCCAAAACGACGGAGATCGTGGAGGCTTCCGGAGGCAAGGCACATCAGTTGGTCGACAACCGGAACCTGCTCGTGGTGGCCGATGTGCTCCTTTTCAACAAAGCCTTTGCCACGGAGCAGCCGCAGATCGTGGAGAAGATCGTCGAGGGAACCCTGCTGAAGAATCAGGAGATCCGCGCGAATCCCGAGGCCCACGCCGCTGCTCTCGCCAAAGCCTTCGCCGCCTACGAATGGAGTGAGGCCGACGCAACGGAGGAACTCTCGCGTGTCCACCTCAGCAATCTGCCGGAGAATCTCTCGTTTTTCCGCGGCGGCATCGGCGAGGCGGGATCGTTTGCCTCGGTCTTCCAGTCGGCGAACCTCGCTTATGGCGCCGAGCTGCTTCCCCGCCCGGTGGACTCGAGTTACTTCGCCGATTTGAAGGCCCTCGCGGCGATCGAAACGTCGGGACGCCTTGCCGGACAAGTCGCGTCGATCGAGCCGGTGAAGACGAGCCAGCAGGAGCCGCTCGAAGCCGATCCCTTGCTGACCCGCGACATCCGCTTCTTTTTCCTGCCCAATGATCATCGCCTCGACATGGCGAATCCCGAGAACACCCGCCTCCTCGGCGACGTGAACCGCCTTCTCGGCGTCAGTCCGGGATCGGTCGTGCTGCTGAGAGGGCACGTCGATGATGCGAGACGGGAGGAATTCCGCCAGCAGGGTGGAGAGACCCTTGTCCGCAGCCTCGCCCTCAAAGCGATCGAGCTCTCGACGAAGCGCGCCGATGAGGTGAAGGCCCAACTGTTGCTGCTCCACGCCGGTCTCGATCCCACCCGGATCGAGACGGTGGGTCGCGGCTGGGAGGAGCCTGCTGGAAAAGATTCGGATCTCAACCGAAGGGTGGAGGTGCAGTGGTTCACGCTCGAATGATCCAGGCCGGGTCCGACCCCACATGACCGCTCCGCAACAGTTCGCCGCCTTCTTCCGCAGCCCGCACCACGCGTGGCTCGCGCTCTTGACGCTCGGGATCGGGTTGGCCTCGGCCAATGTGCCGGGGATGATCGCGGCGGGGGCGGCTTATGCGCTCGGTTGGATCTTTCTGCCGGACCTGCGATGGTTCCGCCGTTGGGCGGAGCGTCGTGACGAAGCCTCCGATGTCGCCGCATCGGCCGCCTCGATGGCGAAATTCGATGAAGAGCGGGCCAAGGTTTACCGGCAGCTCTCCTCAGCCGGGAAGAAGGCCTATGATGAACTCGCCCGTGCCGTCGAGGACGTGCGCGCGAGCTCCGGGGGAGGGGAGAGCCCGCACGCCGGGCGGCTTGGACAGCTCGCGTGGACCTACCTCCGATTGCTCCTCACCCGCGAGACCTTGGATCGTTTCTGCGAGAAAGAACAATCGTCCGCGATCGAACAAGAGATCGCCGAGGCAAAGGCGGAGGTGGAGGCTCTCGAGGTCCGCGCCCGCACCGCCTTGGATCGTGGGGATGCGGCCGAGGCCGGTGGCACCGAGCGGCTTCTCCAGTCCAAGCGCAGCCGCCTCTCGGGGCTTGAACGTCACCTCGAGCATGTCCGCAAGGCGGAATCCGATCTTGCCCTGACCGGTGCGGAAATCGAGCGGCTCTTTGATGCGGTGCGTCTCATCCAAGCCGACCTCGTGACACGACGTGATCCCGATGATCTGGGCACGGAGATCGATCGCACCACCGCGCATTTCCACCGCACCCGCGATTGGCTGCGCGGTCTCGAGTTTGATCAGACCTCGCCCGACATCCCCGATGAACTCACCGCCGGTATTCCGGTGCGGATCGAGCGATGAGGCGCCACATGGCTCCTACAACTTCCGGGGAGGTTTCCTTTTGGCGGTCGAGAGATCGGGTTTGAACATCTTCAGGAAACGGTCTTCCGCCTCGAGATCACCGATCAGGAAAATACGGCCTGTGAGAGGCAGCCGGAAGTCGGGCCCCGGGTTGTCGGTGCGGTGTCCTTCGCTTTCCACCGCAATGATGCTGCAGCCCGTCTGCGAGCGCACTTCGAGATCCGCGACGAGTTTACCTGCCATCGAGGGCGGAATCTTCGCGGGGAAAATGTTGACCCCTTCCGCGAGGAGGAGGTGATCGGATCCGCGAAGCACATTGAGGATCATGTTCGATCCCATTGCCGCATAAGAGAGCACGAGATCAGCCCCGGCGCGGAGCATGGTCGCGACGTTGCGATCGAGGGTCGAGCGCGTGAGGATCTGGAAGCTGCTCCGGAGGCGGCGGAAAAAGATCGTCAGGGCCACGTTCGTGTCGTCGTCGTGCGTCGTGATGATCACGGTGGTGGCCTCGCGGGCGGAGGCTTGTTTCAGCACCTCCATCTCCGTGGCGTCGCCGATGATCGCTTCGGGGATCTTCGCGACCCGATCGGGATTGCGCTCGATGATGGAGACGCAGCAGAGATCGAGTTCCTTCAAATGGCGGTAGGTCGCCCGGCCGACCCGTCCACCTCCGACGATGAGGACGCGGGGTTTGGAACTCGCCGTCGTCGTGAAGGTCGCATTGAAGGTGGCCAGCTGTCCTTTCGTGCCGGCGAGGAGAAAGAGCGTGTTTTCGGTGATCGTCTGGTCCGGATTGGCGAAGGCGAGTGTCCCGTGATTCCAGGTGCCGATCACGTTCACGCCGGTGCGCGAGCGGATCTGGCTGTGGCGCAGGGTCTGTCCCACGAGCGGGGTGCCGGCGGCCGAGGCTTCGGCGATGTGGAGGTCGCCGAGATGACCGATGAGATGCGCGTCGGAATCGCGGATGCTGATGCGGCGCGCGAGGGTCTGGCCCATCATCTCTTCGAGCCGCAGCACGAAGGTGGCGCCCGCCAGCTCCAGCACGTCGCGCGAGGCGTTCGAGCCCGCCGAGGCCACGATGGGCAGATGCGGGGCCAGCTCGCGGGCCGTGAAGGTGACGTTCGCGTTGACCATGTCGTCGCGCGTCGTCACCAGCATCGCCGCTTGTTCGATGCGCATTCTCCGATAGGTCTCCGGATCGTCGAGATCACCCACCGCCGACTTGATCCCCCGCTCGTTGAGGGCGAGGGCCTCCGCCACGGTCGGACACAGCACGACGTAGGGGTGGCCGTATTTCTCCAGCATCGGGATCAGGGCCGAGGCCACCGCATCGTGGCAGGTGAGCACCACGTGATCCACGCAATCCCGCGGCAGTTCCCGCGGCGCACGCGCTTCCGCCTGCGCCCGCATCCAGGGGGCGTAGAAAAACTCGATGAAGGTGAAAGGGAGCAGCACCAGCAGGTAGACCACGCCCGTGACGAGCACCACGATCGAATACGCGCGGCCCAGGTCGCTGTGGAAGGTGATGTCGCCGAAGCCCAGCGTCGACATCACCGTCATCGTCCAGTAGACGCCTGTCAGCCACGAATGCTCCTCGCCCTCGTAGATCATGATCACGTGGAAGAGCACGCTGTAGAGCACGACCAGCCCCAGCAGCACCGCGAGGAGGCGCAGCAGCGACTTGAGATTGCCACGGCTGGCACCGTCCTGCAGGATGGCGGTGACGACGGAGATGAGGCCTTTCATGAAAGCGCAACGATGGGGCGGGAAGGGGAGCTGCGCAAATGGAGAGGTGACCGGGGCTTCTCCCGGGCGGATTGGGAAACAAAGTCGTTTCCCTGACCCGGCTTCCCGAATTCAAGAATCCAGGACCGCTCCCTCTCCGGTAAAAAGGAAGGCAGGCACTCTTTCTGCCCTTCCCCTCTCATCAGCCCAGGACACGCTCGCTGAAACGTGACCAGGGCAAAAAAGAGGAATGGCAAAAAGTTGATGATCCCCCGGCGGGCCGTGGTCCGGGGTGGGGTGGGGGCGGAATGTCATTCCGCCGGTCGGAGCGTGGCGACGCGGACGCCCCCATTGCAGGCCGAATACTTCGCACTGGATCCAGCGCGATCACTTCCTCCCGGACCTCGGACCGGGTCGCCGCCGCTCGTGCGCCGGAGGGAAGGCGTCCGACGGACTCGAGCACGGCGGAATTTCAAAAGTGGTTCCCCGACCCCGATTCCCGAACCGCAAGAATCCCATCCTCTGAATTCGCGGCCCATTCGCGTCCATTCGCGTCCATTCGCGTCCATTCGCGTCCATTCGCGTTGAAAATTGCTCCTCCTCATCCGCGCCCGTCGGCGGAAGCGAAGCGCATCAGCGGACATCTGCGTCAAAAGGACCTCTAACCACGAATCCAACGAATCCCATCCTCCGAATTCGCGGTTCATTCGTTCCCATTCGCGTTGAAAATTCCTCCTCCTCATCCGCGCCCATCGGCGGAAGCGAAGCGCATCCGCGGACATCTGCGTCAAAAGGACCTCAAACCACGAATCCAACGAATCCCATCCTCCGAATCGCGTCCCGGGATTCCACAGGAAAGGATTGACATGGAACGTCAAACCAAGGCACTCGATTCGGGCAACCCGGAGCGGTTGGCCTCGGTGGGGTGGGGTGGCGAATTTGGAGATCCTTCCCTGAGTCCGGATTTTTGCTGACCCCATTTCCCATTTCGAGTTTCAGAATCCGGAAGTGGTTCGGTGGCCCCTGGAACGCCAAAGGAGGGGCGTGTCCGGGGCTGGAGAAGGTCGTTGTGTCACGAAATGTCGCCTGACCCGAAGGCTCCGGAGTTGGCGGTGGCGTAGGGCGGAATGGCATTCCGCCGGTCGGAGCGTGGCAACGTGGACGCCACCACTACCGGCTGAATCCTTCGCACCGGATCCGCGGAAATCACTTCCACCGGGCTACCGCTTGTGCGCCGGAGGAAGGGCGACCGACGACCTCCATTCCGGCATGATTTGGAAGTGGTTCCCTGACCCGAATTCGCGATCAGACCATCCCTCCCGACCTGGAGCAGGCGCTGCGCCATGGGACCAGCATCGGGGGAGCGAGGCCGAAGGCGGCGATCACCGGCGGGGAGGGCAAATACGTCGCGAAGTTCTCCGTCTCCAGCGACACCTTCCCGATCGTGAAGGCGGAATTTGTGGCGATGAGGCTGGCGGCCCGCGTCGGGTTGGACGTAGCGGCGGTCTCCCTCGAGAAGGTGGCCGCGAAGGATGTCCTGCTGGTGAGGCGCTTCGACCGTGACCGGTGCGAGGGAGGATGGAGTCGACGCGCCCTCGTGTCGGCTCTCACCGTGTTGGGGCTGGACGAGCGCTGGGCGCGCGAGGCGGCCTATCCGGACCTGGTCGACCGCATCCGGGTGGATGGCGTGGCGTTCCGGAAGGACGCGACCGAGCTGTTCTCCCGGCTCGTGTTCAACGTCCTCATCGGCAACACCGACGACCATGCGCGAAACCATTCCTTCTTCGTGGAGGGCGCGAAGATCCGGCTGACGCCCGCCTACGACGTCACGCCCTTTCCCCGGGCGGGCGGCGAGGCTGGCCACGGGATGAAGATCACCCGCGACAGCAACCTTTCGAGGATCCGCCTCTGTCTCGACACAGTCGCCGAGTTCGGACTGTCGGAGGAGGAGGGGCGGGCGATCGTGGAGAGGCAGGTCCGAGACATCACCGAGCAGTTCGACGCGCTGTGCGGAGAGGCAGGGATGACCGAAGCGATGCGGGAGCGGTTGCGGCGGCGGGCCGTGCTGAATCCCGATGTCTTCGCCGGGTGCGAGGAATTGGATCGGGGGGATTGGTAGCGTGGGGAGGGGTGAGTCGTCTCGACGTCAAAACCAGATCCCAGCACGAACTTGTGTCGGCCCGATTCACTGGATGCGACGCAAACGGAGTTCGAAGACCGCGCCACCGCCTTCTCGATTGGACGCCTTGAGAGAGCCGTGGAGGTTTTCAACGATCGTCTTCGCGATCGCCAGGCCCAGTCCGCTGTGACCTGATCCGCCCGTTCGCGCCGGATCGACCCGGAAGAATCGGTCGAAGAGCCGGGGAAGATCGTCTTCCGGAATGCCGGGACCGCAGTCTTCGACCTTCACCCAAACCTCGTCGTCCACCGCACGGCATCTCACGACCGTGTCCCCTCCGTGATCAATCGCGTTACCGATCAGGTTCCGCATGAGAATGGCGATGCTCTCATCGCTTCCATGGACACGGGATTCCGAAAGTTCCAGCGTGAGGGTTCGCCCTCTGGCCTCGGCGAGGGGTGATGCTTCGCGGGCCACGGCTCGAATGACTTCCGAGACTTCGCAGGCGGAGTCCTGACCCGGGGAAGGCCCTTCCTCCTGCCGCGCGAGGAGCAGGAGCGACTCCACGAGACCTTTCATCCGGACACCGATCTCGCCGCAGGTCTCGAGCCCCTCCCGGTATTCTTCGCCCGCACGTTCCCGCCTCAACAATCTCTGTGTCTCCGAGAGGAGGGCGGCGATCGGGGTGCGTAGTTCGTGTGAGGCATCGGCGGTGAACTGCCGCTGACGCTGGAAGGCGGTCTCGAGCCGATCGAAGGTGTCGTTCAGGACCCGGCTGAGCTGGGCGAGTTCGGTGTCCATCGCTCGCGGATCAATCCGTTCGGAAAGGTCTCCTTCGGCAATGCGGGACGCCGTGCGGCTGATCGTGGCGATCGGGCGGATCGCGCGACCGGACAACCACCACCCTCCCAACAGCCCCGCAATCCAGACGGAGAAGCCGATCCCCGCGTGAATGGCAGCCATGCTCCTGAGGGATTCCAATTCGGGCGTGATGTCCCGTCCGATGGCGATTTTCAGACCGAGCGAGAGCGTTCGGGCCAGTTCGCGCCTCCGGTCGATGCTTCGCGAGGACTCGGAAACCTCGGAGTCGGAGACGGGCACGAACACCATGTCGGCCGGGGCGTTTTCGGATTCGATGAGAACCGTCCCGTCGAGGTCCCGAATGCTGAAGTAGGCGGTCCCGGGACCGGTTCCCCGAAAGGATTCCAGGAGCGAGGCGGGAGGCGCCACCTCGCCGGACTGAAGAAGGCGCACGAATTCCTCGAGGGGCAGGGGGGCGCTGGGCTCTCCCCGTCTCGCCTCAAGGTCCTTCATGATCGTCCGGACGAGCTCTCGCTCCATCCGTTCGAGGTCATCGTCGATCTGTCGGAGAAGGCTCTCCCTCGCAAAGTGCCAGGAGGGCACGACGGCGACCACGATGACGAGCAGAAGGAGCAGGGCGTGCCATGCCTGAATCCGCCAACGAAGCGATTGGAAAAGGGGAGTCATGGGATCAGGTAGCCGTGCCCCCTTTTGGTGACGATGAGGTCGATGCCGAGCTTCTTCCGCAGGTTGGAAACGTGGACGTCGAGCAGGTTCGAGAGGGAGATCTCGTTCTCGTCGAAGAGATGCTCGTAGAGGGTGGTCCGGGTGACGACCTTTCCGCGATGGAGGACGAGGTATTCGAGGAGGACATACTCCCTCGCGGTGACCTCGATGATTTGGCCTGACACGGAAACGAGCCGGGCTGCGGTGTCGAGGCGGAGCTGTCCGATCTCGAAGTGGGAATTCGTCTGACCCACCGACCGGCGGATGATGGCGCGGAGACGGGCGAGCAATTCCTCGAGGTCGAAGGGTTTTGTCAGGTAGTCGTCGGCCCCTCGGTCCAAGCCCTTGACGCGATCCGGGACGGTGTCCCTCGCGGTGAGCATGAGAACCGGCGTCGTGGTCGAGCGGCGAAGGCGTTCGAGGACCGCCCATCCATCGAGACGGGGCAACATGACGTCGAGCAGGATGGCGTCGTAGGCGATCTCCAGTGCCTTGGCGAGCCCGTCCTCGCCGTTGCCGGCGGTGTCGACGGCGTAGTTCTCGTCCCGGAGCATCGCGGCGAGACTCCGTTGCAGGTGGGGATCGTCTTCGATGACGAGGATTCTCATCGGCTCTATTCGTGACGCAGGGCGTCGATGGGGTCAAGCCGGGCCGCCCTCCGGGCCGGGGTGAATCCGAAGAGAATCCCGACGCCCATCGAGAAGAGGATGGCGACGGTGTTGATCTGTGGGTCGAACACGAAGGGCACCTGGATGAGTTTCGAGATGCCGGCACAGAGGAGGAGCGCGAGGAGTATTCCGGCGAGCCCGCCGACGGAGGAGAGCGTGACCGCCTCGACGAGAAACTGGAGCAGGACCTCCCGGGCTCGGGCGCCGATCGCCAGCCGGACGCCGATCTCGCGGGTGCGCTCGGTCACGGAGACGAGCATGATGTTCATGATGCCGATGCCCCCGACAAGGAGGCTCACTCCCGCAACAGCGGCGAGGAGGGTGGTCATCATCTGGGTGGAGGAACTCAGGGTGTCGGCGATCTGACGGGTATCGAAAACGTTGAAGTCGTCGTCCTCGTTGGACTGGAGGTTGCGCCGGTGCCGCATCAGCGAGGTGATTTCGCCGATCAGGACATCGCTGTCGGACCCTTCCTCGGCCGAGATCGTGATCTGGCTGATGTTGCGGCTGGAAGTCTTTCCGACAAGCCGCCTCTGCAGGGTTGTGAGGGGCACGACGATGGTGTCGTCCTGGTCGCCCATGCCCGACTGGCCTTTGGCCTGGAGCACTCCGATGACTTCGCAGGGAGCCTTGCCGATTCGGATCTTCTTCCCGATGGCCGGCTCGCCGCCGAGAAGGTTGTCGACGACGGTCTGCCCGATGACACAGACGGCCCGGCCCGACCGGGCGTCCGAGGCGGAGAAGAAGCGTCCCTCGCCGATGGTCCAGTTGTTGATTTCGAAGTAATCGGCAGTGGTGCCGACGACACTCGTGGTCCTGGCATTCTGGCGGTAGATGGTGCTGAGAGATTGGCTGCTGACCGGGGCGATCGCCGCGACACCGTCGATCTGCGAGGAGATGGCCTCCACGTCGCTCTCCATGAAGTTGGGGACGCCGGCGGAGGCGGCCCGCGGTCCGAACCCCATACCGGGGCGGACGGTGATGAGGTTGCTGCCGAGACTGGAGATCTGGTTCTTGACCGCTTGGGTCGTTGCCTGGCCGAGGGTGACCATGGTGATGACGGAGGCGACACCGATGATCACACCCAGAACGGTGAGAAAGGCCCGCACCGGATTCCGGCGGAGTTCTCGCAATGCGATGAAGAGGGCGTTCCAGATCATGGGACTTGAGCGGCGGGCTGATGACGGGAGCGAAAACGATCGGACTCGATCAATCCATCCTTCACGACGACCGAACGACCGGCATACTCGGCGACGTCGTCCTCGTGCGTCACCATCAGGATCGTGATGCCGTCCTCCTCGTTCAGCCGGGTCAGGAGTTCCATGATCTCCCTCGTCGTGCGGGTGTCGAGATTCCCGGTCGGTTCGTCGGCGAAGAGGGTCACCGGAGAGGTGACGATGGCCCGCGCGATCGCCACCCGCTGCTGTTGGCCGCCGGAAAGTTCGGCGGGTGTGTTGCGGAGCTTGTCGGGGAGACCCACCGATGCCAGCGCCTCGGCGGCGAGGGCACGACGTTCGCTTCGAGACGTGCCGCGGTAGATCAGGGGCAGTTCCACGTTCTCGATGGCGCTCGTTCGTGCGAGGAGGTTGAAGCCCTGGAAAATGAACCCGAAGGCGTGGCGCCGGAGCAGGGAGCGCTGATCGGCGTTGAGCGACTCGACCGCGATGCCTTCGTAGCGGTAGCTGCCGGTGGTCGGCGTATCGAGACAGCCCAGCAGGTTCATGAGTGTGGACTTTCCCGATCCGCTCGGCCCCATCACGGCGACGAACTCGCCCTGATGGATGCGGAGGTCCACCCCACGTAGGGCCTGAAAGGCGGTCTCCCCGGAGCCGTAGGTCTTCGTGATCTGGCCGAGTTCGATCAGGGGGCGTGGAGGGTAGGGATCGCTCATGAGCGGGGTGCCTGTTTTCGCACGATCACGGAGAGACCTTCCGAGAGGGTGTCGGCGGACACTTCGGTGAAACCGCCTTCGCTGAGTCCCACCTCGACGGGGATGGGAACCGGGATCCCGTCCTTCAAGGTCCAGACCTTTGCCTGCTCCTCGATTTCGCGCTGACTCGGCAGGTCACTGCCAGCGGGAGCATTCCCCGTTGGGGGCTGAGCGTCCCCGGCCGGTCGTCCTCGTCCACGGGGAGGCCCTGGTATCAATCGATCCATGAAAGACTTCTCCTTCGAGACTGAAGTAGAATCCGACCCCTTCATGGGATCGAATCGCAGGGCGGCGTCGGGCACCAGAAGCACATCCTTGTGTTGGGCCACGCGGATGTCGGCGGTTGCGGTCATGCCGGGGCGGAGGCTGAGGTCCTCGTTCAAGACTTCGAGCTCGGTTGCGTAGGTGACGACATTGTCGGTGACTTCGGACCCGTAGGAGACCCGGGTGACGGTCGCGCTGTAGCTGCGACTCGGCCAGGCATCGACGGTGAAAGTCGCCGCCTGCTTTTCCTCGACCCGTCCGATATCCGCCTCCGCCACGGCGACCTCGAGCTTCATCTTCTTCAAGTCTTCGGCGACGACGAAGAGTTCCGGGGCCTCGAAGCTCGCGGCCACGGTTTGACCCGGTTCCAGTGAACGGGAAAGAACGATGCCGTTGATAGGCGACTTCAGGACGGACTTCGATTGTTCCTCCTCGTTGGCTTCCAGTCCGGCGCGGGCCTGTTCGACCGAGGCCTTGGCGGCGGTCAGATCGGCCTCGGACCGCGTCACTGCGGCACGGGCCGTGTTCAGGTCGGCCTGAGAGGGCATCCGGCCGTTGCTGAGTTGGTGGAGTTCCTCCTGCCGCCCCAAGGTTGCCCGGTGTTCCGCGAGCGTGGCCTCGACCTGTTCCACGGTCGCCTCGGCCGCGAGAAGGGCGGCCCGGCTCTGGTTGATCTCCTGGGCGAGTCGCCTGACCTCGATCCGGGCCAGTTTCTGTCCGACGGTCACCTGGTCGTTCACATCGACCAGCACCTCGGCGGCGGTGCCGGAAAGTTCGCTCCCGATCGTGACCTCGTTGGTGGGTTCCAGATTTCCGGTGGCCGTCACGGTCAGCTCGATGTTCCCCCGTCGAACGGCTTCGGTGAGGTAGGCTCCCTCTGCGGAAGCGTTCTCTTCTCCCTTTTTCAGGAGGACGAACGAGACTGCGGCCGCCACCATGAGCACGAGGACGATCACCCGGCGGATCCAGCGGGAGCGCCCGGAGGGTTTTGCCGAGGCGATCACTTTCGAGAGGTCGTGCGAGGATGTTTTCGGTTTCGTGGATTCCATGACAATGTTGTTTGCGAGTCGTGGATCAATTCTCCCACCCTCCTCCAAGGGCCTTGTAGAGCTGGATGTGGGCGGCGGCCTGATCTCCCAGGGCGATGGCCCGAGACTCCTCGACCGAAAGGAGGGTTCGTTGGGTGACGAGCACCTCGAGCAGGTCGATCTCTCCGGCTTGGTAATTGAGCCGCGCCAATTCTTCCGCTTCGCGGGCGGACGCCACCGCGACCTCGAGGATATCCACCTGCTCTGCGGTGCGTCGAACCGCGATGAGGGCGTCTTCGACCTCCGACAATGCACCTAGGACGGCGGCTTCCCAGGCGATGAGCGCCTGTTTTTCGCGGGCGCTCTGGAGGTGAATGTTTTCCCGGATGCGTCCGCCTTGGAAAATCGGCGCCGTCAGTTGGCCGATGGCGTTGGCCGCCAGAATCTCCGGCGAGAAGATCGACCCGGTGGAAAGCGACTCCACGCTGAAGGTGCCGCTCAATGTCAAGGAAGGCAGTTGCTCCCGCTCGGCTGATTTGGTTCTTGCCACGGAGGCGATAAAGGCCGATTCGGCGGCGCGGATATCCGGACGCTGGCGCAGCACATCCGCGGGGATCCCCGCCGACCAGGCCGAAGACGGTGTTGGTATTGAGGATCTGTCGGATCCTAGCAATGAGTCGAGCGAGCCGGGAGTGAGCCCGGCAAGGAGCGCGAGGCGATTCTTCGTCTGCCCGATGGTCTTCTGGATCGTGGGGATGGCGGACCGGGCCTGTTCGAGAGTGCTTTTCGCCTGTTGGGTGGAAAGGGCGGTGCCTTCACCCGCCTGTTCCTGCCAACGGGTCATCTCGGCGGTATCCTCGCTGGTGGCGACATTGCGGCGATAGACGGCGAGCCTTGACTCGGCGGTCCGCAGGGTCACGTAGGCGTCCGCCACCTCGGCGGCGAGGGAAACGCGGACGCTGTTCAGATTCTCCTCGATCTCGGCCAGGTCCGCATCGGAGGCGCGAAGATCCTGACGCAGCTTACCGAACAGATCGATCTCCCAGCTTGCATCGATTCCCGCGGAAAGCGTGTCGGAGCTGGATTCGGTGGTACTACCCCCTTGGGAATCTCGGCTCCAGTCGGCCCGCGAGGTCGTGGAGGCGCCCACCGAGGGCAGGAGCGCGGACTTCGTGACTCCGCGCTGTGCCCGGGACTCGTCGATGCGGGCCATCGCCGCGCGAACATCCGTATTGCCCTCGAATGCAAGGGTGATCAATCGGTCCAGCGTGGAATCGCCGAATCCTCGCCACCAGGCCGATAGGGCCTTCACATCGAGAGCTTGTCTTCCAGCGCTCCCGTTTTGCCAGGAGGACGGGATCGCGAGATGTGACGCCTGTCGTTCCACGACCACGCAGCCGGTGAGGGCGAACGCCGCCGAGAGAACAACCGTAACAAGCAAAGGAGTGAGCCGATCCATGAACTTCGAGATTCAAAAGGTCGGGTCACGGTAGCGACCGAATCTTTAGTTCCGGTTAAGGAGAGCCGGAGAAAGGCGATTGTTGAGAGATTTCCCAGGTAGTGACGACCAGCGACGCTCGAGCGTGGCTCCTTGTTTCGAGGTCGACATTCCGGCCGTTCCTGCTATGGTCGACCTGTCATGAGTTGCCTCCAAGCGGATCGGTCGGGAAGGGTGAACTCAGGGAGCCACGATTCCTCAGCTGTGCATGAAACTGTGCACGAAAAGCTCCCGGAAGCAGGTTTGAGCGGTGAAAGAGGAATTGCTTGCAGCGAGTAAAAACCTGCGCAATTTGCTGAAAAACAACCACTTATCAGACCGATCCCAACCGGAGGAACCACTTTTTAAGTGGCTCAAAACTAACGAGTTAACTGTCAGAACTCGGGTTAAACGCCGCCACTGTAAGCGGTTTTGTAATTCGGTCACGCCGCTTCCACACGCTTTCACGTGCTCCCCGCGCCATGTTAACGGGCCTGCGTTCGCCACAAACACGAGAGGGAGGGCTCTTCGATGAAGCCGACCTTCAAGCTCTTCAGGAGGGGGACTGTCTTCTACTCGAAAGCCAGCGTCTCTTCAGTTGCCTGCGCAAGGCGGAAGGCGGCGAGGCCGGTGAAGAGGCTTTTGAAGACCTCAGGGAGTTCCTCGCGGAGCGCAACGCGGCGGCGGCCCTCGCCATGAGTGACCGGAAAGAGGAAATCCTGGTGGTGCATCGGCTGAACGTCCCGGCAACGCTCAACGTGACGCTGCTGAGCACCAACGCGATCGAGAACGTGATCCGCAACTGGAGGGAGCAGACCGGAAACGTGAAGCGCTGGA
>JAEUHI010000075.1 GCA_016795385.1 Verrucomicrobiales bacterium | reverse complement strand
CGATCCGGGCGTGTGCGGAGCATCGGTGCCGGAAGGGTGGCCGGTGCTTCGGTGATGCTGGGTCTGGTCGATCATCGGGCCGGGAAGGCTGAAGATGGGGGCGGATGACCGGGGCGATGGATCGGAAATCCCTGGCCTATCAGTCTTTATTCTCATGACCGCCCGAAGGAGTATCCGTTTGGGAAGCCAGACCTGAGACTGCCGGAAATTCCCCGTCCTGACAAGGAATTTTCCGGGAACGGTGCGTGTATCCGGCTCGTCGAGTTCGGAAAAATCCGGGCACCGTTCCATCACGGATATCCGCCCGCCGGAGAGGGCGGGCGACAGGGGATCGCGGCGGATTCCCTTTGGTTGACTCCCAAAACCCTTAGGGGTGGTCCCAAAACTCTCTCGGGAGGTCCCAAAACAATGGTCTACCGTTCCGAGGCGGACGACGCTCGGCGCAGCGGTCGGAAGGTTTGCACCTTCCGCTACGGTCTCTACCGTGTCATCAAAGCAATTCACGGATCTACCAACGTGAGCCCTAGACGGGACGCCGCCCTGCGCATGTAAGCATCGGTTGTCACCAACGACGTGACCCCTCCCGATTTCATGGCTCCAAGATGCAGTCCGTCCAACGATCGCAGCTTCACGGGCGAAGGCGGTGCGAGGCACGACTCGAGGGCATCCCGCGCCGCATCCACCACATCGACACCCCAAGGGATCTCGTGGAACCGACCATCCGCCAAATGCTGTTGATAGGTTGAAAACAAGCGGGCAGCCGCTCCGGCAACGATCTCTCCCCTGTCCTCTTTGTTTCGGAGGGCATAAAACAGCTCCACCCGGTGGAGAAACGAGGTGACCGGACGCTCTTTCCTCCCTTTCATCAAAGCACGGTAAGCGGGTGAGTCCGGCTCCGCCGCGTAGAGCTTCACCACCGTGGAGGTGTCCCAGTAGAAAAGTCCACTCATCGATCCGCCCGGCTCTCATCCCAATACGATTGCGTCGTCGCCATCGGGCTATCTGACTGTTCCCTCGCGGCCGCTTCGGTCAGTTCGTCGATCCAAGCGTCTCGATCACCCAACCGGGCACTGACGACAGCACTCGTGAGTTTCACCATCGGCTCTCCGCGCACGGTGATGAGAATCTCCTCGCCTTCGGCGGCGAGTTTGACCAACTCGCTGAACCGGCTCTTCGCGTCTCTCAAGTTCGTCACCATGTGGTCACTGTAGTCACAGCCTTCAGAAAGTCAACCCATCCCGTCCGATGCGGGGGACGGAAGGTTCGCACCTTCCGCTACGTTTTGGCCGGGGTAGCGGAGCGGGCTACCGTTCCGACGCGGGCGTGGTCACCGCAGCAGGAAACCGATCCCGGAGAGAATCGGTAAGAGGACCAACAATGCCAGCCACAGACGCCGTATCACCGGTTCACCGGGGTGAACCACCGTGATTCCGAGCTTCCCACACAACCGCAAGGCGCATCGGATCAGCATCAAAAGCCACAAGACCAAGGGAAAAATCCACCAAGCCAACCACGCGAACGGCAGGGTATAACCGAGAACCAAAACAGCCGCCATCCAGTAGATCCCGGTCAGCAAGGGCTGATTGACATACGCGGGACGCGCACACGCAGGGCATGACGCCGGCGCCCAACTCCCGGCACTCATCTTCCGCCAGATCGAAAACGTGGGAGCGTGGCAATGAGGGCAACGGAACATTTCTCGGTCCTTTCCAAAACGCTAACCGACCTTCTCCAGTTCCTCCACCTCCCACCGGTGATAGGCATCGACATACCCGGGACAGCCCGCCACGAGCTCGTCGTGCGTCCCGTCGCCGGTGAGCCTCCCCTCTTCCAAAAACAGAATCCGCGGCGCCTGGCGCAGTAGGTCGATGCGGTGGGTGACGAGAAGGGTGGTCCCAGCGCCTTCGCGGGTGCGTTTGAGGATGGAATCGTGGATGAGGGACTCGCTCTCGGGCTCGACGCTGGCGGTAGGCTCATCGAGGAGGAGAATGACGGGCTCGGTGAGAAAGGCGCGGGCGAGACTAAGCCGCTGGCGTTGGCCGCCGGAGAGCTTCACGCCATTCTGCCCGACGCGGGTCTCGTAGCCCTCGGGCAGGGCGAGGATGAAATCGTGGGCATTGGCGGAGCGGGCCGCGGCGATGATTTCGTCCTCGCTGGCGTCGGGACGTCCGTAGCGGAGGTTCTCACGGACGGTGCCGTCGAAGAGGTAGTTGTCCTGCCCGACGTAGCCGATGCGGCCACGGAGCTCGGCGAAGGTGAGGTCGCGGAGGTCGAGTCCGTCGATGGTCACGGACCCTGACACGACATCATAAAAGCGCGGGATGAGATTGAGGATGGTGCTCTTGCCCGAGCCGCTGCCTCCGGCAAGGGCGACGAATTCGCCGGCTCCGATGGTGAAATCGAGTCCGCGGAGGATGGGTTTGGCAGGCAGATAATGAAAATGGACTTCGCGGAACTCGATCTTTCCCCGGGGATCTCGCCATGGCCTGGACTCGGCTTTTTCCGTGACGGCGACGGGAGCCTCGAGCAGCTCGAGGACGCGTTGGGCGGCGGCGCGGGCGCGCTGGAGGATGTCGCTGGTCTGGGCGATGGTACGGATGGGGCTCTGCAGCCGCCACCAGAATCCGCGATAGGCGAGCAAGGCGCCGAGAGTGAAAAGATCGCTGCCCTTCAGGATGAGCCAGGCCCCGACGCCGAGCATGACGAGGTTGTTGATGAAACCGAAGATGGAAACGACGGGGAAGTAGGTGTTGCGCAGGCGGCTCGCCTTGACGCTCGCCTCGTAGAAGAGTCCGGCGCGCTCGTTGAAGTCGGTCTTCTCGGCCTCCTCGCGGGCGAAGGACTGGGTCACCTGCACGCCGGCGAGCCGGTCCTGCACGAAGGAGCCGATGCGGCCGAGCTTTTGCCGCACACCCTCGTAGATGGACTTCACGCGGAGGTTGTATTTGCGGATGAAGATGAAGGCGAAGGCCAGCGGCAGGATTGAGGCGGCGCCGACGACGGGGCTGATCCAGAGCACCATGCCGGCGACGACGACGAAGGTGACGATCTCCTCGAGCAGGCTGGTGAGCCCCTGCAGGACGGAGGCCTCCATCGCATCGACATCGCTGGTGACGCGGGTGACGAGCTCGCCGGTGCTGGTGTCGCGGTGGTAGGCGAGCGATTGGGTCTCGAATTTCGCGAAGAGCTCGCAGCGCAGATCGCGGACGACGGCCTGCCCCGTCTTTTCCATGAGGTAGGAATGCACGGCCGAGGCGGCGATGCCGACGAGGTAGGAGGCGAACATCACCCCGAGCCAGATGCCGAGCGTCGCGGGAGTCAGGGTCTTTTCGACGAGCCCATCGGCGACGTAGCCCCACACGAGCGGGTGGAAATTCACGAAGGGCACGGAGAAGACGAGCAGCCCGAGCGAAAGGAAGAGCCGCCCACGATACGGCCGCAGCCGCGTCCAGATGCGGGCGCAGAGTTCGCGGTTGGTGAATGACGGGGCGGCGGGCACGGGGAGGATACGAGTGGGGCGGGAAGATGGAGTGATGGAGTGATGGAGTGATGGAGTGATGGAGTGGTGGAGTGATGGAGTGATGGAGTGATGGAGTGATGGAGTGATGGAGTGGTGGAGACCGAAGCGAAGCTGGTGACAGCCCAATAAGCAAACTCGGAATCCTCTCATCCGTGGCGATTTTTGGTCCCTTCGGGACGCTCTTTCACTTCAGACACAACACCGCCTACCGCCTACCGCCTACCGCCTACCGCCTACCGCCTACCGCCGTCTGACCTCCGACCTCCGACCTCCGACCTCCGCACTCACCCCCGCGCCACGACCCGCACCGGGATCGACTTCGAACACGGGGTGTTCGAGATCTCCGCAGTCAGGCCGATGGGGACGAGGACATTGAGCTCGGGGAAGTACCCGGCCACGGCACTTTTCGGCAATTCGTAGGGCACGGCGAGGAAACGCTCGGCGACGCGGGTGCGTCCGTCGCCCTCGTTGTGCACGTCGATCTCGGCGAGGGGTTTCAGGCCGCGTTCCTGCATGTCTTCGGGATGCATGAAGAGGACTCGCCGCTCGTTCGCGATACCACGGTAGCGGTCGTGGAGGCCGTAGACCGTCGTGTTGAACTGGTCGTGGCTGCGGATCGTCATCAGCATCAGCTCGCCCTCGCGCGGCTTCACGCCTGACAGTACCGCATCGGAGAAATTCGCCTTGCCCGTGGTGGTGCGGAAGTCGCGCTCGCGCGCGGCATTCGGCAGGTAAAACCCGCCGGGTTCGCGGACGCGTTCGTTGAAGTGCTCGAAGCCCGGCAAGGTTCTCTCGATCCGGTCGCGGACGCGGTCATTGCTCTTCGCGGTCTCGACGAAAGGAAACGCGGTCCGTGATCCCAGGGTGGCCTCGGCGAGGCGGGCGACGATCATGGTCTCGCTGAGGAGATTCTCCGAGACGGGAGCGAGCGTGCCTTTGCTCTGGTGGACGACGCTCATGGAATTCTCGACGGTGGCGAACTGGGGCTCGCCGCTCTCGTCGAGGTCTTCCTCACTGCGACCGAGGCAGGGCAGGATCAGGCCGGTGCGTCCGGTGACGACGTGGCTGCGGTTCAGCTTGGTCGAGACGTGGACGGTCAGCGAACAGCGCTGGAGCGCCTCGGCGGTGAAGCGGGTGTCGGGTGTGGCCTGGAGGAAATTGCCGCCCATCGCGAAGAAGACCTTCGCTTCTCCCCGATGCATTGCGAGGATGGAGGCGACGACGTCGTGCCCGTGTTTCCGCGGCGAGGTGAATCCGAACTCGCGGTCGATGGCATCGTGATAGGCCGCCGGCATCTTCTCGAAGATGCCCATGGTGCGATCGCCCTGCACGTTGCTGTGGCCGCGCACGGGACAGAGCCCGGCACCGGGACGCCCCACCGCACCGAGGAGGAGGTGCAGATTCACGACCTCGCGGATCGTGGCGACAGCGTTGATGTGCTGGGTGAGGCCCATCGCCCAGCAGGTGATGAGTTTGCGCTCGCCGCGCAGCACGGTCCGGGCGGTCTTTTCGATGTCTTCGCGGGAGAGTCCGGAGAGCGTTTCGATCGCGTCCCATCCGGTCGCTTCGACCTCCCTGACAAAGGCCTCAAACCCATGGGTGTGCTCCTTGATGAAAGCGTGGTCGAGGACCGTTCCGGGAGCGGCGGCCTCGGCGGCGAGGACCGCTTTGCATAGGCCGCGGAAGAGGGCGAAGTCCCCGTTGATCGAGACCCGCAGGAAGCTCGAGGCGAGCGGGGTGGAGGCGCCCATCATCCCCGCGATCTCCTGGGGATGGGCGAAACCGACGAGGCCGGCCTCCTTCATCGGATTGATCGCCACGATCTCGGCCCCGTTCCGCACCGCGGCCTGCAGGGTCGAGAGCATGCGCGGATGGTTGGTGCCGGGATTCTGTCCAGCGATGAGGATGGTATCGGCCTCCTCGAGGTCGCGGAGGGTGACGGTCCCCTTCCCCACGCCGAGCGATTCGCCGAGGGCGGCGCCGCTCGATTCGTGGCACATGTTCGAGCAATCGGGCAGGTTGTTCGTGCCGAACATCCTGACAAAGATGCCATAGAGAAAGGCGGCCTCGTTCACGGTGCGGCCCGAGGTGTAGAAAATCGCCTCGTCGGGAGAGGCGAGGCCGTTCAACTCGGCGGCGATCAGGGCGAAAGCTTCGTCCCATCCGATCGGTTCGTAATGGGTCGCTCCGGGACGCAGCACGACGGGATCGGTGAGACGGCCCTGCTGCTCCATCCAGTAGTCCGACTCGCGCGAGATTTCGGCGACGGAGTGTTTCACGAAGAAGGCGGGATCGACGCGGCGTTTCGTCGTCTCCGAGGCGAGGGCCTTCGCTCCATTCTCACAAAATTCGGTGACGGCACGATGGTCATCCGGATCCGGCCAGGCGCAGGAGGGGCAATCAAAACCGTTCGCCTGATTCAGCTTCGCCATGCCGCGGATCCCGCGGGCGACGCCGGCCTGGGTGAAGACGTGCTTCAGGGAGGAGGCCACGGCCGCGGCTCCGGCGGCGTAATCCTTGGGATCGCCGACGCGGATGCCGGTGAACTCGGCGGGCGGCTCGACCTGTGGGGTTTCTGTCAGGACTGGGGACGGATCGGACATGGAAAGGGAGGGCGGTGAAGTTCGCACCGGCAGCTTGAAAAATCCGGCAGTTTCTGTTCCGGAAGTTACGTGCCGGGTACCCTTTCGGGTCAGGCCGCGTCTTCCTAGAAGTCTGACCTTGAAAGATTTCGGGAGCACTTCATTTTCCCGTGGAAAATGGATCGCGGTGTGGGATGATCCCGCGATCGCGCCACCCGTTTCCGGCATGGAAGACGCCTTTCGCGGAGCCATGCATCCTCTCCGCACCGCTTCACTCCCATCCGGGGAAGATCCCCTGCCCTCCACCATGGAACTCACCGTCGAACCCCTCGTTTTTCCCACGCCTCCGGGCGGTTGGGGCGATTGCAGCAAGTCGCTCGATGAGTGGAACGAGGCCTATCGCCGGGTCGAGGCCTACTTCTCCGCCCTGCGCGTCGACAACAAGCTGCTCCTGAGTTCACTCGTCTTCAAAATCCTGGGCAAGGTCAGCGAACGCGCCGCGACCGAGACGGACCGGCTCCCCGTCGAGCTGGCCGCCGAGGAGACCGACCGCCTCCTCGTGCAATGGTTCCGCCGGGTCCTCGATGGGTCGGAGGTGGAGCCGGTGGACCGCCTTTCCGCCCGCGGACGCCTTGCCCTGCTCATGGTGCAGTCGGAAGTGCCCTGGCAGCAACTCTTCCTCAGCGACGATCCCATCCCGGAGTCGGTCGCCGCGGCGATGAAGCAGGCCTACCTGCACGCCGACCCGGATTTCCGCTTTGTCGAGATGCGTCCCCGCCCCATCGATCTCGGCATCGTCGATGTCGCGAACCGCACCTTCGAGAGCATGGGCACGTGGAAGACGGCGGTGCAATGGCTGCTCTGGCTCGGCTTCGGCACGGTCCTCGGCGCGATCTTCTACCTCACGCGATGAGCGAAACCCATCAGGACCCTGACAAGAGCCACCAGGAGCGCTCCACGTTCTGGGAAGCCTTCCTCTTTTTCTCGCTGACTCTCGTGCTCTCCGGGGTCGGTGCCTATCTCATGGCCGATTACCTCTGGGACCTGGGCTGGCGGTCGTCTTCGACGGCGCTGTGGTTCCTCTTCACGATCCTCTTCAGCTACCTCGCTTTCGGCTTCAGCCATGCCTTTTTCGGATTCATCCTCCGTCGCTTCCGGCTGCCCTTCGCCCACATGCCGCGGGTCGATGAAGAGGCCTCGACCCTGCAGGATTTCGACCGCACGCCGCGGGTCGCGGTGATCATCCCGGTCTACAACGAGCCCGTCGACCGCGTCTTCGCGGGGATCCGCGCGATCATCGATTCGGTGATGCGCACCTCGCGCGGCGACGCCTTCGACTTCTTCATCCTCTCCGATTCGAACCAGCCGGAACAATGGGTGATCGAGGAAGGAGCGTGGCTCAAGCTGCTGCGCGATCCCAAGGCGCAGGACCGCGTCTTCTACCGCCGCCGCCCTGACAATTACGCCAAAAAAAGCGGCAACGTGGCCGATTTCTGCCGCACCTGGGGCGACCACTACCGCTACATGATCGTCCTCGACGCGGACAGCATCATGACGGGTGAGACGCTTGTGGAGCTCTACCAGCGGATGGAGTCGAATCCCCGCGTCGCCCTGATCCAGACCGCTCCCGCGCTCGTCAACGGCGAGTCGCTTTTCGGGCGGATGCAACAATTCGCGAACCGGCTCTACGGTCCGGTCTTCATGGAAGGGCTCGCCTTCTGGCAGCAGAACGGCGGCAATTTCTGGGGCCACAACGCGATCATCCGCTTGCGTCCCTTCATGGAGCACTGCGACCTGCCGCAGCTCCCCGGCCGCAAACCTTTCGGGGGGCACATCCTCTCGCACGACTTCGTCGAGGCCGGCCTGCTGCGACGCGCCGGGTGGGAAGTCTGGCTGGCCCACGATCTCGAGGGCAGCTACGAGGAGGGCCCCCAGAGCCTGATCGATTCCGCGATCCGCGACCGGCGCTGGTGCCAGGGGAATCTCCAGCACAGCCTTCTCCTCTTCGCCCACGGTCTCCGGGGCAAGACGCGCGTCCACCTCGCCAACGGCATCCTCGGCTACGTCGCCTCACCCTTGTGGCTGCTTTTCATGATCATCGCCTTCTGGCGCGGCTACACCGATGGCACCGAGTCGTTCGTGGCCAATGGCACTGGTCCGCAGGCCATGGCCGTCTTCGTCCTCACGATGGTGCTGCTCTTCGCCCCGAAGCTTCTTTGTCTGCTCGACCTTGCCTTCGACCGGAAGCGACGCCGGGCCTTCGGAGGCTTTCTCAACGCCGCCACCGGAGCCCTCGTCGAGACGCTCTTCTCGGCCCTCATCGCCCCCGTGATGATGCTCTTCCACACCCGCTTCGTCATCTGGAACATCATCGGCAAGACCGTGGGATGGAACGCGCAACGTCGTGGTGCCCAGGGCACCTCCTGGGATGAGGCCATCTCGGTGCACGGCATCCAGACCCTCGTCGGCGTGGGGCTGGGGCTCTTGACCGCCTTTACCAATTTTACGCTCTTCGCCTGGCTCGCTCCGGTCCTGGCCGGACTCTGGTTCAGCATACCCATCTCGGTCTGGACGAGCCGCCTGGAACTGGGCATGCATGCGAAGCGCGAGAAACTCTTCCTCGTGCCCGAAGAGTCCTCCCCTCCCCGCGAAGTCGTCGAAGCCGTGAACCCTCCCGTCGAGACCGACACCCGTCCTTACCGAGGCATCACCGCGGCGGTGCTCGATCCTTTTCTCAACGCCGTCCACGTTTCCTTGCTCCGACGCAATCGACGGCGTCTCATGACCGGGCAAAAGGTCTATGGTGCCACGGCCGGAGCCGTCATCCCCACCGCAGGCGAGTCCCGCGCCCGGCGTCTTCTCGCGGAAAAATTGCTCCGCGAAGGCCCCCAATCGCTCGATACCACCGAGACCATCTCGATCCTCTCGGATATCGACAACATGCTCTGGCTCCATCGTCAGGCCTGGCTGCGCCCGAACAAGGAGCTCGCCCCGTGGTGGGAAAAGGCGATCCGCGAGACCTCGGCAGCCGTTTGATACCAGCGTCTCGTCGCACCTGCCGCACCCAACAGGGTATAGACCGTCTGCCAAAAGTCCGTTCGCAAATCGGATTCTTCTTTGGGTTTGGATTCTTGCTCGCTTCGCTCGAACTTCTCTCCAAACCAGCCGCAATTCGCGCTTCCCGCGTTGCTCATCGGTCATGGAGCCCGCTCCACTTTGCCGTCGCTGCCGCTCCGCCCTTCGGGCTGCCTCGTTGGCAGGCTATGTCGTTGCACTCCATTCTCTTCGCGCCTTGGCATCACGAA
>JAEUHI010000050.1 GCA_016795385.1 Verrucomicrobiales bacterium | reverse complement strand
AACGAGGTCTTCGAGCGCGAGCAGGCCTTGCGGCAGCGCTTCGGCGAGAAACGCACGAGCGGAGCAAGGCGCATGCGGGGCGCGGATTGGGGAGAGCTGCGGGTGCTGCGGGATTTGCAGAAGGATGTGATGGGGACTTAGCACCGGAGAACAAAAAAGCCCCGCCATCTCCGGCGGGGCTTTTCAAAGGATGAGATTTTTCCCGGAGATTTCTTCCGGACCGCGGCCTCAAGCCTTGTTCTGATTGTCTTCGGGGAAGACGGTGTCCTGGGTCTCGGGAACACCGGGGATGCGGAGGGGGGCGATGGGCATCTTGCCGGCCATGTCGATCACGTCGGGGACGAGCTTCTGCTCGGCCTTCCACATGTCTTCCCAGGTGATGCGTTTGCCGGAGTAGCAGGCGGTGCGTCCGAGGATGGCGAGGGTGGTGGAATGGCCGATCCAGGCGGCGTCGTCCTTGCGGTTGCCCGAGCGGATCGCGGCGAAGAACTCCTCGTGCTCGAGGTCGTACATGCTCTTCGGGGTGCGGGGCTTGCGCCAGTTCCAGGCGTTTTCGCCGAGGATCTCGGCCGAGCTCGTGCCGAATTTCGCGATGCCCTTGGTGCCGTAGTAGGTGTCGCCGGTGAAGTTGTAGGAATCGAGATACTGGCGCCATTCCACGTGGGCGGTGGCGTTGTTCGCGTATTCGTAGGTGATGCTGAAGTGATCGTAGATGGTGCCTTCGTTGTTCGGGCGGGTGCGGCCCCCGGTGCCGAAGGCGGAGATGGGATCGGCGTCCTTGAAGGCCCAGGCAACGCGATCGACGTTGTGGCAGCCTTGTTCGACGATGCCATCACCGCTGAGCCAGGGGAAATTGTACCAGTTCGAGATCTGCCACTCGGTATCGCTCATCCCGTCGGGACGGCTCGAGGCTTCCGGCATGGCTTTGACCGGGCCGGCGTTGTAGATCGAGTGGACGCTGACGATGTCTCCGATGGCGCCGTCGTGAAGGCGCTCGAAAAGCGCCCGTCCCTGCTCGCTGTAGCGGTAGCAGAAGCCGCAGAGCACCGAGATGCCCTTGGCCTCGGCGAGCTTCGCGGTCTCGAGGAAATCCTTCACGCCCGCGATATCGGTGGCGCAGGGTTTTTCGACAAAGGCATGGATGCCGGCCTCGATCGCCGCCTTGAAATGGGTGGGGCGGAAAGCGGGCGGGGTCGTGAGAAGGATGACGTCGACTCCCGCATCGATCACCTTCTTGTAGGAATCGATCCCGTCGAAGACGCGGCTGTCGAGACCATCGGCGAGTTTGTCTTTCGCGATGGGGGACTTCCTCACCATCTCGAGTTTCTTCTCCGCCTCGACGCGGTAAAGGTCGCCCATGGCGTAGAGTTCCACGTTGTCGTCCGCGGCGAGAGCATTGAGCATCGCGCCACCACCCCGACCGCCGGTGCCGACGACACCGATTTTGAGTTTCTTGTCGTTCGGCGCGCCGAAGGTCACGGTGGGGAATCCGATCGCGGCGGAGGCAGCGGCGGCGGCTCCCGCGGTTTTGACGAAGCTACGTCTTGTCGTATCGGCGGGGATGGTGGTGGTGGGTTTTTCGCTCATGAGAAAGGTTCGCGGAATCGCTCAGGAGGGAACGAAACCGCACGATATCCTCGCTGTCAAAAGGCCTTCTTTACGCGATCCCACACCTGTGGAATGGTCCCGGGTCCCTCCGCGGACGCTGGATTGCCGATGGATCACTGGTTCTCTCTCAAGAAGCTGCTCTCGATTTACCTGAACCCGATCACGGTGACGCTCGAGCTGGTCTTTCTCGGGGTGGTCCTCATCGGACTGGCGAGCCGGAAGCCGCGGAAGCCGCTCGGCCCGAAAATGACACGTCTCCGCGCCCACCTCGGGGATCTCGGGGTGTTTCTTGTCATTCTCGGGATTCTCACCCTCTTTCTCTCGAGCATCGATCCCGTGGCGAACGCCCTGGCCCTGCACCTTGAGCGTCAGCATCCTCCGCTCGAGGAACGCAATGGGGTGCCGGTGGTCCCCGAGACGCCGGCGGCGATCGTCGTGCTCGCGGGCGGGCAGCTGAATGTGCCGGACAAACCGGTGCTTTCCCGTCTCACCCGTCAAGCGCTCGGTCGGGTTGTCGGGGCTGCGGATCTCTGGAAGCACTTTCCCGACGCGAAATTCATCGTCACCGGACATCCCGACGAAACCTCGGCGATGCGCGCGGTCGCAGAGCGCCTCGGGGTGAAATCGGATCGCATCATCGAGGAGACGGAGTCGCGCGACACGAAGGATCATCCGCGGAAGCTCGGACCGCTCCTGGGGGATTCGCCTTTCCTCCTCGTCACTTCGGCCACGCACATGCCACGAGCGGCGGCCTTGTTTGAGGCGGCAGGCTACTCGCCCATCCTCGCTCCGGTCGATTTTCTGATCTGGCCGACCCCGGGCGTCTACGATCCCTATCGTCCCGGCATGCTCATTCCGCGGGTATTCAATCTCGAACTCACCTCGACGTCCCTTCACGAGATCGGCGGCATCGCCTGGTCGCGTTGGAAAGGCGAAGTGGAGTGAGATGTGAGATGGGTCACGGGTCACGGGTCACGGGTCACGGGTCACGGGTCACGAGATCGACTGCGGCGAGGAATTCTTCGTGACGTTGGGCGTGGTAGGGAATGGAGAGGAAGCCGGCGGCGGTCCCTGCTTCGCAGTTTGCAGGCATGTCGTCGATGTAGATGGTCCGCGCGGGATCGAGGGGTAGGGTGGATTTGACGACCTCGTAGATCGCCGGATCGGGTTTCATCAGGCCGACTTCGTGGGAATAGATGCGGCCATCGAAGAGGCTGAATACCGGATAGGTTGCTTCGAAGAAAGGCACGTGGATGCCGTTGGTGTTCGAGAGCAGATAGAGCGGTTTTCCCGCGGCCTTGAGCGATTCGATGAAGGACACCATCGGCAGATTCAACTCGAAGATGTCGGCAAAGGATTCGCGGAAATAAACCGGGTCACCGGTGTAGCCGATCCGCTCCGAAGCCGCGGCGATGAACTCGTCAGGCGAGATGGATCCCAGCTCGAGATCGATCGTCAGTGGCGTGACGAGGGCGAGCAGCTCCTCCGCCGGGACCCGCGATTGGGCCGCGATCTTGCGGGCAGAAATCGAAAAATCAAAGGTGATGATGACATTGCCGATGTCGAAAAGATAAGCGTCGGGCATGGGAGCAGAGAGGGTGTGGTGGCAGACCAAAGAGGGTTTGGCGCGGGAAGCAAGGGCTTCCTCAACGGCGCCGCCGTCCGCGGGAGGGTTTGTAGCGGGCCGCTTGCCAGAGCCCGTAGGCGATGATCGCGGCGAGGAGGTAGCCGGTGACATTTCCGCTCGCGACCGACCACCAGACGAGCCCGCCGCAGATGAGGGTGAAGACGAGGACGACGAAGGTCATCAATACCGCCGGACGCAAAAAGATCCCGAAAGCCGCCCTGACAAAACGGCCAAAGGGATGGCGCGTCTTTTCCCCATACCATCCGAGCCACCCGGTGAGGGTGAAGAAGGATCCAATCAGCCCCAGCAACACGAAGAGGGGAGGCACAAAGAGGACGATTAGATGCGAGATCGGATCGCGCTCCAGGATGCTGTCGGCGGGATCGGCGGGATTCACGAGCGCCTCGGCGCGCGAGCCGACGGGATATTTGTCGAGGAGGGCTTCGGCGGACGCCCGATCGCTCGTGGAAACGCGGGCGACGCCGAAACCTTCGCCGGTATGGCGGGTGCCGCCGGCTTCATAAGTCCAGGTGAAGTGGGGTCGCACCGTACGCCCGCCGCGGGCGGTGTTTCTGGAGACGATCTCGCCGGAAAGGATCTCGGCCGGCACCCGCGGCCAGGTGGCGGCATCGCTCCATCGCAGCAGGGCGGGACCAAAGACCACACTCCCGATCGTCCCAAGCAAGAGGAAGATGGCACAGAGAAAGACCCCGATGAGAAATGGGATTTTGCGATCGTGCATATCGGTCGATGGCTACCGGGAGTGTGGACACGTGGAATCGATTCGGCAAGCGCCGCTTGGGGAGGTGAAGAGGTTTTTGAAGGGCAATTCTCTTTTCTTCAGGGCAACCCATCATCGGATCCGGGGTTTACGGAGTGCCCTTCGTCGACTTCCCCCGCTTTTGACTCCATGAAATCCGTCTTGCTATTGTTTTTCGCCGGCCTGGTCCTACCCCTGTCGGCGCAGGATCCGGCTGCCGATGCCCGCGCCATTCTCGAGCAATCCGGGGTGAAAGGCGGGTTTGTCGTTCACGTCGGGCGACTCGAAGGCAGTCTCACCGTCAATCTGCGGGGATCGGAGAGCTATCTCGTCCACGGCCTTGCCAAGGAGACCGCACAGGTCCAAGCCGCCCGTGAGGCCATCCACGGAGCCGGTAACTATGGAGTGGTGAGTGCCGATGTTTGGGATGGCAAGAATCTCCCCTACGTCGAGGGCACGGTGAACCTACTCGTCATCGACGAGGGCGAGTCGGTCTCCGAGACCGAGATCGAGCGCGTCCTCACCCCGCTCGGAGTCGCCATGACAAAGACCGCTGATGGCTGGAAGCGCCACCAGAAACCGTGGCCGGCATCGATGGACGAGTGGACGCACTACTACTACGACGCGAAGGGCAACGCCGCCTCGAAGGACAGCGAGGTCGGCCCGCCCGAGCGTCTCCAGTGGCTCGGCAGCCCGAGGTGGTCGCGCCACCACGACCGCATGGCTTCGATGAGTGCGAAGGTCTCCGCGAAAGGGCGGCTTTTCTACATCATGGACGAGGGTTCGCGTACGAGCATCCTTTTGCCCTCGAAGTTTCAACTGATCGCCCGCGATGCCTTCAACGGCACGGTCCTCTGGAAAAAGCCGATCGATGAGTGGAGCACGAATCTCTGGCCGCTGAAGACCGGTCCGACCTCGCTGACGCGCCGCCTCGTCGCCGACGGGGAGCGGGTCTTTGTGACGATGGGGGTCACAGCGCCCGTCTCGATGCTCGACGCCGCGACGGGAGCCGAGGTGAAGGTGTTCCCCGAGACGAAGGGGGCGGAGGAACTCCTCTATACCGATGGCGTCCTCTACGCCCTCGTCAATCCCGCCGCGGAGTGGGTCCTCAAGGACTTCGCGCCCCAGCAGCAGAGCGACCAGAAGCGCGTCGCCGAGGAATACGAGTGGGACAAGAAGCCGCGCGTCCTCATGGCCCTCGATCCTGACAAAGGCACCATCCTCTGGAAACTCGATGGCCTCGTCGCTCCGCTCACGCCCTCGGTCGACGGGAAACGTCTCGTCTACTACGACGGAGAGAAGATCCACTGTCTTGACGCGAAGAGCGGGAAGGAATTGTGGGCCGGTCAGGACGCTCCGCGGCGCGAGCTCTACGAATACAATTTCGGCCCGCGCCTGCTTTTCTCGGGCGAGACGGTGCTCTTCGCGGGCGGCGACGGCACGATGCGCGGCCTCGATGCCGCCACCGGCAAGCTCCTCTGGGAATCGCCCCACGAAAAGTCGGGCTATCGCTCGCCGGAGGATCTCATCGTCAGTGGCGGCCTCGTCTGGAATGCGGGCACGCTGCAGGGCAACCAGAGCGGCGAGTTCATCGGTCGTGATCTCCGCACGGGCGAGGTGAAGAAGCAATTCCTCCCCGATGTGCCGCCGGACACCTACTGGTTCCACCACCGCTGTTACATCGCGAAGGCGACCGACAAGTTTCTCATTCCCTCGCGCACCGGGATCGAGTATGTCGACCACGAGCACGAGCACTGGGATCTCAATCACTGGGTGCGCGGTGCCTGTCTCTACGGCGTGCTGCCCTGCAACGGGCTCACCTACGCCGGTCCGCACAACTGCGCCTGTTATCCCGAGGCCAAATTGTTCGGGATGAATGCCCTCGCTCCGAAGGCGAAACATCCGCTGCCGCCGAATCTGCCCGAGGAAGCGCGACTGGAGAAAGGGCCCGCCTTCGACATGGCCGATGAGGAGAACCACGAACTCGACTGGCCCACCTACCGCCACGATCCGCAGCGGAGCGGATTCTCCGACCAGGATCTCGCGGCCGATCTTCCGGCGGCGTGGGAGACGAAACTCGGCGGCCGTCTCAGCGCGCCCGTCGTGGCGGGTGGCAAGGTTTTCGTTTCCTCGGTCGAAACCCACACCCTGCACGCCATCGACGCGGCCACGGGCAAGGAAGCCTGGCATTTCATCGCCGGATCACGCATCGATTCGCCGCCGACCTGGTATTCGGGCCGGGTCCTCTTCGGTTGCATGGACGGCAGCGTCTACGCCCTCCGCGCGAGCGACGGGGAGCTGTGCTGGCGTTTCCGCGCGGCGCCGACCGACCTGCGGCACATGGTCTTCGAGCAGCTCGAGAGCGTCTGGCCGGTGCACGGCAGCGTCCTCGTCGAGGACGGCGTGGCCAGCTTCGTCTGCGGCCGCTCCTGCTTCCTCGATGGAGGCATGAAATTCTTCCGCCTCGATGCGAAGACCGGGAAGAAACTCGTCGAAGTCGCCTTCACCGACCGCGATCCCGAGAGCGGCAAGCCGCTTGATGAATTGCACAAGACCCTGCAGATGCCGACCGCGCTGAGCGACATCCTCAGCAGCGACGGCAAGGGCACGATCTACCTGCGCTCGCAAAAGATCGATCACGAAGGCAAACGGGTCGACATCGCGCCGGTCAGTGGCAACGCGATCGAGCAAGGGGCCGCGCAGAAAGGCGAGCATCCCCACCTCTTCGCCGCCTTCGGATACCTCGACGCGGAATGGTTCCACCGCGCCCTCTGGATCTACGGCGAGAATTCGGCCGGTGGTCACAACGGCTACTACCAGCCTGGCAAATACACGCCGACGGGGCGCATCCTCGTCTTCGATGACGAGAACGTTTACAGCTACGGCCGCGAGGCGAAATACCTGAAGTGGACCACGACGATGGAACACACCCTGCAGGCCTCGAGCAAGGTCGCCCCGGACGTGAAGATCGATCCCACCGCGGCCGAAGGGAAGAAGGCGGGAGCAAGACCGCCGGGAGTGACCTTCCCCGACGCCGATTCGCTGAATCCGGCCGACAAGGCGCTGACGGTCGAGTGCTGGATCCTGCCCGACGGAAAGGACGGCGTCATCCTCAATCACGGGGCGGGACTGATGGGATATGCGCTGAGTTTGAAGGAAGGCAAACCCGTCTTCCACGTCCGTGACGCTGCCACAAAGGCGCTTGCGACGGTCGTCGCGCCGGAGGCACTCACGGAGGGATGGCACCACCTCGCCGCGGTCCTCGGCACGGATCTGGCGATGACGCTGTATGTCGACGGCGATCCGGTGGGCAAGGGAACCGCGAAGGGATTTCCGGGCCGTCCCAAGACCGCGCTCAGCTTCGGCGGGGGAGGGGACCAGTGGGTCGGTCCTGACAAACCCACCGCGTATCGTGGCATGCTCGACCAAGTCGTGATCCATCACCGTCCCCTCGACGGACAGGAAGTGCTCGAGCGATTCGCGCGTCCGGAGGTGTTGCCCTCCAGCGAGACGGCCCTGCTTTGCACCTTCGACCGGGGCGACGGCTGCGACGAATCCGGCAACGGCATCCACGGGGTCAGCACCGCGGTCGAAAGCGGCAAGGGACGCGCCGGGGCGGCCCTCTGGTTCCGCGCGAGTGCTCCCGTCGTCGTCGAAGGGGCGAAAGGGAAGGGCAAGGGCAAAGCGAAGGCCAAAGGCAAGGGCAAGGCCGAGGAGAAGCCGAAGGGCCCGGCCAAGGACAGTTATGTCGAGCACAAGTGGGAGACTTATGTGCCCGTGGTGACCCGGGCGATGGCCCTCGCCGGCAACGATCTTTTTGTCGCGGGCCCCCCTGATGTCCTTGATGAAGAGTATGCTTTCGAACGGCTTTCGCAGAGGGATCCCGCCATCGGGGAGCAACTCGCCGAACAGGATGCCGCCCTCGAGGGAAATCGCGGGGCGGTGCTCATGCGCATGAATGTCTCCAGCGGCGAACCGGGCGGCCGGCTCGAACTCGACAGCCCTCCGGTGTGGGACGGCATGGTCGTGGCGCGGGGGAATCTCTACGTCGTCACGGTGGACGGAAGGGTGAAGCGGTTCGGGAAATGAGGTTCTTCCGCATCATCGTCTTGGTAGTCTTGTCAGGGGTTCTTGTGATACCCCGGTCGGCCTCCGCCTGCACCATCCCCGTCTTCCGCTACGCCCTCGACCGGTGGGAGTCCGATCCCTTCCGCCTCGTCGTGCCGAAGGCCTGGGCGACGGATCGCGACAAGGTGAAGCTCCTCGTTCCCCTCCGCGGCAACGGACTCGCCAACGTCCTCGTCGAGGAAAGCGAGGATCCGGCGCTCGATCGGGCGAAGTGGCTCTTTCCCCACGATGATGCGGTGTTGTCGGAGGGTCCTCTCGATGCGGACATGCTCGCCGTGGTGCTCGATTCGCCGGTGCGGCGGGAATTGATCCGGCGGATTCTCCAGGGGGATTCGGTCGTGTGGGTCGTGGCGACGAAGGCCGGCGGCGAAGGCGAGGTGGAGCGGATCGCCTCGCGCCTGCGTTTTCTCGAGCAGGTCGCCGAACTGCCCGCGCAGAACCCGGACGATCCCGACAGCCAGCTCGGTCCGGGGCCGGAACTGAAGCTGAAATTTTCCGTCCTCCCGCTCTCGCTCGACGATCCGGCCGAGCGTCATTTCGCCGCGATGCTCGCGGGTCCCGTCCACGCGGACTTCGTGAAGGACGGCATCCCCTTCGCCGCACCCGTCTTCGGCCGCGGCCGTGTTCTCGGAGCCTGGTCGCTCGAGGAGCTCGACGACCTCATGATCGAGGACACTTCGCTCTTTCTCACGGGCCGCTGCTCCTGCCGGGTGAAGAACGAGAATCCAGGATGGGATCTGCTGCTGAAAGTCGACTGGGAAACCGCGCTCGCATCCGTCGGAGAGGACGAGCCCGTCGCGGAGGAAGAAACAGCGGCCGAGTCGACCGAACCAAAACCGGAACGCGTCGAGACGGTCGAGATTGCTCCGAGTGCCGTCGCCGAACCGCCGAGCCCGGCCGGTCTCACCTGGGCCACCCTTGGCGGGATCGGCCTCGCCGTGATCTTCGCGCTTGCGGGATGGCGGCTTTGGCGGGTTCGTTAGCCGTTGCCACCGATGCCACGACGCCTCCTCGCTCTTGCCTGTTTTGCCCTCGCCCTCGCGGTGCTTGCGCTCGTGATGATGCGGCGTGTTGAAGGAGATGCCAATGCATCGCTGACCGTCTACTGCGCGGCCGGACTCAAGAAGCCGGTTGAGGCCATCGCCGCGGCCTACGGGAAGGAATTTGGCGTCGAGGTGAACCTGCAATACGGTGGTACCGGCACGCTCCTCAGCCAGATCGAGGTTGCGAAACGCGGCGACCTCTTCATCGCGGCGGACGACGGCTCGCTTGCCGATGCGGAAAAGAGGAAGCTCGTCGCCGAGGCTCTGCCGCTCGCCATTCAGCGTCCCGTCGTCGCGGTGAAGGTCGGCAATCCCAAGTCGATCCGCGCCCTTGCCGATCTCGCCCGCGAGGACGTGCGCCTCGCCCTCGCCAATCCCGAAGCTGCGAGCATTTCCAAGGTTTCGAAGCGGCTCCTCGGCGCGGAATGGGACCGCCTCGCCGCCAAGGCCGTGGTCATGAAGCCGACCGTCACCGAACTCGCCGCGGACCTGCAGCTCGGCGCGATCGATGCCGCGATCGTCTGGGACGCGGTCGTGAAGCAGTTCGAGGGACTCGAGGCCGTCGAGTTGCCGGAAATTTCCTCGCACCGCGAGAACGCCTCGGCCGCCGTTCTGTCGGTTTGTCAGGATCCCGTCGCGGCCCTGCGTTTTGCCCGGTATCTCGCCGCGCCCGATCGCGGCGGAAAGATCTTTGGTGAACACGGCTTCACCCCCGCGGGTGGCGATCCGTGGACGGAGAAGCCTTCGCTCGTGCTCTACAGCGGCGGGGTCAACCGTCTCGCGATCGAACCGGTCCTCAAGGAATTCGCCGACCGCGAGGGCGTCGATCTCACCACCGTCTACAACGGCTGCGGCATCCTCTGTGCCTCAATGAAGGCGATGGGCGACACCGCGAATCCGAAGTTCCCCGATGTTTATTATGCCTGCGACGTCTGTTTCGTACCGCCGGTGGCCGAGCAGTTTCCCGAGGCCGTCCTGTTGACGGAAACGGCCATCGTCATCGCCGTGCCCGAGGGCAATCCCGCCGGGATCAAGACGCTCTCCGACCTCGCCCGCGGCGGTCTTCGCGTGGGACTGTGCAACGCCGAACAGAGCACCCTCGGCTTCATGACCGGCGCGATGCTGCGCCAAACCGGACTGCTCGAAAGCGTGCGGAAGAACGTCGTCGTCGAGGTGCCGACCGCCGATTTCCTCGTCAACCAGATGCGGGCCGGCAGTCTCGACGCCATCGTCGTCTACGAGGTGAACGTGGCCCCGCATCCCGAGCACTTCGACCTGATCCCGTTGCCGGAGGAGTTCTCGAAGGCGGTGCAACCCTTCGCGGTTCGTGCGGATTCCCCGAACGCACGGCTCGCGGGTCGTTTGTTAGGCTTTCTCCGTTCCCGTTCCGAAGCCTTCGAGGCCGCCGGATTCCGCTGGCGGGGCGACGGGGAGGCCGTGGCAAGCGATCAATTCGACGTGCCGCCGTGGCTGAAGCAATGAGCCCGGTCCACCGTGTTTCCCCCTTCTGGATCGTCCTCGGACTCGTCGCCGCGGGTTATCTCGGCTTCTGGTTCGCGATGCTCGCCGCGACCGCGACCTACACCTCGCCTGGCGAAGTGATGGAGGTGCTCCTTTCGCGCGAGATCCGCTACGCGACCCTGCTCAGTCTCGTCACCTGCACGGCCTCGGCGCTGCTTTCCGCCGCCGTCGCCGTCCCCGTCGGTTATCTCATGTCGCGGCGGCGTTTCCCGGGCCACGCCCTCGTCGATGCGGCGCTCGACATTCCGATCGTGCTTCCGCCCATGGTCGTGGGGATCTGTCTGCTCATCTTTTTCCAGACCCGGGCCGGCGGGCTCATCGAGCAGGCCATCCCGCTCACTTACACCGTTGGCGGGGTCATCGTCGCGCAGTTCGTCATCGCCGCGGCTTTCGCGATCCGGACGATGCGCAATGTCTTCGACCATCTCTCTCCGAGGCCGGAACAGGTCGCGCTCACGCTCGGAGCGACGCCGGCGCAGGCCTTTCGCCACGTCACCCTTCCGGCGGCACGGGGCGGGATCTTCGCCGCCGCGAGCGTGGCGTGGGCGCGCAGTCTCGGTGAGTTCGGACCCATCCTCGTTTTCGCCGGAGCGACCCGGATGAAAACCGAGGTCCTTCCCACGAGCGTCTGGCTCGCCTGGAGCGTCGGAGAACTCGAGCAGGGCGTCGCCGTGAGCCTGCTCATGATCGCGATTTCAATGATCGTCCTCGTCGCGGTGAAGATGACGGGGGAACGGGTATGATCCGGCTCGAGAACATTACGTGGGCTCCTCCTGGGAAAGGCCGTGCGCCTATCCTGGACGGGGTCTCGTTCGAGATTCCTTCGGCATCCTATGCCGTCCTCATGGGGCGCACCGGATCGGGCAAGACGACGCTGCTCGAGATTCTCTGTGGCTTGCGGGCCCCAAGTTCAGGAACGGTCTGGATCGACGATCGCGAGGTGACATCCTTCCCGCCGGGAGAGCGCGGCATCGGTTACGTGCCGCAGGATGGAGCGCTCTTTCCGACTCTGACCGTGCGCGAACAAATCGGATTCGGGCTGCGCATGCGCGGAGTGCCTGCCGCGGAGATCGAGCCCCGCGTTCTCGAAGCCGCGAAAGGTGTCGGTGTCTCCGCCCTGCTCGACCGGCTGCCCCCGGGACTCTCCGGCGGTGAACGACAGCGCGTTGCCCTCGCCCGGGCCCTTGTCGTGAAGCCGTCGGTGCTGCTCCTCGACGAACCGCTTGCCTCGGTCGACGAGGAAACGCAGGATGACCTCATGGAATTGCTTCAACGGACCCAGCGCGAGCACCACATCACCGTGCTCCACGTGACCCATTCCCGACGCGAGGCGGAGGGATTGGGCGAAATGCATTTCCGACTCGAAGAAGGACGCGTTTTCGCCAAACCCACGCTGAGATGAGCGAACTCACCGACGAGGAGCGCGCCATCTACGAATGGCAGATGTGGGTGCCCGGCATGGGCGAGACCGGACAGGGTCGGCTCAAGGACACGACCGTCTTCATTTCGCGGGTCGGCGGGCTCGGCGGAGTCGTCGCCCTGGAGCTGGCGGCTGCCGGAGTGGGCCGGCTCATCCTCGCCCATGCGGGAAACCTGAAGGCCTCCGACCTGAACCGCCAGCTCCTGCAAACCCACGACCATCTCGGCAAGCCGCGCATCGAGAGTATCGAGCGGCGGCTCCGCGAATTGAATCCGCGCTGCGAGGTGATCGGTTTTGGTGAGAATGTCAGGGAAGACAACGTGAGACGCCTCGTCGAAGGCGCCGACCTGCTCGTCGACGCCGCTCCGATGTTCGAGGAACGCCTCGCCCTGAACCGCGCCGCCTTCGCCCTCGGTAAGCCGCTCGTGGAGTGCGCGATGTATGCGCTGACCGCGCAGATCACGACCTTCCTGCCGGGCCGAACCGGCTGCCTCGAGTGCCAGGTGCCGGAGGTGCCGGCGGATTGGAAACGACAGTTCCCCGTCTTCGGCGCCGTCAGCGGGACGGTCGGCTGTCTCGGCGCGATGGAGGTGATCAAGCTCGCCACCGGCCTCGGCGAGCCGCTGGCCGACACGATGCTGACGATGGACCTCGCCACGATGCGCTTCCGCCGTGTCGCGATGCAGCGTCGGCCCGATTGCGCGGTTTGCGGAGAGGGGCGCGGGTCACGGGCCACGGGTCACGAGGGAGAGGGGGTGGCAAAGTGAATGGATGCGCTTATGATGTCTCGATGGTTTGGCGCGTCGTCAGTGCGTTGATCGTGATGTTGGCATCGGCCTCGCCGCGGGCCGAGGAGGCGCCAGATTCGATTTTTTTTGTCGGCCGGACGGTGGAGTATATCCCGGGCACGTTGCCGCTCATCATCGCGGCACCCCACGGCGGACAACTCGAGCCGGCTGACATTCCGGATCGAAAAGACGGGGTCACGACCCGCGATGCCGAGACGGACTTGCTGGCGGTCGACCTCGCCGATGCGATCACCCGTCGCACCGGGGCACGACCGCATTTGATTCTCTGTCACCTCCACCGGAAGAAGGTCGACTGCAACCGCGACGCTCTCACCGGCACGGGTGGAAATCCCAAAGCCCTCGCGACCTGGCGTGCCTTTCACGAAGCGATTGGAAAGGCACGGTCCGCGGCGCGACACGGGCTCTTTCTGGATCTGCATGGCCATTCCCATCCCGCTCCCAAGGTGGAAATCGGCTATCTGCTGAGCGAGGAACAATTGCGTGAGCAAGGGCCTGCTTTTGCTGCCTTGGCTCCGATCTCCGGAATCGCCGCGCTCGCGAAAACGACTCCAGGCACCTTTGAAGCCCTCGTGCGCGGTCCGCTCAGTTTGGGTGGTTTGTTAGAGTCGGCCGGCTATCCTTCGGTGCCATCGCCGACGAGCCCGGATCCCGGGGAGGAGCCCTATTTCCGGGGCGGATACAATACCGCCCGCTATCGCAGTGGTGGGGCGGACGACGGCTTCTTCGCTCTGCAAATCGAATGTCCGAGGCCCGGCGTGAGGGACACGGAGGAAAATCGCCGCCGGTTCGCCGAGGCGTTCGCGGTCGCGCTGGAGCGGTGGATGGAACATCACGCGGGGATTCCGCTCCGTACCCAAGCTGGTCCCAAGGGGGGCAGCGAATGACCTTCAGAGCTTTCTCACGATCACTTTGGCGGGGGGCGAAGCGTTGCCGGCACGATCGAGAGCGATCGCGTTGATGCGGTTGCTGCCCTCTTTGAGGCGCACCTTGGCTGACCATCTTGCGGTGCCGGAGGCGCGTTTCGTTGGAGCGGATCCGGCTTTCACCTCGATCCCGGCGAGGAGGAGATTGTCCGATGCCGAGCCCGAGAGGCGCAAGGAAGGTCTGCTCGTGAGCCGGCGTTTCGGTCCATTGATCCGGATCATCGGCGAGGTTGTTTCGTCAGGGACGGTGGCCGCGTAGATCCCCTCGTTCGCACCGGCAGCCGTCTCGGCGGCGAATACGATCCGCGTCGTGCTCGCGAAACCTCCGATGGGATGCAGGGTGAAGGGAGCGAAAAGGGCGGGATTGCTGGTGCCGATTGCAGCGGTGGTGGTGCCGACGCTGGGCAGCACGGAGCCTTCGCGCACGACGAGACGGAGGGTGCCGTCGCCGTCTTCGACCCAGATCGTGTCATCATTCGCATTCGTGATGCCGGGACCCCGGAGGCGCGCGACGAAAGCGGCATGGCCGTAGGGATTCACGGCAGGACCGGTTTCGTAGGCGGCCTGGAGAAAGGTATCGAAGACGACATTGGTTCCCAATCCGGGGGCGGGATCGCCTTCACGGGCGACCAGTTTCAAGGCTCCGGGGCGGCCGGTCCAGACGGTCAATTCATTGTCCACGGTCACGCCGGTACCGCCGAGTCTGGCAAGGAACCCGACGGTGCCATCATCACCGATGCCAATGGCGTAGGGGAAGTCGGCGAAGACAGCGTCGGTGATTCCGGGCGCGGGATCGCCTTCGCGCACCAGCAGGGAGAGGGTGCCGGGCGCATCGGTCCAGATCCCGGAATCGGCCGAAGCGGAGCTGTTGGTGATAAAGCCGAGGAAGGCGATCTTCCCCGAGGCGTTGGCATTGAGGTAGAGAAAGGTGCTGAAAAAGATCGCGGAGGACGGATTCGGGATGCCGGGTGGAGCTGTCACTCCCTGGCGCACGAGCGTGGTCGCGGAGCCGGGTGCCGCGCGGATGATGGCGATCTTGTTGAACGAGTTGATGTTCGATCCATAGAGATCGACGAGGAGGTAGGCGTTGCCTGCGCCGTCAATCGCGGCGCGATTTCCCAAGATTTGCTTGTCGAGGCGTCGATCTGAAAGCCCGTCGACGGAGTCGTTCGTTTCGATGATCTTCTCAAAGACGCCACCGGCGCTGCGGCGATAGGCCCCGACGGCGTCGCCGATCCAGGAAAGATCGCCGAAGATCAAGGCGGTGCCCGAGGCATTGATCGAGGGCGCACGAAGGAACTCAAAATACTCTCCCGAGGGACTCAGGTCGGGTGGAGAACCTTCGCGGCCGACGAGGACGGGTGCGGCAGCGGGACCGGAATAGGCGGCGACATCATTGTTGGCCGTGACGCCCGTAGCGATGACGAAGCAACCGAAGGCGATCCGTTGACCGTCGGCGGCACCGCTGGGGATGGTGAAAAAGTCGTAGGTGCCGGAGTTGGCGATCCCCGGTGCCGGATCATCGCTGAGGAGGAGAGCGGTGATGGGCAGTTCCGCGCGAGCGACCCAGGTCACCGACAACGAAACGAGGAGAAACGGAAAAATGCCTTTCATCACTCTGGTGTAGCTTTTCCTATCCGATTCCCGCCGCGACGGCAATGCTTTTTGCGGCATTCGAGGATTGTCTGGTTCGTCCCTTTGACGCATGATGGTTTCCATGGTCCGATCCCTCCTTCTCGCCGCGGTCTTCACCGCAGGTCACTCCGCGGCGCGGGCCCAGGCGCAAGGGGATGTCCCGGCCCTATGGAAGGAACTCGCGGCGAGCCGGACTGCCGGCGAGCTTGCCCGGGCCGAGGCCACCGCGGGCAAACTCGTCGATGCGCTGCAGCCTTCGGCGAAGGATTTTTCCCTCGGGGTGCAACTGAATTCCGCCCTTCACAACCGGGCTTCGCTGCGCTACAACCGCGGGGATTTCGCCGGAGCCGAGGCGGATCTGCTCGCGAGTGTGGAACAGGCCAAGGCGATCGGACTTCCCCCGGGATTGCCGGCCCAGGCGATGCCACCGATGCAAGCGATGGTCGACGAGCGCGTGCGGCTCAGTCTGAGGGGCTTGATGAATTTCCACCTCGCCGCGGGTGATCTCGAGCGGGCGACGCGGGCGTTTGAGGAAGCTGATGCGATCCCACCTTCCTGGAAAAAGCAGGGCGAGACGGGAGTGATGGCAGCTCATCAGATTCTCGCGGCGGAGGTGACGTCCCTGGCGGGCACCTTTCATCGGGCGACCGGAGATTACACGCGGGCCGCGGAGGCGATTGTCGCCCGGGTGAAGGAGATCGACGGGGCCTGGGCCGAGATCGTGCGCGAAGCGGGAGGCGTCGAAAACACCTCCTCGGACCGTACGAAAATGAACTGGCTCCGGGCCCGATCGAATCTCCTGATGGACTTGGCGGAGATTGCGAGCCTGAGGGAGCGACACGAGGAGGCGGTCGGATTCTGTGAAGAGTCGCGAAAATCCGCCCGGGAGATGCTGCCGCTCTATCGCCGGTGGGCGGAGGAGGCGATGCAGCCCGGCGGCCCGGTGCCACCGGAGACCATCCGAAAATCCCTCAAGAACGTGGAGGCGAGCGCGCATTATCTCATGCACGAGCGCGCCGCACTCATCTTTCGAGCGGCGGGGCGGGAGCAAGAGGCTCTCGGGCTGATGCTCGAAGGTCTCGCGGAGCGCGATGGGAAGGATGGTCCGCAGCGTTTCCTGACCCTCGATTTCAACGTGATCCGTCCCGGGGAAAGTTTGAAGCTGGTCGGCGACCTGGAGGCGATCCTCGGCAACACCGCCGCGGCCGCTGATCATTATCTGGAAGCCATCGCCCTGACAAAACAACATTTCCCGCCAGGCCATCCGGCGGTGATGGAGATCGAGGAAAGCCGTGCGCTGCTCGTCCATTTCGCAGGGGATGAAGCGGAGGCCGGGCGCCTCGCGAGGGAGGTGCTCGCGATGAGAATGCGGCATCTCGAGGAGGTCCTTGCCTTTGCCGACGAGCCGATGCGCCTCGCCTACCGATCCTCGGTGGATCCATGGAGCTTGTTTGCGAGCCTCGATCTGCCGGAGGAACTCGCCACGGTGGTGTTGCGCACGAAGGGAGTCGTTCTGGAATCCCTCCTCGAAGACCGCGGCATCGCGGCGAGGAACACGGATCCCGATCTGGCGGAAACGATCGAAGCGCTCGAAGTCGTCCGTCGCCGCCTGATGGAGCATCTCCTCGCCGGAGGCACCGAATCGGAAGAGAGGATCGCCGGATTGCGGAGCAGGATCTCGGAGTTGGAATCGCGCATGATCGCCGGAGCCGGAGCGGACGGGCCGCGGCGATCCCGCAAGGCGATCCGCACGGATCTGGCCGAGGTGGTGGAGGTCCTGCCGGAGGGGGGCGCGTTGATCGAGTTCATCCGCTACCGCCACTTCAACGCCCCGGGCCGGTTCGAGAACCGCTACGGAGCGATCGTGATCCGGACGGATGGTCCTCCGGTCTGGGTGCCGCTCGATCCGGCGGCCGCGGTAGAGGAGGCGATGGCGCTCTACGCCCGGGCGGTCCGGGCCCAGCCAGCCGACGGGGAGATGGAGGCCTTTCTCACCGCCCTCGGCCGAGGGATCTGGGATCCGCTCGTCCCTCATCTGCCGGAGGAAGGAAAGCCTCTCATCCTCTCGCCCGACGGTGATCTGAATTTCCTCTCTTTTGCCACTCTGTTAGGGCCAGGTGGTCGTCTTGTGGGAGAGGTCTGGCCGATCACCTATGTTTCGAGTGGTCGCGATCTTCTCCGGACCACCCGTCCCGAGCGACGGGAGGCGATGGAGATCGTGGCAAATCCGGACTTCGAGACACCGTCGACCACGGCGGTGGCGGCGGTGCGCGATTCCGGAGGAGGCGCCGCAATCGCGATGCGCGGCGTCCTCGGGCGGATCGGGCTGTCCCCGTTGCCGGGCACGAAGGAGGAAGCGACCGCGCTGAGCGAACTCGTCGCAGGCCGGTGGGGTTGGCAGATCTCGAGCCATCTGGAAACATCGGCGGACGAGAAAGCGGTGAACGCGGTCAGATCTCCCGGCGTTCTCCATCTCGCCACGCACGGATTTTATTTGCCACGGACCGGCCGCACCGACGCGCTGGAGCGGGCGCGCGGCTACTGGCTGGAGGCAGGGGAGGCGGCCCGCGCACCCGTGTTGGAAAGCTTTTCCGACGTCGTTCTCGATCAACCGATGCATCGCAGCGGCATCGCTCTGACCGGCGCGGCGGCGACCTTGCGGGAATGGAGCGCCGGTCGCATTCTCGAAACCTCGAACGACGGCATCCTAACCGCCGCGGAAATGGCGCGTCTCGACCTCGCCGGCACCTGGCTCGTGGTCTTGTCCGCCTGTGAGACCGGGCTCGGGGAGGCACGCTCCGGCGAGGGAGTGTTGGGGATGAGGCGGGGGTTGCTTGAAGCAGGGGCGCAGCATCTTCTACTCACCCTCTGGCCGGTGGCGGACGCGGAGACAGCCAGCTATATGCTTGAATTCTACCAAGCCCTCGAGGGAGGCGGGATTTCGCCCGTCGAGGCCGCTCCTGCGGTGCAGGCGGCCGCGTTGAAACGGATCCGCGAGGAGCAGGGATTGACCGCGGCGGTGAAACTGGCGGGGCCGTTCGTATTGAGCTTCCGGAACTGAGTGCCGGCTCAACGCGCTTCCATCTCCATCAGCTTGGCAGAGAGCAACATCATCATCGCGGCGCCGCGTCCGTCGGGACCCAGAATGGCTTCGCGGAGGTAATAATCCTCGAGGGTCTTTTGCTTGCCGGTGCCGGTGCAGACATTCACGAAATCACGTCCATTGGTGGCGACATACATCTTCGCCGCCGACCACGCCGCATCGAGACGCGACTCCCATCCGGACTCGGGAAGCCATCCCTTTTCGAGGCCCACGGCGATCGCGTAGGCGATCATCGCGGTGGAGGTGAGTTCGGCATAGCTGTCGGGGTGATCGATGATCTGGTGCCACATCCCGTCGTTGTCCTGATGTCTGGCGAGAGCCTCGAGATGGGCGACGAGGGCGTCGCGCATCTCCGGGTAACCTTCGTGGTCTTCGGGGAATTCTTGTAATGTCAGGGCGAGGCCGAGGGCGGGGAAGCCGTTGCCGCGACCCCAGGCCGCCTCGTCGAGCGGGGAATGGCGGTAGATGCCATCCTCGCGGCTGCAGAGTGCGGCAATGAAGCGGAAGTTCCGCAGGGCGGCATCGAAATAACGCTTTTCCCCGGAGATCCTCCCGGCGTGGGCGAGCACGGGTGAGGCCATGAAGACGGCGTCGCTCATCTCGTTGTGGGTGGGCATCGCTTCGAGGGGATTGCCGGAGGGATCGAAGGCCATGTCGGCGACGGCGAGGACGCGATCCTTCGCCCAAGGTTCGTCGAGGATCGCGTACAAAAGCGTCCCGGCGATGTCGCCGCCGTTCTTCGGGAGATCGGCCTTGGTTTCGAGTTGTGTCTTGGCCAACTCCGCCGCGCGGTGGGTGAGGCCACCTTCGGCCCGGGCGATCACGGCGAGCGCTTCGATGTAGGATCCGCCGAAGCGGTCGCCATAGTGGGCCGCGATCTGATGCAGCACTTCCTCGGGACTCCGGGAAACGCGCGCGAGCATCTCTTGCTTCGCGGTGGGGAAGGGGGAATCGATTTTCGGGAGGACGACCATCTCCTGCACGCCGTCTTCGCCCTCTTTGACGAGGAACACATCGACCATGCCCACCCCCGCGGGAGGATGATTCCGGAGGGCTTCTCCCAAGGCCCGGCCTTCCGCGGTGTCCGGCACGAAGACCGCATCGGGCGCGGCGAGACCGATCCACCTCCAGATGGCGTGGGCCGATGACTGGGCTCCGGCGTAGGCGGGACCTGTCGGGGGGAAGGCGGTCGTATCGAGGGGCGCGAGCAGGCCGAGCCAATCGTTGTCGGGGGAAAGTTTGGGGGCCACCTCCTGGGGCACGTATTTCCCGAAATGGAGGATGCGATACGCGTTCGAGGGGAGGTAGCGCGTCCCCCCGCCGGCCCAGGCCATGATCGGAGACCCCGAGGCATCGCGGCCGATGGGATAGGTGTGATAGAGGCTCTCCGTGAACTCGGAGGAGGGATGGACCGAGATCTCGAGCCGGTCCAGAGACTCCTTGGAATCGGCATCGTGATAGACGAAGCTACCCGGGCCGATCTCGAAACGCGGACGCATCCCGGGGGTGGTTTCCTTCACCACGAGCGATTGGATGACGAGGCTGGCGCTCGCGTCGTAAGGCTGATCCTCCGTTCCCGAAAGGCCGCCGATCGAAAGGAAGAGCGATGAGGAGAAGGTGAAGAATTCGCATTCCCCCAGGCTGTGGCGCCCTCCCCGGAGTTGCACCGGGCCACTGAAGCGGCTCCCGGTGTGGTAAGTCTCGGCGGAGTCGTGCGAGCCAAAGCTGGTCTCGTCGTCGATGAAACCGGATCCCTGGAGCCAGCATTCCGCATCATCGCGTGCGGTGAATGCGGCACCCGTGTTATCCTGCGAGAGAATGCCGAAAAATTGAAAGCCCCGGCTCTGTCCGGCGAGGAAGATGCCGTCGCCGCTGTGGTTCTTCACCGCGATCTGGAAGATCTTCACATTGCGGCTCGCGCCTTTCGCGAAGATGCCGTGCTCCCGCTGGCCTTCCCCGTCGAGGGTGGCTCCATTCCCGACGAGGACGAGGCCGGTGGGGGCCGCGCTGAGGTCGAGGCTCTGGCGGTAGACGGCATTTTCCGGGAAGAGGAGGACGCGATCGCCGGGCCCCGCCTGATCCACGGCCTTCTGGATCGTGGCAAGCGGAGCTGCGGCCGATCCATCGTTGGTGTCGGCTCCCGTCTCGGGATTGACGACCCAGTCCCGCGCTTCCGCGGAGGCGACAGGGAAATGCAGCCCGATGAAGGCCGTCAGCGCGAGGACTTTCGATGCCGCGGAGATGTCGCGAAATCTCTTCATGTTTCACCCTAACCTTGCAACAAGGCGACGACCTGGTCCCTCAGCGCCGCATTCGTCGCGAGCGCTTCGCCGCCGTCGATGCGGCCTTCGTTCCCCGACCAATCGCCGAAATAGCCACCGGCTTCGCGGAAAATGGGCGGGAAGGGTCCGCAATCCCATACCGCCATCACCGGATCGAGCATGATCTCGGCGCGCCCCGTGGCGACGAGCAGATATCCGTAGGCGTCGCACCATCCGGCGTTGTAGTAGACCGCCTTCTGGAGCCGGTCCCATTTTTCCCCTTTGCCGTTCTTGCCGAAGTAGGCGGTATCGATATGGGCGCAGACGGCGCGATTCAGCTCGGTGACGTCCGAGACGCGGGTGGGTTTGCCATTCCACCAGGCCCCGCAGCCGGTTGCGGCGGAGATCGTTTCGTTCAGCGCGGGGAAGTGGGCGCAGCCGACCTCGACCTTTCCACCGATCTCGAGGGCGAGGAGCACGCCGTAGAGCGGCACGCCGTGGGTGAAGGATTTCGTCCCGTCGATGGGGTCGATGATCCAGCGATACTCCGAGCTTCCCGAAGAGGCGCCGAATTCCTCGCCGACAATCTCGTGCCCGGGAAAGGTCCCGGCGATGCGGGCGCGGATCAACTCCTCGGCCCGCCGATCGGCGACGGTCACGGGCGTGTCGTCGGCCTTGAATTCCGGTCGCGCCGCGTCGGTGAGGAAATACTCCAAGGTGAGTGCTCCGGCCTCGCGGGCGGTCGCTTCAGCGAATCGAAGGAAGTCTTGGAGCATTGTCAGGATCAAGGAGGGTTGTCTCGCGGACTCGACCGGGTCGACTCACGGTTTCTCCGGTGCGGTCGCGATCTCGACTTTCACGCTGCCAGAGGGCGTCGCGTCGGCATCGAGATCGGTGAGAGCAAATTGGATGCCGTCGAGCATGTGCTGGAGCGCCGCCCGGTTCGCGAAGGTGAGATCGTTGTGGCCGAGGTTGGTGAAAAACAGCCGGCCTTTGCCGACCTCGCGGCACCAGGAGACGGGCACGTCGACGTCGGCGGGTGAGGTGGAGCCGAGTTTTGCTTTGTCTTTTTCATTCTCGAGAGGCTTCTGGTTTTCGGCCTTCGACATGTCGAGGCTGAGGAGGACGCGCAGCTTGTCACGGCCTTGGAAATTCTCGGGTTTGTACCAATAGATCTCGTCCTTGTGCCAGAAGCCCTTGCCATCCCAGGCGGCGTTGAGCGGGTGCGAGGGATCTTCGACCTTGTAGGCCCAGGTACCGCCGGCGCCCCAGGGGTGTCCGTTGAAGATGCCTCCGATGAGGGCGATGCCCTCTTCCCATCCGTTGAAGTTGTCGGCGGCGGCGTGGAATCCGACGATGCCTTTGCCACCGTTGATGAAATCGAGGATGGCGGCTTTTTGCGCATCGTCGGGCTTCAGGCCGGTCGTGTTGTTAAAAATGATCGCGTCGTATTTGGCGAGGTTCTCTTTCGTGAAGACGTCATATTGGTCGGCGAAGTCGGCGGTGAAGGCACCGGATTTTTCCGCGATGGCTTTGACGGCGTGGTTGCCGAAAGGGATCGAGGTGTGGATGAAGCCTTCGCACCGGTAGAAGACAAGCACCTTGCGCGGAGCCTTGGGTTGGACGGTGGCGGCCGGGAGATTCGCCTCGATCTGCGCCTTGTGATCGGCGTTGGGATTGGCACCGAAACGTTCGGCGGCCTTCTCTTCCCACGTCTTGGGTTTCTCCGGCTGGGCCGGGTTCTGGGCGACGAGAAGACAGACGGAGGTGAGGGCTCCGAGTGCGATGGCGAGGGTTCGTTTTTTCATGTTGGGAAAATGGCGTGGCGAGGATACGGCAAGGCAGCGGAAACGAAATCGCTAAAGTCCTTTTTTGGCCCGGCGGAAGCGACTTTTTCGCGTATCCCCCTCGTCCGTCGCGGGCGTCGGAGGAGTGGCGGTTTCCTTGGGCGGTGCCTCGAAGGCGGGGGCTGGTGCCGGAGCGGGGGAGGCGAGAACGGGTTTGGGGCGGCGGGCCCGGGGTCTGGGGAAACTGAAAATCGGCAGCTTCCAACCGGTGCGGGTGATGAGGGCTTCGAGTAGGAAGATCACGAGCGCCGCGGCGACGAGCGGGAGGAAAATGGGCTCGAGCCCGGGATCGGTGGGGCGTCGCCAGGCCTTTGCGAGATCGACGAGTTCGCCGCCGCCGCTCGCGGTCGCGGTCTCGCGCAACTCACTGAGGCGTTCGCGGTCGAAACGCCACTCCGCCCCCGATCCGACGACGACGGGCCCGATGGGGAGGGCGGCACCTCCGACCTGGATGGCGGCGCGGATGGGGGTGCTTTCCTCCAGCGAAGTGGTCACGGAAAAATGGCCGGGGGCGAGCCGCTCCCAGGTCAGCTCGCGACGCAGGCCATCGCGATAACCGTTTTGCAGGATGACGCGCGGTGGGCTGGCGCTGAGGCGCGACTCCCACGGATCGGCGTCGTAATAGAGGTCGAGGGTCCACTGCGATCCGTCGAGACGGTGGCGCAGACCGAGCCCCGGCGGCACCTCATCGCCCATGAGCCAGCGCGTGAGGGTTTGGAGAAAGTCGCCGTATTGCTCCCAGCCTCTTGTCTTCCTGGAGAAGTCGCCTCCGAGCGGGAAAGAGACGGCGGCGGTGCGCCCGATCCCGCGCCGGCCGAAGGCGACGAGGGGAGCGGCGTAGGTATCGGTGGAGATGAGCGCGGCTTGATCCCCCTCGCGCAGGTAGCTGAGATTGTAGCCGTCGACTTCGGGCAGCCAGGCGGCGTCGCGGCGGGCGAGTTCCTGCCAGCGTCCCGTGGTCTTCGCTCCGGTGGGATCCTCAATGAAGGAGGAGCGCGCCACGGTGACGGTTTCCTGGGCGAAGATGTTCGGCAACTCGCCGGGTACCTCGGTGAAAAAGATGCGGCCTTCGCCACGTTTCGCGATGTCCTCGAGCAGGGCCGCGTCGGGATCGGAGCGCGTGCCCATCCCGATGACGCTGAGGGTCGCCCCATTCGCCCGCATCTCCTCGATCAGCTTGATGTAATCCCCGGGCTCCTCCGAGTCGGCCGCGTCGCTGAAAAGAATGACGTGCCGCTGCCCGAGCGGGGCGCTTTTCAGCACGTCCCACGCGGCTTTGAGTCCTTCATAAACAAAGATGCCGCCGCCCATCGATTCGATGCGGCGGATCCGGTCGTTCAATTCACCGCGGCTCTTCCCGACATTCAGCAGGGGAGCCATCTGGTGGGCCTGGCTGTCGACGGCGAAAACGGTGACGGCGTCCATCGTGCCAAGCAACTCGACGGAGCGCGCCGCACCCTCGTTTGCGAGCTGCATTTTGGTGTGTCCGCTAGGGGTCGTCGCAGCCATCGAGCCGGATCGATCCATGACGATGGCCATGGCCACGCCGAGCTTGCGATGTTCGCTCTTCAGTTCCATCGAGACGGGGAGCAGGGGATCGATCGCCGACTCGTAGTAGCCGCCCGATCCGAAGCTGCGGTGGCCACCCGCCATGAGGAGGCCGCCGCCTTGGTCGCTGACATAAAAGGGGAGGGCACCGAGGAAATCGCCGGGGAGCTCGTAGGCGGGCACGTTGTTGAGGATCACCGCCTTGACTCCGCTGAGGACTCCGGGGTTCAAGGTCAGGGGATCCTGGACCACGGCTACCTCGAATCCTTGTGCCCGCAGGACCGGGGCGATGGGATCCTCCTGATAGGCGGTGACGAGAAGAAGGCGGGGACCGGCCGAGACCTCGATCCAGCGTTCGTGGGCGTTGTTGCCGGAGTGGGCATCCTTTGCCGGTGCGATCGTGACGCGGTAGCGATGGCCGCCGGGCTCGGCGACACGGTCGGAGAATCGAAAGCGTCCCGTCCCCTCTTTCACGGCCACCTCTCCTTGGTAGAGACGGGCGTCTCCGCGGAAGATCTCCATCGGCACGGGACCGTCGGCATTTCCGACGAGACGGATATCGACGAGAAACGGCTCGCCCACCTGGACGCGTTCGGGCATGGAAAGTTCCGCGACCTGGTAGTCGGTCGATTCCGGGGCGCGGACGAGCCGGTAATCCAGCGGGACACCCGCGGCGATCAATTTCGCCGCGGCTCCGGTGAGTGGTTCGGTGCTGTAACCGTCGGTGAACAGCAGCACCCGGTTGTGCCGGGCCGGGTCCATCCGTGCGAGGGTCTCGAGCAAGGCCAAATCCGTGCGGGTCTGATCGCGATTCCCCGGGTAGACCGCACTCTCGGCGTTCCCCAGCGGGATCACTTCGGAGGCGTAGTCGAGGAGATGCAACCGGTGGCTTTCGCCGGGGCGGGATCGTTCGAGGAGAGCCCGCCACTCCGATTCAGCGGCGTCCACGAGATCCTGAGCCGAGCGCGAACGGTCGAAAAGCACCCACAGGTCAATGCCGCCAGATTTCAACACCATGCGTGGATCGCACATCAGCAGTGTCAACAGTGCGAGGAAGATGACCCGCAGCGGACGCCACAGCTCGAGGCGGCGAAAACGCCAGGCGAGCAACACCCAGACCGGGATCAAAAAGAGGAACTGGGGCGCGGCGAAGGTCATGCCAGAGGATCTGGACGCAGTCTAGGAGATCGGGCCGCAGGGGAAAGTCCAAAGTGGCGGAAGTAAGAGACGGCAATCGAGACGAGTGATCCGGAAAACTTAAATATTTAGAGAGCTTTCTCAAAAACGACAATAACTCGTGAAAAAAAATTGATAAAACCATAATTAAATGCAATTATTAAAATAACCATCCGAACCTATTGGTATGAAAGCTCTCCGACTCGTCTCTTTTTTGGCATTCGGGCTTCTCGCAGCGCCAGCCACGTCGTTTTCCCAGATCCGGGATAACGAGGCTTCGCAGTCGGTCCTCGCCGTGCAATGTGCGGTGAGTTCCGGTTTCTCGGCGAGGGACTACGAGGATTATTGCCGCCGCCTTGCGAAGACTCTCGCGTTGCTTTCGAGCGAGCAGCAGACCCGGGTTTTCGGTTATCTTCCGATGCCCGGGGCGGCTTCCATGGGGGCGGAGGACTCCGGAGGAAATCTCAATACCGGCAATCAAGGAAACGCCGAGGAATCTGCAAAGTCTCCGCTGAACCAGGTCGGCAGCAACAGCGATGCCGCGCCTCCTTCTCCTGAGACGAACAGCCTGGTCGACATGGTCGGCAAATTCAACAGTCTCTTCGACGGCACTGCTTCGGCGTCGACCAATCCAATCTCCGTTGGAGTTGAGGTCGCGGCGTCCAGCGGGGGGACGACCGAAGGCACGAATGTGGCAGGCACGGGCACGGCAACGACACCTTTGACCGGAAATCTCACAACGTCTGCCGGAACGACGACCGAGGCAGTCGGGGGAGTGTCAACCGGTGCGACGGGGTCGACGGGTACGAGCGGGACCTCGGGCAGCGTTTCCGCTCCCAAGTCCAGCGGATGGAGTTCGCTCGTCGCGTGGTTCCAGGCCGCCGAAGCCGCCTACAACGCTGGAACGCTCAGTTCGTTCCTCAAAGGCGGTAAGTGAGCCGCGGCGAATGTCGCAACCTCGAAGAAGGTATACAATTCGCGTTGCGGGGCGGGCCGATCCGGTTCACGATTGCGCCCATGTCTTCTCTTGCGAACAAAACCGCCGTCATTACCGGCGGCGGGTCCGGGATCGGCCGGGCCATCAGTGAAACCTTCGCCGCGGCTGGTGCCTCGGTCGCCATTTTTGATCTCGATGAAACCGCCGCCGGCGAGACGGTCTCCGCCATCGGAGCCGCCGGAGGTAAGGCGAAGTTCTTCCGCTGCGACGTTTCGGATCCATCCTCCGTCGAGGCGGCCGTGACCGAGGCCCGCGAGGCCTTCGGTGGCATCTCGATCCTGGTGAACAACGCCGGCATCGCCAACATCGGCACGGCCACGAACACCGCCGAAAGCGATTTCGACCGCGTCATGCGTGTCAATGTGAAGGGCGTCTACCTCTGTCTCCAGACGATCCTGCCCGTGATGGTCGAGGGCGGCGGAGGCGTGGTGCTCAACATGTCGAGCATCGCCGCGATCACCGGATTGAAAGACCGCTTCGCCTATTCCGCGAGCAAGGGGGCCGTCCATACCATGACGCTCTCCGTCGCGGCCGATTACCTGCAGCATGGCATCCGCTGCAACGCGATCTGCCCGGCCCGCGTCCATACGCCCTTTGTCGACGGGTATCTGGCGAAAAACTACCCCGACAACCGCGACGAGATGTTCGAGAAGCTTTCCAAGGTGCAGCCCATCGGACGCATGGCCCGTCCCGGCGAGATCGCGAAACTCGCGCTCTACCTCTGCTCCGATGACTCTTCCTACATCACCGCGCAGACCTTCAATATCGACGGCGGCTACATGAATCTCCGCAACTGATCCCGTCGTCCGCACGTAGACCTTCCGTTTCCCAATCCCATCCATCCACATCCATGAAAAAGCTCCTCATCGCCGCCCTTGCGCTCGCCGCCATGCCCCTCCTCGCGGAGGATTCCGTCCATGACTTCAAGGTCAAGAACATCAAGGGCGAGGACATCGACCTTTCCAGCTACAAGGGCAAGGTCCTCCTCATCGTCAATGTCGCCTCCAAGTGCGGCGCGACCCCACAGTATGATCCGCTCCAGTCGATCTACGCGAAGTATGCGGACAAGGGCCTCGTCGTGATGGGCTTTCCCGCGAACAACTTCGGCGGGCAGGAGCCCGGCACGGACGAGGAGATTGCCGAGTTCTGCACCTCGAACTATTCCGTCGCTTTCCCGATGTTTTCGAAAGTCTCCGTGAAAGGCGACGACAAGGCGCCGCTCTTCACCTACCTGACCTCCGCCGAGAATCCCGACAAGCAGGGCGACATCGGATGGAATTTCGAGAAATTCCTCATCGGCAAGGATGGCAAGCTCATCCGCCGCTTTGCGACTCGCACCAAGCCCGATGACGCGGAAGTCGTCGCCGCGATCGAGAAGGCGCTGGCCGAGTGAGCAGAGCCGTTCCTTCGGTGCTTATTTTTTCCGCCAGATCTTCACGTCATCGACGACCGCGTTGCGCGGCACCGAGAGGCGGAGGAGGCGTTTCGTGGGGTGGGCGATGCCCGGTGAAGAGAATCGTCCCACCTCCTCTCCATCGATCGTCACGGTGACTTCATCGCCGGTCACCGAGACGATCAGATCGTGCCACTCGTTGAGCGAGGTCGGGCGGGGGAAGATCTTTTCCTTGCCGACGAGCGCGGCCTTTTGTTCGTCGGTGAGGGGAGTCTTCGCCTGTCTCGCCTCGCGGATGTCGAGGCGCATGTTGCCCGTCTTCAGATCCTGACAAACCACCCGTTTCGCCTCGACCCGGGCGGCGAAGAGGTGCCCGGCGTGTACCTCCTTGAACTCCAGATCGGCAAAGTTCAGGCCGAGCTGATCCTTGGGATCCTCCAGCTTGAAACGCAAACCGACCGCTCCGTCGGTAAAGGGCGCGGGCTGGGTCACCGAGACGGCATGGTCCGCCTCCGCGTGGATGTAGATGTACATCGCCCCGTCGCGGAGATCGACCTGCTTGTTCCCCTTCGCCCGGCTCTTGCTGTTCGTGCCCCAGCCTTTGCCGGGTTCGTCCTTGACCTCCTGGGACTCGCTCCGTTCGAAGTCATCCGAGAAGATCAGTTCGCCGCGATCATCGGCGGTGAGCGTCGAGAGAGCGAGGAGGGCGCAGAGCGGGGAGAGGATGTGGCGGTTCATGCCGCAGGGATAGCGGATTCGATCCGGATTGGAAAGACCGTTTTCGCGCCGTGGGATCAGCCCGGCAGCACGACATCGCCCGGCTCGGGCCGTGGCGTCCGCCCGCCGTCCGGACGTCCTCCGGAATGACGGCCCAACAGGTGGCGGTTTTTCGCATTCTTCAGTCCGTAGACGGCGGAGTAAGCGAGGATGCGTGGCAGATTCAACAATCGTTTCGGGATCAGCACGACGCGACTGACTTCGTAGCCTTCCGTCGACCAGCGGGATTTGTAATCCTCCTCGCCACAGAGGAGATCGAGTCGCAGCGCTCCGCCTCCGGAATGGGCGTGCCAGTGCCGCAAGGCATCGACCAGCAGCCAGCGGCCGGGGGAGAGGTGACCGTATCCGGCGCCGTAGGAAGTCACATAGTAATAGAAGGTGCCCCCGGAAAAGTAGCCGAGGTGGAAGGCCATGAGGGGGCCGCCGGTGGATTCGCGGATCAGCGAGAGACACAGCGGCACCGGGGATCCGGCTTGCTCCTTCAGAAACCGGAGGTAGGCGGGATCCGCAAAGACCGACTCGCCCTTTTTCCGGTACTGGTTCGCCCGGTGCAGAATCGCGATCTCATCGATGAGCTCGGCCGGAAACTGTCCGGGCCCGTGGTGCTCGACGACGTGTCCGGGAAACGCCTCGGCGATGCGGCGGGTGGCATTGCGGTAATCCTTTCTTTGCCGGGCCGGGATTGCCTGGAAGAAATCGCGATCGGAGGAAGAGGTGAGATTCGCGACGGTGCAAAAACTCCAGTAGCGGGCTTCGTGGTGCGTGCCGGCGGCGATTCGGGGATCTTCCAGGGCCCCTTCCAGACGCGATCCCGCAGCCACCTTGGGAAAAACCAGCGAGGACGACCCACCTTCCCGGGTCGCGATGGCGAGAAGGGCCGAGACGGCGGTATCGGTGTCGGTCGCGGCGACATCCTGGTAATCGAGGTGCGGGCTCGCCGCCATTTCGAGACGGTGCCCCCGTCGATAGAGCGGCACGAGCGCGCGCAGTTCGCCTGCCTCGCGCCACTCATAGACCGCGGGCTGCAGTCCCGGATGCGCCCGGAACCACGCGATCCACGCCAAGGGACCACAAAAGGGGGCCGCAAGACGGCAACGCTTCGAAAAGGCCATCCATTCCCCTGCCATCGCCTCGATCTGGTCGAGGTGGTCAAAGAGATGAAGGAAGGCGGACATACGAAAATTTCCGCGAAATTTCCATAAAATCCATAAAATTATGGAACGCTTAAAAAGTTCGCGGGTCTTCCGATCCCAACGCCGCGCACCGCACTACTCGCCGAACTCCCGGATCGCGTGGAGGAAAGGCGCCAAATAGCGCTCGGCCTTGACCTTGCCGACGCCGTGGATCTTCATGGCCTGGGCTTCGCTGGTGGGCCGGAGCCGGGTGAAACATTCGAGCACGGTGTTCCCGAAGATCACGTAGGGCGGCACATTGCCCGCCTCTTCGGCGAGACGCTTGCGCACTTCCTTCAGCTTGTCGAAGAGGTCCTCGTCAAAGGCAAGCTCATCGAGACCGTGGACGGTCTCTTTCTCTTTCCCGGATTTCGCGCTCTTGGTTCGGTCGGGCCAGCCCATGCGGAAATGGTTGTCCCCCTTCATGACCGCGGCCCCGCGCCGCGTCAGGCCGAGGAGCGGGTAGGGGGTCTTGCGCACCGCGATGAGGCCCGCCTTTTCCATCTCCGTGAGCAGGGCGAAGACATAGGCCGATCCCTCGGCTTTGAGAATGCCGAAGGTGCTGAGCGTGTCGAGACGCGAGGCGGAGAGATCGGCCGACTTCGCCCCGGTCAACATCGAGACGATCTTGCCTTTCCCAAAGCGGCCCTCCCAATCGCCGACAGGTGTCTTCGCACAGGTCCGCGCGATGCCGCTGAGCGCCTTCTGCACGATCACAAATTCCTCCGCGGTGGGCGCACGCTGGTCGTGCCAGCGATCCTCCGCGCAGATGTCGCAGGTGCCACAGGGCGTCGAATCGCTCTCTCCGAAATATTCGAGGATCCACTGCTGGCGGCAGGTCTGCTGGTCGTAGCAGAACTTGATCATGGCCTCGAGCTTGGCACGGTCGCGGCGGTCTTTTTCGTCGAGGGCGGCCTCGTCGATGGGCAGATCGTCAGGCTTGATCGAAGGATCGACGAGGCGGGTTCCGCGGGCGCGTTCGCCGGGCACGTCATAGCGTTCGAGGTGACCGCTCCGCACGAGATGCGAGATCGCGCTGCTCACCTGCATGCTGTTTTTCAAATTCAGCGTCTCGGTCAACTCGTTGATGGTGAGCAGCACCCCTTCGTTCCCCGACCCGGAGAGCCGGCGCACCACCGCGTAGAGACTGCGGATCACGTCCGGTCCGGGATTGTTGCCGTCGATGAAAAATTCCTGGGTGCGGGTGTCGGCGTAGTTGAAGAGCAGTTCGCACTCCGAGGGCTCACCGTCGCGGCCGGCGCGGCCGGCTTCCTGATAATAGGCCTCGATGCTGCCGGGCACGTCGAAGTGGGCGACAAAACGCACGTCGGACCGGTCGATCCCCATGCCAAAGGCGTTCGTCGCCACGACGACGTCGTAGCTGCGGTCGAGAAAGACATTCTGCGCCCATTCCCGGTCCTTGTCCTCCATCCCGCCGTGGTAGGCGACCAGTTTCACCCCCATGCCGGAGAGGGTGGCGCTCACTTCCTCGACCTTTTTCCGCGTCGAGCAGTAGACGATGCCGGTCCGGTGCGTCTCCACGAGATCCTTGAGGCGGGCGTATTTCTCGCGGTGACCGTCGCAATGGGTCACCTTCAGGCTCAGGTTCGGACGCTCGAATCCGCTGATCGAGACGAAGGGATCGCGCAGCTTCAGCACCTTGAGAATGTCGGCCCGCACCTCGGGCGTGGCCGTGGCGGTGAAGGCGGCCGTCTGCGGATGCTCAAGCACTTCAAGGGCCTCGGAAAGACGGAGATAATCGGGCCGGAAATCGTGTCCCCACTGGCTGAGGCAGTGCGCCTCATCGACCGCGACGAGAGCGATGGGCACGTTTTTCAAAGCTCGGATGAAGGCGCTGCTGCGAAAACGCTCGGGGGCGATGTAGACGAGTTTGAATTTCCCCGCGCTCATTTCACGGAGGCGGTCGGCCTGCTCCGCCGGGGAAAGGGTGCTGTTCACCATCGTTGCCGGCACGCCTTTGCGGACAAGTCCGTCGACCTGGTCTTTCATCAGGGCGATGAGCGGACTGACGACGAGCGTTACGCCCTCCATCACCATCGCGGGGAGTTGATAACAGAGGGATTTCCCGCCGCCTGTCGGCATCACCGCGAGGGTGTCGCGGCCGGCGAGGAGAGAGGAGACGACCGGCTCCTGGCCCGGGAGGAATTCGCGGAAGCCGAAATGCCGCTCCAGTGCCGCGACAGGATCGCGGAGGAGATGCTGGTCGGCGGCGAACAGGGACATGGTCTGTCAATATGAACAACAAATGCGGTTCCGCACCCCTTTTTTCACAAATGTGCGGAGGGCGTCCTTGCGCCAGCCGGACAGGGCTTCGCGCACGCGATCAGTGGTGCGCGGGAGCCGCGGCCTCCACCTCCGGAGCGAACATCCGGTCGATCCCCTTGTCGGGCGACAGCATCATCAAGGCGGCCACGATGAGAGTGGGGATCAGGGCGGCGAGGGCCAGCTTCGCCGGCGAGACGCCTTCGCCGAAGAAACGGCTGAGGAGCGCCTGTCCCGCAGGATTCGGAGCGTTCGCGATCACGGTGAGACCTCCCCCCGTCACCGCACCGGCGAGCACGGCGTATTTCAAAGCGGGCGTCAGGCCATCGACCTGGCTCGCGAGGAAGGTGATCGCGGCGTTGTCGTTGAACGAGGTCAAAATCGTCGATCCAATGAAAAGCGGCCACTCCGTGAGGCTCGAGATGATGGGAGCGAGCCACCAGCCCTGGAGGCCGCCATGGATGACGAGGCCCGAGAGGAAAAAGCCGACGAGGATCGGTCCGCGGAGGTTGATCGCGTGCTGGTGGTGGGCCGTCGCCTGGGAGAAGGCGAGGAAGAAGAGGAAACCGCCGATGAAGAGCGAAGGCGAGTGGGCCACCAGCACCGTCCAGGCCATGAATCCAAGGTGGGTGAGGGTGATGAACCTCGGAATGGGACGGTTGTTGTCGTGCACGTCGCCGACTCCATCGCCATCGCTGTCACCCGCGATGCGGGAGAGGTGGACGAATTCCTTCCGGAAAACGAAGTAGTAGAGCAGCGTCGACAGCGTGATCGCGATGGCCGCCTTGTCGCCGTAATGCACCAGCATTTCCAGCGTCGTGATATCCCATTTCTGGGCGACCATCAGCACCGGTGGGGCGGCGAAATTCGTCAGCACTCCTCCGACCGATACGTTCACAAAAAGCAGGCCGAGGGTCGCGTAGGAAAGCAAGGCCGAGGGTTTCAAACGGTAGAATTTTTTCGCGAGGAGCATTGCGGAGATCGTCATCGCGCCGGGTTCCGTGATGAAGGATCCGAGGAGGGGACCGACGATCAGGATCGACATCCACCACGCCGCCGGCGTTTCCCGGCCGAGCCGGGCGAAAAATCCGAGGCAGCCCTCCGCGAAGCGAAGCACCGGACGGGTCGAGGCCAGGGCCATGATCACCACCACGAACAGCGGCTCGGTGAAATTCACCCCCGAGGTCATGTAGGCCTCCACCGTGCCGAGATCGTAGAACCAGAACATCGCCGCGAGCAGGGCCACCGCCCAGACGCCGAAGACCGCCTCCACCTCGCCGAGGAAGTGCAGCATCGTCGCCTTGAAGCTGACGAGATTGTGCGCATGGGTCGATTCGCCGATCGCTTCGCGCTCGCGGCGGATCCGCGCGTCGTGATCATGCTGCACCCGGTGGGCCAGTTTGGTGATCGGCACCGCCGCGAAGGTGTGCAGGATCGCGAGGAAGAAGAGAATCGTCGAGACCAGCAGGAAGGGTTCCTGCCCGATCCGGAAGGCCAGCTTTTCCCGGATCCCCGTCAGTCCCTGGGCCTGCTCCTGGGCGGAAAAGCCCGCCATCTCCGTGATGAAGCCGGGAGTCTCGTGGTGCGATCCGGCCGCTTCCGCGGCGAAGGTCGGGAATAACAACAAACCGGCCAGTAACAGAATCAATCTCATGGGTGGACTTTCAAAAAGAGGGAGGAATGTCAGGGGCTTCTGTGGGCGGACCACGATCCCGGGCGAGGGCGAGCTTAGGAGGGCTTTTGAAAAAATCGACGGGAAAAAAGCGGTTTTCTCGGTGAGGGATGTTTTGTATACGAGAAGGTTTTCAGATGCGGGGAGGCTTCCGTCCGGGGGGCACGGGCGGCTGTCTCCGGATGGAGCCGATCTAGCGAATTTCGTGCCGGATCCGTCGAATCGCTTCACGAAGAAAGCGTCCCGCGGCCGGGAAAAAACGCTTTCCTCCGCCTCCGGGACGCGCTATCGCCTGCCACGTATGAAGGAACTCCGCATCGCCATCGTCGGCCACCGCTTCATGGGCCGAGCCCATTCGAACGCCTGGAATCAGGTCGCGAAGTATTTTGATCCCGCCGCCCGGCCGGTGATGCAGGTCGCCTGCGGCCGCGACGAGGCCGGACTGCGGGCCTTCGCCGACCGCTGGGGCTGGGCCGAGATCGCCACCGACTGGCGCGAGGTGCTGCGACGCGACGACATCGATGCGATCGACATCGCCACCCCGACCTACCTCCATGCCGAGATGGCCATCGCCGCCGCCGAGGCCGGCAAACACATCTTCTGCGAAAAGCCGTTCGCCAACACCCTCGCCGAGGGCGAGGCCATGCTCGCCGCCGCCGAGAAAGCCGGTGTCGTGCACTATCTGAACCACAATTACCGCCGCTGCCCCGCCGTCCTTCTCGCCAAACGCATGATCGACGAGGGCGAACTCGGCGAGATCTACCACTGGCGCGGCGCCTACCAGCAGAGCTGGCTCGTCAATCCGCAGCATCCCCTCGATTGGAAGTTGCGCAAAGCCGCCGCCGCTGCAGGTCCGCTCTGGGATCTCGGTTCGCATGCGATCGACCTCGCCCATTTCCTCGTCGGCGATTTCGCCGAGATTGATTGCCGGGGCAAACAATTCACGAAAGAGCGTCCCCTTGCCGAAGATCCCTCGAAGACCGGCCAGGTCGAGGTCGAGTGTGCCGCTCTCATGACCGGCGAATTCCGGAACGGCGCCCTCGCCACGATTGAGACGACCCGCTATTCCACCGGACGCCGCAACCGTCACACCTTCGAGGTCTATGGCAGCAAAGGCGCCATCACCTGGGACATGGAGGACATGAACCGTCTCCAGTTCTACTCCGAGGGCGACCCGGCCGATCGTCGTGGCTTCCGCGATATCCTCGTCACCGAGAGCTGCCACGACTATGTCGGCAAATGGTGGCCGCCCGGACACATCATCGGCTACGAACACGCCTTCGTGCATGCCGCCGTCGATTTCCTCGACGCCTGTGCCCGGGGCGGTAGTGTCGAGCCGAATTTCCGCGACGGTGTGAAGAGTCTGAAAGTTCTCGAAGCCGCCGCCGCCTCAATGGAGAACGGTCAACGGGTGAAGATCGGGTGACCGTCCGCCCCCGGAGTTCTCACAACTCGACGCGACGGAAATACCGCAGCACCCAGATCAGGTAGCCGAGCAAGGGCAGGATCGAGCCGACCATCATCACGAGCATGCGGGTGGGTTGGAAAAGACTCTCCATCCACTTCGCGAGATCGCCCGGCTCCATCCCGGGGATGCCCATTTGTGAGAAGGCGTCGGCCCAATCGATCCTCTGGATCGTGTGGACGCCGATCCAGGTCCCCGCCGCGAGCAGGCCCAGCGCGAGGATCCAGGCGGCGAGTTGCCTCCGGTAGCTGCCCCAGGCGATGTAAGCCCAGACGAAGGGCACGACGATCCAAAAATGCTTGAGCGGGCCTTCCGGGAGGAAGGGTTTCAAAAACGAGCTGCCCATCATGAAAAGATAGGGCAGCGAGCAGAGTCCGAAGAGCGCCGCCGCGATCGCCATGCCGAGGAGAGGAGCCGGTTGGCGATCGGTCCAGCGAGGCACCGGATCACGGGACTCGAGGGTGAGGCGCACCTCCGCCCCCCATTGCAGCCAGACGATCACCGCCGGAAGGACGATCATGAAGAGCACGATCATCACGAAGTAGATCACCATGATGATGGTGAAAAATCCATCCATCGCCGGCATCGGCGGTGCCTGGGGCGAGGTTTTGGCAGCGCTCTCCATGATCCCCGACATCATGTCCCGCATTCCGCCCATCATGACCGCCAGCGAGAGGAACATCGTCACTCCCATGTAGATCCACCCCCATGCCAGGGTCAGGGCAAAAGGACGCGACCAGCGGCGCCCCGCGAAGCATCCGTAGGCCACCGCGATGAAAAGAAGGCCGAGGCCGCCGTAGATCACCAGATTCACGATCGAGGCCGTCCACATCATGTCCTGCATGCCGCCGAACTCGCTCATCGCCTTCGGATCGGTCTTGGCGAGTTGGCTCATCATCAGCGTCTGCACCATCGTCATCGCTCCCGATCCGCCGAGCATCAGGCCGATGATTCCGAAGAGTATACCCGTCGTGAGGATCGCCCCATTGCGCGGACGGAAGGCAGAGGCAGAGGTGGAGGAGGGGAGCGGGGCGATGGCGGTCATGGGGTGAGGGTAGGGAATCCGGGGGGAGCTTGTAAAGCGGATTGGCATGACAGGCGTGACAAGCCCGCCACTTTCTGGCACGATCGACCGTGATGTCCCTCGCCACCGTCCTCGCCTCGCGGCTCGAGCGTTCCTTCACGCTCTACGACGACTTCGTCGCTTCGCTCGATGAGGCGGTGCTTGGGGAATCGTTGCCCGGACTTCCTTCCAATGCGATCGGGCTGCAACTCTGGTGCGTCGTGGGCGCGCGGGAGAGCTACACCCTCGCCATTCAAACGGGAGGATGGGCCGGCTTTTCCTGCTCGCTCGTGGCGCCGCTGGAAAAGGAATCGGTCGCAGCCGCTTTGGCGCGATCGGCCCGGGAAGCCCGTGATGTCTTTCCTCTGATCGATGGCTTTTCGGCGGAGCAACAAGGCTTTTTGCTCGATTGGCTCGAGCACGAGGCCGCTCATCAGGGGCAATTGATCCGTTACCTCTACGGCCTGCGGCTCGCGATTCCGGAGAGCTGGCGGAAACGCTACGCGCTGAGTGATCCGACCTGACCCTGTTGGGTCGGGCATCTGACCCTCTTATCTGACGCAGCGGTAGACGAAGGCGGGCGGCAGATTGCGCCAGGCGGTCTCGCTCCGCTCGACCGAGCCGAACTGCTCGCGGAGGAGCTGGCGGAAGCGGCGGCTGCCGGGCATGAGGAGGCCCTGCCAATAGGCGAAGGTGGCGAACCTTCCGCCTTCCGGCAGCACCTCGAAGGTGGCGGCGAGGATTTCCTCGGTGAGCGAAGAGGGAAAGGAGGCCCAGGGCAGGCCGCTGAGAATGGCGTCGACCTTCTCGATGCCGCGTTCACGACAGAGCTCGGGGACGCGGGTGACGCAGTCCTCGATCACTTCGACACTCGGACAGCGGCGGCGGGCGATGGCGGCGAGGGCGGGGTCGCGCTCGATCGCGAAAAAGCGGGTGCGGCCCTTCAGGCGGCGGGCAATCTCCTCGGTGACCACGCCGGTGCCGGGTCCGTATTCGACGACGCACTCCACGCGATCCCAGTCCACGGTGTCGGCAAGGATGGCGGAGAGCTCGCCTGAACTCGGAGCGATCGCCCCGACATGGGCGGAGCTGCGGAAAAAGGCCTTCAGAAACTGGGTGTGGTGCGAGAACGCGTTGTCGACGGGCGCGGTGTCGGTGGAGGAATTCATAAACAAGCGGAGGAAGGTCGGGTGCGGTGCGGGATGATCCCGGAGAGCGGGAACACGGGAAAGGATGGCTCAAGTGTTGGTTTTTGCCAGTGAAACGTCGAGGTTCATCCGGGTGAGCTGGCCCATCGTCTCGCAGCCGGAAAAGGCGCTGGTCTCGTGGTATTGATTGAGTCCGTCGCGGAGGCGCAGGATATGCTCTTCGGGCGCGATCTCCTCCCGGCACATGTTTTCCCAAAGGAAGGCGAGGCGTTTGTGGGCGATCTGGCAACGGCGCTCGATGAGGGTGCGCTCCTCGTCCTGGTACTGGCGCATCGTCAGGTAATTCAGGCGCGTGGTGCAGAGCTCGACGACCGGCTGGTTCTCGGGAAAGGTCTGAGGCAGGTACATTTCCTTGGCCCCCTCGTAGCACTGTTGGTCGAAATCGATCGCCCGCACCCGGTACTGGGCGTCTTCGAAATCGGGGGTGATGTCGACGACGTAATTGTAGGCGCGCATGTCGCCGAGGAGGCGGATGAAGCTGCGCTCGTTGAACTTCACGAACTCTTTCGCGACGCGGACCCGGTTCGTTTCGGGACGGTCGAAATACTGGTGGATGAAGACGTCGCCGGGAACGCCGGCGATGTGCTCCTCGATGAGGGTGTTGCCGTTGACGAGGTAGTTGATGCGGTTCGGCGAGAGGACGTGCTCGAGCTCGAGCCCGTAGATGCGCGAGGCATCGGCGATCTTCACGTAGAAGTGGTCGTAGTTGTCGTTGAACTGGTTGACGATGCGGATGCGGAAGGGCCGCGAGTTCCCGAAATCACAAAAGTCGACGCGCTCGAGGACGAGGTGCTCGCGCGAGCGGAGCTCGTTCGTCTTTAGCAGCGAATAGATCTGGATGAGCTGGCGGGAAAGTTCTTTCCGGATCGTCGGCTCGTAAAAGGCGGTTTTCCAGAGGGTATCCTGTCCCTCGCGGTCGTAGAGGGGGAAGAGTTGGGAAAAGCGATGGAGCTCCTCATAGATCGGTGGTACCTGGAGGAGGCGTCCGTACTCCTGCAGATACGGCAGGAGGGATTCCCGGACGGGATAGAACTTTTTCTTTTTGAGCTCGAAGTTCACGACGTGGCCTGGCCTCCCCAGTATCGGCTCCGTGGCGGCGATGGAAAGGGGAAATCCTCACCGACCGAGCCACTCGAGGATCCAGGCGGGCGGACGGGGATCCATCCCGGTGCCGAAGCAGAAGCCGGTGATGTGGAAGAAGAGCGGCGCGGCGAAGCAAAGCGAATCGATGCGATCGAGAAAGCCACCATGCCCGGCAATCGAGCCGCCCCAATCCTTCGCCCCGAGATCGCGTTTGATGGCGGAAAGGACGAGGCCGCCGAAGAAGCCGGCGAGGCAGATGAGCAGGGCCATGAGTCCGGCCTGCCAGGGCGAGAATGGCGTCGCCCACCAGAGCAGGCTGCTGATGAGGACGGTGGTGCCGATCCCGCCTACGGTGCCCTCCCAGGTCTTGTGCGGACTCACACGCGGGGCGACGGGGCGTTTCCCACAGGTCTTGCCCCAGACGTATTGGAGGACATCGCTGAGCTGCACGGTGAGGACGAAGAAGAAGAGCAGCTTCGCGTTTTCGCCCTCGTAGTCGCGCAATGGCAGCGCCAGGATCATGGGCATGTGGCTGACGGCATAGACGCAGATGAGGAGGGCCCACTGGATGCGCGAGGTGTTGGCGAGGAAGTTTTTCGTCTCACCCGTGAGGACGCGGCGGAAGGGGATGAAGGCAAAAGCGTAGACGGGGATGAAGATGGTGAACATCCCGTACCAGCCGATCCCAACAAGGAGATAGTGCAATGGCAGGATGATGAAGAAGGCCCAGAAAAGCACCTCGTGGTCGGCGCGGTCGGTGCGCGTGAGGGTGATGAATTCGCGCATCGCAAGAAAGGAGAGCAGGGCGAAAAGCACGGTGGTGAAGGTGGGACCGAGGAGGATCGTCGCACTGAAAATCGCGGCCATGACCCACCACGAGCGGATGCGGGCGTTGAGGTTCGCGATCGTGGCCTTGGCGGCCTCCGAGCGCGCGCGCCGGGAGAGGATGAAACCGATGATGGAGGCGATCACGAGGATGCCGCCGACGAGGCCGAGGAGTCGTTTCGTTTCGGGATCCATGGGCGGAGGTCAGGGGTGCTCCGTGCCCTCGAGGGCGGCGCGGGCGCGGGCGAGGAAGACGGGCTTCGGTTCCTCGGGCAGGAGCTGCATCGGCGGCAGGAAGCGGGCTTGGGCGATGAGGGGCACGGGCAGGCGCGAGCCCTTGGGGAGGATGCGCGAGAGATTCTCGAGGTGCACGGGGATGAGGGGAATGTCAGGATACCGCCGCGCGAGGTGATAGAGACCGGATTTGAATTCCATCGTCCCGCCATCGACGGAGCGGGTACCTTCGGGAAAGAGGATGACGGATCGACCGGCCTCGAGGGCGGTACCGAGACGTTCGACGGGGTGGTTGCCGCGGTTCACATCCTTCCGCGGAATGAGGACGGCGCGGAACAGCTCGCAGGCGATGCAGCGCCGCAGGCGGGTCGCGGCCCAGTAGTCCTCCGCCGCGGCGGGGGAGGTGACTTCGCGCACGTCATCGGGCAGCGCCGCCCAGACGACGACAAAATCCATGTGGCTGGCATGGTTCGCGAAGTAGATCGCGGGACCCGTGCCGTGGGGGGTGGCCGGGAGGAGGCGGACTCCGGTGGCGAGGCGGACGAGGGCGGCGAGAAAGGAACGCATCAGGATCGGGCGCGCCCGTGGAGCAGCCGGGAGAGGGCAACGAGGCGGCGCACGATGGTGACGACGATTCCGGCGAGAAGCAAGCCGAGAATCCAGGGCAGCGGCGCGATTTCCTTTGCGGCCCCGCCTGCGAGATCCAGGCCCGCCATGAGGAGGCAGGCGCCGGTGGCGAGGGCCATGCGCTGGGGTTTCGCCATGGGGCCGCGGAAATCGTGTTGTCCTGTCAGGGTGGCGCCGTGGAGGCGGATCGCGGCGGTGAGGAGGGCACCGATAGCACAGAGCCAGCCGAGGAGACGGGTCGTGTCGTCGCCTCCCGCATAGCCGAGGGCGGCGAGGAGGAGCGGGTCGGAGAGGCGGTCGGGAAACTCGTTGTAGAGATCGCCATCCGGGGTTTTCAGACCGCCTTCGACGGCGAGCATGCCATCCATGAGATTGCAGAGGAGGCGCAGCTGGATGCCGACGGCGGCGAGGATCCAGAGGAGCCACGCCGGACCCGCACCCCGGGAGAGAAACACGAGGGCCACCGCGGCTCCCGCGGCAAAGACGACGCTGAGGACGGAGACCTGGTTTGGCCGCAGGCCGAGTCGCAGCAGGGCACGCGAGAGGCCACCCGCCCAGCGGGAGTCACGGGTGCGGAGTGGTCGTCGCGCGGAGGTCATCCTCCGAAATTGGTCACCCAGTAGGGCTCGGAACCGGCGCGGCCGAAGCCGACGAAGCGGAAACTGCGGTTGAGGATGTTGCGCCGGTGGCCGGGAGACTTCATCCACGCGGTGGTGACGGCGGCCTCATTGGCTTGACCGAAGGCGATGTTTTCACCCATCGTCGTGAAGCAATCGGGACACTCCGTCTTGATGCGCTGGTCGAAAGTGGTGAAATCGGGCGCGGGACCGGTGTGGTCGAAGTGATTGTTCGTATCCATCACCAGCGCGTATTTGACGGCGGCGGTGTTGAGCGCTCCGCGCAGGCGGAGAGGCGGCAGGTTCCTCTTGTTCCGGGCCTCGTTGTGAAGGCGGAGCAGCTTTTTCTGGTAACCGGTGAACTTGGCGGCCGAGGCTTCGGGAGCGACAGGGGCCATCAATCCGAAAAGCAACACGACGGGAAGCAGGGGGCGGAGCGACTTCATTCGGGAAAGGTAAGAATATGGAGATTATAGCTCCAGCCCCGTCGAGGACAAGCCAAATCCCCGGATTCAGAATTGGTCGTCCTCGTCCGGGTCCTCGTAATCGTCATCGGCGGCGAGGTCGATCACGGTCTCGGAGGGTGCGCACTCGAAGTATTCGAAGAAATCGTTGAGACTGCGGATGGGCGGCCAATCCTGCTCATCCGTCCACCAGGCCCCGAATTCGCTCGAGGCGATATCCAGGTAGTAGGCCTCGAGCAGGTCGGTGGTGGTGCGGGCGTCGAGGCGTTCGTTGAAATCGACGAGGTAGACCGTCTGGATGAAGATCTGGTTTTCATCCTCGACGGGATCGCTGTCGAGCTGGTTGAGCCAGGCCGCGAATTTCCACGTCGGTCGCACCACGAAGGCGCAACGATCAATGTAGACGAAGTCTTCCTCGTAAAAATCGGGCATGGGCTGGGTCGTGGGGTCGGTCTGTCAGGGTCTGGCGGATGCCCCGGCGGGCACGGGTCGGGCGATGGGTCGGCATCCGGTGCGCCCGGAGGAAAGCGGACGCAGCGATCGTGCCGGGACACCCCGACCGGGGGCGAACGCGGCGAGATTTCCTCCCGGCAAGGCACTGCGGGCCGCGGTGGGGCGGCTCGAGGCAAAACGCGGGATGGGACGGGAAGCGGGAACCTTCCGGGCTGGCGCTGGTGCGGACGCGGAGCCCGGTTTCGTCGGCGCGGCCACCCAAGAGGGTCGAAGGCGCGAGCGAACCCTCTCGAGTCGAGCCGGCGGCTGGGGACGCGACAGGTGGGCGCGTGCAGGGGAAAGCGTCGTCTTCGAAGCATGCGAGGCCCCGTGGTGACGGGTCTTGTCGAGGGCACGTTCGACAGCGGTGAGGACGCGGCCTTTCCGGGGCGAGAGCCGGGCGGGGAACGTGGGGAGCGTGGGGAGCGTTGTCTGAGTTGCCGCCGGACGCGGCGCTTCTGCAGCGGGAGCCGGGGTCGTGTGGAGCCGGTGGGGAAGGGCGCGCGTTTTCCCGAGGCGGAATTCGGAAGCACTCAGGGCACCGCGTTCTTTTGCCGGAATGGATCGGACGCGCTCGCGACGGAGGTGATAGCTGACCGTCAGCGGAACGATCGCCGACGCGGCCTCGGCGACGGCAGCGAAAATCGCGGGCTCCACCGCGTCGGGAACCATCCCAGCGAGGGCATCAATGGCGGCTTCCCCGGCGACCGGGCTTTCCTCGAGAGACGCGGCGATTTCTTCGACGACCTCGACCGGTGCCTCGGTGGCCACAACCTCGACGGGCTCACTTTCATCGGGCACGGTGTAGGTGGCGACGGGTTCGAGAGGTGTGGTGGCCGATCCGATGGGCGGGATAGGCTGGGTCATCGTGCTGCGGCGACGATCATGCAGGGCCGTGAGCATCGCCAGACCCGGAGCACCGGCCGGAAGCGGTGTCGCCGTGGCGGTGCGATGGAGAATGCGGGTCTTTGATTTGGAAAGAATCTGATAACGCACGCCTGCCCAGGTGAGCCGGTTTTGTGTCCAGGTGCTGGCGAGGAGGAGCCAGTGCAGCGTCATCCAGAAAGGGGTGAGCATGTGCTCGAGCCAGCCGGCGGCGAAGAGTTTCTGTCGGATGCCGTTTTCCTTGAAGAGGGAGAGGTAGACCTGTTGCCGTGCGAGCGACCGGAACTGATCGATGACATAGGCCGCGGCCACGGGGATCCACGCAAAGAAATAGCCGTAGATGAGGGCGGCGACGATGCTGATCGCGCCCAAAACATAAAAGCCGAGCACGAAATTCACGCCGGTGTAGAGGATGGGGCTGAAGAACTTCACCTGGGTGTACTGGCGTCGCGCGAACTCGAAGAAGGTGCTCCAGGTGAAATCGATCGGGGTCGGAAGAATGAGCGAGCGGACAAAGGCGATCTTCCGGCCGGTCTTGCGGGCGGCCTTGGAGAGGCGGAGGTCGTCGTTGAGAGATCCCGCGAGCAGGGTGGGGACGTCGAGCTCGTCGAAGACCTCGCGGGATAGGGCCATCGAACCGCCCCAGAGTACGGTGGACCACTCGGCTCCGCCTTGGGTGGTGATCGAGGCATTGATGATGCACGCGACCTGGTTCGGCAGGGTAGGGCGCCGCGGCACGAGCCAGCGGTAGGTGGTGGAGAGTTCGTAAGGTCCCCGGTTGATCGGTGCCACGAGACGCGCGAGCCAGTCGGGGCCGCAGAGAATGTCGGCGTCGGCAAAGGCGATGATGGCGTCGCGGGAAGAGAGATCGCGGAAGGCGGCGCGCTGATTGTGCACTTTCTGACCCTCGTTTTCGGCAATGCCGCCGCAGACGAGAGTGACACCACGGAGCCCGCTCGTCGGATCGGGATGGGTCCAGACCGGGTGGCGGGAATCGAGCTCGAGGTGCTCGCAAAGCCAACGGGCGACCGGGTCGTCCCAGCTTTCAAAACAGACGATGACGCGGTAATCGCGATAGGTCTGCCCGAAGATCGCGTCGAAAAACCGGGGCGTCGATTGCAGGTCGAATCCCTTCACCGGCACGATGAGGGCGACCGGCTTCTGGGGGCCGGAGCCGTCCTTCCAACGGCGATCCTGACGGCGACGGGCGAACGAGAACCCGAAGACGCGGAAGGCCGCGATCAGGATCAGGAGGAGCCAGACTCCCCAGAATGCCAGCAAGGACTTTTCGATCATGGAAAACCCGTGCAAAATGGGCCGGGGCGACTAGACTGCAAGCGTTAATGACCCGTGGACCCATGAAAGTTGCGGAGACTAAAAATCTCAGAAAAACCTACCATTTCGGTGACACGGAAGTGTCGGCCCTGCGGGATATCAGTCTCGTGATCGAGGAGCACGAATTCATTGCGGTGTGGGGTCCGTCGGGTTCCGGAAAGTCAACCCTCTGCAACCTGATCGGCCTGCTCGATGCACCGACTTCGGGCGAAGTCTACGTCGGTGGCACTCCGGCGGCGGGACTCACCGACGCCCGGCGCAGCGAACTGAGGAACGCCTCGATCGGTTTTGTCTTCCAGAACTTCAATCTCATCCCCGTGCTGACGGCGCTGGAGAATGTGATGCTGCCTCTCCAGATCCACGGTGTCGCCAAAGCCGAGGCCAAAGCAAGGGCGGAGAAACTGCTCGGAGAAGTGGAGCTCTCCGACCGGATGCACCATCGTCCGCAGAAGATGAGCGGAGGCCAGCAGCAACGCGTTGCCATCGCGCGAGCGCTCGTGACGGATCCCTCGCTCATCATCGCGGACGAACCAACCGCGAATCTCGACACGCACAACGCCAACCTGATCATCGACCTGATGCGGCGCATCAACCAGGACCGGGGCGCGGCGTTTGTCTTTTCGACGCATGACGACCGGCTCCTCGACCGTGTCGATCGGAAGATCCACCTGAGGGATGGTGAGATCATCGAGGATGAGCGGGTGTGAGGGCTTTCCTCCTACTCTTACTCTTACCTCATACTCATACTCAAAACCGGACGGCCACTGACGCTCGCTGAGTAGGAGTAGGAGTGGGAGTATGAGGAGAAGAAGAATGGAAGGTTGAAGGAGGACGGGTGAACCTCTAAGGTCTCGGTCACCCCCCGTTTCAACCCTCCCTGCATGAAAATCGCCAAAGACGGCATCCGCTCCATCGTCAAAGTCGGCTACGACGGCCGTGTCCACAAAACCTTCCGGGGCACTGGAAAAGAAGAGCGGTTCGAGAACGAAGTGAAGGTGTTGAAAGCGCTCGAGGCACGGGGTTGCGAAATCGTGCCGCGGCTTCTCGACAGCGATCCCGAGACGCTCACGATCGTGACGACCAATTGCGGCGCCCCGGCCGAAAGCAGCATCAGCGAAGAACGGGCCTCGGAGCTTTTCAAGATGCTGGAGGTCGAATTCGGCATCGTGCATGACGATCCCTTTCCGCGGAACATCACCTACAACTCCCGCATGGGGCAATTCTGCGTGATTGATTTCGAACTCGCGAAGATCCTCGAGGATCCCAAACATCGGAGCGACGGCGACGAGGCCCATCGAGCCCTCGAGTGGTGCGGTCTCTCACGCGATGGTCTGCGCCGACCCGGCAACCAGGACTCGCTCGCGGTCTTTTCTTCGGCGATGGGTTGGGCCGACAGCGTCGAGCTTTGCGGCAAGCAATCGATCGACGGGAACGGTCTCATTTTCGCGGTCAGTGACGGCATGGGTGGTCCGGCCGCCGGCGAGGTGGCGAGTTCGCTCGTGGTGCGCGAACTGCGTCGTTTCCTGCCGGCGATGATGGGCGATTTCCACGGGGCCGCCGATCCGGAATCGCTCCTCGAACGCGCGGTGAAGTCGCTGCACGATTACGTCACCCGCGTCGGCAACCGCGATCCCAAGCTGACGGGAATGGGCGCGACGGTCGTTTGTGGTCTCTTCTACCGCACGCGCGTGACCTTCGCCCATGTCGGCGACAGCCGCTTTTACCAATACCGGAACGGAGAGCTGAAGCAGCTCACCTTCGATCACACCTATGTGGGCGCCCAGTTCCGGGCGGGCAAGTTCAACGAACGGGAGGCCCGCATGCATCCCCGGAAAAACGTGCTGCAGCAGGCCATCGGAGGAGGGTGTCAATTCGTGACCCCTCAGGTCGCCTCCGCCTCGATCGAGCCGGGGGATTGGTTTTTGATCTGTTCCGACGGCGTCATTGACGGACTCTGGAACAAGAACATCGCCGAGTGTTTTGAGGATGCCGCGAAGCTCGGACAATCGGCCGAATTCGTCGCGAAACGGCTCCTCGACTGGGCCACGGAAGAAGCGGGCGGGGATGACACGACCTTGTTCGTGGTGCGGGCGCACGGGGCGGAACAAGGGTCGTATTGAAATTGACTCCCATCGGATTTCCTGATAGAAGATCTGCATGAATGACCTACTCGAACGTATCACGGTCGATCCAGGAAAATGTGGTGGTCGTCCCTGCATACGAGGCATGCGAATCCGCGTAAGCGATGTCTTGGACCTTTTTGCGGCCGGTCTTGACGCAGCTGAGATCCTTGATGAAATGCCGGATCTTGAAGCGGACGACATCAAGGCGAGCCTGGTCTATGCTCGGCGCCGCATCGATCATCCTCTCCTGGTGGCATGATACTCTGGGTGGACGCACAACTTTCACCGCGCACCGCCCGATGGATCAGCGAAAATTTTTCAGTTACCGCGTTGGCCCTTAGGGAAATTGGCCTGCGCGATTCGTCTGATGAAGAGATATTCTCGGCAGCCAGGCTTGCTGATGCCGTGGTGGTGACCAAGGACAGCGATTTCGTTCAGCTGCTGGAAAGGAAGGGGAGTCCGCCACGCGTCCTCTGGCTCACTTGCGGCAATACTTCCGAAAAAGCGCTACAGGAGATTCTGGGCCGGCATCTGAATACGGCTTTGTCCCTTCTTCAGGGAGGTGAATGTCTCGTTGAAATCGGTTCACCCTAACCGACGCACCAACAACACCGCATTCCGTCCGTTTTTCGCCCACTTGTCGCGGCGTTCTTCGGGGAGCAGGGCGAGATCCTGGGTGCGGGCGAAACCTTCGCGCTCGAGGTAGCCGGCGGCCTGGGTCGAGAGGGCGTAGAGACGATCGAAGCCGAGCTGGCGGGCGCGATCGACGGCGGCGTTGACGAGGGTGCTGCCGTAGCCCTGGCCGGTGTGGCCGCGCTTCACGTAGAGGCAGGCGAGCTCGCCGCGGTCGCCGGAGGGATGCGGATGCACGGCGACGCAGCCGACGATGTTGCCGTCGATCTCGATCACGATGTAGTCGTGGATCGCGGACTGGATCTCGGCTCGGCTCCGCTCGATCAGCTCCTCGTCCTCGACGGCGCGGTGGATGAGGAGGTAGAGCTCGTCGATGTCGGCGTGGGTGCCGGAGCGGATCTTCTGGTAGGCGTCGGAATAGACCATCAACCCGACGCCCTCGTTGCTGAAGAGTTCGGCGAGGAGGGCATCCTGGTTCCGGCTGCCGATGAGGTGGACGCGCGGCACGCCATCGCGCGTGGCGCGGGCGGCTTGTCGCAGCTTCGAGAGCATTCCGGCGGGGAGGTTGGGGCGGCCTTCGGTAAAGGCGAGCGCATCCTCGGCGGTCCATTGTTTCTCCCGGCCGCCCGTCTCATCGCGGGGATCGTCGAGCGATACAAAGAGAATTTTCGAAGCTCCCAGGGCGGTGGCGACCTCGCGGGCGACGGCATCGGAATTGACGCGCAGGGTCTGGCCGTCGGCGTCGAAGCCGACCGGCGGCACGACGGGCAGGATATCCTGATCGAGGAAGCTCTGGAGCACGCCCGCGTCGATCTTCTCCACCGTGCCGGTGAAACCATGGTCGATCCCCTTGATGATGCCGGACGGGTGGGCGTGGATCGCGTTGGCGGTGGCGGCCTTGATCTTCACGGTGGTGAGGCTTTGCATCACCGCATTCGAAAGGCGCGAGATCGCGTCCATGCTGACCTCGAGGGTGAGCTCGTCGGTGATCCCGGTGCCATCGATGTTCGAGAGGACGACGCCGCGCTTTTTTCCGAGCGCCTCGATCTGGGCGGCGGCCCCGTGGACGAGGACGACCTTCACGCTCAGCGATCGAAGGACGGCGAGGTCGAGAAGGATGTTGGAGAAATCCGTCGATTCGATCACCGCACCGTCCAGCGCGACCACGAAGGTACGTCCGCGGAATTGCGGCACGTATTGGAGGATCGCGCGGAGATCGCTGAAATTCATGGGAGGGGCCAATGTGGACCTTTCCCTTGGATTATCAAGAGGGTGCTGGTCGGATCGGAGGGCGACGTTCCCGGAAAACGTTTTTCAGGGCAGCGGCCAGGAGTGGAAATAATCCATCAGGATGAGCCGGCCCGGCAATGCCTCTACGGCGTGTGTCGCCTTGATCCTCGGGAAATCCGAGAGCACCGAGAAATGAAAGCCCGACTCGAGCGGATTGAAGAAATCATCCTGATGGCTCGGGAGGACAAAGCGGGGCTGCAGGGCGCGCACCGCTTCGGCGTAGCGGCCCTTCCCATCGCCCACGGCGGTGCCGACGATGGCGAGATCCACGCCGGAAACGGCCGGAGGATGACCGACCACTCCTCCCGATTCGACATAGATCCGTTTACCGGCGAGTTCGATAAGATAGGCGAGGGGCGTGCCGAGTCGCCAGTCCGCGGCGGTGGAAGGGGGCGCTTCCAGAGGAGCGTTGATCAATCCCGGATAAGGCAGACTCCCCAGGACAAGATCGTGCCGCGCCGCCAGCACGCGGATTTTGGCGGCACCGGCGTGGAGCAAGTCACCGGGCCGGGAAGGACGCAGATCGCTCCGTGACGTGCCCATCGCTTCGCAGAGATAGGCACCGGTCTCCGAGGTGATCACTTTCCCGCCGAGTTGCTTCTGCAGGACCGGAACATCGAGGGCGTGGTCGAAGTGCGAGTGGGTGATGAGAAAGGCATCGATCCGCCCTGGGAGCGCCCCGGCCCTGCGAGCGTGGGCGATGGCGGTGTCGGAGGATTGCACCGGCACTTTAAAGACGACGTGACGCATCGGCACTCGTGAAAAGAAGGGATCAACCAGGATCGCGGTCGCCCCGGAACGGATCAGGTAACCGTTCACCCCGAGATAAGTCACGCTGACCTGGTCCGCGCGAGGCGGCGGAGCCTCGGTCGCCGCGCTACCGACGAGGAGGTCCCGGTGTGGCGCGAGCCGGTTGGAGCACGAGGTGGCGACGGAGGCGAGCCCCAAGATGAGCAGCGACGAGAGAAGGCGGTTCATCAAATGTCAGGATCAAACTTCAGACATGGATGGCGTAAAGCACCATTTCGGCGCTGCGCCCACGGATTTCAACAGGCGGAAGTTTGTCGCCCGCGGGTTTGGGCTCGGTGGCTTCCCAGGCTCCGGTGGAGACGAGGAGGGGATGGCCGAGATCCTTCGTGAGACTCTCGATGCGCGAGGCGGTGTTCACGGTGTCGCCGATGGCGGTGTATTCCATGCGGCGGGGTGAACCGATCGTGCCGACGACGGCGGGACCCGTGTGGATGCCGACGCCGATCTTCACCGGCTCGAATCCCTCGCGGGCGAGCTTGTCGTTCAGCGCCGGAAGTCCGAGCAGCATCGCGCGTCCGGCGGCGATGGCGTCGCGGGCGTGGTGGTCCGAGCGTCCCGTCGCACCGAAGAGGGCCATGATCCCGTCGCCGATGAGCTGGTTCACCATGCCGCCGTGCTCCTCGATGAGCCCGGTCATGTGCTCGTGATACAGATTCAGCAACTTCACCGCCTTCACCGGGGGGAGAGATTCGCAACGCGTCGTGAAGCCGCGCAGGTCGGCGAAGAGCACGGAGATGATGCGTTCGACGCCCTGCAATTCCTCCTCGTTGCGGAGGAGCTGCTCGGCGATCTCGCGTCCGACATGGCGGCCGAAGGTGCCGGCGATATGTTCCTTTTCCCGCAGTCCCGCGACCATGGCATTGAACTCATCCGCGAGCACGCCGAACTCGTCGGCGCGGAGCGGGTCCATCGTCACGCTCAGATCGCCCCGTCCGACACGCTCGGCGGCGCGGCGCAGCTCCTGCACCGGTGTCACGACGAGCCGCGCCATCAGCACGGAGCTGACCACGGCACAGAGAATGCCCGCGCCGGCCACGGCGATGGCGAACCACACGTCGGCCCGCTCGGGAGTGGGATCGAGGAGGAGGAGGAGCAGGGAAAATATCGGACAAATGCTCGCGGCGAGGGTCCAGAGTTTGCCGCGTCCCGCGATGTTGAGCCGGGCCACACCCTCGATCCGGGCGGGACTGAGATTGCGAAAAAAGCAGGGAAAGAGCAGCCGCTGCCGCGCCCAGTCGATCGAGAAAAATCCGATCGTCAGGGCGACGACGGCCGCGATGCAGATCGAGACAGGGAAGTGGAACCAGACGTGGGGATTGACCGATTCTCCGGATCGTTTCAATCCGAAAAAGAGGGCCGGGATGCTGAGGAGCCACCCCGCTGCGGCGATGGCCGCGGCCTGGTTGGGAAGACGCAGCACCTGGCGCTGGCGTTCGTGGAGATGTTCGTTTGTCAGGATGGGGGATCGCAGTCGGAAGACGAGGAAGGCCCAGAGCAGCACCAGAGGCGGATAGGCGATCGCGTTGAAGATGGCGATGGACGATCTGAAAGCCGCCTCCTGGTCCGGCGTGAGGAGCGGCGGGATGTGGATCAGGTTGTAGGTGATGTTGAAAGCGCTGCCGATCGCCTGCGCGAGGAACATCAGGAGAAAGACGACAACGAGGCAGCGCCAGCGGGGGCGGCAGGCGGGCGGAGCGGGAGATGGCACCGGTTCGTCGATCCCTATCGATGGCACGGACCGGGGGAAATGTCGAATCCCCTCGGTCTTACGCTCCGGATTTCCGCCCTTGCCCGGAGCCATTCCCCCCGCTACGATCGCGCCCATGTCACCCCGTTTTGTTGGTCTGCTCCCGTTCTTTGCCGCCGCCGCCTTCGCGCAGCAGGTGAAGCCCGTTGTTGAAACTCCCGTCCTCGATGCGAAGAGCCAGCCGCGCCTCGTGCCGGTCTCGGCGGACATCGCCGGCGCGAAGGAACTCTACCTCGTCGTCTCGGACGAAGGTGGTCTCGCCTGCGACTGGGCCAATTGGATCGAGCCAAAGCTGGTGATGAAAGACGGTTCGGTCCGCGACCTGACCGGGTTGGATTGGAAAGAGGCGAAGAGCGGCTACGGCAAGACGCTCAAGGATCTCAACCAGAGTGGCAAGCCGCTCAGCGTCGAGGGCAAGGTGCACGCCAAGGGGATCGGCACGCACGGCCCTTCCACGATCGCCTTCGACCTGCCCGAGGGCGTCGCAAAATTCGAGGCGCTCGCCGCGATCGACGACGGCGGCATGATCCGCGACGGCAAGCCGAGCACGGCGAATGTGAAATTCCGCGTCTACACACAGAAGCCCCCGGCGGCCTCGACGGGCGGCTACGATCCCGACGCGCCGAAGGTCGTGCCAACCGATCTTTTCACCGTGCCCGAGGGACTCGAGGTCACGGTCTGGGCGACGACGCCGATGCTGCACAATCCGACGAATATCGACTTCGACGCACAGGGTCGCCTCTACGTGGCCGAGGGCGTGAACTACCGCGGCAAAGGCGGCCGCCAACCCGAAGGCGATCGGGTCGTCATTCTCGAGGACAGCGACGGCTCGGGCTCGGCCGACAAGGTCTCCGTCTTCGTGCAGGAGCCCGCGCTCGCTTCGCCGCTCGGCGTTGCCGTGCTCGATGGTCGCATCCTCGTCTCGCAGCCGCCGGACCTGCTCGTTTACACGGACCAAAACGGCGACGGCAAATTCGAGGAGGGCGTTGATTCGCGTGAGGTGCTGCTCACCGGATTCGCCGGAAAACAGCACGACCACAGCCTCCACAGCGTCACCGCCGGACCGAATGGGCAGTGGTATTTCAACCAGGGGAACATGGGTGCGAAGTTCACCGATCGATCGGGCAAGAATTTCTACATGGGCAGCCCCTACCAGCTCCAGGACATCGCCGGACGCGTCAGCGATGACGGCCACGTCTGGATCGGCGGTTTCCTTGCCCGGATGAATCCCGATGGCACGAACGTGACCATCCTCGGGCACAACTTCCGCAACAGCTACGAGCAGGCCGTGACCTCCTTCGGCGATGCCTTCCAGAGCGACAACGACGACCCGCCCGCCTGCCGCGTCAGTCACGTGCTCGAGGGCGGCAACGCCGGTTTCGCCTCGGCTGATGGACAGCGCTCGTGGGGAGCCGACAAACGCCCCGGACAGGATACTCCGACCGCCGAATGGCGTCAGGAAGACCCGGGCACCATGCCGGCCGGCGATGTCTACGGCGGAGGATCGCCCACCGGCGTGGCCTACTACGAAAATGGCGCACTTGACGCGAAATGGAACGGCCTCCTCCTCGCCTGTGAGGCCGGGAAGAACGTCGTCTTCGGTTACCTGCCCGTGCCCGACGGCGCGGGCTACAAGCTCGAGCGTTTTGATTTCATGACCTCGAACAAGGAGCAGGAATGGGCCGGCTCCGACTTCCTCGGCGGCAAACCCTCGGGGGAACTGAAGACCATGTTCCGTCCCAGTGATGTCACCGTCGGACCCGATGGCGCGATCTACGTGGCCGACTGGTTCGATGGTCGTGTCGGTGGCCACGGCACCCTCGACGAAGGGATTTCGGGAACGATTTACCGGGTCGCGCCGAAGGGGTTCAAAGCGGTCGTCCCCCAGAATGATCTTGCGACCGTCGAAGGCCAAGTCGCCGCCTTGAAAAGCCCCGCGCCGAACGTGCGCTATGGTGGTTTTGTCAGGCTGCGCGAGTCGGGGGCAAAATCCGTGCCTGCGGTCGCGGCTCTGCTGTCCGATCCGAATCCCCACATCGCCGCCCGCGCCATCTGGCTGCTTGCCCAGATGGGGAACGAGGGCTTGGCCAAGGTCCGCGAATTGCTTTCGTCGGACGACGCCATGACCCGTCTCGTCGCTTATCGCTCGCTGCGTTTCATCGGCCACGAACCCGCCGCGATGGCGAAGGCCATGGCCGCCGATGCCTCACCCATGATCCGCGCCGAAGCCGCGTTCATGATGCGCGATCTGCCGATCGATCAAAGTCTCGACGTTCTCCTCGCCGTGGCAAAGGGCTTCGATGGCAAGGACCGCAGTTACCTCGAAGCCTTCGGGACCGGGAGCAAGGGCAAGGAAGCCGAAGTCTACGCCGCGCTCGCGAAGGAACTCGGCGGATCGCCCGAAGCATGGAGTGATTCTTTCTCCTGGCTCGCCTGGCGTCTCCACCCCGCCGCCGCCGCCGCGGACTTCAAAGCCCGCGCCCGGTTGGCGTCACTTTCCGAAGACGAACGCAAGCGCATGCTCACCGCCCTCGCCTTCGTGAAGAGCCCCGAGGCTGTCGGTCACATGATCGAGCTCGCGAATGACAAGGATTTCCCGATGAAGGACCTCGCCCAGTGGTGGTTGATGAACCGCAAGGGCAATCTCTGGAAGAGCTACGGCGTCGACGAGGCGATGAAGGCCCGCGGCCTCTACGATCCTGACAAAGTCACCATCACCGCCGTGGAGATGCCGCCCGCCGTGGCCGGTGCCGCACCCATGCCCGCGACCGCGGAGCTGATGAAGCTCTCGGGCGACAAGGCAAAGGGCCAGGCCTCCGTCGCGGTGTGCTACACCTGCCACAAGGTCGGCGAGGCCGGTCTCGATTTCGGACCCGATCTCACCACCTTCGGCCGGCAACAGCCGCTCGAGGTCATTCTCGATGCGATCGCCCATCCCTCCGCTGATATTTCCCACGGCTACGAGGGCAGCAAGATCGTCACCACCGACGGCACCGTCGTCACCGGCATGGTGCTCTCGAACGGCGATCCGCTCATCGTCAAATGCATGGGCGGCGTCGTGCAGACGATCCCGAAGAGCCGCGTCAAATCCGTCGAGCCGCTCGGCCGCTCACTGATGTACGATCCCGCGAATCTCGGGCTGACCCCGCAGGCGATCGCCGACATCGCGGCCTACCTGCGGAGTCTCTGATCTTCAGGAAATGCTCACAGCCCCGCACGACGGAAGAGTTCGTCGAGCGGGAGCTGAAGGCCGATGTAAAAGTCACCGAACTCGGCATAGAGGGCGCTGACCTCATCGAAGCGCATCTCGTAGACGATCTCCTTGATGTCCTGCGTGTTGTGGGAAAAGAGGGTGACACCCCATTCCCATTCCTCGAGTCCCGTCGATCCCGTGACGAGCTGGCGCACGCGTCCGGCGTAGCCGCGTCCGACCCGGGCGTGACCGCCCATCAGGGTGCGGCGCGTTTCAAAATCGAGGTGGAACCAGTTGTGCGAGCTGCTGCGGCGTTTCGACATCGGGTAGAAACAGAAAACCGGCCAGTCGGGCATGTTCGGATAAAGCCGGTCGCTGTTGTATTTCTTCATCCGCTTGCGGAATTCCTCGAGCTTCGTTTCCATCTCGGGAGTGCCGGCGGCGATCCCCTCGTCGCGGGTGAGGTCGGCGGTGTATTGCTCCTCCGTGGTCGTGTATTCGCTGAGCTCGGTCATGCTCAGGTAGCTGTAGACCGGGGTGAGCACATCCGGACCGAGGGCGCGGCAAAGTTGTTTCTCCAAACGGTTCGCCTTGTGCAGATCGTCGGTCAGGAGCATGAAACCGATGTCGGCTTTCGGAGTCACCATCGAAAAGGTGAGCAGCTGGGTCGACTCGGTCGAGCGGATCTCCTGCACGAGCTCGGAGAGGTTCGTTTTCGCCTCGAGTTTCTCTTCGTCGGAGAAGAGCGACCACTGCGCCTGTTCGACGTGGAGAAACAAATGGATGACGTGCCAGCCCTCGCGGGGGATGACACGGTCGGGATCGGTGGCGGCGGTGGCAGAAGGATGGGGATTCATAAAAGCAGGTTCTTTCCGGTGCCGCCGTTCCGGGAAAGGCGGGACCACTTCAACAAGCCAACGAAATCGGTTGCGTCCAATCAAAAAAAATCCTAGTTTTGCGCCGCTTTCACGGACCCTGACGGGCCGTAACCCTCACAAAAACCATCCGATGGCAGACCTCGAAAACCGCTACGCAGACAACGTTTCCGGCGAATTTTATGTCGATGACCAGTGCATCGATTGCGACCTCTGCCGCGAGACGGCATCCGCCAATTTCACCCGCAACGAAGACGGCGGCTACTCCTACGTCTACAAGCAGCCCGAGACCGCCGAAGAGCGCGCCCTCTGCGAAGAGGCCATGGAAGGCTGTCCCGTCGAGGCGATCGGCTGCAACGGCAACGAGGCTTGATCCTCTTCTTCCGCGTTTTTCGCGATCCAAAAGCCGCGCTCCTTCCTCGGGACGCGGCTTTTTTGTGGCAACGTGATCCGGTCGGGTTAACCTGTCGCCATGCGTTATCGTCCCCGCCGCCCCCTCAAAGACCGCGTTCTCGCGGAATGGCGGGGATATTGGGAGCCGCAGGATGTCTCGAAATACGAGTCGACCCTCTCCGACGCTGTCGGCAAGACCATGAAGGGCCTCGGTCTGAACGACCGCTTCAACGAGGAAATGGTCTTCGACGCGTGGAACGAGATGGTCGACGGCTTCATCGCCGCGAACGCCCGGCCCATTTCCCTGGAGCGGCGCGTCCTCGCCATCCAGGTGCTGCACTCCACCGTGCACTATGAGCTCGAACGGATGAAGGGCGAGCTGCTGAGGCGCATGCAGGAGCGCTTCGGACCCGAAAAGATCCGCGAAATCCGCTTCCGGCTCGGATAAAAGGGGCTATCATCGAGCGGGAAGGAGGGGCCTACAATCGAGCGAAGAAGGGTTTGCCTACGGAATACACGGAAAACACTGAACTACAGAGGACCGAGATAGATGCCGTTGGCATCAAAATAAACGGAACACACTGAATCATTGAGGTCCGGAGCAGATCCTCAGGGAACGATTCTCGGAATTACGCACCTACCAGCCATGTATCATCCCTTTCCGCGTTTTCCGTGTGTTCCGTAGGCCAACTCCCTCTTCTTCATTCATGAGCGACCGCATCCACATCAAGGGACTCCGTCTCGTCACCCGTGTCGGCGTGCCCGATGAAGAGCGCGCGCTGCCGCAGAGTGTCGCGGTGAATGTCGCGATCACCCTCGACAAATCGTTCAAGGGTTTTCACGATCGCATCGAGGACACGATCGATTATTATCGCGTCTCGTTGCGGCTCCGTGAAGTCGCCGCGAGCGGCGAGAGAAAACTCATCGAGACGCTCGCCGAAGACCTCGCCGCCGCGGTCACGGCGTTTGACGGGGTTTGCGCGGTGACGCTGGAAGTCGAGAAATTCATCCTGCCCGACTGCGATCGCGTCAGCGTCGAGATCACCCGGGCGAGGGAGCGGTGAGCGGAAATCAGAAGTCAGAGGTCTGCTGGCGTTCGTAACCTTGTCCATGAAAACCCGTCGTCTCTCTCTTTGGATCCTGGGTGGCCTTGGCATCGCCGTGGCCACCGGCTTTGTCGTGACCTCGCGGGCGGGGTATGAAACGGCGAAATACGAGGTGGTGGAGAAAGACGGCGATTTCGAGATCCGCCGCTACGAAGCGCATGTCGTCGTCTCCACTCCGATGAAGGACGGCGCCCAGAACGGGAGTTTCGGCAAACTTTTCCAATACATCTCGGGCAAGAACGCCGGAGAGCGGAAGATCGAAATGACGACGCCGGTCTTCATGCCGGCCACGGCCGATGGTGAGCCGGGCGAGATGCAGTTCGTGGTGCCCGCGGATGTCGCGGAAGCAGGGGCGCCGCAGCCGACGGACGAGTCGGTGAAGCTTGATCGGATGTCGGGTGGCAAATACGCGGTGATCCGCTACAAGGGCGTGGCCAAAGCGGAAGATCGCACGAAGCAGCTCGAGCTGCTACGGGCCAAGCTCGCCTCCCTGGGTCTCGAAGCCGAGGGCAATCCCATCCACGCGGGCTATGATCCTCCCTGGACTCCCGGACCGATGCGGCGGAACGAGGTGTTGCTGCGCTTGAAGTGAGCGAGCGTGTCAGCAGCATCCCCCGCCCGGGGTGCACGTACCGCCGCCAGGCGATTGCCGGGACGATTTTCCGGTGATCAGACCCCACCCTCCGAGGATGACGCGCCGGATCGGCTCTCCGGTTTCCGGATGGGTGGTGAGGGCGAGGTCGTGGATGCTCTGCTGGATCTCGTAGCGTTTCACTTCTTCGCCTTCGCGGGAGGGAATCGTTTCGTAGAGGTAGGTCATGGGCAGTGGTGGAAGAAGGGTGAAGGAGAAAGTCAGACGGGGGCGTTCAAGGTCCGGAGCGCGGCGAGGGTGGAGAGAGCTTCCGGTCCGGTCGGCTCCTCCGCTTGCCAGGGGATCGTGGCGATCCGGGTAGCGTGAACCTTGGCGACTTCATCGAAATAACGGTGCTCCGCCTGTTCGCGGCGTTGGAGGATCGGATCGCACGTCCCGCAGCCCAACAAGCTCTGGTTCACGACCCAGGCAAAGGGCTCGATCCCGGCCCGCCGCAGATCTTCCTGCAGCGCGGCGGCTTCGTGGACGGGAGTCGCCTCGGCGAGGGTGACGAGGAGTAAACGCGTGAATCCGGGATCGCGGAGACGGGCGAGCAGGTTCACCACGGCCTCCGGTTGTGAGTTGCGAGCCTGGCGCTCGAGTTCGCGCTGGTAGGATTCACTCGCGTCGAGGAGGAGCAGGGTGTGTCCGGTCGGGGCGGTGTCGAGCACAACGAAACGATCCGTCCCGCCGGCGACCTCGCGGGCGAAGGCGCGGAAAACGGCGATCTCCTCGGTGCAGGGGGAGCGCAGATCTTCCTCGAGGAGCGCGCGTGAGGAAGGATCGAGTGTCTCGCCCGTGGTGCGCATCACCTCGGCCTGATAGGCCGCGGTCTCGGCGTGCGGATCGATCCGGGAGACGCTCAGTCCCTCGACCTCTCCGGCGAGCGTTTGTTCGAGGTGGGCGGCAGGATCGGTGGTGCTGAGATGAACGCGATGTCCACGACGCGCGAGGGAAACGGCGATCGCGGCGGCGACGGTCGTTTTACCGACGCCTCCCTTGCCCATCGTCATGATCACCCCGTGGCCATTTTTTTCGAGGTCGTCGACGAGATCGGCGAGCGATTCCATCCGGGGCGGGCTCCAAGCGGACAAGGAGAAAGTTGTTATCGACTCGCCAAGGGCGGGGTCGAGAAGCGCCCGGAGGCCGGCGAGACCGAGGATGTTGATGGGGCGCAGCGGCACCTGGGTGCTCGGAAGGCTCTCGATGAAGGTCTTCGCCGACTCCATCGCCCCTTGTGCGCGTTGCTCCATCGCGAGTGCGATCCGGTCATCGGGGCAGTCGGTGTGAAAGACGCCGTTGAGAACGAGCCGCTGGTTGGTGATCCCGAGTTGCTGGAGCTCCGACGAGGTGCGGGCCGCTTCGGCGAGGGCGGAGGATTGGGGTCGGCTCACGAGAACCAAGGTCGTCGCGGTCGCGTCGGCAAGGGTCGCGACCGTCGCCTCGTAAACCGCGCGCTGCTTTTCGAGACCGGCGAGGGGACCGAGGCAGGAGGTGCCGCTCGTGTTTTGATCGAGGAAGGAATCCCAGGCCTTCGCCAGGCTCATGAGCCGGAGGGTGTGTCCCGTCGGAGCCGTGTCGAAGACGATGTGGTCGTAGTCTTTCGCTGCTTCGGCATTGCCGATGAAGCCGGAGAATTCATCAAAGGCCGCGATCTCCACGGTGCAGGAGCCCCTGAGTTGTTCCTCCATGCTGCGCAGCGCCGCCTCGGGGAGGAGGCCCCGCATCGGACCGATGACCCGCTCGCGATAGGCTTCCGCCGCGGCGACGGGATCGATGTTGAGGGCGTCGAGTCCGGGCGCGCCCGCGACGGGAGCAGGCTTCCCGGAAAGCGGTGTCTCGAGGACCTCGTCAAGATTCGAGGCCGGGTCGGTGCTGACGAGGAGGACGCGTTTGCCCGCCTCCGCAAGCATCAGTGCCGTCGCGCAGGAGAGGGAGGTTTTCCCCACACCGCCCTTGCCCGTGAAAAAGAGAAAGCGGGTCGCGCTGGCGGGATCGGGCTGGTAGAGCGGGAGTTTCATGGGACTCGTCAGGCTTCGGTGGAAAGCGCTTGGCGGACCCAGGCGACGCGTTCTCCATCATCGGGATAGCGGCCCTTGCTTTTCAGTTCGCCGTCCCAAAAGACGAGGGGCAAGGCCTCCATCCCGTCTTCGTCGAGGAGTGCCTTCACCTTCGGATTTTCGACAAAGGCCATGGGCTGCTGCCCGAGATTGTAGCGTTCCACCCGGATGCCCGATTCTCCGAGATGGGAGAGAAGGGCGGCGAATTTCACGAGAGCCGGATCGATCTCCGGGCCGCAGATGCCGGTGGAGCAGCACATGGGCGGATCGTAGACTTGGATGAGTCGGGTCATGGGATTAGACTACTTGGCGAAAACGCCAAGTAAAGGGAAAACTCGGAGAGTCGCATGGTGGGAAAGCGGCGGGACGCCGCTTCTACTTTCTCTTGCCCGCTTCGGCGGCAAGGGAATCGACACATTCGAAAAAACTGAGCAGGCAGGGGCAGCGGAGACGGTAATAGACATTGAGACCGCGTTTCTCCATCTCGAGGAGGCCCGCTTCGCGCATGACCGTGAGGTGTTTGGAAACCGTGGAAAGATCCCCTCCCACAAGTTCGCGGAGGTCGCAGACGCATTGCTCACCCGATTGGAGGGACTCGGCGATGAGGAGACGCGACGGATGGGCAAGGGCCTTGATGATCGCGACACGTCGGTCGGTGCGGGAGGGAGGGCTGGGCATGGACGACGGATTGGCTACGGGACGGATAAGTCCAGCTCGCCCGTGTGGCAAGATCACAGCGTGAAATCACAAAAAAGGGCGGATCCGGAGATCCGCCCTTTCGAGTAAAAGAGATGACCGGGGGATGGGACCCCGGATCAACCGTTCGCGCGGCTCACTGCGTCCTCACGACGATCGTGGCCGAGTCGGTGATGGATGCGTTGGAATCGGCCGTCACTTTGATGAGCGAGGTGTTCGTCTTCTTCAAGGTCTTGCCTTTTTTGCCTTTTTTGCCCTTCTTGACGATCTTCTTCTTGTTCGGGGTGATCCCGGCACGGAAGCCGATCGCGGCGTCACCTTCTGCGATCGAAGCCGTGGTGAAGGTCCCGGCGATGACCTGGGCGGTGACGTTGGTGGTGCCTTGGAAGTAGCTCACCGCGAAGAGAGCGTTTCCGGGAGAGCCCTGCACCTTGAAGGTATCGTCGAGCGGACCATCGTTATCCACGGCGAAGAAGCCGGAGACCGCGTTGGCCTTTTTCGAAGTGATGGCAACCGACTGGGCGGTGGGCGAATAGACGTTCGCTCCGATGGGAGCGGCGGCCGAGGTGCCCACGGAGACGTCGGCAACCGGTTCGACTGCGTTCGACACATCGAGGTCGAACGAGACGGTTTCCGCGGTGCCACCGGTGTTGGTGAGGCGCAGGGTGTAATCGCCGGCCGTGAGGACGTCCGCGTAGGTCACGTTGCCCGTGCCGGAGGCGACGAGGCCGTTGCTGCTGTCACGCAGTTCCCAGCCCGTGTTCGTCGCGCCGGTCCCGCTGAAGTCGGCGACCGTGTCGGTGGCCACGTTGAAGCGGAACAGATGCGAGTCGCCGGCGAGGATTTCACGTCCCGTGACCGAGCCCACGCCACCGGTGAAGGTGACCGTGGTGTCGGTGGTGAAACGGCCCACCGTGCTGTAGCCCGTGCCGGCCGCGCTGGTCGCGAAGGCGGCGTAGGCGTAGGTGACACCGCCGGCGGTGAGGCCGTTGACCGTCGTCGTGAAGACGCCGGTGGAGGTGCCCGAGGCGGTGGCCTTGGTGACGCCGGAGCCGCCGATTTGGGGGGCGGGATTGACGCTGTTGATGGCGAAGACGACACCGCGCTCGGTGAGCGCCTGACCGCCGTCGCTGGTGATGTTGCCGCCAAGGGTCGCATCGGTGCCGGTGATGTCCGTCGCGGTCGGCGAGGTCACGCTCGGGAAGGGAGCGAAGTTCGCGGTCACGTTCTTGTTGCTGTCCATCACGAGGTTGAGCGGGTTGGCCGAGCCGGAGGCGTCGCCGGACCAGTTCACGAACCCAAACCCGGTGGCGGGAGCGGCGGTGAGACGGGCGGTCGAACCCTGGGCGTAGACGATCGTGCCGGCCCCGGAGACCGCACCGTTCGTCGCCGTGGCGGTGACGGTGAAGTAGCTCGTGGCACCACCGGCGCGGGCCGCGGTCACATCACCGTTCGCGGCGAGCGAAACGGTCGTGACGTAGGAGCCCGTGCCGCTCGTGCTGACGATGCGGAAGACATCGACGAGGGCGGCGGTCGCGTTGATCTGGGCTTGGATCCCACCGGTGAACTGGTTGAAGGCGGCACCCGGAACCGGGTTCCAGGCGGTCCAGCCGTTGTTCCATGGCACCGGATTGGCGGCCTGCGTCATCGTCATCACGTTGTTGCCGTTGGCGGCGACGGTGGCGATGGCAGTGATCATACCCTGGTGGCTCGTAGCGGCGCTAACAAGGGCGGTCTGGCTGTAGCCTGCCCACGGCGTCGCCGAACCCGCCACTGTCGTGCCTTTGGAGGCATAGACGGTCGCTGAGGGATCACCGTTTTCTGTCGGACCGGGATCGATACCGCCGGGGAACTTGTTGCTGCGGTTCGCGAAAACGCCGAAGTAGAGGTCGTTGCGAGCGCTCCAACCGGCACCGAATGCTGAGGTCAATTCCGCATCGAGATTGACGAGCGTACCGGCCGGGTTCGGGTTGTCACGGAGGGTGTGAGCCGGTCCGAGATTGAAGAACACGTTGGTCGTGGCCCCCGTGCCGCCGGTCGCCCGGACGCCGAGGATGAGGTCGCCCGCGGCCGGAGGCCACGGGGCCGCCGTGGCGGCAGTCGCCGCGAGGGCGAGTCCCGCAACGGGGAGGAGAAGATTTCGTAGTAAGGATTTCATCTGGATTTCATGGGATGAAGATTGCAAGGGAACTCAACTGGGGTCCGTGGGGACCTTGAACGATCAGTTCGGGGTGATCGGACCGCCGTCGCCGCCGTTGCGGGTGACGTTCATGTCCGGAATCGGGATACCGGTGAGAAGCGGATCGAGGGTCGGGGGAATCGCCGCGGTGAAGGCGTCGAAGAAGATCTGCTCGGCGGCGGTGATGTCGGCGGAAGCGTAGAACTGCTGGTAACCCCAGAGGGTGTAGCTGCCGTTCTTGACGTTCGCTTCGCTGTAGGGAACACCGTTGTAGGTGAGGGCGCGGGCCCCGACACCGGCACCGCCGGTGATGGTGGTGATGGCGGCGGCATCGGAGAGGGTGAGGTAGCTGACCATCACGATGTTCTGGCCGGCAGTTCCGCCATTGCCCGAACCATCGGTGCCGACGGTGACGTTGGTGGTGGTGCGGGCAAGGACCTGGCGGACCCAGCTGTTCGAGCTGTAGCCGTTGTTACCGAGATTCTGGAGCCAGTTGACGGTTCCGGTGCCTTCGCTGCCGGCGACGTTCGCGGCGCTGTTCGGGCCGCCCCACTGCACGACGCTGGTGAAGGGACCGTACTGGGTCTCGGCGAGGATCGTCGCACGGGTGCCGGAACCGTTGTTACGACCGGTGTTGAGCACAAGGCGCGTGTCGGCGGGGTTGCCGGTATACATGCTCAAGGGGAGCTGACCCGTCGACCACTGGGCATCGTGGAGCTGGTCGGTCATGTTGGTGAGACCGGCGGGAGCGCCGACACCTGCGATGAAGACGAAGGGCACCACACCCACCGGCGCACCGGGGAGCACCGGAGTGGGGTTGTTCGAGATCGCCTGATCCACGTCGGAGAACGCGAAGCGGCCGATGACACCGGCTTCGGTTTTGCCTGCGTCGGAGGCGAGGTTCGTGCCGCCGACCACACGATCGGCAGCCGTCAGCGAAACGGAAAGATAGGCCGAGGGAGGAGTGGTCTGGGTCGCGACCGAGGCGATGCCCTGGGTCGATCCGTTCTGGTTCGTGCGGATGATGTAGGGTTGTCCACCGATGGTGCCTTCGGCAATGATCTTGTTGGAGTTGAGGAATCCGTTGGTGCCGGCGCTGCCAATCCAGCAGTATTTCACCTGGGTGGCGCCGCCATCGCTGAGGATGCTGAGGATGGCGTTGTGGGCGGCGGCGCGGAAGGCGGTCGCACCGGTGATGTTGATGACCGTCTGGGCCGAGGCACTGGAGGCAAACCCGAGGGCCGCGAGCCCCGCGAGGAGGCTGATCTTGAATTTCATGGCTTTGAGGAGCTGAGGTTGTTTCTTTTTGTTTTTGCTAGGGTGCCGCGGGACTGGTTCGCTTCATGCGAGCTCTCGACCGGCCGTGAATCGTGTCGATCACGGGTCCGGACCGAGGTAGCCCCCGACGCTGCCCACCTACGGTCCGGCGATTGCTTCCTTCAAAACCGTTCGGGTAACGATATTGACACGTAGTCAGAGAGTTACGGAAACGTCACATTGACGGCACTGAAGGGCGGGGGTGCCGGTGTTTATTGGACACGACTATGAAACAGATGAAGTTCCGTGCGGCTGCCGTCGCGGTGTTGGTGGCGTTCTTCCCGCTTTCGGGAGGGTTTGCGGCAGAGGAGGTGACACCGCCGTCGACACCGGAGGAGCAGTATGAAACCGGGCGCAAACTCCATCGGGGGGACGGAGTGACCGCCGATCCTGACAAAGCCGCCCATTGGATCCGTCTGGCGGCGGAGGCGGGGCATCCGGAGGCACAGGGATATTATGGATATCTCCTTTCGAAAGGGGAGGGTGTCGCGAAAGACACCGACGAGGCGATCCGGTGGATGAGAAGGGCGGCTGAACACGAGGTGGTTTCAGCGCAACTGAATCTGGGCTTGATCCTCTTCCAGCAAACCGGGGAAACGGCGCGGACTGAAGCGCTCGGATGGGTCGAAAAAGCGGCGGACGGCGGCTCGGCCGAGGCGCAGGCCAAGCTGGCGGAGTTTTACCATTTCGGTCTCCACGGTTTGAAGAAGGATCCGGAGAAGGCTCTCGCTTGGGCGCGCAAAGCGGCGGAGGGAGGAAATGTCTGGTCGCAGAATCTCTATGCCACGATGCTCGAATGGGGGATCGGTGTGAAGATCGACCGTACCGCCGCGCTGGATTGGTACCGGAAATCCGCCGAGAAAGGAAATGCCAAGGCGCAGGCGAGCCTGGGGCGGCTCCTCGCGAGTGGGCTTGTCGGAAAACGCGATGTCGTCGAGGCCTACTACTGGCTCTGGCAGAGCATGACGCAGGGCGAGCCGAACGGCACCAATCTCATCAAGGAACTGATCCCGGGAATGACGAAGGAAGAACGACACGCCGCACTCCGGCGCGTCGGGATCGAGCCCGAGGAAATACCGGGAACCTCCACCGCGGTCCGCTGAGGGGTGGCGCGGCTCACCCGATCGAGAGACGACCGGTCGAGTCGCCAAAGCGTTCTTCTTTCACCCCGACTCGGTCGAGGAGGCTGAGGAAGAGATTGCTCATCGGCGTATCCTGGCCCGCGACGGTGTGCCGTCCCGTCGCGATCGTGCCGCCGCCCTTGCCGGCGAGGATGATGGGCAGATCGGTGTGGCGGTGACGGTCGGGATCGGCCAGCCCGCTGCCCCAGACAATCATGGAATTGTGGAGGAGCGACTTTCCGTCGACGTCCTTGCGCGACTGGAGCTGTTCGAGGAAGTAGGTGAATTGGCGGGAATAGAACAGGTCGATCTTCGCGAGCTTGTCGAGGGCTTCGGGATTGTTCTGGTGGTGCGAGATGGAGTGGTGGCCATCCGGCACGCCGATTTCCTTGAAGCTGCGGTTGCTGCCGTCGTGGGCAAGGAGGAAGGTGGCGACCCGGGTGGAATCGGTCTCGAAGGCGAGGACGAGGAGATCCATCATGAGGCGCACGTGATCCTCGTAGCTGCCGGGAGTGCCCTCGGGCATTTCCATTTCGGGGGCCTCGGGAAGGCCGAATTTCTCCGACTTCTCGATGCGGCGCTCGATCTCGCGGACGCCGGTCATGTATTCATCGAGCTTGAGCTGGTCGTTCCGCCCGAGCTGGCTGTTGAGCTTCTTCGCGTCTTCCATCACGAAGTCGAGAATGGAGCGCTGACGTTGGTTGCGCAGGGTGAAATTCTTCTGGCGTTCCTCCTTCGAACCGGATCCAAAGAGGCGCTCGAAGACGTGGCGCGGATTGGATTCGGGAGTCATCGGAGTGACATCCGAACGCCAGGACAGATTGAACTGATAAGCGCACGAGTAACCCGAATCACAGACCCCGCTCTTGCGGATGCCGTCGCATGAAAGCTCGAGCGAGGAGAAGCGCGTCTTGTCACCGATGGCGTTGGCGATCACCTGATCGACGGAGACACCGAGCTTGATGTCGGCACCCGCGGTCTTGCGGGGGCGTGCGCCGGTGAGGAAGGTGGCGTTGGCGCGGGCGTGGTCGCCTCCGCCGTCCATGCCCGCGGTGCCGTTGAGGTGGGCGAGCTGGCCGAAGACGTGGAGCTGGTCCTTGAACTTCGTGTAGGGTTCGTGGGTGGGGCCGAAGGTGAACTCGGTGCCATTTCCGGCGAGCGCCCATTTCTCCATGTTCATCCCGTTGGGTTTATAGAGAAAGGCGGTCCGGAGAGGCGCGCCGCTCGCGGTGGTGGCGAGACCTTTGGCGGCCTCGGCCTTGGCGACGGAGGCGTTGAAGAAGGTCTCGAAGGAGGGCAGGGCAAGTCCTGCTCCAATGCCTTTGAGGAAAACGCGGCGATTGACGGAAGTGATCATGTGAGGGGAAGGGGAGTCGGGCTGGAATCCTGCATGCAGGCTCACCATCAAGACAGCTTACGTTTGTCCCGCGTTCGAACAAATCACGCGATTCCGGCTGTCCGGACGGGGCTTTGGGGCCATGGACGCGGGCGCGTCAAGCGGTCAGCCACCGGTAGGCGGACTGCAGAATGATCATTTCGGCGGCATTCTCCAAATCCCTCCCGTCTATCGCCGCGACCGGCTGGATCTCGCGGAGGCTCGAGGTGAGAAAGGCGGACTCGACCCGGTCGAGTGCGGCATAGGACAGGGTTGACTCGGCGAAGGGAATGGCTTGTTCCGCAAACAGCCGGATCACGAGTTCCCGCGTGATGCCGGGGAGGCAACCGGAGGAGAGAGGCGGGGTCATCCATCGCCCGTCGATCCTGACAAACACATTCGACCAGGTGCCTTCGCAGAGTTCATCCCGGCTGTTGGCGAAGAGGGCTTCATCAGCGCCGGCGCGGCGGGCGGCGGCGAGGGCGACGACATTGTCGCCGTAGTTGATCGTCTTCAGTCCGGCGAGGAGACTGCGTTCGTTGCGAACGAAGGGCCCGGTGATGACTCGGGCTTTTGGAGGATGGGGCGGCGGCGGCGTCGCCTCGACCCACCAGGATTCCCTGCCATCGGCGGGTGAGGAAAGGGTGACACGGACGCGGGCCTTTTCGGCGAGGAGATCATTCGCATCGAGAACCTGCCCAATGGCCTGTCGAATGGCCGCATCGTCAGGGCAGGCGAGGGAAAAGACTTCCGCGCCGCGACGCAGTCGTTCCAGATGGCTCTCGAGGAGGAAGGGAATCCCGCGATAGGCCGCGATCGTCTCGAAGACGCCCCTGCCGCAGACGGCGAGGCCGTCCGATGCGGTCAACAGCGCCGCGTCGGCGGGACGAAGCGCGCCGTTGTGAACGAGTCGTAGGGCAGGGGATGATGATGACATCGAGGAACGGGGAAAGCGGGCTTTACAAAGCTGGACGGATGCCGTTGCCTTGGCAACTTCCGATTCGGCCCCGCGAGGCGGTGGCGGCGGAGTTCCGGTATGATCGCCGCCATTCTCACGACGCTGTTTTTCGCCTTCTCCGCGGTGACGGGGCAGCGGACCGCCGTGTTGCTGGGCGGTGCATGGGGGAATCTGATGCGGCTGGGACTCGCGGCGGTCGTGCTCGGCCTCCTGGTGGCGATCCTCACGCCGGATGCGATCCGCTGGGCCTCTTTCCAATGGTTTTTTGTCAGTGGTCTGATTGGTTTCGGTCTCGGTGATGTGGCGCTTTTCACCGCCTACGAGAGGATCGGATCACGCCTGACGATCCTCTTGAATCTCTGCCTCGCCCCGCTCTTTGCGATGGTGCTGGAGTGGCTCTGGCTCGGCAATGGGGTGGGCATCCGCGTCGTGGTGTGCGCCCTTTTGATTCTCGCGGGGGTGGTGATGGCGATCCGGCCGGGTTCGAAATCGCGTGCGAAGGTGAATTTGCGCGGCCGGTACTGGGTGGGCATCGTCGCCGCGATTGTCGCGGGCTTCGGCCAAGGGACGGGCGCGGTCATCAGTCGCAAGGCCGAGGCGGTAGCCCTGGAACTCGGCGCGAGCGGATCAGGCATCACCGCGGCCTTTCAGCGGGTGCTCGCGGGGCTCGTGTTTTCAGCGGTCGCGGTGGCGCTGATCCGCTTTTTCGGAGACCGGAAAAACTGGGAAAACTGGCGGACACCCTTCGATCGCCGGGTGGCGCCGTGGCTTTTTGGTGCCGCGCTCTTCGGTCCGGTGATCGGGGTGAGCTGTTTCCAGTGGGCGTTGCAGGATCTCGAGAGCGGGATCGTTCTGGCGGTGGTCGCCCTCACTCCGATCGTGATGTTGCCGCTGGCGCGAATCACGGAGGGTGATCATCCGAGTCGCCTCGCCCTCATCGGCGCGGTCGTCGCCGTGGCGGGCGTGGTGCTGCTCAACCTCTGGGCTTGAGGCCCGGAGATGGCCGGAGAATCAGTTTTGCCCGTGGACAAAAGGGCAGGGGGTGGCGCTCATCCCGATGAGGAGATGGGCGAGACCGGGATGGAATTTCACGATGTCTTCGGCGAGCGCGCGGAGGCTGTCCTCAAAGGCCTGCTTCGTCTCGGGATCGTTCTCACAGATCTGTGAGGGGGCGATCGCCGCGGCGGAGAGCAGGGCGAGAGCTTGGGAGCTGCTGGAGTGGTCGGCGGGCTCGGGGAGATACATGGCGGTTGAGTGGGCGGTGGTGTTGAGAGGTCGTGGAATTGTCATTTCGCCCGCGACGAAGAGAAGTCCGGTCCAGGAGCCTGGCCGCTCACCTGCAGATCCCTGATTTTTTCTTTCAAGAGGATGTGCGCGGTCTCGGCGGCGTTTTTTCCGTAGAAGCCCGACCGGGACAGCTCTTCGAGCAGATCCTTCACCTGTTGGGTGGTGGAGATCGTGATCTGAACCGTCTCGGTCGTGTTCTTGGGCCTGGCCATGTTTCTTCCCGTCAAAAACGGAATAACAATGGCATTTTTATAGAGAAGTTATCGGATTAGTCAAAGATTTTGGTTCGATTCGTGAAAAAAGGTTTGCATTTGTGAAAAGAGGAGTTGTTCAAAAGTGCTGTGATCCGGGCGGGCGTCCTCGAAATCACGCGATGCAGGCAGGGGCTGGGTGCGCAAAGGGATTGCGCGAGGGCGCGAGCGGGACCACGTTTCCGGCATGACGATTGCCCCCCCGACCTGGTTCCTCCGCTTCGCGCCCGCGATCCTCGCTCCGGTTCTCTTTTTGTGTGCTTGTCAGGACAAGCCTGCGCCGCCGGAGGAAAAGGCACCGGCCACGGAAGCGGCTGCTCCTGAAACGGCTCCCGCCCCTGCGCCGGCGCCCGCCCCGGTGGAAGCTCCTGAAAAGCCCGCCGAATCCGTGAAGCCAACTGAGTCAGCTCCGGCGCCTGCCGCGGCCGCACCGACACCGGCGCCGACCGAGGCGGCCCCCGCCGCCGTATCCTCAGACAAGACTCCCATGAAAGAAGGAACCGAAGTGGCCCAAGGCAAGGAAGTGATCACGCTCGGAGGCGGCTGCTTCTGGTGTACGGAAGCGGTGATGGAAAGGCTCGAAGGGGTCACCGATGTGGTCTCGGGCTACATGGGCGGCCATGTCGAGAATCCGACTTACGAGCAGATCTGCACCAAGACCACCGGCCACGCCGAGGTGATCCAGGTGACGTTTGATCCCGCGAAGATCAAGTTGGAGGAAATCCTGGATGTCTTCTGGCAGGCCCACGACCCGACGACGCTCAACCAACAAGGCGCCGACAAGGGACCGCAGTACCGGTCGGTGATTTTCTATCACACTCCGGAGCAGCGGAACATCGCGATGCAGTCGAAGTCGGCCCTCGACGCGAGCAAAGTGTATGAAAATCCCTCGGTCACGGAGATCTCCGAGGCTTCCAAGTTCTGGGTGGCCGAGGAATACCACCAGAACTACTACGTGCAGAACAAGGACACGAATCCTTACTGCCGCGTGGTGATCTCGCCGAAGCTGAAGAAGCTCGGGATGGAGTGAGGGGAGGGGATCAGAATCCCGTCTGCGATTCCGGACCGAGAACGAGGCGCTCACCCTCGAGCTTGATCTCGCGTGTCTTGAACTCCCACACGATCCGTGGATTTCCGCTGATCTCGACCGACTCGTCCGTCTTCACGGCGTCGAGATCCCGGAGGTGCGGATAAAGCGCGGCGACGGCGTTCCGGATCGGTGTGGCATCCCTTTTGCCGACAGGGGCACCCGGATAAGTCGCCCGGATCGTGTTGGATTCGGAAACCGCGGTGACGAGGTGGATGGTTTCGCCTGCCCGCAGCCGCTTCCGGGTGGCTTCGAGTTGTTTTTTCAGACGCGCGAGGTTCCCGGCCGAGGCGATCGCTCCGGCACTTTCTCCCTTCGAGATCTGGTCGAAAAGGAGAAGGAGCTGATCCGGATCGACTTCGTGGGTGGTCGTGTGAAAGTCGAGCGCCACGCTCCGCGTCGGCATTTCCAGATCCGGGCCGACTGCCGCGGTCAGAGTGGTCAGCTCTTTGCGCGAGACGGTGACGGGGACGCGGAGGGTCTGGGATCGGGTGAACTGTTTCAAAAGAGCGCCGCGTCCGTCAGCGGGGAGCTCGTCGAGCAGGCTGAAGGTCTTTCGCAGGACCGGGCCTTGATGATCGAAAAAGAGATCACCCGGATTGACCTCGTCCGGATTGAGGCCGGGGCGTTTCCAGTCGGCGGGGATGGTTTCGACCAACGCCGGTAGGGGAGGGGCGGCGCTCTCCTCGGGAATTTCCACGGAAGCGTTTTCGGATGATTCCCCGACGGTGGACGAGGAATCCGGGAGTTCGGCCAAATCAGGCGGGAGCTGGGAGGCGGACGAGTCGGCGATCGCTTTGAGCGAGGCGAGGGTATCCTCCGAGACGGGCCGGGCCACGGTGAGAACGCCGTTGAGGGGATTTTCGGTAGCCAAGCTGTCGAGATCCGACTTCTTCTTCGCCGTCGTGCATGAGGCGGAAAACAATCCCGCCAGGATCATGATCTGGAAGAAAATGACGGTCGCCCCGAACTGAGATGTTTCAGATCCCTTGATAATAAGTAGATCAAAACAGAAAAACCATAAAAGTCAATCCTGTCGATCAAGGATACCCCCAAAGGATGCTCAGGGAATCGACCGCGGTGCGGTGTCCTTTTTCCGGTAGGCGCTCAGCGAAACGTCGCCGAGGAGATCGCGGGAGGCGACGACGTCCTCAAGCCGCATGAGGACCCAGGGTGAAAAGAGGTCCGAGCTGTTTTTCGTGAAGACGATGTCGTCGGCGATGTGGATGCATCCGTGGATGATGCGGGACCCGGAGTTCAACAACAACATGTCGCCGAATTGCAGAGGAGGCAGGCTGGGCTCGAACTCTTCGAGGATGAGGGCGTCGCGCTCCGGAGAATCGGCATACACATCGCGGGGGGCGAAGCGGAAGAAATTGTAACAGGTCCAGAACCAGTCGGGCAGGCGGCCGTCGACGGCTTCCGACGGATCGGGGAAGCGATTGAGGTATTGCCGTGGAGTCGCGGGGAGGAGATGGGCGATGTCGAGGGCGGCCCCGTCATTCGATTGGACGACCGCATCGAGGAGCGGCATCACCGCCTTGTTTTTGTATCCGGCGTGCCAGTAATCGGCGATTTCGGGGGTGAGCGTCTCACGGGTGAGTCGAAGCCGCACCACGAGTCCTTCACGCCGGGTCAGGCCGGAGAGCAGGAGGCGTTCGTCTCCGGTGGAGTCGGCCCGACGCAGGGTGAAGGGCAGGTCGGAGAAAAAGAAGCCTCTCCCCCGGGGCGTCGGATAGGCGAGCTTGGCAATGTCCTCGATCACCGCTCGTGGGATCCCGGTGCCGTCGAACCACGCGGAGAGATTCTCCGTCGGAATGTAGATGGGCCGGGCGTAGAAACGATTTTCAGGGATCTGGCCGAGACGCTGGTAGAGTTTTGCCCGGGTCTGGAAGCTCATCCCGAGGACGGCTTCATCGTTGGGAAAGACCCGCATCAACTCCGGATCGGAAAGGACGTTGGCCCCTTTCAAGAGCAGCGCGATCTCTGCTGGAGTGACCCCGGCAGCGAGCATTTCCGCCTCGAGGCCGGCCTGGGTGCGGGCATGGAACACCCATTCCACCTGCTGGGAAGGAGTGGGCATGTAGGCGAGTGAAGACGGGGGGCATGCGAGGGGGATGGGAAAATACTCGAGTGTTCCCCAAGGGCCCGGGGGCAGCGCCACGACAGGACGCCGGTGCGCGGGAGAGGGCGTGACGGGCTCGTCCCCGCCGTCGGATTGCTGGCCGGAGGCCGATGAAGACAGCATCACGAAGATGCCCCACCAAAGAAGGAGTCTCATGGGCATCTCACGGTTGCGGGGTTCGGCGATAGACTTCGACGCGGTAGCGCGACTCGTCGAGATAGACGGAGAGCATATCGGACTTGAGGGTCAGCACATAGGGTCGGGCGAAGCTGGCACCGTTTTTGGAGAAAACGACGTCGCCGGCGATATGGACATAACTGTGGAGAAAGCTGTTGTCGGTTTCGTCGAACATGCAGACGAGGTCGCCGAAGCGCAGATCTTCCGTCTCGATCCGCTGGAAATCGCCCTCGATGTGATGCATGAGGCGGAGGGGGTCGAGGAGGCGCGGGGAGACCTGACGGCGGAAAAACTGGACCGACGTCCAGAAGCAGTCGGGTGTGTTGTTCGGGCTGACGTCCCGCAGATTCGTGAATCCGTAGAGGTAACGGCGGGGCACGGGGGGCAGGATCTGGACAAGGTCGATCTTGTTCACCCCCTCGACATTCTGCACGCCACGGAGGATGGGCTCGAACCCGGTGTTCTGTCCGTCGCACGACCAATACCGGATCATCGACTCGAGATCCACGCTGCCATCCATCACGAGTCGGACGATGAGCCCCCGGGTTGCGAAAGTCGCGCGGAGGAAACGCTCTTTTTCCGCATCATCCTCGATCTGGCGGAGAATGTAGGCCCTGTCCATCAGGCTGAGGACGTTGCGGCGGCTGAACGAGAGCTTTTTGACAAGGGCCAGGGTTTCCGGCGCGACGAGCCGGTTTTCGAAAAACGAGAAATCCCCACCCTCGAAATTGATGATCGTCTTGGAGAAGAAAAGATTGCTGTTGAGCCGGAACCACTTCGCAAGGGCGGCGCGATTCTCCGCGGTGAGGCTCTCCACCACCTGGTCTCCGAACTCCAGCTCGAGCCCCTGAGTGCCCGTCTTCCAGATCCCCTCGGCATCGATGAGGGCCAGGGTTTCCGCGGAAAGCCCCAGCGTCTCTAGAAGTGTCCGGGCTTCGGCCTGCTCAAGCTTGTCGAAGTTCCAGTAGGAGCGCTCGTCGTAGAGCGCCTCCCACAAATGGGAAGCCGGCGGCTCGAGCACGACCGGGAAATACTCGAGTTTGCCCCACGGGCCGACCGACTCTTTTCTCCAGGCGGAAGATTGATTGCCCGCCGCGCCCAAAGGCAGCACGCCGGTCGATTCTTCACCCACCTGGGCGCACAACGGGGCAGGGAGCAGAAGCCCGATCACGAAGCAGTGGAGATGTCGAGTGACGGATGAAACGGAAATCGGCTGGCGGAGAATCGCCATAAAAGGAAAAGGAGGGTAAGGAAGGAACGCAAAGGTAGCACGCCGGTCGAAATTGAAAATGGAAAGCTCACCCGGAGGGATGGCGTCATTCCTGGGTGACGGTACGCAGGCAGGGAGGGATTTTCGGGCTTTTGAGACGGACGATTGGATCGTAAACTGGTCATAGAGCTCCATGAACGACACTCTCTCCCTGTCCCCGGCCGCCATCGTCGGCTGCCCCCGTGAAATCAAGAGCCAGGAAAACCGCGTCGCTCTGACGCCGGGAGGGGCGCGGCAGCTCGTGCGACAAGGCGTGCGGGTGATCGTCGAGACCGGGGCGGGAGCCGGTGCCGCTTATGCCGACAGCGAATACCTCGAGGCCGGAGCCGAAATCGCCGCCACCGCCGCCGAGGTTTTTGCCGCCGCCGACCTCATCGTGAAAGTGAAGGAACCCCAGCCCCAGGAAATCGCGATGCTGCGGGCCGGGCAGATTCTTTTCACCTACCTCCACCTCGCCGCCGACAAACGCCTCACCGAATCCCTCGTCGCTACGGGCGTCACCGGGATTGCTTATGAGACCGTGCAGATCGGCAAACGCCTGCCCCTCCTCGAGCCCATGAGCGAAGTCGCCGGCCGCATGAGCGTGATGGTTGGAGCCTATCACCTCGCCAAACACGCGGGTGGCCGTGGCACCTTGTTGGGAGGGGTGCCGGGCGTGTTGCCGGGACGCGTCACCATCATCGGCGGCGGCACTTGCGGGACCAACGCCGCGAAGGTCGCGACCGGGATCGGGGCCGACACGACGATCCTCGAGGTCAGCAGCGAACGCATGACCTGGCTCGACACCGCCATGCCTGCGGCGAAGACGCTCTACAGCAGCGAGTCGGCCCTGCTCGAGGTCCTGCCCCGCACCGACCTGCTCATCGGGGCCGTGCTCGTGCCGGGAGCGAGGGCCCCGAAGCTCGTCAGCCGCGAGATGTTGCGCCTCATGCGCGAGGGCACCGTGGTTGTCGACATCGCCGTCGATCAGGGAGGCTGCATCGAGACGACCCGTCCGACGACCCATGAAAATCCCGTCTTCACCGAGGAGGGCGTGATCCATTATTGCGTCGCGAACATGCCTGGCGCCTATGCGAGAACCTCGACCCAGGCGCTCACGAGTGTGACTCTGCCCTACCTGCAACTCCTCGCCACGGCCGGACTTGAGGCCGCCTGTTTCCGGGCTCCAGAACTCGTCGGCGGGATCAATTGCTTCCGTGGGAAGCTCACCTGCGAGGAAGTGGGACAAGCGCACGACCTGCCCTGGACCGAGGTCTTTTCGTGAGGAATTTTTTGAACCGGGGAAAAGCCATGATGCCAACGCTCTCGGATTTTGCCCCTTTCGATCGCCGCCTCGAGGACGGGCTCGCGGTGAGGCTGCGTCCCATCGTGCCGGAGGATCGCGAGCGCATCCATCGGGCCTACGAGCTGCTTTCGGAGGAGTCCCGGCTCAATCGTTTCTGGGAAAGGCCGGAGCGACTCGGTGAGCATCATGCGGCGAGGATCGCCGCGGTGGATGGCCTCGATCATCTCGCCTGGATCGCGTTGAATCCGGAGGATGAGAGTTTTCCAGGCTACGGCGGTGCCTCCTGGTGGCGTGATGGTGACAATCCGGAGCGTGCCGAGCTTTCCTTCACCATCGCCGATGCCTGGCACCGGCGCGGACTGGCCACCCTGCTGTATTCGATTCTCTGGCACGAGGGATGGCGTTGCGGCGTGCGTGAGTTCACCGGGCAGTGCCGCAAGAACAACGTGGCGATCGTCCGCTGGTGGGCGGACATGGGAGGTGTCGTGCGGGAGGAAACGCGTCATTTCGATCTCGTCCTCGCCCTGGAAGACCCCGCCGTCTTTCTCGAACGCATCGCCTTCACGGTGCGCCCGTCCTACCGCCTCATCGAGACGGCCGCTTGGTTGCGGGATTGGGAGGGGATGGGTGAGCGGTGAGCGGTGAGCTGGATGGACGAAGAACTTTCGTCATGAGTGCTGCCATTTTCTTTTGCCTTGCGATTGTTAACGGGTTTCGTTATTATGTCCTCGTTGGGATATGATTCAGTCTTTTGCCTGCGAGGAAACAGCGCGCTTGTTTCGTTTGGAGCGGGTCAAACGGATCACGCCGGATCTGCAGCGATCCGCTTTGCGAAAGCTTACCCAGCTCCATGCGGTTACCGAGCTGGCGCAACTCCGCGTTCCTCCGGGCAATCGTTTGGAAGTGCTCAAGGGAGACCGCACTGGTTCATACTCGATTCGCATCAATGACCAATGGCGGATCTGCTTTCGTTGGAAAGCCGACGGCCCTTACGATGTTGAGATTGTCGATTACCACTGAAAAACGCGATGAAAAAACATCTACCGATCCACCCTGGCGAGATCTTGCGGGAAGATTTCCTCGTGCCTCTTGGGCTTTCCGAGTATCGCTTGGCCAAAGATATCGGAGTGCCTCCACGCAGGATCAACGAGATCGTCAAGGGGAGGCGGGGAGTCACGGCCGACACGGCTCTGCGCCTCTCCCGCTATTTTCCCTGGCCCGCCGAAGTCTGGCTCAATCTGCAATCGCATTACGACCGGCAGCTTGCCGAAACCGAGCTGAAACCGGTTCTTGACCAAATCGAGCCCTGCCGCTCGCTGGAAATGAACTGAGGTTCCGCCTGCCCCGCCTCACTCGATCATCAAATACTGCGACATCGCCGTGGCCACGTCCATGCCACCGCGGAGGAGGGTGTTGCCCTCGAACAAGGCCGTCGGATCGATCCCTTCGCTTCCTTCCCAATCCTGCTCGCTGATCTGGCCGCTCTGGCCGTAGGCGGCGAGGGGATTCTTGTAGGTGACCTGTTCGATGCGCTCGAGCGTGACCCCACGCTCCTTCATCAGGGCGGCCGTCTTCGGCACGGCGAGGGCGTCGCTGATGCCCCAGTCGGCGGCGCTGTCGACGATGATGCGCTCGGCGCCGTATTCGCGCAGGATTTCGACCATGCGTTCGTTCCCGAGCTTGGTATGGGGATAAATCGTGAAGGCGGCCCAATAGCCGCGGTCGAGGACCAGCTTCACCGTTTCCTCGTTGTTGTGGTCGATGATGACCTTGCCCGGATCGATCCCGACATCCTCGAGCACGTCCATCGTCCGGATCGTGCCGAGTTTCTTGTCGCGGTGCGGCGTGTGGATCTGGATGGGCAGGTCGGCCTCGAGGGCAAGCTGGGCCTGGAGACGCAGGTATTTCTCCTCGGCCTTGGTCTGGTCGTCGAAGCCGATTTCGCCGATGCCGACGACGCCTTCCTTGCAGATGTAGAGGGGGAGCAACTCCATCACCGCCTCGGCGAGTTTTTCGTTGTTCGCCTCCTTCGGGTTCAGTCCGATCGTGCAGTAATGCTTGATCCCGAATTGGCTCGCGCGGAAGCGCTCGAAGCCGATGAGGGTATTGAAATAATCCTTGAAGGTGCCGGGCTCGGTGCGGGGCTGGCCCTGCCAGAAGGAGGGCTCGATGATCGCGGTGACGCCCGATGCGGCCATGCGCTGGTAGTCGTCGGTCGTGCGCGAGACCATGTGGACGTGCGAGTCGAGGAATTTCATGTCGGGGGAAAGGTGGGTGGGTCAGGCTTTCGCGGGCGAGCCGTTGAGGGTGACGGGGAACTCGAGCTTTTCGCCGAGCCGGTCCCACGAGAGCGTGCCGGACCCGATCGCATCGATCTCGCCCTCGAGGCGGCCGCGCAAGTCGGCAAGCCGGGGATCGCCGTCGGAGGCGAGGACGAGGGCCGCGGCCTCGCGGTCGGTTGGTTCTCCCGTCTCGAGGAGGTGATGCAGATCGGCCGAGATCTCATCGCTGACAAAACCCACGCAGTTCCGCCAGGCCTCGGCCGGGATACGGCGTCCCGCCGCCCATCGTTCGTGGGCGAGGTAGGAGATCGCGGCGGCGAGGTCGGCGTTGCGCCGCGCTTCAAGTCCCGAGATGCGGTAGAGAGGACGGCTGATGAAGATCGCCTTCAGCACCATCTGGTTCCAGGCCGCGTCGGTGAAACGGGCCGCCGGAAAGGGATTGTTCAGGGCGATCGAGTCGAAGACATCGACGATATTCGAACGCAGGCCATCGATGGCCGATTCGACGAGATCCTCCTGGTGGGGCAGCAGGGGATAGGCGGAGTAAATCGCCGCCTGCTCGCGGAGATCCGCGGTATTCAGCAGGGCCGCGATCGTTTCGAGAAAGACGGACTTTTCCTGCCTCTCGAGAGACAAAAGCAGGCGGACCCGGGCGAGCCGAAAGACATCCCAGTGATCGAGCGAGAGCCCCGGCGCGAGTTCATGCAGCCGCTGCGATTGCTCCGGAGTGATCTCGAGCCGGCCGTGCTTGGGGAAATGGCGCGAGACACCGCTGAACGCATAATAGAAGGGGCGTTTGCTAAATTGCGTTTCCTGCTCGCCGAGGCGGTCGCGCAACCAGGCGAAGGCGGCGGGCGGAGCGGATTGCTGGAGAATGTCGGTGAGAAGATCTCGCATGGGGCGTGGGGCGGAAAATCGGGCGGTTTGGTGGCCGCGTCAAACGGCTTGAGAATCGGCGCGGGGGCGTGAAGGTGTCGCCAACATGACGCGTCCGCTCCTCCTTTCTGCCACGATTCTCGCCTCCGCGCTGCTCGTATCTTGTGGAAAACCGGACCCGGCAGGCGCCGCCGCGGACGATTCCAAGGAGCCCTTTGTCGTCGGCATGGAGCTGGCCTATCCGCCCTTCGAAATGCGCGGTCCCGACAACCAGCCCGATGGCATCAGCGTGCGCATGGCCGAGGATCTCGCCGCCCACCTCGGGCGTCCTCTCGAAATCCGCGACGTCGAGTGGGACGGCATCATTCCCGCCCTCCAGTCCGGCAAGATCGATGCCATCATTTCCTCGATGACCCGCACCCCCGAGCGCGAGCAGGCCATCGCCTTCTCCGACGGCTACGTCACCAACGGGCTCTGCCTTCTCGTGGCGAAAGATTCAGCGATCCAGACTGCCGCCGATCTCAAGCCGGGCGTCCACAAGGTGGCGGTGAAACTCGCCACGACCGGTCACCAATGGGCGCGCGCCGAAATGCCGGGGCTCCAGCTCGTCACCCTCGACAACGCCGCCAACTGCGCCATGGAGGTGGTGCAGGGCAAGGTCGATGCCTTCATCTACGACCAGATTTCGATCTACCAGTTCTGGAAAAAATTCGAGAACGAGACCCGTCCCATCCTGAATCCCATCCGTGAGGAGACTTGGGCGATCGGATTGCGGAAAGGGGAGGAAGAACTCCGCGACGCCGTGAACACCTTCCTCGCCGACTACCGGGCCAAGGGGAAATTCGACGAACTCGCCGAGCGCTACATGGCCGAACCCAAGGCGACCTTCGAGAAGATGGGCGTGCCTTTCATTTTTCATTGAGGCGGCCTTCGCGGCGAAAGAGACAGAATGCCCATTCGAGTCAGAATGGCGCAAGGTTCGTGTGAAATGGTGTCAAAATGACGCTATTTCGTGGAAAGTTTTGAGGTGGACTTGAGATTTTGACTCTGTAACTATCTAATATACAGGGTTTTGTGTATCAGATTGGCCGTCTGGCACGCCAAATGCACTTCCGCGAGTCAAGAAAAACGGGAATCACCCTTCCCACCAACCCCACACCCAGAGAATCCAGAGAGGAACCCCTGACACATGAGCAAGATTTTAGGAATCGACCTTGGCACCACGAACTCGTGCATGGCCGTCATGGAAGGCGGACAGCCGGTGGTGCTCGAAAACGCCGAGGGCGCGCGCACCACGCCATCGGTCGTCGCGTTCAGCAAGGACGGCGAGCGCCTCGTTGGTCAGGCCGCCAAACGCCAGGCCATCACCAACCCCCGCAATACGATTTTCTCCGCCAAGCGCCTCATCGGCCGCAAGTTCGACGAGCTCACCGCCGAGGAGAAGAACACGCCATACAAGATCGTGAAGGCTGCCAACGGCGACGCCCACATCGAGGTGGAAGTCGGCGGCTCGACGAAGACCTACAGCCCGCAGGAGATCTCCGCGATGGTCCTCTCGAAGCTCAAGGCCGACGCCGAAGCGCGTCTCGGAGAGACCATCACCGAGGCCGTCATCACCGTGCCCGCTTACTTCAACGACTCGCAGCGCAACGCCACCAAGGCCGCCGGTGAGATCGCCGGTCTCGATGTGAAGCGCATCGTCAACGAGCCCACCGCGGCCGCGCTGGCCTACGGCCTCGACAAGAAGGGCGAGGAAAAGATCGCCGTCTATGACCTCGGCGGTGGTACGTTCGACATCTCCGTCCTCGAGATCGACGAGGGCTTCTTCGAAGTGCTCGCGACCGACGGCGACACCCGTCTCGGCGGTGACGACTGGGACGGTGCCGTCATCAAGTGGATCGTCGAGGGCTTCAAGACCGACAGCGGCATCGACCTCAACGGCCAGCCCGACGCCCTCCAGCGCATCAAGGAAGAGGCCGAGAAGGCGAAGATCGCCCTTTCCTCCTCGCAGTCCTACGAGATCAACCTGCCCTTCATCACCGCCGACCAGACCGGTCCGAAGCACATCCAGAAGACCCTGACCCGCGCCGCCCTCGAGCAGATGACCGATCATCTCTTCGAGCGCACCAAGGGCCCCGTCCGCGCCTGTCTCAAGGAAGCAGGAGTGACCGCCGGTGACATCGACGAGCTCGTCCTCGTGGGCGGCATGACCCGCATGCCCAAGGTCGTCGAGACCGCGAAATCCCTCGCCGGGAAGGATCCCCACCAAGGTGTGAACCCGGATGAAGTCGTCGCCGTTGGCGCCGCGATCCAGGGCGGCGTCCTCGCGAAAGACCCGACCCTCGGCGACGTCGTCCTCCTCGATGTCACCCCGCTGACCCTTTCCATCGAAACGATGGGTGGCATCGCCACGCCGATGATCGAGCGCAACACGACGATCCCCGCGAAGAAATCGCAGGTCTTCTCGACCGCCGCTGATAACCAGCCCAGCGTCGACATCGTGGTCTGCCAGGGCGAGCGCAAGCTCGTCTCCGACAACAAGGTGCTCGGCAATTTCCGCCTCGACGGGATCGGTTCCGCTCCGCGCGGCGTGCCGCAGATCGAGGTGACCTTCGACATCGACCGCAACGGTATCCTCAAGGTCTCGGCCAAGGACAAGGGCACCGGCAAAGAGCATCATATCTCCATCCAGGGCTCGAGCGGTCTCAGCTCCGAGGAGATCGAAAAAGCCAAACGCGAGGCCGAGCAGTTCGCCGAAGCCGACAAGAAACGTCTCGAAGGCATCGAAGTCCGCAATCTCGCCGACAACGCCGTCTACACCGTGAAGAAGCAGCTCGGCGAACTCGGCGAGCAACTTCCCGCACCCGCCAAGAGCCAGATCGAGGCGGCCGTGGCCGATGTCGAAGAGTCCCTCAAAGGTGACGACACCGACCGCATCCGCCAGACCACCGAGGCCCTCCAGGCGAAGTTCGGTGAACTCGCCGCGGCGGCCCAACAGGCGGCCGGTGCCGGTGGATTCCCGGGCGGCGCTCCCGCCGGTGACGACGAGGCTCCCGCCGAGCCGAAGCGCGCCAAGGGCGACGTCGTTGACGCCGAGTTCGAGGAGGTCGGCGAGAACAAATCCTGACAAAACCCTTTTTCCGGCTCCCCCGCGCGAGCGCGGGAGCCGGGATCCGGATTCCGCGGCTCGTCGGCCCGCTTCTGAGTTCGCCAAACAAACCGGTTCCGGTGGCGTGCCCAGCGAACTGCGGAATTTCAAACCCAAACCCAAAAGAAAACCAACCTAATCAACCGTATGGCATCCAAAATCACACCGCTTGGAACCCGCGTCCTTGTGAAGCGTATCGAGCTCGCCGAGCAGAAGACCGAAGGCGGAATCTTCCTTCCCGACACCGCGAAGGAAAAACCGCAGGAAGCCGAAGTGCTTTCGCTCGGCAACGGCAAGAACGAAGATGGCGAGATCATCGAGTTCTCCGTGAAGGTGGGCGACAAGGTCCTCATCTCCAAGTACGGCGGCACCGAAGTCAAGGTGAACGGCGAGGAGTGCGTGATTGTCAACGAGAGCGACATTCTCGGCATCCTCTCCTGAAGACCAGAGAGGGTCGGGTCGCCGACCTGACCCTGTTATCCATTCAAACCAAACCTATCCAAAGAACCTAACATCATGGCCAAACAACTCTCCTTCGACGAAGAAGCACGTCACGCCCTTCTTGCCGGTGTCCGCAAGCTCGCGAAAGCGGTCAAGGCGACTCTCGGACCGTCGGGACGCAACGTCATCCTCGACAAGAAATTCGGCAGCCCCACGATCACCAAGGACGGCGTCACCGTCGCCAAGGAAATCGAGCTGACCTGCCCCTACGAGAACATGGGCGCCCAACTCATCAAGGAAGTCTCCTCGAAGACCTCCGACATCGCCGGTGACGGCACCACCACCGCGACCGTGCTCGCCGAGGCCATCTTCAGCGAAGGTCTCCGCAACGTCACCGCCGGTGCCAACCCGATCAGCCTCCAGCGCGGCATCAACAAGGCGGCCGCCGCTCTTGTCGCCAAGCTCAAGGAGATCTCCACCGAGGTTACCGACACCAAGGAAATCGCGCAGGTCGCGACCGTTTCCGCCAACTGGGACACCGAGATCGGCAACATCATCGCCGATGCGATGGACAAGGTCGGCAAGGACGGCACCATCACCGTTGAGGAAGCCAAGGGCATCGAAACGACCCTCGACGTCGTCGAAGGGATGCAGTTCGACAAGGGTTACCTCTCCCCCTACATGGTGACCGACACCGAGACGATGACCGTCGATCTCGAGAACGTCCTCATCCTCATCCACGAGAAGAAGGTCTCCAGCCTGAAGGACATGCTCCCGCTCCTCGAGAAGGTCGCCCAGAGCGGACGCCCCCTCCTCATCATCGCGGAAGACGTCGAAGGTGAAGCCCTCGCCACCCTCGTGGTGAACAAGATCCGCGGCACCCTCTCCGTGGCAGCCGTCAAGGCTCCCGGCTTCGGCGACCGCCGCAAGGCCATGCTCGAAGACATCGCCATCCTCACCGGTGGCCGCGTCATCACCGAAGACCTCGGCATCAAGCTCGAGAACGTCTCCCTCGAAGACCTCGGCACCGCCAAGTCGATCAAGATCACGAAGGAAGACACCACGATCATCGAAGGTGAAGGCAAGAGCGAGGCCATCAGCGGCCGCGTTTCCCAGATCCGCCGCCAGATCGAGGAGACCACCTCGGACTACGACCGCGAGAAGCTCCAGGAGCGCCTTGCCAAGCTCGCCGGCGGTGTCGCCGTCATCAACGTCGGTGCCGCCACCGAAACGGAAATGAAAGAGAAGAAGGCCCGCGTCGAAGACGCCCTCCACGCGACCCGTGCGGCCGTCGAGGAAGGCATCGTCCCCGGTGGTGGCACGGCGCTCATCCGCGCCCAGGCCTCCGTTGGTGACCTTGGACTCGTCGGTGACGAAGCCACCGGCGCCGCCATCGTCGCCCGTGCGATCGAAGCCCCCCTCCGCCAGCTCGCCGCCAACGCGGGCCGCGAAGGCGCCCTCATCGTCGAGAAGGTGAAGAACGAGAAGGCCAACGTCGGCTACAACGTCGCCACCGACACTTACGAGGATCTCGTGAAGTCCGGTGTCGTTGACCCGACCAAGGTGACCCGCAGCGCTCTCCAGAACGCCGCCTCGATCTCCGGTCTGCTCCTCACCACCGAGTGCCTCATCTCCGACGTTCCGGAGAAGAAGGAAGCCGGTGCCGAGCACAGCCACGACCACGGCATGGGCGGCATGATGTGATGCCCCCGCGTTTCTCCCCGGAGAAACGATTTCGAAAGACCGGGCGCGTCGCGAGGCGCGTCCGGTTTTTTTGTGCTCTTGTCAGGAGTGTGGTTGGGAACCGGATCAGCCCCGGGTCTGTTCGAATTGCCGGCGCCAGTGTTCGAGACGTTCGGCGACACGCTGTTCCATCCCGTGATTCGAAGGTTCGTAGTAGGTGCGCCCTTCCGGCAGGTAAGCCTGGGGCACGTAGCCGCCCTCGTAGTCGTGGCCGTAGAGGTAGACGGCTTCTCCCTCGGCGATGGCCCCGCTAGCCTCGCCGATCTTTTTGCGGCTTTTGGTTCGGAGATGGGGAGGCACGGCGAGGGTGCGGCCTTCGGCGACGTCTTTCATCGCCGCATTGATCGCGGCATAGGCGCGGTTGCTCTTGGGAGCGGTGGCGAGATAGACGGTGGCGTGGGCGAGGGGAATGCGCGCCTCCGGCATGCCGACGAATTCGACCGCCTGCTGAGCCGCGACCGCCACCCGGAGGGCATTCGAATCGGCCATGCCCACGTCCTCGCTCGCGGCGATGACGATGCGCCGGGCGATGAAGCGGATGTCCTCTCCGGCGTGGAGCATTTTTGCCAACCAGTAGAGCGCGGCATCAGGGTCGCAGCCGCGGATGGATTTGATGAAGGCGCTGATGGTGTCGTGATGGGCGTCGCCGTCGGCGTCGTAGACGATCGCTTTCCGCTGGATCGAATCTTCGGCGACGCGGAGGTCGATGAGGATCTCTCCGCTCTCGGGATCGGGTTCGGTGGTGAGGACCGCGAGTTCGAAAGAGGTCAGGAGCTTCCGGGCATCGCCGTCGCACATGATGGCGAGGTGACGCGCCGCCTCGGGCGTGACGACGAGATTCTTTTTGCCGAAGCCCCGCTCCGGGTCCTGCACCGCGGCGTCGAGGAGACCCAGCAGGTCCTCCTCCGTGAGCGGTTCGAGCTGGAAGACCTGGCTGCGCGAGACGAGCGGACTGTTGATGTAAAAAAAGGGATTGTGCGTCGTCGCCCCGATGAATCGCACCGTGCCGCGTTCGATGTGGGGCAGCAGCACATCCTGCTGCGATTTGTTGAAGCGGTGGATCTCGTCGACAAAGAGGGTCGTGATCTCGCCCCGGGTCCGTTGGAATTGTCGCGCCGCCTCCACGGCCCGGCGGATCTCGGCGACGTTGCTCTCGACCCCCGAGAGGTTCATGAATCGTGAATCGGTGCGGCGGGCGATCAGTTCCGCGAGACTGGTTTTGCCCACCCCGGGGGGGCCGTAGAAGATCAGCGAGGTGAAACGATCCGCCTCGATCGCCCGGCGGAGGAGACGGCCTTCACCGAGAATGTGTCGCTGCCCGACATATTCATCGAGATCCCTCGGCCGCATCCGCGCGGCGAGCGGCATGGTGGGGTCGAGACGAAGATCGGGACCCGACGTGGTCGGGCCGCCCTCCGAAGGGAAGTGACCATCCTCTTCATCTGCCGTTCCCATGAACAAGTCTTCTTCCATCGATCGCAAATCTCTCTCATCCTACCCCCTTCGAGGGGGAGGCAAAGGGACATTTTGGTGCCTCCTCAAAGTCTCGAATTCGATGGACGGTCTTGATAAATTCAAAAAATAATAATATTTTTCATAAATAGTTTGATTATCCGTATTAAAAATGTCATAATTTTATAATGTTGGAGGCCGGTTCTTCCGGAAACTCCAGCGCCTTCATCCGATTCATTCCCACCGCTTTCTCTCTCTACCCGTCATGAACGTCGCCATTCCCGAGTTGAATCAGTTTGTTCTCGAAGAATTGGGCCAGACCCCCGCGGTCGATAAGCCGAACGCCGAGGTCAGCTTCAAAGTCGATATCGAACCTGCCCGGGTCACCCGGCGCGTCGTGGTGGGGATTCTTGACGAAAGCCGCAAGCGTGGCATCGCGGTGGCGATCTATCCGGCGACCGGCGAAGTGTGCGACCTTTGCAACGGTGGCGGCGTCATCGGCTACCTCGCCAACACGCCTCTGGCTCCCGGCGCTCCGGTGGCCTGTGATCTCACGCTCTACCGATTTGGGCAGAACTACGTCTGCAGCGTGCGGGTGCAGGGCGAAATCTTCCTTTATCCGGCCTTTTCCCTCGGAGGCACAACCCGCCTTACCGCCTTCGTCGGCCAGGAGTCCGCGGATGCGAACGAAAAGCTGGGCTGGTCCGCGCTGCGCCTCAATGTGATCGAGCAGCCGGTGGCCGCCTGATCCCATGGGGTTCTGATTTCGATTGGTCGTTGGTTTGTCAGGGCGCGGGAGAAACACCCGCGCCCTGACGCGTTTGGGACGGTCTGGAGACGGAAGCGACCTTTCCACGAGAAAGCGGATTTACCGCCGATTCTTGCTTGACCACGTTTCGCGCTTTCCATTACGATCCGGAGTGTCGGGGGTGGGTTGGTCGAATCGGTTTTGGTCAGATCCCCGGCAACAACTCCCCCCTGAATGAAGAATCCCGTCGAAAATCGTCTCCTCCGCGCCGGCATGACGCTGGTGGAATTGCTTGTCGTCATCGCCATCATCGTCGTGCTGATCAGCCTTTTGGTGCCCGGTTTGAACAAAGCCAAGGAAGTGGCCGAGGCGGCGAAAAATTCGGCCAACCTCAAGCAAATCGCGACAGCGACGATCAACTGGGCGGCCGATAACAACAGTCGGCTGCCATCTCCGCAGTATCCCGGCGGAATGGAGCCTCCCTCTGGAACGAGTCCTGAGGACTTTTTTCCGACTCATTACAATCTAGGTGAGTCGGGATTGTGGCTCGATGGGGTGGTCTTTGGCGAAATGTATCTCAAAGAAAACAAGGACGGGGAGGTCGGTAGCTACAACGTCACGGACGACGGCGAGCATCTCAAGGGAACCCTCTTCGAAAGCACCATCTCAGTGAAAAACAATCCATTGGAAAAGGATTGGCACAAGCACAGTTACGCCATGAACGCGAATCTCCAGTATGATCGCATTTATGAGCAGGTGGATTCTTCCGATCCTTACCTCACGGAGAAAACCCTCGCCAACCTCGTCTTTGCTCCACGAGCCATGCTCTATATCGACTGTATCGAGTCCAACGTCGTGAAATTCGAAGACCGCAAGCTGATCATCGATACGATCGAGGATCGCTGGAAGGGAGGGAAAGTCATTGCGGCTTATCTCGATGGGCACGTCGAGCGTCTCTCCGAGAAAGAGATCCCGTCGGATGATCCGGAAACCGACCGCGACTCAAGCCGGTTCTGGCGTGGAGTCGATCCCAAGTGATCGGTAGGGGGACTGGGCAAGGTTTCCCCTCACCCCTGCGGGGTGCCCGCGGAGTTCGCCTGATCGTAGGCCTCCTTCGCGAGTTCGCGCGCCCGGGTCACCGCGAAGGTGCAGGCTTCGGTGCAGAGCAGCGGGATCTCGTCGGCCGATGCTTCCACGCGGGCGTGACCACCATTGTTGGCATCGATCGGCCAGGTGATGCGCCTCAGACAGCCAGGAGCACACAGTTCGGCCTGCAGGCGATGGGCCATTTCGTCGGTGATCGTGCCGGCGAAGCGATACATGCCGGTTTGACGTCCCAGCGTGCCGCGCAAGGGCACGGGCGCGAGGGCGTCCCGATCGTAAGCCACCCAGGTGGCGAAAAGACCCGGATAAATCGCGTCGAGGCGGCGGAGAAATTCGCGAGGGCAGGGGGTTTCCGTGCACCATCCGGAGCGCAGGCCCGGAGCGGTTTTCAAGGGGCGGAATGCACCGGCCGAATCGTATTTGGCGATCTCGCGCAGTGCCGCCACCGAGTCGATCGGTTCGAGAGAGGTGGTGGGTTCCGCATCCACGCGATGACGGGCGGAAAAGACTCCGTGGGGATCCCGGGAGAGAGTCAATTCGCCAAAGACGAGGCGGTCTTCGCGCTCGAGCAGGCTTGCAAGGGTGTCGGCGAGGCTCATGCGCGGTAGTGTTCGTCGAAATACGCGACCTGGTCGACGATGACGTCGGCAAGGGAAGGATCGGTGCCGATGGCGGAACTGTACCAGAGGGTGCGGTCGCCGAAAGGGTGGGGATTGTGCCGGAAGACTTCGCGCTGGCTCGCGGCGGCGGTCGGCTCGCTTTCAATACCGAGGAGGACGGGGATGTCCTGGTAGCTGTGGAGACCGTCGGCGATAAAAAAGGGCACCACGACGACGTTGGGGGTATCTGTCAGGGTCTGCCAGTCGGCGATGAAGGGAGCCTCTTCCATGTAGGCGTCCAGCACCCGCGCGAAGGGCGCACCCGACTCGCGGATCGCCTCTACCTGCACCTTGATCGCCTCGGTCGATTTCTGGTTCAGCCCCGTGCCGTGCCCGACGATGATGAGGGAGGTGTCCTCCGGTCTCACCGAGTCATCGAGGATTTCCAGGGCTCGCTTCGTGAGCAGCCCGGTCATCGCCGGATGGATCCCGACGGGATCGCAATAATGCAGGGTTTTTTCCCCGCGTACGGTGGTGTGGCCATCGATCTCCAGCTCGCGAGGGAGCACTTGGCGGGTGAAATAACCTTCACTGATGAAGTTGGGCACGATGTAGACCTCCGACTCCTCGATCATCGGCCAAATCTGCCGGAAACTCGGCTCCTCTTTCCAGAAGGCGCAGTGCACGCTGCCGAACTGTCCCGTGGCCAGGATGGTCTCGGCATGATTCCAACAGGGCTGGGAGGAATCGGGATTTTCGGTGGAGCCGTGGCCCAAAATGAGCAGGGCACAATCCGGTTTGGTGACAGGCATGACAAAACTACGAGGGAGGGAGGGTGAAAGATGCACGAATAAATTCCGTATTTTTCAGAGATTTTGGTTTGCTTAATAATCTCTGATTCTTCATGGTATTTGAAAAGAATAGCCTGATGCGACGGGTGTGTAAACGGGAGGGAACGGGATTGAAAGAAATGAAAGGAGCGGGACGCACCCTCGTGGGGGTGGTGGTCGCGCTCCTCATTTCGTTTGCCGGGCTCCCGGGTTCCGTTGCGGAGGAAGGATCGCGGGCACTCGATCCACTGCTCCGCGGACTCGCTCTGGAAGAGGGCGAAGTCCTCCTGGGCATCGCGGGCTATGATGGCGAGCCGCTTCCTGATCGATGGCTTGCTCTTGTGGGAATCCCAGGCCAACCGCCGATGTATCGTGAGCTGACCCTGAAAGGCGGAGCGGTCGTTTCGACCCGCGTCATCCAAGCCGCGGCCGGTGAGGATTTGCCGCACCTCCCGGTGGATCGCGCCCTCGTGACGATTCCTGCGTCCGAGGCGCACCGATCCGCCAGCCGTCGCGCGGGAGAGGTCGGCGTGCGCTGGGCGAGCGTGCATTTTCATCTCCGCGTCCGGGACGAGGGTGCCGAGCCCGTCTGGCTCCTCACCTTTGTGAACCGAGCCCAAGTCAGGGTCGGTCAGGTCTATCTTTCCGCCCGCACCGGCGATATCCTTCGTGAATCGTGGCCGCAGAGGCCTGATATGGTTCCGGACAAAGTTCCGACGGATCGCTCGAAGGTATCCGCCCGATGACCTTGTGATGGTCAGAGGATGGCCACATCCGTGTGTTCTCCCCGTTCATAAACGACGTTCGCGCGACCCACGAGGAGGGGATCGACCGGGCCGATCAGCTTGGGATCCTTCTTCGCATAAGGAAGCTTGTGCAGCACGTAACGCAGCGCGTTGAGCCGGGCCCGCTTTTTGCAATCCGACTTCACCACCGTCCAGGGAGCATCGGCCGTGTCGGTGTTGAAAAACATCGCTTCTTTCGCCGTGGTGTAGTCCTCCCATTTGTCGAGCGAGGCCATGTCGATGGGGGAGAGTTTCCACTGTTTCAATGGATGGGATTTTCGCTCCTTGAAACGGCGGCGCTGCTCCTTGCGGCTCACCGAGAACCAGAACTTGATGAGGTGGATTCCGCTGCGGGTGAGATTGCGCTCGAACTCCGGTGCCTGGCGCATGAATTCGGCGTATTCCTCGTCCGTGCAGAAGCCCATGACGCGCTCCACGCCGGCCCGGTTGTACCATGAACGGTCCATCAGCACGATCTCGCCGCGGGTGGGGAGGTGCTTCACGTAGCGTTGAAAATACCACTGACCCTTTTCCTCTTCGGTCGGTTTTTCCAAGGCGACGACGCGGGCACCCCGGGGATTGAGGTGTTCCATGAAGCGTTTGATCGCGCCGCCTTTGCCCGCGGCGTCGCGGCCCTCGAAAAGGATGATGACCCGCTGCCCCGTCGCCTTCACCCAGGCCTGGAGTTTCAGCAACTCCACCTGCAGCTTGTACTTCTCGCGCTCGTAATTCCGGCGCGACATCAGGTTCTGGTAAGGATAACCGCCCTCCCGCCACTCCTCCGAGAGCTCGAAGTCCGACCGGTCGCGCTTCACGGACTTCGCGATGGCGACGTGCTTGGCGAAAAGCTCCTTCAGCGCGAGCACGTCATCGGGTGAAGCGCCGGCGAGGATTGCTTCGAACGCCCCCAGAAGCTGATCCGTATCGCCCGAGACATTCTTTTTCAAGATATCCTCCACCGCCACCGCCTTCGATTCGCGGGCTGCTTTGGTGGATTCGTTCACCGAATGCTGCTCCAGTCCGGGGGTGGAGAGGGAAGGGGCGATATCACCATCGCGTGACCTTCGTGGCGAGGATGCGGCGGATGGGCGGGACGCCTTTTTTCGGGACAAACGGTCGGGTTTGGAGGCGGCTTTGCGAGTCATGCGGGAAAGGGAAACGGATACCTCCTTTTATTTTACGGTACGCGCCAGGTGGGTTGCAATCCCGGAGGAAGTATCCGGACAGAGAATGACAAGATCCGCGCGGCTACTTGATGCCCGCGCCTTTCAATCTTATCGTTCCGGTGTTCCGCATCGATTCAGCATTTTGGACCTGATCGAGGCGAGAATGAGGAGAGTGTGGATGATCGAGAGTGGAGATTCTCCTCGTCCGCTTTCCCGGGTTCTCTTTGAAATGTCTTGTTGCCGTCCACGTTCTTTCGCTTCAATCCCGTTGGTCGGGGGCCTTGCATCCGTCGTCGTGTGGTGGGGCGGCTTGGTCGCGGCGAGGGGACAAGAGATCGGCTTTTCCGTTTCCATGCCGGTGCCCGGACAAGCGGTGACTATCACCGTGCCCGGGGCGGGATCGGGTGGTAGCGTCAGCGTCAGCGATCCTCGCTCGACCGTCATCAACCTCACCACCGATACAGAGGGGCGGTCTCTGTGGACTCCTTCGGTCTGTGGAAAACACACCGTTACAGCCGGCGGACTCTCCACGACCCTCTGGGTCACCTTTCGGCCCCTGGTTTTCCACTGGTGGGATGCCACCTTGGCCCAGAAAAACGTCACGACGGTCATGTCCGATGACCCTGCGTGGAGACATCGCGGTGTTTCCACCGTCAAGTGGGTGGGTGGCGAGGCTTACTCGCGGGGGATCGATGGTCACTCGTGGACCACCGCCCCGGAATGGCTCGGGCATTGGATGGGCGGCGACGCGGCGGAAGGGGTCGCCATCGATGAAGCTTTTTTTGATTCCGGCTTCCCGACAGATCCCATCGTGGATGCCATTTCCCAATTACGTCGGGAGCGTGGCACCGGCTACGCCATCCATCTTTGGTCGATGGGATTCGGCGCCGGGTTCGCCCACCACGCCGAAACCCTGCGAAATGATCAGATCAAGGTCTTGATTGAAGACTACACGGGCGATTGGGAGACGCATCTTTCCAAGTGGGCTCATGCACGCGCCTACGGACTTGCCGATCAATCGGTCTTTGGGATCTGGCCCGGGCAGGCCCCGCTCACCACTGTTGCCGCCTTGCGCGCCGATCTCGGTTTGCTGCGCCTCGCTGCGCCCGAGGCTCCCGGGATCGCGATCTTCGATCCCGATCCCGCCTTGCTCCCCGCGATTGACCAAGCGATCGAGGATTACTTCCTGAAACCTGTCATCCATCTTTCCCATCCCGCGAACGGGAAGCTCCGTGTATGGAATCTCGGTAACTATCTCGCCATCGGATTCGCCCTGGAGTTTCTCGATGGGAGCGGCGGCCTCATCCAAGCGCACGATCTCTCTAGCCTGCCGCCCGACGGCCGGATCGAGATCATCCCGCCTCCTTCCGCGGTCCATGCCAGGATCAGCCAGCCCTCCGGTAGCATCGATCTGTATGAAGGGAACGAAGAGTATCCCGGTGCCCTCGTTCCGGTGCGGCCGGCCGGTCGCCATGTCTGGAGTTATGGCGGCGGAGATGGACGCTGGAGCACCTCCTCCAACTGGTCGCCGGAAGGTCCTCCACCCGGAAATCTGGATAGCGGCCGGTTCGCTTGGTTCGATGGCAGTGTGGCGGGCCCTTCCGCCGTTCAGGCAAAGGCCGGCGAGACATCCATCGAGCGCGTCTTTTTCGCCGATGCCGGTTGGAGCATCGATGGAGACCCGGTGAGCCAGGATTTTTACACTTACAGCATCAACTCCGAGGGGGCCGGCACCAATACCATTCACATCGGCATCTCGGCACGCGACGTGGTTCCGGCGATTTTCCGGGTGGGCACGGGGAACACGCTCGTAATCAACGGACGCGTCGGCGCGGTGCGCAACAGCGGGGGATTGAGGAAGTTCGGGCTTGGAGAATTGATCCTGAATCACACCAACACTTTCCTGGGTGATGTCTGGATTCGTGGAGGTATCCTCACGCTTGGTGGATCAGGAAGTCTCGGGAATGGTCACTATGATGCTCCTGTCACGATCGACCGCGGTTGCACGATGCGATATGGCAGTTCCTCGGCGCAACGCCTTTCAGCGGGAATTCATGGAGAAGGGGATTTCGTTCAGGCCGGTCCCGGCTCGGTTACCTTGGAAGGAGAAAGTGCTTCGACCGGCACGGTATCGGTCCGAGGAGGCGCCTTGGTCGTCAACGGCCCGCTCGCACAGGCCGAAGTCACCGTAGAATCCGCTGGAGTGATCGGAGGGGTCGGACCCTTTGGTACGACCCTGGACGTCTCCGGTACGCTCGCGCCCGGAGCCGGGGGGATCGGAACGCTCACCGCGAAGAACGTGATTCTCTCCGGTCGCTACCAATGTGAGGTCGACGCGGGGAGTGCCGATCAATTGATCGTCTCGGACGATCTGGATCTGACCGGTTCTGCTCTCGAAGTCTTTCCCATCGGCGGCGGCTTTGTCGGGGAACACTACGTGATCGCCCGGTATGCGACACTCAGCGGACGCTTTGCCATGGAGCCGGAAGGCTACAAGGTTCACTACAACCAAGGAATCGGCGGAAACGAGATCTGGCTCGTACGATGGTCGAATTACACCGCGTGGTCGGAGCGACATGCCGCCGGAGGGGCGATGGATCTCGATCACGATCACGACGGGATTGCCAACGGAGTCGAGTATTTCATGGGCGCCGGTGCGAACCCGGCCGAGTCGCCTGGCTTCTTGGAATGGCCAAAAAGCCTCTTTTACGAAGGAATCTATGGCACCGACTACTGGCTGGAGTCCTCCCCGGATTTCGAGACCTGGACCAAGGTGCCTGGAAACGATCCCCGGCTCCACGATGGTGGGACGCTGCGTTACCAGGTCGCACCGAACGAGACGCGGGGATTTTTACGTCTTCACGTGGCCGGGCCGTGAGCGGCATCTCCATAGACCACGGAGAGGAAGGATTTTGCGGGGATCCCACCTCTCGCGGGGCCCCCGAAAACGCCACGGCTTTCTCTTGCCAGCTCCGGTCCTCTTTGCCAACCTGTTCCACACAATCCCCATGAAAACCGAGACTCTTTGCCTTCACGGCGGCCACAGCCCCGATGCCGTCACCCATTCCCGCGCCGTGCCCGTTTATCGGACCAGCTCCTTCACCTTTGATTCGACCGAGCATGCCGCAAATCTCTTTGCCCTGAAGGAACTCGGAAACATCTACACCCGTCTCATGAATCCGACGACCGACGTCCTCGAGCGTCGCGTCGCGCTTCTGGAAGGGGCCCCTGAAATGGGCGGCCTCGCCCTTGCTTCGGGCACTTCGGCGGTGTTTTACGCGATCATCAACCTCGCCAGCGCCGGCGACAACATCATCTCCGCCCGCAATCTCTACGGGGGCACCTACACGCAATTCAACGACATCCTGCCCGCCCTTGGCATCACCGTGAAGTTCGTCGACTCCCAAGACCCGCAGGCCTTCGCCGATGCCATCGATGACAAAACCCGTGCGCTCTTCTGCGAGTCGGTCTCGAATCCCGCCCTCGAGGTCACCGACCTTGAGGCGGTCGCGAAGGTGGCGCACGATCATGGATTGCCGCTCATCGTCGACTCTACTTTCTCGACTCCCTACCTCACCAAGCCCATCGATCACGGGGCGGATATTGTGGTTCACTCGCTGACGAAATGGATGGGCGGTCATGGCGCGGGTCTCGGTGGCATCGTCGTCGATTCCGGCAGGTTCAACTGGGCCGCGGGGAAACATCCGCTCTTCGACCAGCCCGACACCTCCTACCACGGATTGCGTTGGGGCCACGATCTGCCCGCGCCACTGGCTCCGCTCGCCTACATCCTGCGCATGCGCACCGTGCCGCTCCGCAATCTCGGGGCGTGCATCGCACCCGACAACTCTTGGTTCCTTCTCCAGGGGATCGAAACTCTCACCCTCCGCATGGAGCGGCATTGTGAAAATTCCCTCGCCGTCGCGCGTTATCTCCAGACCCACGGCAAGGTCGAGTGGGTTCGTTTCCCCGGGCTCGAGACCGACTCCGAGTACGCCAAGAACCAGCGTTACTTAAAGGGCAAGGGCGGCTCCATGGTCGTCTTCGAGATCAAGGGCGGGGCCGAGGCGGGCAAGCGTTTCATCGAAAGTCTGAAGCTCTTCTCCCACCTCGCCAACGTCGGTGATGCGAAGTCGCTCGCGATCCATCCTGCGACCACGACCCATTCGCAGCTCTCCCCGGAGGCGCAGGCGGCGGGCGGGATCACTCCCGGCCTGGTCCGCCTCTCCATCGGCATCGAGCACATCGACGACATCCTCTCCGATCTCGATCAGGCGCTTGCGGCCTCGTGAGGGAAGGGGCGGTTGATGAAGGTTTCAGTCGCGAAGTTTTCTGCGACTGAAGTCGCAGCCACATTCTACCGCTGTCCCTGATCAAGCCTGAGTTCAGGCTGGTCAGCGCGCGTGCCCGTTGACATGATGAGGGCGCATGAACCGACTCGTGCTGTTTGTTGTTCCGATCCTTTTTACCACCTCGATCCCGGTCGTGGCGGAGCCGCCGGATTGGAGGCTCGTTTCAGTGGCGCCATGGCAGGCGCGTGACTCGCAGGCGGAGTATTCCTTTGCGGGCAAGCTCTGGGTTTTGGGTGGTTGGTTTCGCTCGGACGAGGCTCCTCCCCGCGACCTTTGGTCGTCGCCCGACGGAGTGACGTGGTCGAAGGTCGCCGACCCGGTGCCGATCCTGCACACGGACCTGCCGATGAACGCGGTCTTTCGCGGAAGAATGTGGCACCTCGGGGGCTGGTACAACGGACGCTTGCCGGGACATTCGGCGAGCCGGCGGGTCTGGTCGTCGGAGGATGGCGTGCGATGGGAAGAGGCGACGGCGGAGGCCCCGTGGTCGGCGCGCCTCGCGGGGGCGGCGCTCGTTTTCCAGGACCGCCTCTGGGTCTTGGGAGGCACGGAGAATTATTTCTTCGGTGACGCCGCGAGCCTGAAGAACGATGTCTGGTCGAGCGCCGATGGAAAAGAGTGGCGGCTCGAGACGGCGGTCGCTCCATGGTCGCCGCGGGCCTATCATCAGGCCGTGGTTCTGAACGGACGCATCTACCTCTTTGGGGGTGGCAATTACGTGCCGGATTACCACGCGAAGAACGATGTCTGGTCGAGCGCGGACGGAAAAGAATGGCGGCTGGAGACGGCGTCCGCGCCCTGGGGGCCGCGTCTCTGGTTCGCGGCGGAGGTTTACCGCGGGCGCATCTGGGTGCTCGGCGGCTGGGCCAAGGAGCCCGACAACTACGGCGATGTCTGGCATTCCGCCGATGGCAAGCAGTGGGAGAAACTCGAAACGCCCAACACGTGGAAGGCCCGCCACGAGCATTCGGCCTTTGTCCTGCACGACCAACTCTGGATCGCCGGAGGCCACGCCCGCCCGCTCTCGAGCGAGGTGTGGGCGCTGTCCCTGCCGGAGGATTTCGGAAAGTAGGGGAAAGATCGCCGATCGATTCTTTTCAGATCGCTTTCAAGTCCGCCTTTGCCGCCTTGATCTGTTTGAGAAACTTCCGGACGAGGGCCGCTTTTCCATTTTGTTTCGCGGCGCGGAGTTTTTTCTTCAACTGCTTCAATTCCTTCTTCAGATCCTCGGCGGAGGCGTCGATGGGAGTGAGAAAGGTGAGGGTGACTTTCTGGCCGTTGCCCAGGAGCCACTCATAAGGGGCGTTGCCGGTGTTCACCCCCATGGTCGCGAGAGTCGCTTGAGCGAAGGTCATGCTACCGGAAATCGTGCTTCCGCTGACGTATCCGTTGGGTACCTTGATGCCGGAGCGATTCACGGAGAAGTAACTGCCGGAGGAGCGGGTGACGATTTTGGCTCCGCCAGTACCGATGTTGTCGGGAACATCCTCGGCTTGGTTGGCGATGAGGCCGTTGTGAAACACCGCCGCGTTGTCGATCATGGTCGGTCCGGCGAACTCCACGAGGGCGTTCACCGGGTAAACGATGCCGCGGACACTCGCGGAGGAAGTGGCTCCGAGCCCGGTCAGATCGATCGAGCCGGTGTAGCTGAAGACGACATCCTTGCCGACTTCGCGGGCGGTGATGGCGATATCACTCCGTGCGGTGCTGGCGGAGAGAAAGGTGGCTGCGAGGAGGACGAAGGAGCGGGAGATGGGGGATGGGGTGATCATGAACGAGGAGGGAGAAGGAAGAGACGGTTGAGCCGGCCGCCGTGAATGCAAACGAAAACGCCCCGCCGTCGGGGGAAAACTCCCGGACTCCCGATGGACGTCTTTTCCGCAAAACCTCCCTTGATCCGATGGCGTCCTTCCCCCAGACTGAGGCGCGTCCGAGATGCCCCACCAATCCTGACATGCACGCGAACGAAGAACACACCCTGCATCGTTCCCTCTCCGCCTGGCAGGTGGCGCTTTATGGACTCGGCTCCATGCTCGGAGCGGGGATCTACGCGCTGATCGGGAAGGCCGCCGACACCCTCGGCAATGCGATCTGGCTGGCTTTTCTCGCGGCGATGATCGTGGCCTTGCTCACGGGTCTGTCCTACGCCTGCGTTGGCAGCCGTTACCCCAAGGCGGGGGGTGCCGCCTTCGTGACCCATCGCGCCCTCGGGATCCCGTGGCTCAGCTATGTGGTGGGGCTCTGCGTGATGATGAGCGGGCTGACGAGCATGGCGACCGGATCGCAGGCGATGGCGGAGACGATCGGGAAAGGGCTCGGCATGGAGTTGCCGGTGAAGTTCGTTGCCATCGTCATCGTCCTGCTCGTCGGTCTCCTCATCTATCGCGGCATCCGCGAAAGCATGTGGGCGAACATCGTCTGCACGGTGGTGGAGGCCTCGGGATTGATCTTCATCATCGCCGTGGGGATGCGTTTTTGGGGCGGAGTGGACTATCTCGAGACGCCGGTCCGCGCCGATGGCGTTGTCGACGCCTTTCCGCTGATGCTCATCCTCCAGGGCGCCGTCGTGATGTTCTTCTCCTTCATCGGCTTCGAGGATGTCCTCAATGTGAGCGAGGAGGTAAAGAACCCGAAACGCGACGTGCCCCTCGGCATCATCTCGGCGATGATCGTGGCCACCTTGATCTACATGGCGGTGGCGATCACCGCGGTGTCGGTGATGCCTTGGCAGGATCTCGCGAAGAGCAAAGCGCCGCTGATGGATGTGGCAAAGGCGGCCGCCCCCTGGTTCCGCAACATTGATTCGGTCTATCTGGTGATCACCCTCTTCGCCATCGGCAACACGGCCCTGCTCAATTACATCATGGGATCGCGCCTGCTCTACGGGATGAGCCGGCAACGTCTCCTGCCGGCGATCCTGGGGAGGATTCATCCGGTCCGCCGCACGCCGCATGTGGCCATCCTGCTGCTGTTTGCCATTGTCACGGCGCTGATCCTCAGCGGCAGCGTGAAGCAGCTCGCGGAGTCGACCGTTCTTCTGCTGCTGATGGTTTTTTCGGTGGTGAATGTCTCCCTGGTGGTGCTGAAGCTGCGTCCCCATGAACCCCGGGGTAGTTTCGAAGTGCCGGTGGTGATTCCGGTGCTGGGAGCCTTCGTCTGCCTCGTCTTGATCGGTGTGCGGATTGCCTCTTCCTGGCAGAACGAAGGCGGTCATGTCGCTCCGCTCGTCGCCGCCGGGATCGTCGCGGTCGCGCTGGTGCTGTATTTCGTGACGCGTCCGGCGAATCCGGTGGCGGAGGTGGAGTGAGGGTGAGAGTGGGGATGGACGAAACTCCTGCATCGGTTATCCTTGGCTAGAGCATGCAGTCATTGACTCCAGCGGAGATCCGGAAAGGCCTCGAATCGGTGAACGCTTGGTTGGCCGCACACGGCACGCGCGGAGAAATCTGTCTCTATGGTGGCGCTTGTTTATGTTTGGCGTTTTCGGCGCGAAACTCGACCAAGGACATCGACGCTGTTTTTGAGCCAGCCGCCATCGTGAGGAAAGCGGCCTTTGAAGTGGCGGCCGAGATGGGGTGGAGTTGGAATTGGCTGAACGATGATGTGAAGGGCTTCCTTTCGATCCATGATGGAGATGGCGTCGATCCTCTCGATGCGCTCGAACTCTCCCACCTGAAAGTTTATGCGGCGAATCCCGAATACCTCTTGGCGATGAAATGCCTTGCAGCCCGCGGTGGCGGACCTGAGGAAGGCGAGGTATCGACAGATATGCAGGACGCGATCTGGTTGTGCCGCCATCTGGACATCACCCGTCGCGAACAGGTGGCGCGTGTGGTTCTCAAATTTTTCCCGGATCGCGAGCTGCCGGAGCGAACGGGATTTTTTGTGTCAGAGTTACTGGAACAGCTTCGAGAATCGTGATGGAAGCCCGACCCAAAACGCTCGCGGAAGTGGCCGTCCGGGTTTCGCGCGGGGCACTCTTTCTGATGGAACTGGCGGACTTTCTCGATGAATTCCGGGAGCAGCCGGGTGAGGCGGCATTTGCAGAGGAGCCGCCTGCTTTGGGAACGGATGCCCCTGAAAGACGATGGATCGACGCTTATCTCGCCGCGGTCGCGGAAATGCTCTCGGGACAACAGGGCTGGCGGAGCCCCGGGTGGGTCCGGAAGCCGGAACGATACCTCGCCGACCCCAGCTTTGCCGGCCGTTCGCGCGAGATGCGGCTTTTCCTCCTGAAGGATTCCCCGGCCGCGTTCAAGTCGCGCAATCTTTTCGTCACGGGCAACGCTCTCGATCGCGTCTGATCAGGCGGTGGGGCGTCGGCGGAGACGCTCCATCCATCCGAGCACGCCGACCATCAGCGAAGGGAGAAAGGTCAGGGTGATGAGGGCGGTGAAGCCGAGGCCGAAGAGGACGATGGCACCGAGTCCGCGATAGAGCTCGGTGCCGGCACCCGGGAGAAAGACGAGCGGTGCGAGGCCCATCACCGTGGTGCTCGTGGTCATGAGGATGGGACGGAGGCGGGTTGCGACGGCGTCGCGCACGGCGGCGACGGCATCCATCCCGTGCTCGCGGAAGTTCTCCACGGACCGCTCGACGATGAGGATGGGGTTGTTCACCGCCGTGCCGAGGAGAATGAGGAAGCCGAGCATGGTGATCATGTCGAAGGGCTGCCGGATCGGAGCGAGCCCGAAGAGAGGCAGGACACCGCCCAGATGATTGAGGATCCAGAGCCCGATGATGCCGCCGGCAATCCCGAGGGGCACGGTGATGAGAATGAGGAAGGGATAACCCCAGTGCCGGTAGATGACGACGAGCTGCAGGTAACAGAGGACGACGGCGATCCAGAGATTCCCGGCGAGGGAATGGCGCGTGGCTTCGAGCTGATCACTGGCCCCGGTGAGATCGACTCCGATATCGGCCGGCAGGATCCCCTGTTCGCGCAGCGGCCGGACGACCTCTTCGCGGACTTGCTCGACGGCGGTCTCGAGGGCAAGAGAACGTGGTGGCACGATATAGAGGGTGACGGTGCGTTTCCCGTCGACGCGGCGGATCTCGGCGGTGTCGACCGTCTCGCGGATCTCGGCGAGGGCTCCGAGCGGCATCACCGTGCCTTGTGGGGTAAAGACGGGCAAGGTGTCAAGGCGGGCGAGATCCTGGTGATCACCGGCCTCGCTGTAGAGAAAGATGTCGATCTTGTCGTCATCGAAATAGAATTCATCGACGAAGGCTCCATCGCCGAGGGCGGCGGCGGCGAAGCCGAAATCGCGGGTGCCGAAGCCGAGTTCCTCGAGCCGCTCCCACCGGGGACGGATTTCCAGAAGGGGCTGTCCGAGGACGAGCGAAGAGGGCACGGAATTGATCTGAGCGTCGGTGATGACGTCGCCGGCCTTTCGATACACCTCGGTGGCCGCGGCGTAGAGGGAGGGCAGGTCGCCGCCACTGATGTCGAGCGCGACGGCGCGCGTGCCGCCATCGTTGCTGGAGATGATGGAGCCTCGCGTGGAGAAGGAGCGCATACCTGGATAGCGGCGGAGTCGCTCGTTCATCAGATCCATGAAGGCATCGATGTGTTTGGGATTTTTCGTGACGGCAATTACCCTCATCGTTTCCGGCTCGACGATGAAGGTGATGCGGGAGAGGGCGGGGATCCGGTCTTTGCCCGAGTCGAAGTCGGCGGGATCGCCGTCCAGGGCCGGGAGGGTCTCCGTCTGCAACTCCAGGGCGATTCGATCCATTTCGAGGAGGCTGTAGCCGGGTGGGGCGATCAGGGTGGAAAACGATTTTGCCTCCTCCCCCTCGGGCAAGTACTCGGCGGGCGGAGTCAGCACGATGAAGGCTCCGACGGCGACGGTGAGGGAGACGGCGATGCAGGCGAAGCGCCGCCAGGCCTTGCCGAGAATCCACCCGAGCGGTCCGAGGAGGATCTGGCGTCTCGCCGGAGGCAGGTCTTCGACCCCTTTGCCTTCGGGGAGATTCGCGTAAGCCACGGGCACCACGGTCACGGCGACGAGCATGGAGACGAGGATCGAGGCGGAAATGGCGATGCCGATGTCGGAGAAGAGTTGGCCCGCCTCCTCCTTCACGAAGAGGAGCGGCAGGAAGACGAGCACCGTCGTCATCGTCCCCGAGAGCACGGCGGTCCAGACATTCCTCACGCCGTCCCGCGCCGCCTCGTAGCGGCTCTTGCCCTTGCGCCTCTCGATCTCGATGCTTTCGAGCACGACAATGGTGTTGTCGACGGTCATGCCGATGGCAAAGGCGATGCCGGCCATCGAGATCACGTTGATGGTGCGATCGAGGAGGAGCAGGCCGATGAATCCGGCGACGATGCACACGGGCATGCCCGTCATGCCGATCAGGGTGGCGGTGCCGGAGCGCAGGTAGAGAAACAGCACAAGGGCGGCGAGAGTCGCGCCGATCAGGATGTTTTTCACGACATTATCGACGGAATCCTCGACATAGCGGACGTCGTCGTTGCTCAATTCCATGCGCAGTCCCTCGGGTTCGAGGAGATCGCGGTTGAGACGCTCCACCTCGGGGAGGACGGCTTCCTTGATCGAGATGACATTCGATCCCGTCTGGCGGACGAGACTGACGCGGATGTTCGCGTCTCCATCCGAGTAGGAAAGATTGCGCAGCTCGGCGAGGCCCAGTTCCACCTCGGCCACTTCGCCGAGGCGGACGATGGAGTCGCCCCGCCGTGCGAGGATGAGATCCTGCAACTCCTCGACCCGGTCGAAGCGTCCGACGGTGCGGAGGAGGTAGCGGCGCTTCCCGCTGTCGAGATCCCCGCCTGACACATCCACATTGCGCGCGCGGATGGCGTCGCGGACTTCGCCCAGGGTGATGTTGCGCTCGGCCAGCTTCGCGGCATCTACGCGGATGCGGATCTGCCTCTCCGCGCCGCCTCCCAGACGTACTTGCGAGACTCCGTCGATCCGCTCGAGCACCGGCCGGATGTTGTCGTCGACGAAATCCCGGAGGGCGTTCACATCATGGCCTTTCGGATTGCCCACGGCGGGCACGACGCGGAAGGACATGAAGGGATTGTAGGAAAACGAGTCGGTGCTGAGGACGGGCTCGTCCACATTCTCCGGGTAGGAAGGCACCTGGCTGAGCGCGTTGTTCACCAGCAGCAGGGCTTCATTGGGATCGGTGCCAAAGGGGAACTCGAGCTCGATCTCCGCCCCGCCCGTGGTGGCGAGCGAGGTCATGCGCTTGAGGTTGGGCAGGCCGCGGAGGTAATCCTCCTGCTCGATGAGGATCTCCTTTTCCACATCCTGCGGCGTCGCCCCGGGCCAACGGGTGTCAATGGAAATGATGCGCGTATCGAGATCGGGGATCATCTGCACCGGCACCCGCATCGCCGCGACGACGCCGAGGAGGAGAAGCATCGTCACAATGACCGTGACGAGAGTGCCGTGGGTGAGGATGCGGTCGATCATTCCGCCTCCGCGCTGGGGCCCGCGCCCTGTTCCAGACTCGCCTTCACCGCCTGATCTTCGCGGAGCCCCTCGTTTCCTTTCAAGACGACACGCTCACCGCCGGAGAGACCTTCGACGATCTCGGTGAAATCCCCGAGAGTGCCGCCGGTGCGCACGAGGCGGGAGGCGACCTTTTCCGCACCGCCTTCTCCGACGACGATCCAGACCTTCGCCGTGCCATCGGGAAAACGGACCACCGCATCGCGGGGGATGCGCACGCTCGCGACCTGATCGGTGCGATAGCCGGCGATGGCCGTGCCCGACATGCCGGGGGCCGCGAGCTTTTCCGGATCCTCGAGGGTCAGCCGGGTAAGGAAGGTCCGCGAGACGGTATCCTTCACCGGCACCATCACCTGCACCGTGGCGTTGAGGGGTTTGTTAGGAAACGAGTCGAGCAACACCGTGATCTTTTCGACTTTCGAGATGCGGGCGAGGAACTCCTGTGGCACCTGCAGGTCGAAACGCACGTTCTCCGTTTCCACGAGTTGGGCGACGGGGGTGCCGGTCTCGACCCACTCGCCCGCTTCGGCGATCTTTTCGCTGATGACGCCGCCGAAGGGGGCGATGAGACGATGTCGCTCGATGAGCTCGGATTGCTCCTCGGCGCGCACCTGGAGGCGGCGCAGGGCGGCCTCGCGGATGCGGACGGCGGTCTTGCGGGTGTCGGCCTCGGATTTGGCGAAGCCGCCGGTCTGGCTGATCTCGCGCACCTCCTCCTCGCGTCGGGTGGCCTCGGCCAGCTCCACCTCCGCCTGGGCGATCTCGGCGCGGATCATCTCAAGTTGGATCGTGGCCAGCTTCGTATCGAGGGTGGCGATCACCTCTCCGGGCTTCACGAGGCTGCCTTCGTCGACGAGCACTTCGGCGACGAGGCCGTCGGTCCGCGAGGAGAGCCGCGCCTCTCGCTTCGCCGAGACCGTGCCGGTGAGACGGAATTCGCGGAGGACGCCATCCGTCTTCTCGGCGACCACCGCAATGACCGGGGAGGGAGCCTCCTCCGCCTTGGCGGTGCGGTCCGACGCCATGCCTGCCGCGAGGGCGGCGAGGGACAAAAGGCGGGCGATATGACGTTGGCTCGACATCAAGAGAGGAGGATCAGTTTGTCGCTTTCGCGGGATCGTAAAAGATGCGGATATCCGCCTCGTCGGTGCCGAGCAATTCCTGGGCCCGCTTCAGCGCCTGCCGGGTGGAGAGATTGGGATTCCGCGGATGGTTCACGAAAATGTTGTCGCGTCCGATGACATCGACCGAGCCCGCGTTTTTCAAAACGCGGTAGACCTCCTTTGGCGCCCCGCTGAGGATGACGTGGCGATCGTGGCTGCGGAGGTATTGCACGAGTTCCTCGAGGGCGACCACGCTCGTGGCATCCAGATGCCGGGCGTTTTTCAATCGCAGGATGATGACCTTCAGCGCCGGATCGAGCGAGGTCTTCTGAATCTGCGTGCGGAAGAGCTCGGCCGCTCCGAAAAAGAGATCCCCCTCCACATGCACGATGGAGATCGCGGGGATCTCGCGTTTTCCCTTGTCGGCCTCGACGAGCTCTCCCTCCGCCGAGAATTCGTATTCGGCGAGATAGGGACGGCTCGCATTCCGTAGATAGAGCATGATCGAGATGCCCACGCCGAGGAAGATCGCGATGTTCAGCGGCAGCAGAAGTGAGGCAATGAAGGTGGTCACGAGCACCGCGGCGTCTTCCGGCGTGGCCGCGAGCGAGATGCGGATGTGGTGCCGGTTGATCACCGAGATGGCGATGCAGACGACCAGAGCGGCGAGGACCGGCTTTGGCACGAGATCGACGTGGTGGCCCAGGAGGAGGAGGGCTCCGAGACAGATCAGCCCGCTGAAGATGCTTGAAAGCCGCGACACGGCGCCGCTCGCGAAATTGAGAGCCGAGCGGACGAGCGATCCCGAGGCGGGCATGCCGCCGGCGAAGGCGTTCGCGAGGTTCGCCATGCCGACGCCGAGCATGTCCTGGTTCACATCGGGTCGATCGCCGACGCGGCTCGCGAGGGTTTTCGACATCACCGAGTTCTCCAGTGCGGCGAGGAAGGCGATCGAGAAAGCGATCCCGATGAGCAGGCTCATGTCCGAGAAAAAGCCGCGCGGGCCGATCTGCGGCATCCGGGGGACGAGATCCGAGAGCGAGAACGACTCGAAAGAGGAAAGCTGCCAACCGGCGAACTGGTGGAGCAGCGCGTAGAGGCCTGACATCACCACCAGGACAATGGCGAAGGCGGGCCAGCGCGGGAACCTTCTGCTGAGAAAGGTCCAAAAGAGAAAGGTCGCCACCGCGAGCGCGAGTGAATGCCAATCGACCTGGTCGAGCGAGGCGAGGGTGACCTGCAGGATCGTGAAAAACGTTTTCGGCGCATCGGACGGGGTCTCCGGTCTCGGTATCCCCAGCACGGTCCCGAGTTGGTTCGCCATGATGAGCACGGCGGCGCCGGTGATGTAGCCGACCACGACCGAGCGGCTCACATACTGGATCAACTCCGCGACCCGGAAAAACGCGCCGAGGATGAGGAGGATGCCGGTGAACAAGACCAGCAGCGGAAGGTAAAAGAGCCGGTCCGCCGCGGTGAAGGCGGCGAACTGGGCGAAGAGGAGGAAGGCCGTGGCATTCGTGGGGCCGAGGATGGTGTGGCGCGATCCGGCGAAGAGCGGAGCGATGATCGATGCGACCGCTCCGGAGACGATCCCGTATTGGATCGGCAGATCGGCGATGGCGGCGTAGGCCATGCCCTGGGGAAAGGAGAGGAGGGCGACATTCAGCCCGGCGACCGAATCTGCGCGGAGATCGCGCAGTCCGTAAAAACGGAAGCCGCGCCTGATCGGCAGGATGTCGATGGTGTTTTCCCTGACAAAACCCCCGATACCGGAAAGGGCGCGTTTGAGTAGCCAGCGGATTCTCCTCATTTCCAACCAGTCTCCAATATCTGGCTGGGTAAGCGCGATGACAAACGCAAAGAGCGACGGATTTTTCCGCCGAACCCCTGCAGGAAAAGCAGGTCGAGCCTCAACTCGTCGCCTTGGTGAGCCGCTCTCCCGGGAAAGGCTCGAAATCGCCTGGCACTCCCGGGAAGTTTTCCTCGCGGAAGCGACGCCAGGTGCGGGTCGTTTCCTCGGAAAGGACGGCGTGCATCGCCTCCATACAATCGATGCAGATCATGGCGCTGTCCATCATGCGATCCCCCTGACAGACACCCGCAATACCGAACTCCTCGTCGCGCGCGTCCGCCTGCGTCTTTTCGCAGAAGGCGCAGTCAAGGAAACCGGACACGTCGCGATGATGGTCGGCGTGGAATTGTTCGAGATTCCGCTTCGACTCCTCGGACGATTCCTCGAGCATGCGCATGAGGCAGGGCATGCAGAGGGCATACTCGATGAGGACTTCGCCCTTCTTGAAATTCTTCGAGATCCGGTACCCGTCCTCGAAATCGGCAAGCGACTCGCCGCAACGCGTGCAGGTGAGGAAGGGGCGCTCCTCGTAGAAGGAGTGCAGCACTTCCGGGATGGGTTCGCCCTGGGGCTGGGGATCGTCGCTCATGACCCTGTTTGGTCCCTCATCAAACCCTGTCTGGTCGTCGGGTCAACCCTCTTTGGGCAGGCCCTCGTTGAAGAGGATGTGGGTGCCGCTCTTGCCGGGCACCGCGATATCGGACCAGCCGTTTCCGTCGAGATCGCCGACGCGGATCTGCAGACCGATGCCGGGGCCTTGTCCGGCGGGGGCGTCGCTGATGATGTTTTTGGTGAAGGTCAGGGATGCGGGATCCCAGTCGTAGTATTGGACCGTGATGTTGTCGTTCGCGCCGGGATCCTTGCCGGAGTGGGCGTAATAACGTTTGCCGGTGATGAGCTCGGGCTTTCCGTCCTGGTCGATGTCCTCCCAGGCGAGGGCGTGGGCCTGGGAGAATTTGTCGTCGATGTGGTGGACGCGCCAGGTCGTGGAGCCGTCGGACTGCGGTTCGAGCTGCTGATACCAGTAAAGCCCGTAGTTGTGGCCGTTGCCGTAGATGAAATCGTTCCGTCCATCCCCGTTGAGGTCGAGGATGAGCACGGGGCAGCTGGCGTGGGGGAGCTTGAAATCATCGTGCAGGGTCCACGGGCCGGAGAAGGGGCCGTCCTTCGGACACTCGTACCAGCCGTTGCCGAAGAGGATGTCCGTCTTTCCATCGCCGTTGATGTCGCCGAAGCCCATGCCGTGGCCGTTGCCGCTGGGGGCGACGAGGTGTTTCTCGGCCTTCACCTTCTTGTCTTCGCCACGGACGAGGCGGAAGATGGCCATCTCGTTCGCCGGGACCCAGGAGTTCGTGATCCACTCGGGCGTGCCATCGCCGTCGATGTCGTGCATGAAGGCGGCCTCGTTGGCCTTGATCTCCGTATCGATGAGGATGTGGCCTTTCCAACCCTCGGCGCCATAATTGCCGGCACCGGGATTTTCATACCACATCAGGTTCGGCTCGGTGAAGGCGATCGTGACGACGTCGAGGTCTCCGTCGCCATCCATGTCGTGGAGGTGCTCGGAGCTGTTCTGCATGTAGTCGACGCCGAAGGGCGAGATCTTGCGCAGGGGCTGAGGCTTGAAGTCGGGCGCGGCATACCAGAACTCACCCGCGGTGATGTCGGTCTTGCCGTCGCCGTTGATGTCGCCGATGGCGAGGCCTTCGTTGTGGTCCTTGTGGAGCTGCTGGATGCGCCATTTCAATTTGGGCGCGTTCTTTTGGCCCTTCTGCTGGGCGACGAGGGAAACGGCGAACGTCGCAAGGACGAGAGCGGGGAGGAGATGGGAGATTTTCATGGGCGAGGGGGCTGCGCCCCGGTAAAAGGTGGGAAGGTAAAAGGTAAAAGGTGAAAGGTAAAAGGTTCAGAGGAAGTCAATCCGCGGACATCTGCGTTTCATCGGCGAAAATCTGTGTTGGATTTCTCCTTTTTAACGCAGATGGACCCAGATTTCCGCGGATGACCGCAGATTGGATTGAATCAAGCTCTATCAAAATTCCTTCACCTGAAGAAGTCCCGCTTTCGCGGCGTCTTCGAGGACTTCGAGGGAGAAGGTGTCGAGTCCGTAGCCCTTCAGACCGGCGACTGTCAGCTTTTGTTTGCCGGGCTCCTTCACGTCGAGGACGAGTTCGGCCTCGTTGCCCTGATCGGGCAGGGGGATTTCGGTCTCGCCGAGGAAAAGCTCGAGATCGGCGAGTTTGCCGGTGAGTTTCACCTTCACGGGACCGGGGGCTTTCACGTCGAGGAAACTGCGCACCACGCCGAGGCCGTTCTTCCCGCGGCCCTGCACATCAGGCAACTCTCCGACGGGAACCGCTCCGCCGACGGTCGCGTAGACGGGCATCCACATGTAGTCGGAGACGGCTTCGGTGAAGATCTTCGATCCATAATGCCCGATGCGGTCCCGGGTCGAGGGATGTGGCATGAGGGCCTGCCAGTGGCGGACGAAACGATTCGAGGGCGTTTTGTAGGCCCCGTCCTTGCCGAGTTCGGAGAGGAACCGGACGAGGTGGATGAATTCATCCTCGCGCAGGGAGGCGGTCAGACCCGGAGGCATCAGGGAGACGGGGCTGATCTGATTGCTCGCGATCTCGGCTTTGGGAAGGCGGTTCTCGTTGCCGACCGCGTCACGGATGACGAGTTCATTGGCATCCTCCCGGGCGATCGCGCCGGCGACGGAGTTGCCGTTCTTCAGGGTGACGAAGGTGGTGTGGTAGCCTTCCTTGATCTTCTTGCTCGGCTCGAGGAGCGAATCGATCAGGTAATCGACGGGAGCGCTCGCGCCGATGCTGACGAGATCAGGACCGATCACGGCCCCGGCCCCGCCGATGGCGTGGCAGGCGACGCACTGCAGCGCGACCCGGCGGTAGATGGCCTCGCCCTGCTTCGCATCGCCCATCGTCGCGACCTGTTGCATCATCGCCTCCATTTCGGCAGGCGTGAGGGCGGTTTTCATCGGTTTGAGCTGACCCGCCGCTTGCAGGGCGGCGACGAGGCCTTCGGGACGCGAGGCGGAGCTCGATGCCTTGTTCACGCCGACGAGGGCGATGGCCTGGGGCAGGGTCGCGCCTTCGAGCGCCTTGGAAAGGGCGTCAGGGCCCTGCTTGTTGGTGAGGAAGGCGTCGTAGATGCCATGGGGATCGGTGCCATCGGGAGCATCGGTGAGGACGGCGAGGGCGAGTTTGGCCCCTTCGTTGGGATTCATCTTGGTACGGCCGATCACGGCAAGGGAGCGCAGCACGTAGGGCGCGGCCTTGTCCTGGGCGGTGGCGTCGAAGAACTGTGCGGTGGCGGGACCACCGAGAGCGATCAAGCCATCGAGGGCGGCGCGGGCGCGCGCTCCATCTTTTGGAGCGTTCATGAAGGCGGCTTTCAATTCCTCGCGGGCGGATTCGAGCTTCCAGAGTCCCGCAAGCGAGGCGGCGCTGGCGAAGGTGGCGGCATCGCCGCTCTCGAGGAAGCGGCTGAGACGCGCGGTGTCTCCGGCGGGCTGGAGTTTGCGGAGTTTGGCCGCGCTGTCGAGGGCGGTCAGGACGGTGTGCTGCTGGGCGGGCGTGGCGCCCTCGCGAAGGCCGTAGACGAAAAGTCGTTCGAGATCGGCGGCGGATCCGACTTTGGAAATCCAGTCGGCGATGCCGGCGACTTCACCGTCGGCGGCGAGGGCGCCGGATTCGAGGGCGGCGAGGATTGGATCGACGGCGACGGGTTCGTTCAGGGCGCGCACCGCGTAGAGGAGTTGGGCGGGGGTGGCGAAGGGATTGCCGGTGGTCGTCGCGGGTTTCCAGCGTGCGGCGTGCTCGCGGCAGATCGACCAGACCGCGAAATCGAGGAAATCATCCACTTTGACACCGTCGAGGGCGCGCAGGGCGATTTTCACGGTATCGGGCGAGTCGAGCTGGGCGAGGACGCTGACGGCCCAGAGACGGACCTGCGGGTGTGGGTCGGAAACGCCTTTCTCCGCCGCGGCGAGGGCGCCCTCGATCGTTGCGGCGTCATAGTAGAGGGCACGCAGGGCGGCGGCGCGGACCTTGGGATTTTGTGCGTCGGTCAGGGCGAGGGCGGCGGCGGGATCGAAGCGATTGACGCTCTGGGCGGCCCAGACCTTGCGCAGGGCGAAGAGCTCGGCATCAACGCCCTCGGGTGCCTTGGCGGAGGCGATCGCGGCGAGGACGGCCTCGGGTTTGCGGGTCCGCAGCTCGGCCGTGGCGGCGTTGCGGGTCCATCCTTCGGGAGCGTTCAGAGCGGCGATGAGGTCGGCCTCGGAGGCTTTGGCGATTTCCGGCTTCTTCACCAATTCACGCCCTTCGAAGGTGACGCGCCAGATGCGGCCGTGTTTGTGGTCACGACGCGGATCGCGGAAGTCGACCTCGCCATGCTGGATGATGGGATTGTACCAATCGGCGATGTAGACCGCGCCATCCGGCCCCATTTTCACATCGATGGGACGGAAGGCTCCGTGGCTCGAGGTGACGAGATCATTGATTTGCGTCGAGGTGTAGGCACTGCCGTTGTCGGTGAGCTTGAAAAGATTGATGCGGTTGCCGCGGAAGTCGGGCGCGGCCATGGCGTCCTGGAGCGTGTCGGGGATATGCCGTCCGGTGAGAAACTCGACCCCGCAATGTTTCGGCTGGCCGGGGTTGAGACCGGAGAGGATGCGCGTCGCGCCGGGCGAGGAAAGGAAAACGCTGCGGGGGAAGACGAAGTTGATCCCCTGGCCGCCGGCCCCGTCGGTCATGAAACTCTGACCGTAGGTGTCGAAGGCGTGGCCCCAGGCGTTGACGAGGCCCTTCATGAAGACCTCGGCGCGCCGCGTCTCGGGACGGTAATGCCACATGCCGCCGCCGAGGAGACGGCGCACGCCGTAGGGTGTCTCGAGGTGGGTGTGGATGTAGATCGACTGGTTCAGCCAGAGCATGCCTTCGGGTCCCCATCGGAAGGTGTGGACGAGGTGGTGGGTGTCCTCGGTGCCGAATCCTGACAAAACGACACGCCGCTCGTCCGCGACATCATCTCCGTCGGTGTCGCGGAGGAAGAGCACCTCGACCGAGTTGGCGACATAACAGCCTCCGTCACCGGGCAGGACCGCCGTCGGGATGTGGAGATTCGTCGCGAAGTCGGTGTGTTTGTCGGCGACGCCATCGCCGTCGGTGTCTTCGAGAATGACGATCTTGTCCTGTTCTTCCTGGCCGGGCTGGATGTGCGGGTAGAGTGGGCTGCTCACGACCCAGAGGCGGCCGCGGGCGTCCCAGTTCATGTGCGTGGGATTGGCCACGGCGGGCTCGTGGGCGAAGAGGTTGATCTTCGCTCCCTCGATCAGTTTGAAGGCCTTGAGCTGCGCCTCGACCGCGGTGTCGGGGATGTCACGCAGGCCGTTCTGGGCGGCGAGGTTGCCTAGTCCGAGGGACAAAACGGCGGTCGCGACGAAGGGGAGTTTGGGGATCATGGGGAAAGACTTGGTGATCAGTGACCGGTAATCAGTATTCAGTTAGGCGGATGCGGTGTCGACGTTCAGTAAACCGATTACGGATCACCGGTCACCGATCACCTCGTTCAGTTCTTCAGCATTCCGGCGAAGACGACGGCGCGGGCTTCCTCGACGACTTTCTCCTGTGCGGCGATGAGCGGGTCGAACATGGGGATTTCCTTGGCGTTCTGGCCCTGCTCGTGTTTGCGGAAGAGGAAGAGGTAGGTCTCGTTCGCGGGACGCCAGCGATGGAAGAAAAGGCGGTCCTTCTCGATGATGGCGGCACGGAGTTTGGCGAGGGACTCGTTGTCGTTTTGTGAGAGCGGACTCTCGGGATATCCGAGGCCCTTCACCAGTTCGCGTCCGACGAGGGCGTGACCGGCGTCGCCATGGTTGACGCCGTCTTCGGTGAGGGCGGGATTGGCGACCTGCCCATCAAAGGCATCGCCTCCGAGGGCCGCGAAAAGGTCGACGAAGCGGGCCTGGTTCTTTTGCGCGAGCTCGCGGATGCCATCGCGGATCGCGGCGAGGCGTCGGTTGTTGGCGGTTTGGTCGGGCAGGGGAGCGCCGAGGTTTTCAAAGGGCGGCGGCGAGACGAGGACGATCTCGCGCAGTCCCTCACCGGAGGCGGCGCGGACGGAGTCGAGGAGGGCCTGGTAACCTTGCAGGAAGAGCGCCTTGCTCGCCTCGAGGCCGGAGCCGGAGATGTGGTTCGCGCCGTTGGCGGTTTCATTGGTCCAGCCTTGGTCGACGGAGAGGGCGGTCTCGGTGCCATACCAGAGCAGGACGACGTTGGGTTTGATCTCGCCGAGGTTGCGGGAAAGGCGTTCGCGTCCTTCGGCGGGAGGACCGAAATAGGAGCGGGCGTCTCCGAAGACGGAGTCGCCGCTCCATCCGAGGTTGCGGAAGACGAGGCCTTTCACCTCCGGGCCGGCGGCGAGCTGCAGCGAGGTTTCGAGATGTCCGAAGAGACGGGCCCGCTCGACGAGGGTGTTGCCGATAAAGACGACGCGGTCGCCGCTCTGGAGCAAAGGCTTCGCCTCCTGGGCGGACAGCGTGGCGGCGAGGAGCAGGAGACCGCAGGAAAAAAGGGATTTCATGAGGGGATTTCGAGGAAACAGCCGAAAATAGACACGCGGCATGCCCACGGGTCCAGTGCCCATACACGCCAAATGGGTATCGGCAGGGGAGAGGTTTGTACCGGATCCGAGAGGGAAAAGCGAGGAAAAGTCGCCGATCGATCCGGTGCCCGGCAAGGACGGGGCATCAGCCCTTCTCGTATTCCTTGAGGAAGCCGATGAACTCGCGGCGGTGGTCCTCCTCACCCGAAAGCAGCCCGATGGCCATGTCCTGCGTCACATAGTCGACGCCGTCGCACAGTTTGATGATCTTGTTGTATTGGGCGATGGCGGCATCCTCGGCGACGATGACGCCCTTGATGATGTAGACGATGTCGGTGGAATCCTTGCTCGGTTGCAACGATTTCTGGCCGCGCGGGAGATCGAGGCTGCCGGGGACGGTGCCGCCGATCGTCTTGATCCGGTTGGCGAGGGTCTGCGCGTGGGTGAGCTCCTCGGCGATGTCGGCGGCGAGGGCCTTTTTGATGACGTCGGAGCGGACCCCGTCGAGGTTCACGGAAGCGGCGATGTAGTTTTGCACCGTCTCCAGCTCCATGGCGTAGGCGGTGGTGAGGGCTTCGATGATTTTGGAATTGGATTTCTTGCTCATGACGGGTGTTACGATGATAAGCGGCCGGCGGTCGCCCGCGCAAGCGCGGTTGTCGCACTCTCCGATCGACGGAGACTGTGCCGCGTGGGCCTCCGTTGTAGTCAACGGAGGCGTGATTGCGTTCAAGATCCGATTGTCTCGGAAAGCGAATCGGCATATACGGAACAGGCGATTCCTCGACCGGAATTCGCCGTGCCCGGGCGCTTTCCTTCGAGTCGGATGCACCGAACGGCCGGCCGGACCGATCCATATGAAGTCTCTCGTTTCAGCATTTGTCAGGGTGTTTCGAGTCCTGCTCTTTCCCCTCATCACCTCCGTCCTGAATCCGGGGACCGTCGCGGCCGCCGAATCTTTCGAGGCTTTCCTCGAGACCCACTGCATCAAGTGTCATGGTCCGGAGAAGGAAAAAGGGGACCTGCGGATCGATGAACTATCCCGCGATTTCACCTCGGGCGTCGACACGCATCTCTGGGCGGAGGTGATCGAGCAGGTGAACTCCGGAGCGATGCCACCGAAGAAGGAACCCAAACCCTCTCAGGAAGAGATCGCGACCTTTGTGGCGGGGCTCGATGCCCGGATGAAGGAAGGGCGCGCGGCACGGATGGCGGCGAGACCGCCCGTCTCGCACTACCGGCTGAGCCGGAAGGAATATCAAAACACCGTCTACGACCTGCTCGGCGTGCGCTATGATCCCACGAAGCCGGGTGAACTGAACGAAGACACCCTGTGGCATGGATTCGAGCGCATCGGGTCGGAGCTCTCGCTTTCCCCCTCGCACGTGGACCGTTACTACCGCGCGGCCGAGATCGTGCTGGACCGAGCATTTCCATCCACGACCAGCGAAGCCCGCAAGGTCCGGAAGACGGCGGCAGACTTGCGCTACGGCGGTGGCAAGGAGCAGCAGGCGGCCCTGGACCGCTTTGGGATCAAACGGCCGCTGCGATTCCTCATGTTCCCCGGGAGGACGGAGAACGCGCTTGCGCCGCATTGGTTTGGGAAAACGGGGCCGGAGCACAGCGGGCTCTACAAGCTCCGCATCCAGGCCAGCGGCATCCGCCCGCCCGGAGGTCAGACCGCACACCTCAGCATCGGCACGCGCACCAGCGAGGAAACGGTCGATGGCATCATCGAGTTTGACGTCACCGCGCCGGAGGATGCTCCCCAGGTCTATGAATTCGAGGTCTTTCTCGAGATGCCCGTGTCGCTGGATTTCTGCGTGGTGGCCACGGACGTGGTGGACCGTCGGGCGGGGGCGGCCTTCCGCAACGCGCTCGCGAGCCGTGGCGGCTACGTCTTCACACACAGCAGCGAGACCATGCTGCTGAATCCGAACGCCCCCCAGATGTTCGACGACAAGGGCAACGGACTTTTCTCCACCGTGCTGCTCGATTGGATCGAGTGGGAAGGACCGCTCGTCTCGGAGGCCGAATTGGCGAAGCGCGAGGGCGTGATGCCACCCGAAGACGCGACGCCGGAAGTGGTGGCGGAGCATCTGCGACGTTTTGCCGAGCGAGCCTGGCGTCGCGGAGTGAAGCTCGAGGAGCTGGAGGAGTATTTGCAATCCTACCGGGAGGAAATCGAGGCAGGCGAGAAACCGGCCGATGCCTACCGTGTCGCCCTGCAGGGGGTGCTGACCTCACGACATTTCATCTACATCGTCGAGGGCGAACCGACCGTGCGCGAACATCTGACCGACGCGGAACTCGCCACGCGCCTTTCCTATTTCCTCTGGAGTTCGATGCCGGATGAGGCGCTCTTCGCATCCGCGAAGGGTGGTGTCCTCGCGGGTGAGGGATTGGCCAAGGAAGTCGATCGCCTTCTCGCGGATGAGAAAGCCGGACGTTTCATCGATGACTTCGCGAGACAGTGGCTGCAACTGCACAAGGTGGGCATGTTCCCGCCCGACCGGAAGCTCTACCCGGCCTACGATGACTGGCTGCAGACGAGCATGCGCCACGAGCCGGTCGAGTTTTTCCGGGAGATGTTCAGCCGGGATCTGCCGATCGATGGCTTCATCGACTCCGATTGGACGGTGGCGAACGCGCGGCTCGCGGAGTTCTATGGACTGCCGGCACCCGGATCAGGGGATTTTGAACGCGTCGCGCTGAAACCCGAGCATCGTCGCGGCGGGTTGCTCACGATGGGTGCGGTGCTGGGGCTGACCTCGGATGGCACGCGGCATCGTCCGGTGCATCGCGGCGTGTGGCTCAGCGAGGTGGTGCTCGGCAAAACACCGCCGCCACCTCCGGCGAACGTCGATCCCATCGAGCCGATTCCGCCGGAGGGTGACAAGGTGACGATCCGCCAAAGGCTCTCGGTACATGCCCAGAATGCGAACTGCGCCGCCTGCCACGCCCGCATCGATCCTCTTGGCCTGGCCTGGGACAACTATGATGCGATCGGTCAATGGCGGACCCACGAGCGGGTCGAATCAGGCAAAGGCGCGGATCCGCCCGTCGATGCCTCCGGTGCGCTGCCCGATGGACGTCCTTTTAAGGATGCCACGGACTTCAAACAGCTCCTTCTCGAAGACCGCGACCAGGTCGCCCGCGCCTTCATCGAACACCTCGCCACCTACGCCCTCCGCCGCGTCCTCACCTACGACGACGAAGAGGACATCAACGCCATCACCGCCCGTGCGAAAGAAGGCGGCTACCGGGTGAAGGACATCGTCCGGTCCGTCGCCACGTCGGAGCTGATGCGGAAGCGGTGAAGGCGATTGTGGCTCCAGCAGATTCAGGAAGGCCAGCAGATGGAACAGATGATACACAGCAGGTTACAAGTCCGGTCTGAAGAGGATCCCGTGACCCGTGCATTCATCGGGTGTGCGATGGAGGTCCATTCCGCAGTCGGTCCGGGCCTCGGGGAAGAGATCTACCATCAGGAGTTGGTGAAATCCTTGACGAGAGCGGGTATATCGCATCTTTCGAAACCGAGGCGGGATTTGATATATCGGGGATTGGTTGCCGACACCTTTGAGCCGGATTTCGTCATTGAAAATCATTTCATCCCTGAACTGAAGTGTTTGCGCGGACTATTCGCTGCAGAACATCTTTTGCAGGCGTTCTGCTACTGCAAATTTTGGAGGCTTCGCACGAGTCTATTGGTGGATTTTGGAAAGCAAAGCTTGCTTTGGAAACGCCTCCTTTATCGTTCCCGGACATCGGATTTCACTTTGCCGCGGATGCCAGGCTTCGTGTCCCGGCCGACGTTCGCCACCGGAATCATTGCGGCAGTTCGTTCCTGTCTGCAAGAAGTCGGCTTGGGGTATCGACACACCACATGGAAGGGGCTCGTCAGAGCTGCGATTCAATCGGCAGGCTTCCACGTCGCCTCGAACCCCACCGCCTCCGTTCTTGATCATGGGAGCGTCGCATTGGACAGCCTTATCATCGATGACTCATGCGCGGTGTCGGTTTCCGCGCTCACCGAGGGTATTTCCCCGTCCGATCGAGCGATACTTCAGACCCATCTTCGTTGGCTAAACCTCGATTGGGGTGTGATCTTCCACTTTGGAAAGTCGACCGCTAACATCGCCTTTGTAAAACACCCCAAAAAATAATCTTCTGGCCTCCCTGAATCTGCTGGAGAAACCAACTTCCCCGATGAGCAACTACCTCTCCCAATCCTGGCTGATCGACCGTCGACATGCCCTCCGGGCTCTCGGCAGTTTTGTCTCGCTGCCGTTGCTTGATTGCATGATTCCGCTCCGTGCGGCGGAGAAGACGGCGGCTGCCACGCCCCGTCGCAGCGCCTTCATCTACCTTGCGAACGGCGTCCATTCCCTGAACTACCAGATCCTCAAACCTGGCAGGGACTACGAGTTTTCCCGTTCTCTCAAACCTCTGGAGAAACATCGCGAATCGATCACGCCGATCAGCGGTCTCCATCATCCGGGGGCGCTCGGGCATCATCACAACTGTATCAACATCTGGCTCACCGGAGCCAAGATCGGCCCCACCGAGCGGAACACGATCTCGGTCGATCAAAGGATGGCGGAGATCACCGCGCCCCATACGCGATATCCCTCGATGGAGGTGGCGCTGACGCAGGGTTCGCTGGCCTGGACCGCCGACGGCGTGCAGTTGCCCGCGCTGCGGCGCTGCAGCGAGATTTTCGCCTCGCTCTTCGAGGAACCGAAAGGTGGAAAAGAGGCCCAGCGCCGGGCCTTGCGCCGCAAGGGCAGCGTGCTCGATGCGAATCTCGCGGAAGTCCGCCAGCTCGAGAAGAAGATGGGTGCCGAGGACAAGGGACGCATGGAGCAATATCTCACCTCGGTCCGTGAGGCGGAGATCCGCACCCGCCGCGCCGACACGTGGCTGGACACGCCGCTGCCGTCGATCTCCGAGGCGGATCGGAAGCGCACCGATCGCGACATCAACGCCGCGATGGCGGGCGACTACTTCCGCACCGTCTACGATCTCATGGTGCTGGCCTTCCAGACCGATGTCACCCGTGTGGCCACCTTCAGCCTCGGCGGAGAAGGTGACGCATTCTCCATCCCCGAGATCGGCATCACCGAGTCGCGCCACCAACTCAGCCATCACGGCGGCGATGCCGGATACATGGAGAAGCTGACAATGTACGACACCTTCGCCATCGAGCAGTTCGCCTACTTCATCGACCGGCTTTCGGAGACGAAGGATCTCAATGGACAACCGCTCCTCGGTTCGACCATGGCCCTCTTCGGCAGCGGCATGTGCTACGGCCACAGCCACGGCAACGCCAACCTGCCACTGGTGCTCGCGGGCGGCACGGACCTTGGACTGAAACACGGAGGTCACCTCGACTTCAACCGGGATGCCAAGGGTTTCGAAGGTTATGCCCTGGGCGGCGATGGTGCGCTCACCACCGCCCACTACCAGATCTGCGGGCGTCCCGTGAACACCGAGGCCCACATGAGCAATCTGCTCCTCCTCATGGCCCAGCGCATGGGGGTGGAGACGGACCAATTCGGCGACAGCAACCGGGTTGTGGCTTTGTGAGGAAAAATGCCCTGCACCGGGAGCGGGTTTCCGTTCCAGATGATTTCCCGAACCCTTGTTCAAGATCCATGAAGTGTTTTGTTCCTCTCTCCGGGCGTTGGGTGCTTCCCGCGCTGATCCTCGCCACGGTGTTGCCGGTCAGCGCCGATGAGCCGAAGCCCGAGCCCTTCCGTCCGGCAGCCGGAACGTTTCCGCCGCTGGAAAAGGCTTACTCCTACCGCGGAGAGCTCGTCTTCGTCGACCACGCCAACCGGCGCGGCAGCCTGCGGGTGCAAGGGGAGGGGACCTTTTTCCGCAACGCCCCGCATCCCTTTGCGATGCTGCCGTATGGCATCGTGAATCATCTTGGTGCGCCGGCGGACTTGCGCGACATCCCGCTCGGCACGGTGCTGCATGTCCGCGCCTACCTGCCGCCGGATCCCGTGACCTCGGTCGTGCCCGTCCTGCCGGTGGACAACCGGGAGAAAACCGCCGGCTACAGCGGGAAAGGCGTTGCTCCCGCCGAAAACCACGTCCTCCTGCTCGAGGACGAACCGAGTCATTGCCTCCGTGAGAGCTTGGTCTGGAAGCTGAAGGAAGTGGAGATCAAGAATCGCGAAGGTTTTCTCATGGCCTCCCGAGAGCCGAAGCAGGGCGCACCTGCGAAAGCGGAAGCTGAAAAGCTCACCTTCGACTGCGCCACCCGATTCTGGCGGGGCAGGGAATCCCTGGGCATCGACGAGATCCTCGCCGAGGGCCTTTGGCCGGCCGACGGAAAGAAGGCTCTCGGTGATCAAGCCGTCCACCTGGGAATCGTGTGGAAACCCACTCCCGACGGCATTTTCACCCGCTTCCACGTTTCCGACATCTGGCTCGACGAGACCGCGATGCAGCGGGCCGGCGCGAGGCAGCTGGAAACCCACAAAACCTTCGTCCGCGGGCGATGGATGCCCGCTTGGGTGGATGCCGTCGAGTATGGCAAGTTCGGCCGGGCCACGGTGACGGCGACCCTTTTCGGCGGGATGGATCCGTCGCTCTATGAGGATTTCAAAAAGGATGTCTCCGTGACGATGAATGGAGCCGAGAACACCCTCAAGCATGCCGGGGGAGCCTACGGTCCCGCACACATGGCTTCGAAGGGCACCCTCCTCGAGGTCGCGAAGGCTGCCGTTGACATTCCACTCGGCAGCAGCGGGATCCAGATCCGCTTCGAGACCGATCTCGTCATCGAGGGGATCCGCCCCGGTCGTGTTGTCCGCGTGCGGCCGTCCTCATGGCCTCTCGTCAATCTACCGCGCGAGGAATACATCGGCGACGGCAGCAATGCCGAAGACCGTTTCCCGACATCGGTGATTTTTCCGAAGTATTGAGGTGTCGGGATAACCTGATCACCCGCAGCCGCCCGGCCACCGAACGCGTGACAAGCCCGCGGCGGCACGGTAAAACTCCGGAAAACCCCTGCTTCGATCCCATGCGCTCCCTTTGTCTTGGTTTTATCCTGTCCCTCCTCGTCGTGATACCCGCGCGGGCCGCGGACGAAAAGCCCACCCGACCGAACCTACTCTTCCTCTACACCGACGATCACTCGTATCGCACGCTCTCGTGCTACGAACATGCCGATCCGTTCGCGAAGACGCCGAATCTCGACCGGCTCGCGGCGCGGGGCGTGCGATTCACCCATGCCTACATCGGCACCTGGTGCATGCCTTCGCGCGTCACCATGCTCACCGGGCTCCACCAATACGGAGCGAAGACGATGCGCATGGAGGGAGAATACCCCGGCAGCGAATACGATCCGGCGCAATGTCCTTTCTGGCCGGCCGAGCTGAGAAAGCACGGCTATCACACCGCCCAGATCGGCAAGTGGCACTCCGGCACCGATGCGGGCTTCGGGCGTGACTGGGATCACCAGATCGTGTGGAACCGTCCGCGTCACCCTGACAATTCACCCAACTACTACCACGACCAACTCCTCTCCATCGACGGCGGTGAGCCGCAGATCGTCAAAGGCTACTCCACCGACAACTACACCCGCTGGGCGATCGACTACATCGAGGGAAAAAACCGCGACGCAGAAAAGCCGTGGTTCCTCTGGCTCTGCTACGGCGGCGTCCATGCCCCCTACACCCCGGCCGACCGACATCGCGAGGATTATCCGGACGCCAAGGTCGCCACGCCCGCTGACATCTATCCACCGCGCCCCGGCAAGCCGGCGTGGATGCAGGACATCACCGCCTGGACCGAAGGGGCAAACGGCGAGCCCGTTCTCTCGGGAAAGGCCCTCGGCAAGGAGGTCGGCGACAACGCCACGCGCGATCAGGGCCGCACCCTGTCTTCCTGGGTGCGTCAGTATCATCAGGCGGTGCGCGCGCTCGACGAAGGCATCGGCCAGGTCCTCGCCGCCCTCGAGGCGAGCGGTCAACTCGAGAACACCCTCGTCGTTTTCACCTCCGATCAGGGATATGCCTGGGGACAGCACGGCTTCCGCGCCAAACTCGCTCCCTACGACGCCAACATCCGTTCGCCTCTGATCGTTTCCATGCCCGGCACCTTGCCCGAGGGAAAAGTTTGTCCCACGCCGGTCGGGGGAGCCGACATCGCTCCGACGCTGCTTTCCTTCGCCGGACTCGATCAGCCTTGGCCCATGCACGGGCACGACCTCACGCCCTTGCTGAAGGATCCCGCGATGGCCTGGCCGTATCCCGTGCTCATGCCCTTCACCGCCGACCAGTTCGGCGCCGACTGCGACGTCGTGCCCGCACCGCCGAAGAACCGGCACAAGAGCGGCGTGCCGTGGTATCTCATGCTCGTCGAGGGCCGCCACAAATACATCCGTACCCTCGACGTCGGCGAGCCCGAGGAACTCTACGACCTTCTCGCCGATCCTGACGAACTCACCAATCTCGCCGGAAAGACGGAGCACCGCGAGCGGCTTCTCAAGATGCGCGAAGCGACCCTCGGAGAACTGAAACGCACCGGAGCAAAGATGGTGGATTCCCTGCCGGCGGTGGGAGAGTGAGAAACAAGCTCCCCGATCGCGCCTCGCTTCCGCGTTGCTGACGTGGATTTGGCCCGCCAAACTCCTCAATCCGCACGTCCATGCCACGACCGATGAAAACCCTCCGCCTTGCCCTGCTTCTCACCTGTGTCGTCCCGCTGCTCCGCGCCGAAACCGCTCCACCCTTGCCGCATGCGGTCGCCTCATCTCTCGACGAATTTCTCGGCGAGCCGCATTTCGTCCCGATGCAGCAGCTTTGGGAAAAGCGCGGCGGATGGGGTGGGATCATTACGACGCCGGATGGAACGGTGGTGGCCTTCCAGTCGCCGGGCGGCCCGACTTGTCGTCGCAGCACCGACGGCGGAAAAACCTGGGGACCCGAGATCCTCATCGGCGAGGGCGCGACCGGAGGCAATGCGGTGATCGACGAGTCGACCGGTGATCTGCTCTACGTGAATCCTCATCCGGGATGGCTCTACCGCAGTCGCGACGCGGGCGCGACCTGGACGAAGGAAACGATCACGGTGAAGCCGGACAATTTCGGGCTCATCCCCAAACTCGAGGGCGTCGCGGCGATGCAGTGCGGCATCACTCTGGCCTTTGGTGCGAAGCGGGGCCGTCTCCTCATGCCGGCGCGAATCATGGGGCCGGCCAACTCGAACGACACACCCTGGAGACCCTATCATTACAGCACGGCGCTCTATAGCGACGACGGGGGCAAGGTCTGGCAGGTGAGCCATCCTTTCCCGGTGATGGGCACGGGCGAGGCGGCCCTGGCGGAGCTCTCTGACGGCACGATTCTTTACAACTCGCGCGAGCACATGAGCCGCGGCAACCGCTTCCTCGCCCACAGCGACGACGGCGGCCAGCTCTGGATCGGGGCCTATCGCAGTCCCGATCTGCCGGATGGAGCGCGGGGCACCTCCTACGGATTGATGGGCGGGATGATCCGCCTGCCGGTGGCGGGACGCGACATTCTCCTCTACAGCAACGCCGACACCGATGGGGGTGTGATGCCCGGTCAAGTCGGCGCCTCGATCGCGACCGCACGGGAAAAGATCACGGTGTGGGTCAGTGGAGACGGCGGCAAGACCTGGCCGGTGAAGCGCCTGATCCACGACGGACCGAGCGCCTATTCGAATCTTGGGGTGGGACGCCATGGCACGGTCAGCGAAGGCAGGATCTATCTGATCTTCGAAGGCGGTGAGAAAGATCCCCATGGTGCGGTGCAGGTCGTCTCTTTCAACCTGAGCTGGCTCCTCGATGGAAAGCCCCTCGAAGCGATCATGCCGAAACAACCGTGAAACAAATCCCGCCGCGGCGGGTTGATGCTGCATCTCATGAAATCTCTTCATTCGATTTTCGTCCTCGCTCTGGCCTCGCTCGTCGCTCCGGTCGTGGCCGAAGAAGCCAAGCCGAACTTCATCGTCATCAACATCGACGACCTGGGTTATGAGGACATCGGGCCCTTCGGATCGACCCTGAACCGCACGCCGAACCTCGACCGCATGGCGAAGGAAGGTCGGAAGTTGACCGCCTACTACGCGGCTCCGGTCTGTTCACCCTCGCGCGCCGCTCTTCTGACCGGATCCTATCCGAAGCGCGCCCTGCCCATCCCGCACGTGCTTTTCCCGGCAGGGGCGGTGGGCCTGCATCCTGACGAAATCACCATCGCGGAGGTGCTCCGCGGGGCGGGCTACCGCACGGGCTGCGTCGGCAAGTGGCATCTCGGAGACCAACCGGAGTTTCTCCCGACCGCGCAGGGCTTCGACTACTATCTCGGCATTCCCTATTCGAACGACATGGGGACGGCGGACGAGGGAACGAAGAGCGATCTCGGCGCGCCGATTCCCGACACGACGGAAAACGCCGCCAAAGCCAAGGCGTGGTCGGAGGCCCCCGAGACCGGACTGAAAGGAATGCGACAGCCGCCTCTGCCTCTCGTGGAGAACGGGACAGTCGTGGGGCGCGTGAAGCAGGACGAGCACCAGGCCATCGTCGCGACCTACACCGATGCGGCCGTGAAGTTTGTCCGGGAGAATGCGGAGAAGCCGTTCTTCCTCTACCTGCCTCACAGCGCGGTGCATTTTCCGCTCTATCCGGGTAAGGATTGGGTCGGAAAATCGGGCAACGGACTCTATGGCGATTGGGTCGAGGAGATGGACTGGAGTGTCGGCCGTGTTCTCGACACGATCCGGGAGCTGGGCATCGAAAAGCGCACCCTCGTCATCTTCACCTCGGACAATGGCGGCACACCGCGGGGCACCAACGGAGTCCTGCGCGGTCACAAGGGCAGCACCTGGGAAGGCGGCGTGCGCGCTCCGACGATCGTGTGGTGGCCGGGGACGGTCCCGGCGGGCACCAGCAGTGATGCGATCACCGGGATGCACGATGTCCTTCCGACCTTTGCCTCACTCGCCGGAGCGGCGCTGTCGTCGGATCGCAAGCTGGACGGCATCGACGCTTCCGGCGTGTGGCTCGGGAAGGAGGGCGCGAAAGGGCACGAGGTCTTTCACTATTTCCGGGGTTTCGAGCTGCAAGCGATCCGTCGCGGGCCATGGAAGCTGCATTTCGGCACGTCGGCACCTCCGAAGGAAAAGGGCAAAGCAGGACAACGTCCCGTGGGTCTGGCCCTTTTCAATCTCGACTCGGATCCCGGTGAGGCAACGAACGTGGCGGAGGCGAATCCCGGGGTGGTGAAAGAGTTGCAGGCCTTGGCGGCGACGATGGATGCCGATCTCGGGATCGGTGCGGATTCGCAGGGGCCGGGAGTGCGTCCGCTCGGGCGGGTGGAGAATCCGCTGCCTTTTCTCGATCACGAGGGCAGGCCGAGGCCGGACGCGCTCGGGAAACAGGATCGATTTCCATGAGTGGGAGGGGGTGATGGCCGCCTTGGCCACTTGACGCGCCGCCGGGAGCAGCGAGGATTCGCCGCATGGGTCAAATGCATCAAATGCAGCTCACGTATGTGGCGACGGAGGATCGCATGCTCTTCCGCGTCAACACGAAGGCGCGGCAGGAGTTCCGCTTTTGGATGACGCGGCGTTACACCGCGATCTTGTGGCACACCTTGACCCAGATTCTCGCGAACCGCCCCATCGCTCCGGATGCTCCGAACGCCCCCGTGGTCCCGCCGGTTGCGGATCCGCTGGTTGAAGCGACGAAGCAGGAGTTGAAACACCAGGAAGTCGTTTCACAGGCGGACTTCAAAACGCAATACCAGGAAAGCACCTACCTGCCGCTCGGCGAAGCGCCGATCTTGCTTTTCAGCGTCGGGGTGAAGCCGGCCCCCGACGGCCAGCCTCTCCTGTGCCTGCATCCCGAGAAAGGGCAGGGGATCGAGATCGTCCTGAACGAACAGATCACGCATTCGTTTTGCCAACTCATCCTCGATACGACGGCCAAAGCGGAGTGGGGATTAGTGCTCGCCTTCGTGCCCGGCACCGGTCCCGCGCCGGAAGGGCCGAAAGGATTGAATTGAGAGGGCGACGGGCGTCGAGGGGCGTTCGCTTCGGAACGTTTGCACGTCCCGCTACGGGAGCGCTACGATGAACGCGCCAGCGGTAGCGGAAGCGGCGACGCTTCCGACGGACCTCAGGGACGCTCGATTCGGAACGTTTGCACGTCCCGCTACGGGGATGGCTGCGATGAACGCGCCAGCGGTAGCGGAAGCGGCGACGCTTCCGACGGGCGTCGAGGGACGTTCGCTTCGGAACGTTTGCACGTCCCGCTACGGGGAGCGCTGCGATGAACGCGTCAGCGGTAGCGGAAGCGGCGACGCTTCCGACGGGCGTCGAGGGACGTTCGATCTTGACCGCTACGGAGCGGTCACATTTCCCTCTTCGACGATCCGTTGTGAGGCGTCATCCTTCGTCACGAACGTAGCACCTTCGGGCAGACCGGAGACGAGCCAGTCTTTCACGACGATGTCCGACGAGCCCTCGATCGTCACGCCCCCCTGCGATTCGGTGAGGACGTTCCCTTGTAGCGCGATCCGCCGCGAACCCTTCACGACGACCGATCCCTCCGGCGCGAGGAGGGCCCGCAGGGTGTTGTTGGAAAAAACAGAATCCTGACATTCGTCGAAAACAATCCGTCCCGGGCGTTCGAATTCGCGGGGATTGAAGGTGTTGCCGTTCACGATGACGCGTTTGCTCCGGACGACGTGCAGGTTGTCGGGATTCGGGGCGAAGAGGACGTTGCCGGTGAAGGTGATGTCGGTGCAATCGCGCACATCGACGTTGAGCGAGACGTCGCTGAGCACACTCCCCGTGATCGTGACCGAGTCGATCGGCGCGATCTCCTTGCCGAGGAAACGGATGTTCGCTCCCCCGGGAGCGAGCTCTTTGAAATCCTTGCCGGAGTAATTCGAGCTGTGCTGGATCGTGCAGCCCGTGATCGCGACTTCGGCGATGGAGCGCGACTTGTCATCGGCCGAGCCCGAGACGTCGAGAAGGATGTTCGCGGTCTGCGTGGGCGAGTCGTCGCCGGGCATGTTCGATTCGATGTCGCAGCCGGTGATCTGGAGATTGCGCACGTTCCCGTCGCGCACGACGATGCCGCCGCCCCGGTTGTAGCTGATGTGGGAATTCGCGACATCGATCTGGTGCAGATTCACGTCGTCGAGATGCAGGCCGATGCCGCGGTTTTCATAGAGATTCACGTCCGAGATCGTGACGTTGCGGTTGCGCTCGTAGAGCCGGATGCCGTCCCGGCACCAGCGCACCGCGACCTTCGAGAGGATGGCCTCGAAGGTGCGCACGAGTTCGATCCCGTCGGCCTCCGGATGATTGCCGACGATCTCGATGCCTTCGACGAGGGGCATGCGCTCGTGAAAAGTCTCCACCTTGAAGGAGGAAGGCGATGCGGTCCCTTCATGTGAACCAACAATGCGGATCGCGGGCCCGGGACCATCCATGATAAGGGTCGCGCTGCCGGTGGCCGGGCGGATCATGGCGCTGTGTTTCCCTGACAAAACCACCTCCAATGTGCCGGTGATGCGGTGGGCACCGGGCTCGAGGAGGAGGGCACCGTTTCCTTCCGTGAGACGTTTACGGAAGTCCTCGGTGCGATCGGGCATCGAGGCGAGATCGGGGAATTGGGTCGTCGCCAGAGGAGGCTCGGAGGCGGAAAGAATGACGGCGGAAAAAAGCAAGCCGGCGAGGAGGGAGACGGTTTTCATGGGTTGGAGGAGGGAAACAAGAAGGGCGACCCGCGGTGTCGCGAGGTCGCCCTTGTCGAGGAAAAGCAGCGGTTCTTCGCGATCGGGCGATCACGCCTTGTTTTCGACGCCGCCGATCCCGGGGATCTGGAAAACGCCGGGCTTGGGCACGTCGTGGGGCTTGTAGCTTTGCGTCCACGAGAGGTTCTCTTCGCCGGGGAAGAGATCCTCGTTCGCGGCCATCGCCTCTTCCCAAGAGACTTCCTTGCCGGTCTGGGCGGACATGCGGCCCATGATCGCCATCATCGTCGAGTTCACCATGCGGGCACCGTCATTGATGTGCTGGCCGGTGCGGATGGATTTGAAGAGCTCGTCGTGTTCGACCTGGTACATGTTCGCCTCACCTTCGCGCGGCTTCCGGTAGCGCCAGAGGAGCTTGCCGTCATTGTCTTCGATGTAGGGATCGCCGCCGCGTCCGAGGACGAGGGTGCCCTTGGTGCCGCGGACGTAGTCGGCGTTTTCATTGAAACAACCCGGGGCCTTGCGCGAGCCGAGGTGGCACCAGACGTTGTTCCCGTATTCGTAGGCGATGTGGTAGTGGTCGAAGATATTGCCCCCTGCCTGCGGAGCGCCGAGGCCGCCGGTGGCGCGGCAGCGCAGCGGGGGCTTGTCGCCCATGACCCACCCGATCTTGTCGACGCTGTGCACGGCCTGCTCGACGAGACCACCGCCTCCGAGCCAGGTGTAGTTGTACCAGTTGCGGATCTGCCACTCGATGTCGCTCATCCCATCCATGCGGAGCGAGGGATCGAGGTGGGGTTTGGAGTGGTTCGAGTAGTAGGTCGCGTAGACACCCACGACGTCGCCGATGATGCCTTCTTCCATCACCTTCTTGTAGGCTTCGCGGCGGCTCGGCGAATAGCGCCAGCAGAAGCCGGCGACGATGGAGATCGGCTTGCCTTCGGCCATCTTGAGGGACTCGAGGCAATGACGGGCTCCCGCGGCATCCACGGCCATGGGCTTCTCGGCGAAGACGTGTTTGCCCGCCTCGATCGCGGCGCGGAGGTGGAGGGGGCGGAAACCCGGTGTTGTCGTGAGAAGGACGACATCCACACCCGAGTCGAGGACACGCTTGTAACCGTCGAGCCCGACGAACTGGCGCTCCTTCGGCACATCGACCTTGTCCTTCACTTTCGGATCCTTCGCGAGCTGGGCGAGGGCTCCGTCGATCTTGTCCTGGAAAACATCGGCAACGGAATGGAGGGAAATATTGTCGTCGGCCGAGAGGGCTTGCACGACCGCGCCGGTGCCGCGACCGCCCGTGCCGATGAAGCCGACTTTGAGTTTCTGCGAGGGGTCGACGCCCGCACCTTTCACGGCCCCGAGGAGGGTGCCGGTGGCGGCGGCGGTGCCGGCGGCAGTGCGGAGGAAATTACGGCGGTCCAGCTCTTTCGAGGGCTTTTTCTTGGAGGTCATGGTCAAAAAACGGTTCGTGGGGTCCTGATCTTAGAAGGAGAAGAAGACACCAGAAAGCTCAGGCGGGGACAAGACGAAAGCAATCACGCGATCAGGCTGGCGCGAATTTTTGCGGGACGGCTGCTTTGGGGGGCGCTTGATTCCAGTTGGCTTCGCGTGTAGAGGGAGCAGAGTTATGGACCGTGCCTCCTGAGATGCTCGTTTACCTCGACAATTGCTGTTTCAACAGGCCGTTTGACGACCAGACCCAGATGCGGGTGCAACTTGAGACGGAGGCGAAACTCGGCATTCAACGTGAAATTCGCAGCGGAAAACTACGATTGGCTTGGTCCTACATGTTGGACTACGAGAATTATTCGAACCCGATCGAAGCGCGAAGAGAAAGCATCCAGCGTTGGAGAAATCTCGCGACCACGGATACGAATCAGTCCTCGATGATTCTCGATCGAGCTCGCGAATTCCATCGCGCTGGGTTCAAGAAAAAGGACGCGATTCATCTCGCGGCTGCCTTGGCGATGAAATGTGAGCTGTTTTTTACAACGGATGATGGGATATTGAGGAGGCGGGCTTTGGTTGTTGGCATCCGCGTCCTGAATCCCATCGAGTATTATGCAGACTTCCATGACTGACTCCGAGATTCGCTCCAAGGGAGCCGCGGCTCTCGTTGACTGCCTGGGGTCCGTCGAGGCGGAGCGCTTTATCACCCTCCTCCTGCGGGAACCTTTCGATTACACTCAATGGCGTGACTCTCTCTTCGAAGACATGGACTTGGAGACGATCAGTTCCGAAGCTGCCAGATTACGGGAACAGTCTGGTCTCCCGGATGGGCTTCAAAATTGAGCGTCACATCCGCCATCGCATTCCTCTCTACCCAGCGAAGACGAGCCAGGTGCCAATAGGGCACTTTTTGCGCCTGAGGCAAGACGTCGTGTTCCGGTTGCACTTTGGTCCGATCCCCGTTCTAATTGGCGGCATGCGTCACCTTGGTTACCATGTTCCGTCCCTTCGCGGATTCCTCTTTTTGTTCCTCTGCGTTCTCTCCATCGTGCTCCGGCCACCCTCGGCCCAGGCCCATCGTGTCTCGTCGGTTTCGCTCATCTCCTACCTCAACACCAAAGATCGCACCTACACGCTGGATGCGGCGATGGAGGTGGTGCCGAGCGAAGATCCGGCGTTGAACGACCAGATCTCCCCGGAGGACGCGGCTCGGGAGTTTGCAAGCTACCTCATCGTCATGTTTGACCAAGCGGAGCAGAAGCCGGAGATGGAGATCTCGGTCGAGGAAACGAGCGACGAAGACACGCCCGAGGAACTGCGCCGTCGGCAGGTCCTGACGAAGATGAAGGGAAAATTCCCCGAATCGGCGAAGGAATTCCTCCTCTACCTCGATCCCCGTTGTCCCATGGCCGTCGTGATGGTGGTGGTGAAGGATGAACAGCCGAGCCGCCGCATGCAGGTCATCCTCGCCGGCGAATACAGCCGACCGGTGAGTGTGCTGCCGACGGAGGAGGGCGATCCCTTCACGCAGTCGTCGGAGGGCGCGGCCGCACCGACAACACCCGGTTCGGATCCTGCGACGGCCCCGGCTCTCGAAGCTCCTGCGAGCACGTCGGATCCCGCCGCTCCGAGTCCCACGATCAATGCATTTACCTCGGGCTGGAGGTCGTTTTTGCATGAATCGGCGCTGCCCGCGGCCCTCGTCATCGGGATGCTGCTCTTGACCCTCGGCCGCACCAGCGTGTTGTGGCAGGCGGGTGCGATTCTGCTGGGGCAGGGGCTGGCGGTGGCCGCAGCGGCATGGGGGCTGGTGACGGTGCCCTCGTGGAGTTGGATGGGGCTCGCCGCCGTGGTCGGCGTGGTGGCGATCGAGGCCTTGCTGCATCATCAGGTGAAACCGTGGCGATATCCTCTGGTGGCGGTCGGCGGGATTTTCCTCGGGCTCTCCCTGATCGATACGGACGCTTACCGCGGGTTGATCGCGGGCGGAGATCTCGGCACGGGGCGTCTCATCCTCTTCCTCCTCGGCACCGAGGCCGCGTTTTTCCTCGTCATCCTCGTCGGGGCGGCCAATCTGCTCTCGCTCAGCCGCTTCGCGTGGTATCGCAAGTCGGTCGTGACGCCTCTCGCCGTGCTCGTGGCCGGATACGGGCTTTTCACGATCGTGGAGCGATTTTTGTGAACTTCCGGTTCGACAAGGCCCCGATTTGGCACCTGAATGAGCCGGGTTTGAGCACGAAACCAACAGTATCCACCCTGGCGACGGGACGTGGCGGCCTCCTTGTCGTCGCGTCGGCGATGACACTGTCGTTGACGGGCTGCACGTTTTGGAATGGCCCGAAATTCGACGCTCCGGCCGCGGTCGGTGACCTTCCCACGCGTTGGACCGCCGGCGGTGGAGTGCCCGGCCAGGCGGTGACCGGCTGGCTCGATGATTTCGGATCGCCCGCCCTGCGTTCCCTCGTCGAGGAGGCGGTGGGGCAAAACTACAGTCTCGCGGCCGCTCGCACCCGCATCGCCCAGGCGCAGGAGCGCGCCCGCATCGCCGGAGCCGATCGGCTGCCCGCCGTCGATGCCTCACTCTCCACTTCGCGTTCGCAGAATCTGCGGGGTTCCGAATTTGCGAACACCCGGGCAAACAACTTCAATTTCGGCCTTGACCTCCGCTGGGAAATCGACCTCTGGGGCCGTCTCAAAAATCTGCGCGATGCCGAGCTCGACCGCGTCGCGACGGAATCCAGTCTCTACGAGTCCTCGCGTCTCTCCCTCGCCGCGAATGTCGTGAAAACGGCGCTCTCCATCGTCGAATCACAGGAGCAGATCGAGATCTCGCGTCGCACCCTCGGGAGTCTGCGGACGAATCTGAAAATCCTCGATTCGCGCCTGGAAGCGGGCGACCTCGCTGATCAGGCCGCCCTCGAGATCAGCTTGAGCCGTGCCGACATCGCGCGGGCGGAGCGGGCCATCCTCCTGTCCCAACGCCAGCTTGATGGATCCCGCCGCACCTTGGAGACCTTGCTCGGCCGTTATCCCGAGGGAACGATTACCTCGATCGGCGGTCTCCCCCGCATCACCCGCGACATTCCCAAGGGCATTCCGAGCGAGCTGCTCCTGCGTCGTCCGGATCTCCTTGCCGCCGAGGCGCAGGTTGATGCCGCCTTGAAGGAGTTGTCCGCGAGCCGCAAGGCCCTGCTGCCTTCCCTGAGCATCAGCGGATCGATCGGTACCGCGAGCACCGATGAGTTCGGCGACATCTTCGACATTCAGAAAATGGTGTGGGCGATCGGACAAAACCTCGCCCGTCCGCTTTACCAAGGCGGCCGCCTCCGCGCGAACATCCGCCTCGATGAAGCCGAGCGCGACGAGCTCGTCAACACCTACGCCGAGACGGCGCTGACCGCCTTCCGCGAAGTGGAGACGGCCATCGCCGCGGAGCGCTATTTGCGATCCGAGGTCGCCGCCCTTTCCACCGCCGTGAATGAATCGCGGCGTGCCGAGAGTCTCAGCCTCGGGGAGTATGAAGAGGGTTTGGTCGAGATCATTACCCTCTTGGAAAGCCAGCGCCGCGCCTTCGAGGCGGAAAGCGTCCTCCTCGCGGCGAAGTATGAACTGCTCGCGAACCGCGTCGATCTCTATCTCGCCCTCGGCGGCGATTTCGATCACTCGCCCGTGGACAAGGAACCCGTGCCCGAGGCGGCGGCGGCGAGGGTGGGGGAGTGAAATCCATGACGCGAGCTTGCCGCTCGTTTCCCGTTGCCAAGGCTTCCCGTCCTACGTAGACTCCGGCCTCTCCCGTGAAAATCCACCCTACTGCTTTTGTCGAACCCGGTGCGGAACTCGCCGATGATGTTGAAATCGGTCCCTTTGCGGTGATCGAGTCCGGAGCCCGGCTCGGGGCCGGATGCGTGATCCGCGGCCACGCCCAGATCGTGGGATCGGTCATCCTCGGCGAGGGCTGCGAGGTCGGCCACGGCGCGGTGATCGGCGCGGATCCCCAGGATCTCGGTTTCGACCGCAGCGAGAAGAGCGGCGTCATCGCCGGGGCAAGGAATCTTTTCCGCGAGCACGTCACGATCCATCGCAGCGCGAGGGCGGGGGAGAACACGATCGTGGGCGAGGGGAATCTCCTCATGGTCGGCTGTCACCTCGGACACGATACGGTGATCGGCGATGGAAACGTGCTGGCCAATGGTTGTCTTCTCGGCGGGCACGTGCATCTCGGCAGCGGAGCCTTTCTCGGGGGCGGGACGGGCGTGCATCAGTTTGTGCGGCTCGGCGACCGCTGTATGGCCCAAGGGCACGCCTCGATCAGCCAGGATGTGCCTCCTTTCACGCTCGTGTCGGAGCTGAACCAGATCTGCGGCCTGAATGTGGTCGGCATGCGCCGGGCCGGTCTCTCCGCCGCGACGAGGCAAAAGGTGAAGGATGCCTACGCCCTCATCTACCTGGCGAAGATGAGCCTGCAGGAAGCCCTCGCCGCCGCCGATGAACAGGAGTGGGAGCCCGAAGCCAAGGCGTTCATCGACTTTTTCCGGACGCCCTCGAAGAAGGGGGTCTGCCGGCCCTGATCTCCTACTCCTACCTCATACTCATACTCATACTCAAAACCGAACGTCCTTTGGCCTCCGCAGAGTAAGAGTATGAGGTAAGAGTATGAGTAGGAGAGATGACGCGAAGTCCACCGACGTCACAATGGCGACGGAGAAATGCAGATACCCAAAACCGAACCTCCCTTGGCCTCCGCTGAGAAAGAGTATGAGGTAAGAGTATGCGTAGGAGCAGAGGCGGGAATCACTCCGCCCCCGCCATGGCGGCGGGCAGGGTGACATCCTCCACGCGCAATTGGCAGCGGAGGAATTTCACGTCTTCCACTTTCCCGGGCACGAGGATGGTGGCTTTGCTCCAGCGGAAATTGGAGATCTTCGTGGAGATCATGGCTTCAAACGGCTGCAGCGAGGCTCCCCACGCGGCCATCTTTTCACCGTATTCTTCCTCGCTCGTGCTCTGATCGCGCTTGGGTCGGGCCGTGCCGTAGTCACCGAGGAGACGGCATTGATTCAAGGTGAATCCGTAGGGATTGCCGATCTCGAGATGAAGTTTGGTGCCGATGTCGGTTTGCTCGGCACTCTTCACGGCCACGAGGAAAGCGCCGTAGTCGGTCTTGAGCACGGTGGCGGCCTTGGAATCGACATCGATGTGGCCGAATTGACTGCCGCCCGATCCGCCGCTCTCGGCGAGCTGGCGGTTGAGCTGGGCATTCTCGATGACCATGGCGAAACGGATCATCTCGAGTTCCTCGCGTGAATCGGCGGCGATCTCGATGTCGAAGGGAGTCCACGCGAAGGGTTCGAGCGTTTTGGTGACGCGATACTCGAAGGGCTTCAGGCTTTCCTGCCAGGCTTTCAGCTTCTCGTTGCGCAGGTCGTAGGCTTCGCCCTCCGGCAGCTCGGGCGTGCCTCCGCCGTGGTGACCTCGGAGGGTGAACTGCTGGATGGCGATGGCCTGGGGATTGCCGATGTTGAGATGGACGGAATAGGTGCCGGCGCTGGCATTGAGATCGATCCCCTCCATGCGCACGAGAAAGGTGCCGTGATCGGTCAGGAGCGGGGCATGGCCCTGGAGGTTCGCCCGGAGATAGACCATCTCGTTGTCGCGCGACTTCATCGCGAGCACTTCGCCGAAGGAGGATTCGAGCCCCGTGATGCGCTCGTCGAGGGTCTTTCCTCCGCTGCCGACACCCACCTTGGTCTCCGCGGAGATGACGCGCGTCTTCAGTTCCTCCACCGTGTCGCGCGTGTCCGATCGCACGCCCCGCAGCTCGGCCTCGAGACGATCGAGACGCTCCTCGAGGTCCTTGTTGCAGGAACTGAGGCCGAGGGCGAACAAGATCGCGACGCAGGGACGGAGGTGGGGGCGGAGGCCTCTCATATCAACAGGGGATTATCGCGCGGCTCGCCCGGCCTTCAACCCGGGAAAACGGTCAATCTCACGTCATTGTCGCACGAGGACGGTGGGCACGGAAAGCACGCCGGTCGGTCCGACGTGGCGGATCGCGACCGCGCTGGGTGCGCTGGGGAGCTGGATGGTCTGCTGCGCGGCGGGGAGGAGGCGCAGGGTGATCCACTGATTGCCGTTCTGCACCTGGATGACGCGCCAGCGGGCGGTGGGCTCGGGCTTGAAGGTGAGGTGCAGACCGGTCTGATTCTGCGCGGGCGCGACGTAGACGGGAGCGGGTTGGGTCGAGCCGAGCCAGGGCGAAGCGGGGGGAATGGCGTTCTCAGCGTAGACTTCACGCAGCTTCGAACGGAGGCCGCCGCGATCGTTCTTGATCGCCTCGATGCTCCAGTGGAGGTGACCGGCTCCCGCCGGGGACGGGGCCTGACGGGTGATGTCGATCTGACGCACGGTCTCACCGGCGGGTCGGCCGCGGTCTTCGGAACTCATGATCCGGCTCGAGGCGATGCCGGGGAAGAGGTGGCGTCCCTTCTTGTTTTCGCCCGCCCACCACTTGTAGAGGGAGGCATAATTTTGATCGGAATCGACGCGCCAGTAGAGCTGCGGGGACATGTAGTCGAGCCATCCCTGGTTGAACCAGAGTTTCGAGTCGGCGCAGATGTCATCATAGGCATCGAGCCCTGCCTTGACCGTCGAGGGATTGCCCGGACGCCAGATCCCGAAGGGGCTGATCCCGAAATCGACGTAGCTCTTGTTCGACTTAATCGCCCCGTAGGTGGTGCGGACGAAGCTGTTGATCTGGTCGCGTCGCCAGTCGCGCAGGTCGAGCTTGCCGCCCTTGGCGCGGTAGGCGTTGTAGGAAGAGGAGTCGTTGAATTGATCGATCGTTTTCCCGTTCACCGTCTTCGGATAGGGGTAGAAATAATCGTCGATGTGGATCCCGTCGACATCGTAGCGGCGGGTCACGTCGACCATCACATCAATGGCGCGCTGGCGGACGAAATCCGACGCCGGGTTGCCCCACTTCATCGTCCCGGCCGAGAGCATCTGCGAGGCGTGGGTGCGGGTGATGTGTTTGGCGGATTTGTTGGACCGCTCCGTGGCGCTCGCCCGGAAGGGGTTGAACCACGCGTGCAACTCGATGCCCCGCTTGTGCGCCTCGGCGATCGCGAAGGAAAGGGGATCGTAGCCGTCCGAGGGACCGACGCCCTGATTGCCGGTCAGGAAAAACGACCACGGCTCGAGGCTCGAACGATAAAAAGCGTCGCATTCGGTGCGCACCTGGAACACGACCGCATTGAGTCCGGTCGAAGCCGCGAGATCGAGCAGGGCGATCATTTCCCCGCGCTGTTGGTCAGGGGAGAGCGTGTAGGTCGAAGGCCAATCGAGATTGTGCACCGTCGCGATCCACGCCGCGCGGAACTCGCGCCGCGGTTCGGGGACTTTCACGTTCATCGGCACGTAGTCCGCTCGCAACGAACCCGGTAACGCCATCAAAAGGGCGGCAAGGAGGAGGAAGATTCGTGAGGCCATAAATTTAAGAAACCTTAAATATACTGCGGTTTCTTGATGCTGCAATCGTTCATCCGGCGGCTCGGTCGGAACAGGAGTGTGGAGGCAAGGCAGGGAAGGGGAAAGCGAATAAGTGTCGGCGGTGGCTGTTTTGTTCAATCCGGGGAGCGACGGAAAGTCCGCCATCGAACGGGTCAAGGAGCGTCAGTCCGTCAACACTGACAAAGCCAGCGGCATTGTCGACGATACCAGCATCGGGCAACCGAAACCATGGGCAACGCCAAGTATCCCCTGGAGCTGTTCCTGCGGGTGATTACGGTGAGCCTGAAGACAAATCGGATTGTGAAAGCGCTGCCGGTGTTGGAGATTGGGTAAACTGCGATGATCACCCGAATCAAAATCAATGGGTTCAAAAATCTACGCGAGGTGGATCTGCGCTTCAGCGAGTTCACCTGCGTGGCCGGACCAAATGGGAGCGGGAAATCGAATTTGTTCGATGCGATCCAGTTCCTGAGTTTGACGGGATCCAGGACGATGCTGGAAGCGGCGCTGGCGATCCGGGGCGACGGCGGGATCGCTTCGAGCCCCGACCATATTTTCAGCTTCGACGGAAAGAAAGGGAGCCGACGGATCGATTTCGAAGTCGAGATGATCGTCCCGAAGTTCGCACGTGACGACCTCAACCAGGAAGCGAGGGCGACCTTCACGTTCCTCACCTACGAACTTTCAGTCGTGGAGCGGAGCAACCGCGGATCGAATCCATCGCTCGAAATCGTGAGAGAGCAGTTGAGCTACCATCCATGGTCGGAAGCGTCGAAACATCTCCATTTCAAACACTCACCGAAATGGCGGGGCAGCCTGAAACAGGCCACGGGAGGTGGGCGGCGCGACTACTTCATCTCGACGGCCGATCGTGGCGGTGAAACGGTGATCCAGCGGCACCAGGATGGCGGGAGTTCCGGGAAACCGATCCCGGCTCTGGCGCGGAATCTGCCACGGACGGTTCTCTCCACCGCAAATGCCTCGGAGTCTCCGACGGCTCTCTGTGCGAAACGGGAACTGGAATCGTGGCGATTCCTCGCGTTGGAATCCTCGAGCCTCCGTGCCCCGGACGGCTTCAACGATCCGAGCATGATCGATGTCCATGGCCGTCACATGCCCGCGACGCTCAACCGGCTCATCGAAGCGGATGGCGGCGACACCGCGGTGGCGTCGCGGGTCGCGGGACGGTTGACCGAACTGGTTGAGAACGTCCGGGACATCCATTTGGATCGCGATCCGGTTCGCCAAGCTTACTCAATTCTCGTCAACGACCATTCGGGAAATTCCATTCCGGCGCGTGGCTTGTCGGATGGCACGCTCCGGTTTTTGGCTCTCGCGATCCTGGAGGAGGATCCCAAGGTGACGGGGGTGATTTGTCTGGAGGAGCCCGAAAACGGAATCCACCCGAAACGCATCCCGGCGATCATCTCGTTGCTGCGAGACATCGCGATGGATCCCACGGAAGAATGCGGCGACGACAACCCACTCCGCCAGATCGTCATCAATACCCATTCTCCGCTGGTGGTGGCGGAAGTGCCGGATGACAGCCTCGTCGTCGTGGTGGACCGGACTCTCCGGCTCGAGGAGCGACTGGTGCAGGTCCCGACATTCCTGGGATTGCCGGACACGTGGCGCGCCAAGGAGGACGGGCTCTCGGTCTCGAGAGGATTGCTGCTTGAGATGCCACTGATTTTTGGACCGGTGTTGTTTATTTTGGTGAGTTGAGTTTGGCCTCGAAATTGGCCGGGGTCTGGTAATCGAGAGAGGAATGTCGCCGGCGCGTGTTGTAGTAGGCATCAATGTAGGCGAAGAGT